>NZ_JACIJF010000012.1 GCF_014199255.1 Sphingomonas xinjiangensis | reverse complement strand
TGGACCGACCTCGGCCTCACGCTTGTCGGACGACTGCTCGGCCCAAGCGTGATGCTCGCAACTGCGCGCTTCTTCCTGGTTGATCCACCTGGTCGTGCGCAGCAGCCCTATGGGCAGTTTGTACCCAAGCTAGATCATGGGGACACTACCATCCTTGCGATTCAGCACTGGCTGCAGGCGACAGGAGCCAAGGATCACGGCGTGCCTATGCTTGCCGGCCGCGCGGGTATGGAGGAGCGAACTTTCCTACGCCGCTTCAAAAAGGCGACAGGACTCAGACCTACGGAATATGCGCAGCAGATACGGATAGCGAAGGCTCGCGAGGCACTCGAACTGACGCGACGGCCGATCGAGCAGATCGCTTGGCAAGTTGGCTATGGTGACCCTTCGGCGTTCCGTAAGCTCTTCCAACGCGTCACGGGATTGGCGCCCGCTGAGTATCGCCGCCGGTTCGGCGTGGCGGCGTAGGCGGAAGGCGCCTGCCGCGCAGTGCAGAAAGAGCGGGCCGGAGCCCGCCCTCGGTTGCAATTAGCTTCGAACGAAGGCGAGCAGATCAGCGTTGATGATGGTGGGGTGTGTCGCCGCCATTCCATGCGACAGGCCGTCGTACGCCTTGAGCGATCCGTTCTTGAGCAACTCCACGGCGCGTGGTGCGTGGTTCTCGAAGGGAACCAACTGATCGTCAGTGCCGTGCATCACCAGGACCGGCACATCGATTGCCTTGAGGTCCTCAGTGAAGTCCGTCGCCGAGAAAGCGGTGATGCAGTCATACTGTGCCTTGGCGCCGCCCATCAGGCCCTGGCGCGACCAATTGTCGATTAGACCCTGGCTTACCTGTGCCCCTTCCCGATTGTACCCGTAGAAGGGGCCGGATGCGATCTCGCGGTAAAACTCGGCACGATTGGCGATGAGCGACGCGCGGAACCCATCGAAAAGCTCTGGTGGCAGGCCCTGAGGACTGTTCTCGCCGCGCATCATCATCGGAGGAACGGCACCCAGGAGCACTGCCTTGGCAACACGGTCTGGCGCAGATCGGGCAACATAGCGAGCGACTTCGCCGCCACCGGTCGAGTGGCCGATATGAACTGCATTACGAAGGTCGAGAGCTTCAGCCAATTCGATAACATCGGAGGCATAGGTATCCATCTCGTTACCAATATCCGTCTGGCTGGAGCGTCCATGCCCGCGGCGATCATGCGCGATGACGCGGTAGCCCTCACTCGCGAAGAACAGCATCTGGTTGTCCCAATCATCAGCGGACAAGGGCCAGCCATGGTGAAACACGATCGGCTGCGCTTCCTTGCTGCCCCAATCTTTGTAGAAAATGCTGGTGCCGTCCTGGGTGGTGATCGTCGCCATGAGCTATCTCCTCTGTTCGCTCGGCAGGAACGCCGTTGCTGGAAGTGCTCTAGGGGATTCGCTCTGAGCCTGCGCTTGGCAGAAGTGACACAAAGCGCGGCACAACTGACAAGATATGAACTCGCTCATACGAGCACGGGCAGCGGCATCTTGTCGGCGGACGCAAGGCTGCCGTTCGCAGTCGCCTCGAGCCTGCGTGTGTCGCAGAAGCAGCGATATGCGCGACGTTCGATAGTCAGGACTTCCGCGAGGGGGAAGCGATGGCCGGCGGCGACGGTCGCCTCAGGTATCTGCCCTCAGGCGATACCCAATGCCGAGTTCATTGGCGATCACGCTGCCAATGGGCCCAGGCGCCTCCAGCTTCTGCCGCAGGTTGCGGACCACGATGCGAAGGTACTCGATGCGGGGATCTTCGTCGCCGCCCCAGGCGGCGGCGATGATACGCTCGTGTGTGACCACCCGGCCGATATGGCGGGCGAGCACGGCCAGCACATCATGCTCCTTGCGGGTGAGATGGAGTTCCTCGCCACCACGACACACTAGGCGCTTGTCGATATCGATCGTCAGATCGCCCTTGCAGACGACCTTGGAAGTCGTCCCCGAAAGGCCGCGATGGCGCAGCGCGACGCGCAGCCGTGCCAGCAACTCGTCGGTATCGAATGGCTTAGTCACAAAATCGTCGGCGCCGAGGTCCAGCGCCGCCACCTTCTCGTCGGTCGCATCACGCGCGGACACGACCAGCACAATGGTGTCGGCGTTTCGGCGCAGAAGCGGGATCATCGCCAGCCCGTCGCGATCTGGCAGGCCGAGATCGAGCAGGATCGCGCTCGGAAGCTGCGCCGCCGCTACGGCAAGCGCGTCGCGTGCGTTTCCCGCCTCCACAATGTCATAGCCGGCGCGCTCCAGGGTGTTGCGAAGCAGGCGGCGGATCGCGACCTCATCATCGACGACGAGGATCTTGGCAGGCATCAGGTGACACTTTCCGGTGCGACGTCGCGCACGATGAGAGGGGAAGGAAAGACGAGCGCGAAGGTGGCACCCTGGCCCTCAGCGCGATTGCCTGCCTCGACCGCCATTCCCATCGCCTCGGCAAACGCCTTTACGATGGCGAGGCCAAGGCCGGTGCCGCCGATCGCGCGGTCGGAGCCTTCCAGGCGGCGGAAGGTCTCGAACACTTCTGCCTCATGTCCCGGCGGGAGCCCGGGGCCATTGTCGAGCACCGCCAGCCGGATCTCGCCATAGCGGTGCCGGCCCTCGATCACGATTTCCGTGCCGGGATCGCCATAGCGGCCGGCATTGTCGAGCAGGTTGAGCAGGCAATGGTGGAGCAGCTGCGGATCGGCTCGAACCAGCGGCAGGTCGGGCGGCACGTCCAGCCGCAGCTCATGCCCCTCCAGCGCGCGCCGCGCGTCATGCGAGGCGCTTGTCACCGCGTCGCTGAGGTCGACCGCCTCGATGTTCAGCCTCAGCGCCCCCGCCTCCACCCGCGCCATGTCGAGCAGATTCGCGACAAAGCGGTTGAGACGAGCCGCCTCCCCCTTGATCGTCCCGATCAGCGCTGGGGTGGCGCCATGGTCCAGCTCGTTGGCCGCTGCGATCACGGCGGTGAGCGGCGTGCGCAGGTCATGGCTGACCGACGAGAGCAAGGCGGCGCGGAGCCGGTCGCGAGTCCGCACCACGTCGACGTCGCGCATCTCCGCCTGCAGTCGCAGCCGTTCCAGCACCAGCGCCGCCTGGTCGGTCAGGCCAGCGAGCAGGGGTAGCTGGTCCGCCCGGATCGGGTCCCCTCCGGCGTCGCGGGCGACGCCCAGCACCGCAAGCACCCGGTCACCCGCCTTGAGCGGCTGGAACAGCCATTCGGACGCGGCCAGCGTTCCCGATCCCTTGCCGGTGGCCGTGCCGGTGTCGAATGCCCAGGTCGCCGCCGCCTGGTCCATGGTGTCGAGCCGGTATCCAGGATCGCTCGCCGCCTCGATCTCCAGGCCAGTGCCGACGCAAGGCGCCAGCAGCACGACCTGCACGCCGAACAGGCGCTTCACGTCGTCGCAGATCATCTGCGCCGCTTGGTCCGTCTCGTTGACGCTGGTCACCTGGCGCAGAAAACCCGCGAGCGTGGCGTTGGTTCGCGCGCTCGCGGCGGCGAGGTCCGCCTGCGCGCGCACCCGCGAGGTCAGCTGGCTGGTCGCGAACGCCACCCCGAGCAGCATAATGACGGAGATCAGATTTTCCGGATTGGCGACACTCAGGGTGCCGACCGGCGGCAGGAAGAAGAAGTTGTACGCGAGGCTTGAGGCGAGGCCGGCGAACAGCCCGGTTCGCAGGCCATACAAGCTCGCCGCGACCATCACCGGCAGCAGGTAGAGCAGCGCGACATTGCCGAGGTTGAGAACGTGGAACAATGCGCTGGCAAGCGCGGTCACCCCTCCGATGCCGGCCAGCGTCAGGGCATAGCCGCTCGGTGCGCCCCAGCCGCGGCTGCGCTGCCTGACCCACTCGCCCTTTGCCGCCTCCCCCTCGACGGGGACAACGTGCACCGTCACTCCCGGAGTTCCGCGCACCAGCCGGTCGACTACCGAGCCGTGGCGAAGCTCGAACCAGCGCGACCGCTTGGACTTGCCGACCACCAGCTGGGTCGCACGGGCATCGGTGACGAAGGATTGGATCCCGTCGACCACAGAGGTCGCAGGCACGGTTGCGATCGTGCCGCCGAGTTGAGTCGCCAGCGTCATGGTGGCGGCGATGCGCTGGTGCTGGACGTCGCTGAAGCCGGCGGTACGCGGCGTCTCGATGAACAGCGCCGTCCAGGGACCGCGCAGCGCGTCTGCAACCCGCTTGGCCGCGCGGACCAGACCATCGGCGCCGGGCAGTTCGGACACCGCGACGACGATGCGATCGCTGCCGGCCCAGGTGCCACCCAGACCGGTCGCCCGCACATGCTCGAGCATCTGCACGTCAACCGCTTGGGCGGCCCGGCGCAGCGCTAGTTCCCGAAGCGCCGACAGATTGGACTTGGAAAAGAAATGGCTGAGCGCGCGTGTTGCCTCTTGCGGCAGATAAACTTTGCCCGCCTTCAGCCGCTCGATGAGCTCGTCGGGCGGTATGTCCACCACCTCGATCTCGGCTGATTCCAGGATGCGGTCGGGCACCGTCTCGCGCACGCGGATGCGGGTGAAGCTCGCGACGATGTCGTTGAGGCTCTCGACGTGCTGGATGTTGATCGTCGAATAGACGTCAATGCCGGCGTCGAGCAGCTCCTCGACATCCTGATAGCGTTTTGGATGGCGGCTGCCCGGCGCATTGGTGTGGGCGAGTTCGTCGACCAGCACGAGGCGAGGATTGCGCTGAAGGACGGCGTCCAAGTCCATCTCGTGCAGGTTGCGGCCCTCATAGGGAACGACCCGCCGCGCGACGATATCATGCCCCCTGATCAGCGCCTCGGTCTCTGCGCGCCCGTGGGTTTCCACCACGCCGACGACCACGTCACTGCCGTCGCGCTTGCGCGACATGCCCTCCGACAGCATTTCATAGGTCTTGCCGACGCCGGGGGCCGCGCCGAGGAAGATCTTCAGCCGGCCCCTGCCCTCCTGCGCGGCGTGGCGCAGAAGGGCGTCGGGATCGGGTCGCGCGTCGCCGGAAGCCGGCATCAGCGCCCAGATGCGTCCAGCGCGCGGTTGAGCGCGAGGACGTTGACGTGCGGCTCGCCGAAGATCGAGCCCTCAAGATGGTGGGTGACCAGCGCCCGCACGCGGGCCTCAGGCAACCCGCGGACACGTGCGACCCGCGCCGCCTGAGCTAGCGCTGCCGCCAGCGAAAGGTCCGGGTCGAGGCCCGATCCGCTGGCGGTGGCCAGGTCAGCC
Source organism: Sphingomonas xinjiangensis (assembly GCF_014199255.1). Lineage (GTDB taxonomy): Bacteria > Pseudomonadota > Alphaproteobacteria > Sphingomonadales > Sphingomonadaceae > Sphingomonas > Sphingomonas xinjiangensis. Next base: position 84,035 of record NZ_JACIJF010000012.1, on the reverse strand, counting down.
GGAACCAGGTCCGTCACCCCTTCGGCGCGGCGCTTCTCGATGTCCGACTTGACGCGATCGACCAGCGCCTGGGCGGTCGGCCCGAGGTTCGAGCCCGAGGAAGCGAGCCCGTCATAGCCGTGGCCGGCCGCCGAAGGACGGGTCTGGAAATAGCGGTCCGAGGTGAAGGCCTGACCGACGACGGTCGAACCTATCACCGTGCCCGAGGCGTCGCGCACCAGGCTGCCGTTGGCTTGTGCGGGGAACAGCGCCTGCCCGACGCCAGTCATCGCCAGCGGATAGGCGAGACCAAGAAGCACGGCGAACAGGATCGTCATGACGATCGCGGGGCGCAGTGCCGAGGTGAAGTCATTGCCCATATCCGAGTTCCTTTACGCGAGACCGAGCCCGCCGACGACAAGATCAATGATCTTGATGCAAACGAACGGGGCGATGAGGCCGCCCAGGCCATAGATGGCGAGGTTGCGGGCGAGCAGCGGCCCCGCACCCATCGGCTTGTAGGCCACGCCGCGAAGCGCGAGCGGCACCAGCATCGGGATGATGATCGCATTGAACATGATTGCCGACAGGATCGCCGATTCAGGCGAGCCGAGGCCCATCACGTTGAGCACGCCAAGGCTGGGGTAGAGCGTCACGAACATCGCCGGGATGATGGCGAAATATTTAGCCACGTCGTTCGCCACCGAGAAGGTGGTGAGCGCACCGCGGGTCATCAGCAGCTGCTTGCCGAGACCCACCACCTCGATCAGCTTGGTCGGATCGCTGTCGAGGTCGACCATGTTGCCGGCTTCGCGCGCCGCCTGGGTGCCGGTGTTCATCGCCACGCCCACGTCGGCCTGGGCCAGCGCCGGTGCGTCGTTGGTGCCGTCGCCGCACATCGCGACCAGCTTGCCGCCAGTCTTCTCCTTGCGGATCAGGTCCAGCTTGTCCTCCGGGGTCGCCTGGGCGAGGAAGTCGTCGACGCCCGCCTCGGCCGCGATGGCAGCGGCAGTCAGCGGATTGTCGCCGGTGATCATCACCGTGCGAATGCCCATGGCGCGCAGCTCGCCGAAGCGTTCGCGGATGCCGGCCTTGACCACGTCCTTGAGGAAGATGGCGCCGAGCAGGCGGCCATCCTGCGCCACGGCCAGCGGCGTGCCGCCGGCGCGGGCGATCTCGTCAGTGATGCGGCGCAGTTCGGTCGCCGCCGCCATTTCGCCCACGCCCGGATTGGCGCGCAGGATCGAGTCCACGGCGCCCTTCTGGATCAGCGTGCCCCCGACCTTCACGCCCGAGACGCGGGTCTGGGCGGTGAAGGGGATGATCTCGGCACCAGCCGGGAGTTCGCTCCGGGTGACGCCGAACTTCTCGCGCGCCAGCACCACCACCGAGCGGCCTTCGGGTGTCTCGTCGGCAAGGCTGGCGACCAGAGCTGCTTCCGCCAGCTCCCGGATGTTGACGCCGTTGACCGCGCGGAACTCGCTCGCGGCGCGGTCGCCGACGGTGATGGTGCCGGTCTTGTCGAGCAGCAGCACGTCGATGTCGCCCGCGGCTTCGACCGCGCGGCCAGACTTGGCGAGCACGTTGAAGCGCACCAGCCGGTCCATGCCCGCAATGCCGATCGCCGAGAGCAGCGCGGCAATGGTCGTCGGGATCAGCGTGATGAGCAGCGCCGCCAGGATCGCTACGGGGATCGAGCCGCCGGCATAGCTGGCGAAGCCCGGAATGGTGCCCACCGCGATCAGGAAGATGATCGTGAGGCCGACAAGCAGCAGCGTCAGCGCGATCTCGTTGGGCGTCTTCTGGCGCTCGGCACCTTCGACCAGTGCGATCATGCGGTCGAGGAAACCCTTGCCGGGCTCCACCGTCACCTTGACGCGAATCTCGTCGGAGATGACGCGCGTGCCCGCGGTCACCGCCGAGCGGTCGCCGCCGGCCTCGCGGATCACCGGCGCGCTTTCGCCGGTGATCGCCGCTTCGTTGACCGACGCCACGCCCGAGACCACTTCGCCGTCCGACGGGATAAGGTCGTTGCTCTCGACCAGCACGATGTCGCCGACCCTGAGTGCGCTGGCGGGAACATTGTCATATTGACGGCCGTCGCCCTTCAGCCGCTTGGCGGTGAGATCCGCCTTGGCGGCGCGAAGCGACGCGGCCTGCGCCTTGCCGCGCCCTTCCGCCAGCGCCTCGGCGAAGGTGCCGAACAGGACGGTCAGCCAGAGCCACACCGCCAGCTGCAGTTTAAAGCCCGTGGAAAGATCGTCCTGGCCGATCACGAGCAGGACGGTCATTAGCGCCGCGACGACCGCGGTGACAAACATAACAGGATTGCGGATCAGCTCCGCAGGGTTGAGCTTGACGAACGATGCCTTGAACGCGGGCACGACGAGGTCGGCCGTGAACAGGCTCTTGCCTTGGGTGTTTGCCATTTCGGCCCCCGTCAGAAGGTTTGGCCGCGGATCATCGCGAGATGATCGGCGATGGGACCAAGCGCGAGGCCTGGCAGAAAGGTGAGGCCGCCGACGATCAGCACGATGCCGACGAGCAGGCCGACCCACAGGCCGCCCGTGGTTGGAAAGGAGCCGGCGCTCTCTGGCGTGCGCTTCTTGGCAGCAAGGCCACCGGCGATCGCCAGCATCGGCACGATGAGGAAGAAGCGGCCGGCCCACATCGCGACGCCCAGTAGCCCATTGTACCAGGGGGTGTTGGCGGTCAGGCCCGCAAAGGCCGAACCGTTGTTCGCGACCGCCGACGTGAAGGCGTAGAGGATCTCCGAAAAGCCATGCGGGCCCTTGTTAAGTGGTCCGGCCAGCCCCTGCTCCATCAAGCTCGACAACGCGGTGAGGCTCAGGATCATCAGCGGCAGCACGGCGATGGCGAGCACGGCAAGCTTCACCTCGCGACTTTCGATCTTCTTGCCGACGTATTCGGGCGTGCGACCGACCATCAGTCCGGCGACGAACACCGCTAGGATTGCGAACAGCAGGAAGCCGTAGATGCCGGCACCGACGCCGCCGATCACGACCTCACTCAACTGCATGTTGAACAGCGGGATCATGCCGCCGAGCGCCGTGAAGCTGTCGTGCATCGAATTGACGGCGCCGCACGAAGCCGCGGTGGTGACGACCGAGAAGAGCGCGCTGGCGGCAATGCCGAAGCGGACTTCCTTGCCCTCCATGTTGCCGCTCGCGACACCCAGCTGGTGCAGCACCGGGTTGCCTGCGGCTTCTTGGGCATAGGTGACGGTGACACCGGCAAGGAACAGGATCACCATTGCCGACAGGATCGCCCAGCCCTGGCGGGTGTTGCCCACCGCCTTGCCGAACGTCCAGGTGAGGCCGAAGCCGATCACGAAGATCGACAGCATCTGCACCAGGTTGGTGAGCGCGGTCGGGTTCTCGAACGGATGCGCGGAGTTGGCGTTGAAGAAGCCGCCACCGTTGGTGCCGAGCATCTTGATCGCTTCCTGCGAAGCGACCGGCCCGAGCAGGATCGACTGCGAAGCGCCCTCCAGCGTGGTGACGTTGACCACGCCTGCCAGCGTCTGCGGCACGCCGCTTCCGATCAGGAACAGCGTGCAGACGATGCAGGCCGGCAGCAGCAGGTAGAGCGTGATGCGCGTGACGTCGGCCCAGAAGTTGCCGATCGCCTTGACCTCACGACGCGCAAAGCCGCGGAACAGCGCGAACGCGAGGGCGATGCCGGTCGCGGCCGACAGGAAGTTGTGGATGGTGAGGCCCAGCATCTGGCTGAGGTTCGACATGGTCGATTCCCCGCCATAACTCTGCCAGTTGGTGTTGGTGGTGAAGCTGATCGCGGTATTGAACGCCAAATGGGGCGACAGCCCCGCCAGCCCCTGCGGATTGCCCGGCAGCACGCCCTGCAGGCGCAGCACTGCATAGGTGAAGGCCAGGAGCGCCGTGTTGAACAGCAGCATGTGCAGCGCATAGCGGCGCCACCCCTGTTCCTGATTGGGATCGATGCCAGCGAGCGCGTAGAAGCCGCGCTCGACTGGCCCGAGCACGAGGTGGAGCGGCGTGCGCCGCCCCTGGTACAGTGCGAACAGCCACGCGCCGACAGGCTTGGTCAGTGCGAGCAGGATGGCAACAAAGCCGAGGATCAGGAACCAGCCCTGGGATGTCATGGATCCGCCTCCTTCAGAAGCGTTCGGGGCGGATCAGCACCGCCACCAGATAGACAAGGAGCCCGAGCGCGGTGATCGCGGCGAGCCAGAGGTCGAGGATCATCGCATTCACCTCATGGCCAAAGTTCAAGCATTGTCGCACAGCCGGACATAGGCGAGCGTCGCCGCCACCAGCCCGACCAGAACGAGGATCCAGAGCAGGTCTTCCATCAGCTTGCTTCCCTCAGAAGGCCGCGGTGAGCGAGGCGACCACGGTGCCGCCGGCAATGTTGCCGCTGCCGTCCTGGCCCTTGCTGAAGCTCGGCCGCAGATAGGTGGCCTCACGGCTCGAAATGTCGGTGTCGACGTACGAGACGTTGAAGGTCAGGTTGCGCCAGGTCGCGTCCGCACCCAGCGACCAGTCCCAATACTCGCCGGTCGGCGCGAGGGCGGTGGCGTTGGGGCCGAGCCCGTCCTGGGCGGAGCTGTGGCCGATATGCGCCTTGGCGGTGAACGGCGTGCCCGCGATCCCGGCTGCGGCATCACCCCACAGATAGAGGTTGTCGTCCATGGCGCCGGGGTTATTGTAGACGCCAGCTGCGGCATCGGTGCCGGTGTTGTACCAGCGGCCGAGCGCCTCCTGCTTGGGCGCGTACGCCACGCCTGCGGTCAGCGCCGTCGGCCCGGCGGTGCCGGTCAGCTTGACATAGGGCTCGGCGAAGTCGGTCTTGTCCGAGCCGCCGGGGTACATGTACCAGGTGAGCCCGACGTCCAGCGTCGCATTGTCGGCAAGCTGCGCCTTGTAGCCGCCGATCAGGTCGAGCTCCATGTTGGCGCCGCCGAACGTGCCCCAACCCGCGAGGTTCGAGCCCCACGCCCCGACATAGAAGCCGCTGTCGTGCGCAACGGTGATCCCGCCCTGCACCGCCATCTCCTGGTCGGACTGGGAGACGCCGCGGAAGCGATAGTCCGACGCGATCGAGGCCGCACCGCTGACGGTCACAGCTGGCTGCACGCTCTCGGGCGGGGGGTTGTCCTCGGACGTCGACTGCGCCTGTGCGAGACCCGGCAGCGCGAGAAGCGCGAGCGCCGTGGTCGACCGGAAAAGCTTCATTTTCAATCCTGCGGAGTGGCTTCAATCCATGATTGGAGAAGCCTTCGTGGGTCAGCGATTAGGCCCATGGCTCGTAGCAATTCGAGATCGATTCAGGTGAATCGCATATAGCGCGCATATACTTCGCCCTTTTTCGGCGTGTCGCAATGCGACATCGACATGCTGGTCGAGTTGCGCCGTAGAATTTAGGGTGCCGCTCCGCTCCAACTCGAAGTTCAGCAGACGAAAGCTAGACATCCCGGATATCAATTGAGCGACCTTATGCATCCAAATTCAGGCATGTCACTGTCGCAAAATCAGCGACATACGAGACGCTCGGAAGTCAGCACTTTCGCTACACGGCGCAGCTTGAGGCCGACATCTGTCCTAAGGACCTGACCGGTTGCCAAGCCTACGTTGATTGAGTGCGTGGCATACACCCGCGCCTTCTCTAAAGCCGACAAAGTAGCCGGAACCAACCGTGGCCAGCGTAGTTAACCGTTATTGTAACGTTATCGTTTTATCGTGTTTGGGCAAGTGCGTTGCAACTCCGGGGTCGTTGGTTCCGATCCTGAAAAGCTCATGCTGCTTATGGTGGTGTTAGTGCCCAAAAGCGCCGGATCAGTTTGCGGCCAGGATCAAACAACACCATCAGAAAGTGAACGTCCGGCAACGTAATGGAGCATAGACGGACGAAGGTGAGAACAACCAAGGGCAGGAGAAATCCTGCCCTCTTCCTGTATGCTACGTATTGCGCGACAAGGCTACCATGGACGAAGCACTTCAAGGAGCCAAATCGTCAGTGATTGCCGGCGTTGAGAAAGAGCGATATATACGGGACGTCCTGAAGTCAGTAACTATCGCGACAATGGAAGGTAGGCGTTTAGAAGTCCGTCGTCGGCACAACGGCGACCGTAGCCGAGGCAAGTTGCCAATCCGAAAGCTCGCGTTCTGGACGAGATTTCTGACACACACGCCCGCAGGTATGTGCGAATGCCTGATTGTGTCCCAACACTCCGGCTCTGACCTCCCCAATCGCCCACAACCGTGACATGGCCCGGCGCGGCGTCGCTGCACTCGCCACAAAGGACATAATCCTTTAACCGCCAAGGTGCCCGACGAACTGCTCCGTCGATTGGCGAAAATCACGCACGCCAACGAACAGTTCGGTCGCACTCTGACGGACCTGCGTTGACAGCGAAATAGCCGCGACAATGGAGAAGGCCACTCGTCCGGCTTGCTGCTCGATGCGGTCAGCACTCTCCTCGGCGCGGATCGCGCTCGCTTCGATAATGCTTGAAAAGCCGCGCCCGTCATCAACCGCCTGGGATGCCGGCCGCCGCCTCGGAAATGTCGCGAACCGCCTCGCCAGTCCGCTCGATGTCCTCGCAGACGCGCTCGACGCTGTCGCGGATGCCGGTGAGCAGGCCTGCTATGCGCTCGCTTGCCCGCGCCGCGTCTCCCGCTAAGGATTTAATCTCGCCTGCGACGGCGGCCAAGCCTCGGCGCGCTCACCCACCCGATCGGCTCGATCGCCGCCACTTCAATCATCGCACTGGCTCCGCCTGTGGGAGACGTTCGCCAGAGCCGAGACGTTGCCGCTCGGCGGGGCTTGCCCCGCGGGAGAGCTCAACCGGTCGCAAGGAGCGCCTAGGCAGCAACTCTAAGATGGGACCGCGCACCGTTGCGAGGCGGCTCTTCATCGGCGGCAGCTCGTTGAAACGGCAGGCGTATCGCCACGGCGCGCCTGTTGGATCGTGGCTGGAGCGAAGATTTCAAGTCAAGCCCCCCATGCTCGTCCCGGTCGCGCTCACCGACAAGATGGCGCGCATGGTCTGGGCGCTGCTGACGCGACAAGAGGATCACAGAGCTCTGGCTGCTGCCTCGACCCAAAGCCCGGCAGCAGCCAGAGGCGTCAGGGACGCAAGCGGACAGAAGGAGCGTATAGCTCAACAGGCGGCAAGGCGGGCCCAAAGAGCAGTGAATAGCAGAGCGGGGCCCAAGCGAGGAAAGCTGCAACGAACCCTTTCCAAAATGGCTCATCATGGCTCTGCTCATCCAGGCTGGACAGATGACAGCATCCGACAACGTGCGTCACACTCCGCGTCATCGCTCGCATCCGAAGGAGCGTCAACCGGCGCATTTATTCAGGGTGCAAGCAAGATCATCATCCACTTGATTGCGCGGCGCCGAACCGGCAAATGGCGCGAGAGTGAGAAGGAGCATCCATGATCAAGCCGCTGCGCAAAGCTGTGTTTCCGGTAGGGGGCCTAGGCACGCGATTTTTGCCGGCCACCAAGGCGCTTCCAAAGGAGATGCTCCCCGTCGTTGACCGCCCGCTGATCCAGTACGCAGTTGAGGAGGCGCTGGAGGCAGGAATCGAGCAAATGATCTTCGTTACAGGGCGCGGGAAGTCCGCGATCGAGGACCATTTCGACATCGCCTTCGAGCTTGAGACCACGATGACCTCGCGGGGCAAACCGCTCGACATACTTGATGGTACCCGGCTCAAGCCCGGCGCCGTCGCGTATGTCCGTCAGCAGGAGCCATTGGGCCTCGGCCACGCCGTCTGGTGTGCACGCGACATCGTTGGTGACGAACCGTTCGCAGTTCTGCTTGCAGACGATTTCATGGTCGGAAAGCCGGGTTGTCTTAAGCAGATGGTCGAAGTCTACAATCGCAAGGGCGGGAATCTGATCTGCGCCGAGGAGGTTCCTGACGATCAGACTCATCGCTACGGCATTATCACGCCTGGTGAGCGCGACGGCGCGCTTACTGAAGTGAAAGGCCTAGTTGAGAAGCCGCGCTTGGGTACGGCGCCGTCAAACCTGTCTGTCATCGGCCGCTACATCCTTCAGCCTGACGTAATGCGTATACTCGAAGGGCAGAGGGTCGGTGCAGGAGGCGAGATCCAGCTTACCGACGCGATGGCGGAGATGATAGGCGAGCAGGCGTTCCGTGGGGTGACCTTCGCGGGCACGCGCTACGACTGCGGCGACAAAGCCGGGTTTGTCCAGGCGACCATCGCAGTTGCGCTGGAGCGGGCCGATATTGGGCCCTCGGTGAAAGCTTTTCTGGAGACGGTTTAGCGCTCACGAGCGCCCAGTAGCTCATGCTAACGCATGACATGCCTGTAACGGGCCATCAACGCTTACCAAGCATTGATGATCCATGAGGCAGCCGCGCCACCTGCTCCGGAATGTAGGGTTGCAGCTAAGCGCCCAACGATGCCGTTCAACGGATCTAAAGCGGCACTCAGATGCTGTCGTACGTCGTCTGATAGCGTCGGCTGCGAGGGATTTTATGAGTTGCCGTTGGAGCATCGGCATGTGCCGACGCATAATAGGGCTCCGCGGGCGGCTCTTCCAATGTTCATGACGCACTTAGAAAGCGCTTAGCCAAGGGGGGCAACGAATGGCGCAGGAGGAGCCCGCCTAGCTGCCTGCAGTACGTCTCGCGCGCGTTGCGGCGCTGACGAGCTGGGTAGCAGGCTGGAGCTTGCGTTCCTCTAAGCGGCTCGTCGGTGCTCAGCATCGAGTGCATGATGACGGCGAGCTTGAGCGCGACGGCAATCGCTGCGCGTTTGAAGCCGAAGCGCTCGCGCAGCCGCAGCCCCAACTGCGCAGATCGCATTCTGACTTGCTACGGGCGAGCAGCACGGTCGCTGCCACTTAGAGCAGCCCGCGCAGATTGCTGTAACCGTGTCGGAGGATATGCCCATCATAGTCGGCCTGGCCGGCTTGGTATCGCCGCGTTGTCAGCCCGACCCAAGCACCCATTGACCGCGTATGTTTGAAGTTCGTCCAGTCCTCGAGAGGGGTTATGAAGAAAGTCGCAGTCACGACGCGGGCCCCGGGAAAGTTCATAAACAACCGGCAGCCTCGCTGCGTCATGCGTCGGCCAGCAGCTTGCGTCCGATCTCCGCAGCGCGAAGTCGTACTGCCCGCTACGCTTCAAGCGGTGGCCCGTAATCTGGGCCAGCTCGACGTCGCCGACGAGCAGATCTCCCACTTTGTGCTCGAACCTGGTGCCAATGACAGGCGGAATTATAAGGCCGAACTTCTGAAAGAACCAGACAGTGAGCGGCCCGGCCTCGAACACCACCCGCTCTGCATGAAGAACGGCCGCAGCCGCTCCAGCTGCCAGTCCGTCAGCCAGTATCGGCCGCTCATCCACCATCTTCTTACGAAGCCTTCATTACAGCGCGCCACGCACCTCAACGGGTCGTGACCCTGAGAGGGGATCGCACTTGGAGACTCCCACTGCGCCCTTCCCACCTTCAGCCCGCCCACCGCGCCCCTCGAAAGTTTCCACAAGCGATCATCAAATCAAGTAAGCCACTCTGCGTGGCACGCAACGGAGGGTGTGCGCTTACTATCGTGAACCGAACTTTTTGCTCGAACTTCGAAGTTGTAAACTAGTGCCGATGCAGGGAACAATATTGTCGGCTTCGATGCTCAAAGATGCAAGTTCCTCAGCCTCGGCGCGGTCGTCTTAATCGAGATCCATTGCAGTCGCGGGATTCATCGACGTAAGCTTCTCCTCCTTCAAGAGCCTGACAGCGCCGAGTCACGTGTTCGCAGCGGCAAGTGCTGCGACCCCACATGTGCCAGTGGCAGCCTGACAGGGTTTCGCCAGGTCTTAATTCATGCTCGCATCGACCAGGGTGGACTAGCCACGTGCGCTCGGCGTCCACGGCCCGCAGCACATGTCGCATAGCACAGCAAGAGAGCGATCGTGGCCGCTAATGTTCTCAACTGGGCCAATTATAGCTTCGATCTACCTTCTAAGGCCGACCGACATAGTTCGTTCTCGTCCCGCTGAATCAACGCCGTTTCGTGCGGGAGGGGGTGAGGCCGCCGGGCCCTAGGGTTACAGAGACGGCGGCCTCGAGGGTTTACCGAGTCGCTTGCATCATCCCGGCATCTACAGCTTATGCATCAATGCAAAATTTTGAAGGGCGAAAAACACGATTTTTTCGGCGCGGGTAACCAATAGACTGTTCTTCAAAGACACGAGAGCTTTACCAGACGGCAGTTTCCAGTTCTTACGTTACCTTGCAGTTGCCGAGTGTATTTGCTCCCGCTCGGCTCGTTTCACCGGCCGGTCGCTGAGCAGCCGAGCAGCAATGGTATGGGCAGGCGGCTCCGACAAACCTTTCGTAAACGCGGACTGCAACAGCTAAAATCAGGCGGCTGAGATATCGAGGCGCATTGCGCGGAGCCAAAGCATGGCTGTCAGTCGCAACTCAACTTATGTTCAACTCGGCTTGCCCTAAGCGGCTTCCCGGGATCATTCATGCCGTATCGCCCCGCAGCGGCATCCTTCACGAACATAGAAATCATGCCGTTTGGCACACCGTCCAGCCTAGCGATGGTCCAACTCGCCTCAATGCGCCTGCGGCTTCGCGCTAACGAGTGTAGGGCCAAGTTCGATTAATGCGCTCCTCGCGCCGCCCATACGCTTGTGTTATAAGGTTAGAATGAAGACCCGAGTTGACGAACAGGTCCTCAAGCTAGGTCGGCAGATTGCTGATCTGCGAGAAGCCACGGCAGAGATTGCCAACCCAGAGAGCGCGCGGCTGCTCAGCCAGCTGATCTGTCATTTCGAAGTGCTGCTGGCGGATAGAGTTGCAAGCACGATGGAAGTTGGTCGGGAAGCTGATTGGTGGTCTGAGTGGAAGAAGAGGACTGACTAGGACGTTAATCGTTCAGCGCGAGCTTTGGCCGAGTGGGGCGTCGCTCTGCTTCCGCCGCCCTATTTTCGTGCTGAGCTGCCATAACGAGCAAAGTATCTCGATCCGCTCCAAGCGTCCTTGAGACAAGGGGTAGCCACTTTTCTGCCGCGACGGGGTGTTGGGCTGAATTGTCGGAGGAGTTCATGTTCAAGCTCGGGTATATAGTGGAAGGCCGCCGGCCACTTAGTAAGCCGATGCCCTTCTGGAGCCTGCCGCCCCCCGGGTCGATGGCCTTGGCTACTGGGCCAAACTGATAACGGCTAAGTGGTCCCAAGCCGCCGAAGATGGTCTGCGTAAACGCTACCCCGCCCCAGATCAGCATTAGCCCCCGTCTACGATGGGACAAATTTATGGATCAGGCGGCGCCCTTCAAACTGTCAGATGCGAGGAGCCGACGAGCGACGGCATAGCATGGGCCTTGCGGCGAGCTAGGCTGTAGGCTCATGAGCACGGAGCCACAGCCGCATTGAGGCGAGTTGGATCGTGGCGAAGAAGTTGACGGCGAGCCTGTGATAGCCGCTGCAGACACGGTGAAAGTGCTTCAGCTTGGAGAAGAACCGCTCGACCAGGTTGCGCTCGCTGTAAAGACGCTTGCTGAAGGAGGGCCTCCAGCGCCGGTTGTTGTTAGGCGGGATGTTGAGGCGTGGCGCCCTGGCCATGTCGCTGGATCGCTCATCTCCAAAGCTTGTTCGCTCAATCACCCCACGTCAACGATCGTTCAAAGGCTCGCTGGCTGATATCAGGTTATGAGTTCACGGCCTAAGCCTCGAAGTCGCTCTCTGGTTCTGATCATTACCATCGCGGTCGTCCCATTCCCGCTCTTTGACTCCCATCGATGAATGGCGAGAGACGTGGGCGCTATACGCCCAGATGATATTGACCGTCACAGCGCCGACTGGCGCGGGCGTGGTCACTCAGACGGTTACTACGCTCTTCAAAAGCGCGCGGCGCCCCCGCGCATTCTGAGCGAAGTCCCATGTGCAATAGTCACTCACGTAAAGCGCCGCTACTTGTCGGACGGCGTCCGTCCCAAACAGCCAGCAGACGGCAAATGCCTTCTTAATCAATGGGAGGGCATATCTCAGGGTCGAGCTTCAAGCTCGTATAGGACTCTGCATGCTGCTAAATAGCTAGGGATAGGAATTCACTCGCAGCGCCTTCTACGTCCATGTGTGACACCAGTTCTTGCCCTCCTGAGCGGCGATAGCGGACGTTTTCATCCACTACTTAGCGTGTTGGAGAAGTCAGTGCCGTGCGTCTGTCAGCAGGTGACCAACGGCTTCGAGCAAAACATGTGCGGGGTACGGTTTCTGGATGACGCACCGGTCGGCGAACTCCGGTTGAATCCCTGCCTTTCCGTAGCCCGTCGCGAAGAGAAAGGGTTTCCCCTTCGCGGCGAGCTCCCGAGCAATTGAATGGCTTGTGTCGCCGCCTCCCAAATTCACATCGAGGACCGCTACGTCGAAGCTTCCTTGACGCGCCAGCGATAGGCCATCGCTGCACCGTAGTGCGACGATCACATCGCAGCCAACTTCCGAAAGGAGATCCTCTGTCAACATCGCTACCATGATTTCATCTTCGACAACCAATACGGTGCGCCCGCGGAGATCTAACATCTACGAAGCATTCTCCACGTGCATGTCCGCAGAATGTCTGCGTTTGGTAGGAAGGGGGATACAAAGCTCGCAATGCACTCCTGACGGATCGTACCGGAGCTTGGACTTGCCCCCGTATTCTAGCTCCAATTGCCGCTCAATCAGCCGCGTTCCAAAACCTTTGTGAGCCGGTGCGGCTACAGGCGGGCCGCCTTCTTCCTGCCATGCAAAGGCAAGTTTCCGGCCATCTGCCGTCTCAGCAAAAAACCAGATTAGCTTCAGCCGCCCACCCTCGCACGAGAACGCGCCATATTTTGCAGCGTTCGTCGCCAGTTCATGCAGGACTAACGTAATGCTAACTGCCGCCTTGGGCGGGATACTGCCATCCGCCCCATGCAAGTCTACCCTATTGAGATCAAATGGTTCCAGCACCGATGACACGATATCCAAGATAGATGCGCCCTCCCAGGCGCTGTCGGTGAGTAGATTGTGTGCTTTAGATAAGGCTAGCAGACGATCATTGAAGCCGTCGAACTTCCTCGCGTCCGATCCCTTGAACGTCTGCCAAGCAATGGCCTGAACAGTCGCTAGCGTATTCTTCACCCGATGGTTCAATTCGTTGATTAGCAGACGTTGGCGTTCCTCTGCCAGCTTTTCCTCCGAAATGTCTCTAACTTCGACGATCGTTCCCACTATGTCGGATGCATCATCTCGGATCGGGCTTGCCGTGAAAGCGACGGGGTAGAAGCTGCCATTTTTGTGAACGAAAACTTCCTCTCCCTTCGTATGATTGTGTTCGGGAAAAGCTCGGTCTATCGCACACTCGTGAAGCGGAAAGTGACGCCCATCTGGGTAGGTGTGGTGAATGATCTCGTGCAGCGGGCGGTCGGAACAGGTTATTTCCGTGAGAGAGTAGCCCGTCAGCTGCTCCGCGGCCCTGTTCATGAAGACGCAGCGCTGGCGGTCATCCATCAAGAAGATAGCCGCGCTTGCGTTGTCTAGAACGGCTTCCAAACGCCGTTGGCTGTCGCTCAAAGGCATGGGCACGTGTTCTCGTAGATCATGCCTAGCTCCCCTCAGTCCACATCGCGCGCGCCCTTCATCAGCAAGCATGAATGTTGCAGAGCAAAAACGGCGCAGCGCAAACGCTGACGAACCCTGACGTCATATAGTTAACGAAGTCCTAACTTGCATAGGGTGGGTACGGTCTGACGCCGCGCTGCTAGCGGTTGGGCACGTACTCATCGTAACCCCTCCTTTTTATGGCTATCTTCTTAAAAGATCCTGCGGCGCAGAGATGCTCGCGTAGTGTCAGGACCGACATCCGCGGAGGTGGGGCGATGCGCCATTCTTTGCCATTCGGCTCGTCCAGTCGTTTGTCGAAAAGGCGCCCGATAGTGCGGAGGCCCGTTTCGATCATAGACTCTCCTCGGTGGCGGCGCCGGCATCGTACTTCCTCCCCCCTGTAGGCTTCCGCAAGATTATCTATACGCATGCTAGAGGGTGCAAGCGCACGTCCTAAGGGCTCAAAATACCGGCTCGCTTTCGCAACTTGATTGCAGACGTCGGCTTACGGAGGGAGGCTTCGGTGCGTTGTCACGCGCGGTTGGCTGAGAGCACCTGCGCCATCCGCCTTGGCAACGTGATTGATCCTCCGGTGCAGCCAAGAAGGGTCCAGAATGCATCTGAGTACCGAGGCGTCTTCGCTACTTACAGTGGACTACTCACCAGGTTTTTTACGTCGGAGTTGCGAGGGACAACCCCTTAGCAGCCGCCGAAAGTCGCCTGTGGTAAGCTGGCGTCTTGTTATTTCAGGAAATTAACAGCAGAAATCATCGTGGGTTGCCCGTTCCGATTGCAGCGATTGTAACAAATCTGCAAAAGATCTTTTCTTTACAGGTTGCAGATCCTCGCGCTAGCCCCGTCGCCCTCGCGCAATAAGGCGCAACGGAGGCAGAAATCATTATGCGACTCATCCTTGCGGCCGCCTTGGCTGCGGTTGCCCTACCAGCGGCAGCGCAAGCAGCAATCACGATCAACGTCGATCAGATCGGTTCTTCTGTCGTCCTGAACGGCTCGGGCATGTTCGACACAGCCGGCCTGAAGGTTTACTCAAGCGGTAATCAGGGCTCCCCCACCATCAATCCTGCTTTTGGCGTAGTGCAGACGGGCGCCTCGGCTCCGATCACGATCTTCACGGGCCTCAGCGGTCCGATCCTTGGTTACAAGCAAAGCGTTCAGCGCGCGACTGCCGCAAGCGGCGACGTCTTCGGCGTGAGCCAGTATTTAGGAGCCATCTACCTACCGACCGATTATCTCTCGGGCGCTGCTCTGTCGGGAACATCGACCTACGTGAACTCGACCTTTGCATCGTTGGGCCTGACTCCAGGGCAGTATGTGTTCCGTTCGCCTGCCGACACGGTGACGCTGAACATAGGCCTAGCCTCAGCCGTCCCAGAGCCCGCCACCTGGGCGATGATGCTTCTAGGTGTTGGCGGGATCGGCTCCTCAATGCGGAGGCGCAAAAACGCCGCTCGGCGAACTGCAGCTTTCAACTGACGTGCCATCAGTAGCCGCCGGCTAACGCTGGCGGCTACTTTCACCCCCTTTTATCAGCTCCCTTAGCTGGTTCGACAACTCTGCCCCGAGCCGCACCAGCGGGTTCGCGCCGCCGCCAGTGTGCGGGGCAGCATGCTGTCGAAGCTCTTGACCCGCACCTCCTTGTAGAACCCAACCTCGGCCAAGTATGCCTAACCGTCGGCATCCTTGGCGATTGTCTTCTTCGCCGCCATGTCGAGCACAGCTTTCACATGACCTCCATTGACGCAGATCGCCGACAACCCGTCCGCGGTGGCAGGATTCAGCAGACCATCGGCTGATGTCGATTCTGTTCAATCACATTTGTCAACGGTAACCTAAAGGCCCGCTATTCGCCCATCACTATGTAGACCTTATACGCAGGGCGACCAGTGAGGATTCGAACTCCACTGCGTCTACTCAGGTAAGCGAGATTGTATCGAAGGAGATCAGAATATGTCAGAAATCAATAGTTTGATGCGCATGCGTACGATGGCAATGCTGTTTTGCGCATCCATGGCCACGACAACGGCCGTGCTTGTGGCTTTCATACCCTTTGCGAAGTTGTGAACTGCAATAGCTGCTTAATAAAACACGTCGTTAAGAACAGGTGTTACGGTTCAGAGGCAATCGCCCGGCACTGAACTCATCGTTTCAAATTGGTCAGCTCGCTGGAACCTCGCCAAAGCATGCTGCTTTTCGGCACCGCGTCAGCTTAGGAGCGCGCATCGCGCCGAGCTCTGCGGCCCGTGCCGGCGCTCTAGTGGCCCCGTCAATTCGAAAACATTGCGAGCAAAGCAGGCGCAAAGGGCATTTGCTCTGCAGCTTTACTTCATGTGGAAAAGTGAGAATGCAGCCGTGTTTCGATGAGCCCGGATCAACGCATCAAAAGTACGATCAGGTCGGCAGAAACCACTGTTTCGGGGCACTGTTCCATTCGAGTCGTGTTCACCACAAGAACCCTTGGTATCGGCCAGGAAGCGCTGGGGCCAAACGCCGAAGCGCTGCTGCGTTCGCTCGATCATCCTGCGCTCGGCAGTCACTGCAGCTTGCCGCACCCAGGTCGTTCCTCGACATCAACAACCGCCGCGTGATCGTCAATCAGGTAGTTGGTGCTGTTGGCTTGAAAAGGTGCCTCGCGCGTTGCCGCGGTCCAGCGCCATGCCGGCCAATTGAAGTTGATCCGCGTCGGAGTGACTGGAGTGACGTTGCCTAAAGCAGCATCGCCCAGCCTGTCGTAGCAGATGATCCGACGGCGCATGTTGCTCGGAGTTGAAGCTGTAGAACAGCGCTCCCTGTAACATCGTCCGGGCGCGCCCGAAGAGTCACCCTCCGATCATTCGAGAAAATTGACGCAGATTATCAACCTCACTCCAAGACCGACACTGTCAACCGAATAGGCTTCATTGCTGCCGTTTCGGGGTAGCCCCAAAGGCTGGAGAACGCGCTCTTGTCGCCTCGCAGGAACCTACCGACGTCTCTCCGGCACAATTCACACTCTGACCCGCGCCTGTCGTCGGCGCTAGGTCTCCAACAGAGCTCGTCGTGCCATTTGCCTGGGGCGGAGAGCGACAGATGCACGAGGCAACCGAGCGCCCACCGATGCCGCCCAAGGAGTAACACTACTGCGGCCCAGATTACGAGTGGTTGGCCGAGCGGCGGTTAAGGGGGATTTATGAAAGCTCGGCCAAACCGCTCGAGGAGCGACCCAAGGCATCTGCTCAGCGCAAGAGCTCGGAGGTGTGCGTAAGCCGCCGGACGCCAGGCCCGTAAACTGCCGCAGCTGCTTCGGAATATCAGACGAGCAGATAGAGCGCATGGCTCACCAGAGCCATGCGCGGTGCGGAACGCTACATGCTCGTCGACAAGACCTAATCAGGCCTTCGCAAGAAGGACCGCACCCTTCAATCCGCCGCGGCGGCGCATAGCAAAGCCAGTGAACCCTAGGCCGAGCATCATCATTGCCCAGGTAGATGCTTCTGGGATCGCAGCGGTGAAGGTAAGGTTTCCGGTGTAGTTCGCCTGACCGCCCTTGGAGGCTGGCTTGAAATTCCCCAGCACCTGGATCGTATTTAGAGCGCCTTTGACGATCGGAATGCCGTTGACGTTCACAGCGCTGCCCGCCGCGGTCTTCTGGATCGCGGATGCATAGGACACACCGTTGATGATCAAATCAGTGATGGTCAGAAGCGTGTTCGAGCTCGAGAACGACGTCTGCAAACCGCCGCTACCTACGCCGTTCTTGTCGATCCTGTACAAGAACGTGTCGTTTATTGCAGTAGCCTTCTTGAAAGTGTTCGTGATCGTCGCCGTGATATAGTCATCAACTCCAGGCGCCTGCGCATCCCCATCTACGCAAAAATGGATGTTTCCGGTGGTGCAATCCGCCGGCGTGAACGTGGCGGCGTTAGCAGCGCCACCCAGAGTGATCGTCGCCGCAGCGGCGGCGGAAACAAGAACGTTCTTCATGGTAAACTCCTGCTCGCGTCCGGCTTCATACAGGTCACCAGCCCGCGTACTCGGCAGAGCGGTTAACAGGATCTTCAGCAATTCCAAGATAAGTATCTTCACGAGGGCGCCTCAGATTGGGGCAGATCGCTCGTACGGCATGGGCCCAATCAGGCCTGCTACAAGGCGGTTAGTAGGCGCCCATCTTTGCCGTTCGAACTGGTTTGTCGGCAACCCGCTATTTGCCGTCCGTTCAGGTTCGAGCCGAGCGTGTCACCAGCGGGGTAACAACGAAAAGTGTGGCGTCGTGATCTCAGGATTCGAAATGTCGAGGATCTGCCGACTTCATACCTGAGCTTGTATGAACGGATCATCGATTCTGCGTCTTCGCTCCCAGCGAGCGCGCCGGTATTGACTGACAAGCGTAATTGCCACCGGCCAGGCTAAGGTCAACAACGCATCGGATAGCGTGTCTCTTAGGAACCATCCTTTGGCCAAGCCATCCACCAGTTCGTTGAGCACTTCCGCGGCCACGACTACGTTCAGCGCGAACATGGAGCCACGACGCGTACCCTGTACAAGCTGAATGAACAGGTAGATCGCAAGACCCACGTGTACGTGCATCATCTCGTGCGAGATACTCAACGCCGCGACCATGCTCTCCTTGAGGTCATGCAGCGAGATCGAGAGTTCCATGCGATCACCGATACGCGCCAAGTGTTAACGGTCGGTTCGGCCTTCCCAGGGCACCACGGCGCGCTGCAACGGCGACGCGCGGCGGAAAGCTAGTAGGTCACCCTACCCCACTTTAGCTTCCCCGCGATGTCAGGGGTTGATCGCGGTAAATGGGCACCGACCAGGTGCAACAGCACGCAAGTATCCTGCGGGGGGTGCAGAATAACGCCGGCTGAGCGCCCAATGTTTCCTTTCGAAGCTAGCAAACGGGTCGTCCAATTCCTGCGACTCATGCACCCTGGGAGATCGGCAGCTAACATTCTGTATTAGTCGCCGATCAGCTAGTAAGCGCAGCTGAGGACACGGCTGAAGCGTTATTCTCACGATTATTTCGTCGGATACCACCTACTGGGACCCTACCACTGGCGCCGGAGCGTTCGAAGACCGTCCAGGCTGTCCATGCGCGCGCGACGCGAACCTACTTTCGGCAGTTCCGCGAAAGATGCGGTGCTTTCCCCTCTCGAAACCTGCCGAACCAAAACCGACTCGCTGTAGGCGCCCGCGCCCTCACTTTCGACTGACGTTGGTGAACCTTGGCTCACCGCACGAGAAGATGTGGGTAGAACAACCCGAGCGATCACATGCGGGCGCGCTCTTCCGGAGGCGACCTCACCGCGGGTCCTCAACCTCGACGGCTCTGTGCTCTTGGAAGAAGTTCGACCGATCCCTGCAGCATGAGAATTGAATCGGCTGCGGAGCGCTTGCTTCGTTGTTCCCCTATCGCGTACGTTCTCCAGCTGAGGGCTGGGTGCAATCTGTCTGTTGTTCAGCCTCGGTAACCCGACCGTTGCCAAGTCATTGTTTGGTTCGTTACGTACGATCAAAGGAGCCGGAGGCCAGTTCGAGGCTGAACTGGATTGGCTGCTGATGCTCGGGGGTGAGCTGTGATCTCCGCGCGACCGGAAAGGTCGGTGCTCAAGAGGAATAACCATAGCTGCAGCGAGCGCCGCGATAACTCCGCCCGCGACAGCTGCCGCCTGGTAACGCGAAATAGCTGATGCCCACGTACGCGTCGTTGTCAACAAGCGCGTCGACCCACCAGCATCGCGCGAATGCAAAGCAGGCTTGGTACCGAGTTCCGCGAGTGGCGGAACCAGACCAACGATCGAAAGAACATCCTCCCGCAACTCAAGCGGGACGACGAGATCGTTCGAATCGAGCGAATTCCTATAGATCACCGGGCTTGTTCCTGATCGTTGCGGTGCCAGCCGGCAATCAGACTCTCCATGTTCGACTTGATTGCTGCCCGCTCCATCTCGCCCGCATCGGGCTCAGTCATCAACGGCCACGCGACGCCGTTCTCAAGTCCGACCGCCGAAAGGCGGCCGGTCCGAAATGCTGCCGAGTCGACGCCAATCCGGTTTGCTTGGAGATCAGGGCCGGCCTCGTGCGGGAAATGGCCATGAACTATCACGGCACCATGATCGGCTTTGCTGTCCAAAAAGTCCTCGCGGATTTGCAGGAGGTCGCTCTCCCCCTGTATGTGCGATGCGACACCCGGTCGGAGCCCAGCATTTACGAAGAAATGATTGCCATAGGCTCTGCTTAGCGGAAGATCCTCCATCCACGAGAGAACGTCCTCGCCGATGAGCCGACGCGCGACCGCGGAGAAATGCGGATGCTCGGGGCGTTCCATCAGATGCCGTGACATGCCCCAACTCGCCAGAGTCACCATTCCGCCGTGGCTTAGCCAGCGCTCAATAACAGTAGCCTCGCCGGTCCGAAGTGCGGCTACCATCATGGCCTCGTGGTTGCCTTTCAAAACTTGAAACCTTTTAAGATCTTGAGAAAGGCTTTTACAGTAATGTACCAGTGGCGCCGAGTCCGGTCCTCGATCTACCAGGTTCCCAAGAAGGATGATGGAAGTCGGGGCGGGTGCCCGATCCTCATTGTCTTGCTTTATGAGGCGTATAAGTCGCTTGAAAAGATCAAGACGACCGTGAATATCGCCGATCGCATACACTCGATGACGGTTGTTTTTCGATTTACTCTTCCAGTATCGCACCGGAGCTCCTCAGAAGTCGCTTGATAGCGCCAACCCGGCTGAAGCCGCCGCGGCGCCACGGGAGAGGCCCAATGTTCCAAAGCCGCTGAACCGCAGTCGCGAATTTGGTAATGCGGTAACGGCACCCGCAAAGACCTCATGCGCATCCTTCACGAAGTCCGTTGCACGCTCTGAGTAATGGTATGAGGCAAGCAGATATGTACGTGATCCAATGGCGAGCGATGTTCCGGCGGACGCGGCGAGACCGTTTCTGAGCCGGTAGGTCGCGGTGTCGCCCAAGACCCTATAAGTGGCAGAGACGAAGGGCCCAAAGTCGCCAAGAGGTTTCGTGATCTGGCCTCCGATCGCGTAATCCAGTTCGCCGCTTGACAGCTTGCTGGACCGCGAGGCTGTGTTCAATTTCGCTCGACCAGAAAGCTCAAGCTCAAGGCCAACGCCCGCAGGCGCGAACGTGTACGCAGCGCCGAGCGTCAGATCGCCGAAGCCCTCGGCCGTGTTGCGAGCAGAATTGGCGCCTGGTGCGACCAGCACTGGTGTGCTGTCGATCCCGGTAAAAAGCACTGCGTCGCTCCTAATGCGCATCCAGGGGAGGGAGGCGGTAATTCTGAGGTCACCCCTGCGATAGCGAGCGCCAATTGCTGAGGACCAGATGGACGTGCTCGAGGCAGAGCCAAATTCCCCTGTAGCGTAGAGGGTACCGATTGATGCAGAAAATGCTCCGCGTGAATCATCGAGCTGATCTATATTCTGCGGCACGGAACTTGGCGACACTGTAGCGGTCCCGTTCGAAGGTGATCCGGGTCTCGTCTCGATCGTTGACACGGTCTGCAGAGTGTCACGTCGATTGCGCGTGTCCTGTGCTACCGCTGGCGCAGCCACTATACACCCGATCATGATTGCCGACGCAGCGATACGCATTTTCACCTCTCGAGTTTCTAGGTTCGGCCAAGAGGAAGGAAATGCGTCGATGGGAAATCCTGGCCCGTTGTGCTACGAAGAAAGCTTCCCAAGGTTCCACCCGAGCGTCGCGGGCGACCAGCTGCGAGCCAAGATTGGTCCAATCCGGTGAGGCCTTATGGACGCCCGCTCTTCAGGCTCGGTGGCATGCTACTTGAGCCGTACTGCGCAGCCTCGATTTCCGACGTGGCGGCAGCTTAGCGCTCCTATTCTGCTCGGCGATTTGTCAGCCCGTGGGAAAGTGCGACACAAGCCTCGATCAGGGTCGTCACGCGCTCAGGTGTGCCCCGCGCCATCGGTGCTTCGAATTGGCAGGGCTCCGTGGGCGACGGTATCCGCGTCCCGCGCTCTTTTCGCGAGATCGTCGCCCATTTCGGTGCAAGGCGACCATTGAAAATGCAATGCGGCTCTACAGATACGGATGGATTGGCTGATCGGCGACATCCTGTCCATGGTGGATGCGAAGAACCCTACCATCGACGCGTTGCGCTACACCGTGTCGACGCTGAAAGATATTCGACAAGACGGCTTACCGGTCCAGCCGCAGCAAGCAAAAAAATTGCTTCAGGGATTCAACCTAGTTGCTCTCAGAGCGGAACCGTTACACAGTTATGACGTTGATCGATCTAGAGCGGGATAACTGCCATCGAATCAACGGGTTGCTTGTAACACCAGCGCGTGGAGAGGTTTTATGGCGACGGCGCCGCGTGAGCAGAGGGAAGAGCCGGTTTTGGACGGCGGAGTGCTCCGAGGCGTGCTGATAGCGTCAGCGTTATCTGTGCCGTTTTGGGTCATTTCCGGCGCACTCGTCTTGAAAGCTCTAGTTCAGTAGCGCGGTATCAGCGACGAGCTGTTACCAAAGGGCAGTAGCGACTCAGCCTCGACTGCGGTATGCAGACGCAAAAGGGGTTATCGAGATGCTAACGCTTCTTACGGTAGCGGGCGCTATTTGCGCGCTCTCTTCGGCAATTTTGCTGCTGGCGGCTCTGCTGTGCCTCGTGTCGCCGGCATTTCGAGCTCACATCGTTCCTGTCGATGCTGCCACACCCCGTGAACAGCATACTGGGCTCAGCCTGGTCGTCGATAACACGAGCGAAACCTTCAACGCCCCTCCCAAGCTCGCCGCTTAATCAAGTTGACCGCGGCAAAGCCGCGGCGCGCCGACTTTGATTCATGCTAATATCGCGTGTGGACCGCCGACAGTCTGCGCAATGCCACCGGCGCGGCGGCGCCTGCAACCCTTCGCGCGACATGATGCTCATGGATGCCGCCGCCGTCGGGAAGGCTGAATCGAGCAACCGCTACGGCTACGGCTGCCAGCTTGAGTTCGGCGCCCTCACAGCAGCGGACGGCACTAAGTGCGCCGCGCGAGACACTCCCATCATCGGCATCCACATTGCTCTCGTGGAAATCGTCTTGCAGGGCCTCGCCTCTCCCAACGGCGGCCCCGGACAGATCCTGCTGACGTTGATCGACGTCAGCACACCCGCTGAGGTGCGCGTTGTTGATCATTGGTGAACCGCAACGCTGCGCGACGATAGCGCCAGAGAGTGCGTCGCTAGAGGGTTAAAACTACGAGCTCTCGAGGCCACTACCACGCAACAAGCCCACCGGAGTTCGAGCTTCTAGCTAACTTCCGGACGCGAACGATGTTGCATGCCTCAAATCGGCCATCGCGACCTTCCGTCGCGGACGCCGACGCATAGCGGCGCTGGAAACACCGAAGCCGACCATCATCATCGCCCAAGTGGAGGCTTCGGGAACTGCTGCAGAGAAGGTGACGGGAATGGTGAAACCTTCCCCGGCGTAAGTGTACTGGAAGTTCGCCGGACCACTGGGAAGGACCGACGGAATCGCGCTGCTGGTGAGAGCGGCGGTGCTGCCGTAGTCCACGTAAAAACCGTAGCTCTCCCGGCTGCTAGCCGTCACAAATGCCGCGAAGTAGTCACTTGTGCCTGCTGTGTTCCCTTCATAGCCGTCTGTCACCACGCCTAGGTACTCGCTGGACCTGCTCAGCGTCCCAGATTGAAAGCTCAGCGTGCCCGGCCAGTACAAAGCCACGCTACCACTCTCGTCGCTCATTTGATCGAACGATAGAGTTTTCGCGTCGTGTATCAAAACGCCTGATACCTGCCGCCCGCCCGACGAGCCGGTGAACTTGATTACAGCAGCTCGGGCTGTCGATGAGACCACAAGCGCCAGAGTGACCGCTGCTGCTAGCCATCTATTCGTCATCGCCTTCCCCTCTTTTTGTACCTGCGAGTCGTAGCCTGCGCATCAAATGAGCGGTAATCAAGCCTTAACTACGCGGCACTTGTTCAAAGATAACAGCGGCAATCTAGCCCTAGCCCTACTCCCAGGCATTCGCGGGAATGTCTGTTGAGGAAGCACCGTGGCGCTCAACGCACTCACCTTCTCTTTCGCTCAAGGCGTTTCGTGCATTCCGCATCGCCCGTTTCGGGCTTTGGTCAACGCCCTAATGACAGACAGGATAGAGGTCCTGATTGAAGTTACAACAGGAGCAATGTGCTTGCAGGGTTCGGATACTTCCGTGCCATCAATGTTGGAAATGGCAGCCGTTCGATGACCATGGCGGCGCACCAGCGTATATGGGTGAGCTTTCCCCGAGCGGCTCGCGACGATACCGGTACCACGAACTCTGACATTGCCATCTTGGTGTTTACCGCCAAATTGAGTATCCGGTTTTCCTGCTTGCGAAAAAATTTGAGGTCGGCGCTGAGCCGGTGAATTGTTGCATCGCTGGCTGCCGCCACCGTGTCTCCGTGGGCTAGCATCTCACAACCTTCGAGAACGACCGCTCGCCCGCTAATCGTCGATCGCCCCTTTCGGCAAATAGTTGTACCGATTAGGGACGCGGAATGGTTGAGATCATCCGAATCAAGAGCATCGCGGACGCACAGAGCGATCCGCACGTCGAAGTTCGAGACATCGGGGCTGGGATGTTCCTGCTCTCGATCTCATTCGGCGGCGAGGGCCGCTACCTTGATGGTCCATACCTGTCTGCTGAAGCTGCCGAACAAGACGGCGTGGGGCTCGCGCAAGAGCAAGGAGTGACGCGCCTCCACGTTGTTCACACTGCTGCAATCCGGCAAACTGGACGATAGAATGAGGCCGTGACAACTAGCTGAAGTCGACTGAACAGTGGCTTTGCTAGAAGAACCGCTCCTAGCGAGAGTCTGCTTTGCCAAGCGAGTGTAGATGCATCGGCATTACGGGCCGCCTGCGCGAGGATCATGATAAGAAAGCACGGAATTCTTGTTAAGGGGCAGAATTTACCGCTACTTACCTCGTGACCTTCAAGGCAGCTGCGTCTCTGGCATAAGCGCCGATGGTTATGAGGATGAGGCCGGCTTGATCGGCTATATCAACGCGCCACTCTTGCAGCGACCATGATCGTTCATCGCTACCGATAGACTCAGCAATCATCTGAAGCGCCCTGGCTCCCGCTTCGCGCAGGGCTGCACATTCTTCGCTAGCTCTGGCCACAACGGCCTCGCCGTTGAACAGGCTGAACTGATAACGCTGCATCGAAGCTCCTGCGTGTGTCTTGGGAAGGCGATTAACATACCAGAAGCCTCCTCTTATCCAAACGTAACCACTCTTCGTGTAATCGCACAAAAAAATTTGCGCGATGATTCGCCCCATTTTGCTGCATGGTTCACCCGTTATCAGCCATCGGCTTATGCTTGTTCGGCGGACTGTACTGTCATCGGTAAAGCCCCTGCCCCGGGGGGTTGCCAAAGGCACTTGAGCAGCTAACGTCTGAGCATTCCTTGGCGCACTTGGGAGAACGGACCTTGGACGGCAACCGCGAGTATGAAGCCGAGAAGACTACCGTCGGCTGGATAGTTTACCAGCATGCTACCGTAGGAACGCTTATGACGAGCGTTCCGGTGAGTAGGGAGTTTGACACGCGCAAGGAAGCCGAGGCCGAGATCCAGCGGCTCCTCAGCTTACCCCAATAATACGGCTTCCAAATAAATACGAACCAATATCCCATCGATGGTTAAGCTGCCGTGACGAGTTCAATGCCTGCCCCCAAGAACAGCTCAGAGGCTTTCGAAGGTTCGTGCATCTACGGTTCCACTTGGTCGCAGAGATTGTCACGACGGCCGCATTCGCGTGACCGCATTCTACGGAAAGATAGCTTTCAAGCGAGCTTCGAACCAAACCCGCTCTCATGCCGGAGACTCTAGCAGGGTTGTCGGCGCGCCGACCTCGCCAATAGTCAAGCAGATCGCCGCAATCGATGATTTCACGCGCGCCAGCTACGAGGTGCATGTGAACTGCTCGGCCATCGTTGTCAAAGAACACTGAAAAGCAGAATGGCTCGAACTTTTCGAGCAGCACGACGACGCGCTTTCACCCGCTGCATAGGGCCAACTGAAGTCCTCGGTCATCTTCCGCACCCATAATGAAGCTCTTCATGAGCTGAATAAGCAATGGCACCCTCGCGCCGAAGATTGGCTGGGGTGAGCCGAAATCCAGGAGCAAAATTGAAGCCAGTAGAGCGTGGGAAACCCGCGTTGAAAGACTACTAAAAAGCGGCAATAGCTCGATGGCGATGGGTGAGGCGCTGCCTTAATGCAAGATCCGTTACGCGACCTGAAGCATTTGACAGCTTGGTTCAGTTCGCCAGCGCTTTTAGCAGCGAAAAGCGGAGCGACGCAGAGTCTCGGACCGGCATGAGGCGTGACATAAGCTGAGCGTCAAATTGCTGCCCATCCTGAGCGGCTCGCGTGCTCTCCCAAGGGCTGAGATCACTTGGAGCCGAGGTTCGCGCCCCTGATTGGCCGGTTCTCGACGGATCATGCGGCGCAGAAGATGACTTTGTGATATCCGACGCGACGTCCGCGGAGATGGGCAGCTTGGAGATTATGGATGCGGGTTCTGACAAGCATGGTCGTGTCGCTGTTCTTTTGGGTGACACTCGCGTCACCGAGCCGCGCACAGGAGTCTGGGCACAATGTCCTCACCGAGCAGGAGCGTAAGGCCGGGTGGCAGCTGCTCTTCAACGGCCGAGATTTGGCAGGGTGGCAGTCCTTTGGCGGCGGCGCGCCGGCACCGACCTGGACTGTGAATGAAGGAACGCTGGAGCTTACCAAGGCAGACGGGAAGATGAGCGGCACTGACCTAGTGACAAACGAACGTTTCGGCGCCTTCGAGCTGGAGCTGGATTGGAAGGTGGCACCTGGAGGGAACAGCGGAGTGCTCTACTTGGCACGCAGCATTTCCGGAGCAACAGAACTTTATCGAAGCGGGCTTGAAATGCAGATCCTTGACGACGCGGGCCATCCCGATGGCAGTATCCCAAGCCACCGCGCCGGCTCGCTGTATGACCTGACAGTTCCTCCACCCCGCGTCTCGCGTCCGGCCGGCAGCTGGAACCATGCGCGACTGCTCGTCGAGCGCGGCCGCATTCGTCAGTGGCTGAACGGCACACTGACTGCCGATGTGTCCTACGGAGACGATGCGTGGCGTGATCGCGTCGGGAGGTCGAAGTTCGCCAAAATGCGGTTTTTCGGAATTTTTCCCAGCGGTGTAATCGGCCTGCAGGATCACGGCGAGCCTGTCGCGTTTCGCAACATCAAGCTCCGCAGGCTCGGTGCCACGGCCATAGCCGCCGGATCGTCTGCGGATTGAAAGAGTTCGTGCCGATGGCGTTCTGAAGAGGAATCCTGAGATGCTCCCGAGCGTGGCGTGTCTGCTCGCCCGCGCCCGGCTGGATCAAGACAGTCGGCGGAACGCTACGCCAGGCAGAGACGTCGGCTGAGGCGACGCTTCGGTAGATCGCGACCGAGTGGCCATTTGCGATGCTCGAAAGCTTTCGAGTAAAGTGGAAAGGCGCCGGGTGGGGCAATGAGCCCAACAAGACCTCCTTCGCTCAAACTTCCAATTCTATTGCGCATACGTGTCAATCAATGATCCAACGTAATCAGGTTGGCGGCCGCTTAGCTCGGCTGAAGGCCGGGCGGGACGCACTGCTTTGGTGGCCAGTGGATCTGGCGCACCGTAGATGAAGCCGTGTGCTGGATACACTGAACTGCCAAGCCCATGGGTGTCGCGGTACCATACCTTGACAACACTCCAGTCCCCTCTCGGCGACACATCGAACAAGGTGACGTCCTGCTCGGCATGTCCCCGCTTGCCGTTTAGCCGGGACCAGTTGGCATGGGTGATCATAACAACTCGCTTCTCCACGATTCGGCTGACCACAGCGACATGGCCGAGCGGGAGCCGAGCGCTTTTGGCGAACGCCAGAACCGCCCCGATGCGCGGCTTCTTACCTCGCTGGTAACGTCCTTCGGCCTGATCCCACCACGTCCAGGCGTCGCCATAGATCTGGATGCCTGATGCCTCGCGTGCGAAAGGCACGCATTGTCCAACGTATTCGAGCAGCGACTGAGCTTGTGCCGGGACGGCGGCAGCCCCGGCGAGTACACCGGCAGCGGCTGAGACAGCCACTCCAACCCGCAAGTTGTTTCTGCACGCGAACGCGGCTGGGTCAGCTTCTACAAAGGCGTTGACGCAGCTGCGGCTGCGAGCGACCAAGCGACGTAGTGGGATCAACGGCCAGTGCATGCCAAAGCGACTTACATGAGTTTGTAGAGCCTGCAAACGAAGCGGGCCTCTTTACAGAAAGGATGCTGCCAAGGAGCCACCATGCGGATGTTTGACGAGACTACAGGACTTGGTTGCCGATCCGCATCGAAATTCAGGTGAACCGTTCGTGGTAAGGATGCGTACCGCCCTCGCGCACTTCAAAGCGGATCCAATGACGAGCACCGTCCGCCGTCTTGGGAAGAGGCGTCGTTGAAGCATTGCTTGACATATATCAGTCGAAACGGGCCAGCAGCAGCTTGCCAAATTGACATCCAACGAGGTAGCCGCCGCTGCTGCCGCGGGCGGGAACCTACAACATAAGCGGTTGGCTTGCAGTTGTATTGAAGCGTTGCAGATTGTTCCTGCGGCGCCCGGTGCTCGCATGTGAAAGTGGCTACGTCCTCGTTTGCCCATGAGATCTAGCTTACATGTACTATCTTGATGCAGTCAAAGATCGCATGTTGCCGCAAGGCATCCGCAAGTACCACGGTTGCGGGGGAATCCCATTCCGAGGCAGCCAAGCTCCATATCGCGGGCATCACTACCGCTAATCGCCGTGATCCAACAGCTCTTGCCTATTTTCGCCTCCGAACTGGCAACGTCTGCCATCGGATCGGCGCCCACGAACTGCTTCCCGGATTACCTGCGTCCGTTATCTTGATGGAGCTACCTGCTCCTACGTCTCATAGGCGCCGATAATAGGGCCGATGGCAGTCACCCGCCCGTTGTTCCCTCGCGCGCGGCAGCACCTCATTGGCGTCAGAAAACAGCCATCCGTTCACCGGTCTCCATCCGGACACTGGGTCTACCTGCAAGTCACCGGACTAATAGGCAGCTCGAGTGCTCACCGTCACCGTTCCGATGCGCGGGCGCGCCTGCCCGCAGAGGGAGGATCGAAGGAGTTGAACTCAGTTCGTCGCTCTTCATGCATGGGGGTGGCCCTTATCCACAGTTTCTTAAGCTGACGTTATCCACTTTCGCGCGGAGAGTTGCCATTGGTCCTGTCATGAAGATGTGGCGGGGCTGATGAGGTACGAAGAGCTTGCACAGGAGCTGGACCGCGTGAACCGGTTCCGCCACGAACTCGGAGATCCCATTTCCAGGAAGGCGCTCGCGGAGTATGCTCGTGACCTCGAGAGCAGCCTGAACTCCGCACGGCGGGTATCGTCGGCTTTGCGCAAGCTAAGCTCCATCAGCGTGAACCCTGCACAGCATTAACTTACCCACGCTAGCAGGCAACGTAACACTCCGCAGCTGAGCGCCGAAGTTCAACCGTCCGAAGTCGATGGCGGTGATCCCTAGCAGCTATTGCGGGTCGCATTCCCTCGGCATTCTACAGAGGACGGGAAACGGCACCCTCCCGGCGGACTTCGGGATCGGCACCCGCTGTGCTGGCTGGCGGGAATCCACAATCGCGAATGGACGCACAATGTTCTACAGCGTCGACTAAACCGGCCATGGCTGCTCCGGCCCAAGTGCCGCCTTTTTTGAAGGGCACCAGCTAATCCTGAAAGAGCGATCTGCTCCTGCAGTGCCTGCAGGCTTTGAGCCATGACTGTCAGTGCCGGCCGAGCCACGGCCGGTAGGCGCAAGGTTGGTGACGTTTTCGATATCTTCCGACGTGCCCCCAAACCTTGGCGCACGATGTGGCCAAACTCGGCGAGGTGCCCGTGCGAAGCGGCAATCAACTGAGTGCGCTGGCGCACGAGCAGTTCGCGCGTACGACAAACCACTCCCGGCGCCTGTCCGTTCGCGCTCTAGCCTACGACTACCCGCATCGCGGAACGCTGGGCCGCCTCGTGAGTCCCCTCGGCGTCGGCTATGTCGTAAACTCGACCCTAAGTCAGATCGTCGAACTACCCTTGCAACGCGAAGCCATACAAAGAGAGTGACCGCAACTTGGAAGCAGGAGGCGCGAAGTCTCGACGGGCACTTGTCAGTCGGAAGCTTAAGATGCCCGCGAATTACGCGCGCCGACCTGCTCCTCGATCATAGCAAGGTGCAGGTCGGTTGCCGCTCAGGTGATCACGTCGGGGGCTTTGCGGCCGGTATGGCGGGTGATGCCGGCGAGGTCATTCGCAGCGGCAACGAGATCGGCCAGCGCTTCCGCAGTGTCTGCATTCAGATTGCCGTCCGGGCCCTCGTAGCGTTCAAGATAGACGCGCAGGGTCGCGCCGCTGGTGCCGGTGCCGGACAGGCGAAATACGACTCTCGCGCCGCCTTCGAACTCCAGCCGCACCCCCTGGCGTTGACTGAGCGACTTATCGACCGGGTCATGGTATTCGAACTCGTCAGCCTCGATGATGGTGAGGGCGCCGATTGTGCAGCCGGGAAGCGCAGGCACATTCTCGCGCAGCTCACGTACCAATTTCTCCGCCGCGGTACTTTCAAGCCCCTCATAGTCGTGCCGCGCGTAGTAATTGCGGCCGAAGCACGCCCAGTGGCCAGCCATGATCGCAGCCACGCTTTCTCGGCGCACTGCCAGGATGTTCAGCCAAAGCAACACCGCCCACAGTCCGTCCTTCTCGCGGACATGGTCGGATCCGGTACCCGCACTTTCTTCGCCACAGATCGTGGCCATGCCCGCATCCAGTAGGTTGCCAAAGAACTTCCAGCCGGTCGGAGTCTCGTGCAGGGCGAGGCCCAGCGCATGCGCCACGCGATCTGCGGCGCGGCTGGTCGGCATCGAGCGCGCAATACCCTTTAAGCCGCCTGCGTACCCCGGAGCGAGATGAATGTTGGCGGCGAGGGCCGCTAAAGAATCCGAGGGCGTCACGAAGATGTTGCGGCCAAGAATCAGATTGCGGTCGCCGTCTCCATCTGAGGCTGCGCCGAAGTCCGGTGCTTCGGTGCCGAACATCCGCTCGAACAGCTCGTGCGCATGAACCATGTTAGGATCAGGGTGATGGCCGCCGAAATCCGGCAACGGCGTGCCATTTACAACCGTGCCTGGCGGTGCGCCGAGACGACGCTCTAGAAGCTCATGCGCGTAGGGGCCAGTCACGGCATGCATAGCATCGAAGCTGAGCCGGAAACCGCCAGCGATTAGCGTGCGGATCGCACCGAAGTCGAACAACTGCTCCATTAGCTCAGCATAATCGACTACCGGATCGATCACCGTCACAGTCATCCCTGCAACTTGAAATTCTCCAAGGTTGTCGAGATCGACGTCGGGAACGTCCACGGTCAGGTAACGATCGATAACCTTCGATCGGAGGTAGATGGCCTGGGTGATCTTCTCCGGCGCCGGACCGCCATTGGCGATATTGTATTTGATGCCGAAATCCTCGTCTGGCCCGCCAGGATTGTGACTTGCTGAAAGGATTAGGCCGCCGAACGCCCCATATTTGCGGATGATGTTGCTGGCCGCTGGCGTCGAGAGGATGCCGCCGAGGCCCACCAGTACCCGCCCGAAGCCGTTTGCCGCTGCCATTCGTATGGCTGTCTGGATCACCTCTCGGTTGAGGAACCTGCCGTCCCCACCCAGAACGAGCGTCTTGCCGCGGAAGTCACCAAGCACGTCGAATACTGACTGCACAAAGTTTTCGACGTAACGCGGCTGCTGGAACACGCGGACCTTTTTGCGTAGGCCGGAGGTGCCGGGTTTCTGATCGGCGAAGGGCGATGTGGTGATCGTCAGAGTCATAATGCCTCATTGCCAAACCAGCATGCCAGGTAAAGGGATTAGAACGCGCGGGGAACTTTA
The DNA here is from genome assembly GCF_014199255.1 of Sphingomonas xinjiangensis. GTDB lineage: Bacteria > Pseudomonadota > Alphaproteobacteria > Sphingomonadales > Sphingomonadaceae > Sphingomonas > Sphingomonas xinjiangensis. Next base: position 52,456 of record NZ_JACIJF010000012.1, on the reverse strand, counting down.
GCGCCGATCTGAGTTCCGGTATTCGCTCATGCACGGCCAATGCCGCGAGGAGCGAAGGAAAGCGTCCGAACTTGGAGCAGACACCCTTACTTCTCGCGCCTGCGCGCGAGCCATACTACCACGTGAGGAACGATTCAGCTGTCGGTGCGGCCGTCGGATGAATGATAATTTTCTGAAGAGGGAGCAGGACCAGGGGCAGCGGAGAGCGAGTTTACCTCAATGAGCTTTGCCTTCCACACCGCCGCAGCGTCATCATCATTTCGGGCGATCGCGCGTATGACCTCTTCCTCGATCAGGCGGAACGCAAGGGCTCCAAACCGCTCAACAATTGCTTCGGTTGTGTCGTTCAGCGCAAGCATGTTGTGACGCTCAATCATGATGTGACATAAACCGTCTTGAAGCGATTCGACTGATATGGATCAATCTCGGTCGCAACTCTTTGAAACGACGGCGTTTGGGCTATCGAGCGGATCGCTTGCTCCTAATCAATGATCATCAGGGGCAGCAGTTCCCAATTTCGACTGGCGCATTCCTAACGCCGCATTTACCAGGCGCCCACATCATCGGGAAGGCGCCATCAAAGCGGCGCTGATGGCATCCATCAGCCTGCACAGATGCAAAGCCAGGCTAGGTGCAGGACTGAACTTTTTGATGTAGACCACGCTATGATGGCAACGTTCACTTTGATGGCTATCCGGCTGAAGTAGCCGCTACAGCGCCGGCCTAGCACATCGCGGCGCTAGCCGATTAGAAACTATTTCGTTGTTCTCGACGTTGGCCATGCTCATTGTTGTTGAGCGCGTATTTTTCTCTCGGGCTTAACCTGTCTCCAGCCGTCCGCTTGATTGAACCTTTCTTCACTGGAAGTAGCATCATCTCTTATGCTAAACCTTTGATATGCTTAAAACACGATTGAAATGGCAATCCGATCGCGGCTCTCGCGCGATCAAGAGCCTCATCCAGATCGATGCTTCGATCGCAGCGCTTAAGGACGACGATCTACTGGATCTCGCAGACATTTTTCTGGCAAATCCTCGAACGCCCTTAGCTCAGTTTGCTTCGGCAGAAATGGCTCGGCGGAACCTCACCTTTTAGGCGCGCAAACTCCAAGGCACTTACCCCACGAGGCGGACAGCGGGGCTTATACGAGGAAGGTAGTCGGGATCTTTCTAGATTCAGCCGTGCATTCGATGAGAACGCGCGAATCGTCGCGACTGCCGCCAATCTGGGGGCGCAACTTGCTCGCGGTGCTCCCGCTAAGAGACCGTTTGAGAATGGCTGAGTTTGCTGTCATCGGCCTAATGCAATCTCGGGTTGGAGACCCTTAGCGAGCCGTGGCCGGATGGCTGGATTCGAGAAGCGGCCGAAACGCTACCCGACGGATCTGAGGGACGACGAGTTGCTGTCATCCAGCCGCTACTGTCGTCGGTGGTCAGACGTGGCCGGCAGCCGGCGACGACCTGCGCCAAGTCCTCGACGCGCTTCGCTAGCAAGCGCGGACAGGCGGCGGGTAGCGGATGCTGCCGAACGACTTTCCGCCTTGGCAGGCCGTGTATTTGTGGTTCCGCCGCGTGGTTCGCCGGTTGTCGTTCCGGACCATCCACGGTGTCACGCTGATGCTCGATCGGGAGCACGACGGGCGCGAGCAGAGTCCGACCGCTGCCGTTGTTGATATCCGTTCGATTAAGACGCCAGCCGCAGAAAAGCGCGAGTTTGATGCCGGCAAGAAGGTTGTTCGACACAAGCGGCAGATCACCGTCGATACCGATGGACGGCTGCTGATGGTCAACCTCACCACCGCCGAAATATCGGACATCGCCGGTGCCCAGACGATCGTAGCGGCGGTTCGCAGGCCGTCGAGCTACGGTTGGGATTCCTTCGGAGCGGAGGAGACGCAGTGTTGCTCTTGCTGGACATGCGGCCCAACCAACCTCTCGTCAGCGAACGGTATTCACGGTGACGCAAACGTTTAGTGAGCTCGATCAGCAGCGATGCGTCGTTCTGCTGCCTTCTGATTAACTTACTTGCCTCACCGCGATCGAGAGAAGCTCGGGGCCGCCGCCCTCCAGCGCTAGCCTTGAGTCAGGCCTAGGCCCGTAGGGCGGAAAACTCGGCCCGCCCGCTCGCGCGGCACCGTCCTCCACACACGTTGATAAATAATTGGCAGTTGCTTTAGACGAAGAAGTCAGGCGATTTCTGCCCTTAGCCTTCGACTCATAGAGCGCGGCATCGGCCTCAGCAAGTACGACGTTGGGAGCAGAGCGCGCCGAATACCCGGCGACGCCACCGCTGACCGTAACTCGAATTGATTGGGCGTCCAGAAGCATGGGAGTGGCAGCGGCCTCGTTCCGAAGTCTCTCGCAAATCAATCGAGCCTGGATTATTGAAGCTCCTGGCAGCACAAGCGCGAACTCCTCGCCACCAATCCGTGCAGCGAAATCTTCATTCCGTATTGACCCCCTAATAATATTGGCGAATTGCCTCAGTACGGCGTCGCCGGCAGCATGACCAAACCTGTCGTTGACCCGCTTGAAGTAGTCGAGGTCAAAGATCGCAACACATCCCCCAAAGTCAGTTGAAGCTTCAATACGGGCCTTCAAGGCAGCGTCGAAAGCGCGGCGATTGGCCATCCCGGTTAGCGGATCGGTGAACGCCGCATCTGAAAGGCGATCCTCTAGCGCCTTCCGCTCGGTGATATCACGGATCGCGCAGACTGCGCCGATGACGCTGTCGGCGTCCCGCACACCGCGTGCGTGTGCTTCAAACCAGCGGTTCTCGCGGCTTTGGCTGGGAACCCGGCATTCAAAGGTGAATGTCAGCCCAGGATCAGTCATTGCGGCTTCCGTGGCGCGCCGAACAGCGGCTGCATCCTCTACCCTGACAAGGCAGGCGATGTTTGTTCCGACGACTTGGTCTGAGCTCAGCCCAGTCATCTGCTGCACAGCACGTGAGGCAAACTGAACCCTGCCGCTTAGATCGAGATTGAGGATCACATCTGTCGAGTTATCGGTCAGGACGCGATACCGAGCCTCGCTCGCGCGCAACGCACGGACGATCTCCTTGCGCCGAGTCAATTCCGTCGAAACTGGCAGGATGGTCACCACCGTAGACGCGAGGTAGAATTGTAGGAACTGGATCTGGGTGCCAATCGAGCCATCAATCAGGCTCATTGGTCCCCTCCCACTCAACGTGAATGCGCCAGCGACTATCGCCAGCACGATGACAGACAAAGCCGCCGGAAGCCGCCCCCCTCGAAAGGTTGCTACCGTTATTGGAAGCGTCGGAAGAAAAAGCAGTGGAACGGTACGCTGCGCAAACACGACCGCACTAACGGCACCGACCAACAGAACTAGTAGCGCTGCCTCGACGATCCGCCTTCGACTTGCCGCGCTGATCCATCGCGCGGCATCTCTCCGGGCAAAGTGGAAGGCGACCGGCGTGAAGATTATCGCTCCAAGTGCATGACCCGTGAACCATGCACTCCAATTCGCCCAGTAGCCGCCCGCGGCAAGCATGCTAACGACGCTCGCACCGATCAGGCCTGAAATGGCAGGCGCTGCTAAGCCCGCAGAAAGGAAGAAGGTCAGAAGCGCCCTTTGGCCCTTGAAGCTGCCTTGCTTGCCCGTGAACCGCTGAATGAGCGTTGCAGCGACGGCTGATTCCAGCAGGTTCGCGACGGTCATCGGGAATGCCGCTTCCGGACCCAAACCGAACGACGCTGTTGCGAGGCACCCCGCAAGGCCGCACGCGCATATGGATGGAAGCCAATGGGTTTGCCGAAGCGTGAGCAGGCGAGCGAGCAATGCTGCATTCGCGAGCCAGACGAAGGCTACGCCGCCCTCAAATCTGGTCACCGTAATCGTCAGCACAGCCAGGAAAAAATAGCTGACGCCTACGCGGATGGATCCTCTGAAGTTCGGTGTAAGCGCCGCAGCCATTCACGGAGAGTAAGTGTTCACAAGAACTGATTGTTTACCATGCTACTCCGTAAAAGCACCGTAGCCACCAACGCGGCGCTCGCAGCAACCGGACATGGTGTTTTCAACGACCTCATCGCGCCCAAAGACCCAAGGACCGCCTCCAATCCGCTGGCCCCCAGCCCTGCCCCGCCAGCTCTGGATAATGCCCCGAGTTCCTAGCTATTTGCTTCGGAAACAGTATGGCGGGGGATATTTACTGAGGCCCACGAGAAAACTACTCCCTCTCTCATTGACTGATCTACGCAATGGGCCGAATCGACATTGAGAACGAATGTGCAGCAGCTCGTGCGTCGCACCAGACGCGGGACCAGCATCTCCTAGAAAGTTGAAGCGAAAGCAACACTCCGTACTGTGCGCAGGGCGTTCTGGCGCTTAAACCAACTTGATCTTTGGGATTAAGAGCTTGATAAAGCTGGGCCTCTACACCATGTCGCCTGAGGCTCAAGCTCCCTGTGAGTGGGCCACGGCGGGCGCCGTTTCTCCCTTTTTCGGCGCTTCGACGTAGGATCTGCGGACGGCCGCTCCGCGTGAGACGTCCGCAGGTCCGACGACATCCTCGAGTGACACGGTAATGCATGTAGTTGAGATCTGGTAAAGTCGTGATCAGCAACGGCGAATTCCCCTCCGTTGGCTGTGGTGACACCTATTCCAACCTTGGGCGATCTTTTCAGGATAGTTCTACCAATGTTAGTCCTCGCGCTGTATCGTGAGGATCACCAACATCGACGACGCGGTTCCTCTGCCGCCGCCGGGACCAAGACAATGTCGGGTGCTGAAGAGCGTTCTGAACCCGCTTATTGATGCAAATGCTCTAAGTGGCGTACCTCCACGTGGAAATCTTTTCTCCAATCCCCGACATGTACTATCATTTAGAGCGATGTGATGCCGTATACGTTATCATCGAAAGCAACGCGCGTTGTGAAAGCGGTTCGTGAGGCAGCTTCGGTATCGATGCTCAATTCGGCATGTAGACCCGTTTAAGCGGCATCCGCCCGGAGGCCGGCGGGCCCTAGCTGGCGGATTGAACGGCGACGGGGCGGAGTGTTGCCGCCGCTCGGCTTCTGCGTTCGCTTTGCCGACGCGAGCGTCGCAATCCTATGGTTGGCCGCTTTTTTGCAGACGCGGTTACGATCGTGCTCTGAGCCGTCCTAGCGCCGCGCCAACTGGGATCGGAAGGTCACAAGAAGGCTCGGCGACGGGAGCCAGGAGGTCGAAGGCGGAACCGCCTCTTTCACAGAGAGCAGGCAGGGCAAAGCCGCCGAACCTTAAGACAGGACCTCGCCTCGTCGCATACTCAGCCGGCTACTCTTCCCGAAGCTTAGACATCATGATCCCGACAGGGATCAGCACCGTCCTCATAGCCAATCCGCTTCAGGATGGAATGGCGGTGGAATGTCGGCTACCGGATCTAGCCGCACTGATCGGCGACCAGATCTGCAGCGATCCGATATCCAAGAGCACGAGCTGCTACCTCAGCTCGCCGAAACCGACATCGGAACGATGCGTGTTTCCGCAACCGAAGCAGACGCGATGCCTGATAGCACGTGAGTTTAAGCGATGCAGGTAGCGTGGCATCCATGAAAGCCCGCGAGCTATGCGCGATAGCACGTGCCAATAGCTGTCCACGTACCTGTAAGCTGCTCTGAACGTACTCACCTAAGTGCGTGCCAAAACATCATTATGTCTCACGTGATGCCCAAAAGCACGTGCCCGCCACAGCTCAAAAAAGCCGTGTTTTTTGGGCTCCGCGGCAGCCGCCGTGCGTCATGCCTCCCCACGACCGCCGCCATCAGAACAGGGCCTCGTTCGAATCGCCACTCCGGGACCAATGATGCGCATGACGCAATGCCCGATAGCACGTGTATCCTCATAGACCCGATGCCCGAAAGCACGAGGATCCAGGTACGTGTTGCCCGATAGCACGAGGATTTCTCACTAGGGATGCCCGAAAGCACGTGCCGTCAAGTGTGACTCTTACGCTCGGCCGCCAGTAAGTTCCTCACGTGGTTGCCGTGGATGCCACCACGCCACATCCAGGTTGATCGACCCGGATGAACAAACAAGGGAGAAGCCCTGCAGAGATGAAAAGCCCGGCACAATGGCCGGGCTTTTCGAGGTGTGACTAGCACGACCCGTAGCAAGTCTGTTCTAGCCTCCTCGTTCCATTGTGCAACCCAAAGCGTGCCTTTGCGCGCCACGGGTTCCCGTGACCTGCACGGCTCCCTACTGGGGAGAACCGAATGATACTCTGCGCCCGAAAGCCGGGACGCGGCCTTCGCCGCTTCAACGAAGCGTCGGCCACGGCAGACCGCCTTTGTAGTGAGTTCAGAGGTCTGGACGAAGGATTGACGCCGGGGCAGGCGCTATTAGCGCTCAAAAAAGCCGCGCCATATTCCAACGTCCCGCTGCGTATGGTCGCGCTGATGGACTTGCTATTCTCCTGGACCAAGCCGCAAGATTGGAAAGCGGGGTCAACGCCAATCGTCTGGCCAAGCAACGAGCTTTTGGCATCGAAACTCGGCATAGGTATACGCCAGCTCCAGAACCTGCTGAATCAGGCTCAACTTCTTGGCCTTATCGCTTTCCGCGACAGCCCCAACGGCCATCGTGGCGGGCAGCGCGCTGCGGATGGCACGCTTAAGTGGGCCTATGGCATCGTCTTAGCACCGATAGGCGCGCGCTACAGCGAGTTCACAGCTGTGGCTACGAAAGGAGCGTTGCAGGACAAGGCAGTCTCCGCTCTTCGTAAGCGACTGTCAGCCTGCCGTCGGAAAATCCGCTCGATGGCCCAAGCCGCAACGGACGCTGCAATGGACATACCCGTCGCAAATGAGGCGCTGACACTTGCACAGACCTCATGCCATCAGATGCGAGCCGTCCGTGAGATCAGTCTGCTTGCAGATTGCGTGAGGCAGCTTGAGGAACAGCAGCACGCATTAGAGAAAGCGCTCGGAAGCGCGATGAGCGCCGGGGAAGTGCAGAAGGAGGACGTTCAAACCTCACCCGAGCATGCAAAAAACTGCACGCACTCTACAACTACGAATCAAACACAATCTGCTAAAGCAGAATACAGTAGTGGCTATGCGAGAACCCGTAGTAGCGGTGATCTCACCCCGTCATCTCCTACTCCGTCCCTAGTGGACACGGACTTGGAGAAGCACGGGATCACACCCAGCTTCATCAACGAGATCGCGCCCGAGTTCTGCAGTGAGCTTGAGTATGGGGATCGATCCTGGGAAAGCGTGGTCGCCCTCGCCAAACGACTTTCAGCTCAACATTCCATTCATTCTCATGCGTGGAACGAGGCCTGCAGCACCATGGGACTTCACGGCGCAGCCACTGCTGTCATTTCCACGATCCGAAAATACCACCTCGGTGAGGTCCACAGGCCCGGTGCTTACCTCCGCGGAATGACAAACAAAGCTCGACGCGGCGAACTCAATCTAGGACGGTCGCTGCACGGCATGAAAGAAACGAACCGCTCTAGCTTAGTCGACCCGATCAAACTCCCCACCGCCGGCACGTCGATCGGAGCGATCCTTCGAACTGGATTAGCTCGACGATCACCGGCAGGGCAAACGATGAGATGAGAGACGCGATGCCTAAAAGCACGAGGATGTAAGGGCGCGAGTCGCTCTTTGCCGCGAGGCGAACCGACATATTCAGTCCGCCACGTGCTATCGGGCATCGTGTCGAAGCCGGCTTCACGCGATGCCTAAAAGCACGTGGAAACTCCGATCCGCAGGCATCTATGTAGGCGCAGGATCGCCGAAAGGAGAGATCCACGTGCTATCGGGCATCACGTCAACCTGCCGGCGACGCTGTGCCTGAAAGCACGTGAATGGCGGCCTTCACGCCTCACTCGCTAGTGCCGGCTTGGACAGGATCCGCAAATCCACGTGCTATCGGGCATCGCGTCACTGACGGATGGTGTTCATTCGCTCGAAACCGGGTATCCACTGAGCATCAAGCAAGGGAGTCGGTATGGCCAAAGCGCTGCAGGCGCCTGTCCAAGGCAGGCTATTCGAGCTCGACAGCCCAATGACCGGCAAGGTTCAGGGCGAGCGGAGCATTATGGACTTCCCGCTCTTCGCGCTGTCGAAAAAAGCTCAGATGGACGAGATCCGCTATGAGTTGGGAGACGTCACGATTCAGATCAAGCCCAGCGCCATGGGCATTGCGACGATGTGGGACAAGGAGATCCTAATTTACGTATCCTCCGCGATTGCGAGCCGGATGTGCGATAAAGCGCCGGCTTCTCGGGAGGTTAAATTCAATACGCACGATTTTTTCCGCGTGACCGGCGTTCCACGACCTTCCAAGCGCGATTATGATCGGTTTACCGAGGCACTTGCGCGGCTACAGGGTACTCAGATCCAGACGAACATAGAAACTGGGAATAAGGGCACTCGCGGGTTCTTCTCCTGGTTTTCTGAAGCTCAAGCTGAAACCCGTAGAATGCCTGATGGATCGGTCCAGATGGAAGCAGTGAAGGTTCAGATATGCGATTGGTTAGCTCGTGCGATCACTCAAGATAATCGCATGTATAACTACCATCACGATTATTTTCGCTTAGGCTCCATCGAGCGCCGACTGTACGAGCTTGCGCATTGCTACTGCCAAGATGACGAGTACGAAATGTCTATCGAATTCCTTTCAACTAAGATTGGATCTCAGGCCTCACTCGCGAAGCTTCGTCAGCATCTAAAGCGCATCGAAGCCAACGGGCGGCTGCCCGAATACGAGATTGTAGTGCAGGAAGAGATTTCAGAGACTGAATTGGACGCTCGTGGTCGACGCATCCGGAAGCCGAAGACGAAGGTTTTGTTTAGGCCTAAGACCAGGAAGCCCGATGGTACTCGCACAACGCTTCCCGTCCCCCCGAAGGTTTTAGTCGGTTCTTGACCGGTCGCTTGTTTGTCGAACAGCTAAACCCGCTGCAGCCTGATCGCTACGAGTAACAACTAAGCGTCTATCACTTACGGAGATCGCCAGCCCGTGACTGGCTTCGCCGCCCCACCAGCCAAGTCTAAGCAACAGCCGCGACTGGGGCGCCGTGGTCCGAGATGATTGCCGTACGGCTCGAGGCATAAGAAGAGAACTGGTTCTATCAATCCTTCGAAGTCCAAGGTCTGACTGCTCGTCCTCTTACTCAAGTACTAACTTGAGCAGGAAGCAAAATGTGATGTCGAAAAGCTCAGTAGACGCACACCTGCACAGCACCCCTACGACTTACTTCAGAGCTGAACGCCAAACGCCTGACTCATGGTAGGTTTGCTATGACGGTGCTCCCCTGCCCTTCGCCTGACTTTCTCCTAGCGGGATCAAGGAGCAGCAGAGGGTCAAGTAGTTTGGTCTGGGCCGCAACGAAAGGCGGTGAGTCAGGCGGCAAGGTCGGAACAATCCAGGTAAGCCCCCTCCCTCCTTTTTCATTCACCGTTCAGCTGTTTTCAAACGAAGGCGCATGTGCTCGGGCCGGCTCAAGTCCCCTTGCGACCTTCTCGGGAGGCACCACAGCAACCGCGAGGCGCCAAGCTGATTCCAGCCCCAAGCCGACGGTGGCAATCACCTCTATCAACAGTGGATGGCCGCGCTTAGGGAACGCTCCCGGATAGCACGCGCCGCGGTTGTTGAGGGGGCGTCTGTTTCGCGCCAGCGAGTTGAAGCCGAGCCGCTTCGCTGATTAACTGGGGCGTGAGTCATAGGAGGGTGACATCGCGCTGTTTTGGTTGTCGGACGGGGCTTAAGCAGCGGTCTCTCCGCACTTGCTCGAGAACCAGCTTGGTGCAGGCGGGTAATCTCCAGCATCTTGCATCCAAAAGTGGGCTGCCGCTCGTGCGGTGCCCGGCTGAGTACGGGCAGCCAACGACGGCCTACAGCCGCTTCAACCGTTGGTCGCATCGGGGCCTCTCGCTGAAGCTGCTCGACGCGCTGGTGGCTTGCCGGCCCGGCCTAGAAGCCGCTGCAAGCGACAGCACCTATGTGAAGGGAAACGTGCCGCGTTTGGCCCAAACGGGGCTAGCGCCAAGCGATCGGCCGCTCGCTCGGTGGCTGGACAATCAAGGCTCACGCGCTCACCTACGTCGTCGGCCGCGCCGATGCGCTGATCTGACCACCGGCAACTTCAGCGATATCAAGGCCGCTCCCGTGCTTCTCCAGCGGGCCGACCGCATGCGCTACATGCTTGCTGACAAAGGCTACGACGCTGACCAAGGCGGGCGCTGCCCCGATCGTCCCTGGCTGCCACAACCGTAAGCGCACGATCCGGTACGACAAGAGGCGCTACTACGGCCGCCACCTTGTCGAGAACGTCTTCTACCGCCTCTGCGACTTCCGTCAGGTAGCCATTGAGTAAACAAACTGGCAGCCAACTTCTTATCAGTCGCAGCGCTCGCAATCGCTCTCGCCTCGCGCTTGTAAATCAGCCTAAGCCCTAGGCACTATCAAAGCTCCGGATTATATTGCGAGTCGCAGGAGGGTCGATCAAGGTGCGGACAGCACCAAGTTGGCCGCTAATAGCCAAGGCTCTCCGTGGGCGCTTACGGCTTTTGTGAAGTTAAGGGCCGCCGTGATGTCGCCTTGCACGCTGGAAGAAACGTGCACAGAGCCGTTGACAACGGGCGCCAACTAGCGGGCCCTGAAGTCCGGTTGCAATTGCCGCAGTCTGGACTGCGGCGCCCCCATACGACATGATGAGCATTCGATGCATCTTGTTAGCGCGGTAGTAGCCGATCTTCTCCCCGCAGCGGGAAGCGCTGGTCTTGTATTTGGAACTACTGCTCAGCCCCCCTGCCCTGCCCTGCCCTGCCCTGCCCTGCCCATCCCTTCGCAGGGCACCGCAAATAGAGGCAACTGGCTTCGTCGCTGGGGAGGTGCGGCGTACCAGGCGAACCCGCTTTTCTCGACTTTTGCTAAGTCGCATGCATTCTCCCCGCGATCCCAGACTTTATGATATGGAAGACCACGGGTTTTCCGCAGCACAGCTATCGTCTTATACTGGCCAGTCGCGCTGGGAAGGCGGGCTGTTACAAGCCTCAGACGGCAAAAGGAGAACGCGAACCGGGGCACGATAACTGCAGCGGCCCCTCCCCTACCCAGTGAAGATATCTTCTTACAATTCTTTGGCCCGAGTTTCTGAGCGGGCCATCATCATCAGCCACCGGGCTCTTCAACCCCGCCCGTACCTCTGTCTAGTGTTAACGATCAATCAAGTGGCCGTTGTGTTGAGGTGACTTTCGGTTCGGCCCTCAACTTCTGGACCTGCCGTTTGCAACCCGGGTCGTGCTAGCAGACTCGAAAACATTTTTGCTCATCATGACGGTGCCGTCTTACTTCCAGTGGTCGCTGTTTCGCAACGTGCAGTAGATCTTCTCTGTCGCTAGGGAGCGATCTGCTTTGACCATTGTTCTGGTCACGCTGCACAATGCTCCGCGGCGATCCGGCCGGCACGGTAAGCTGTTCTTTTCTGAGTTCGCTTTGCGGAATCAGCTGGGTAGCGGACGACTCAATAGTGTTCCCGAGTTATTTGCTCTGCCCTTCTAGCCAAGGGATATCCTTTCGACAGACGTGGCATAGGCATTGCCTAGCTGTGGGTGCAGACTCGCGCTATTCATAGGCAATCGACAGGTGCGGGAAGCTGGCAGTGAGGGTGAATCGGTCTAAGGGAGCGAACCCGGACGGCGGCGGCGTTTTGGCTACTGTCGATAGACGAGGCAGTGCATTGCCCCGCGCGATATCTGGCCGATAGCGATAGATTGGAACGCTAACGTCAAGGCTATGGCAGGGGAATGCCGTCTATATGGATATCCAGGTAATAGTGCAGGGCTTGCCATTGGGAAGCGATTGCCTATTGCCGGGCATGGCATGCCATTGGAAAGCGATTGCCTATTGGCGGCCTTTCGAGAGCCCGTCGCCGGTAAGCCGATAGGCGATTGGACGCCTAGGGAAAGTCGCGCAACACAATATGGACAGTGAATGGATGTTTGGGCTATCGCCGATCCCATGAAAGGGGATGGCCTTGCGCTTCTCAAGCGAAAGCCATCGAATGTCGAATGCCTTTGCGGTGGGGAAAGCCGCCATCGAGGAGTTAGGAGTGCAATGCCAGCGATCTCAGTTGCGAACCCAAAAGGCGGAGCGGGGAAGACGACGCTCACATTCGTCGTGGCCGCCGAACTCGCGCGCAACGGTGCTTCGGTGGCGGTGATTGACGCAGACCCAAACGCAATTATCGCCAAATGGGGGCGTAAGCGGGAAAGTAAGGGGAGGGTGACGCCGTTCGAAATCGTTTCCGCCCCTAAGGAGTCGGAACTGGTAAAGGTGATCGACAGCTTAACAAAATCGCACGATTTCGTGCTTATCGACCTTGAAGGTACAGCTTCGCGGATGACTTCGCGCGCCTTCGCGCGGTCTCATCTCGTGCTCATACCGTTCAACCTGTCGCCCATCGATGCGGAGCTGGCGGCAAACGCTGTGAGCCTCATACACGAGGAAGCGGAAGCGCTAGGACGTTCTATCCCGTTCAGATTGGTCCGAAGCCGCGACAACGCGGCGATCGAGACAAAGACTGCCCGCCGCATAACCAGCGCAATTCGAGAAGCTGACTTGCCCTTGCTGAGTAATGGCCTAGTCGAGCGCGCGGCATTTCGCGACGTTTTTGATTTCGCGGCTACCCTCGATGAGCTCAGCGGAGACACCACCTCCGGTTTAGAGGCAGCCCGCAGGAACGCATTTGAAGTGGCGAACGCAGTGGTGGCGGCAGTTCGAGAGGAAATCGAAGCATGACGTACGGCTTTAAGCGCCCGAGCCGGGGCGACGGCGCTGGAGGAAATCCTGAGGCGCAGAAGCTTGACCTTGGCGGCTTCAGGCGAAATCCCGTCGAAGTCAGTCCTGAGCAGGAGGCTGCTGCAGTCGCCCGTGGAGATGCAATCGGCTTCGTAGATCGTTCACAAGGTGAACACGGGAGCCTAAGAGTCCAGCAGGGCAGGGGGGTGCGTCGCCGCAAGGACGCGGTGCCCTCAAGAAGTCTCTATATCAAAGGACCAGAAGAGCTGCTTGACTGGTTTATCGAGCTTACTAACGAGCGTGGCTATCGATCTTACTGGCAGGCATTAGAGGAGTTCAGAGAGCTTCTTGCTGATCGTACAAACTAGCACGGTCACCGATCGAACAACACTAGCGCTCGCGAGACAGTGTTATGATGTGAACAAACGAGAATAGGGCCCTCTCACGATCGGCAGGCGCTCCACATAGCATTCAACTCGGAGCGCCCCGCCAGTCTGGTGCCCTAGCGGATGGCGCAACCCTGAGAAGGAGCCTGCCGCGCGCCTCGTTCAGCTATGATCCTGATCTACGCCAACAGGTGCCCCTCGCGGCGCGCCGCTCCCCCGCCGAGCACGTTGCGTGTTCCTCAATGCCCGCCACCTACGTCTTTAGAAAAGCTTGGCGATGCAACTACGCAGCCTGGGTCAAAAATGGGGGGCGCCTTTGCGCGCGGGCTTTTTGTCAAGCGGTAGAGCTTGTGAACTAGCTCGAAGTCGCCAGCCACGGTGGCGTGCATTCAGAAACAGACAGAAGTTCGTGGTCCATCGAGTTGCTTCAGTCTCTGCAGCGCTAATCAGTACATGGTGCCAAAAGTATCTTCGAACCGCACGGAGCGCCGTCACGACGCCTCACGCCGGCGCCGTTGGTGGGGAGCCGAAATCGACAAGATTGTCTCTCCGCCGGCCCACGTGGCCTCCAGTTGCGCTTCTACTGGCGCGAGGTTGGTCCGCATGAAAAAATTGGCCCGATCCAGCGGACCCTGCCGCTGCCGTACACGTGTCGGCAACTGCACGTGTCGCATGGTCCGCAAAGGTCGTTGGGAGAGCGGGATTAAGCACTGCGTTTACGTTGAAGAACACCTTCTTTTTGCCTCACGGTCGGACAATCGCAGACCTTGCAGTGGTGCGCTATTCAACGTCTCTGTCCTCGAATAGCTCTGTGAAAGAATGATGGCTCTAGGGCAATGCAGCGTCCATCCGAGATGATGAAGTGGGTGAAGAGTGGAACCACAATTGGGGTAGGTAGCAGCGCCCGTGATCTGCGCCTTACAGAGGGTCGCTACAAGCAAGTAACCTGTGCTGCCAGGCTGCTCGATCGCGCCGCTTAGCAGCGCCCTTGGGTAGTCATCTGTGTCCTGAGCTCACGGGCCTTCTTGCCAATCCATTCCTGCGCTGCCTGGCTGCCGGAGCGGCGGCGGACCTCCACAAACTCGGCATAGATCTCGTTCTTTTCTGCATCTGAGAGCGCGTCGATCGAGCAATCGTCACGAGGTGCGGGCGGAGGTGATGCTCGGCGCTCACGCAAGGTGGTGCCAAGTGTGTCTGTGCCGGTGATCGTCGGCAACGTGTTTGACCAAAAGTCCTGCGCCCCGGCCGGCAATGTGGCCATGACCAGCGCCGCAGCCAGTCCGATAAGCTTTGTCATGCCATAAATCTCCTTTTTCCGCCTAAATTGAAGAATGCGAAGAGACCTCGGAAGGGCGAAAAAGCCGGAGGGCGACATAGAAGCGATAGGTCGAGGTCCGTTCTTGTTGATCGGCCGAACCGGCTTTTCTGAACGTGGGCTTCAGGCATCGGCGCGACAAAGCCAGATTAGAAGAACTGGTGCGCTAGCGGACTGGCCGCTTTCAGGCCCGCTTTGCCGATCAGGAACGGGGATCAGCTTGTTAGTCGAGGTTCGGCTCTTCTAGCCCTAGTGGGACCATGTTGCATCAGGCCAGGATTTACAATGACGTCGTTTTGCAGCGGGTTAACACCTCAACTCTGTCTACGGAGGATATCTGGTCGGCGTAGCCCATATGACCGAATTTCCGCGGCGGAACGACTTCGCCAATTGGTAAGGGTGACCGAGGCTCCGCTGATACGGTACTCTCGTTCGGATCTTGCAATCTGCTCCCGAACCCCTCGCGAGGTGCTGCCAATCTAACGCACGATGGGCGCCAAATGCCTCGCCAAATTAGGGGAAGCGCTTCGATCGCTCGACCAAAGTGTTCCCGAAATCACCTTCTTGCTCCCCACGACGACGCAACCGACGGCAGTCGGCGGCAATTCGGCTGGTCTGGACCAGCTAGATGAAGAACCCACCGGCGCTGCGGCATGACGGCATCATGCACCAGGCGCGTGTAATGCTGCAAATGGGGGGCAGGGGAGGGGCGGCTTCTAAAATATCACGATCGGGAGCGGACGCGTTTAGTGGCAGAGACGATCAGCGCACTCGGTACGGAGCGGAGTGAATGGGAGGCTGGTTGATAAGCTGTAGCTGCAGTTCTACGACGCGAAGCCGGGCATCCCAGGCGGCGGCAGCATCATCGTCGTTCCGACGTACTGCCCGTACGATCTCATCGATCACAATTTGATGGGCTCGCCCGCCGTGTACGCGCACCAGCTCGGCCGCATCTAGATGCACTGGATTGCTCATCGCAGTGCAAAATGCATAGCGTTGAAGGTTTTTCATCGGCGAACGTCGCAAAGTGTCAGCTCGTCGCGTTCTGACTGTTAGTGTCCAGTACCTCAAATAGAACCTCAGAGGCCTCAAAGCCTCTGAGGTTCTCGCAACGACCTATCGTGCGCACACCGATACTGGTCGCCCGCGGCGCCACTCGTTCCAGCAGCGGCTATGCGAGCGGTAGTAGCGGCCGCTGTGATAGCGTCGGCGATCATAGCCGCGGCGATCCCATCCGCGGCTACGGCGATCGCGGCGGTCCCAGCGCCGATCGTCGCGGCCGTAGCCGTAACTGTAATCATCCCCATAGCGCTGGACGTTCGAAGCAGCCGTGGCCTCAATGGAGTTCATGGGGCTTGGGCCACCTACGGCGGGGACAGAGCTTGCGGCAGCGGGCGAAGCGGCGGCTCCAAGGCCACCGACTGCTAGGGCGGCAGCGGCGATAAGCGTTCTAATGATCATCCTTTTGGCTCCTCTTCCAAACGACGATTGAAGCTATTCTCCACCGACCGACGCAAAGCTGAACTGCTTCGTAGGCCTCTGTTCAGATTGACCTAGTCGGGCTAGGAGGCCGTAAGCGTCTGGCCACGACCGTCCGCGTCCGCTTTCGGGTAACACCAGAAGCTCGCTTTATGGCGACGTTTTTGTGGAAATCGGCCGGTCCGCTTTCGGGCGCTTCAGCGGTGTAAGCGGACGTTTGTTCATCGAGCCCGCGATTGGCAGCTACGCTCCTATTTCGATGGAAATCAACCTCTTAGGGCGTCGTGGAACACTCTAGCTTGGATACTACGAGGCCGCACGATTTATTCAAATGAAGTTGATCCCATCCCTGCGCGTTGCCGCTCGAGGAGTTTTCGGCTTGGGCTTTTTCAAACAGAATACGCCATTGTCCGCCGTTTCGACATACCGGCGGGAAACTCTGAAACCCGCCATTCATTCACGTGCGCACTTGCACGGGCGAACTCAGTCAGCGGAGCCTGCTCTCGCAGATGTAGGCAATCTCAGTTCTGCGGGTACGTTGCTCGAAACTAAGAGAGCCTATATGCCTGCCGACCAACGCGCCTCGGACAAAGATGGGTGCGCGTTAAGCGCTCGGTGATTCTAGTTTGCCAAAGCCATCAGTCATTAGAGTGGATACGTGGAGGCTGGTGCTCTTCGCTTCCGGCGACTTCGCGTTCAACATCTACTGGCAGAGCGTCATGCTCTTCCTCCTGTTCTACTATACCGAGGCGCTGGGACTACCGGTCGGCTGGGCGGCGGCGGCGTACATGGCCGCGCTGGTCTGGGACGGACTGGTGAGCCTAGCCGTCGGGGTGCTGGCGGACCGGCATCGGGAACAGGGCTATCGCCGCTATCTGAGCCTTGGGGCGGTCCCGCTGGGGCTCTGCTTCGTGCTCGCCTATCTACCGCCGGTGGGCAGTGGCAGCTGGGCTCCAGCCATCGTGTTCGTCACCCATTTGCTGTTCCGAACGGCCTATGCCGCGGTGAACGTGCCTTATCTGGCAATGACTGCGCGAGTCAGTCCGCATGCTGGCGACCGCGCGCTTGTAGCCGGGCTGCGCATGCTGTTCGGCACGGCGGCGATGGTCACGGTAAGTCTGGGAACTGTCTCGCTCGGACGGTGGCTGACCGGCGGCACCGGAGCCGGCGCCTACTTCGCGGCGGCGGCCGTGTTCGGGGCGGCCGGATCGCTCATCCTGCTGCTGGTCGCATGGCTGGTGCCCGAGCTCGAGGCGCCCGCCGCACAAGCGCCGGTCTCGCTCCGCGCCGCACTCACGGCTCTCGCCGCCAACCGCGCCTTTGTGACGCTGAACGCGGCAATGGCGGCGATCACCATCGCCTCGACCTTTTTGTCCAAGTCGGTGCTGTATTACTACAAATACGAGCTGGACAACGAACAGGCCGGGCAAGCGGCATTGGCGGCGATGGGGCTGATCGGCGCGGTGGCGGTGCCGGTCTGGACGGTCATCTGCCGCAAGGCGGGCGGGCGCGTGACCTGGTTCCTGGCCGCTGCGCCCGCGACTCTGCTGCTGGGCCTGTTCGCGCTGGTGGCGGTGCGGGACATCGGCACCATGCGGCTGTTCCTGGTAGCGATCCAGCTGCTGCTGACCGGCGTGCACATCGTCTTCTGGGCGATGCTGCCCAACACGGTCGAGTGGGGCGAGCGAGCGACCGGCGCGCGACTGGAGGGCGCCGTTTTCGGACTGGCGGCATTGCTGCAAAGAACCGCGATCGGCGCGGCCACCGGCCTGTTCGGCCTTACGCTCGGCGTGATCGGCTATGAGGCTAACCTCCAGCAATCTGCCCAAGCTCTGGAAGGATTGCGGCTGGCCATCGCCTTCGTGCCGCTGGCCTGCGTCGCCCTATCGATCGTCCTGATGATGGCGAACCCGCTGCGCCGCCGTGCCCATGTCGAGATCGTCGCGGAACTAGCGCGGCGGAGGCGGTGAGGGCTCCGCCGCTGCGCACAGACCGCGTCGGCAGCTATCCTTTAGGCGGCAGCCAGCTCGAAGCGCCCGGCCAGGCCCTCGGCGTCGGCTGAGGGCGCAATCCACAGGTCGAACGTGCCGGGCTCCACCATCCAGCGATTGTCCGCGCCCACGAATTCCAGGTCCGCCCGGCGGATCGTGAATTCCACCTGGCGCGTCTCGCCAGGCTTCAGCGCGATCTTATGGAAAGCCTTCAATTCGCGCACCGGCCGCGTGATGCTGGCGGTACGATCGCGAACATAGAGCTGGACGACTTCCTCGCAGGCATGGCTGCCGCTGTTGCGCACCGTCGCGCGCGCGGTGAGCGTGCCGTTCCACGCGAGGTTCGCATCATGGTGAAGGTCGGCATACGCCACCTGGCCATAGGTCAGGCCATGGCCGAACGGATACAGCGCCGAATTGAGCACGCCGCGATAGTGCGTCTTGTATTCCTGCAAGGCGCCTTCCGGGTTTGGACGGCCGGTGGCCTTGTGGCCATAATAATACGGTACTTGCCCTGCTGCTCGCGGGAAGCTGACTGGCAGGCGGCCCGAGGGGCTGTAGGCGCCGTACAGCACGTCCGCCAGCGCCGGGCCGGTCTCGGTGCCTAGGAACCAGCTGACCAGGATAGCCGGTGCCGCTGCGACGCCGCCTTCCAGCGCAAGCGCGCGCCCGTTCTTGAGCAGCACGACGATGGGCTTGCCCGTGGCGGCGATGGCTTCGGCGAGAGCCATTTGTGGCGCGGGCACGACGATGTCGGTCACCGACTGCGCTTCGCCGGACATGCGCGTGCCTTCGCCGATCGCCAGCACCACCACGTCAGCAGCCCCCGCTGCCACCACTGCGGCCTCGACTCCGCCGGCTAGCGGCTCCTCGACGCCCGAACCCGCAGCGATGGTGATCAGCGACGGATCGGCCGCGGCAGCGCGCATTCCGGTGGCCAAGTCGATCGCCTGCTTGTCGTCGCCATAGACGCACCACGGGCCGACCAGGTCATGCTGCCCGGCGGCGAAGGGGCCGATCAGCGCGATCTTCTGGTTCTTCCTGAGCGGGAGCAGATTGCCGTCATTCTTGAGCAGCACCACCGATCGGCGGGCGGCATCGCGGGCCAGCGCGCGGTGCGGCTTGGACAGCACCAGCGCCTTCTCCCGCCGCGGATCGATGCGGCGGAAGGGATCGTCAAACAGCCCGAGCTGCGCCTTGACCGCCAGCACTCGGCGAACCGCCTGGTCGAGCCGCGCCTGCGGCACCTCGCCGGCCTGCACCAGGCCGGGCAAATGCTTCATGTAGAGGCCGCTCTGCATGCACATGTCGACGCCCGCCAGGAACGCTAGGCGCGCGGCATCGCGGCCATCCTTGGCATAGCCATGCGCGATCAGTTCCTCGTCGCCGGTGTAATCGGAAACTACCAAGCCGCCGAACTTCCACTCGCCATGCAGGACCTCATCAAGCAGCCAGTGATTGGCCGTCGCGGGGATGCCCGACAGCTCGTTGAACGACGCCATGGCCGAAAGCGCGCCCGCGCCGAAGGCGGCCTGAAAAGGAGGGAAATACACTTCACGCAACGTGCGCTCGGATATATCGACGCTGTTATAGTCCAGCCCGGCTTCGGCAGCGCCATAGGCGACGAAATGCTTTGCGCAGGCGAGCACGGCGTCGCGGTCGGTCAGGCGCTTGCCCTGGAAGCCGCGCACCCGCGCGGCGGCGAAAAGTTTGCCAAGGTGCACGTCTTCGCCGGCACCCTCCACGCCGCGACCCCAGCGCGCGTCGCGGGCGATGTCGACCATCGGCGCAAACGTCCAGTCGATGCCTGCCGCCGCGGCTTCGACGGCAGCGATATGGGCGGTGCGCTCGGCAAGCTCGGGTTCCCAACTCGCCGCTTCGCCCAGCGGCACCGGGAACACGGTGCGGTGGCCGTGGATAATGTCGGCGGCAAAGATCAGCGGAACCTTGAGCCGCGACTCCTCCATCGCCACCTTCTGCATGCGGCGCGACATCTCGGCGCCGTTCCCGTTGAAGACCCCGGTGAGTTGCCCGTCGCGAACCTGTTGCAGCTGCTCTTCGAAGCTCGCGCCGGCGGAAGGCGGATTAAGTGCGGTGGCGGCGGAGCCGGCCCATGCCGCGGCATTCAGAGTCAACTGACCCGCCTTTTCCTCCACCGTCATCCGCGCGATCACCGCGTCGACGAAGGCAGGGATCCGCTGAGTGTCGGCAGCCTGGATGAGCGCGCGTGCCGGACTCCCTGCCCAGGCAGCGACCGCACCGGCGCCCAACAGCGCCGCGCGCCGCGAGATCCGTGCATTCACCATGACATTCTCCTACTAAAACCTTTTTCCGCCTGCGACCGAAGCGGCTGAGGCCCGCAAGCAAATTTCGCTTGGGTCCTTCGCTGTAACCGGTTACATAGTATGGCCCACCGCGAGCAACGCAACCGGTTTCATCAGGTGCAACCACATTTAGCCAAAGCGCAGGCACATGCGCGGGCAGGGAGAACGAGTTTCCATGGCGCAAGCCACCATTCGTGATGTCGCACGGGAGGCGGAGGTTTCCGTCGCCTCGGTGTCGCGCGCGCTGAACGGTGCGGAGAACATCCGCGCCGACACGCGCGCCCGCGTAGTCGCGGCTGCCGAGAAGCTCGGCTATGTTCCGCATGCCGGTGCCCGCAGCCTCAGCATGGCGCGCGCGCACGCCATCGGCGTCGTTCTGCCCGACCTGCATGGCGAGTTCTTTTCCGAAATCGTGCGCGGCATGGACAAGGAGGCCAGCGCACGCGGCTTTCACTTGCTTCTGTCCAACATGCACGCCGACCTGAACGACGCCGTCCACGCGCTTCGCGCGATGCGCGGTCGCGTTGACGGGCTGGTGGTGATGGCGCCGCATCTTGATGCCGCGGAACTGATGCGCAACATGCCGCAGAACGTGCCGGCAGTGTTGGTGAACTGTCGCGCCGACCAGGGCACGCCCGCGCTGTTGGTCGACAATGTCGGTGGGGCGGACACCATGGTCCGCCACTTGCTGGGGACCGGGCGGCGCGCGATCGCGCATGTGACCGGTCCCTCCGGCAATCTCGACGCCGAAGAACGATTGGCGGGGTTTCGGCTGTCGATGCGGCGGCATGCGGGCGTGGACGATCCGCTGGTGCTGCCGGGTGACTTCAGCGAAGAAGCCGGTGCCGCGGCTACCCGGGCGCTAATCGCCGGCGGCCAGCGTGTCGACGCTATCTTCGCAGCCAACGACATGATGGCGATCGGCTGCATGCTGGCCCTACGCGAGGCGGGGGTCTCGGTGCCCGAACAGATCGCCGTCGCGGGCTTCGACGACATTCCGGTCGCCCGCTACCTCCATTTGACCACGATGCGGGTGCCCATCGCCGGGATCGGCGCGCTCGCGGTCACTAGGCTCACCGACCAGCTTAGCGGACGGGGCAACCCCGCCGCGACGGAACTGCACGCGCCCGAGCTCGAGGTGCGCGCCACCACCACTGCACATAAAAAAGAAGGGCGGACCAGAACATGATCGCAAAGGGAAGGGCACTGCGCGCCTATCTGGCCGCAGCCACGATGTTGAGCGCTGGGGTGGTGCTGCCAGCGCCGGCAAGCGCACAGGTGACCACGTCGCAGCTGCGCGGCCAGGTGGTGAACGCCGACGGCACGCCCGCCGCCGGCGCAACGCTCACCGCGCGCAGCACCGCCACCAACCAGACCAGCCGGGGAACCACGCAGGCGGACGGCAGCTACACGCTCTCGGGTCTGCGCGCCGGCGAGTATGAAGTCATCGCCACCCTGAATGGCGAAACCGCCAGCCAGGTGATCCGCATCGGCGTCGCCCAGTCTGCCTCGCTCGACCTGACCATCGGCGCGGCAGCCGAAGTGGCAGTCGAAGAGACCGCCGGCGGTGACGAAGTCGTCATCACCGGTTCGCGCCTGCGCGAAACCCGCACCAGCGAAGTCGCGACCAACGTCAGCCAGGAGCAGATCCGCACCCTGCCGCAGACGGACCGCAACTTTCTCTCCTTCGCCGCACTCGCCCCCGGCGTCCGCTACAATGACAGCGAGACCGACAAGGGCATCCAGTCTGGCGCATCGACCGCCAGCCAGGTCAATGTGTTCATCGACGGCGTCAGCCTGAAGAACAAGCTGCGCGAAGGCGGCATCGCCGGCCAGCAGAACAGCCGCGGCAATCCCTTCGGCCAGCTTGCCGTCCAGGAATTCCGCGTCCTGACCCAGAACTACAAGGCGGAATATGAACAGGCCGGCTCCGCCATCATCACCGCGGTTACCAAGTCGGGTACCAACGAGTTCCATGGCGAGGTGTTCGGCCAGTACACCGACAAGGGCCTGACCCAGAAAGGTTACTTCGACAAGCGAGAGAACCGGCCCGAGCCGGCGTTCGAGCGCAAGCAGTACGGCGTCTCGCTCGGCGGCCCGATCGTCAAGGACAAGCTGTTCTTCTTCGCCGCTTATGAAGGCAACGACCAGAACCGCGCGTTCAACGTCGATAGCACCGGCTCGGCCGCAGCCGTCAGCGAGTTCGAGCAGTTCTCCGGCCGCCGCCTGGCGGATTTCGAAGGTGCATACGTCAGCCCGTTCCGCGGCGACTTCTACTTCGGCAAGCTGACGCTCACCCCGGACGATCGCCAGACGTTCGACCTTTCGTTCAGCCGCCGCGAAGAAACCGATATCCAGGGTTTTGGCGGCAACACGTCGTACGAAGCGGCTGAGAACAAGATCAACCGCGTCGACACCTACCTCTTCAAATGGACCTATAGCGGCGAGAACTTCACCAACGAGTTCAACGCCAACTATCTGGACTACACGTTCAACCCGACGTCGCTGAACCCCGATTTAGCCACTTTCGACTATGACTCGGTCATCGTCTTCGGCGGCAAGGATTCGACCCGGCGCGAGGTCCAGAAGGGCCACACGCTGCGCGACGATATCACCTATACCGGCTTTGACGGGCACGCGATCAAGGCGGGCGCGCGTGTCGAGGTGACCGACATCGAGTTCGCCAACCAGGCCTATATTCAGCCGCGCTTCACCTTCCGTCGCGAGCCGCAGAACAACCTCAATTTCGCCTTCCCGGCGGAAGCGCGACTGGGCCTGGGCAATGGCCTGATCCAGGGGTCCAACACCCAACTCGGCCTGTACGTGCAGGACGATTGGGACATCACCAGCCGGCTTCAGCTGAACCTCGGCGTGCGCTGGGATTACGAGACCAACGGCTTCAACAACGATTACCGCACCCCCGCCAATGCCGCGGCGGCGCTGCGCTCGCTCCCCATCACGGATTACTTCAACCCTGAGGATTACATTTCGGAGGGCAACAACCGGAAGCCGTTCGGCGGGGCCATCGCGCCGCGCTTCGGCTTCTCGTGGGATCTAGCCGGCAACCGTTCCACCGTGCTTTTCGGCGGCTTCGGGCGCTATTATGACCGCAACAGCTTCAACAACACGGTCGACGAGCTGTCGCGCACGATCAATCCGATCGGCGTGTTCCGCTTCTCGCCCGATGGCGCGCCGCGCGGCGGGCTGCCGACCGTCGCCTGGAACAACAGCTATCTGAGCCGCGAGGGGCTGCTTGCCCTGCGCGCCAGCTCGCAAAGCGCCGGCCTGCCGGAACTGTTCGCGGTGAAGAACAACGCGCGTCCGCCGGTGAACGACCAGATCAGCCTGGGCGTGCGCCAGCAGATCGGCGTGTTCCAGGCCTCGATCACCGGGTCCTATCAGCGCGGCCGCAACGGCTATACCAACCTGTTCGCCACCCGGAACGACAACGGGCTGGGCACGTGCTGCAACACCTCTTCGGTGGTGCCGTTCGGCTATGCGAACGCGCTGATCGGCTATGACGGGCTGGATACCCGGTACAAGGCGCTCTTCGTCACGCTGGACAAGAACTATACCGAGTCCTCGGGCTGGGGCCTGAACATCGCCTATACCCTATCCAAGGGCGAGCAGAATGGCGGCGACCTGTTCAGCCTCGATGCGGTCACGCCGGACGATTATGGCTGGCGCCCGCGCAGCGGCGACGAGCGGCAGCGCGTGGTGATCTCGGGCATTGTCGATCTGCCGCTGGGCTTCCAGTTCTCGACGCTCACCACCCTGGGCAGTGGCCAGGCGTTCCGCGTCACCGATGGCACCAACGGCGCGGACTCCGGCTTCAACAGCTTCTCGGCGCGTTATCCCAAAAAGAACTGCATCGAGGGGCTCTTCGCCTTCTGCGAAGTCAACGTTACCCTCGCCAAGAACTTCGAAGTGTTCGGCGGTGACCGCGTGCAGGCTGCGGTCGACGTGCTCAACGTGTTCAACAACAAGAACTTCGAAGGGTTCGACGACTTCTTCAACAACACGATCAACCCCGCAACGGGTGACGTGACCGATCCGCTCGACGCAGCCGAGATCGGGCGCAACACCATCACCCTCCCGCGCCGTATCCAGTTCCGGCTGGGCTACCGCTTCTAATCAGACCCTCCCCTGGGCGGGGCCGCTCCCCCTTGGCGGCCCCGCCTCCTTTTTGGAGACCGATGTTGATCACGCGCCGTTCGCTTCTCGCCTGCACCTCCCTTCTGGTTGCCGGCAGTGCGGCCGGTGCCTGTACCCGTCCGGCGGCGGTTCCGGCGCTGCCGGTGCCCGGTGCCGCTCCCCGGCTGATCGACGACGTGTCCGAGCGGACGTTCCGCTTCTTCTGGGAAACGACCAATCCGGCAAACGGCCTGGCGCCCGATCGCTGGCCGAGTGCCGGCTTTTGCAGCATCGCGGCGGTCGGCTTCGCGCTCACTGCCTATCCGATCGGCGTCGAACGCGGCTGGGTGAGCCACCAGGCTGCCGCACAGCGCACACTGACGACACTGCGCTTCTTCTGGAACGCGCCCCAGGGTCCAGGAGCCCGCGGCACCACCGGGCACAAGGGGTTCTTCTACCACTTTCTCGACATGGAGCAGGGGCTGCGCTTCGGGCGGACCGAGCTGTCCTCGGTCGACACCTGCCTGTTGCTGGGCGGCATCCTGTTCGCCGCCGAATTCTTCGACGGAACCGCCGCCGCGGAGCGCGAGATCCGCGACCTGGCGAAGAAGATCTACAACCGCGTCGACTGGCGCTGGATGCAGGCCCGCGCGCCCTTGGTGTCGATGGGCTGGCACCCCGAAAGCGGGTTCATCCCTTCCGACTGGAAGGGCTATAACGAGGCGATGCTCGTCTATGTGCTCGGCATGGGCGCGCCTGACCCGGCCCGCCGTCTGAGCCGTGACGCCTGGAAGGCCTGGACCGCCACCTATCCCCATAGCTGGCGCGGCGAAGGGCAGGGGAGGCACCTGGCCTTCGGACCACATTTCGGACACCAGTACAGCCATGTCTGGATCGACTTCCGCGGCGTTCGCGACGCCACGATGCGCGCGGAGGGCTTCGACTATTTCGAGAACAGCCGCCGCGCCACCTATGCCCAGCGGGACTATGCGATCGGCAACCCTGAAGGATGGAAGGGCTATGCCGCCGACATCTGGGGCCTGACCGCCTGTGACGGCCCGCTTGGCGGCACGCACCAGCTGAACGGAAAGCCACGCCAGTTCCGCACCTATTCTGCGCGCGGCCCGTTGGGCCTGCCCGACGAATTCGACGACGGCACTTTGGCGCCCACCGCCGCACTCGGCTCGATCGCATTCGCCCCGGAAATCGTGATCCCCTGCGCCCAAGCCATGCACGCGCGCTACGGGCGCAGGCTGTATGGAAAGTATGGCTTCCTCGACAGCTTCAACCCGACCCTGGCAGGTGCGGGCTTGAAGGTCGAGAAAGGGGTGGTCGACCCCGAACTCGGCTGGTTCAACGACGAATATCTTGGCATTGACCAGGGTCCCATCTTGGCAATGATCGCAAACTACCAAGATGATCTCGTCTGGAAGCACATGCGCAAGTCGCCCGCCATTCGCGACGGACTGCTGCGCGCCGGCTTTAGCGGCGACCGGTTGATTCGATGACGAGTGCGCTGCTGCATGAAGCTGCCGGTTCCGATTGGCCACCACCGCCGCCCTCACCCCTGAGCGAACAGATATTGCACCTAATGGGGTGGCGCGTCACCTTCCCGCGGCAGTCGCAACTAACTGTTCCGCTTATCTAAAGCACGTGGCGCAAGCTACCTAGGTCGGTATCGTTTTGGCAGAAGGTGCCGTGCTTTGGTTCGCAGGTGGAGGCGAAACTTGAATAGAAGCTCGAGTCCGGGGCGAAGGCATGCCCTCAACGTCACTCGTCGATCCTTCCCCTAAGGACCGCAGCTCGACGAACCTCCGCTCCCTTGAATTTAGCGCCAGTCAGCAAGCGGCTCGCTAGCGGCACCGCGGTACATCAACCAACGTCCTTTTATCCAAGGCACCTGAGTCGCCCCGAATGTCTGCCATCGAGTGATTGTGTTGAAGAAGTCGGCTGTTGGTGCGGGTGACGAGTACCGCTGAAGGGCGGCCTGCGAGCCGGACCGGGTCATACCTGCAGCGATTCGGCCGGCATCGGGATGAGCTTGGCCATCTTGCGGAGGTTCTGGGCGGTAGCTGCCAGCAGGAACTTGCCTTTGGCGCCGTTGGCACCTCGCAGGCGCAAGCGGTCCAGCTTCAGGATACGTTTAAGATGCGCGAACAGCATTTCGACCTTCTTCCGCTTGCGGCGGGAGGTGGCGTAGGCGTCGTGGTGGCGATATCGCGGGCCAGGTCACGCGCGCCCTCAAGGATCGAGCGGGTGACCTTGCGCCCGGTCATGTCGCGTGGAGCGTTGCCGCGGGTGGCAGCCGGCGCAGTCCTGCTGGCGCGCGCGGTAGCGAATGGAGCCGTCCTGGCCGACGCCGCTCCGCCGCGTGGCGAAGTTGCGGTTCCTTGCGCGCAGGCGCTTGCCGCCGGGACACATGTAGCTGTCGGCGACGTGTTCGTGGGTTAAGTCGCTACGCGCGAAGGTGCCGTCGCGCTGGGCCTTCTTGTCGAACACGGCGATGTGCGGGTGGATGTCGCGCTAATGGACGAGCCAGGCGAGCATCTCGGCCGAGCCGTAGACGGTGTCCACCGCGAGTCGTTCGGGCCAGACACCGAAGCGGTCCTGCACCCGCGTGATCATGCGCTTGCACGCGGTGCCGTCGGCCTGCCGCACCCGATGCTCGCCTCGACATCCATGATGACGGCGTGGTCGAGGTCGATGAGGTAGTTGGTCGAGTAGGCGTGGAAGGCCGGCGGGTGATGCGCGCAGGTCCAGCGCGCTGCAGGATCGGCCGGCGCCGGATTTCTTCGCAACAAAGGCGTTGCTGCGCCGAACGCTGCGTCGTCCAGTACGGCGAGATACTCGCGCACGGCACGGCTGTCGACGTCGGGCGAGGGACTATGCTCAATCACGTGCGGTCAAGTCGTTCCCGATCTTACCAATCGGCAAATGGCTTTGTTGCTGCTGATCGATCTCGATGATGGACCCCATACAATCCGCGGTGTGGTCAAGACGCTTAAGGGCACTAAGCCAGTGATCACGCGGGCACTGAACAGACTGTCAGAGCTACGGCTTGCCCAACGCGCCCCCGATCCCGTAGACAAGCGCGACGTCTTCTGCGGTCGCTACTCCTGAAGGTGCTGAGTTCCTGCGGACGCTCCAACATTTGTCAGTTGGACACGCGTAAGAAGTTGTTTGAAGCTGGCAAAGACACGCGTTAACGCTTAGGTAGGCGTGGGCGCAGTTACGTGCTCACCTCGACAGGATATTCATTTTGACCGAAATTGAGCAATCCCTTGTAGCCCTTACTGCCGACATCGTTGCGGCACATGTTAGCAACAACAGTGTTTCGGTAAGCGATATACCGACGCTCATTGCCAATGTTCATGGGGCGCTGAACGGACTGAGTGAGCCTGTCGAAGCAGAGCCGGTGAAGCAGGAGCCAGCGGTATCCGTCCGGGCGTCGGTGAGGCCCGATTACCTCGTCTGCCTGGAAGACGGTAAAAAGCTCAAGATGCTCAAGCGTTATCTGATGACCACCTTCCAGATGACGCCCGAGCAGTATCGCATGAAGTGGAACCTGCCCGCGGATTACCCGATGGTTGCGCCGAACTATGCCGAGCAGCGCCGCGATCTCGCCAAGAGAAATGGCCTGGGCCGTAAGCCTGGAGCGACGGCGCCAGCGGATGCGGCGCCGGCTACAAAGGCGAAGACGAAGGCACCTGCTGCGCGCAAGGCAAGTGCGCCGGCTGGAAACGCCTAAGACCCCTTCGGGCCGCGGCGGAACGTCGCGGCCCTGATCGGCCTAGTACATCAGCTGCCGCACTTGCCCGCGCTGATGCTTGCCGACATCCACTTCGAGATCCCGGCGTAGCGGCTAAGCGCCGCGCTTGAGCCGCATCGCTTGCGCGACCGCAACTGGAGCAAAAACAGACCCGTTCACTCGCTTGGAGGCTGAGCCCTCGTCAGTATCCAGCAGCGTAAAGGACGATTTCCAGTTTGGCGCGTCTTGATCTTCGCCGCGGCTCAAGCTGCCTCGCATTCATGTCGAAGTGGGTCGTTCGCAGCACGAGGAGGCCGCGGTTGCCATCCGGCCTCTTTCCGCGTCCGGCCCAGTTACCGCGGGGCCTATGGCCTCCGCATGGATGATCGTAGCCCCATCCATCACTTGCGCTTCGGCTGTAGGCGACATACCGGTCAGAGCGACGGCCGCTGCCAGACAGCCTTCACTCATGAAGCTTGTCTCACAACGCAGGGCACGTTCTACGCGCCGGCTTCGAAGCTACGGTGTTTCTTCTCTTTGCTTATGCGGCGCATTGCAGGCGCCCCATCTGCTCTTCCGTCAGGCAGTACAGGTCGCTCGTCAAGGCCTACTCGTAGAGCCTGAATCAGAACGCGACGCTCACATCAATGGGAATACTAAATATCGACTACCCTTAAGCCCAGCAGGCGAGCCAACAAGACCGCTCATCCCCTCTGGTTAGCCTCACGCGGGACAGGTACACCGGCATGACATACGTGTTACCAACGAGGGAAGAATGATACTCTGGAAACTGGCGCAGGCAATCAAAAGGCGCCGAGATACTCTCAAGCTCACACCTGAGGCACGAGAAATGAGAAATCTGGCGCGATTCAGAGATCTTGTCGCTTTCGTCGAGAAGACGTCGCCCTGGTACCGTCGTGTCATAAAAGAGAATCGCATCAACCTCGCGACCTGCCGACCGGAGCATTTCCCTTCACTAACATCAGCTCAGTTCAGGGAAAACCTGGACGAAATTGTCACGGACCGCGCGATTACAAGTCAAGGCATAGAGTCTTTTCTAAGACAATCACGATCCTCGAAGAACTTGTATTTGGGTAAATATCACATTGTGCAATCATCGGGCTCAAGCGGCATCCCAGGCGTTTACATTCACACGACTGACGAAGTGATTAATGGAATGAGTTACGGTGTGCTGCATCGTAAGGTCAGGCCTCGAACAAGAACAACCTTTATTGGCAGCCTCGACGATCACGACATGGCCAACGCGGTTATGGGCCTGATGGATGATTGGCCCCAAAGATTGCTTTTTAACACGCGCAACTTCGACATCGCGGCGCCATGGCGGCAAATTATCGACGGCCTTAATAAGCATCGGCCCAAGATCATAAGCGCATATAAACATTACCTGATGAGCTTAGCGGAAGAAGCGTGCGCGGGACGTTTGAAAATCCAGCCAGTTCTCCTTGAGTCTGGGGGGGAGCCGCTCCTTCCTCAAGAGCGGGAAATCTTGCGATCAACCTTCCGATGCGAAATAGCCAATTCGTATGGATCATCCGAAGTCAATCTCATGGGCGTTGCACTCAATGATTGGGAAGGAATTTACCTCTTCGAAGATGATTTGATCTTCGAAATTGGTTACGAATCTACTTGCGTTACCAATCTGTTCAACCGAGCTATGCCGCTGATCCGATACCGTTTTGATGACATACTGGTTCCCGCTAATGTGCAGAATCCTCGGATGCCTTACAGGATCGTCTCGGAAGGGATCGGGCGATCCCAAGAGATAATCACTTTTGACACCGGAAATGGAGGTGAGCACAAATTCCATACAATTTTCTTTGATGATGGTGTCGACTTCAGCGGCGTGAAACGGGTTCAATATGAGAAGATTGACTTCGAAACGCTCGGCGTGCGCGTCGCCTTGGTTGATGAGGCTGAGTTAAGGAAGTTAAGCGGCGTAAACTCGAATGCTGAAAAGATTGAACAACTGAGAGCTTCATTTCGGAAGTACCTGAACGATAACAGCCTTCGTAGTGTGAAGTTGGAGTTATCGGAGGCTGGCGTCGAAGACGCTCGACCAGAGGACAGGATTGCCAAGGACGGTAAAAAGGAAAGGCTAGTCCTGCAGTCATCAAGATAAATTCCAGATACGTATTTATCGGCCGTAGAAACCATCAACCTGCTGGCGAACTGCGTGGAGTTCAGGAATGATCTGTGCCGGTCATCGGCGAGCGATCTGATCCGACGGACCGTTTTCGAGCTATTCCTTCTCCGGATCGCGCGACCGACGTTATCTTCTGCCTGCAAGCAACTGAACCGACCGCAGGCAGGTGCGGCGCGTTTGTAGCGAAGAATGCAACCTCACAGTGTGGCCAAATGCAGGAGGCGCTCTTGTCGATCTTAACGTATGTCACTAAGTTTCGCAACCGCGGATCTTCCGCTCGGCAGCTGTCCGAAGCGGGTTTGGCCTGACCCATTTCCGGCGGAGCGGCTAGTCTAGCTCTGTCCTGAGCGACTTCAGCCTCGGTATGCGGCCGATAGCTCCCTATATGAGCGCGATCTCAATGAAAGGAGTGCGGCGGCAACACCTAAGGCGCCGGCGAGCGTAAACATCACCGCCATCCCGCGCTCCGGCCCGGTGCCGTACCAGCTTCCAATCGCACGTGCGCCGCCCCCGGTGGACATGAATGGGATAACTACAAATTGGGTCAACGGACCAATGATGAACGAGGTCAGCGGAGCGGCCGCTTGCTCCACCGACTGGGCGAAGCCGAATACCCGACCTTGGCGCTCGTAAGGCACGAGCTTTTGTAGTGCAGTCTGCTCTGCGGCTTCCACGAACGGGTATAAAAACAGATAGATGAAGCAGCCTATGCCAAGCGCGACCGCCGAAGATCGAAGTGTGAAGACAGATGCGACTGACCAGATAACCACATTGGCAAGCAGCATCGTCCTTAAAGGGTTTCTGCCGAGCCCCGTGCGCGAGATCACGAAGCCGCTGATAACGAAGCCGCAAGAGGCAAGCGCCCACAGCAGCCCCCATCCCCTCAGGGTCATTAGCGACAATCCATAAGCGTCCAGGAGGGCCATGAACACGCCGCCGAGAAGATTATTGAAAGACGTGAACATGATCAGCCAAAACAGGCGTGGCACCTCTGCAATGACCGCGATCGTCCCGCGCAAATCTACCCGCTTGCGCTCGCCAGCTACCTGCGTTGCGGGCGCGGGCTCTTCGAAGCTCACAATCCACAAGTGGGCAAAGGCAAGTGCAGTGAATCCGATGCTGACTAATAGGGTCGTATGCATGCCGCCCCAGGCGACAAGATAGCCGCTGATCGCCGAAGTCACCACAAGTCCAGCGCCGTTGACCATACCAACCAGACCATTGGCCTTGGCTCGATCTGGCTCCGGTACAAGTATAGTCACCATTGTCGGCAGGGCGATCATCCGCACATTGCCCGCGATAACACCGGCCATGACGAGCACGATGAACACCCATAGTGGCCAGTCCGCTACGTCCGTCATCCGCGCGTCTGGCAGGGCTAACCGCGCGGCGAATGCAATCACATAGAGGATCAGCGAGGCGGCGCTGGAGGCGAGCATGACGCGCTTCTTGCGGTAATGATCCACCAGACTGCCGAACCAGATCGCGAAGCCGGCTGTGAACGCCATGTAGATGCCGCCGACGACACCCGTCACGAAGACGGATCGGGTCTCGAGGAACGTCCAGAACACGAGCGCGAACCAGACTGTGAAGTTGGTTACGTTCTGGACCAGGCTGTTTCCGAGGATTAGATTAAAAGAGCGCATGGGCTGCCCCGTAAACTCTGCAAGCTGGCGTAGCTACGGGCAATCAGCAACGCCTGCCCAGCGGAAAAACGGCAAATCGATTGTAATCGCCCTCCGAACAACTCGCCAGAGGATCAAAACGCCGCGAGTCAGCTTCCCGTCTCTTGACGCCAGCAGAGACGCAAGCGGGGATGAGCCGAGGCGTCAGCTACAGCGCTCCAGCTTCGCTGGCGCCGCCCTGGCCTATAAGGAACGCGAGGCGACCACAAATGCAATCACGAAGCGCCAGCCTGCTGCAACTCCTTCGCGGCGAAGCCTGCGCCTTTGCCGCTGCTTCATCGACGGTTTACAGGGTCGCGCAATCAGCCGTTTTCCAAACCAGCATAGCGCCGCCGCCTTCAAGTCACAGGCGCTTACAAGTCGGCTGGGAGGCTCACGCGCCCGCGAGGCGTGATCTCAATATCTGCGTCGCAGGCGTCGGGCGGGGTATACCTGATGGCACCCAAGCTGGAACAGCTTCGTCGTACAATCAGGGTTGCTGCACGGAAATTGAACACTTGGCCGCGCGTGTCGAGAAACTGATCGAACGGAAAGGTGAGAATTCAGCTTCTTGGTTATGGACGTGTATGAACTAGCGATCAGAACCTCGGCAACCTGGAAGCTGCCTTACGCGCAGCCGGCTGCCAGACGATCCGCGCAGAGAAGAAGTCCCGCTGAGCGCGGACCGGGAACAAAGTTGCAGATCCTGCTCGACTTCCTCTTGAGAGCCGACACGTTGAACGTGACCGGCATCGACGGGGTCGCGCGATTGATGAGGGACCTGCGAGACAATATGCATCAGCTGAAGGGCAGGGGAGTCTCGCTCAAGGTCACCGAGCAGCCGATCGATACCAGCACTGCTGCCGGAAAAGCTCTTCTCGACATGCTAGGTGTCTTTGCTGAATCCAAGACAAACCTGCGCAAGGAGCGGCAAGCTAAAGGCATTGCAGCGGCCAAGGCGAGGAGCGTCTACAAAGGCGGCAAGGCGCGCAGTGACCCAGAAGCGGTCGGTAGTCTCGCAGCCGAAGGCGTAAAGCCGGCACACATCGCCCGACAACTCGGCATATCAAGAGGAACAGTGTACCGCTTCCTGCCTCCACAAGATCGATTGCCGACCGTAGGGTCACCGAGGAACTCACACGAACACGAGTCGCTTCCCTCTCATCCGAGACGATGATGAGAACGCGGAATGGAGGCATCGCCAGATGCCGAGCAGCCGGCTCGGACGCTTAGGTGTGTTCGGTCGCCTTGCCGGTGGCGTCGCAGGTGCAGTTCTAGCTGAAGGAGCTCGACAGCTTGGTTCAGGCAAACGGCCACGATTAAGTGAGCTCATGCTGACGCCGGCCAATGCTGCGCGGGTCGCCGATCGGTTGTCGCACCTACGAGGCGCTGCGATGAAGCTTGGGCAGATGATTTCAATGGATGCGGGCGACGTCCTGCCGCCTGAATTATCAACGATACTCGCTCGCCTGCGCAACCAAGCATATCGTATGCCTCCAAAGCAGCTCGACCAAGCGCTTCAACAAGAATGGGGCGCTAACTGGCGGAGGCGCTTCCTTCACTTCGAGGCTTCACCGATTGCCGCCGCGTCGATCGGGCAGGTGCATCGAGCAACCATGCCGGATGGTCGAACGCTCGCTGTGAAGGTCCAGTATCCTGGCGTCGCGAAGAGCATCGATGCCGATGTCGACAACGTTGCGACGCTGCTCCGCATTTCTGGCCTCCTGACCGAAGAGATCGAGCTAGGACCACTCCTTGCTGCGGCGAAACGGCAGTTGGCAGAGGAGGCAGATTACCTCCGGGAAGGCCGCGAGATGCGCAGCTATGCTGAGCGACTTGCCGGTGACCCCCGCTACGTCGTGCCCGAACTCGTTGATGAGCTGACTACGCCACGCGTGCTTGCGATGAGCTTCATCGAAGGTCGTCCAATCGAGATGTTAGCAGATGCGCCGCAGAGGGATCGGGACGCAGCCATGACCGCGCTGATCACGCTGGTTCTGCGCGAGCTTTTCGAGTTCGGAACCATGCAAACTGATCCCAACTTCGCCAACTACCGCTGGCAGCCGCCGAGCGGTGCTCTGGTGCTTCTGGACTTCGGTGCTGCACGACAGGTGCCGGCAAGTACTGCAGCCGCTTATAAAAGGCTGATCCAGGCGGGCCTTAGGCGCGACCGCGATCAGATCCGCGCGGTGGCAGTCGAGACCGGGTTCATCGGCGCCGCGGCAGCGTTTGAACACCGAGACGCGATCAATCGGATGATCGCAGCGGTGGACGATGCATCGAGCGGAGCCGGCCCGTTCGACTTCGCGGATCGCGCCTTTGTACCGATGGTTCGCGAGGAGGCGAGAACGATCTTGGCAGATCGCAACACCTGGCATGTGCCGGACGTGGAGACACTGTTCGTGCAGCGAAAGGTGAGTGGAACGGCGCTTCTGGCTGCCCGCCTGAGGGCGAAAGTCGACGTGCGCGGGCTGGCAGCAGCGGCTACCACACAATAGTGCATAATTCATTGTCTAAGCCGGGGCAGGAGATCTTCGTGCTTCGACACGGAAAACTCCGGGTACAGCCATGACCGCTGCCTCCAACTTCGCACCCCCGACCCGAAAGTTCAGAGGCCGCAAGCAGATCCAGCAAACTGGATTGTAGGTCGAACCACCATGGACGAGAGAAGCATCGAAGCTCCTGCGAGCCCGTAAGGTCGCCCTCGCGTGATCAGATGCGCCGTTGGTAAACGCATGCGCCAAACGGCTAATGTTGAGTGCTGGCTGTTGAGCGGAACTGATCCCGCGGTGCCCCCGGCACGCTTGATACTCGGAGCCGTATCAAAAAGGTCGCGCCAGGGTAATCGCTTTGAGAGTCGAGCTCGATCGTACTTCCATAGGCGCGCAGTAGCGACCGGGTGATCGGTAGGCCGAGCCCCGTTCCTCCCGAAACCCGACGACTCGTGAAGAACGGTTCGAATATTCGCTCCCTGTCGCCGACTGGAATGCCCGGCCCGTTATCGCGGACCATTAGCTCGACGAACCCACTCGCCGCGCGGGCGGACAGCCGGACGGTCGAAGCGCCCGCCTGACGGCAGTTTTCGACCAACCCGGCGACGGATGCCTCAATCACGTTCGGCGGCGCCAAAACACTGGAAAGTCGCTGAGGCAGCTCCAATCTCACTGCAAACTCAGATCCAGTATAAGCGTCCGCAACGTGACGCAAAGGGGGCTGAAGGTCGGTGGCGGTGACTTCCGCCGCCTCTGCCATATCGGCGCGGGCAAGATCGAGCAGTCGGCTGACAAGGTGAGTCAATCGAGCAGCGCCGGCTGCCATATTGGCCAGGAAACGCTCACGATCGCCCGGAGCCATGTCGGGGTGGTCTTGCAGCAATTCGACGGCACCGCTTATGCTGGCAAGCGGCGTCTTGAACTCGTGGCTGACGGCATGTGCGAAGTCACGCAAGTATCGCGAGCGCCGGTCGATTGCCTCCGCCATAGTGCCAAAGTCTCGGTAAAGAGCCTGGATCTCGACGGCAGCCGTCGTGGGTGGTGCGGGCACCGCCCCGCCACCCCAAGCGACGGCGCGCGTGGCCACGCTCAGCGCCTCTATGGGCCGAACGATACCACGGGAGAGCAACCCGCTCAGTATGACGAGCGTGGCGAATATCAGCACGATGCCAAGAGCGATCTTGCCTCGATCCTCGTATATTCCTACGAACAGAGCGCGAGGCGACCGCGAGAGAAGCAGAACGCCGACCACCTGCCCGTCCGATATGACGGGGCGAGCATGGTGGATGCGAAGGTCTGACGCGCGGCTAAGCCATTCGAAAGCGTATTGCGAGCGGTAAGCGTCATTGTGCCGGAGCAACGTGGCCGGCCGGCCAGCTATCGCCGATTGCACTTCAGGAAGCCCTTCGTACGTCGACCGTGGCTGAGGTCCGAGCAGGACGCGGCCGCGAGGGTCGAGCAGCAGGATCGACGCCAGGGTTGTGCGGGCTGTCAGGCGCAGCACCGGCTGAAGCCGATTGCTCCATGCGAGAATAGCATGATTCTGCGGCGTGTTAGTCGCGCGTGGCGGGGGTCGCTCTGGGAGGATGCGGGTCATCCGAAGGTCGATGGAGGGCGGTTCCGGCACATAGTCAGTCTCGATGGAAGGGACTTTCTCGTCAGACCATTCTAGGCCCGCTGCAGCCGCTAAGGCGGCGCCTTGCGCGATCAGCTCCGCCTCGGTTTGGCGCACCAGCGTGTTCTCATACACCCGCAGGAACAACGCGCCGACGCCGGGGAGCGCGGCCACGAACACGAAGGTCAGCAGCAGGATGGTCCGAAGCCCAAGGCTTGGCCAGTGCCGTCGAACGATCCGCTTGAAAGCTTCGATCATCCGGCCCCGCAAGCGCCGAGGCGGTAACCGACCCCTGCGCGTGTCTCGATCACGTCCTCAGCCCCCACTTGCGCGAACTTGCCGCGGACGTTCCGGACATGACTGTCGATCGTGCGATCGGTGATCGCGAAGCCGGGGCCGTGCAGTCGGTCGATGATGGCGTCTCGACTGAAAACCTTGGAGGGCATCGTAGCGAGCGTTCGGAGGATGCCGAACTCGGTGACGGTGAGCGAAATAGGTGCGCCCGCCCAGCTCGCCTGCCAACCGTCGGGATCGAGCATCAGTTGGCCGTGCTTGAGCGGCGCAGCTGCTTCATGGACTGCTGGAGGACGCCCTGCCGTGCGCCGCAGGATCGCCATGACACGGGCGACAACCTCACGTGGCGAAAAGGGCTTCGTGACATAGTCGTCAGCACCCAGCTCGATGCCGAGCACCCGATCGATCTCGTCATCGCGGCTGGACAGGAACAGGATCGGCAGGTCGCCGGTCGCTCGGAGCGCGCGGCATACCTCGATCCCATCCATTCGGGGCATGTTGATGTCGAGAACCACGAGATCGGGTGCTTGGTTCACGGCTGCGGCCAGCGCCGCCTCGCCATCCTCCGCCTCGATCGTGTCGAGTCCGGCCTTGGCGAGTGCGAACACGAGCAACTGACGAATATGAGGGTCGTCGTCGACAACGAGGATGGTTCGAGGCATGGGGCACTGGATCATGGTTGTCGCCCATTCGGTCAAGGCTGGCTCGTTGCGGCGGGTGGGTGCTGGATGGAGCCATCGCAGCCGCGCCAGGCGGGCTCGGCAATTGGCAACGGCTGCACTGGATGTTCGCGGAGCCCGGCGTGAGCTTCGGCGAGCCGCCGGGCGCCGCGCGGCGTCCACTCGGCCCAGGTGTTCTGTCGCGCTTCGAGGTCCGTAAGCAGCCGCTCCCGAACGAAGCGCACTCGATCCCGCGTGGTCGGGTCCATCGGCCGCTGCTCCAGCGCGATAAGCGGGTTGAGGGCGCCGTCGCCGACTTGATGCAGGTAGCAGAGGTCGATCTTTTGCGCAGTTTGAGCGCGGACGTTCCAAGCGGACGCGATCGCACCGAGGTCGACAAAAGTGCAGATGGCAAGCACGATAGTGCTTGCCAAGGCGTTCCAGTTGATCAGCCATCGGGCGCTCAGCCCTTTCAGGATGCGCCAGCAGATCAGCACCAGCCCAAGGGCGACAAGCGCCATCCAAGCAAGCGCTGCAATCCGCCAGGCGGTCAGCATAGAAGACTCAATATAGTCGATCGTGCGCAGTGCGCTGGAGGCCACGAGAACCAGATTCTGCATGACCCAGAGCGTGACCAGTCGGCGCGCCCAGGGGTGCTGCTCACTCGCACTGTGGGGACGCAACATGGCCAGTGCCATCACACCCGCGATTAGTGCCGTGCCGATCAGTGGGTAGGCTCCACGATGCACATACTCGGTCTGTGTCATGCCAGCCGGTAGCTGTCCGCCGCTCCATAGAAAGGCGATGTCGAGGCCATTTTGCACGGCGAAGATTGCGTTAAAAAGCGCCAGCGCGATCAGCACCGAGAGCAACGACGTACCAGGCAAAGCAGGTTCAGGGTCCGGCAGCCGCGCCGCGAGACGCATGACAACGGCGTGCGGGCGTAGGCTGGGCCAGAGACATAGCGCCACGAACAGCCAGAGAAGAACGCGCCAAGGGGATGGAAGCCGGATTGACGCGAGCGCCTGTTCGATAAGAGGGTTAGCGGCAGCAAACAGAAGCAGGAACAACGCGCCGCCCGCAAGCGGCAGCGCCAATGTGGCGGCGACTGCACGCGGGTTCGTTCGCGCGCCTTTCCGACGCCGGCAGAGGCGCCGCAAATCGGCGAATGGTTTAGCTATCCCGGCGAAAGCATGGATCGTCAGACGGGCAATCCAATGCCACGCATCGTCGAGCTTCACGGACCTCGGCAGTAGCGCGGCAACGGAGAGAGCGCACCAGAACATGGCCCAGGCTAGCAGGCCCGGATCGTTCAAAAGCGCGACCACAAATAGACTTGCCGATGCGACTGCTATCCAGGCGTGAGGAGTCCGTCGCACGTCGGTCCGCGCAGCCACTAATCCCAACAGCCAAGCGCCGGCGAAGATGCCAATGCCGGCACCCGCAAAGCCGAATTGGAACAGCCGATCGAATAGCGCGACCAGCGCAATGACAATCCCGCCCTTCATTAGAAATCCGTGCCGCATGCAACCCCTCTGGTCAGGAGCAGCCCTTCTACCGACTGCCTGTGGTGCATTGATGCGGCGCGTAAATGAGTTCGATGGAGATGCCGTGCAGATGCCGTGCAGGCAGTTTCCGATGCGCGATACCAAGCCCGCCGGGTCCCCCTCCAGCGTCTCACGAGCATTCGGATCGGTGATTGGCTATCTGGTCCTCAAATCGATCCAATCGAAGAACGAATGCGACGGG
Organism: Sphingomonas xinjiangensis; assembly: GCF_014199255.1. Taxonomy (GTDB): domain Bacteria; phylum Pseudomonadota; class Alphaproteobacteria; order Sphingomonadales; family Sphingomonadaceae; genus Sphingomonas; species Sphingomonas xinjiangensis. The sequence continues at coordinate 13,681 of NZ_JACIJF010000012.1, read as the reverse complement.
CACGGGTCAAGAGGATCGTCTTCAGGCGCGCTCTCCCACGCGCCTAAGTGGCCGACCGAAACGCATCTTCACTCGATAGGTGACCACTTAAGCCCTACCAGCAACCGCGAAATTTCGAGAATGCAGGCACACCTCCTAAGCGACCACTACTGGGCGGCTTGTTGCGCGACGAGCTGACCAACGGCTTTTCTTAAATTCACCGTAATGAAAGGCATGCACCAGTAGCTGCCGTTGCTGCGTGCTTAAGCGCTTTCCGTTTTCTGCCACCCATTCATCTTCAGCTACGTGCCGTTCCATGCCGCTTCGGCGCGTCATCCGCATGAGCTATTCGTGAGAGCGCCCGAAATCAGGACGGGCATCGTCCTGGCCCTTGTCGATGATCGAGCGGCGAACGGAGCGGGTGCGGGTGAACAGCTCAAACAGCTCGTCGCCTTTGCCCCAGCGAATTGCGCGCTGAAGCGCAGTCAGATCCTCCGAAAAGCGCTGAAGCATGTCGAGCACCGCCCCCCGATTGGCGAGGAACACGTCGCGCCACATCGTCGGGTCCGACGCTGCAATACGCGTGAAGTCGCGGAAACCGCCGGCGGAATACTTGATCACCTCAGACTGGGTGACTTCCTCCATATCTGAGGCGGTGCCCACTATGGTATAAGCAATCAAGTGCGGCAGGTGGCTTGTCACTGCGAGCACGCGATCATGATGATCGGGGCGCATTGTTTCGACCTCGGCGCCCAATGAGCGCCAGAATTCAAGCACTCGCTCGACTGCACGGACGTCGGTGCCCTCCGGCGGGGTAACGATGCACCAGCGGTGGTGAAACAGCGACGCGAAGCCCGCTTCGGGCCCGCTTTCCTCGGTACCCGCTACGGGATGTGCGGGAACGAACACCACATTTGGGAGCGACGCACGCACGGCTTCGATCACGCTTTCTTTGCAAGATCCGACGTCGCTGAGAATTGCGTCGCCGGGGATATCACCTGCGATCTCCGCTGCAACTGCGCCCATCGCGCCAACAGGTACGCAAAGCACGATCAGAGCTGCATCTATAACCGCGGCACTCGCACTTTCGGTGATGTGATCGCAAAGCTTGATCCGAGTTGCGATCTCACGAACCCTTGCGTCGGCATCGTACCCGGTCACCCTGACGCCGGGGATATGTAGCTGGACCGCGCGGGCAAGCGAGGAGCCGATCAGGCCGAGTCCGATGACAGTGACGTTAGGGAAGGTCATCATAAGTCCTTGCAGCAGCGCTGGTGGGCCCGGCAGGACTCGAACCGGCAACCTAGCCGTTATGAGCGGCCAGCTCTAACCATTGAGCTACAGGCCCCAGCGCACGCCGAGGGTAGATGAGCCATAGGTTGTACCGCAAGGGCTCCCTGACACCGGCCAACCTCGGCAACTGAGCGCCACACTCTGTCGTCCAGAGCAGCCAAGCCGGTTCCCGATAGCTGCCGACACTGGCTCGGCAGAGACGTCACGGTGGAACATCTCTCTTCGAGGTTAGCGAGCGCGCAGCCACTTACCTCTGCAGGAGGGGCAGCAAGGCCGATACGCGGCAGCTCTGCCATGAGGACCCGAGTTGCCTTTGCCCGTGCGGCTCGGCCTACTCCGTCAAAGCTGGGACACGATCGCACCTACTCGGAACAACGGTGTGGCACCGATGATGTATCCCAAGCATTGTACGCTCGGCTTTGCAGGGCGCCCTCTGGAAAGCCCTAACAAGGGGCAGGCTGGGTGGGACTACAAAGCCACCTAGGCTGCCGTAAAGATGATTGGCGCCTGAACGCTCTCTCAGCGCGACTTCGGTCGCCTAGTTGTTGTGCGTGCGGACGCGAAGATCGCAGACCTGCCGACCACGACGATTAGGTTCATCGGTGTCTTCGGATGGAAGTTGACGCACCTTCCGCCATGGCTACGGTCATCTGCGTCAGCCATTGAGGGCGACCCGAAGGCGCAACCCAGCGCGTTTCTTCTGGAATGGTGGCACCCGGCCGTGGCAGTCTGCCGCATGCCTACTCCAGTCATCTCGGCTCCAACCGCTCCTACAGAGCGATCATTGATAAAGCGCAGTTTGAGCTTGAGGGGTCGCACGCGACGGCGAGACTACTGGATTTGGCAGCTGGTCCTGAACGCTGTGCTGATCGCAATTAGCTTCTTCTTCTCGCTCCTGCCGTCCTCATCAAGTGCCATGCTTCTTTTTGGTGCAACGGGCCTCCTGCTCGGTTGGGTGGTGATGGCCCTTCAAGTTCGACGCCTTCATGACGTGGGCTTAACCGGTTATTGGGCTCTCTTGCCCGTGCCATTTGGCGTCATCGCAAAACTGAGCGCGAGCAGCTCCCCGGTTCAGCTGTCCCCGATTGCCGCTACGGCCTTGCTGTCATTCGTGCTCTTGTTTCTGGACGGTGTGCCGGGCGCAAACAGATATGAACCTGATCCAAAAAGACGCCGGACCCCTGACACCGCGAAAAGTTCAGCTTCTGCCGCGGTACTGGGACGTTTTGATCGCTCAGCCGCAATTGGTGTCGCTGGGGCCTTCTTGTTTTTGGTACTTGGCTCCAAGCTCGCCGAGCTTGCCTCTAGGCTCGTGCCGCAATCTTTGGCAGTCCGCCTGGGAAACTCACTCGTAGCTCAAGCCATACCTTCGTACTGGCGATGCACAGCCCCGGGGGCGGAACGCGTCCTAATGCAGCTTGCGGAGCGCATGGCTCCCGGAGCTAAGGTGAAAATAATCTACACAACCTATCCTGGAGCGGACGGGCTTACAGCTCCCGGCGGGCGTATAATCATCGGGCAAGAGGCTGTCAGATTAGCTGAGCGGCCGGAAGAGGTCGCAGCGCTACTTGCCCATGAGCTTGCTCACAGCCTCTTGCGACACCCAGAGCGGAAGCTGCTCTCCTCAGCAGCCCTTCAGCTTCTACCTGGCGGACTGGTGGGTACCTATGGTCTTGCGAGTTATGGATGGAAGGTACCGTACTCCAGAGCCCTGGAAAACGAGGCCGATGCGAAAGCTGCGCGACTTCTGAGTGGCGCCGGGATCGCTCCGAAACATCTTGCATCAATGCTAAACCGGCTTGAAGCTCGCCAAGTGCAGCGTGGACGAGGAAAGCCTCAAAGTTCCACTGGCTGGCGATCTACTCACCCGGCGACTCCTGATCGCATCGCACGATTGATACGCTACCCCACCCCTTCGGCGGAGCAACATGCAATCAGCGCCGACCATTGGCTGCTCGTTCAGCAAGGCTGCGAAGTTCAGACCAACTAAGTTCGAAAGGACTAAGCTTAGTTGTTGCGCCGGTACCCTTCGGCGCGATCAGCGCCTGAATCTAAATCAGAGCTCAGGCGCCAGCTGGGCGCCAGTAGCTGCCGTTTAGGTCTGCGCGCGCGCTTCCCAGAACCTGCCATCGGTCCATATTTGGCTTACCTGCGCGGAAGGTCTCAGTTCGGGCCGGCAACAACCCGATCGCTTGATAAGGTGGAAATCAGGCAGCGGCCGATTGTCCAACCGTTTCCATTCCATCGGCCGCCCTCGCTGCCCCCCGTCACCTTTTAGCTATGGCAATGAGTGCCGACTTTTTCATGGCGCCTTGGCTGTTCCTGCATGGTATGATGGTGCAGAGCGATGGCCTTCCAGAAGGCAATTTCTGTCTCGTTCTTCTTCAACACAGCGGCACCTAGGTGTTCCGCGATATAGTATAGGCTGCGCGAACCTTGTTCGTCTTTGATCTGTTTAGCGATAACTAGCAGAAACTCTTGTCTCGATGGTAGAAACAACGCTCGTCGCCTCCTGAACGGGTGCGGGCAGAAAGCTCCGCAATCGGTGCATGGACGAGTTATTCGTTGTCCAAGTTAACGCCCTCTTAAAGCTCCAGCGCCTTACCAAGGGCGTGGAACACTGCCGACACGCTTCGCGGCTGCTTCCTCGATCTCGTTCAGTTGTGCGCGGCTTAAAGCGCCGGATTGCCAGAGAACGCGCATTAGCTCGTCCGTGAGCGCAGCGAGGAAGTGAAGTTCAGTTAGCTGATCCGCGCTAAGGTCTTGATCTTCATCCATCACGGTTTTCCTCTCCCAAGACCTGAAGCGAACAGCGTCGTTGCACATCAACCTACTAACAAATGGTTTTCTCGCTAGGAGCAAGGCTGCAGCCACCTTTTTGGCTTGAACGGTGGCAGCAGAGCGCCAAAATCTGCCTTTGCAGAGCGCTAGAATGTTCCTCCAAAGATGGGGTATCGCGGCGGCTGCGTTTCGAAGGCAGATGGAATGCAGCCCCTTCACGTACGATGCCTGGAACGGGGTCGAACCTAACCTCTTGCATCGAGGGAAGGAGTGAGAGCGATGGCGCAGTTCGCAGGTCTGGACGTCTCGCTGAAGGAGATGTCGGCTTGCGTAGTGGACGATGCCGGCAAGGTGCTGTGCGAGCGCACGGTGCCGACGGAGCCGGATGACAAAGCCGTGCTGCTGACCTCGATCGGCGGTGACTATGCGAGGTTCGGGATCGAGGCTGGACCGCTGTCTCAGTGGCTGGTGAATGGTCTGAACGAGGCAGGCTTCCGGTGATCTGCGTCGAGACACTGTGCATGTGAAGCCACTGGCGGCACAGGAGCAGCGGATGCTGTTGACCAGCCGCAAGCTCGTCCAGCGCAAGCTGATCGACATCGAGTTCGACATGCGCGGCACTCTGCGCAACTTCGGCCTCAAGGTCGGTGTCGTCAGCACGGCCGGCTATGAGGCCCGTGTCCGTCACCTGGTCGAGGGTTTTCCGCGACTTGCTGCGATCGTCGAGCCGTTGCTGACGGTGGGGCGTGTGATGCGCCAGCAGCTGGCCACGCTTCAAAAGAAGCTGCTCGACACGGTCCGGCACGATCAGTGTGCCAGCGGTTGATGACCGCACCCGGCGTGGCCCGGTGGTTGCGCTCACCTATCGCGCCTCAATCGACCAGCCCCAGCGCTTCGTCCATTTCAGGGCCGTCGGTGCGCATGTCGGCTTGACCCCCGCGGCAGCATCAGTCGGGCGAGCTCGACTATGATGGCTGCAGCTCCAAGTCCGGCGACATCATGCTGCGAACGATGCTGTACGAAGCGGCGCAGGTCCTGCTGGCCCAGAGCCGTCATTGGTCGTGGCTCAAAGCCTGGGGAATGAAGGTGGCACAGCGACGGGGCATGTGACGCGCCATCGTCGCCGTCGCACGTCGCCTGGCCGTCGTCCCGCATCGCATGTGGATGGACAGCACCGACTTCCGCTGGGGGGAGCGAACCCGGCATCGCGGTGGCCTGACACGGTCTCAAACAGGAGCTTTCACGGTTCTGCTTCGGCAGGAAGAGGTCCTCACGGGGACGAAGATCGCGTGAGGTTCGTAACGGCAGCCGCCCCGATCGCGAGGGCGCCCGAAAGATCGGACCAGCTGCACCGCCTGAAACAAGGCGCGCTTCGCTCGGACAGGGGGAGCGCTGGTCATCCCGCTTCCGGAGCGAATACATGTCCTGCGCTTGCAGGGCTCCTGTCGTCCTCCCACCTCTGGTGCGAAGTGCCACGAGACGCCCGTCGTGCGCGAGATGATCGAGGCGGCCGGAGCCAGCTACCTTTTCCTCCCGCGCTAAAGCCCAGGCCTCGGCCGAGCCGAGCAGGCCTTCTCCAAGCTGAAGGCGCATCTGCGCATGAAGCCGCCGAGCGCACCATCTCAGCCTCTGGAACGCCGTCGGACGCATGCTCGACCTCTACTCGCCCACCAAGCGCGCAAACCTGTCGCCAAATTGCGGTCACGATGCAGGTTGATCAAAAACCGCGTCAATGGTTCTGAACTCCCGCGCCTCTCTGACATAGGGGGTCACAACCTCTCAAAAGGGTTGCGCGTCTTTGCAACTGTTTTTTAACTAGGCTTACCTACAGGAGTGTCAACGCCAACGTAACGACGTGGCACAAAGGGACGCACCAATGCAAACGAGTGAGCAGCGCCGCAGCGCGGCTTTGTTGGACGACCTGCGCAGACGCTTCGAGCAGACCGGTCGGGCGAATGCAACCACGGCGTGGAGGAACGCGCTGGCCACTGAGACCCGGGTGCAGAGCATGCAGTTCGTCGCAATTTGAGCTGCTAGTGTGTGCGCTCAAGTTCTGATGGGTTGGGTGAAGCTAGTTCTCCTAATAGACATGCGCATTGCGCCGCTAGCTTGATCCGGAGCAGCGATGCGCGCCACCGTCCTCGCCGGAAAGCATGACGCTATGAGACACTCTGCCGGCGCAGCAGACGAGCTCTCCATTTGCGCTGCCTGAACGCAGCAGCGTCCCAGGAACTCTATCAGCAGCCTCCGCCGCTGACTTTCTACCCCCCGCTGTGACGAAGAGCAGTCTGAAGCGACAACCGTTGCTTCGGCTCATGCGTGTGTGCGCTTGGCAGACATACTTGTAATTGGTCTTCCGCTCGACTGATGCGCCTGAAGCAGTGGAGCTGCGAGCATGCGTGACCTCACATCTGTCGAGTGCGAATCCCAAAGCCGCGTGATCAGATCGCTGGAACACCCGGTAATTTGACGGAAGGGGCATCACCGCAAGTGCGCGACGTTTGCAGCCGGCCTAGTCCAGTGCACAGGCGAGCAGGGAATCGCGATAGGGGGATAGATGATGTCGTCAGATGCGCCACAACGAAGTGCTGCCGTTCTCGATCAACTACGTCGTCAGTTCGCAGAGACTCAACGGACTAGTTCATTTACAGCATGGCTGAAGGCATTCACGGCAGGGTAAATGCAAGCTGGCAATCTAGTCTAGCTGTCGTCTGCAAGGTCTCGATCATGCCGGCCTGCTTGCAGAACATCAACATCCAGCTCCGATGCGCGACGTTGCGGAATTGGGCATGGTCCGGTTACCTCTTAGTGCGTCCGCAATTCTGCTAAATTTCCTGAGCGTGGACGTCCCGCAGACGCACAAAGCGTACCCCATTGGCGATCGTCAGCCCCACATCTTTGGCAGCTTCGGAAGCGGGGTTGAACCAGATGAAGCTTGCGCAAACCGCATCATTAAAACTGGGCAGGAGAGGGGTGTGGCTCGGGATGATCACGAAGCACCAACAGCCAGCTTTGTGGTTCTATGCAGCCGTTCCAATTCACCAGGTTGTCGATCCTGATCCAGGCGAAAATGCGGTCGTCCGCAGCCGCGACCATAGCGCTGCTGCAGGTTCGATTGGAACCCTGTGCACTAGCGTCTGCGCAATGGGCGCGCCAACGTGAGTTTCCGACGGTCGATCTGCCGGGCTTGGCGCTGCGCTCAAGTAAGTCTGGGAGCGAAGCAGCGACATGACGACGACCGGTACAAGCTTTGCTGGCGAAAGCGTACGCACTCTTGGAAAACACCTATCCGCGAACGGGTAGTCTGTTCGGTAGGCGGTGAAACCACTCGGGAAGAGCCCTGTGGATCGGCATCGAAGCGACATCTAGAGTCGGAAGGCACCATCCGTGGTTACCAAGTGCCTTGGGCAGATCAACGCTGCGCAGGCTTTCAAGTACAAGCTCCAGCCGGTCAGAGATCACGCTAAAACGCCGACCCACTTAGCGGCGCAGATATCGCTGAGGTGATTCCGCCAGAGCATCTGCAGCAGCTTACTGAAAACTGCTGAAGGCAGCCGTGGGGTAGCGTGAATTGCCCGATGACCCTGTCAGCTGCCCGCCTGCCAGGAGTTTGAATGATGCAGGCCCGACCGGTCAGGCAAAATCAATGCCAGAGGAAAGCTTGCGGATGTCGTCGCGATATCCGGAAGCAAGCCCAAGGATATCCTTCGGCGTGAGAACGGGCGTTATAATGTGCTGGAGCCGCAGCTCGCCTGATAGCTGACCGGCGGCGGTGGCGGGTCTGACCAAAGCCGCCCTGAAGCAAGTTCGTGTTCCTGGGGAACTCAAGCGAGGAGCCTAGCTGCTAATCCGCTTTGGTCATTCAAGTGCGATCTTTTGAATGGCTGAGCCATGCTCTTGTAGCCCCGCAGCGCGCGGCGGGGGGGAATGTCAGCAAAGGTCAGGTCCTCAGGCCTCCTGCCACGGGTGGCGTGAAACCGTTCCGAAGACGTTCGCTCCTTGTTGTGAAGGAGCGACGGAAACCGACAACTGCTACGCATTCGCAAATATGGTACGAATGAGTAGCGATTGCATCTCGCGTCACTGACGAGGTGGCCGGAGCCCACACCCCATTGACTGGCGAGCATCATGTAGGAAGTCAGACGGAAGCACATCGTTGCGGATGGCAATGCAGCGGAAGCGCTTCAGCTTGAAAAAGCCTTGGCCGCCATATGAAGGTGAGCTCGCTCCAGTGTGACTCAGTCACATTGCTGCGATGGAAGATGTTAGGCGGTTGCTTCACAATGAAGCAAGTCGAGCGGCGAAGCCATGGAGGGAGTCGGCAAGGCAAGAGGTAGGCTCGAACGCAAGAAAAAGCGGGCGCGTGCGACACGGGTCGGATGCTGGGAAGCTGATGACGGCCATCGCTCAAAAGCTGCGCCCGCTCTGCCGCGCCGCCCAATTCCCTCAACAAGAAAACGGATCGACCGAGAACGCGAGATTCGTGCCCGCAATGCCGCTCGCAAGGGGCAGGCGACAAGCAGAAACGCCAGGATCGGGAAAGGGGAGGCATGCAACGCCTCTAAGGGCGGCCGCATCATGGTTGAACGCATCAAACATGGATGGGAACCCTACGCCAATCTAAAGGGATGCCGCTGCGAATCCAGCTTACTTGCTCAATGTCGAGGAGACGCCCCTTGCACGAAATGGGCCATCGGCGTCGCGGAGCAGATCCTGCTCTAACACGCTGGCTGAGATGGCAGCGGCAGGCATCGCTTGCTAAGTGAAGGACGCTATCCTGCCCGGTACGGACTCGGCGCAAAAAGGTTTACCTTGTGACTTTGAAGTCGCGTCGAGCTCGGCGGTGACGCCCTACCGATTGCCCCTATTCGGCGTCCCTTTAAGCTGTGCGTGGCGTCGCTCGCGCAACTGCTCAAGACCGTCCGCTCGACGATCCTGATTCTGGCAAGTTGGAGGACTGCTGTTGGTGCCTTCCAGCGACAAGCTGCATCAGGAGGTGAAGCTCGCGGCGTCCGCTTTGGGCTACCTCTCCTCGGCGGCGGAGATCGTGAGTGACAAGACCGCGGAAACCTCCAGGCTTATCGTCGCTCGCGAGAACGCCAAGAGCTGGCCCTTCTGCCAACCTCAGGTTCTTTGGGGAGGCGACAGCCCTGCCGAAAGGCCGAGCTTGCTGAGGAGGGTCCGAGACTATAATCCAACGACGAAGTAAGAGATCTGGACGTGGCCGATATCCTGGAGCGCGCAGTACTCCGCCTTGTTGATGGTGATGGGAAAGCTCGGCCACTCACCTCGCCGGTGTCCCGGCGAGAACGCTGAGTTAACGCGCCTGGGATCTGTGAACATTGTCGAGCAATTCGCAATGCGGACGGGCTCATTCAGACCATGCCATAGGCCTCAGCCTTAGCACGCCTCGGCGTCGAAGCGTTTGCGCGATTGACCCGGGTAACGCATACACGGCCGCTCTTCAAACCTTCATGCGCAGCTGGAGCAGCCTTCCGTGAAACCCGAGCCAAGTATGGACCTGAAGCTGCCACTTGAGTTCAGTTACTTGGAGCGTGGCGGCAAGAAGAGGCGGGTGAGACTCGAGGAGTGGCACGAAGGAGGTCCTTATGTCTATGGAAGAAGGCGCGGTTGTTCCGATTGGCGCCGCTACGACAAGATGCGAATGTGGACCTGGCGTAACGACAGTCATCTTCAATTGAGGCATTTCAGGCCTCGCGCGGTTTTGGCCCAAGGCTTCTTGGCATCCTTCATCTCAAGAGTTTTTGGAATGCGCTGAGCGAGGCAAGCACGCTATGCACGGGACTGATGTTCGCGAAAATTAGGTGCTGAGATGTAATACTTCGAAAGCAAGAGCTGACTGCACGAAGCGTCAGGGTGCTGAATGCGCCTTGAAAGCGTTCAGGCGCGCGCTGGGCCGCACGGATGAAGGCAAACGGCGCTTGTGGTGCCGGGTTCGACCCACTGGTGCTTCAGTTTGCGGGGAGTCGCAACAAGCGCCTATCGCTCTAAGGCGATCGCTTAGTCTGATGCCTCAGTCCGAACTAATTTGCGGAGGCGTGAACCAGCTGAGCTTACGACTATCGACGCACGTAGCGGCTTATTGGGCGAACTTCTCCGCGGTGTTCCGCCACTGGGCGAGGGCACGAAAACCAATTGTAAGTCCCCTCGGGCGCAAGATCAAAGACCATCTGCACTTCTCAGATGCCGTCGCGGCGTCCTCGTGCGCATGGGCGACGGTGCTGTCGATGAACTTATCTTGATCGCGCCAGCTTCTGCAGCGGTGATCGCGTACAACAGCTGAACCGGCATGCCCCTGGTTTATCGCGAGATGCTACTCGCGCCGACATTCCCCCGGGTCAGGGTCCTCGGGTGGGTCGCGCCGCTCCTAACTGCGTGCTCATAGCAGTTATAGAGAAGGCGCGGAATGGAGGGTCAGTAACGCGTCGAGCGGCCCCGGCTGATGAATAAAGCAATTTTTTTGCCATAGGCAACGAGCTACGAGCCTAAAGCGGCATCAGAGACCGTTCGCCTGACACGCAACCCGCCTAGCCGCAGTTTGTGATCATTGACTTGCCCCAGAATCGAAGCGAGCCACTGAGGTAAGTGAGTGTAGACAGTGCGGGTTTTCCTGAGCCAATGATTAGCAACCACCGTGGTACCCGTGGCGGACCCACTCCAGAACGCCAAGCCGCCTTGGACTCAGCTATTTTAGAGTTCGGAAAAAGAAGCTTTTCCGAAAAAGGCGTCGGAAGAACCTCGATGGAGGAAGTGTCCACTCAACTCGGGGTCTCCAAGCACACCGTATATCGGAGGCATCCGAGTAAGCTGGCTCTGCTGAAGGCCGTTCTGTTGAAAGACGTTGATGACTCGCATGAAACGTCACTCAAGAACGAAATCACCGAATCCCCCGAAGGAGCACGGCGGTTGCTACTTGGCTATGTTCATGGCGAGATAAGACGTTTGAGCTCAAATCTTTACAAGAGGGTGGAAGTTGAAGCAGTTGGAGTAGAAGAGGTTAAAAATCTTTTGATATGCTGCGCTGCGCGTGCAGAGGATTTCGTCCGGAAGCCGCTTGAGAACGGCTACCTAGTGCGAGCCGGAGACCCCTTTTACCCGAAACATCTGAGCGAGGTTGCGGTCGATATGCTTCAAGGGCTCGTGCGGCGAGCAATGCTTGGGCGTCTATCTGGACCGGATATAGAGGCGGCGTTTGAGGTTCGTTGGCAGGTGCTTTCCGCACTCACAGAGAAGACGTTCTCTTCGGGTCAGCGTCCACTTCCCGCACCTTTCCCTTCAGAGTCCGAGGAGTGCTCCGGGGCAGTGTAGGGGTTACTGAGCTGTTGGCTGATCTGGATATCTATCGCTGTCCAAGGAGGCCCTGGTCGCTATCGGGAGGGAAGCAGTGGATGCTCCTTGCTTGAAGCTTCCATGCTTCTGAACATAGCATTCGGACTGATGATTGAGCGGCGCATCCGGCCAAGGCAGTTTGCGGTGATGAAACTGCCGGGTCGTGAGAGGACGCGCAAAGTACCTAAGGTTGATGCAAATCCGGAATGCCTACTTGCTGCTTCTAAAACTTGAAAGCTATCGTCAATGTCGCCGGTTGGAGGAGTGGCTGCGTCTCGGCTTCTACGCTTGCAAGCTTGCGTGGATGCACCGTCCCAGCAACGTGCAGATTCCGAGCAAACCTGCGGCGTCAAGTTCCAAGCTGTACTGTTTCTCCGGCTAGCCCGGCGCTTACAACAGCGAGTCAGTCTGGGGCATCAGCATACCGTTTCGACCCTCAATAGCGCTAAATCGGCGGATGGAACAAGCTGCACAGGGTAACGCTGTGCGGACGAGCGGCAAAGGTGAACCTATAGCTTCGCGCTGGAAGCGCGCGCTTGCGCCTTAGCTGCCGTAGTTACGAAGCCACAAAGGAAATGGCCCGGTCACCGGGGGGTGGTTTGACCGGGCCAAGGAGTAGGGCCGCTGCACTTCGCGCAGAGGTCCTCGGGTCGCCAGGTCCAGATAGATGAAAACACAGGACGCGGATTGTACAAAATCGACATTTCCGTAGGGGCACCTCCATTGTCGACCCGGCATCTACAAGCCATTCTCAAGCCGTCTCTGAGAAGTTTCGCTGAAGCGCGGGAAAAGTTTCTTTCGTCGGCCTCAAGCATGACGTAGTGCCCTCAAATCGGGACATGCTCCTGTAGCTGATCCTCGTTTAACTCGCCGGCCAAGACCGGTGCGCCTCGTGCCATACATCTCGTAATCGTCTTGCCTCTGGAGCCTAGGTGTTTGATCCCACGGTTTGATGGTGCGATCCTTTCGTTGGAATGGAAGGAAGCCGTATGGGACAGGTACGTCATGGGTGCGCCACGACTACGCACGCCGTCCGAGCAGCAATACAGCGATCGCAGGCTTCGCTCGCGACGCTGAGCCGTGAGTTGGGGATCAATCCCAAGACGGTAGCCAAGTGGCGCAAGAGGGCCACGGTCGAGGATCTGAAGACCGGGCCGAAGGCCCCTCATTCCACGACATTGAGCGAGGCCGAAGAGGCGATGGTTGTCGCGTTCCGCCGTCATACCCTGCTGGCGCTCGACGACTGCCTCTACGCCCTGCAACCGTCGATCCCGCACCTGACCCGGTCAGCGCTGCACCGATGCCTTCAGCGGCACGGCATCTCCCGGCTGCCAGATGTCGAAGGCGACAGGCCAAAGCGGCAGCGCTTCAAGCGCTATCCCATCGGCTTCTTCCACATGGACATCGCTGAGGTGCAGACCGCCGAAGGCAAACTGTACCTGTTCGTCGGCATCGATCGCACCAGCAAGTTCGCGGTCACCCAGCTGGTCGACAAGGCTGATCGCCGGACAGCATGGGAGTTTCTCGAACACCTGCTGAAAGCCGTACCCTACCGCATCCACACCATCCTGACGGACAATGGCATCCAGTTCGCCGAGCAGCCTCGCAATCGGAACACCGCCTGGTCGCGCCAAGTGCGCTTCGACATGATCTGCGAGGCAAACGACATCGAGCACCGGCTCACCAAACCGAACCATCCGTGGACGAACGGCCAGGTCGAGCGGATGAACCGGACGATCAAAGAGGCGACCGTCAAACGCTTCCACTACGAAAGCCACGACCAGCTGCGGACGCACCTCGCTGACTTCATGGCAGCCTACAATTTCGCTCGCCGGCTCAAGACGCTCAGCGGCCTCACACCCTACGAATACATCGCCAAGATCTGGACGTCAGAGCCAGACCGGTTCATCCTTGACCCGATCCACCAGATGCCGGGACTGAACACCTAGCCGCTCTGACCTTTGTGTTAACTCGACTCACTCGAGACAGGTACGGCGCCAAAGGAGCTGAACGTTATAGCGAGGAAACTGCTCGCGGCAGTATGCGCACGACCTACTTGGGGCGCCCACCAGCAACGTCTAACAGGTGGCGAGCCGCGCAACTTCGAGAAGCTGCACGGCCCTTTGCTCTCACCGCTGCCAGAATGGCTTCAAAGTTGTGAAGTAATCGGTAGTCTGCGTCTGATACCAGCTTGCGTTGAGGTTGACTCACGAAGGAGATTCCCAAGGCGGTGAAAGTCTGAATCATTGGCGTCCTGCATCAGGAGGACGCGATGATG
>NZ_JACIJF010000011.1 GCF_014199255.1 Sphingomonas xinjiangensis | reverse complement strand
TAGCAGCCACTTCGACCATCTACGCCGGATTTCCGAGGGTTTTCGGCGGATTGGTGCTCCGGACTGTGTAGCAGTTGCGTGGAGCAGACGCTCTCTGGGGACCGTCTTTTCGACGATCCCCAGCATTTTCAATGCTATGAGAACAAATGGTGCCCAGAAGAGGACTCGAACCTCCACGACCTTGCGATCGCCAGCACCTGAAGCTGGTGCGTCTACCAATTCCGCCATCTGGGCACGGGGTAGGCCGGCGCCTCTAGGGGAGGGCTGCGGGGTCTGTCAACGAACTTTTCGTCAGAAATTTTGCAACGCACCCAAGCCGCTTGCCGTTTGGCCCCGTGCGCGGCAATGGGGGCGCTCGTGAAATAAGAGGCAGGCATGAAGGAAAGGCTGGTAACGCTGATCGGCGGCGGAGGATTTCTCGGCCGCTATGTCGCGCAGGAACTGTACCGCACCGGCGCGCGGATCCGCATCGCGCAGTCGCGGCCGCGCGATGCCTTTTTCCTAAAGATCCTGGGGGGCCTGGGCCAGACCCAGTTCATCGCCGCTGACGTCACTCGGCCCGACACGCTGGCCCGCGCGATCGAGGGATCGGATCTGGTGGTGAACCTGGCCGGCACCTTCGGCCCGCGCATGCAGGCGGTGCATGTCGATGGCGCGCGCAACGTGGCGCAGGCCGCCGCGAGCGCGGGCGTCCAGGCGCTGGTGCACCTCTCGGCGATCGGCGCCGATCCGCACTCGGATTCGAACTATGGCCGTACCAAGGGTGAGGGCGAGCGCGCGCTGCGCGAGGCGTTCCCGAACGCCACCATTCTGCGCCCTTCCGTCGTGTTCGGGCGCGAGGACGCGTTCGTGAATCGTTTTGCGGGCATGATTTCGCTGCTGCCGGTGGTGCCGGTGGTGCGCGGCACTGCCCGTTTCCAGCCCGTCTATGTCACCGATGTCGCCCAAGCCGTGCTGGCGGCGCTGACCGACCCGGGTGCGCATGGGGGCAAGACGTACGCGCTGGGCGGTCCTGAGGTGCTCAGTCTTGCCGAGCTGCACCGTTGGATCGCCGGGGCGCTGGGCCGCAAGGTGCATTTCCTGGAGCTGCCTGATGCGATCGGCGGCATGCTGCCGATGCTGCCCGGTTCGCCGATCAGCAAGGATCAGTGGCGCATGCTTCAGCGCGACAGCGTCGTCGATACCGATGCCGAGGGGCTTGCGGCGCTGGGAGTCACCCCCACGCCGCTGCCGACGGTGGCGCCGGCCTGGCTGGTGCGGTTCCGCCGCAACGGCCGCTTCGGTTCGGTCGGCCGGACCGCCTGACGACCTTTATTGCGGCGGGGGCCGCGGCTTTAAACGGGGCGGGGAGAAGCGAATGAACGAGTATCTCGTGGCGATCCTGCTCGGCATCGTCGAAGGCATGACCGAATTTCTGCCGGTATCCTCCACCGGGCACCTGATCCTGGCCAGCGAGCTGATGGGCTATGACGCCGCGCAATGGGCGGTGTTCAACATCGCGATCCAGCCCGGTGCGATCCTGGCGATAGTGGCGCTCTATTGGCGCACCTTCCTTGCGGTCGGCCGCGGGCTGCTGTCCTGGGAGGCCAATTCGGTCAAGTTCGTGCGCAACCTGCTGATCGCCTTCTTCCCCGCCGTCGCGCTGGGTCTCGCCTTCAACGACCAGATCGAGGCGCTGCTCGAAAACGCAGTGATCGTCGCCTGGGCGCTGATCGCCGGCGGCATCGGCATCCTGGTGGTCGAGCGGCTGGCGCGAACCGAAAATGTGCTGGGCATCGCCGGCGTGTCGTTCGCCCAGTCGGTCAAGATCGGGCTGGTCCAGTGCATCGCGATGATCCCGGGGGTCAGCCGCTCGGGCGCGACGATCATGGGCGCGATGGCGCTGGGCATCGATCGCCGCACCGCCGCCGATTTCAGCTTCTTCCTGGCGCTGCCGACGCTGACCGGCGCGACTGTGCTGCAATTGTTCAAGCATCGCGACGCGCTGACCGCCGACAGCTTCGGGCTGATCGGTGTCGGCTTCCTGGTGTCGTTCGTCGTGGCGTTGGCAGTGATCAAGGCGTTCCTTGCGGTGGTCACCAAGCATGGCTTCGCGCCATTCGCCTGGTACCGGATCGTCGCCGGTGCGGCCGCACTGATTTGGCTGTCGATGCGATAAGTCCGTTTCGGGCTCTTCTTTGCTGCTGAAGAAGCTCGCGTCATAATAAGAAGAGGCGCAGCACACATAAAAGGACAGCATCACTTCCTTATTGTTCAAATCATGCGTGACTTTGTGGTTCCGCATCGCTAAACGTGCGGCATGGCAAATGATGCGATGCTGAAATTCGTGGGGCGTGAGCAGGTCTATCCGGCCAAGCGCGCGGCTGATTTGCGCGCGGAGGATTTCCGCGAGATCGCCAACCGCTATGCCGTTCCGGATGCTGAGGCGCAGGCGGGACGCTGCTCCCAATGCGGCGTTCCTTATTGCTCGGTGCACTGCCCGCTCCACAACCACATCCCCGACTGGCTGCGCCTGACGGCGGAGGGGCGGCTACAGGAGGCCTATCAGCTCTCCAACGCCACTTCGACCATGCCCGAGATTTGCGGCCGCATCTGCCCGCAGGACCGGCTTTGCGAAGGCAATTGCGTCATCGAATTCTCCGGCCACGGCGCCGTCACCATCGGCTCCGTCGAAAAGTTCATCACCGACAAGGCTTGGGAAGAAGGCTGGGTCGAGCCCGTGCGCCCCGGCCCGGACAAGGGCCAGTCGGTCGGCATCATCGGCGCGGGTCCTGCCGGGCTCAGCGCCGCCGAATATCTGCGCGAGATGGGCTATGCCGTCCATGTCTATGACCGGCACGACCGCGCCGGCGGGCTGCTCACTTACGGCATTCCCGGATTCAAGCTGGAAAAGGACGTGGTGATGCGCCGCGTCGCGCGGCTGGAGGAAGGCGGCATCGTCTTCCACACCAGCTTCGAGGTCGGCCGTGACGCCAGCCTCGACGCGCTGCGCAGCCGCCACGACGCGGTGCTGGTCGCCACCGGCGTGTACAAGGCGCGCGCGATCAAGGCGCCCGGCGTCGGCGCGCGGGGCGTGGTCGAGGCACTGGATTATCTCACCGCCTCCAACCGCAAGAGCTTTGGCGACGCGGTCCCCGCGTTCGACGATGGCAGCCTGAATGCGCAGGGTAAGCACGTCGTCGTGGTCGGCGGCGGCGACACCGCGATGGACTGCGTCCGCACCGCGGTGCGCCAGGGCGCGGCGTCGGTGAAGTGCCTCTATCGCCGCGACCGCGCGAACATGCCGGGCTCGCAGCGCGAAGTCGCCAATGCCGAAGAGGAAGGCGTCGAATTCGTCTGGCTGTCCGCGCCCGAAGCGTTCGATGGCGGCGACACCGTTACCGGCGTGCGCGCCTCGCGCATGCGGCTGGGTGCCCCCGACGCCACCGGCCGCCGCGCGCCGGAAGTCGATCCGGGCGGCGCGATGGACCTGCCTGCCGATCTGGTGATCAAGGCGCTGGGGTTCGAGGCCGAGGACCTGCCGAAAATGTTCGGTGCCGAGGCGCTGGGTGTCACCCGCTGGGGCACGCTGCGCACCGACGGGCGCACGATGATGACCAGCCTCGACGGCGTGTTCGCGGCGGGCGATATCGTGCGCGGCGCGAGTCTGGTCGTCTGGGCGATTCGCGACGGCCGCGACGTGGCGGCGCATATGCATGCCTGGATGCGGGCGCGTGCGGCCTCGGCCGTCCGCGCCGCTTGAAGGAACCCACCATGAAGACCGTGTTCGTCGCCCTGTTGCTGGGCACCGCCGCACTCGCGCCGATGCCCGCGCTGGCGCATCCCGTTGTTCAGGCGGCGAGCGCCAAGGCAGAGGCCGACCGGCTGGTCGGCGTGATGCTGAGCGACGCGGCGATGACCGACGTCGCCAGCCGCTCCTTTACCTATGGCATGGAGCAGCAGTTGGCGGGCGATCCGGCCACGCAGAAGCTGTACGCCGCCAATCCAGGAATGAAGGAGCATGTCGCGGGTCAGGTCCGCGCCGAGTTCCTGAAGGTCATGAAGGGCGAATTGCCCTCGCTGCGCAGCGACGTGGCGCGGCTGATCCAGGCAGACATGACCGCTGCCGAAATCGGCACCGCCCGCACGTTCCTGGAAAGCCCCACCGGGCGCAAGGTCGCCGCGCAGATGTACCGCTCGATCGGCGACAAGCCCGATCAAAGCCAGGAACAGATGCAGCAGGCCGCGATGGCGTCGCTGATGGGCTCGCTGACGCCCGAGGACTATCCCGCGCTGATGGCGTTCGGCGGCAGCCCGGCAGCGCAGAAACTTCAAACACTTAACCCCAAGATCACTGCCGCCAGCCAGGCTTGGTCGGCGCGCCTGATCGCCGCCAACGAAGCCCGGATGAAGACGCTCGCCGCCCAGTCCGCCGCGCAGTTCCTGAAGGGTAAGAAGCCGTGATCCGCGTCGACAAGATGCTGGCCATCGCCGCCGCGCTGGCGATCGGCACCACTAGCGCTGCCGCGCAGACCGCGCCCAAACCCGTCACGGCCCCGGTGGACCCCGCCCGCTTGAGCGCAGCCCGGCAAGTAGTGGCCCGGCTGATGCCCCCGGGTACCTATAAGCGGATGATGGACCAGAGCATGGGTCCGCTGATGGACAGCATGACGCAGTCGATGGGCCAGCTGCCGGTGCAGGAACTTGCCCGGCTGAGCGGCATCACCGCCGAGGAGGCCAGCACCCTGGGCACCGGCACGATCGAGCAGGTCATGGCGATCTATGACCCGCACTGGCGGGACCGGCTGAAGCGCAGCACCGACGCGATGATGGGCGGCATGACCGAGATCATGACGAACATGGAGCCGGCGATGCGCGAAGGCCTTTCGCGAGCCTATGCCCGTGAGTTCGTTCCCGCCGAGCTAGCGGAGATGGACCGCTTCTTCGCGACCCCGGCGGGTGCGCATTATGCGCTCAAGTCGCTCCAGCTCTTCATGGACCCGGAGATGATGAAGATCATGTCCGACATGGTCCCGGAAATGACCAAGCGCATGCCCGACATGATGGCCAAGGCCGAAGCGGCAGTCGCCGCCCTGCCCAAGCCGCGCAGCAACAGCGACCTGACGCCTGCCGAGCGTGCCAAGCTCGCCACGCTGCTCGGCGTTCCTGCCGACACGCTCAAGACCGACCCGGAACCGGCAGCGGAGGCGGAAGACGCGGAGGATTGATCCGCACTCGCCCGACCCTGCGCCTTAGGACAATTGCCATGACTATCGACCAGACCGAACGCGACCGCCTCGCCCGCGAAGGCATGTACCGCCCCGAATTTGAAGGCGATGCCTGCGGCGTGGGCCTGATCGCTGCGACCGATGGGCAGGCCTCGCGCCGCGTGGTCCAGTCGGCGATCGATGCGCTGAAGGCGGTGTGGCATCGTGGTGCGGTCGATGCGGATGGCAAGACCGGCGATGGCGCCGGGCTCCATGTCGACTTGCCGGTGCGGTTCTTTGACGACGCAATAGCGATGGGTGGGCACCGCGTGCTCCCGAACCGGCTCGCGGTCGGCATGATCTTCCTGCCGCGCACCGATCTGGCCGCGCAGGAAACCTGCCGCACCATTGTCGAGAGCGAGATCATCGAGGCCGGCTACACCATCTATGGCTGGCGCCAGGTGCCAGTGGACGTGTCGGTGATCGGTTTGAAGGCGCAGGCGACCCGGCCCGAGATCGAGCAGATCATGATCGCCGGGCCCCTTCCAGACGATCAGGATGAGGCCGAGTTCGAGAAGAACCTGTATCTGGTCCGCCGCCGCATCGAAAAGCGGGTGATCGCGGCGCAGGTCGGGGGCTTCTACGTCTGTTCGCTGTCCACCCGCTCGATCATCTACAAGGGGCTGTTCCTCGCCGAGAGCCTCAGCGAGTTCTACCCCGATCTGAAGGACGAGCGCTTCACCAGCCGCGTCGCGATCTTCCACCAGCGTTATTCCACTAACACCTTCCCGCAATGGTGGCTGGCCCAGCCCTTCCGGTGTCTTGCGCACAATGGCGAGATCAACACGGTGCGCGGCAACAAGAACTGGATGCTCAGCCACGAGATCAAGATGGCCAGCATCGCGTTTGGCGAGCAGAGCGAGGACATCAAGCCGGTGATCCCCGCCGGCGCGTCCGACACCGCGGCGCTGGACGCGGTGTTTGAGGCGATCTGCCGCTCGGGTCGCGATGCACCGACCGCCAAGCTGATGCTGGTGCCTGAGGCGCCGGGCGACGACACGCCCGAGAGTCATGTCTCGATGTACAAGTACCTCGCCAGCGTCATGGAGCCGTGGGACGGTCCCGCCGCGCTCGCGATGACCGATGGCCGCTGGGCCGTCGCCGGGGTGGACCGCAACGCGCTGCGCCCCTTGCGTTACACCCAGACCGCCGACGGGCTGCTGATCGTTGGGTCGGAAACCGGCATGGTGCCGGTGCCCGAATCCACCGTGATCGCGCGCGGCCGGATGGGGCCGGGGCAGATGATTGCGGTCGACTTGACGCAGGGCCGGCTGTTCACTGACGCAGAGATCAAGGACCAGATCGCCGGGGAAGCCGATTACGCAAAGATGATCGGCGACTTCCTGACGCTCGACGATCTTCCCGATGGCCCGGCGGATGCGCATTATGATCGCGCCGAACTCACCCGCCGTCAGGTGGCCGCCGGCCAGACGCTCGAGGATATGGAGCTGATCCTCGCCCCGATGATCGAGACCGGCAAGGAAGCGGTCGGATCGATGGGCGACGACACGCCGCTCGCGGTCATCTCGGACAAGCCGCGCCTGATCAGCCAGTTTTTCCGCCAGAATTTCAGCCAGGTCACCAACCCGCCGATTGATCCGCTGCGCGAGCGGCACGTGATGTCGCTCAAGACGCGCTTCGGCAATTTGGCGAACATCCTCGACAAGGAAGCCAATGCGTCCAAGGTGCTGGTGCTCGAAAGCCCGGTGCTGACCAACGCGCAATGGCATCGCCTGCGCGCCTATTTCGGTGCCCAAGCCGGCGAGATCGACTGCACTTTCGACGCGAAGGGCGGGCCGGAGGCGCTGCGCGTCGCGATCACCCGTATCCGCCACGAAGCCGAACAGGCAGTCCGCGCCGGCTGTACCGAGCTGTTCCTGACCGACGAGCATCAGAATGAGGACAAGGCCGCGATCGCCGGTGTCCTCGCCGCCGCCGCGGTCCACACCCACCTCGTCCGGCGGGGGCTTCGCTCTTACGCCAGCGTCAACGTCCGCTCGGGCGAATGCCTCGACACCCATTACTATGCGGTGCTGATCGGCGTCGGCGCGACGACCGTAAACGCCTATCTGGCCGAAGCCGCCATCGCCGACCGCCATGGCCGCAGCCTGTTCGGCGACCTCACCCTCGACCAGTGCCTCAAGAACCACCGCAAGGCGATCGACGAGGGGCTGCTGAAGATTTTGTCCAAGATGGGCATCGCCGTCATCTCTTCCTATCGCGGCGGCTATAATTTCGAAGCGGTTGGCCTATCGCGCGCGCTGGTGAACGACTTCTTCCCCGGCATGCCCGCCAAGATTTCGGGCGAAGGCTATGCCTCGCTCCATCTCTCGGCGATGATGCGGCACGAAGCGGCCTATGACCGCGCCGTCGCCGCGTTGCCGATCGGCGGCTTCTATCGCCAGCGGCATGGCGGCGAGACCCACGCCTTCTCCGCGCAGCTGATGCACCAGCTTCAGACCGCGGTGTCGACCGACAGCTATTCGAGCTACCTCTCCTTCTCGCGCGGCGTTCGCGACCTGCCGCCGGTCTATCTGCGCGACTTGCTCGAATTCAACTTCCCGCAGGAAGGCATCGCCATCGACCAGGTCGAAGCGATTACTGAGATCCGCAAGCGCTTTATCACCCCCGGCATGTCCTTGGGCGCGCTCAGCCCGGAAGCGCATGAGACGCTGGCTATCGCCATGAACCGCATCGGCGCCAAGGCGGTGTCGGGCGAGGGCGGCGAGGACAAGCTGCGCTACAAGCCGTATGAGAATGGCGACAACGCCAATTCGGTGATCAAGCAGGTCGCTTCGGGCCGGTTCGGCGTGACGGCGGAATATCTCAACGCCTGCGACGAGATCGAGATCAAGGTCGCCCAGGGCGCAAAGCCGGGCGAGGGCGGCCAACTGCCGGGCTTCAAGGTGACCGAGTTCATCGCCAAGCTGCGCCACGCCACCCCCGGCGTGACGCTGATCAGCCCGCCGCCGCACCACGACATCTATTCGATCGAGGATCTGGCGCAGCTCATCTACGACTTAAAGATGATCAACCCGCGCGCCCGGGTTTGCGTGAAGCTGGTCAGTTCGGCCGGCATCGGCACGGTCGCGGCCGGCGTAGCCAAGGCGCATGCCGACGTCATCCTAGTCGCTGGCCATGTCGGCGGCACCGGCGCGTCGCCCCAGACCAGTGTCAAATATGCCGGGACGCCATGGGAGATGGGGCTCTCCGAGGTCAACCAGACGCTCACCCTCAACGGCCTGCGCGGGCGTGTAAAGCTGCGCACCGATGGCGGGCTCAAGACCGGGCGCGACATCGTCATCGCCGCGATTCTGGGTGCCGAGGAGTTCGGCATCGGAACGCTCAGCCTGGTGGCGATGGGGTGCATCATGGTGCGCCAGTGCCATTCGAACACCTGCCCCGTGGGCGTTTGTACCCAGGACGAGAAGCTGCGCGCCAAGTTCGTCGGCACGCCCGAAAAGGTCATCAACCTGATGACCTTCATCGCCGAGGAAGTGCGCGAGATCCTCGCCAAGCTCGGCTGCACCAGCCTCGACGAAGTGATCGGCCGCACCGAACTGCTCCGCCAGGTCAGCCGCGGCGCCGAGCATCTCGACGACCTCGACTTGAACCCGATCCTCGCCAAGGTCGATGCGACCGATGCTGAGCGGCGGTTCTCCTTGAGCACCTTCCGCAACGAAGTGCCCGACAGCCTCGACGCGCAGATGATCAAGGACGCCGCGCCCGTGTTTGCCCGCGGCGAGAAGATGCAGCTCACCTACAGCGTGCGCAACGTTCACCGCGCGGTTGGCACCCGGCTGTCGTCCGAAGTGACCAACAAATTCGGCATGTCGACGCTTCAGGATGGGCACGTCCATGTCCGCCTGCGCGGATCGGCTGGCCAGTCGCTCGGCGCCTTCCTGTGCAAGGGGATTACGCTCGAAGTGTTCGGCGACGCCAACGATTATGTCGGAAAAGGCCTGTCGGGCGGCATCATTGTCGTGCGGCCGATGGTCAGTTCGCAGATTGAAAGTCGGCACAACACGATTCTCGGCAATACCGTGCTCTACGGTGCCACCTCGGGCCGGCTGTTCGCCGCCGGCCAGGCGGGAGAGCGCTTCGCGGTGCGCAACTCGGGCGCCGATGTCGTGGTCGAGGGCTGCGGTGCCAATGGCTGCGAGTATATGACCGGCGGCACCGCAGTGGTGCTCGGTGAAGTCGGCATGAACTTCGGCGCCGGCATGACCGGCGGCATGGCGTTCATCTACGACGCGGAAGCCAATTTCGACCGCCGCGCAAACCCCGAGAATATCGTCTGGCAGCGCGTCGCTTCGGCGCATTGGGAAGTCAGGCTGCGCGGTCTTGTCGAGGCGCATGCCGACGCCACCGATAGCAAATGGTCGCGCGGCCTGCTCGAGGATTGGGAGCGCAGCCTGCACCATTTCTGGCAAGTTGTGCCCAAGGAAATGCTGACCCGTCTCGCGCATCCGCTCGACGACACGGTGGAAGCGGTAGCCGCGGAGTAGCTAAGGCGTCATCCCGGCTCAGGGCCAGGAGGTGACAAAGAAGAATGGGGGGCAACTTTCCGCTCCCCGTTCATCGGCTGCTAAGCTGCTGTAATTGATATATATGCCATCCTGCCGACTCGGGAGAATGACATGCGTCCCCTTTTCATCGCCGCCGCAGCGCTTTGCGGGATCGCCGCGCCCGCCGCCGCCCAGACTGACACTAAAGCCGAAGCCGCGGCCCGTGCGCTCAGCAACCCGCTGGTGCAGGAAGGCGTGGCGATGATGGTCGATCAGATCGCCGGCATCGTACTCGACACCCGTGTCGGGCCGATCGCGCGCTATGTTGATCCGGAGGGCGATGTGCGGCCCGCCGACACGCTGGGCGACGTCCAGCGCCGCCGCGACCCGCACTTCCAGGCCAAGCTGCACGCCGGTACCCGAAACGCAGTCCGGACTGCGGGGGCGGTCGCCAACGACGCGCTGGCGATGGGCGATGAGCTTGGCCGCACCGCTGCGCGCCTCCAGGCAGCGCTAGCCCCGTTCACTGCGATGCTCGCCACCGATAATTGATCTAGAAGCGCTGGACGCGCCGCGCGCTGCGGCTCAATAGAGCCGCATGTGGCAGCTTCTTCAATTCCCGCTATGCCCCTTTTCGCGTAAGGTTCGCCTGCTGCTGGGCGAAAAGGGCGTGGCGTACGAGCCTGTGCGCGAATCCCCCTGGATGCGCCGCGACGAGTTCATGGACCTGAACCCGGCCGGGCAGGTGCCGGTGATGGTCGACACCGAACGCGGCGTGACGCTGATCGACTCTTCGGTGATTTGCGAGTTCTTTGAGGAAACCGTCGACAAAGCCGCGATGCTCAACGGCACGGCGGTCGACCGCGCCGAGATCCGCCGGCTGACCCTTTGGTTCGACACCCAGTTCTTCAGCGAGATCACCGCGCCGCTGTTGCAGGAACGCATGCTCAAGCGGTTGGTGTACAAGCAGTCGCCCGATGGCCAGGTGCTGCGCGCCGCGATGAAGGCGGCGGTCGGGCATCTCGACTATATAGACTACCTGCTCGATCACCGTACCTGGATCGGCGGCGCGACGATGAGCCTTGCCGACCTCGCGGCCGCCGCGCAGATCTCGATCGCCGACTATCTTGGCGGCATCGACTGGAAGAGCCACGAACAGGCTAAGCGCTGGTATATCGGCATGAAAAGCCGCCCCAGCTTCCGCCCGCTGCTTTCTGAACGGATGGAGGGCATTCCGCCACCCGCTGATTACGAAAAGCTCGATCACTAGAGCCGCCGCTGGCAATCCATTGGGCGTGAAGATACGGAACGCTTCGCCTCCGCCCCGGTTGTCCGCCCATCCACGCGGCGATACGGACCTTTTGATGCTGGCACCGCAACCCTCGATCAGTCCCCAGGAACGCGAGCGGGCCGCCCGCAACCTGCTGATCGATGCTGCCGCCGCCACGGCGATCGGCGCGCTGAACAGCGGCGTGGTGCTGCTGGCGCTGGCGATCCATATCGGCGCAACCAACAGCGAGATCGGCCTGCTCGCCGCCATCCCGCTGCTCACGCAGATTCTCCAAGCGCCCACCGTGAAGCTGGTCGAGCGCCTCCGCCGCCGCCGGCTGATCTCGGTTACCTGTGTCTTCTTTGCGCGCCTCGCGCTGCCGACCTATGCCGCGGTGCCCTTCATTCCCGACCGAGACGTCGCCGCCGGCGTGCTGCTCACCGCCGCGCTGCTCCACTATGGCCTCAACGCGGTGGGCGCGTGCAGCTGGAATAGCTGGATGCGCGACTTGCTGCCGCCTGAGCGCCTCGGCCAATTCTTCGCCCGCCGCGGCGTGTACGGCACGCTGGTGAGCACGTTCGCAACCGTCGCGGCGGCGGTGGCGCTGGAATGGACCAGCGGATCGCACGCGCTGGGCGACCGCATCTATTCCAGCCTGTATCTGGTCGGGTTCGTGTTCGGGCTGATCAGCACTGCCTTCCTTGCAATGGTGCCCGAGCCGCAGATGCCCCAGGGGGGTCCTACCGCCTCGCTCTACAAGCTGCTGCTTCAGCCGCTCAAGGACCGCAACTTCCGCAACATGCTGCGCTATCTCGCCAGCTGGCAGTTCGCGGTGAACCTGGCGACGCCCTTCTTCACCGTCTATTTCGTCCGCGAACTCGGCTTCTCGATGAGCTTCGTGCTGATCCTCACGGTGGTTAGCCAGCTCGCAAGCGTCAGCGTCGTGCGCGGGTGGGGCCAGCTGAGCGACCGCTTCGCCAACAAGTCGGTGCTGTCGGTGGCGACGCCCCTGTTCATCCTGTGCATCGCGGGCATGGCCTTCACCAGCAACATCGATGGCATGGCTGGCCGCGCGGCCTATCTGATCCTGCTGCACATCGTCATGGGCGCGGCGAGCGCCGGGGTGGGGCTGGCATCAGGGAACATCGTCATGAAGCTCAGCCCGGAGGGGATCGCCACCAGCTACATGGCGGCCAACGCACTGATAAGTGCCGTCGCCGCCGGCTCGGCGCCGATCATCGGCGGCTGGGCGGCAGACTTCTTCGCCAAGCGCCAGCTACGCCTCAATCTGGAATGGGTGAGCCCCAGCGGCACGAATGCGCTGTTCGGCCTGGTATTCACCCATTGGGAGTTCTTCTTCCTGCTCTCTGCGCTGCTCGGCCTCTACACGCTGCACCGCCTGACGATCGTCCAAGAGCCCGGCGCCGTCGAAGGGCGCGAAGTGGTCGGCCATGTCTGGACCTCCGCACGCCGCACGCTGCGCAACGCGTCATCGGTCGCGGGGCTGCGCATCGGCGTGGCGTTCCCGGGCGGCGACCTGATCCGCGCGCGCCAGGGTAAGCGCGTGTCGATCTTCGCGCTGCTGGAAAGCACCAAGCGCCGCCTGGGCTTCGGCGCGACCGCCATGGCCACCGCGCTCGACGCCAGCTTCCGTGAGCCCGAACCCGACGCCAGCTTCGACGATCTGCTCAAGCAGCTCGACAAGATTAACTGAGGCCTGGCTACTCCGCCGCGATCGCCGAGCCGAAGTCCAGTTCGGCCTGCGCTACGGGTGCAAAGCTGCGGCGATGGTGCGGCGTCGGCCCCAGGCTGCGTAGCGCCTCTTGATGGACCTTGGCGCCATAGCCCTTGTTCGACTTCCAGCCATAGCCGGGATGCACCGCGTCGAGTTCGGTCATGATGCAGTCGCGGCGGTGCTTGGCGACGATGGATGCCGCGGCGATCGACAGGCACAGCGCGTCGCCGCTCACCACCGCCTGGCTCTGATGATCCCAGTCCGGACAGCGATTGCCGTCGACCAGCACAAAGGCGGGGCGGAAGCCGAGCGCGTCGACTGCGCGGTGCATTGCCAGCATCGTGGCCCAGAAAATGTTGATCGTGTCGATCTCTTCGACGCTGGCAATGCCGACGCCCACCTTTGCGCAGGCGAGCAACTGCGCGCACAGATCGGCGCGCTTGGCGGCGTTCAGCACCTTGGAATCGTCGATGCCCTCGGGAATGCACTTGGGATCGAGCACCACGGCCGCGGCGACCACCGGCCCGGCCAGCGGCCCGCGCCCGGCCTCGTCGACGCCGGCCACCAGCCCCTTATGCAAGCGCTTGTATTTTCGTTCGAACTTGAGGTCAGGCATCTTCCAGCCGCCATGGTGGAAAGCGGCGCATCTCGCCAGCCTGATAGAGGCGGATCGCATTGCCCGCGGGATCGGTCAGCCGGGCCTCGCGCCAGCCCCATTTCTCGTCGCGGGGCTCCTGGTCGAACTTGACGCCCTGCTGCTGGAGATAGGCGACGGTGACGTCTAGGTCGCCGCACTCCAGATACACCACTGGCGCGGTATAGACCGGATCGGTCGCCACCGAAAACGTCGCGCCGCCCTCAGTCTCGAACCGGGCATAACGCGGGCTGGCGCGGACGACTTGGCGCATCCCCAGCAGCCGGTAGAAGCGCTCGCTCGCGGCCAGGTTGCTGGTCGGCACCGTCACCTGGTTCAGCATCGGCTCGAAAAAGCTCATATTGCTGTCCAGCCGCACTGCCTGCTGCCCCATCGGACCGTGCCCGCGGCCAAGCCCCGGGGCTTCGCGCATCGCGATACGGACAAAGCGGCGCGCGCGCGTAACCGCCTCGGGCAGGTCCCATTCCTGCGCCAGGCCGCATGCGATCGCTGAAGACAACGTGCAGCCGGTGCCATGCGTCGCGTCGGTGTCAATGCGTGGATCGCTCCAGCTGATCTCGGGCGGGTCCTCGGGATCGACCGAATAGAGCCGGTCGGTGACGTCGGTGCCAGCGCGGTGTCCGCCCTTCACCAGCACCGCGCAGCCATGCGCGTGCACCAGCGCCTGTGGATCGCGACCCAGCGCTTCGAGCTCGGGCAAATTGGGGGTGACCACAGTGGCGCGGTCCATCAGCCGCTCGAACGCGGCGATCGTCGCCTCGTCGGCCAACCGCGCGCCGGTCGACGCGACCATCACCGGGTCGAACACCACGGGGATGCCGGGCAGCTCGTCCAGCTTCTCGGCCACCGCCAGCGCCGTGCGTGCCGAACCGATCATGCCGATCTTCACCGCGTCGACGCCGATGTCGCGCACCACCGAATCGATCTGCGCCAGCACCATGTCGGTCGATATCGCGTGCACCGCCTGCACGCCCACCGTGTTCTGCGCGGTCAGCGCGGTGATCGCGGTCATGGCATGGCCGCCCAGCATGGTGACGGTTTTGATATCGGCCTGGATGCCGGCGCCGCCGCCGGAGTCCGAACCCGCAATGATCAGCACGCGTGGCGTCATGTCTCAGCCTTTGAACTTGCGTTCGGTGGACGCGGGATTGCCTTTCAGCGCCTGGCCCACTCGCGCCGGCCGGTCGAGCAGCTCGCCGCCGCAATTCGTACAGGTGTCGTCCAGCGCGTCGGTGCAGTCCGCGCAAAAGGTGCATTCGAACGAACAGATAAACGCGCCGGCTTCATCCGCCGGCAGGTCGGTGCCGCAGCGTTCGCAGTCCGGACGCATCGCCAGCATCAGGCCGCAGCCTGGCGCACGGCGTCGCAGATCCGGTCCACAAGGGATTCGACCTGGGCCCGGTCGTCGCCCTCGGCCATCACGCGGATCACCGGCTCGGTGCCTGATGCGCGGATGACCAGCCGGCCGCTGCCGTCGAGTTCCGCTTCCGCCGCCGCGATCACGTCTTTGACGCGAGCATCGTCCAGCGGCTTGCCGCCGGCAAAGCGCACATTCTTCAGCAACTGGGGCAGGGGGTCGAAGCGGTGCAGCACTTCGCTGGCCGGCGCCTTGGCGCGGACGAGCTCGGCCAGCACCTGCAGCGCGGCGACCAGCCCGTCGCCGGTGGTGGCGTAATCGGACAGGATGATGTGCCCCGATTGCTCGCCGCCCACATTGTAGCCCGAACTGCGCATCTTCTCGAGCACGTGGCGGTCGCCCACGCTGGTGCGGATCAGCCCTAGCCCCTGTGCTGAGAGATGCCGCTCCAGGCCCAGATTGGACATCACTGTCGCAACCAGCCCACCACCCGCCAGGCGCCCCTGGCGTGCCCAGCCGCCGGCGATCAGCGCCATCAGCTGGTCGCCATCAACCACCTTGCCGGTCTCGTCGACGACGATCAGGCGGTCGGCGTCGCCATCCAGCGCGATGCCGATATGCGCGCCGGAAGCCACCACCGTCTCGCACAGCGTCTGAGGCGCGGTGGACCCGACGCCATCATTGATGTTCTTGCCATTGGGCGTGACGCCGATCGCGATGATCTCCGCGCCTAGCTCCCACAGGGCGGAAGGCGCTACCTGATAAGCGGCGCCGTTCGCGCAATCGATGACGATCTTGAGCCCGTCGAGCCGCAGATTTTCCGGGAACGTGGATTTGGCGAAGTGGATGTAGCGCCCCTGTGCGTCGTCCACGCGCCGGGCGCGGCCGATCTCGCTGGACGGGGCAAGCTGCACGTCACCGTCGATCAGTGTCTCAATCGCAAGTTCGTCGGCATCAGACAGCTTGAAACCGTCGGGGCCGAACAGCTTGATGCCATTGTCGGCATAGGGATTGTGGCTGGCCGAGATCATGACGCCCATGTCGGCGCGCATCGATTGAGTCAGCATCGCCACCGCGGGGGTGGGCATCGGTCCCACCAGTACCACATCCATGCCGACGCTGGTGAAGCCCGCCACCATCGCGTTTTCCAGCATATAGCCCGACAGGCGCGTGTCCTTTCCGATCACTACCCGGTGGCGATGCGCGCCGCGCAGGAAGTGGCATCCTGCTGCCATGCCGACCTTCATCGCCATCGCGGCAGTCATGTTGGCGGAGTTGGTGGCGCCCCGGATTCCGTCGGTACCGAAATATTTTCTTGCCATACGTCGCGTTCTCACGCCCTTGTCGAAATCTCTGCCCGTCGTGATAGCGGCGAAAACCTCAAAGGGCGAGCATGTCGCAACCCACCCGCATTCTTCTTTCGTTGCTGGCCGGATTGGCGATCGGCGCCATGTTGGCGGCCTATTCGCCGCAAGGAGCGCTCGCCGCCGCCGCCTGGGCGCAGCCGGTCGGACAGGCTTGGCTGAATGGCTTGCAGATGACGATCGTGCCGCTGGTCGTCGCGCTGCTGATCACCGGCGTCACCGCGACGGCGGAAGCGGCGCAGGCCGGGCGGCTGGCCGGCCGGGCGATCGCGCTCTACGTCGTGCTGCTCTTCCTCTCGGCCGTCGCTGCGGCGCTGCTCACTCCGCTGTTCCTCCAGATCGCGCCGCTGCCGCAGGGATCGGCCGCCAGCCTGCGCGCCGCGCTGGCCGGCGCTGAGAAGATCGGCTCCGTGCCGCCGCTCGGCGAATTCCTAGCAGCGGTGATCCCCGCCAACATCGTCAAGGCCGCGGCGGAGAACGCGTTCCTGTCGCTGATCATCTTCGCGCTGATCTTCGCCTTTGCGATCACCCGGGTGGGGCAGGAGGCGCGCACGCTGCTGACCAGCTTCTTCGTCGCCGTGCGTGACGTCATGCTGGTGGTGATCGATTGGGTGCTGTGGATCGGCCCGGTGGGCGTGTTTGCGCTCGCGCTGGTGGTCGGCGCGAAGGCGGGCACTGGCGCGTTCGGCGCGCTGCTCCACTACATCCTGATCGTCTCAAGCGTCGGGCTGGTCATCACGCTGCTCGCCTATCCCGCGGCCGTGATCGGCGGCCGCATCGGCCTGGGCCGCTATGTCCGCGCGGCTTTACCCAGCCAGGCGGTGGCGATCAGCACCCAGTCGTCATTGGCAACGCTGCCCGTGATGATCGAAGGCGCGAGCGGCGTCGGCGTGCCAGTGGCCGTGTCGGGCGTCACCATGCCGCTTGCCGTCGCAATCTTCCGCGCTACCGGCCCGGCGATGAACTTTGCAGTGGCGATCTATGTCGCCACTTGGTTCGGCGTGCCGTTGCATCCCACCACGCTCGCCGTGGGCGCGGTGGTCGCGACGCTCACGTCGCTCGGGTCGGTCAGCCTGCCCGGCACCGTGAGCTATGTCAGTGCGATTTCCCCTGTGGCCGCGACCATTGGCGCGCCGATCACGCCCTTGGGGCTGCTGGTCGCGGTTGAAACGCTGCCCGACATCATGCGCACCGTCGGCAACGTCACTTGGGATCTCGCGACCAGTATCTGGCTGTCGCGCCGGGCCGGTGCTGTGCCCCGCGATAACCAAGACGAACTGCTCGCCCACCAGCGATAAAGGGCAGCTCGCCCGGCTGGTGCCGCTATTTAAGCAGCACCAGCTCCTCGGCCATCGTGGGGTGCAGCGCGACGGTCTGGTCGAACGCGTCCTTGGTCAGCCCGGCCTTCACCGCCACCGCCGCGGCCTGGAGGATCTCCGGCGCGTCGGGTCCGATCATGTGCAGGCCCACCACGCGCCCGGTCGTGCCTTCGCACACCATCTTGTACAGCGCGCGCTCGTTCCGGTCGGCCAGCACGTTCTTCATTGCGCGGAAGTCGGACTGGTACACCGCGATCGAGCCCAGCTTGTTCTTGGCCTCGCTCTCCGTCATGCCGACGCCCGCCATTGGCGGATGGCTGAACACCGCGTTGGGGATGCAGCTGTAATCCACCTTGTGCGGCTTGTTGCCAAAGATCGTGTCGGCAAACGCCTGGCCCTCGCGGATCGCTACGGGTGTCAGCTGCACGCGGTTGGTGACGTCGCCCACCGCGAAGATGCTGTCGACCGAGGAGCGGTTCTCGTCGTCGACCTTGATCGCGCCCATGTCGTCGATTTCCACCCCGACGTCCTCCAGCCCCAGCCCCTTGGTGTTCGGCACGCGCCCGGTGGCGAACAGCACGCAATCGACTTCGATCGGCTCGAACTTGCTCAGCTCAACACGCAGCGCCCCGCCTTCGGTCTGCTCGATCTTGCGGAATTCCGAATGGAAGCGGAAGTCGATCCCCTTGGTAATCGAGATCTGGAGCAGCCGGTCCCGGATCGAGTGATCATAGCCGCGCAGGATCACGTCGGTGCGGTTCACCAGCGTCACATGGCTACCCAGTTCGTTGAAGATGCCGGCGAATTCGTTGGCGATGTACCCGCCGCCCGCGATCAGCACGCGCTTTGGCAGCTTGTCGATATGGAACACCTCGTTCGACGTGATGCCCAACTCGCTGCCCGGAAATGCAGGCACCAACGGGTGCGCACCGGTGGCGATCAGGATGTGCTTGGCCGATACCTTGCGCCCGCTGGCGAGCGTCACTTCGTTCGGTCCGCTGACCGTCGCGCGCTCTTGGAAAACCTCCACCTGGTTGTTGTGCAGCGTCTGGGTGTACAGTCCGTTCAGCCGGTCGACATCGGCGAGCACATTGTCGCGCAACGTCGCCCAGTCGAAATGGCAGTCGGGGACGTCCCAGCCGAAGCGGCGCGCGTCCTTCAGATCCTCGGCGAAATGCGCTCCGAAGATCAGCAGCTTCTTGGGCACACAGCCGCGAATGACGCAGGTGCCGCCGACCCGGTATTCCTCGGCCACCGCCACCCGCGCGCCATGCGCCGCCGACACGCGCGAGGCGCGCACGCCGCCCGACCCTGCGCCGATGACGAACAGGTCATAGTCAAAGTCGGGCATGGCGGTTCCGGATCCTGCTGGTCGTAAAGCGTCGATATGGTGGCGGGCGACGGTGAATGCGAGCCGGGTTCAGCGCTTGCGGACGAACTCCGCGCGCAGCACCAGGCCCTTGATGCCCTCATATTTGCAGTCGATCTCCTGCGCGTCGCCGGTCAGCCGGATCGACTTGATCAGCGTGCCGCGCTTGAGCGTCTGGCCCGCGCCCTTGACGGTCAGATCCTTGATGAGCGTGACCTGATCACCGTCCTGGAGCAGGTTGCCGACCGAATCGCGTACCTCCACAGCATCGCTCGCCGCCGCGTTTACGGCAGCCTCGGCGGCGGGGACCCATTCCCCGCTCGCCTCGTCATACACGTACTCGTCGTCCTTCATTCGCCGAACGCCCGGCGCATCAGATCGGTGGTGGACGCGTCGAAGCTGCCGCCCTGGTCCGCAGCCTTGGCCATTTCCTTGCCGAGTTCGACGCCGAACTGGTCGAACGCATTGATGCCCAGCAGGACGGCATTCACGAAGGTGCGCTGTTCGTAGAAGGCGAGCAGCGCGCCCAGGGTGCGCGGATCGAGGTCGTCAAGCAGCAGCGTCGAAGAAGGGCGGTTGCCCGGATAGGCGCGCGCCTTGTCCTCGGCATCGCGGCCAGCCATCAGCGCCGCGCCTTGCGCGAACATGTTGAGCAGCAGCTGGCGATGATGCGCCTCGGGCAGCACGTCGCCTGCCTCGATCACGCCGACGAACTCCAGCGGCACCAGGCGCGTGCCCTGGTGGAGCAGCTGGAACACCGCGTGCTGCGCATCGGTGCCGACGCCGCCCCAGGTGATCGGCGCAGTCGGCCAATCGACTGGCTGGCCGTCGGCGGTCACGCGCTTGCCGTTCGACTCCATCTCCAGCTGCTGAAGATAAGAGGGCAGCAGCCGCAGCCGCTCGTCATAAGCGAAGGTCGCGCGCGTTTCGCAGCCGAGCGCCTGGGTATAATACAGGTCGGCAAAGGCGGCGAGGACGGGAGCGTTCTCCGCCAGCGGAGTCAGGCGGAAGTGGCGGTCCATCTCGGCTGCACCTTCCAGCATCTCCTCGAACGCGGTCCAGCCGAGCGCCAGCGCGGCCGGAAAGCCGATCGACGACCAGAGCGAGTACCGCCCGCCGACGGACTCGGAGAAGGGCAGAACCCGCGTTTCGTCCACGCCCCATGCGATCGCCTTCTCCGGCGCGGCGGTCAGCGCGATCACCTTGCCATAGGGATCCTCGACGCCGCCCTCGGCAAGCCAGGCGAGCGCGCTCTCGGCATTGAGCATCGTCTCGGTGGTGGTGAAGGTCTTCGACGCGACTGCAACGATCGTGGCAGCGGGGTCGAAGCCCTTGACCGCCTCCTCCAGCGCGACACCATCGACATTGGAAACCACGGCCACGTCGTACCGGTCGGCCTCGCGGCCGAGCGCGTCGACCAGCAGGTCGGGACCCAGTGCCGATCCGCCGATGCCGATATGGACGATGTGGCGTACCGGGCCGAGCGCATCGGCTTCGATCGCGTCGATCAGCGCGCGCATCCGGGCGTGGAAGCCCTTGGCCAGCGCCACGCTCTCGGGCGCGCCTTCGCCGCGCTGTGCGGTGTGTTCGACTGCGCGGCCTTCGGTCACGTTGATCGCTTCGCCAGCGAACAGTGCGTCACGCTTGGTGGCCAGCCCCATCTGCTCGGCCAGCGTGGTGAACGCCTGCACGGCCTGCGGCGTCAGGTGGGTTTTGGACCAGTCGAAATGGATGCCGGCAACATCCGCTGACAGGGTCGCGACACGGCTCGAATCACCCTCGAACAGCTGCGCCAAGGTCTGGCGCGGAAGGTTCCGGATGGGCGACCAGTCGGGCAATGCCATGTTCATCTCCTGTAAGGCAGCATCTGGCCCACGCCCCTACGCGCCCGAAACGGTCGCGACCACCCGTATTCATCGGCTTGACGCCACCCTTCAGCCCAAGCAGAGCACATCCATGGAAAACGCGCCTTCCGCCGAACCCACCGACCAGCCCGCGCGCGCTGCCGCAAAGCCGGCGCCGCCCAAGTCGGAATGGCGCGATCTCGCCACCTTCCTGGTGAAGCTGGCGCTGATCGTGTTCGTGGTGCGCAGCTTCATTTTCTCGCCCTTCTCGATTCCCTCCGAATCGATGCTGCCCCGGCTGCTGATCGGCGACTATCTGTTCATCACCAAATGGAACTACGGCTATTCCAAGCATTCGCTGCCGTGGAGCCTCCCGCTGATCCCGGGCAGGATCCTTCCGGGCACGCCGGCGCGCGGCGACGTGGTGGTATTTAAGGCGCCGCCGGGTAACGACACCGATTGGATCAAGCGCGTCATCGGCCTGCCGGGCGACACCGTGCAGATGCAGAACGGCCAGCTGGTGCTGAACGGCAAGCCGGTTCCCAAGCAGGCCGTCGCCAATTTCGTCTTGCCGATCACGCCGAACTTCCAACGGTGCCAGCCGCAGTTCGAGCAGGTCGATGCAAAGGGCAATCCGATCTGCTCGATCCCGCGCTTCCGCGAGACGTTGCCGAACGGCAAGCAATATGACGTGCTCGACCAAGGCATGTTGCCCAAGGATAATACCGGCGTTTACACCGTTCCCGCAGGCCATGCCTTCATGATGGGCGACAACCGCGACAATTCGATGGACAGCCGCTTCAGTCATGAAGAGGGCGGCATCGAGTTCGTGCCGCTGGAAAATGTCGAAGGCAAGGCGATCGTCAACTTCTGGTCGACCGACGGCAGCGCCAATTGGCTGCTCCCCTGGACCTGGTTCACCGCCGCGCGCTGGAGCCGGATCGGAGAAGGCTTCTGAGCGCGCAGCCACTGGGCGACTGGCTGGGCAAGATTTTCGGCCGCAAGCCGGGCGCGCTCGCCGCCTATGAGCGCGCGCTGACCCATGGCAGCCAGGCCGCTGAAAATTACGAGCGGCTGGAGTTCCTGGGCGACCGCGTGCTCGGCCTGACCATCGCCGAATGGCTGTTCGAGCGCTTCCCGCAAGAACCCGAAGGTGCGCTGTCGCGGCGTTTGAACGCACTGGTCACCGGCCCGGTCTGTGCCGAGGTCGCGCGCGAACTGGGCGTCGTACCGTATCTCCGCCTGGGCAAGCAGGCACGCGAGGATGGCGCAGCCGACAGCGACAATGTGCTGGGCGACGTCATCGAGGCGCTGATCGGCGCTTATTATCTGGAACACGGCTTCGAGGCGGCGCGCGCGTTCGTCCGCAAGGCGTGGGACGACCGTGTCGACGTGCACACCAAGGCGCCGAAGCACCCCAAGTCCGCACTCCAGGAATGGGCTGCGGCCCACAACCGCCGTGCGCCCGAATATGAGGTTGTCGACCGCTCGGGTCCGAACCACAGCCCGCGCTTCAAGGTGAAGGTCGCGGTCGGCAAGCTGGCCGAGGCCACGGGTGAGGGCACGTCCAAGCAGGAGGCGGAGACTGCGGCGGCCGAGGCGCTGTTGCAGCAGCTGGGAGGCTGATGCGCGGGCACCATCTTTCCATCCAGATGGAAAGGTGGTGCCGCAGGCAGCGTCCCCCGGCGCCGTTCGCCCCGAGCTTGAAGATCACGCTGATCCGTCGTGACTGGAACTGCATCGCCGCCTCGGCAAAAAAGAAGAACGGCCCTTCGACAAGCTCGGGGCTAACAGAGTAGGAGGCAGGCCATGTCTCTCGAAACTGCAAAACAACATTGTGGGCTGGTCGCGATCGTCGGGGCGCCCAACGCCGGCAAGTCCACCCTGGTCAACGCCCTGGTCGGCCAAAAGGTCGCGATTGTCTCCCCCAAGGCGCAGACCACGCGCACCCGGCTGATGGGGCTGGCGATCCAGGGGGAGACTCAGCTGCTGCTGGTCGACACGCCCGGCATCTTTACCCCCGAGCGGCGGCTCGACCGGGCGATGGTCGCCGCCGCATGGGACGGTGCCAAGGACGCGGATGTCATCGCGCTGGTGGTCGACGCGAAGGGCGGCATCGGTTCAAAGGTTCAGACGATCGTCGAGAACCTGGCGAACCGGCCCGAGCCCAAGATCCTGATCCTCAACAAGGTCGACATCGCCGACAAGCCGCGCCTGCTCGGGCATGCCGCCAAGCTGAACGAGTCGTTCGCGTTCGAGGAAACCTTCTTCGTGTCGGCACAGACCGGCGACGGGGTGCCCGAAATGAAGGCGGCGCTCGCCGCGCGCATGCCGGAGGCACCGTGGCACTTCCCCGAGGACCAGGTCTCCGACGCTACCGACCGCATGCTTGCTGCCGAAGTGACGCGCGAGCAGCTCTACCTCCAGCTCCATGCCGAGCTTCCCTATGCGTCGGCGATCGAGACGGAGAAGTATAGCGAGCGCGAGGACGGCTCGGTCGAGATCCACCAGCAGATCCTCGTCGAGCGCGACACCCAGCGCGCGATCGTGCTGGGCAAGGGCGGCACCCGGATCAAGGAAATCGGCGCCCGCGCGCGCGCCGAGCTGTCGCGGGTGATGGGCGTGCCCGTTCACCTGTATCTGCACGTCAAGGTAAAGCCGGGCTGGGAGAACGACCGCTCGCTGTACCGTGAGATAGGCCTCGACTGGGTCGAGTAACCGCTCAGCCGCCCAGCACTTCGGCGACCCAGGCCGGCACCAGCGTGCCGGCCGGGCCCATCCGGCTCTCGTCGAACCAGATGCTGCCGTCAGACGGGTCGAGATTGAGTTCCAGGGTTTGCGCGCCGTGATGCTTGGCAGTGCGGACGAACCCGGCGGCGGGATAGACCGCGCCCGACGTGCCGATCGACACGAATAGATCGGCGTTCGCCAGCGCGGCCTCGATCGCGTCCATGTGGTACGGCATTTCCCCGAAGAACACGATGTCGGGCCGCAGTGCCGGCGCATGGCAGCTCGTGCAGGATGTCCCGGGCGGAAGTGCTGCCTCCCATCGTGTCCGCGTTCCGCACGACGCACACAGTGCGGACATCAGCTCACCGTGCATGTGGAGCATGCGCGTCGATCCGGCACGCTCGTGCAGATCATCGACATTCTGCGTGACCAGCATCAGCGCGCCGGGCCATTCAGTATCAAGCCGGGCAAGCGCCTGATGCGCCGGGTTGGGCTGCACACCGCTCACTCCGGCGCGGCGCTCGTCGTAGAAGCGGTGCACCAGCTCAGGCTGCCGCAACAGCGCCTCGGGCGTGCAGACATCCTCCACCCGATGCCCCTCCCACAGCCCGCCGGGGCCGCGAAAGGTCGCAACCCCGCTCTCAGCAGACACGCCGGCGCCGGTGAGGATCACGATATTTTGAAGGTCGCGCATACCGCGCATATAACCATGACCGATCGCCCCCGCCACGTCGCCGCCGCATTTGCCCCGCAGCTTCGCCTTTGAACCTTAGGGAAAGACGGGCCATGCTGATCGCCGCGCTGCTCTCGCTCGCCGTCCAAGACCGCCTGTCCGTCTTTCCCGGGGGAGACGAGGCAATCCCGCCGGTCCTTCCGAAACGCAGCTGCCAGCCCAAGCCCGGCGAGGATGTGGTGGTGTGCGGCAACGCCGATCCAGACCGCTTCCGCGCGCGGCTGGTGGAGGATGGGCGCTATCGTGAAAAGCCGCTGCGTCCCGAGTTCAACATTGCCGGTGTTGGCAAGGCGGACGTCCAGGCGGTGCAGCGCACCTTTCCGGGTGCCAGCGCGCCAGGCATGATGTTCTCCCTCAAGATCCCGCTCGGCAATAGGAAGGACGACGAATAACCCTGTCGTTCGCGCGCCTGCTGGTGCAAAAGCGCGGCCATGACGAGCATCGGCATCTTCGGCAGCATGGGACGCATGGGATTGGCGATCGCGGAGATCGCGCCCGAGCTCGGCGCACCGGTGGCCGGCGGTTGCGACATGAGCGGTGATCCCAACGAGCTTGCCCGCAAGTCCGACACGCTGGTCGACTTCTCCGCGCCCGCCGCGCTGGAGGCGCATCTGGCGGCGGCCCGCGCAGCCGGCACGCCGATCATGATCGGCACCACAGGGCTCGGCGCGCGCCATCACGCCATGATCGACGAAGCCGCGCGCGACATCGCCGTGCTTCAGACCGGCAATACGTCGCTAGGCATTGGCCTGCTCTCGCACCTCGTACGCGAAGCCGCCGCGCGCCTTGGTGCCGATTGGGACATCGAGATCGTCGAAATGCATCACCGCAACAAGGCGGACGCCCCTTCGGGTACCGCGCTGATGCTCGGCGAAGCCGCAGCGCAAGGCATCGGCACGACGCTGAGCGAAGCCGGCGTGCAGGGCCGTGCCGGGCTTACTGGCCCACGCGCCGCGGGCACCATCGGGATGGCGGCGCTGCGGGGCGGTTCGGTGGTCGGCGATCACAGCGTGATCTTCGCCACCGCCGGTGAGCGCATCGAATTCACGCATCGCGCCGACGACCGCGCGATCTTCGCGCGCGGTGCGGTTCGCGCGGCCCTATGGCTCGCCGGCCGTGCTCCGGGCCGCTACACGATGGACCAGGTTCTCGGCGTGTGAAGAAAGCGGACGTCGTCCAGTTCTTCGCCCGGCTGGCGGAGGATAATCCGCACCCCGAAACCGAGCTGGAATATGTCAACGCCTTCACCTTGCTGGTGGCGGTGGTGTTGTCGGCGCAGATGACCGATGCCGGCGTCAACAAGGCCACCCGGCGGTTGTTCGCACAGGCCGATACGCCCGAAAAGATGCTGGCGCTGGGCGAGGATGCGCTCAAGGAGCACCTCAAGACGATCAACTTCTACAACACCAAGGCCAGAAACGTTCTGGCGCTCAGCCGCGCGCTGATCGAGCAGCATGGCAGCGAGATCCCCGCCGATCGCGCATTGTTGGAAGCGCTGCCCGGCGTCGGCCGCAAGACCGCGAACGTGGTGCTCAACTGCGCCTTCGGGCGCGAGACCTTCGCCGTGGACACCCACATTTTCCGCGTCTGCAATCGCACCCGTCTTGCGCCCGGCAAGACCCCCCTAGCGGTCGAGCTGAAACTCGAGAAAGCGGTGCCCGAGCCCTTCCGCCTGCACGCGCATCATTGGCTGATCCTGCACGGTCGCTACACCTGCAAGGCGCGCACCCCCGAATGCTGGCGCTGCCCCGTCGCCGATCTCTGCCCCTTCAAGCCAAAGACGCCGCCGCCCGAAGCGCGCAAAGTCCGGAGCAAGCAAGCCGCATAAAGCGGCT
This sequence comes from Sphingomonas xinjiangensis, assembly GCF_014199255.1. Taxonomy (GTDB): domain Bacteria; phylum Pseudomonadota; class Alphaproteobacteria; order Sphingomonadales; family Sphingomonadaceae; genus Sphingomonas; species Sphingomonas xinjiangensis. The sequence goes on along the minus strand of NZ_JACIJF010000011.1, from coordinate 82,733 downwards.
GGCGTCCCGCGCCGGGCTTTGCTAGTCGCCATGGCCACGCACCCGTAGCTCAGCTGGATAGAGCGCTGCCCTCCGAAGGCAGAGGCCACAAGTTCGAATCTTGTCGGGTGCGCCAGCTCTCTTCGCGGCACGGAGTTGTCATGGCCGGTCCAGCGATGATCGAGATTGCCTCCGACCGGCTCCGCGCCACGCTCAACCCGTTCGGGGCGGAGCTTACCCATCTGCAAGACGCGCAGGGCCGCGAATTGATGACCGATGCCGATCCGGCGTTCTGGACCGGGCATGCGCCGCTGCTGTTTCCGATCGTCGGGCGGCTCGCCGGCGACCGCTACCGGTTGGACGGGCGCGATTATGCCCTGCCGCAGCACGGCTTTGCGCGGCGTCAGCCTTTCGCGCTGCTCGAGCAGGAACCGCACCGCGTCGTGTTCCGCCTGACAGACAACGACGCCACCCGCGGGGTCTATCCGTTCCGCTTCGCCCTCGACGCGGCCTATACGCTGAGCGATGCCACGCTGGCGATCGACGTCACCGTCACCAACCGCGGCGAGCGGCCGATGCCGGCAAGCTTCGGCTTCCACCCGGCATTCGCCTGGCCGCTGCCGTTCGGGCGTCCGCGCGAGTCGCACCGCATCCTGTTCGACCGGCCCGAGCCTGCTGGCCTGGTCGCGATCATGTCCGGGGGGCTGACCGGCCCGGAGCCGTTGCCGTCGCCGCTCGAGGGTCGCGCCTTACCGCTCAGCGACGATCGATTCACGCACGACGCGCTGGTGTGGGACACGCTCGCCAGCAACCGCCTGCGCTATGACGGCGGCAGCGGCCCGGGGCTGGAGATCGGCTTTGCCGGCATGCCCAGGCTCGGCATCTGGACCAAGCCCGGCGCGCGCTTCGTCTGCGTCGAACCCTGGCATGGCATCGCCGACCCACAGGGCTTCGCCGGCGAGATCTGGGACAAGCCCGGCATGCTGCGCTTCGAACCCGGCGACGCGCGCACCTTCAGTATGCAAGTGACGCTGGCGGACTGAGTTCCGCCAGCGCTTCGCCAGCCCTTAAGGCTGCGTCGCCAGCAAATAGGTCTGACGCAGCGTGTCGATCGGCTTCAGCTTGCCGTCGACCTCATGATGCCAATAGGTCCAGCCATTGCACGACGGCGCGCCTTGCAGCGCCGCGCCCAGCTTGTGGATCGACCCTGCGTTGTCACCGCAGCGGAGCGACCCGTCCGCACCCACCACCGCGACATGCTTGCGCTTGGCATCGGTCAGCACCGCGCCCGGCATCAGATAGCCATTCTCCACCAGCTGGCCGAACGCGACCCGCGGCGCGGCCTTGGGCGCCTGCATCGTCTTCAGCTGCGATTCGTCGAGCGGCAGCGCTGCGGCGATCCGCTCCATCGCCGCGTCGACATAGTCCAGCTCGCGCTCGATGCCGATCCAGTGCCGCCCCAGCCGCTTGGCGACAGCACCGGTGGTGCCGGTGCCGAAGAACGGATCGAGCACCACGTCGCCGGGCTTGGTCGACGCCAGCAGGATGCGGTACAGCAGCGCCTCGGGCTTCTGGGTGGGATGGACCTTGTGCCCATCCTTCTTCAGCCGCTCCTGCCCGCCGCAGATCGGGAATTCCCAATCGGATCGCATCTGCAGCTCGTCGTTCAGCGTCTTCATGCTGCGATAGTTGAAGGTGTATTTCGCCTTCTCGCCACTCGACGCCCAGATCAGCGTTTCATGCGCGTTGGTGAAGCGCGTGCCCTTGAAATTGGGCATCGGATTGGCCTTGCGCCAGATGATGTCGTTCAGGATCCAAAAGCCCAGATCCTGGATCGCCGATCCCACCTTGAAGATGTTGTGATAGCTGCCGATCACCCAGATCGTGCCGTCATCCTTCAGGATGCGCCGCGCCTCGGCCAGCCATTCGCGCGTGAACCGGTCATACACCGCCAGGCTGTCGAACTTGTCCCAATGGTCGGTGACCGCGTCGACATGGCTGCCATCAGGGCGATTCAAGTCGCCGCCCAGCTGCAGATTATAGGGCGGATCGGCAAAGATGCAGTCGACCGACTTGGCCGGCAGCGAGCGCATCGCCGCGATGCAATCCCCCATCAGGATCTGGTCGAGCGGAAGCTCCGCCGGCGCCGCGGGAGCAGCCGCACGGCTCCGCGTCCTGACCTTCTCCAAAACCCCCATGTCGTCCCGCTCCCCTTGCCCAGTCGCGCGTTGTGATCGGGCACGGACTCCGCCGTCAACCAAACTTTGGTTAACCTGAAAGCCTGCACGCACCGGCAGATGTTGGAACATTTCGGCACTTGGTCAGATGTTGAGTCAAGAAGTTATCCACAGGCACAAGCGCTGGTGGTGTGACTCAAAAGACTCACCCGCAGGAGTTATCCACAGGCAGCGGGGCGATCACGAAGGACCGGCCGGGCCGCATGGTCCACGGAATGGTCGACACGCTTTTCCTGGCTTTGCCCACATGCTTATCCACATTTCGTACGCTTATGGACCGAATCACGCGCCGAATCGGTTGAGGGTGTGGATCCTGGAGGAAGCCATGCTCGAACACGTTCCCCATTGGCTCGGCAGCGCATTGAAGAACCTGCGCGCCGGCCCGGAAAAACTGGCGATCGCCCATCCCGAACTCGGAAGCTTCGAATCGCTCGATCTTGCGAGCACGGCGTTCGCCAACGGCGCGCGCATACCCGAGCGGTTCACCGCCGATGGCGAAGGCATTTCGCCGCCGCTGTTCTGGACCGGGGTGCCCGAAGGCACCGAGCGGCTGGCGCTGCTGGTCGAGGACCCCGATGCGCCCGCGCCGCAGCCGCTGGTGCATGCCGTCGTCTGGAACCTGCCCCCGCATGAGGGTCAGTTGAAGGAAGGCGCTATCCGCGCCGATGGCGAGGGTAGCATTCGCGGCAGCGATGTCGGCCGCAACAGCTATCTCGGCGAAGGCTGGCTGCCACCCGATCCGCCCACCGGGCATGGGCCGCATTACTACGCTTTCCAGTTGTTCGCGCTCGGGCCGGGTCCCGATCTGGCGACCAACCCGGGTCGCGGCGCGATGATCGAAGCGATGGCTGGACGCGTGCTCGCCGCCGGCCTGCTCACCGGCACGTATTCGCGCGGCGAAGCGGCGCCGACCGGTCTTGTCGGAGCAGCGGCGCCGGCGTGAGGCTGGTGATTCCTCCCCCGCCAGGGGGAGGTGGCGCTGAAAGCGACGGAGGGGGAGGTAAGCGGCTCACTTGTGGCTGGTCTCCTCCCCCTGCGTCATGCTGCGCATGCCACCTCCCCCTTGCGGGGGAGGATTGCCGCAACGCAAGCAGGTGAAGGTTTCTCGAGCACGCGGGCAGCTTGAGCCCGCGCCAAAGCTCACCCGTTCACCACCGTCCCGCCATTGGGATGCAGCACCTGGCCCGACATGTAGCTCGAATCCTCGCACCCCAGGAACAGAAAGGCCGGCGCCACTTCGTTGGGCTGCCCGGGACGGCCCATCGGCACGTCCTCGCCGAAATTCTCCAGCTTGTCCGGGCTCGCCCCGCCCATCGGGTTAAGCGGCGTCCAGATCGGCCCGGGCGCGACGGCGTTCACGCGGATGCCTTTCTTGACCAGGTTCATCGACAAGCTGCGGGTAAAGGCAGTGATCGCGCCCTTGGTCGAGCTATAGTCGAGCAATTCGGGCTCGCCCTGATACATGGTGACCGACGTGCAGTTCACGATCGCCGCGCCTTCCTTCAGATGCGGCATCGCGGCCTGCACCATGAAGAACTGCCCGAAGATGTTGGTCTGAAAGGTGCGCTTGAGCTGCGCTTCGGTGATGTCGGTGATGTCCTTGTCGGGGTGCTGCTCGCCGGCATTGTTTACAAGCACGTCGATGCGCCCGAACTTCTCGATCACCTGCGCCACCGCGCCTTCGCAGAAACCCTTGTCGCCGACGTCGCCGGCGATGGTCAGCGCCTCGCGGCCCTCGCCGCGGACGATGTCGGCGGTCATCCGCGCGTCGTCATGCTCGCACAGATACAGAATAGCGACATGCGCGCCTTCGCGGGCATAAAGCGCCGCGACTGCGCGGCCGATGCCGCTATCGGCGCCGGTGACGATGGCAACCTTGTCCTGAAGCCGGCCTGAGCCGGGATAGCGCGGTTCCCACTCCGGCTTGGGTTCGAGGGCGCTCTCATGTCCAGGCAGCGCATCCTCGTGGATCATCTCGATCGTCTCGGTCTCACGCATCGGCTCACTCCTGAAGGGGTTTGCTCGAGAGAACCGGCGCGGAACGCCCGTGGTTCCGCAGAGTAACCTGCGTGGTGAAGCAGGGGTCAGCTCAGCAAGGGCGCACCTTGGGTGGCGGTGGCTAGGATGGTCACGGCGGTAAGGCCGAACGATACGGCGCCGATCATCAGGCTGCGCAGCATGGCGATGTCTCCCTTGATCTGATCAGGCGATCGGAATGACGGGGGTCGAGAAGACCACCAGCGCGACGGAGAAGAAGAGGGCGCCGAAAGCGGCAACCGGGCGATGGAGCGAGTCGAGGCGTGCGGTCATGGTGAAACTCCCTGGGTCTTCGGCTATCCGAACCATTCGGCTGCCGATGCCACATACTTTGCAGGGAGCGTGCCAACCGGCTAAGTCATTGAAGTCGCGATGATCGTGTTTCAGCCAGCTTTAACATTGGCGTTAATCGCGCTGAGACTTGGTGATTTGCACCACTTTATCGCGCGACCGGAGCGGTCATTGCGCTCAGCCCATGAACAGCCGGTTCCGGCCCGCTGATTTCGCCGCGTACAATAGCCGGTCGGCGCGATGAAAGGCGGTGCCGAGCAGTTCGTCATTGTCGGCATGCGTCAGCCCCGCCGAAAAAGTGATCGCGCCAAGCGGGGCGTCGCTCTCGCGAAGCCGATACCGCTTGGTCGAAACCATCACGAGCGCCGCTTCCATCAGCTTGCGCGCGTCTTTCACGCCCACGCCGGTGAACAGGATCGCGAACTCCTCGCCGCCATAGCGCGCCACCAGATGCTGCGGGCAGCTCTGGCACAACGCCTCGCCGATCGCCTTGAGCACGCGATCGCCCACGGCATGGCCGAACCGGTCATTGACCGACTTGAAATGGTCGACGTCGCACACTGCGACGCACAGCGTAGCGCCGGCCGCCGCCTGCGCGGCATAGGCTTCTTCGAACGCCCGGCGGTTAGGAAGGTCGGTCAGTGGATCGCGGCGGGCATTGTCACGCGCTTCTTCCAGCTTTTCGCGCAGTTCGCTGGCTTCGCGGGTAACGGTTTCCAGCCGGGCCTCGGCCGTGCGAACGCGCGCGATCATGGTGGCGGTGATTTGCGCGAGTTGGGCCGCCGCGATGCTGCCCGCGTCGCGATCCGTGGATCGGGACATCGCCGCCGCGCTTTCGGCCAGGTCGCGGCCGAAATCAGCCGTCTCTGCACGCATCGCGATCACCATGTCGGCGAATCCTTCAACCTGCATCTGAGTCTGCGCGACCAGCCCGTCCACCTTCTTTGCCGCTCCGGGCTTGCCGAGCGCTTGAACCTCCAGGTTCATCGCATCCACTTCGGGCTGGGTCAGTCGCACTCCGCCATCGGTGAGTGCCTCCACGGCACGTGCCACCGGGCTCTTGGGCTCGCTGATCAGATAATAAGCGAAGGCGTAGTTGTGGGGCGTGGCGTCCAGCCGGTGATCGCACAGGAATGCTCCTATGCGGTCAAACAGGCTGGCGGTCTCCGCTTCCTCGGTCCTTTGCACGGCCATCGCTCTGGCCATAGTTCGAAACCCCTACCGTATACCGGCTTCTTTGCGGTCCCGACCGCATATCTCTCTTGCTTGGCGTGATAGCCTGCAATCGCTAAAATCTGGTGAGCGGCCGCCTGCGGGTTGTTGCAGGCAATCAGCGGCGCTGCTGGCGAAACTTGCGGACCGCCTCCAGCGTCAGCCGCACATGGCCGGCCGGGTTCATGTCGTTATGCGCGAACAGGATGCGCCCATTGGGGGCGATGACATAGCTGGTGCGCGTCGTGAGGGCGGATCCGCTGCCGCCGGGCTTCTTGAGCAGTACGTCATAGCCGCGAATCACCTGCGGGCTCGCCGCCGCCACCGCGAACTTGCCCGCGCAATGTTCGGCGGAGAATTTCTGCAACTGGTCGACATTGCCCGCGGTCATGCCGATCACCGTCGCACCCGCCTTGGTGAAGTCGGGCAGCGCCTCGGCAAAGGCGTGCGCTTCGGCATTGCACCCTCCGGTATAGGCGGCGGGGAAGAAATACAGCACCACAGGGCCCTTCTTCAGCGCAGCCGCCAGATGGATGCTGGTCGGTTTGCCGGCAACCGCGCCATTGGCGCTGAAATCGGGCGCGGTCGCGCCGGGTGCGAGCGCGGCCTCGATCGGCACGGACAAGGGGAGCAGAAGAGCGGCGAGCAGCAGGCGCGTGCGCATAAATAGAGTCTCCTTGGGCCGATCTTATCGAGTCAGTGCGATGCCGATCCTGGCATGCGTATCGCTGCGGCGATAGTCGTCCAGCGTTTCTGCATGCCCGGCAAAGGCCTGGCCGAACAGGTAGAAGCCGATCCCGCCGCCCAGCCGGGCCAGCGGATAGGACGCGAACAGCTCGGCCGAGGCCTTGCCGGTTTCGACATTGCCGCGCCCGGTCAGCGACAGCTTGAAACCGTCCTTTTGCTGGATCGACGCACTCAGCGAGGTGTAGCCATAATAATCCGGCACATCCTGCGCGGCGCGCTGCGGGCCGACATAGAACCACGCCATTGGCGCCACATCCAGCCGCCAGTCGCCGCCCAGGTCGAACTGCTTCTCCACCCGCGCGAAGATGCGGTTGAGGTCCACCGAGTCCGGATCGCCGCGCCCGTTCGAATCGTGCCGCCAGCCGATCGCCACGCGCGTTGTGTCGTCCAGCGCGCTGTCGGCATAGACTTCGGGGCTGTAGATGGTGGAGCGGAAGGGCCCCGACGGCTCCTCGATCGCCCAGAACATCGTCTGGGTATAAGCGAAGCGCAGATTGCCCAGCTTGGCCGGCGCATCCTCGGCAAAGGGGCGGAAGCCCAGGCTGAGCTGAAGCTTGGCCCCCGAATCGCCAAAGCCGAACGCGCCATAAACCGGCTCGTGCGGCTCGAACCGATCGGCGAACGCCGACGAAGAACCGGTCGAGCTCTGCACCACCGTCTCGCCGTCCGGCAGTGTCGCAGCGGGATGTTGGCCCGATGGCGGGACGACCACCGACGCGACGCTCACCGGGATATAGCGCACCTTGGCAAAGGCTCTCGGGGCGATCGTGCGGGTGGGCCCGGGCGCGCGCTCGAGCACCAGGCGGCTCCCGTCCGCCGCGGTGACTTCCAGCTGGCGCGGGCCGGCGTCGCTGACCGGTGTGGCGGTCTCGTTGAGGAGGAACACTTCCACCCCGCGCAGTGCCGCCTGCTCGGACTCGGGCTGCGCCGGCACGGCACGCACCTGGGCAAGGGCAGGGGTTGTGGCAATCAGGCCGGCAAGGACAAGCATCGGGCGCATCGCCGCAAGGACTGGCAGCGCTTTGTGACCTTGGCGAGTCAAAATCGGCTGGCTAGGGCAGGGACATGCCCGTGACTCAAACCGACATCGCCCTCGCCAACCGCCTCGCCGATGCGGCCGGCGCGGCGATCCGCCCCCGTTTCCGCGCCGAACATGGCCTGGAGGCCAAGGAGGATCAGTCCCCCGTCACCCTCGCCGATCGCGAGGCTGAAGAGGCGATGCGCAAACTTATCATCGCTGAACGGCCCATGGATGGCATCATCGGCGAGGAATTCGGCGTCCGCGAAGGCACCAGCGCGCGGCAATGGGTGCTGGATCCCATCGACGGCACCCGTGCCTTCATCTCCGGCCGCGCAACGTTTGGCACCTTGATCGCCTTGATCGAAGACGGCTGGCCGCTGCTCGGAATCATCGACCAGCCGATCATCGGCGAACGCTGGCTCGGAGTCATGGGCCGCCCGACTCTGTTCAACGGCAAGCCGGCGACCACGCGCCGCTGCCGCGAGCTGAACCAGGCGATCCTCGGCACCACCTCGCCCGCGCTATTCACCGACGACCAGCTCCACGCCTTCGAGCATCTCGACGCCGAAGTGATGAGCACGGTGCTCGGCGGTGACTGCTATGCCTATGGTTGCGTCGCCAGCGGCTGGATGGACGTGGTGGTCGAAGCCGGGCTCAAGCTCCACGATTTCGCCGCGCTGGTGCCGGTGGTGGAAGGTGCCGGAGGCCGTATGTGCGACTGGCAGGGCGACCCGCTGCATGCCGGCAGCAACGGCGAAGTGATCGCGGCAGGCGATCCGGCGCGGGTGGAAGAGATATTGGAAGCGCTCGCCTGCCGCGGCGGGCACTGATCGCCGCCAGCCTGTCCTCGGCTCAGAAGATGCCGAGGAACTTCTTGCGCTGTTCCTTGCGCTCGCTTTTGCTGCGCTTGCCGTCCTCCGACTTTGCCGTGGTCCCCTTGCCTACATCGTCGCGGGGGCGGCCATCCTTGTCGCGCTGCGCCCGCGCGGTGGCGCCCGCGAGTACCGGACCGCAGGCCGCGCCCTTGGCGTCGCCTGGATCCACAAACGCCACCACCGCTGCGACTGGGCTGGCAACGACGGCCAGGCCCAGGCCCACGCCCGCCCGCGCCAGCAATTCGGGCGTGATCACGTTGATCGAAGGTTGCGAGAAATAGCCGCCGATCCCGACGGGAGACTGGCCTGCGAACAGGCTGAACTTCTTGCTGTCGGCGCGGAAGGCGAGATCCAGCGTCTCGTTCTTGAACGAAAAGCCGCCGCGCCCCAGCATCACGTTCTTGCTGGTGTCGATTAGGATCGGATCGGCCGCCGCCACGCCGTTGCGCACGGTGAAGCCCAGCAGCCCGCAATTGATCTGCACCGGCTCCTTCAGCTTCTTCTCGAACATCTTCTGCACGAACGTGCCGACGTCGATTTCGGACAGCTGGATGTTGCGCGTCCAGAAGCTGCCCTTGGGCAGGATGATCGCGATACGGCCGTTCGAATTGGCCAGCGAATCGCGCACGCTGTTGCCGGTGCCGGTCATCTTCACCCGCGCCTTGACGGTGCCGCTGGTGCCCGCTTCCTCGACGCCAAATCCGGCGAGCAGCACGCCCATCGGCGTCGGCGACAGGCGGATGTCATAGTTGGTAAAGACCGGCTCGCGCCGCGCGTTGATGGTGATGTCCGAATGGACGGTCCCGCGCGCCAGGCTGAAATTCAGCGGGCTCAGCTTCAGCAGCCGGTTGTCGAGGCTGAGGCCCAGCTCGATGTTCGACATTGGCAGCTTGTTCGCACGGACGCGGGCCACGTTCCACTTCACCCGAGCGTCGAAATTCTTGAGCGCTTCGATACGCAGCGGCGCGTCGGGCAGGATGCGCGGGGCGCCGCCGACCTGCTGGATGGTGCCCGAACCGCCCTTCGCCTCGATCAGGTCGGGATTGTAGCCGATGAACGGCGCGGCATCGATGATGTCGAGCGTGCGCGTGGCGAGGTCCGCGGTCAGCAGCAAACGCGGCTCGGTCATCTTGACGGTAAAGCGCCCGCGAAGGTCGCTGTCGCCAAAGCGGCCGCGCATGCCGGTGAAGCGCCACTCGTCGCCGCGCTTGGTCAGCGCAGAGGTCATGCCGTAGCGGCGCGTGTCCGGCACGGCGATGCCGAACATCAGGAAGATGTCGGCAAGGTTGCGCCCGCGCATGCGCATGCGCAGGTCGGCGCCTTCGATTTCCGTGGCGCCCGGCAGGGTGCCGGAGATGGCGACGCTGGTGCGTACCGCCTCGGCATGAAGCTGAAGCTTGTTCTCGCCGCCAGCCACCGTTTCGTTGGGCGACAGCAGCGATCCCGACATGGTGAAGCGAGTGCCGTGCGCGGTGCCGTTGCCGTCAAAGCGGATGCTGTTGTCCACGCGCGTGTCGCGGGCTTCCACTGTGTGGACGCGGATCGCGGCTTCGATCCGCATCCGGGGATCGAGATAGCGCAACTGCGTACCCTGGACGATGCCGCGCCGGATCGCCGGCAGCTCGAACGGATCGCCGCCTTCCTTGCCCGATTTGAACGTCCAGGTGTTGCGCCGCCCGGCCTTGTCCCATTGCAGGTCGAAGCGGCCGTCCTGCAGGCTTAGCCAGTTGAACCGGTATTTGTGAGTGACCAGACTCCAGGTCGAAATGCGACTGTCGACTAGCGCTGCCGACAAGAAGTTGCCGCTGCCCGCCCAGGCAGGATTGGACACCGTGATTCGCTGGGCCAGGAACTTGACGTTGATCGGCGCGAAATAGAGCTGGAAGTCGCCCGCGACCTTCACCTCGCGCCCGCTCTGCGCCGATGCGATGCGTTCAAACGTGTGCTTGAGAAAGCGGCCCTTGCTGACGAACAGGATCGTCCAGGCGAGCACCAGCAGGCCGAGTACCGTTGCCAGCACCGAAAGGACCGACGCCAGGGGCGTGCCCATCGCCCGGCGCGACCGTCCCGACGCCGCAACCGGGGCCGGGGCAGCAGGGTCCGCGCTCAAGGATGGATCGACGTCAGCCATTCAGGGCGTAAATCCCGTAACGCAGGTGAGTTCCGACACTGGTTGCATTGCGGCGCACGCTCGGTTATGCGCCCGCCTTTCCGCGATCGAGGGACCGCCCGGCTATCAAGGGCTGCCGTGGCTGTCTGCAATCGTCGAACCAAAAGGAGACGAAAATGCCCAAGCTCAAGACGAAGAGCGGCGTAAAGAAGCGCTTCAAGTTCACCGCCACTGGCAAGGTGAAGCATGGAGTCGCCGGCAAGCGCCACCGACTGATTTCGCACAACGCGAAGTATATCCGTACCAATCGCGGCACTTCCGTGCTGGCCGATGCTGACGTCGCGCGCGTTGTCGCGTGGGCGCCGTACGGCCTGAAGTAAGGGAGGCCTGACACATGGCACGCGTAAAACGGGGTGTTACCACCCGCGCCAAGCACAAGAACATCCTGGAACAGGCGAAGGGCTATCGTGGCCGTCGCAAGAACACCATCCGCATCGCGCGGCAGGCCGTCGAAAAGGCCGGCCAGTACGCGTATCGCGACCGCAAGGTTAAGAAGCGGACGTTCCGTGGTCTCTGGATCCAGCGCATCAACGCCGGCGTCCGCGCCGAAGGCCTGACCTATTCGCAGTTCATGCACGGGCTCAAGCTCGCCGGCATCGAACTCGACCGGAAGGTCCTGGCCGACATCGCAATGCACGAAGGTGAAGCGTTTAGCGCCATCGTCGCGCAGGCGAAGGCGGCACTGCCCCAGGCCGCCTGAAGCGATCTGTAGCAGGTAGCGAATAAAGGGGCGTCGGTGGCAACACCGGCGCCCTTTTGGTTCGGGATGGGCAATCCTCCCCCGCCAGGGGGAGGCGACGGAGGGAGCGGAATCCCCGAGGCAGGTTGGTCGCTTACTTGCCCTTCGTCACGCTCCGCCTGCCACCTCCCCCTGGCCGGCCGGGGAGGGTGAGGCGAATGGTTGATCTGAGTTGGAACGAAGGTAGCGCGAATGGCACTCCACACCTGGTGGCTCTACGTTACGGCCGTGTTCCTGATCGCCGGCACCCCCGGCCCCAACATGCTCCACGTCATGGTGCAGAGCATCCACCACGGGCCGCGCCGGGCGATGTTCTCCATGGCCGGGCTGATGAGCGCGGTATTGCTGTGCCTGCTCGCCTCCGCCATGGGTCTGGGCGCGTTGCTGAAGGCGTCGCCGCGGGTGTTCGACGTGCTGCGCTATGCCGGGGCCGCTTATCTTTTGTGGTTGGGCATCAAGGCGTGGCGGGCACCGGTGAGCGCCCCGGCGGACGCCGATCCGCATACGCGTCCCCGTGCCGGCGCGCTCTACGCCGCCGCGCTCGGCACCGGATTGTCGAATCCCAAGCTGATCATCTTTGCCGCCGCGTTGTTCCCGCAGTTCCTTGAGGTGAACCGCCCCTTCTGGGTCCAGTTGGCCATCCTGGTGATCAGCTTTGCGGTGATCGAGGGCGGCTGGTACGTCACCTACGCGCTTGGCGGGCGCTCGCTGGCGCGCTGGCTTGCACCCGCGCATCGCCAGCGCAGGTTCAACCGCGCGACCGGTGCCATGTTCATCGGCTTTGGCGGTGTGCTGCTGGCAAGCCGGGTATAGGGTTGACGCGACGCCGCGACTGGGGTTCGGCCCTTCACGACATAACGAACGGAATGCGATGACCACCGACCTAGACCAACTTCGCCAGAACCTGGTCGCGTCGATCGACGCGGCGACGGGACTCGACGCGCTGGAGGCGATCCGCGTCCAAGCACTGGGCAAGCAGGGCGCCATCACAGGGCTGCTCAAGACGCTGGGCGGGATGAGTCCCGATGAGCGTCAGGCGCAGGGCCCGCGCATCCATGGGCTGCGTGAGGCGGTCACGGGTGCCTTGGCTGCGCGCAAGGACGCGCTCGAAAAGGCGGCGCTCGACGCACGGCTCGCGGGCGAAAAGCTCGACATGACGCTGCCGGTCGATGGCGTGCCTGCGGGCAGTGTCCACCCGGTCAGTCAGGTGATGGACGAACTGGCGGAGATCTTCGCCGATCTGGGCTTCGCGGTGGCGAGCGGGCCCGAGATCGAGGACGACTGGCACAATTTCACAGCGCTTAACATTCCCGAGACGCACCCCGCCCGGGCGATGCACGACACCTTCTACCTCGCTGGCGAGCACGAACGGCCGATGGTGCTGCGCACTCACACCAGTCCGGTGCAGATCCGTACGATGATGGCGAACAAGCCGCCGATCCGCATCATCGCGCCGGGCCGCGTCTATCGCTCCGACAGCGACGCGACCCACACGCCGATGTTCCACCAGATCGAAGGCTTGGTGATCGACAAGGGCATTACGCTCGGTCATCTCAAATGGACGCTGGAGACCTTCCTCAAGGCGTTTTTTGAGCGCGACGACATCGTGCTCCGCCTGCGCCCCAGCTATTTTCCATTCACCGAGCCCAGCGCCGAAGTGGACGTCGGCTTCACCTGGACCAATGGCAAGCGCGTGATCGGCGGCAGCGGCGACGCGGCGGGCGGCGGCTGGATGGAAGTGCTCGGCTCCGGCATGGTCCACCGCAAGGTGATCGAGGCCGCCGGGCTGGACCCCACTGAATGGCAGGGCTTCGCCTTCGGCACCGGCGTCGACCGGCTGGCGATGCTCAAATACGGGATGGACGATTTGCGGCCCTTCTTCGACGGCGATCTGCGCTGGCTCAAGCATTACGGCTTCTCGGCGCTCGACGTGCCCACGCTGAGCGGGGGAGTGGGCGCATGAAGTTCACCCTGGGCTGGCTCAAGGAGCATCTGGAAACCGATGCCTCGCTGACCGAAGTCGTCGAGGCGCTGACTCGCGTCGGGCTGGAAGTCGAAGGCGTCGAGAACCCGGCCGAGCGGCTGACTGGCTTCCGCGTCGCGCGGGTGCTGACGGCCGAGCGTCATCCGCAGGCCGACAAGCTCCAGGTGCTGAGCGTCGATACCGGCGACGGCGCACCGCTTCAGGTGGTGTGCGGCGCGCCCAATGCGCGCGCCGGGCTTGTCGGCGTGCTCGGGCTTCCGGGCGCAACGGTGCCAGCCAACGGCATGCAGCTGAAGATCTCGGCCATTCGTGGCGTCGAATCCAACGGCATGATGTGTTCGACGCGCGAGCTCGAGCTCGGCGAGGACCATGACGGCATCATCGAACTACCCCAGGACGCACCAGTCGGCACGGCGTTCGCCGATTATGCCCAGCTGGGCGACCCCGTCATCCACGTGTCGATCACCCCGAATCGCCAGGACTGCATGGGCGTGCGCGGCATCGCTCGCGATCTCGCCGCGGCCGGCCTGGGGACGCTCAAGCCACTGATGGTCGCACCCGTGGAAGGTGAAGGCCCCGGTCCCGATGTGCGCACGCAGGACGAAGGCTGCCCCGCCTTCTTCGCACAGGGCGTGTCGGGCGTCACCAATGGCGAATCGCCCGAATGGATGCGCCGCCGCCTCCTCGCGATCGGGCAGAAGCCGATCTCCACGCTGGTCGACATCACCAATTATGTGATGATCGATCTCGGCCGTCCGCTGCACGTCTATGACCGCGCTTCGCTGAACGGCGGGCTGGTCGCACGCAAGGCCAGGGCCGGTGAGCAGGTGCTGGCGCTGAACGGCAAGACCTACACGCTCGACGAGAGCATGACGGTGATCGCCGACGACGAGACCGTCCACGACATTGGCGGCGTCATGGGCGGCGAGCATTCGAGCGTGCAGCCAACCACCACCGATGTGCTGATCGAATGCGCCTATTTCGAGCCCGAGCATATCGCCCGCACCGGGCAGAAGCTCCAACTGACCAGCGACGCGCGCCAGCGCTTCGAGCGCGGCGTCGATCCCGCCTTCCTCGAAGACGGCCTCGCCATCGCCACCCGCATGGTGCTCGACCTGTGCGGCGGTACCGCCAGCGGCATCACCCATGCCGGCCAGCCGCCGGTCGCGACCCGCACTATCGGCTATGACCCCACGCTCGCCGAGACGCTGGGTGGCCTCGCCATCCCGGCGGAGCGCCAGCGCGATATCCTGGTGCGGCTGGGCTTTTCGGTCGATGAAAACTGGCAGGTGGTGGTGCCGACCTGGCGCCGGGACGTCGACGGCCCCGCCGACCTGGTTGAGGAAGTGATCCGCATCGAGGGTATCGACCATGTCCCCTCCACGCCGCTGGAGCGCACGCCCGGCGTCGCTCGTCCCACGGCCACGCCCGAACAGAAGCTGGAGCGCAAGCTGCGCCGCACGGCGGCGGCACGCGGGCTGAACGAAGCGGTGACCTGGAGCTTCATCTCCGAAACGCAGGCGGCGGTATTCGGCGGCGGCGCCTGGAGCCTGGCGAACCCGATCAGCGAGGACATGAAGGTCATGCGCCCTTCGCTGCTGCCCGGCCTGCTCGCGGCAGCCGAGCGCAACCTCAAGCGCGGCGCCACTAGCGTCCGGCTCTTCGAGATCGGCCGGCGCTATCTGGCCGACAAGGAGCGGCTGACGCTCGGCGTCGTCCTCGCCGGCAGCCGCACCCCGCGCGGCTGGCAGGCCGGCAAGGCGCAGGGCTTCGGTGCGTTCGATGCCAAGGCCGAAGCGCTTGCCCTGCTCGAAGCCGCCGGGGCGCCGGTCGCAAACCTCCAGGTCATGGGTGAAGCAGGCGAAGCTTATCATCCCGGCCAGTCGGCGACCCTGCGGCTTGGACCAAAGACCGTGCTAGCCGCGTTCGGCGCGGTGCATCCCAGCGTCGCCAAGGCGTTCGACCTGTCGGGTGATGTCGTTGCGGTCGAACTCTATCTCGATGCGCTGCCCGCCAAGCGGGGATCGGGCTTCATGCGCCCGGCCTACACCCCCCCCGCGCTTCAGGCGGTCACCCGCGACTTCGCCTTCCTGGTGCCCGACACATTGGTCGCCGGCGACCTGGTCCGCACGGTGAAGGGTGCCGACAAGGGCGTGATCACTGACGCGCGCCTGTTCGATCTGTTCGTCGGCCAGGGCGTGCCCGAGGGGCAGAAGTCGCTGGCGGTCGAGATCACCCTGCAACCGGGCGAAAAGAGCTTCACCGACGCCGATATCAAGGCCGTGGCCGATAAGGTCGTGGCCGCGGCGGCGAAGCTCGGCGCGACGCTGCGAGGCTGAGGGTGTGATCGAGCGGTTCCTCACCGGGCTAGCGGCCAAGATGCAGGAGCCGCTCGACACCCAGTACATGATGATCGTGCTGCCCGAGGATCTCGATCCGATGGAGCGGCACCTGCGCTACAGTGTATCGCTCGACGCCGAACTGCGGCTGGCCGGGCTCGGGTGCAGCGAAGGCGGCGCGACCATGCTCAGCGAAGCAGATGTCGACGCCACCGATATCGACCGCGCCCGCGCGCTGCTGCGCCTCCATTTGCCCGAACTCGGCTGCCTGCGAGGTACGCTGGTCCAGTTCGACCAGCTCGAGGACCGTTGGGACGGCGAGCATTGGCTGCTGGCCCAGCCGCTCAGCGTGATCGAGGAATAGCGCACACAGGCCCTTCCACTGCGGGGCCGGGCTCTGTTAGCCTCAGCGCGAATTCAGGGGATTCGCATGCTGCTCGCCCTCGCCATGTTCCTGACCCCGCCGGCGCAGGCGGCCGCGCACCAGGAAGTCGTGATCACGTCCGACACGCGCGACCAGGCGGCAAAGGCGCGACACTATGTCGAGCGGATCTCGGAACCCTTGATGGGCGACGCACCGCTTGCGCGGTTCACCGATCCGGTGTGCGTTGGCAGTGCCGGCCTGCCCAGGGCCGCGGGGCAGGCGGTGGTGGACCGGGTGAGCGAGGTCGCGGCGTCGATCGGACTGCGCGTTGGGGAAACCGGCTGCGCGCCGAACCTGATCGTGGCGTTCGTGGAGGATAGCCGCGCTGCCGTGCGCCGGCTGGCGCGCGCCAATTCGGTCGCGCTGAACAGCCAGTCGCTGGCCGATGTTGCCCGGATCGTGCGCGAACCCGGCCATGCCCGCGCCTGGATCGAAGTGGAAACGCGCAGCCGCGACGGCGACCGGCCGGTCCGTGACACGGACGATCCCAAGGTGCTGCGGACGCACAGCCCAACGCGCCTGTCCTCCCCCACGCGTCGCGACGTGGTGAGTGCCACCGTGCTGATCGATCGCGGCGCCATGGCGGGGCGCAGCCTGGCTCAAGTGGCCGATTATGCCGCGATGCGCGCGCTCACCGGCGCGAAGCTGCGCGGCCAGGCGGATGGGGGTTCGATCCTGGCGCTGTTCACCCCAGAAGGCGACGCGCGTGCCCCCGCCACGCTCAGCGCATTCGACCGCGCCTATCTGGAAGGGCTGTATGCCGGGCGCGGCGATTTGCTGCCGCGCATGAAGAAGAATGCGATCGTGTCGCACATGGTACGCGGGCCGGTGCGGCGGGGCGCCGTGACTGCGCCGTAACGCCGCGTCGAACCGGCCGGCGGTTTACCGGCTGTACCGGCGGTGGAGCAGATAGACGATCAGCGCGATGGCCCCGCCGGCGCCAAGCACCGGCAGGATCACCAGGCCGGCGTCCCGAACGCGGCCAAAGGCAGTTTCGATCGCTTCGCCGAACCAATAGCCCAGGCCGACGAACACGGTTCCCCATACTATTGCCGCAGCGGCATTGAGGAACAGAAAGGTGCGCGCCGGAAGCTGCGTGGTGCCGATCGCGATCGGGCTCACCGTCCGCAGCCCATAAAGGAAGCGGAAGGCGAAGACGAACATCGCGGGATGCCGCTCGAAGATGCGCAGCGCCCGGACAAAGGCGGGCCGCGTCTGCATGCGTTGCACGAAAGGACGGTCGCGGAAGCGCCGCCCCAATAGGAAGAACAGCTGGTCGGCGATGAACGAACCACCCGCCGCCGCCGCGGCGGCCGGCCAGAACGGCAACAGCCCATGATGCACCATCGTCCCGCCGATCAGGACAATCGTCTCGCCTTCGATCCCGGCGCCCAGGAACAGCCCCAACAGGCCATAGTTCGCGATGAATTGTTCAAGGGAGATCGGGGAACCTCGCGGATTGGTGCCTCCACCGGGTTCCGGCGCATGACTCGACAGAGATCATGCGCCGGACGGCCGATTACCAGATGCGGACGCGATCCGCGGGGGCGAGATACTGCTTCTGGTCCGGCGTGATCTTCCAGGCGGCGTACCACGCATCGACATTGCGCAGCGGGTTCACTGCGCGGATCTGCCCGGGTGAGTGCGGATCGCTGACCAGTTGCTGTTGCAGCGCCTCTTTGCGGAACAAGGTGCGCCACACCTGACCCCAGCCCAGGAAGAAGCGCTGGTCGCCAGTGAAGCCGTCGATCACCCGCGCCTTCTTGCCGTCCAAGGATGTATGATACGCGTCCAGCGCGATCAGCACGCCGCCCAGATCGCCGATATTCTCGCCCATCGATGCGCGGCCGTTGATGTGGACGCCCGGCAGCCCTTCGAAGGTATAGGCTTCATATTGCGCGCCGAGCCGTACTGCCTGCGCCTCGAACTTGGTCGCATCCTCGCCAGTCCACCAGTCGCGCAGCACGCCGTTGCCGTCGGACTTGCGGCCCTGGTCGTCGAAGCCGTGGCTGATCTCGTGCCCGATCACCCCGCCAATGCCGCCATAATTGACTGCGTCGTCGGCCTTGGGATCGAAAAAGGGCGGCTGCAGGATCGCGGCGGGGAAGACGATCTCGTTCTTGACCGAATTGTAATAGGCGTTGACCGTCTGCGGCGTCATGCCCCACTCGGCCTTGTCGACCGGCAGTGCGATGCGGTTGCGGCGGTAATCCCATTCGAAGCGGCTGGCGCGCTCGGCATTGCCGACCAGGTCGCCGGGCTTCACTTCCAGCGCCGAATAGTCGCGCCACTTCTCTGGATAGCCCACCTTCACGGTGAAGCCCTTCAGCTTGGCCTGGGCCTGTTCCTTGGTGACCGGGCTCATCCAGGGAAGCTTGTCGATGCGCCCGGCAAGCGCCACGCGCAGATTGGCGACCAGCGTATCCATCTTGGCCTTGGACGCGGGCGGAAAATAGAGCGCGACATAGTCGCGGCCGACGCCTTCGCCCACGGCACGCTCGGTGAAGGCGACTGCGCGCTTCCAGCGCTCGCGCTGCTCGGGCTGGCCGTTGAGGAACTTGGAGCGGAACTCGAACTGGGCGTCGACAAAGCGCTTGGAGAGCAACGGCGCAATGTCGTCGGCGGTGCGGAACGCCTGCCACGCCTTCAACGTGTCGAGCTCGGTGTCGGCATAGAGCTTGGCGATCGCCGGGAATGCGGTGTTCTGCGCGACGATGGCGCGCTCGGCCTTGGCCACGCCCGCCGCTTGCCAGAACGCGTCCCAGGGGAAGCCGGGCGACCGGGCCTTGAGTTCGGCCAGCGTGGTGAGATTGTAGGTCTTGTCGCGGTCGCGGCTCTGCGCGCGCGTCCAATGCGCCTGGGCGAGCTTGGTCTCCATCGCGACCACATTGCCTGCCGCCGCTTCGGCATTGGGCCAGCCCGCCATGGACAGCATCTGCGCGAGATATTGGCGATAACGTGCGACCTGCGGCGCGAACTTGGCGTCGAGATACAATTCGCGGTCGCCAAGGCCGAGGCCCGACTGGCGCAGGTAAAGCGAATAGATGTCGGGCTGCTTGGCGTCGTCGTTGACGCCCGGCGCGAAGAAGCTGGCGCCGAAGCCGCCAAGCGAAGCGCCCATCAGGCGGGCGATATCATCCTTGGACGTCGCGGCCTTGATCGGCTGGAGCCGCTGGGTGAGCGGCTGCGCGTCGAGCCGCTCGGCGGCGGCTTCGTCCAGATAGCCGCTATACAGGATTGCGGCCTTCATCCGGTCGGGATGCGCGGTGTCGCTGGCGCTGTAGCCCGAAATCAGGCTCCGCAGGCGCATCTCGGACAAGTCGCGCAGCACGGCGAAGGCGCCATAGGAGGAGCGGTCCGCAGGAATCTGGGTTTTGGCCACCCAGCTGCCGTTGACGAAGCGGAACCAGTCGTCGCCCGGCTTCACGCTGCGGTCCATGCCGGCGATATCGAAGCCCCAGGGGCCGTAGCTGGTGGCGGCGGCGGTATCGGCGGCGTGGTCGGGGGCGGGTGCGGCGGGCGGTGCCGCTTGCTGGCTGAGCGCCGGAGCGGCGAGGGCGGCAGCGGACAGCGTGGTCGCCAGCAGGATATGCTTCAGGTTCAAGGATTCGTCTCCGAAATCAGGCGCTTATTGGCCTGTCGGAGCAATCTACACGGCAAACCGGGGTTGGCAATCAACCTTCCCCCCTCGCTTCAGCGGGGGAGGATATCCCTCACCACAACACACCCGCTTTGTCCGGTTTCATCGGCTCGGGCGCCTCGTCGCCGATCGCCTGGAGCAGGTCGATCTCGATCGTGCGGCACATGGCGCAAAGCGGCAGGTCGTGCGCGGTGTTGGCGAACGGATCGACCAGGTCGTCACCGATCGCCAGCACGATCAGGAACATGAGGCCCGCGATGGTCGAACCCAGCGGCGTCGCCAGTCCCAGCGTCTCGACGAGCCCGATCGGCAGCAGGATGCAGAACAGGTGCGTGAAGATCGTCGGGAAAAAGCGATATTGGTTGGGCAGCGGCGTGTTCTTTAGCCGCTCCATGCCGCCCTGCGCGTTGGCGATGTCGATCAGCACGCTTTCCATTGCGGTCTGCTGGATGGTGTCGATCCAGCCATTTTGCCGCGCCAGGTTGATCCGGCGGCTGGTGCCATCGACAATGCCGTTGGCCACGTTGGTGCGGGCGAGCGCGAAATCGGCTTCGCCCTTCGACAGGAAGCGATGCACTTCCGCGTCCACCGGCTGCCGGCGCAACTGGCACCGCAGCGCATTCACATATGCGATCTGGCGCAGCACGATGGTGCGCTTCATGTCCAGCGCTTCATCGTCGGGCAAAAAGTTGCGGGCCTGTCGCGCCAGGTTGCGGCTGGCGTTGATCATCAGCCCCCACAGCCCGCGCCCTTCCCACCAGCGCTGATAGGCCGAGTTGCTGCGGAAGCCGAGGAACAGCGCCAGCGCCGATCCGAACAGCGTCAGCGGCAGCGATGGCGCGCGGAACGGCAGGAGGAAATAGGTGATCGTGACGATCACGTCCCACACGAACAGAAGCGCAAGCGGCTTCCAGATTTCGCGAACGACTTGTTTGAAGCTGGGGGCGGCGGTGACAATCATGGTTCGCTCATACGCTTGTCAGCGGGGTAGGGCTCCCGTCACGAAGCCTCGGGCGCGCCGGTCGGCGTGTTTCCGGCGTTCGACATGGCGGCAGCGGTGCCCGATGCCGGACGCAGCTCGAACCATTCGGGCCGATCGATCGCGACCAGAAAGGCAAGTGTGCACAGGCCAAAGGCCAGCAGGAACAGCGACGCGCGAAGCTGCTCGAACAACGGCTTCTTCTCATTGTCATTGGGCTGCATGGGCGACTCCCTTGGTGGTTGTTGAGGGTCAGATAGGATGCGTGGCCTGTCTGTGTATGTGCGGGACGTAACGAACCTTTGCTGCGCCGCAGCAGAGCGCCGGACCGTTGTGCTGAATCGGCGAATGGAGGGGTTGCGCGCCCGGCGCCAGCGGCTAAGACACGGACATTCGCAAGGACCCGGTGCAAATCCGGGTGGCTCTTCTGGCCGCCGATCCGCCAGACAATTGCACACTGCCGGCGATCCGCCGCTCTTTTCCGCAGCTGCGTGGCATGTGCCGAATGCATGGCCTTTCTCGAATGACTAGCTCGCTTGCCCGGCTTCGCGCCGAATGGCTTCCCAGCGGCGTCCAGGCGCGCCGCGACATCCTGGCCGGGATCGTCGTCGCGCTGGCGCTGATCCCCGAGGCGATCGGCTTCTCGATCATCTCCGGCGTCGATCCGCGCGTCGGGCTCTACGCCTCCGTGGCGATCGCCATCGTCATTTCGTTCCTCGGCGGCCGGCCCGGCATGATCTCGGCCGCGACCGCGGCGGTGGCAGTGGTGGTGACGCCGCTGGTGCGTGACCATGGCGTCGAATATCTGTTCGCGGCAACCATCCTGATGGGCGTGATCCAGATCATCGCCGGGCTGCTGCGGCTGAACCTGCTGATGCAGTTCGTGTCGCGCTCGGTGATCACCGGCTTCGTCAACGCGCTGGCCATCCTGATCTTCATGGCGCAGCTGCCGCAGCTGACCGGCGTGAGCTGGCACACCTATGCGATGATCGCCGGGGGGCTGGCGATCATCTACCTGGTGCCGCGCGTGACCAAGGCGGTGCCTTCGCCGCTGGTGGCGATCCTGGTGCTCGCGGCGCTCAGCATCGGGCTTGGGCTGCCGGTGCGCACGGTCGGCGACATGGGGCAATTGCCGCAAGGGCTGCCCAGCCTGGCTTGGCCGAACGTACCGCTGACGCTCGAAACGCTGCGGATCATCCTCCCTTATTCGCTCACCATGGCGGCGGTGGGGCTGCTCGAATCGATGATGACTGCGCAGATCGTCGACGGCATGACCGATACCGACAGCGACAAGCGCCGCGAATGCCTGGGGCAGGGCGGCGCCAACATGGTCGCGGCATTGTTCGGCGGCATGGGCGGCTGCGCGATGATCGGCCAGTCGGTGATCAACGTGACGTCGGGCGGGCGCGCGCGGCTGTCGACCTTCACCGCGGGCGCGTTCCTGATGTTCCTGCTCGCGGTGCTCGGACCCTGGGTGGGGCGAATACCGATGCCCGCCTTGGTCGCCGTGATGATCATGGTGTCGATCGGCACGTTCAGCTGGAACTCTATCCCCAATCTGCGCCGCCATCCGCCGACATCGTCGGTGGTGATGCTGGTGACGGTGGTGGTTGTGGTGGCGACGAGCGATTTGGCGCAGGGCGTTCTGGCGGGCGTGCTGCTGTCGGGGATCTTCTTCGCCGGCAAGGTGCGCCGCATGTTCTCGGTCGAGCGCAGCGTCTCCGACGACGGCCGCACTGCGACCTACACCATCACCGGTCAGGTCTTCTTCGCGTCGGTCGACAGATTTACCCAGTCTTTCCAAGGGGATGAAAGCGCGCAGCGCATCGTCATCGACGCGTCGGCGGCGCATTTCTGGGATATCTCGGCCGTTTTCAGCGTCGACAAGATAGTGGCCAAGCTCCGCCGCGAAGGGCGCGAGGTCGAAGTCGTCGGCTATAACCAAGCGAGCCGCGACTTGGTCGACCGCTTCGCCCTGCACGACAAGACCGGCGTCGAAATGGGCGTGGTCCCGCATTGACGATGCGCGCCCCCGGTCCACATAGGACGCGCCTACCCACGCTCGCGAGGAGTTCAGCATGCCAACCGTTCTAGTCACCGGCGCCACCGCCGGAATCGGCGCGGCAACCGTCCGCGCCTTCGCCGCGGCGGGCTGGCATGTCATCGCCACGGGGCGGCGGAAAGATCGGCTGGAGTCTCTCACGACAATCATCAGCGAGAACCGCGTCCACCCCCTGGCCTTCGACGTACGCGACGAAGCGGCTCTGGACGAAGCGTTGGCATCGCTGCCCGAGCCGTTCCGCGACCTCGACCTGCTGGTCAACAATGCCGGCCTCGCGCTCGGCACAGAGCCGGCGCAAGACGCCGCGCTGTCCAATTGGCAGACGATGATCGATACCAATATAACCGCGCTCGTGTCGGTGACTCACAAGCTGCTGCCCCAGCTGATCGCGCGCAAGGGCGGGATCATCAACCTTTCGTCGGTGGCCGCGAGCTATCCTTATGCTGGGGGCAATGTGTACGGCGCGACCAAGGCTTTCGTGCGCCAGTTCAGCCTGAACCTGCGTTCCGACCTGCTCGGCACGGGCGTTCGCGTGACGTCGATCGAGCCCGGCATGGTGGAAACCGAGTTCACCCTGGTGCGCACCGGCAGCCAGGAAGCGTCGGACAAGCTCTATGGCGGCGTGAACCCGATGACCGCCGAAGACATCGCCAAGACGATCCTGTGGGTTGCCGAGCAGCCTGCGCACCTGAACATCAACACGCTGGAGTTGATGCCGGTGAACCAGGCGTTCGCCGGCTTTGCGGTGCACCGCAAGGGCTGATCCTTGTTAGGCTGCTGAACCGCTTTCGCTTTCGCTTCGTTGGCGCGGCGAAGGGAGAGCGGCCTTGAAGATCCATCACCTCAATTGCGGGACCGATTGTCCATTGGGCGGCGCGCTGTTCGACGGACGCAGCGTCGGGCTGACCGGGCATCTGGTGTGCCATTGCCTGCTGATCGAAACCGACGCGCACGGGCTGGTGCTGATCGACACCGGCTATGGGCTGCGCGACGTCGACCACCCGCATCGCGACCCGGCGCGGATCACGCGGGCGATGCGGACGATGCTCAACATCAAGCTGCTCGAGGAGGAGACGGCGATCCGCCAGATCCAGGCGCTGGGCTTTGCCGGGCAGGATGTGCGGCACATCGTGCTGACGCATCTGGACTTCGACCATGCCGGCGGGCTGGAGGATTTTCCGTTCGCCACCGTGCATGTGATGGAAAAGGAGTTCGCCGCCGCGACGGGGCCGCGCAAGGGTTTCGTGCCGCGCAACCGCTATCGCCCGGCGCAGTTCGACGAAGTGGCGAACTGGCGCCGTTATACGAGCACGGGCGAGCCCTGGTTCGGGTTCGACGCGGTACGTGGGCTGGAAGGACTGCCGCCCGAGATCCTGATGGTGCCGCTGCCGGGGCATACTTGGGGGCATGCGGGGATCGCGATCGACCGCGGCCGCGAGGGGTGGCTGCTCCATGCCGGCGACGCCTATTTCTACCGCGGCGAGATGCGCCAGGCGACGCGGCACTGCACGCCCGGCTTGCGCGGATACCAGACAATGATGGAGGTTTCGCGCACGCAGCGGCTCGCGAACCAGGAGCGGGTGCGGCGGCTGTCGGTGGAGCGTGCTGGCGAGGTGAAGATATTGTGCGCGCACGATCCCGTGGAGTTCGAGCGCGCGGTTGCGGGGCAGATGTTGTGACGCGATCCTTCCTGAACGGGAAGGATCGTGGCACCCGATCGGCTTGCGCTGCGTTCCGCCATCATGCGCGTCTTTCTCGACTTCGAAGCGTCGTCCCTGTCCAAGCACAGTTATCCGATCGAAGTCGGCTGGGTGTTCGAGGACGGCACGTCCGAAGCGCATCTGATCCGTCCGGCGCCCGAATGGACCGAGTGGGACCCCGAAGCTGAGGCGATCCACCACATCACCCGAGCCCAGCTGGAGCGAGACGGCACGCCATACGACGCCGTTGCCGCGCGGATGGTCGCGGTGCTGAGTGGGCATGACTTGTTTGCCAGCGCGCCGTCCTGGGACGGCAAGTGGCTGAGCACCTTGCTGCGCGCAGCGGGGCTGCCGCGGCACGGCTTGCGGCTGCGTGACAGCGACGATCTATTGCTGGAGACCGCGCGCGAAGGGTTGCGGGAGCGGATGGCGGCGGACCGGCTGGAAGAGGAAGCCGCGAACCTAGTGGCGTTGTGCGAAGTGCGCCGATCTGGCGCGCCGCCGGCGCACCGGGCGCTTGCCGACGCACAGGAGGAGCATGCTCACTGGCTGGCAGTGCGGACTGCGGCCCTCCCGCAATAAGTCGTCCCCGGCCAAGGCCGGGGAACGGCATTGTCGAGCGCCTTAATCCTGCTTGCCCGAGCCGGGCTCGGAGAGCGCGCGGTGGATTCGGGCGGCTGCCAGAGCGGGCTCACATCCGCGACCCCGGCCATGACCTTGTTCTTGAGCAACGGCACGATTTTGTGCTTGTCAGCCATCAGCGCATCGGAGCGGGCCTTGGCGACCACCGCAGGATCATCCTTGTTCTCCATCTGGCCGGCGCGGGCGTCCGTCATCTCGGCGCGGCTGAAGAAGTTGATTTCGGTCACGCTGGGCATCAGCACGGTGACCGCCATGCCGGTGTCCTTCAGCTCGTTGCGGAGCGCCTCGCCGAACCAGCGCAGGAAGATCTTGGTGGTGCCATACACTGCTCCGAACGGATCGGGCATCGTCGCAGCGACCGGCGAGGTGAACAGGATCTTGCCGCTGTCGCGCGCGACCATGTCCTTCAACACCAGCTTGGTGAGCTGCACTGCGCCGCGCACGTTCGGGTCGATCATCTTGAGTTCGCGCTGCAGGCCGGTTTCGACGAAGGCCCACCCAAGCCGACGCCGGCGTTGACGCACAGCGCCTCGACCGGGGCCGATCGCCTAAATGCGGCAAACGGGCTGTTCACGCCATTCTGGGGTCGACAGGTCGGAGGCATGACCTTCCACCCCTGCTCCGCTCGCCGACAGGGTGGCGGCGGCGTCGCGCAGATGCGCCGCATCTTCGGCGGCGATCAGCACGTCATAGCCATTGTCGGCGAACTTCTTGGCGGGTTCGTAGCCGATACCATTCGAGCCGCCGGTAACTACCGCAAGCGGCCGATTTTCGCTTCCGAACATGCGCTTACTCCTAGAGGGATGTACCGGACAGAACCTTGGGCGGCGGCGATGTCCCCCCCACCCGGGGGCAGCGCGGCTGGCTTGCTCCGCACGCGCGCGAGGGCTAGCGAAGGCGCATGACCGATACCGCCAAGCCACTCGATTATGTCGACCTGAACCTCGATGCGTCACTCGACCGCCTGTTCGCGCTGATGCGCATCCAGTCGATCTCGACCGACCCGGCTTATGCCGAGCATTGCCGGACCGCGGCGCAGCTGCTGTCCGACGAACTGACCGAGTTGGGCTTTGCGGCGCGCGTGGCGCCGACGCCGGGACACCCGATGGTGGTTGCGCATCACGACGGCCCAGAGAACGAGCGCGCGCCGCATGTGCTGTTCTATGGCCATTACGATGTGCAGCCGATCGACCCGGTGGAGCTGTGGCGGCGCGACCCGTTCGATCCAGTGATCGAGACGCGCGCAGATGGATCGAAGATGATCGTCGGGCGCGGATCGTCCGACGACAAGGGCCAACTGCGCACCTTCCTGGAAGCGTGCCGAGCCTGGAAGGAAACCACGGGCACGCTGCCGTGCCGCGTGACGATCCTGATCGAAGGCGAGGAAGAATCGGGGTCGGAAAGCCTGGAGCCGTTCCTTCATGCTGCCGCCGAAGAGTTGAAGGCCGATTTTGCGCTGATCTGCGACACGTCGATGTGGGACACGCAGACTCCGGGGCTGACCATCGGGCTGCGTGGCATGGCGGGCGGCCAAGTGACCGTGCGCGGGCCGAGCCGCGACTTGCATTCGGGGCTGTATGGCGGGCCGGCGCGCAACCCGCTCCAACTGCTCGCGACCATCCTGGCCGAGATGAAGGATACCGATGGGCGGGTGACGCTCGACGGCTTCTATGACGGGGTCCATGACCTCAGCGCCGATGTGCAGGCGAGCTGGGATGCGCTCGGCTTCAACGCCGGGCAGTTCCTGGGGGATGTCGGGCTGAGCGTCCCTGCCGGCGAAACCGGCTATGGCGCGCTCGAGCAGAGCTGGGCACGCCCGACCGCCGAGATCAATGGCATGTGGGGCGGCTATATCGGCGAAGGCTACAAGACGGTCATTCCCGCTGAGGCGCATGCGAAATTGAGCTTTCGCCTGGTGGGTGATCAGGACCCGGATCAGGTGTGGGAGGCGTTCCAGGCGCATGTCCGGGCGCGGCTGCCCGCCGACTGCACCGCCGAGTTCAAGACACGGGGCGGTTCGCGGGCGATCAGCCTGGCGAGCGACAGCGCCCCGGTGGCGGCGACGCGCGCTGCGCTGGACGCGGAATGGGGCAAGTCGGCGCTGCTGGCGAGCGGGGGATCGATCCCAGTGGTTAATTCGATCAAGACGATCCTGGGGATGGACAGCGTGATGGTGGGCTTCGCGCTGAACGACGACCAAATCCATTCGCCCAACGAGAAATACGACCTCAAGAGCTTTCACAAGGGGATCCGCTCCTGGGTGCGCATCCTGGCGCAGCTGGGGGCGATGCAGCAGGTTGAGGCGAGCGAGGCGGTTCCCGCCTAAGTGCTTGACAGGACTGGCCGGCGAGGCGGATAGGCGGGGCCATGGTTCCCCTTTCGTTCGCTGGCCATGAATTTCGCGCGATAGCGAAGGGCGCTCTGTATTGGCCGGCGCGTCGGGCGCTGCTGGTCGCCGACCTGCACTTCGAAAAGGCCAGCTGGTTCGCGCTCCAGGGTCAGATGCTGCCGCCCTATGACTCCTTGGCGACGCTGAGCGCCCTGACTGGGTTGGTCGAGCAAGTGGCACCGGTCGAACTTTGGTGCCTGGGCGACAGCTTCCACGATTCCGCCGGGTGCGAGCGGCTGCCGGCGCAGGCACGGGCGATGCTGACCGGGCTTACGGGGCGGCTTGATTGGCACTGGATCACCGGAAACCACGACGCGGCGCTGGTCGATCATTGCGGCGGGACAATTCACGACGAAGCGGTGGTCGACGGGCTGGTGCTGCGGCATGAGGCAGAGCCGCGCGATATCCGTCCCGAGTTGTCGGGACATTTCCACCCCAAGCTGCGCGTCACCGTGCGTGGACGACAGATCGCGCGGCGTTGTTTCGTGACGAACGAGACCAAGCTGATCCTGCCAGCGTTCGGTGCGCTGACCGGCGGGCTTGACGCGCATCATCCCGAAATCGTGCGAGCAGTGGGTGCGGGCGCGCAGGCGCTAGTGGCGCTCGAGGACCGGCTGCTGCGCTTCCCGGTCGCCGCTTAGTCGGTCAGCTGCAGCGCGCCTCCCCGGGACCAATCGCACGGGTCTTGCATCGTGCACCGCCAGTCAGTTCGACATCGCCCGGCCCAAGTATCTCGACGGTAGCATCGCCGCGCGCTTGCCCGCGCAGGCTGCCGGTGCCGGTAATCGAAATGGCTCCGCTCGTGGCACTCAGGCCGCTGGCGTCGATATCGTCGCTGCCGGCGATCGATGCCTTCAAGCGTTGGGCGCTGCCTGCGACCCGCATGTCGCCTGCGCCGGCGATCGAGAGTTCGGCGTCGTTAGCCTTCATGCTGCGCAGGATGAGATTGCCTGCGCCAACGATGGAAAGGTCCACATCGCCGTCTACGCGGTCGACGCTCAGGTTGCCCGCACCAGTGATGGTGGCATCGCTGATGTGCGGTGGCACCACATGGATGCGCGCGGCGCCGCCGCTGCCGCTCTTCTGCCGCGCGATGCGCAAGTCGCCTTTGACTACGCGGATGTCGAGCTTGTCGAGCGCCGTGGGATCGCCTTCGGCGGTCACCGAGTAGCTGGTCCGGTCTTTACATCGATCTCGTCCGGGCCGCGCAGATCGACGGTGTCGAACCCGCTCGCCGCGAAGCTGCGGGTGGCACCGCGGCAGGCAGCACCTTCGTTGCGCTGGGTGTTCGAATGGCAAGCAGCGAGCGGCAGCATTGTGACATCAGCAACAGGCGCATGGTTTCTCCAGAACTGTATTGATGAGGCAATACACTGGCTCTGAGGCAAAGAAAAGGGCGGCCGTCGCCGACCGCCCTCCCACTATTTAAAACGCAGATCAGGCCGGAACCTTGTCCTTGTTCCAGATCGCCGCGGACTTGCGCAGAATATCCAGGATCTTATTGAGCGCGGCGGGTTCGTCGGTTTCCTCCATCGCCGCGAGTTCGCGGGCGAGGCGCGATGCGGCACCTTCGAAGATCTGCCGCTCCGAATAGCTCTGCTCGGGCTGGTCGTCGGCTCGGAACAGGTCGCGGACCACTTCGGCGATCGACACCAGATCGCCCGAATTGATCTTGGCTTCATACTCCTGGGCCCGGCGCGACCACATGGTGCGCTTTACTTTGGGCTTGCCCTTCAGCGTCTCAAGCGCTTCCTTGAGCGTCTTGTCGCTCGATAGCTTGCGCATGCCAACGCTCTCGGCCTTGTTGGTCGGCACGCGGAGCGTCATCTTTTCTTTTTCAAAGCGGAGCACATACAGCTCAAGCTGCATGCCCGCGATTTCCTGCTTCAACAGCTCAACCACACGGCCCACGCCGTGCTTAGGGTAAACGACATAATCGCCGACATCGAAGGACAGCGCCTTGGCAGCCATGTGCGAGGAACCTTTCGTGTAACCGGCCCCGAACTGTTGCGGTGTCGGCCCCCCGCGCTCGAAGGCAAGGGGCAGGCGTTTCCGGGGCGACTCGTATTCTTCTCCGGGCGGAGGCGGATTTCGCCTACGTCGTGGTCCCTTTAACACGCTCGTAATAAAATTACCAGCCAAACGTCGCCGTCCGCGCCCGAAAATGCGCGGTTTTCGGCGGTTCGACCGGTACGGTCGCTGCCAGTGCTGACGGCTTAGGAGCCGGTGCCGGGCTCCGAAGAGAAATACTTGTCGAACTTGTCGGTTTCGTTCTTCATCGCGTCGGCGTCGGCCGGCGCTTCACCCTTCACTGTGATGTTGGGCCACTGCTCGGAATAGGTGCGGTTGAGCTCCAGCCACTTTTCCAGGCCGTTCTCGGTGTCCGGCAGGATGGCCTCGGCTGGACATTCGGGCTCGCACACGCCGCAGTCGATGCATTCGTTGGGATTGATGACGAGCATGTTCTCGCCTTCGTAAAAGCAGTCGACCGGACAGACTTCGACGCAATCCATGTACTTGCACCGGATGCAGGCGTCGGTGACGACATAGGTCATGGGAGTGCGGGCCTCTGATCGAACGTCTGGAAAGCCGCCCTGCTATGCGTGAGCGTCTGCCCCGTCAATCGGATGCAGCATCCTGCGACACGTTTGCAGGGTTGGGCGCGAGGCTTTGGACCCCATCGGTGGCAAGTTCCTGATAACAGGCACGGCCTTCCGCAGGTGGGCCGCGGCGCGCGGGAAACTGTTCGACGCGCACGACGCGAATCTTGCCGTAAAGAGGAAAGGCGAGGACCGATCCAATGCGTACCGGCGCCGCCGCGCGTTCGACACGGCGCCCGTCGATGCGCAGCGTACCCTTTTCGGCGATCGCCTGCGCGGCGCTGCGCGTCTTGGCCAAGCGCGCAAACCACAGGAAGCGATCCACCCGCATGGGGCCGTCCTTATCCATCACGGAGGCCGGCAAGGGCTGCAAAGGCGTTGTTGCTAGGGGGCGCTTTCGGCTTTGCCGCCGGCGTGAGCCCCTGCCAAATCCATCGCGGGGGTTCGCCTTCCTGCGTGCGGGCGGTGCGGAACCCGAGTTGCGCCATGAGCCGCGCCAGCGTTTCAGGGTTCAACCCGATGGAGGTGGCGAGCGCGGGGTCAGGAGTGAAGGGCTTGCGTCCCTGCCGGCTGTCATGCGCGGCGCGCGCAATACGTTCGACCAGGTCAACGCGTACCGCCTGAGGTCCTAGGGGGCGGAAGCCATGGGGAAGATCGGCGCCGGGAGTGCCACGCGCAAGCACGGAGGCACCGTCGCGCGGTGCCTCTGCCAATCCCATCAACTCGCGGCGCCAGCGGGCAGCGCCGGGCTTGAGCAGGGCCGGCGCGAACAGATCGAGCGTGCCAATCGTCACCCCAAGCTTGCGCAGCCGCTTGCGCGCGTCACCATCAAGCGCTTCGACCAGATGCGCAGCCGCGCGACGCGGCATCAGCCCACCCGCGTCGAGCAGGGCATGGGCAAGCGCTCGCAAAGGCCCCCCGGCGTGTGGGTCGCGCAACGTCACGTCTAACTGCGCAAAGACGGGCAGGTGCTTGGCGAGCTGAGCGGCGAACCATTGATCGAGCCGCGCCTGCACCGCGATGCGTACGCGCGCCTCCAGTACATCGAGCGCGCGGTCGAGGACGATCTTCGGCCGCGCGATGCTCGTGCCCGCAGTGAGCCGCGCGACCGGAACTTCGCCCCAGAACACTGTTTGGTTCAAGGCTTTGGAACCGCCGTTCATCGCGCCGGCCTGGAGATTAATGGAGACCTGCCCGTCGACAGGCACGGGGCGGACGGGGGAGAGAGAAAGTTCGGTGTCCGGCGCCTCTGCCAGTGCCTCACCGCGGCGGCGATATTCGCTGGATAGGCGCTTTTCGGCCGCAGCGAGCAGCATCCGCTTGTCGGCCGCCCGGGCGTCCGGCGACACGCTGAAGTGGAAGCCGCTAAGCGTGCCCAGCGGATGATCCTCAACGCTGACCCCTCCTTCCGGCCCGATGGTGACGGGCAGGTCAGTGGCGTCCGCGCCGATCTGGCGCAGGAGCACGGTGGTGCGGCGGTC
Source organism: Sphingomonas xinjiangensis (assembly GCF_014199255.1). GTDB lineage: Bacteria > Pseudomonadota > Alphaproteobacteria > Sphingomonadales > Sphingomonadaceae > Sphingomonas > Sphingomonas xinjiangensis. Next base: position 51,185 of record NZ_JACIJF010000011.1, on the reverse strand, counting down.
GACGAAGCGCTGGGTCAGGCTGGCGTGAAGCGCGTCCGATAGCTTCTCCTCGACGGCGCGAGTGCGTTCGGCCCAGTGGGTCGGGTCTTGGAGCCAGTCAGCGCGGTGCGCGATATAGGCCCAGCTGCGCGCTGCGGCGATACGCCCGGCAAGCACCTCGACATCGCCGCCCATATGGTCGAGCCGCTGTAGCTCGTCGGCGAACCATTGGTGGGGCAGATGACCGGCGCCTTCCGAGATGTGGCCGAAGACACGACCAACGAAGCGAGCATGCGGATCGACGCCGAGTTTCCGGAAATCGGGCAGGCTGCAGGCGGCCCAAAGCCGCGCAACCATGCGCGGAGAGCGGACGCGGGCACGGATCCAATCCTCCTCGGCCAAGCGCTTGAGAACGGCCAAGTCAACCGCCTGCGGTGCTGCGCGCAGCACTTCGGCTTCCGGCTTGGCTTGCAGGCTGGCGACCAGCGCGTCGATGCTGGCGAAATCGGGCTCCCCTTGGCGCCAGAACAGATGTTCAAGGCGGGGCACCTGATGCCCTTCGATCGCGAGCACTTCCTCGGGCGTGAAGGCGCTAGGGCCTTCCTCGCTCAACGCGCCGAACGTACCGTCGCGCTGGTGCCGTCCGGCGCGGCCGGCGATCTGCGCCATCTCCGCGATTGTCAGCCGGCGCTGACGGCGGCCATCGAACTTGTTGAGCGAGGCAAAGGCGACATGCGCCACGTCCATATTAAGGCCCATACCGATCGCGTCGGTGGCTACCAAATAATCAACTTCGCCCGCCTGAAACATCGCGACCTGCGCATTGCGCGTGCGGGGTGAAAGCGCGCCCATCACCACGGCAGCACCGCCGCGCAGGCGGCGAAGCGCCTCAGCGACGGCATAGACCTCTTCGGCGCTGAACGCGACGATCGCCGAGCGGCGAGGCAGCCGCGACAGCTTCTTGGCGCCAGCATAGCTCAGCGTGGAAAAGCGGGGCCGCCCGATCACCTCGGCATCGGGCACCAACGCTTTCAGCATCGGCTTCAGGCTTTCCGACCCAAGAATCATGGTCTCCTCGCGCCCCCGCGCGCGCAACACCCGATCGGTGAAGACATGGCCGCGCTCCGGATCCGCCCCCAATTGTGCCTCGTCCAGGCCGACGAACGCCACGTCGCGCTCCAGCGGCATGCTTTCGGCGGTGCATAGCAGCCAGCGCGCCTTGGGCGGCAGGATCTTCTCTTCGCCCGTGATCAGGCCGACATGTTCGGGGCCCTTCATCTTGACGACGCGGTCATAGACTTCACGGGCAAGCAGCCGCAGCGGGAAGCCGATCATGCCGCTGGCATGGCCGCACATCCGCTCCACCGCGAGATGGGTCTTGCCGGTATTTGTCGGGCCCAGCACCGCCGTGATGGGAGAACGCGCGAACTGGCTCATGTCAGGCACAAGATCGTTCCGAGTCAGCCCTTAAGCAACACCCCCTGATTGTTCATTTTCCTTAACCATGTAGCTTTTACGCAGAATTGTTGTGTTGTTTTCCATTCGCCGCGGACCCGAAACGGACCATCGCAGGGGCGAATCGAGGGCAGGCTGCTTAATTTGACTTTAAGCCCGTTGCTCCACAGTGATTCGCCTTGAGCCGGGGGTTGCGGCTACAGCGTAACAAATGGGGGCATCACGCCTTGTTCCTGCGGAACGACCATGGAATGGATCTAGGTGGCGGCGGCACGTCCACGCTGGCGCGCCCGCCTGTAGCTGCCACCCCGAGCGCCGCGCTGGCGCTGCGTCCGCGCCGCTTCGACTTCGACCCGGCACCCGATCTTGGTGCGCGGATCGGATCGCTCACTTGGTTTCGCGGGGCAGCAACCTGCGTCGGCCTTTGCACGCTGACGTGGCTGCTCGCGCCGGGGCTGGAAAACCCGATTTACGGTACCGTTCCCGCTCCGCTCAAAGGCGCGGAATGGGAGGCCGCTCGCGCCCAGGCAATCCGGCCGCTCGGTCAGGGCGCCACTACCGGGTACCGGGTCGCGGCGACCCGGCTAGTTGCGCCCCTGGCGGATACGCCGGAGCGCCCGATCTTGGAATCAACCGCTAAGCTCGCCTCGGGCGACGCGCTACTTGGGGTGCTGCAACGCTCCGGCGTTGGCGCCGCTGATGCTGCACGCGTAGGTAGCTTGGTCACTCAAGCACTGGCGCTCGGCGAGATTCAGCCCGGCACCATGCTGGACCTAACGCTGGGACGCCGCGCCGATAAATCACAGCCCCGTCCTCTCGAAAAGCTCGCCTTCCGGGCCAAGTTCGATTTGAAATTGGAAGTCGCGCGCGGCGGCGGCGATCTGGCGCTGAAGCAGATTCCCATCGCGATTGACCATACCCCGCTGCGTATCCAGGGTGCGATCGGGTCGAGCCTGTACCGCTCGGCGCGGGCGGCCGGAGCGCCGGCAAAGGCGGTGGAAGCTTATATCAAGACGCTTGCCAGCCGCGTGCCGGTGTCGCAGCTCGGATCGGGCTGCACGTTCGACATCATCGTCGGTCAGGCGCGCGCCGAAACCGGCGAAGTGCGGCTGGGCGCTCTGATGTATGCCGGGCTCTCGGGGTGCGCCAAGAAGGTGCAGCTGCTGCCCTGGGCGAATAACGGCAAAACCGAATGGTTCGACGGATCGGGCCGGGGCAACAGCACCGGGATGATGGCAATGCCTGCGCCGGGCCGTTTCTCCTCAAGCTTCGGCATGCGCCGGCATCCAATCCTAGGCTATGTCCGCATGCACCGGGGCGTCGATATCGCCGCGCCCTGGGGCTCGCCGGTTTTCGCTGCCAGCGATGGCACCGTGCAGATCGCCGGGCGCAGCTCCGGTTATGGGAACCTGATCAAGCTGAACCATGGCAATGGCTATGGCACCGGCTACGGCCATCTCAGCCGCATCCTGGTGCGGCCGGGCCAGCATGTTCGCAAGGGGCAGCAGATCGGCGCAGTGGGGAATACTGGCCTGTCGACTGGGCCTCACCTTCATTACGAGATGTACAAGAACGGCGTAGCGGTGAACCCGCGGTCCGTTTCGTTCAATTCGATGCGCCAGCTAAGCGGCCAAGATCTGGGCGCATTCAAGGCCAAGCTGAGCCAGCTGCTGGCGGTCCCGGTCGGGCATGGTGCGCAGACGGACGAGGATTGAGGCTTAGCGGCTGGCTATCGGTCGGCTGATCTACCTGCAAAGTTGCAAGCAAGTCAGGGCAGCGCTGAATAGGTGTGGGCCGAACGTTCCTTGTTCCAGACGCCAGCCCATGCCGCGAAGCATGCTCGCTCGATGCTCCTGCTTGCGAGAGAGCTAAACCAGGCCGAGCGGGTGCCTACTTGCCCTGCGAGCGCCACCGACGGATCGTGCGTTCCAGCATCTGATCCTCGCCGCCTGTCTCGCGCCACAGCTGCGAGAAGAGCGGGTCTTCGGAAGCCGGACGCTTTGTTTCTTCAAGTCCATCGAACAGCAGGCGGACGGGGGTGGCGACGCCCTCGCCGACTGCAATGCACTCTCGGTTGCGTAGCGCGGGAATCGAATCGAGGAAGCCGCGCGCACCTTCGGGCATCGCCGCGCGGACGAAAGCCTGGTCCCGCTCGTTATTGAGGCGCATCGACAGGATGGTGCCGCACTGCGAAAGCACGCCCTCGGCCAGGTCGGACGGGCGCTGGGTGATCAGGCCGAGCGACACGCCGTACTTACGGCCTTCCTTGGCAATGCGGCTGAGGATGCGGCCGACCGAAGAGCCATTGGCGTTGCGCTCGTTGGGAACGTAGCGGTGCGCTTCCTCGCAGACCAGCAGCACCGGTCGTTTGTTCTCGCCGCGCGACCATATCGCGAAATCGAACACCATACGGCTGAGCACCGCCACCACTACCGACGTGATTTCGCTGGGCACCCCCGACACATCGATGATCGAGATTGGCTTGCCTCCGCCAGGTAGGCGGAAGATTCGCGCGAGGAACGCCGTCATGGTGTCGGCGACCAGCATGCCCGAGAACATGAAGGCATAGCGCGGATCGGACTTGATCTCGTCGATCTTGCTGCGCAGGCGCAGATAGGGCGCGGTGTCCGTCGCCTTGTCCATCTTGCCCATCTCCAATTGCAGGATCTGTGTAAGGTCGGACAAGAGATAAGGGACCGGCGCGTCGACGGTAAGCTTGCCGATCTCGGCGGCAAGGCGGTTCTTTCCCTTTGCGAGCAGCAGGCACTTGGCCAGGATGTCGGCATCGACCTGGCGATCGCCGCCGCTGGCAGTGAGGAAGACCTCGCAATGCTCCTCGAAGTTCATGAGCCAATAGGGCATTTGGAGGTTCGAAACGTCGAACAGCGCGCCCGTCGTTTTGAACGCACTGGCATATTCGCCGTGCGGGTCGATCATGACGATATGACCCTGCGGCGCCAACTCGCAGATGCGGTGCAGGATCAGCGCCGCCGCGGTGGACTTGCCGGTGCCGGTCGAGCCGAGCAGTGCGAAGTGCTTGCCGAGCATCGCATCGATATAGAGGGCGGCGCGGATGTCCTTGGTTGGGTAGACGTTGCCCACCTCGATGTTGGCGCGGTCATCGGCGGCGTAGATCTGCTTGAGGTCGGGCGTGGAGACCGGGAAGATCGGGCAGCCTGGTGTCGGATAGCGCGTGACGCCGCGGCGGAATTTGTAGAGCTTGCCGGTGAGGCGTTCCTCGTCGCCTTCGCCCAGGAAATCGATGTCCGCCATGATGCGGTCGCCGCTGTCGAGCTTTAGTGAGCGGACATTGGCGATTAGCCAAGTACCGCCGACGCGCATCTTAACCTGGCTGCCCATCTGGCCCGCATGGGCGACGGCGGCGTCGCTGCTGTCAGCCAAAGCGTCTAGTTCGACGGGATCGAGCATCACCCGGCTGGCAGCACCAGCGACTTCGAGGACGGCGCCGATCGGCTTCAATGCGGCGCGCCCTACCAGCGCATCGCTGGCCGGGAATGCGTTCGCCGGATCAAAGACACGTCCGCCGAAATGGCCGTCCATTGGATACTCCTACACGATTCGGCAGGAATATAACTAACGGAGGTAAATATTGCGTATGATCCAGGCGCTTAGAAGCGCCGCCACAAAGCCCCTGCGCCCCAACCGAGTAGCACCGACAGCAGCACCGCTGTCACACCGTAGATCAGTGCGTGACGCTCGGCCGAACGCGCAACGAAACGTTCAAAGCCCGATTTTCGGATGTCGATGGGCCGCACTGCCGCAGCGAGCACGCGGCCATCGCGGATCAGAAAGGTTTCGGCAGTGAACTTGCCGACCGGAACGCGTGCAGGAATCTGGAGGCGGGCGCGATACAAGACCCCGCCGGTGATTTCCACTGCGCGAGGCGCTTCATAGTACAGGCCACCACGCGTGCGCAGGTCCACAAGACCTGCGTCGAACCGTGCTTGGACGTCGGGCGACGCACTGGACGCGGGCGAGAGCTGAAGGCTGCTCACTCCCAGTTCGTAGATCGCGCGAGTGCGCTCGTCGACTAGCTGCTGAATCGGTCGCGATGACGCGACCGCATAGAAACTGGGCGCCGACCGGTAGCGCATACTGTCTGAGTTGACCCAAATACCGGCTAGCTTCTCCTTTTCGCGGACCAGCACCGATTGCGTCGGTCCTTTCACAACCACGACGATGTCCGTGCCCTCGCCCGATCGCGCAGGCGGCGGGTCCGGGTACAGGATCGCGCCGAACAACAGGAGCTCGGCTCCGGTGAAGCTGTAGGCGATCTCGATAGAGCGTTCGGAGACGTCGGGGACCAAGACGGGCTGGGCCTGCCCCATCAGCAAGGGCGCGGCGGCGAGCGCAAGCCAGACACGCTTCATGACAACTCGACCGAGTAGATCTCGTCGGGCCGCCACACCAGGCCGAGGAACATGCGCGACGCGACAAGCAGTACCATAACCGCGAGCGCCAGGCGAAGATACTCGGGACGGACCTTCTGCGCGAAGCGGGCACCGAGCTGCGCGCCGGTAACCGACCCGAGCAGCAGCAGCGCCGCCAGCACAATGTCGACAGCCTTGGTGGTGGTGGCGTGCACCAGCGTAGCGGCGGCGGTCACGAACAGGATTTGGAAGAGCGACGTGCCCACCACCACCTGCGTTCCCATACCAAGCAAGTAGAGCATCGCGGGAACGAGGATGAAGCCGCCGCCGACCCCAAGCAGAACCGTCAGGACGCCAGTGAAGAAACCGAGCAGCAGCGGCGCGAGCGGCGAGATGTACAGTCCCGAGCGATAGAAGCGCCAACGCAGCGGCAGCATCGCGACCAGCGGATGATGGCGGCGCTTGCGGGGCTTGGCGACACGCGCGCCGCGCGCCACCCGGACTGCGCCGACCGACTCATGCAACATCAAGCCGCCGATCGAACCAAGCATCAGCACGTACAGAATGCCGATCACGGTGTCGATCTGGCCGGTTTCCTGCAGAATTGTGAACAGCCCCGCGCCAGCGATGCTGCCTAGGACACCGCCAACTACCAGCACGGCCCCCATATGCATGTCGACACCGCCCCGGCGGAAGTGCGCGAATACTCCCGAGACGCTGGCACCGGTGACCTGGCTTGCCGCGGATGCGGCAGCGACCGTGGGTGGGATGCCGTAGAAGATGAGCAGAGGTGTCGTGAGGAAGCCGCCGCCCACGCCGAACATTCCGGAGAGCAGGCCTACCCCGAAGCCCAACGCGACGATCACGAGTGCATTCACCGACAGGTTGGCGATGGGAAGGTAGAGATCCATTGCCTTGGGGATACCGCGTTTGCGCCTCTATGCAAAAGCTGCGCTTACGCGCCGACGCAAAACTAGAAGTCGCTTCCGAGCGTCAACGCGATGCCCGAGCCGGGCCGAGCCTCGCCGGCGATGCGCTGCCGCCAATCCAGCGCTAGGCGCATGGTCTGACGTGCGACCGGTAGTGTCAGCGTGACAGAGGGGCCGATGTCCAGCCTGTTCGCGTCGCGCTGCGCGGCTCCCCAAACCCCACCTCCGATGGACAGCCGCGCCGCGCCTGAAGCCGCGAGTTGTCGCGTCAGCCGTGCAGCCCCATCGGCATAGGGCTCCAGCCTGGTGCGCTGTATGATGCCGGCTTGACCATAGGTTTCAAGGCGGAAGCCTGGAGCGACCGCATGATCGGTCCCGCCGACGACGCCGGCACCAAACCCGGCTTTGATGCCGTCAAGCCCGGCACGCCTTTCCACAACCAGCCGGAGCGGCGCTTTGGTGGGTTGCCAGTCCAGACCCAGCGCCGCCTCGGCACCGCGTCCCCGCAGAGGCGCAGTGACTCGCCCGAAGACCGCCAGTCTCGCGGAAGGTGAAAGCAGCCAAGCCACGCGGACACCGGCTTGGCTGCCACCGAGCTGGCTACCGCCCGGCGCGGCGCCTAGCCCGGTGCCGGACCGCGCAACCGCCCAGGCTGCGGCGGACCAACGGTCGGGTAACGGATGTAGGTGATCGGGCCACAACGCGAGCGCCGCGTACGAAGCTGGCGCGGCCGGTACCGATGGCCCAAGCACGGTGAACCGCGGCGCGAGTGTGGCGATCTTCTCAAGCTCGGCGGGCGGATCGGACCTCCACACCGGCACGTCTGTGTCCGCAGCCGCCACCACGGCGAACGTCTTGAGTGCGTCCGGACCGGTCTGGAGGCCCCGTCGCACGGCGGGTGCAATTGCGGCTTCGTGGGCGGCGTATGCTGGGATCGGGACCGGTGGAAGTAGTTGGATTTGTCGGGGCAGCAACGCCGCTGTCGGCCAGAGTTGAACCATACGGATGCCGATCCAACAGCTCAGCACCAGCGCCAGGAAGCGCAGGGGCCGGCCGCGGATCACGCGCCGACCAGGTTCGCGTCGTCGGGAAAATGATGCGCGGTCTTGTCCCAGCGTGGCGCGGCGCCCGCCAGAATATCGATGTAGAGGGATAGTGCCCGCTGCGCCGCGAACAAGCTGATGTAATTGGCAACCAGCGTCCGCGGAATGGAAAGCAGCGCTTCGCGCCAGCAGTACGCACGGTGCACAAACAGCGCGCGTACGGCTGTCCGCCAGGCAAGCAGCCCCGCGTTCATCAACAGGATCCATTGCAGCGTGGATGATAAGCTTTGTGCGCTTCCCCCGAAGAGCGCGTGCCCTGTCCAGGACAGAATCCAGAGGATCAGAGCGCCGTACGCAACGACAAGCACGGGGATCGCGAGTGTTGCTCGGCGATCGCGCATCCGCATCCAGTGATCGCCAATGTGCAGTGATCGCGCCCAGCCTGTCCGGTCCCAGCCGGCGAGCGCAATGCCAGTCATCCAGCGGGCCTTCTGCCGGATTGCGGCGTGAACCTGGTGCGGGAAATAGGCCCGGACCGCCACTGCGTCGCCGGTTCGCGGATCGGTCGTGCGCGCGAGAATCGTGCGCCCGCCCATGGCACCGATGGTCAGGCCTAGCTCATAATCCTCGGTAAGGCTCGACGCATCGAACGGCAGGCCAGAGCGCCGGGCGGCGATCGCATCCATGAAATCACGCCGGATCGCGCAGCCGACGCCCGCCAGCGGCAATCCCGCGCCGATCGCCTGGCGCACGAGCAATTGCTTGCCATGTGCTTCGGCGAATTCATCAAGATAATGGCCCGACACGAAAAGCGAGTCCGGGTGGCGCAAGGGGAGTACTGGGATTTGCACGGCGGCATAGCGATCGATCAGGTCCGCAACGACCGCAAGCTCGCACGGGTGAACGATGTCTTCGGCATCGTGGAGCATGACGGCGGCAAAGACGCGCCCCTCGCAGGCCTCGTCCGCGCGCATCGCGCCCCAGATCGCGTTCAGGCAAGCGGCTTTGGTCGTAGGCCCCGGGGCAGAGCCCACGACTATGCGCACGCGCGGATCGGCGAGCATCACGCCCTGCACCGCGGCAATCGTCGCGAGATCATTGGGGTAGCACCCCACGTATATGCGATAGTTAGGATAATCGAAGCGGGCGAGCGTCGCCCGCAGCATCTTGTCGATAACGGCAGACTCGTCCCATGCAGCAACAAAAACGGCGATGAGAGGAGCAGCGGTGCTATCGCTCTCTAGGGCGTCAGGCCGGTATGGTCTGCGCCCTTGCGATACGTCGCAGGTCAGTAGCCGGCATCCAAAAATCAGATCAACGAGAAGGTCATCCAATCCGCCAATTGCGAACCAAATGGCGGCGAACAATGTTGATTCACGTGCCAACACGTCGATGACGGACAGGATCATGACCAGCCCCCTAGTCGTTTTGTCCGATTCGGAGCCTGTTTATCCTTCTATTGTTACGGGATCAGCAAGGCGATTCTTTCGTGATAGCCTCTGTATGATCCAAATCGGACTAGAACAGCGGCGTCGCGGCTTCGGCTGGAGGCGCTACTCGCAGCAATGGAAAAATAGCGAAGTACTGCGGGACCAAATGCTTAGCTACGCGTTAGGACCAGCGGTCCTTACCCTTTTGGACTGTGTCAAAGAGGACACCGGCCGCGCCGCCCGCATCGGCGCGGCCGAACCCTCGGGCTGCAGTCCGCTGCCCAGAGTGGCGATGCGTTACCAGTAAAAGCCGGGCAACACGTTGATCACGGTGCCCCGGCGAGTGTCGACCAGCAACACGTCATTATAGTGACGCACCCAACTTTGGTGCCGGGCGGCGCGCGGCAGGTGATAGCGCCAAGGATCGGCAATTACGTAGCGCGTGCCGTAATAAGGCGAGCCGATCCGAAGCCCCGGACGGAACCGAGTATACCGGAAGGGCGCGTTCCAAGAGCCCCGCGCGAAAACGGCGCGGTTGTTCGTTCGATAGCGGCGCCAATCGTCGCGGCCCCAGGCGCGGTCCCGATCCCGCAGGTCTTCACGATATTCGCGATGTGCCTGACGCACGTCGCGGCGTTCCCGTCTAATATCGCGCGCGTCGCCGCGCCGATACGCATCGCGCAAATCGCGCCGTTCTTCGCGGATGTCCTGGCGGTCGCGCCGCAATTCGCGATTAGATTGCGTGCTGGCCGCGGCGGGTGCGGCAGCCGTCGGCAGCGCGACGGCGGCAAGCAGCGCAGCCGTGATGAATTTTCGCATGTCATCCTCCTTGCGTGACGCCGGCATTTCGCCGGCACCACGTTGATTTGGAGAACCTGCGCTGAATGCCGCGCGAACGCGTTGGTCAGCCGGCAGACAGAAAGATTACTGGCCGCCACCACCCGCGCCGCCGGCGCCACCCATGCCTGGTGCGCCTACCGTGCCGATATTGCCGAATAGGTCTTCGAAGAAGCCGCGCTCACGGCCCAGTGTCGGCGTGGTCTTGCCGTACGGGCTGACATTGGCGATCAGCTTTTCGTCCATCCGGTCGACGCCAAGGACGTTGCCGGCACCGTCGAAGCGCACGCGTAGGGTCAGCTGTGATCGGGCCTTAGGATCCTGAAAGCCGAAATTGCTGCTGTCGCGGGAGACGTAATACCATTCGCCCTTATTGAACTGGCTCGTCAGCGTGGGCTGGCCGAGCGTCTGTAGCACCGACTGGCGCGTATCGATGCCCGGCTGGATCGCGTCCACTAGTTCCTTGTCGACGACATACCCTTGATGCGTGCGAGTCGGTGTGCAGGCAGAGGCACCCAGAGCAGCGGCGAGCAGCGCGGCGCTGACGGCCAGGCGGGCAGGGTTGGGCATCGAAGTCTCCAGACGAACTACGCGAAGGCACGCGCGTGCGGATTGCATCGCACGCCATTCGCCTCAATATGCGGCAAAATGCGGCCAAACAAGGCCGCTTCCCGGCTTCAAGTGACAAGGCACGACAATGCGCATGTTTCAGCGGCTGTTCGGCAAGCCCGACCGCGGCACTGCCCCGCTTCTCTACGATCAGGTGGTCGCGCTTGGCCGCGCGCCGCACTGGTATGCGCAAGGACAGGTTCCTGATACGATCGACGGGCGGTTCGACATGATCGCGGCGGTGCTGGCGATGGTGCTGTTGCGCCTCGAGACGGAGCTAGCCGGCATCGCGCCAAGCACCGCCCTGGCCGAATGCTTCATCGAAGACATGGACAGCCAACTGCGCGAGATCGGTATTGGTGACGTCGTTGTGGGCAAGCACATGGGCAAGATGATGGGTATGCTCGGCGGTCGGCTGGGAGCGTTCCGCGCCGGGCTAGCCGATGGGTCTCTCCGTTCGGTAGTCGAGCGCAACATCTATCGGGGGCAGCTCCCCGAGGCGGGTGCAATCGACCATGTCGCGGCACAACTGCTCGCATTGCGCCACCGGCTGGATGACGCTCCAGTCACCGATCTTTTGGCTGGAGAGCTGTCGCGATGAACGTCGAATTTTCCCGTCCCACGCGCCTTGACCAGATCGGCGCGGGCGAAAGCAAGGTCGAGATCCATGCCGAGCCGGCGGAGCGCGCGGCGCTTGCTCAGCGCTTCGGGATGGTGTCGGTCGAGCGCCTTGACGCTCAGTTCGCATTGCACCGAGGCGCATCGGGTATCATCGCGCGGGGGCGGGTCCTGGCCGAGGTCACTCAAGCGTGTGTCGTCACGGATGAGCCGCTGCTGGTGCGGGTGGACGAGCCTTTCGCCATACGGTTCGTGCCTGAGCCCGAAGATGGCGCCGGTGGCGAGGATGAGCTCGAATTGAGTGAGGACGAATGCGACACCGTCTTCTTTACAGGCGGCACCATTGACCTGGGCGAAGCGGCGGCCGAGACCCTTGCGCTTGGCCTTGATCCCTATCCTCGCAGCCCGAACGCGGCGGCGGTCCTGCGCGAGGCTGGGGTGATCAGCGAAGACGAGGCGAAGGCACTTGCTCAGTCTAGCGGGCCGTTTGGAGGCCTAGCAGCCCTGAAGGACAAGCTCTCCAACAATTGAGCGACGGCTGATCGCTGCTAGCCCGCAGGGTGGCACTTGCCTCGCATGGCCATCCGCTTCAGGATGGCCATGCGAGGCCGGGAGACGGTAGCTGGAGCCATATGCCCGCAACACCTCGAACGGAGTGCCGCATGACTCCTGCCCGTTTCGTAGACCCTGTGGCGGTTCCCCGCCGCGGCCTGGTGTTGGCCATGCTGCTGCTTGTCTACACGTTTGATTTTCTCGACCGGCAGATACTCGGCATTCTCGCCGGGCCGATCAAGGCGGATCTGCGACTGAGCAACACCGAATTCGGAGCGATCGGCGGATTGGCCTTCGCGTTGCTTTATGCGGTTCTTGGCGTGCCGCTGGCTTATCTGGCCGATCGAACCAGCCGGTCAGGGGTGATCGCCGCCTCGCTTGCCGTGTGGAGCGCGTTTACCGGCCTGTGTGGGATCGCCACAGGCTATTGGCAGCTGTTCCTGTTTCGGCTCGGCGTCGGTGTGGGCGAAGCTGGCGGTGTGGCGCCATCATATGCAATAATCTCCGATTATTTCCCTCCCGAACGGCGCGCTCGTGCGCTCGCCATCTACTCGCTCGGCATACCTGTCGGGCTGGCCTCGGGCACCTTACTGGGCGCCTATATTGCTGCGCTGGTGAATTGGCGGGCGGCATTCATCGTAATGGGCATTGCCGGGCTCATCGTCGCGCCAGTCTTGCGCCTAGTGGTGCGGGACCTGCCGCACGCACGCTCGACCGAGGCCGCGCCTACCAGCGCCGCCTTCGGCATCCTTGCTCGTAAACCTGCCTTCTGGATGATGGCGCTCGCGGCATCGTTCAGTTCGCTGTGCGGCTACGGCCTGGCGCTGTGGACGCCGTCGGTGTTCATGAGCAATTTCGGCTTCGATCTGGTGGGTACCGGCCAGTTCACGGCTTCCCTCCTTCTGATTGGCGGGACCGCTGGCGTGTTTGCGGGAGGGTGGTTGGCTGACAGGCTCGGCAGTGCAGACCGGGCATGGTATGCGCGGTTGCCGGCGATCGCCTGGCTGATCACGGCACCTTTGTTTGCCGCTGGACTGCTCACGCCAAACCCCACGCTTGCCTGGCTGTTGCTGCTGATCCCCAATGGGCTGAACATCCTTTGGCTCGGTCCGGTGACGACCGCCGTTCAGCACATGGTGCCGCAGCATATGCGGGCCACGGCATCGGGGAGCTTCCTGCTGATAAACAACCTGATCGGCTTGGGGCTGGGCCCGCTGCTGATGGGGTATCTTTCGGAGGTGCTCAAGGCGAGCCACGGCGCCGAGGCGCTTCGCTATGGTGCCGTGTTCTGCCTCGGCTTCTACGTGCTTGCGGGCATTCTGGCGCTGTTCGCCATGCGGCCGCTGCGCCGCGGCTGGATCGCTTAGGTAGATGACCGGGCGGTGAAGTGCCGGCTGGGGCTGGTCCCGCGCGCATCTTTCCCGACTCGCGCCGCCGCTCGCGCTGATCCATCAGGAGATCGTTCCGAGAGCAAGGCTCTTCGGGTCGCACGGGAGCCGGGCAGCCGAGAGGCTGTCCGGCTCTTTCCGACTCAGCGCTCGCGCGTGGCCGCGAACTTCACCTTGGAATACCGGTCGGCGATGTAGCCGACTTCCCAAGCCGATTTGGCGAGGAATACCGGGTTGCCATCGCGGTCCTTGGCCATCGCCGCGCGATTGAGATCAGTGAACTCTTTGAGCGCCGCGGGATCTTCGGACGATATCCAGCGCGCGGTCTCGAACGGCGCCATCTCCAGCCCCGCGGCGACCTTGTACTCCGCCTCCAGCCGGCTGAGCAGGACGTCGAGCTGCAGCTGGCCGACCACGCCGATCACCCAGTTGGAACCGATCTCGGGATAGAAGACTTGAGTCACGCCCTCCTCGGCCATGTCGTCCAGCGCTTTGCGCAGCTGCTTGGTCTTCGTCGGGTCCTTGAGCGCCACGCGGCGCAGAATTTCCGGCGCGAAGTTGGGTAGCCCGGTGAAGCGTACATCGGCCTTTTCGCTCAGCGTATCGCCGACGCGCAGCACCCCGTGGTTGGGGATGCCAATGATGTCGCCGGGGAAGGCTTCGTCGGCCAGTTCGCGCTCGCGGGCAAAGAACAGGATCGGAGAATGGATCGCGATCGGCTTGCCATGCCCGGTTGGCGTCAGCTTCATGCCGCGCTTGAAGGTGCCAGACACCAGCCGCATGAAGGCGATACGGTCGCGGTGATTGGGGTCCATATTGGCCTGGACCTTGAACACGAAGCCGGTGACCTGCGCAGCGTCGGGCGAGACCGGCGCGGGTTCGGCCGGCAGTGCGTGCGGCGGGGGTGCGAACTCCGCGAGCGCCTCGATCAGCGAATCGACGCCGAACTCCTTAAGCGCCGAGCCGAAATAGACGGGCGTCAGATCGCCGTTGCGATACGCCTCACCATCGAATTCGGGGTATCCGGCCTGGGCAAGCTCCACATCCTCGCGCAGCTTGGCGAGGTTTTCGGGCGATACGATGGCATCGAGTTGCGGGTCGTCAATGCCGCTGGTCTGAATCACCTTGCCTTGAAACTCACGGCTGTCGCCCTCCGGGAGCAGCAGGCGGTTGGTCGCGAGATCGAAGATGCCTTCGAAGGTGCCGCCCATTCCCACCGGCCACGTCATCGGCGTCACGTCGAGAGCGAGCAGGTTGGCGACTTCATCAAGGATGTTGAACACTTCGCGGCCTTCGCGGTCGACCTTGTTGACGAAGGTGATGATCGGCACGTTACGCAGTCGGCAGACCTCGAACAGCTTCCGGGTCTGGCTTTCGATGCCCTTCGCGACGTCGATCACCATCACCGCCGAATCGACCGCGGTCAGCGTACGATAGGTATCTTCGGAAAAGTCCTCGTGCCCTGGCGTGTCGAGCAGGTTGAACGTGATGCCGTTGCGTTCGAACGTCATCACCGATGAAGTGACCGAGATGCCGCGCTGCTGCTCAATCTTCATCCAGTCGGAGCGGGCGCGCCGGGCCTGGCCGCGCGCTTTCACTTCGCCAGCCAAGTGGATCGCACCGCCGAACAGCAGCAGCTTTTCAGTCAGCGTGGTCTTGCCCGCGTCAGGGTGAGAGATGATCGCGAAGGTACGGCGGTCTTGGGAAGGCATGGGCTGCTCTAATCTGCGGCTGCCCTCAGTTCCAGCATAGAGTGGCGGCGGCACGGCTGCGGGGGTATAAGAGCGGCATGCACCTTCCCGCCTCCGCCAAGCTCTATCTGCGTCCGACGCGCTTCGTCGACTCGCCGGTCGGACGTGATGGGGAGGTTGCTCGGCTTGCAGGCGGGCTAACGTGGTTTGGCGGATATGAGCTGATCGCCGTGGAGGGTGGCAAGCGGGTGCTACAGCGCGACATCGCGGTTGGCGAGGTCGCTGAGGACGAGCGGCTGGCGCAGATCGCCGCGCGCATTACGGCACCGCGCGCGCCGCTTCAGCTTGGCGAGCGCGTTCTGCGGCTGGATCAATCTCAGGTAATGGGGATCCTCAATGTGACCCCGGATAGCTTCTCCGACGGTGTCCATCATGTGGGCGATCCGGCGGGCGCTGCGCAAGTCGGGGTGGACATGAGTGTGGCGGGGGCGGCGATCATCGATGTGGGCGGCGAATCCACGCGGCCCGGTTCGGCGAGCGTGTGGGAGGGTGACGAGATCGCCCGCGTGGTGCCAGCAATCGAGCGGCTGGCGCGCAGCGGCACGGCGGTGTCGGTCGACACGCGCAAGGCATCGGTGATGGAGGCTGCGCTGGATGCGGGGGCACATGTCGTCAACGATGTGGCGGCACTGCTGTATGACGAGCGGGCGCTGGCGGTGGTGGTGCGCGCGGGGTGCCCGGTGGTGCTGATGCATTCGCCCGATCCGGCCAAGGGGCCGCATGGGGGAAATGGCTATCTCGACGTTCTTGTCGACGTATACTCGTGGTTGGAAGCGCGGGTCGACGCAGTCGCTGCGGCGGGGGTGGACCGGGCCAAGATCCTGATTGATCCGGGCATCGGCTTTGGCAAGGGGCTGCAGGAAAACCTGGCGCTTCTCAACGGGTTGGCCATGTTTCACGGGATCGGCTGCGGCATCGTGCTGGGGGCGAGCCGCAAGCGGATGATAGGCGCGCTGTCGAACGAGGCGCCCGCCGATGCGCGGCTGGGCGGATCGATCGCGCTGGCGATCAAGGGCGCGGAGCTGGGCGCGCAGCTGATCAGGGTGCACGACGTGTTCGAGACCGCCCAGGCGCTGCGGGTATGGCGCGGCTGCAAGGACGCAGGCCTGATCCCGCGCTGAGGAACGGCGTGCGGCGTCATGCGCTTGGGGCTCCGTCATTTCAGGAGGTCGTATGCGTCTGATTGCCTTGCTGGCCCTGATCACTTCGCCGGCAGCCGCCCAGACGCCGGACACCAGCCTCGCAGCGGCACGGCAAGTGATCGAGCGCTATTACGCGGCGATCGAGCGGGGTGATTTCCAGACGGCGTATCGCAGCTGGGACGGAGACGGCGCAGCGAGCGGCAAGCGCTTCGGGCCCTTTCGCGCGGGTTTTGCCGCGACGGCGCATAGCCGCGTCGTCACGCGCGCGCCGATCAACGGCGATGCAGGCATGAGCCAGCGCTGGATCGATGTACCGGTCGACGTTTATGCCACGTTGAAGAACGGGCACCGCCAGCATTTCCGTGGACGCTACACGCTCCACCGCGTCGTCGAGGGCACGGGTGCGCCGGCGAGCAAGTCCCGGTGGCATATTGCCAAGGCACGGCTGATTGCAGTGCGCTGAGCCTCAGGCGGCGCTCTGGTCGATCCCCAGTTCGCCAAGCTTGCGGTACAGCGTCGAACGACCGATGCCAAGACGGCGGGCGACTTCGGTCATGCGGCCGCGATAATGACCGATGGCAAGGCGGATGACGTCGGCCTCGATCTCTTCAAGTGCGCGCAAATTGCCGTCGGCCCGGAACAAGGTCACCCCGCCATTTCCCGATGGCTGCGCGGGAACCCCGTCCGGGCGACCGGCGGCAAGCTGGGCGATCTGCGGGAAATCGGCGCGCGTGAGGCCATCGCCGTCGCACAGCACCGCGGCGCGGAACAGCGCGTTCTGGAGCTGGCGGACATTGCCCGGCCATTCATAGGTTTGCAGCAGCTGAAGCGCATCGTCGGTGATGCCGAGCGGCCGCAATCCAGGCTGCTCGGCGATGCGCGCCAGCAAGTGGCGGGCGAGCGCCGGCACGTCGCCGGCCCGATCCCGCAAGGGCGGAATTGTGACCTGGACGACGTTGAGCCGGTAGTAGAGATCTTCGCGGAAGCGCCCTGCCTCGACTTCGGCGGTCAGGCTCTTGTTGGTGGCGGCGATCACTCGGACATCGACTTCGCGGGCATGCCGCGCGCCCAAAGGCTGGATGTCGCCCGATTGCAGCGCGCGCAGCAGCTTCACCTGCGCTTCGAGCGGCATCTCACCGACTTCGTCAAGAAACAGCGTGCCCCCGTCGGCATCGGCGAAGCGGCCGATCTTGCGCTCGAACGCGCCGGGAAACGCGCCCCGTTCGTGCCCGAACAGCTCTGATTCAACCAGATTGGCGGGGATCGCGCGGCAGTTGAGCGTCACCATCGCCTTCTTGTTGCGCGGGGAGGCGGCGTGAATCGCCTCGGCCACCACTTCCTTGCCGACGCCGCTTTCACCCTCGATCAGCACGGGGACGCGGGCGCGGGCGGACTTCGCGGCGATGGCGAGTGCGGCGCGGAATTGCGGCGCGGACCCGACGATTTCCTCGAAGCCGAGCGTTGCGGTGAGCTTCTCGGTCAACGGGCGCAGTTCGCCATCGCCCTGACCCCCAACCGCGGCGTCGAGCGCGGCGAGCAGGCGTTCGGAGGCGAGCGGCTTGACCAGAAAATCGGTGGCGCCAGCGCGCATCGCGCTGACCGCGGCGGAGACCGAGCTGTTGGCGGTGAGCACCAGAATCGGCAATTGCGGACGCCGCGCGCGCAATTCGCCGAGCAGGGCAGCGGCGTCGGCATCGGACGCCGCGGAATCGAGCAGGATGGCGTCGAGCGCCATGCCGTCGGGCGTGCCGAGCGTGGCGATCGCCGTCTCGTCATCCCCGACGCAGACCGTGCGCCAGCCGCGGCGCGCGGCAATGGCGGTGACGAGCCGGCGCTGGGCCGGTTCATCGTCGATCAGCATCAGGAGGCGCTGGCCATTGCGCGTCATCGCATGCGTTCCCGTGTCCCGAGTGTCTCAAATCAGGTCGCCTTTGTTATCCACGATGCGTAAAGGTGGGCTTAAGCTTGGGTGGAACCTGGACCGAGCAGCAGACTTGAGGGCAGGAGGCGGCGCGGTTAAGCTCCGTTTAGAGCAGCAGAGGAGCCGAGCATGGCCGACACCGGCGAGATCACCGACATCAACGAACATCAGGCCACCTATGGCGGATTCACGGCGATGATGACCTGGGGCACGGCAGCGGCAGTGGCGCTGGCGGCGCTGGTCGTTTTCCTGATCGCCACCTAGGTGAAGATCGCGGTCCTTAGGGAGACGGCAGCCGGCGAACGGCGGGTCGCCGCTTCGCCCGAGACCGTGAAGAAGTACAAGGCGCTGGGTGCGCAGGTCGCGGTGGAAGCCGGGGCGGGCGTAGGCGCTGCGGTTGCGGACCAGGCCTTTGCCGATGCAGGCGCGGCGATCGGGGACCGCGGCGAGGTGCTGGCCGATGCCGACATCGTGCTAGTGGTGCAAACGCCGGCCCCCGAGTCGCTGAGCGGCCTGAAGCCGGGCGCGTGGATCATCGGGCAGGCCAACCCATTCGGCGAGCGGGCGCGAATCGAGCGCTATGCCGCGATTGGCGCCGAAATGCTGGCGATGGAGTGGATGCCGCGCATCACCCGCGCGCAATCGATGGACGTGCTGTCGTCGCAGTCGAACCTGGCGGGGTACAAGGCAGTGCTCGACGCGGCGCACGAATATGACCGGGCCTTTCCGATGATGATGACGGCTGCCGGCACCGTCAGCGCGGCGCGGGTGTTCGTTATGGGGGTGGGCGTCGCCGGGCTCCAAGCGATCGCCACCGCGCGGCGGCTGGGCGCGCAGGTGTCGGCGACCGATGTGCGCCCCGCGACCAGGGAGCAGATCCTTTCGCTGGGCGCCAAGCCGGTGTTCGTGGAAAATGTCGCGGGGATCGAGGGCGAAGGCAGCGGCGGCTATGCCAGCGAGATGTCGGACGACTACAAGGCGGCGCAGGCGGCTTTGGTGTCGAGCCACATCGCCAAGCAGGACATCGTCATCACCACCGCGCTGATCCCCGGGCGCCCGGCGCCCCGGTTGATCAGCGACGCGCAGGTGGCGAGCATGAAACCCGGCAGCGTGATCGTCGATCTGGCAGTGGAGCAGGGAGGCAATGTCGAAGGTGCGGTTGCCGGCGAGATCGTCGAGCGGCACGGCGTAAAAATCGTCGGGCATCGCAACGTGCCGAGCCGATTGGCGGCCGATGCATCGGCGCTGTTCGCGCGCAACCTGTTCAACTTCCTGAGCGCCTTCTGGGACAAGGAGGCGGGGCACCCGGTGCTGGACGCCGAAATCGGCGATGCGATCCGACTGACTCAGGGCGGCAGGATCGTGCATCCGCGGCTGCTGACCGACGTGGTTTGAGGGAGGAGCGCGCATGGGGATTTTCAGTTCGCACGAAATCGATGTTGCCCAGATTGCCGAAAAGTTCGGCTCGATACTGTTGCCGGGTGAGGAAGTGCTGGCCGCATTCCGGTCGGTGCGCGACCATGCGTTCCTGACCGACCTGCGTTTCGTGCTGGTCGACGTGCAGGGCGTCACCGGGTCGAAGGTCGAGATAATGAGCGTGCCCTACCGCTCGATCGTGCGGTTTTCGGTCGAAACGGCGGGGACGCTGGATCTGGACGCCGACCTGAAGATCTGGGTGTCGAGCACGGCGGCGCCGTTGCAGATGAAGATTTCCAGGAAGGCCGACCCGGAGGCGATCCAGCGGTTGCTGGCGCAGCATGTGCTGGGGCGGAAATGAAGCGCTTGAGCTCGGCAGCGCGGGTGGGTGGCGCGGCATGAACAATCCTCCCCTGCAAGGGGAGGTGGCGCGCGCAGCGCGTCGCAGGGGTGTCGACTTTGCCGCTCCTGGTCTTCCCCGGTACGGGGAGGGGGACCGCGCGAAGCGTGGTGGAGTGGGCTCTCCCCGGGCACTGCGGCCCGAAGCGGCTCTGGCACGTCAGCGACGGCGCGCCATGGCGCTGCCGGGGATCATCCTTTGGGAGCAGCTTCGTGGCAGGAAGCTGGGGCCCAACTTCCGACGCCAGCAGTCGATCAGACCCCATGTGGTCGATTTCTATTGTGCCGCACGGGGCCTTGCCATCGAAGTGGATGGCAAGGTGCATGGTCGAAGGGACCAGCCGGCGCAGGACTTGCGGTGCGACGAATTTCTTAAAGAGAACGGGTACAGGGTGCTGCGCTTTGCAGCGGCCGACATCTTGCAGGATTTGGAGGCGGCAACCGCCTCCATCGTCTCGCTTGTGCCGGCCCCCCTCCACCATGCTTCGCATGGTCTCCCTCCCCGTTCCGGGGAGGATTAGGAACATGGACTTCATTTCGATTCTGTCGATCTTCGTGCTGGCGTGTTTCGTCGGCTATTATGTCGTCTGGTCGGTGACCCCGGCGCTGCACACGCCGTTGATGGCGGTCACCAATGCCATTTCCTCGGTCATCATCGTCGGCGCGCTGATCGCGGCGGCGGCGGTCGGGTTGGGGAATGGGGGAACGGTGTCCAAATGGCTGGGGCTGCTGGCGGTGGTGCTGGCGAGCATCAACATCTTTGGCGGGTTTGCGGTGACGGCGCGGATGCTGGCGATGTACAAGAAGAAGGTGCGCTGAAATGGAGCATGCCAATTCGGTAAGCCCATGGGTGTCGCTGGCCTATCTGGTCGCGGGGGTGTGCTTCATCCTGGCGCTGCGTGGGCTTTCGAGCCCCGTGACCAGCCAGCGCGGCAATCGCTTCGGCATGATCGGCATGGCGATCGCGGTAGTGACGACGCTGGTGACGCATATGCCGGGCAAGGACCTGAACTATGTGCCCGCGAGACATCCCGAATACAGCATCCTGGCATTCGCACCCGACTGGCTAACGGTGGCCGAGATTGTCGGGGCGATCGCGCTGGGGGCGGCGATTGGGCTGGTCACGGCCCGCCGAATCGCGATGACGGCGATGCCGCAGCTGGTCGCGGCGTTTCACTCGCTGGTCGGCCTGGCCGCGGTGCTGGTGGCCTGCGCAGCATTCCTCAATCCGCTGGCGTTCGGGATCGCCGAAATGGTGGTGCCGATGATCGGCGACCCGTTCGGGTCGATCCACCCGGTTAGCCGCATCGAAATGGCGCTGGGCGTGGCGATCGGCGCGATCACCTTTTCCGGGTCGGTGATCGCGTTCCTGAAGCTGAACGGGACGATGAGCGGCAAGCCGATCCTGTTGCCGATGCGGCACGCGATCAACCTGGGGCTGCTGGTGGCAATCGTCGCGCTGATCGCCTCGTTCACGCAGACCCAGTCGCCGGCGAGCTTCTGGACCATTACGGTGCTGAGCTTCGTCATCGGCTTCCTGCTGATCGTGCCGATCGGCGGGGCGGACATGCCGGTGGTCGTCAGCATGCTCAACAGCTATTCGGGCTGGGCGGCGGCGGCGATGGGGTTCACGCTGCACAACAGCGCGATGATCATCACCGGCGCGCTGGTCGGGTCGTCGGGCGCGATCCTGTCCTACATCATGTGCCGGGCGATGAACCGCAGCTTCATCAGCGTGATCGCGGGCGGCTTTGGTGGCGACAGCGGCGGCCCGGCAGGGGCGGCGGCGAGCGACCGCCCATGGAAGCGCGGATCGGCCGAGGATGCCGCGTTCCTGATGAGCCAGGCGGAGCAAGTGGTGATCGTACCCGGTTACGGCATGGCGGTGGCGCAGGCGCAGCACGCGCTGCGCGAAATGGGCGACAAGCTGAAGGCGCATGGCGTGCGGGTGAAATACGCGATCCACCCGGTGGCCGGGCGGATGCCGGGGCACATGAACGTGCTGCTTGCCGAGGCGAACGTGCCCTATGACGATGTATTCGAACTGGAGGACATCAATTCGGAGTTCGCGCAAACCGACGTGGCCTTCGTGATCGGCGCCAACGATGTCACCAATCCGGCGGCCAAGACCGACAAGTCCTCGCCCATATATGGCATGCCGGTGCTCGACGTGGAGAAAGCCAAGACGGTATTGTTCATCAAGCGGTCGATGGGCGGGGTGGGCTATGCCGGCGTCGACAACGAGCTGTTCTATCGCGACAACACGATGATGCTGCTGGCCGACGCGAAGAAGATGGTGGAAGAGATCGTCAAGGCGCTCGACTGAGCCGGCTGGGGGCAGCCGGCGTCGAGGGCGCAAAGGGGAAAACATGGCCAATATCGGAGCGATCGTCGGTGGCGGCTTCGGGCTGATCCGGCGCAGGCCGGGCGCGGTGCTGGCCTGGGGCGCGATCTACGCGCTGGGGACGGCGGCGCTGGGTTATGCGCAGTTGCGCCTGGCAGGGACCGTCGACCCGACCGCCGCGACGCAATGGGACGTCGCCAGCCTGGGCCGCGGCCTGGGCGTGCAGATCGGTTTTGGCCTGGTGTCGCTGATCCTGTCGAGCATTCTGTCGGCAGCGGTGTTCCGCGCTACGCTTTGGCCGGAAGACCGCAGCGGAATGGCGTCGCTCCGCTTTGGCATGGACGAAGTGCGGCTGATCGGGCTGACGCTGATCCTGTACGTGCTGGGCATGGCCGCGGGGCTGGTGGGCGGACTGGGCCTGACCTTCG
Source organism: Sphingomonas xinjiangensis (assembly GCF_014199255.1). Classification (GTDB taxonomy): domain Bacteria; phylum Pseudomonadota; class Alphaproteobacteria; order Sphingomonadales; family Sphingomonadaceae; genus Sphingomonas; species Sphingomonas xinjiangensis. The sequence goes on along the minus strand of NZ_JACIJF010000011.1, from coordinate 28,553 downwards.
TGACCACGCTGGTCGGATTTCTGTTTGGCGGCAGTCCGGCGATGGCAGGCTTGTTCGCGACACTGATAACCATGGGGCTGATAGGGCTGATCCTGTTCCTGATGGTGCGGCTGTCGGTGGTATACCCGCTGGTGCTGATCCGGCGACGGATCAGCCTGGACGCGAGCTGGGACCTGACGCGGGGGCATTTCTGGTCGCTATTGGGTGCTTATGTGCTGATGGCACTGGCGACGGCGGCGCTTTTCTTCCTCGCCTTCCTCCCGTTCGTCGGGTTGGGCTTGCGCACGGGCGCCTATGCGCCGGGTGGCAATTGGCCGCTGCTGCTGCAGCAGCTACAGGCGAACCATCCGCAATCATTGTTCGCGGTGATCGCCGCTACGTTCGTGATCACCGCGCTGGTGAGTGGGATCATGCTGGTGGTGTGGGGCGGCTGGATCGCGAGCGCGGCCAGGGAGCTGTTGAAGCGGTCCGAACCGGCTGAAGCAGGCGTGTCGGATGCGACTGGTCCAGAATGGAGCAGTCGCTAACCAGCCTGGCGGAGCAGGGGCGCCGAACCTTCCGAAATGGAGGAAATCCGACTCAGCCGTTTCCGAGCTATGCGGCATCTGGGAACAGAAGATGAACTTCGACCAAGCGATGGGGATAGCTGGCGATGCTGTATGAGGCCGAAGCACAAGCGTATGATTTGAGCGCGCCGCGGGCGCTGGTGATCGCGGATGACGAGCATGCGGCTGACGCGGCAGCCAGGGCGCTGCGCTTGGCTGGATGCCGGACCCAGGCAGCGATATCCTTTGCCGCGGCGGCGCGTGCGCTGAGCGAGCATGCCACGGTGGACCTGATCCTGATCGAGGCGGCCGGCGTTCCGGACGCGCTGTTCGACGTGGTGCTGGCCCGGGCCGATACGGTCGCGCAGGGGCGGGCGATCGGCGTGGTCGCAACCGTGCTGCCCGAACAGATCGACGCCGCCGCCGGGCTGCTGCTGGCGCCGCGCACCCAGCTGCTGTGCGGCCCGAGCGAGAGCGAGCGGGTGTCGGCGGTCGCGGCGGCAAAGTGGATGACGCGGGGCGCCGTGCACGACGTGTCGCGCGACGCCGATCTGATGCCGCTCCACCGGCTGCACGAGGAGGTAGCGCGGCTGGCCGACACGCTGGCGCGGCTGACCCGGGAGGAGGCGCGGCAGCAGTCCGCCGGGGTGCAGGGGCCGGTGCACGGCTATCGCGGACAGGCCGAAGAAGCGGTGGCGATCGACGCGCCGCAGATTCGCGCGGTGATCCGGGCGCGGCGGATGCGCAACCAGTTCTTTGGGCCCGAGCTGTTCGCCGATCCGGCCTGGGACATGCTGCTGGACCTGTTCGCGGCGGGGATCGAGCGGCGGCAGGTCTCGGTATCGAGCCTGTGCATCGCAGCGGCCGTGCCGCCGACCACCGCGCTGCGCTGGATCGGGACGCTCAACGAAGCCGGGCTGTTCGAGCGGCAGGCAGACCCAAGCGACCGGCGGCGCGCCTATATCGGGCTGAGCGCAAAAGCGGTCGACGGCATGAAGAGCTATGCCGGCGCGATCCAGCGTGCGGGGCTGCCGCTGGTGTGAGGGGGCTTGCCCCGACCGCCGAGTTTTGGCATCGGCGGATGCAGCGGGCGCTTAGCTCAGTTGGTAGAGCATCTCGTTTACACCGAGAGGGTCGGCGGTTCGAGCCCGTCAGCGCCCACCATCCCGTTCACATCGTCATCGAGTTCCGTCGATCGGCCCTAGCCGAACTGACCTTTAGAGCGCGCGGACCAGGCGGCGCGCCGGAGCGATCCAGGCCGGGTCAGTGACGACCTGTAGCCGGCTACCGGCGCCCAGGGGGAGCAAGTGGAGCTTGCCGCCATCGCGACCGATCAGCCGGGCGAAGAGGAAGCGGCCTGCCGGGCGGGGCACGAGCACATCGCGGTTCATCGCCTGGCCGAACTGCGCGGGATCGAGCGGCTGGCACCAGATCGCGTCGCCGGGACGGTAATCGCCGAGCGCGCCCGTGACGGTGACCGCGACCATGCCGGGTTCGCCCTGTGGCGGCACCACCGTGGCGGCACGGCGCGGAGCTTGGGCACCGGAAGCGTCGAGGATCGCGGCGACAGGAATCCCGGGCCGGTCGGGCAGGCGCACCAGGTCGGCGGCGGTGACATCAAGCGCCGCGGCGATGCGGTTGAGCCAAGCGACCGAGACCGTGCGCGTGCCGGTTTCGAGACGGCCGATCGTCTGCGCAGTCGTCGGCGGTTCGCAGCGGGCGGCGACATCCTCCAGCGTCAGCCCCTTGGCGCGGCGCACCTCACGAATGGCAGTGATCATCTCTAAACCCCTTGCTACGAACCTATCTGGTTTTTCCGCTTTCCTACAGACCTGCTGTTGTGGCAAGAGGTTGCGAATCAGAACAAATGGAGAACTGTCATGCGGGAGCTAGTCGAGCGCGGGTGGGACGAGGGGCGGGTGGAGCCGGGGCCGCCACGCCGGGGTGGACGGCGCGTCACCGTGAATTTGGGCGAGTCCCCGCTTGGCTGGCTGCGGTCGCGCGGGCATGTCGATGCGCGGCAGTTCGAAGCCGGCGAGCGGCTGCGGGCCGACTATGAAATGGCGTCGCTTGGTGCACGGGTGACGATGCGCTGGGATACAAGCCCGCGCAGCCCCGGACGCGGCGGACCCGAGGCGCTGGACCCGACCCTGGCGCAGATCGCGGCCAAGCGGCGCTTCGATGCCGCCCTTGCGGCGGTCGGGCCCGGGCTCGGCGATGTGCTGTGGCGCGTGGTGTGCGCGGGCGAAGGGCTGGCGGTTGCGGAAAAGGGGTTGGGCTGGCCAGCGCGCGCGGGGAAGCTGGTGCTGGGGCTGGCGCTCGACCGGCTGGCCGCGCAGTATGGACTACAGCGATGACCGCATGACTTACGATATCGGCAATTTAGTTGTCGATTAAAAGCAACGTTAACGCGGCGGTTAACCCCGTTTTCGCCGGAACTAGCTGCAGGCCTATGCGATCTGTGCGCAAGGATTCAGGGGGATGTATGTCTGCGAAGAGTGACGAGCGCCGGCAGGCGCCGCGATCGAAGCTGTTTCAGCAGGCCGAGATGCGCGGGCCCGAGGGCGATGTGCGCGTGCACGTGCTCAACCTGTCGACGCTGGGGGCGCTGGTCTATAGCGACCAAGTGCCGATGGCGGGTGAGCAGGTGCGGCTGACCTGCGGCATGCCATTGGGCATCTGCCGTGTCGCGTGGGTGAACGGGCGGCGGTTCGGCGTGCAGTTCCTCAAGCCGGTGCCGCATGCCGTTATCGAGCAAGTGCTGCGCATCCAAGACGCGCTAATCGTCAGCGCCAGCGAGCGGTTGGGCGTGCCATGCCGCAAGATGCTGGTAGCGGCGGAGTGATCCGCGCCTTGGCGCATGCGGAGGGGTTCGCCGTGAGGCTTTTCAGCGTGGGGGGCGACGCGTTTTTAGGCCGCCTGCCAATGCCGGCTTTCATCGCACGCGCCGCAGGTAGCGGATACGCCTGATCGTTCAGTCGACTTGCACTCGGTGCGGACATAGACCTCGGGCCGCCTGCGGCATTTCTCGTCTCAAGCCACGATCCAGTGGCGCTCGCCAGCGAGATTTGCTGCGCGAGTCGCAGCCAGACGAGCCGTCGCAATCTGGTACGTCTCGCTCAGCCGGGCGTCCTGCATCCGCAGTTCGCGGGCGGCGCGCCCCGCCCCGGGGACGGTGGTGGTGTTGTGCGTCTGCCGCGGGTGATGCACGCCTGATATGTCGCCGAGAAGGTCCGATCACGTCGCCTTGCGGCCTGCCATAAGCGCTTCCGCCGCTTCCCGTAGCGAGGGTCAGTGCCTGAGGTGAGCGCGAAGAACCGAATCACGGACCCCTTGGTGGCCTACCTGTTCCTGACACCTGTGCACGACGAATGACGTCGAGCTAGAACCGGCGCGGTGACGGTCCCCAGATGCCGTGGGCGGCGCCGCTCGCGTTTAGCGCAAGAACCGGCGGGCTCCCGCAGCGCGTGCTTATCGGCGGCGTCATCGGCCAAACTCAGTAGCAGCCGCGAAGATACAAGCTCTGGATCGGTGCCCGGAAGCCGACGTTCGCTTCTCCTCCGCGCTATAAGGAAAACAGGCACCTTGCCCGCCATCTCTTGGCCCTTTGTGGGCAAGGGCTGTCAGCGTTCGGTGGCCCTTCCTTTTCTAATCCCTTGCCCGGCCGCGATGTTCCAGTTTTCAGCTTTCAAGAGTGCAAAGCCGAGGGGGCGCTTCATAGCGTTCGTCGCGCTGCCCGCGATCGGCTTTGCCGTGGTCCTGGTGCTGTTCGGCCTGTGGAGCTTGTGGATCACCGCGGAACGAAGCGACCTGGCGACGCGCGACAGACAGGTGCGCGAAGTGCGTCTCGCGATCGGGGCGACCCTGGATGAGCTGGCGCAAAGTCAGGCCGGCGTGGCGATCTGGGACCCCGCCGTAGCCGAGATCGGCAAAGCGAAGCCGGACCTGGACTGGCTTGATCAGAATGTCGGCACGTGGCTGAACTATGTCTTCGACCACGAGCAGGACCTGATCATCGACGGAGACGGGCGTCCGGTTTACTTCATGGAGAACGGGGCCAGGGTACGGCCGGAGAAGTTCGCGCGCGTGGAGGCAGGGCTGCGCCCGTTGATCGAGGCGGTGCGCGGTGCGAGCCGCGAGCCTGCCAACCCGCATGAGCGCCTTCCCAACCAGCCGCCCCATCCCAACAGCACCGCGCGGACCTCACCCGTCGCGATACACGCCACCGATCTGGTCGAGATCGGCGGTAAGGCAGCGGTCGCGAGCGTCATGCGCATGGTGCCGGATTCGTACGAGTCCCGGGCCCCAGCCGGGTCCGAGCCGCTGCTCATCAGCGTTCGCTATCTCAACTCGAGCCTGATGCGCGATCTGGAGCGTGTGCGGGGCCTCGCGGGCGCGCGGGTTACCCACGCACCGGTGAACGGCGCCTCCGGCGAGTACAGCGTGCCGCTTTCCTCGTCTCGCGGCCAGCGTATCGGCTTCTTCACCTGGCGCCCCGAGATGCCGGGCAAGGCCATCCTCGCATCGATGCTGCTCAAAGGCGGCGGCGCGCTTGTCGCGCTGCTCGCGCTGCTCGCAGCCATGATTGCCAGCATCGGCCGGCTGATGCGGCGGGATGCAAGATCGATCGCAGTGCTGGAGAAGGCGCGTCTCGAACTGCAGGCGAAGGAGGCGCAGGCGCAGTATCTGGCGAACCATGATCCGCTGACCGGGCTTCCCAACCGGGCTGCGTTCAGCCGGTTCGTCGAGGAAGCCATCGCGGGCATGGGCGAGCAACGTCTGGTGGGCGTGATGCTGATCGATCTCGATCGCTTCAAGAACGTCAACGATACGCTGGGCCATCTCGCCGGGGACAAGTTGATCCAGGCGGTGGCGGTGCGACTTGCTGATCGCGTCGGCGACGACAGCGTCGTGGCGCGCCTGGGCGGCGACGAATTCGCGATCTGCCTGCCGGATTACCGCGACACGGCGCAACTGGCAAAAGTCGCCGACCTTCTGTTGACGGATTTGCGGGCGCCGTTCGACCTTATGGGATCGTCGGTGCGCGTCGGCGGCAGCATCGGAATCGCCGTCTGCCCGGCGCAGGGGGTCGACCGGACCGAACTGCTGCGCAAGGCGGACATCGCCATGTATCGCGCCAAGGAAGGGGGGCGCGACGCCTATCGCTTCTTCAGTCCCGAGATGGACGAGAGCATCGCGAGCCGGCGTGTCATCGAAGACGATCTGAGAGCTGCGCTTCACGCGGGCGATCAGCTGTTCGTGGCCTATCAACCCAAGCTGGACTCGTCGGGCGCACGGATCATCGGCCTGGAGGCATTGGTACGCTGGCGGCATCCGACCCGGGGGGAACTCGCACCCGACGCGTTCATCTCGGTGGCCGAGGACTGCGGGCTGATCAATCCTCTCGGTGAATGGGTGCTCGGAGAAGCGTGCAGGGTGGCGCGACACTGGCCAGATCTGTCGATTGCCGTGAATGTTTCCCCCATCCAGTTCGGGTCGGCAGGAGTGGCGCGATCGATCTGTTCGATCGCGCACGCTGCCGGCGTGAGCCCGCAGCAGATCGAACTGGAGGTGACGGAGAGCATCCTCGTCGAGAACGACGACACCGTGAGAGCCGCGCTAGAGGAGCTGCGGTCCGCGGGGTTCCGCATCGCGCTGGACGACTTCGGAACGGGCTATTCAAGCCTAAGCTATCTGAAGAAATTCAAGGTCGACAGCATCAAGATCGACAAAAGTTTTGTGAAGCGCCTTGGCCACGATCCCGAGGCAATCGCCATCGTGCAGGCGGTGATCGCCCTAGGACATGCCATGGCGCTTTCCGTCACTGCCGAAGGCGTCGAGACCGAAGAACAAGGGTGCCTGCTCCGCGTTGCAGGATGCAACGAGCTTCAAGGTTTCCTTTTTTCGAAGGCGGTGATCGAAAGCGAACTGCATACGCTGATGAATGGTGTGCGCACCCCGTCTGAGGCGCGGGGTTTCGCACGGTCGCTTTCGGCCTAGAAGCCTGTTCCGGGGCTCGGTGAGTTCAGACGACGCCGTTCAAGGCGTCGAGGTGGTGTACGGCAGCTTCCCGCACGTCCCTCCCCCCTAAAGTCGGCAGTTCTCTTGAAGGCGCCCAGTCCGCTGCCCCACTGGCCGCCAAGCAGCACCTGCACAAACGGGCGGTTTCGGGGTGCAGCGAGAGCGAGTTGAACGATCGCCTGGGGGGCAGCTGCCATTGTCGGGTGGTGGGGTATGGGAGCTTAAGCCTACCTCATTCGCCCACCCGTATCCGCCGGAAGCGGGCTTCTACCAAGCTGAAGATACCAAACAGGATCAGCCCCGCAGCGACCAGGCTGAGGAGCCAGGGGCCATAGGGCTGGTCGCGCAGGGTGCGCAGCGCCTGACCGGTGCCGCCGGCTTCCGCGGCACGGGCGTGCCAGGCGGCCGCGAGCAGGAACCAGCCGGTAATGAGGAACACCAGCGCGCGGGCGGCATAGCCGATCTGGCCAGCCATGCAGGCATAGCGGGGAAGCGGCACGTCGCCGCTCATTTCCTCGGCGAAGCGGTTCTGCCATGCCTTCCAGGCCTGGGCAGCGGCACCGGCGATCAGCAGCAGGCCGACCGCGCCGAGCAGCCATTGCCCAGCGGGCTGATCGAGCAGCCAGCCAGACCAGCTGCGGGCGCTTTCGTCGCTGCTGCTGCCGTTGCTTCCGCCGCTGGACTGATCGAAGGCGAGGCGGGCAGCGTAGAAAGCCAGGCCGAAATGGACGATCGCGCTCCAGCCGAAGCCGACGCGCTCGACCACCGCCTTGGCGTCGGTGCCGCGGCGATCGGGATCGAGCAACGCTTCGCTGGCGCGCCACAGGGCATAGCCGGCAAGTCCCAGTGCGACAAACGCGAGCAGGACGTGACCGAGTGGTTGATCGGCAAGCGAGCCCATCGCCTGCTGGTTGTCCTTGGGCGCGCTGCCCAGCCGCGCGGCGTCGAGCGCGAACCAGCCGACCAGGAGATAGACCAGCCCGCGCGACGCGAAGCCGAGACGGGCGGCGAGCGTGGCGGCGCGCTTGGGATTGTCGGGCATGGTTCCTCCGCAGGATGGCCGCGACGTGCGGCGCCTTGGGCCTTGGTAACTCGGAAGCGCAGCGGGAGTTGCGGCACGGTTCGTCGCCGTCCGGCTCGGTTCGGCGATTCCGCGCGCAACCGTGGCGCGGCCACATGGTTAGCGCAGCCATGCCCCCGGCCGACATACCGGCTGGAAAATTGCCCTGTCTGCCATTTGCCCTTGGACGCCATGAAACATCTGTTCCCCCGCTCGCTCATCGATTGCATCGCACAGGGCCGCGCGCCCGAGCCCCACGAGCTGGAAGCCGTGGCGGCGCGGTTGTGGGAGGAAGGCTTTGGCCATGGCAGCGGGACCGACTGGGCGACTTGCCCGTTGAAGGATGCGACGCGGGCGGCGGCGGACGCGGCGCTCAGCGGCACGGCGAAGCCCGCGAACGGCAGGAGAACGCGATGACCGACAGACGAACTGGTATGCCCACCGACCATGTGGGCGACAGCGACAAGCAGGGCGTGGGCGTACAGGGCCTGGCCGGCGAACGGACCGAAGACCGCGGCGTCGAGCGGCCCGAAATGCAGCGCGAGGTGGACACCGGCGAGCGAGTGATCACGGTGGAGGAAAGCTCCGGCACGGCCTTTGCCGAGAGCCATGGCGCGGCCGAGCAGACGCTGCCCGATCCCGACGCGGATGGCGGGGTGCAGAACAATGCCCTGCCGGAGAGCAGCAGGGCTTAGGTTACGGGCCCGCGCGCGCGGTGCGGTAGAGAAAGGGGCTTAAATGTTCGCGATGCTGATCGCGGCCGGCATGCCCGCGGGACTCCCGGTGCCGGACCGCGCGGTGACCTTTATCCGCGACACGCTCGAGATCGGACGGTATCGCGCGGCCGCCGCCGATCTGAACGGTGATGGCGCGGCGGAGATCATCGTCCGCGCCGAGGCGTCGAACTTCTGCGGCAGCGGTGGGTGCACGCTGTACGTGCTGAGCCCGCGCGCCGGCGGCTATCGCATCGTCACGCGGATGACGATCACTCAGCCGCCGATCCGCGTGCTCGCGACTTCCACGCGCGGGTGGCGCGATCTGGGGGTGCGGGTCGGCGGGGGCGGGATCACGCGGTGGTATGAGGCGCGGCTGCGGTTCGATGGGCGATCCTACCCGCGCAATCCCAGCGTTGCTCCCGCACGGCCTGCCGAAAACGCGCAGGGGCGGACCGTGCTGGACTGATCGCCAAGGTGAGCCTCAGGCTTCGGCGAACACCTTGGTACCCACCACGCCGATGATGATCAGCGTAATGAAACCGATCTGAATGAGGTTCAGCTTCTCGCCGAAGATCAGCGTGCCGAAGATCGTCACGCCGACGGCGCCGAGACCAGTCCAAACCGCATAGGCGGTGCCCGCGGGCAGGCCCTTCATCGCCATGGCGAGCAGGCCCATGTTCACGAAGCTGAGGGCGATGGGAACGGCGGATGCGGCCCAATTGCCTTGGACGGCGGCCCATTTGAGGCTGAGCGCCCAGATGATTTCAGTAACAACGGCGACGCCGAGGATGAGCCACGCCATTGGGCTTTCTCCTGATGCGGGCTCGGGAAAAGCGCGCGCCGGCCGGAAACCCGTAAGAGGCCGATGCGCGAGGCGCGGCTCCTGGAGCCGCGAAGCGGGTGCGGATAGGGAATAGGCGCGGCGCCGTCCACCCATGACCTGGTGCTCTTCTGTGCCGTGCGCGGCAAACGCGCCAGCGAGTCAATGGGTTAGCTACATGCAAGGCGTGCGGGCACGCCGGAATAGGTAGAATACCGGAGCCGCATATTACCGGATGTTTCTGCGTCGATAACGATTTTGTCCAACATCTTCCTACAAGAGAAGATGTTTGGTTGTGATCGACGGTCTCGATCAGAGCGGAACCATAACAAGAAACAGAAACGGGGCGAAGCGCTCCGCTCGGGCATGGAGTGCATGTTTTGCTGAACAGTCTACCGATCTCTCGCAAGCTGGCAGGGGCGTTTGCCGCCGTCATAGTGATCTTCGCCGTGGTGGGGTCACTGGTGTTCCTCAACCTAGCCAGCCTGACCGAGGCGTCGCAGGACAAGGAACGCTCGCTGCGGGCGCTCCAACTCACCGAGACGATGATGAGCCAGGTGCTGGAGCAGCAGAACGGGGCACGTGGCTACGCCATTCTGGGCAAGGAAGAGTTCCTGAAGACCTATCGCGAGAATGGCGACAAGTTCTTCGAAACGGTGCGCGCGTTCAAGGAAGTGTCGCGTTCGGAGGAGCAGCAGGCGCGGGTGGAGGTGCTGGCGGGGCATGTGCGGACGCTGCGCGGCAAGCTGGACAACATCGCCGAACTGGCGGCCAATCCCGCGACGCGCGCTGAAGCGCAGCAGAAGACCGGCGTGAAGATGCTCGGCGATATCCGCGCGACGCTGAAGGAACTGGCTGCAGTCCAGGAGGCGCGCGTCCAGGACAGAATAGCAGCCGAGGAAGCGGCGGCGGCGGCGTCGCGGCTGGCGATCTGGACCGGCGGGTTCGCGTCGCTCGGGCTGGCGCTGTTCCTGGCGTGGTTCCTGTCGCGCAACGTCGCCAAGCCGATCGGCGCGCTGACCTGCGTGATGAAGGCACTGGCGAGCGGCGACAGTGGCGTGCAGGTGGAAGGCACCGCGCGCGGCGACGAACTGGGCGGCATGGCCAAGGCGGTGCTGGTGTTCCGCGACGCGGCGGTCGAGAAGCAGAAGGCGGATGCCGCGAAGGCCGAGGCGGATGCCGAACAGCAGCGTGTCGTTCAGGCGCTGGAGAGCAATTTGAGCAAGCTGGCCGCGGGCGATCTGCGCGCGACCATCACCGAGCAATTCTCGCCCAGCTACGAATCGGTCAGGACCAACTTCAATGCGGCGCTGGCGAGCCTGCGCGATCTGATCGGGTCGGTCAGCGAAAGCGCGGCGGCGATCCGTACCGGGTCGGGCGAAATCGCCCAGGCGTCGGAAGATCTGGCGCGCCGTACCGAGGCGAACGCCGCGAGCCTGGAAGAAACCTCGGCCGCGGTGACGCAGATGGACGGACGCCTGCGAGCGACCGCGGATGCCGCGAAGCGCACGGTGGTACGGGCCGACGGTGCGATTTCGACCGTCGAAGGCGGCCGGGCGATCGCCGACGAAGCGGTGCAAGCTATGGCGCGGGTGGCGGACGGGGCCAAGGGCATCGACAGCGTGATCGAAGGCTTGGACAAGATCGCGTTCCAGACCCGCGTGCTGGCCATGAACGCGGCAGTGGAGGCCGGGCGAGCCGGGGAGGCCGGACGGGGCTTTGCCGTCGTTGCAGATCTGGTGTCGGCGCTGGCGATGCGGTCCGAAGAGGAAGCGGCGCGCGCCCGCGACCAGCTGACTGCCACTCAGATCGATATCGTCGCGGCCGTGACGATGGTGGAAAAAGTTGACGGCGCGCTGGCCAACATCTCTGGCGACGTGGCCGAAGTGCATAGCCTGCTGGGGCAGATGGCAACGGACAACCAAGCGCAATCCACTGCCATCACGGAGATCAGCGTGGCGATCGGGACAATGGACCAGTCCACGCAGCAGAATGCCGCCATGGTCGAGCAGACCTCTGCCGCCGCGCGCAACCTGTCGAGCGAAGTGTTGGCGTTGGCCGAGCAGGCGGCAAAGTTCGAGACCGGCGGAGGGGCGGCTGGCCCCAAGTCCTTCAAGCCGATTGCGCCGGGGCGGGCCAAGCCGGCGGGGGGGTATCACTCGCCCGTGAAGCCGCTGCCGGTGTCGATTTCACCCCAGGCGGGCGACGACTGGACCAACTTCTAAACGCCGGTCCATCTGCAACGAGACTGTTCCCCGCCCTCGCCAGGGCACAGTCGCAATGCGGTTCAAGGGGCGCCTCCGCTCACCGACCGCGTGGCAGCTGAGCCCCGGCCGTGGCCGGGGAACCGACTGTTTGGGTTAGCTGCGGCAGCTCCTAGCGGTGCAGCCCAGACCCCTCTGTGGGGAGGGGGCGGGTGGCGCGTTCGGCGATGGCGTTCCCTTGCAACCTGAACGCCCCTCGGCAGCCCTCCGGCCTGCCACCTCCCCCCTCGGGGATTTGAGAAAGCGTTAGCCAGGGGTTGAAGCGGCGGCGTCGAGGCTTGGCGCCGCCGCTTCCGCGTGCGTGCCCAAGAAGCGATTGTACGCCCAGCCGATGCCGATCAGGGCGATGCCGAGCGCGAGGAAGGACAGGATCCGCAGCACGCCGTCGAGCGCGGCGGCGTCAACCAGGAACACCTTGAAGGTGACGGCGGTCAGGAGCGCGAGGCCGGCGATGCGCAGGTCGCGCGCGCCGGTGGCGATACCGCGCCACAGCCAGAACAAGGCCGCGCCGAGCAGCACTGCCGAATAGCCGCCATTTTCCGGGGTGGAGACCGCGCCGGTCATGAGGCTGCCATGCGCGGCCTGGCGCACGGCTGCGAGCAGCGCGACCAGGGTGGCGAGCGCCGCGCCGGTGCGGATCGGACGCGTCGGGGCGAGCGTCCATAGCCAGGCTGCGACCGCAGCGGCGTGGAGCACCGCGGCATTGAGCAGCGGGATGCCGCCGACCTGTTGCGGCACGAACACTGGCGAGAGCAACAGCAGGTCGAACCAGACGAAGCGGGCGAGGCCGAGGGTGAGGAGCACGCCGCCCAGGCTGGGAAAGCGCCTTGCCCGCAGCAGCAGCCAGCCGGCGGCAAGGCATGCCTGAGTGAGCAGGGCGCGTTCGAGGAAGCCCGCCGCGGCGAAACGATCGAGCGTGGCGAGGGCGAGGGGTTGCTTGGTGAGCGCGTAGAGCAGCAGCACCGCCACGGCGATGGCGAGGCTGCCGACCAGCCGGCGGGCGTTGCCGAGCATGCGCGGATCGAGGAGGCTCGCGACCAGCGCGGCGGTGGGCAGCGCGAGATCGCGCAGGAGCAACCCGGTGTGCGGCAGGCGCAGATAGGGCAGGCGGTCACCCATTACCGAGGCGGCGACAAGCTCGGTCAAGGCGAGCAGCGGCAGCCCTGCGGAGACCAGCGCCGCGGCGAAGGGGAGCACCGGCAGCTTGAACAAGGCACGCGCCTGAACGAAGCGCGCCCATCCGGCGAGGCCGAGGATCGCTAAGGCGAGCGGCAGCGACAGCCAGGCATGGGGCAGAAATTGGGCGAGGCCGAGCACGCCGAGCAGCGCGGTGGCGAGGCTGGCGAGGATCAGCGCGGAATCGTTCCCGGCAGAGCGGCGGTGCCAGGCGAGGTGCGCGCAGGCGGCGGCGGCGAGCAATTCGAGCACGCCCCAGGCGGGCGCGGCGAGCAGCGACGGTGCAGCGGCATGCGCCACCAGCAGCGGCCCCGCGGTGCCGCCGAGCGCGAGTTCGGCCCAACGCGGGCTGCGGCTGGCGAGCCAGTGGCCGGGAAGCGCGAACAGCAGGGTGGCGGCCACGGCAGCGAGCGGCGTAATGCTGCGCTCAGGGTGGAGCAGCGCGAGCAGTTCGAGGACGAGCAGGAAGCCCAGCGCAGCCAGCGCGGCGGGAAGGTACAGCGGTTCGCGCCACGACAGGAACAACGCGGCGGCGGCAAGGACGAGATAGAAGCTCCAGGCGAGCGCGCCGAATTCGAGCGAGGGCGCGAGCGCCACCAGCTGGACAAAGCCGGCGACGAGCGGGGCCAGGCGCAGCCAGGGATTGCGCGTGCCGGTGGCGGGCAGCGCGACGCTGGCGCAGGCGGCGAGCAGCATGGTGAACGCGCCGACCGCCGACCAATCCCCCGGTCGGTCGCCGAGCGCGGCAATCAGAAAGTTGATCCAGCCGAAGCCGGAGATGGCGGCGGCAAGCGCCAGCCAGCCCCAGCCGCGGCGGATGGCGAGCCCGAACAAGGCGGCGATGAACAAGGCGAGATAGAGGAGCAGCGGGCCGATCCCGGCGGCGTCGAACCCCGCGAGCAATGGCGCGACGAAGCCGCCGACCAGCGCCATCGCCGCCGTGGGCGGGCCGTGGCGCAATGCGAGCGCCATCGCTCCGGCAGTAACGGTGACCACCAGCACGAACGCGGGCAGCGGGCTGACCAGATGGTAGAGTGCCGCCGCCATGTAGAGCGTGCCGTACAGGCTGGCGATGCCCGCGCCGGCCAGCGCCTGCGCGACGCGCGGATCGTCGCGGGTGGCGGCGAGCCTCCGTGCGGCTTCGCTGCCGGCGATGAGGAGCAGGCCGAACAAGGCGGCGAGCAAGGTGCGGGTGCCCGGGCCGAGCAGCCCGCTCTCGATCGAATAGCGCACCAGGAAGAAGCCGGCGAGCACCAGCGCGGCGCCGCCGATCCAGATCGGCAGCCGGCCGCCGATCAGCGCTTCCAGGCTGAAGCGCGGCTCGACGGGCTGGGGTTCGCGCAGCGGCGCGGAAACGGGTTCCGGCTGTGGCAATGGGACATGCTGTTCGGGCGCCGGCTGTGGCACCGTCTCCGCGGCTTGCGAGACACGGCTGGCCAGCATCGCACGAGCGCGTGCGGCGGGACTTTCCTCGGGCGTCGGCAGGGCGACTCCCCGCGCCTCCACCTGGGCAAGGCGGGACTCGACGCGAGCCAAGTCCTGTTCCACACTCCGCAATCTTCGCAGGACCGAAAAAATGGCCGCGACGGCGCCAAGGGCGATGAGGAGCGTAAGCGCGTTCACTCCCCGCCTCTTGGCACAGGTGATTGCCCTTGTCGCGGGGCGTGGCTTTGAAGCCGGCTCGATGGGGGCGTCGGGTCGGTCATGGTTGCGAGAGGAATGCCTGATGATCGTCTTTGGTTCGACGCTTTCGCCCTATGTGCGCAAGGTGATGGTGTTCGGCGCCGAAAAAGGGCTGGTGCTGGAACTGAAGGGCGCGGGGATGGGCCGGGGTGGAGAAGATTTCGCGGCGGCGAGCCCGTTCGGGAAGATGCCGGGGTTCCAGGACGGCGATTTCCGGATTTCGGACTCCACCGCCATCGTCACGTATTTGGAGGCCAAGTTCCCAGAGCCGGCGTTGATCCCAGCCGAGCCGGAAGATCGGGCGCGGACGATCTGGTTCGACGAATTTGCCGACACGCTGATGATGGCGGCCGGCAGCGCGATCTTTGGTGAACGATTCGTGCGGCCGCGGGTGCTGAAACAGGAAGGTGACCTGAAGGCAGCGGATGATGCCGAGCATCGATTGCTGCCGCCCTTATTCGACTATCTGGAAGCGGTGGCGCCGGAACAAGGTTACCTGGTCGGGGATCGGCTAACGCTGGCGGACATTGCCGTTGCGAGTCCGCTGGCGACCTTGAGATGCATTGGCGTGCAGGCGTGCGAGGTGCAATATCCTCGAACGACGGTCTGGCTCGAGCGCATACTGGCGCGGCCGAGCTTTGCCGACATCGTCATCAAGGACGCGGCGCTGGTCAAGGCGCTGGGCGGCCCGGCGGTTGCTGCGGCATAGCGGCGGACGGAAGGAATCTGTGGCGGATCGGCCATGCCGCGCCTAGATCGCAGGGCATGCAGTTCAGCTTCATCAAGTGTCACGGATCTGGCAACGACTTTCCGCTGATCGACGCGCGCGCGCTGTCGCTGAGCGACGCCGGGTGGGCGGGGGTGGCGCGAGCGCTAGCCGATCGCAGCGGCCCTGTGGGCGGGGACGGGCTGTTGCTGCTGACGGCAGGCGATTCCGAGTCGGCATTCGGCATGCGGATGTTCAATTCGGATGGGTCGGAGGCCGAAACCTGCCTCAACGGGTTGCGCTGCACCGCGCGGCTTGGGTTTGAAGTGCTGGGGCTGGAACAGGCGACGGTGCGGCTGAAGACCAGCGTTGCGCAGGTAGTGCGCGACGCCGAATTGGCGCCGGGCGTGACGACGATCCGCACGGTGGCGGGCCCCAATTCGGTATCTGCAAGCGATGTCGGGCTTCGCATAGACGCGGTGCAGGTGATCGATGCCGTGGTGCCGGGGCTGCCGAGCACGCGTACATTCACTGCTGTGGCGATGCCCAACCCGCATCTGGTGACGTTTGTCGACCAAGTGGACGAAGCAGAACTGGTGGCGCTGGGGACATGGTGCGAGGCCGGGCCCGCGCTAATTCCGGCGCGAGCGAACGTGTCGTTCGTGGAGCTACGCGGACAAGCGGACCTGTTCGTGCGCACGTTCGAGCGGGGCGTGGGGCTGACCGACAGCTGTGGCAGCGCGATGGCCGCGTCGGTACTGGCGGCTGCGCTGACCGGACGCGTACCGTTTGATCGGCAGTTGCGGGTGTTCAACAAGGGCGGACTGGTCCGCGCCGAGGCGAGCGCGGAGCGAGTGGTCACGATCTCCGGCAATGCCAGCTTCCTGTACGATGCCAGTGTTCGAGTGGACGTGGCGACATGCCGAGCTGAGGTGCCGGTGATGCACGCCCGGCGTGAGGACGAGGCGGACGCATGGGCCGCTGCGGTCGATGCGCTCGCGTGAGCGGGATCAGCCGCCCAGTTTGGTGAGCACGAAGGCGATGAGGAAGCCGAGCACGGCGATCAGCCCGGAATAATCGTGTGTCGCTTCGGTCGCTTCGGGGATCATGGTGTCGACCAGCATGGCCAGGATCGCACCGGCAGCAACCGCGGTGACGCCCGCGAGCAAGTCGGGAGAGGCGCCGGCCAGCGTTGCATAGCCGAGCGGCGCCGCCATTCCCGAAGCAAGCGCGATGCCGCCCCACACCCCGAACACATAAGCCGGCGAACGGCCCGCCCGCTTCATGCCGGCGGCGCTCGACAGCCCCTCGGGCACGTTGGACAGGAACACCGCGGCTAGGGTGACCAGACTGACGCCCTTCCCGCCGAGCAGACTGGTGCCGATCACCACCGACTCGGGAATGCCATCGAGCAGCGCGCCGACCGCAATGGCGAGCCCGGAACCCTGGTCCGCGCCCTGCTGGGAAGCATCAGGGTTCGTACCCGAACGCTTGCGGTGGCGCGCACCGCGGCGCGATATGAGGACATTGGCGAGGGTGTAGGCTGCCGCGCCAGCAAGAAAGCCGGACGCCGTCGAATCGAAGCCGCCACGGGCATAGGCTTCGTCCATAAGGTCGAAGGCGACCGCCGATATCAGCACGCCGGCGCCGATCGCCATAATTGCCGCGATCAGCCGCTGCGGCAGGGCGACGAACCAGGCGATGCCGGCGCCCAGCACCAACGCCGAGCCACCAAGCAGGCCCCATAGGCCGGCGGAAAGTGCACCGGGCATCGCCTCAATTCAGGTTGCGGAAGCTGTTCTGGCGGAGAACCTGATCAACGCGGTCGACCAGCGCTTCTGGCGTGAAGGGCTTCACGAGATAATCATTGGCGCCAGCGCCCATCGCTTCTTCGACTGCGGCATCGCCGCCGGTGGCGCTCAGCATCAGCACGGGGGTGAGGTAGAGCTGGGGAAGGCGGCGGAGGGCGCGGAGAATATCCAGGCCTTGCATGCCCGGCAGGGCGCGGTCGAGAATCACCAGTTCGGGTTTTTTGAAAGCGATGGTGTCGAAGGCCAGCGTGCCATGGGTGATCACGCCGACGAGATGGCCGGCGTCGCTGAGGATTTTCTGGACGATGTCGCCGATCAGGCTGTCGTCCTCGACATAGATGATGCGTGCCATGATCAGATCTTGGCCAGCATCTGGTCGACGCGGAAAACGAGTTCGTCGGGATCGAAGGGCTTTTTCATATATTCGTTGGCGCCGGCGAAGCGGGCCAGTTCTTCGTCGCGGCTGGAGCGGCGGCCGGTGAGCATCATCACCGGCAATTCGACGAAGTCATTGATCTTACGCAGTTCCTGCACGAGCAGCACCCCCGAGAGCTCCGGCATGTTGCAATCCAGGATGACCAGATCGGGCCGCCTGGCCTTGATCACCCGCAGCGCTTCCGCGCCATCGGACACCAGCCCGGCACCATGACCCGCGGCGATCAGCGCGTCGCGGGCGACTTCCCCCGTGATCTCGTCGTCGTCTGCGATGATGATGCGTGCCATGTGCCGGACTCGTTTTCTCGACTGTTTAAAGCAATTCCCTCCATCATAGGCGCATGCTCAAGCAAAAAGACGCTCGGCTGGTCGATTTCGATGCCTCGACACACGCCAGCGCAGGGGTGAACGTGGTTACCCTGCTATAACGGTGAGGATATGAAGGGGCGCGACACAGCCGTGAACGGATTATCCAAGAGGCGGACGTCGATCCTGTTGATCAATGGCTTGTTGATGCTGTTGTTCTGCGCCGGATCCGGCATGTGGCTGGCCGTCCAGAAATATCAGGCCGACAAATGGGTGCGGCACACGTCCGAGGTCAGCCACGAGCTGTCGCGCGTGCGCATCCTGATGCTGCGCGGCGAAGTCGCTCGGCGCGGGTACCTGCTGACCGGGGATGGGCGCAGCCGCGCTGCCGCGGAGTCCGTGGAGCGCCGGATGATGCGCGAACTGCGTGGGGTGAGGGCGATGGTCACCGACAATGCCGCCCAGTCGGCACGGCTGGATCGCATCGAGATGCTGCTGCGCGAGCGGCTGAACGAAATTCGCCAGACCATCGCCCTGGGAGCGGCGGGCCGCCATGCCGAGGCGGCGGTGGTGATCGGCAGCGAACGCAGCCGGCACCGGATGGAAGAATGGGCGCGGCTGATGGACGCAGCCGAGACCACTGAGCGGCAATTGCTGGCCGAGCGGCAAACCCGGTCGATCGGGTATCAGCAGCCGGTACAGATCGCGTTCGGGTTGAGCGCGGTGCTGGTGCTGGTGCTGGCGCTCTTGATCGCGCGGGAGCGGCGCGAGCGCCTGGAAGCGATCAGCGCGGCGAACCAGCGGATGGAAGAGGACATCGCCCGGCGCGAAATGGTGGAGGCGCAGCTGGCACTGCTGGCCGAAAACGCGACCGACGCGGTGCTGCGCATCGATCTGGCTGGCATGTGCACCTATGCCTCTCCGTCGAGCGAACATGTGCTGGGCGCGGCACCCGAGACGTTGCTGGGACTGCCGATCAGCGTGGGCGCCAACGTCCATCTGGACCATCAGAGCGAACTGATCGAGTTCCACCATCTGCTGGCAACCGGCCAGATCGAGCGCGGCGTCATCACCTATCGCGCCGAAAAGCTGAACAAGCCGGGCGAACAGGTGTGGATCGAGGCGCATAGCGGATTGGTGCGCGACGAAGCGGGCCAACCGACCGAGATATTGGCGTCGCTGCGCGACGTGACCGACCGCAAGCGGATGGAACTGGAACTCGAAGCCGCGCGGGTACGCGCTGAATCGGCGGCAAGCACCAAGTCGAGCTTCCTGGCCAATATGAGCCACGAGAT
This sequence comes from Sphingomonas xinjiangensis, assembly GCF_014199255.1. Classification (GTDB taxonomy): domain Bacteria; phylum Pseudomonadota; class Alphaproteobacteria; order Sphingomonadales; family Sphingomonadaceae; genus Sphingomonas; species Sphingomonas xinjiangensis. Next base: position 9,715 of record NZ_JACIJF010000011.1, on the reverse strand, counting down.
CCGCACGCCGATGAACGGGGTGCTGGGGTTCGCCGACCTGCTGCTGCACGGGGACTTGAATCCCGAGCAGCAGCGCCAGGTCCAGCTGATCGTCGACTCGGGCAAGGCGATGATGCGGCTGCTGAACGACATTCTGGACCTGTCCAAGATCGAGGCCGGGCAGATGCAGATCGCGCCCGAACGCGTCGACCTGGGCCATGCGCTGCGCAACTGCGCCAAGCTGATCCGGCCCGCCGCCGAGCAGAAGGGGCTGGAGCTGCGCCTGAACATCGCGCCCGAGCTGCCGCCCTTTGCGCAGATGGACGGGCTGCGGCTGCGCCAGATCGTGCTGAACCTGCTGGGCAATGCCGTGAAGTTCACCCAGGCCGGCAGCGTGACGATCGACGCGCGTTATGCGGCGGGCGAGGACGAGGGCGAGGGCGAGGACGGCGCGGCGCGGCGCATGCTGGAGATCGCCGTGTCCGACACGGGCGTCGGTATCGCACCGCATCGGCTGTCGGCGATCTTCGAGCAATTCGTGCAGGCGGAGAATTCAACCGCGCAGCGCTTTGGCGGGACCGGGCTGGGGCTGGCGATCAGCAGCCAGCTTGCCGAGCTGATGGGCGGGAGGCTGACCGTCGAGAGCCAGATCGGCCTTGGCACCACCTTCACCGTCCGGTTGCCGTTGAGCGAAGCGGCGGCGCCCGAAGCCACAGCATCGACCGAAGCGGCGGCGTGCGAGGGAGGGCGCCCGCTTCATGTGCTGCTGGCTGAGGATCATGACGTCAACCAGGCGCTGATGGAAGCGATGCTGGCCCAGATCGGCCACCGCGCCACGGTGGTGGAGGACGGCGCCAAGGCCGTCGCGGCGGTGCGGCAGGCGGCGAACGCGGGTGCGCCGTTCGACCTGGTGCTGATGGACATGCAGATGCCGGTGATGGACGGGCTGGAGGCGACGCGCGCCCTGCGGCGCGCGGGTGAAACGCTACCTATCGTGGCGCTGACCGCCAACGCCTATGCCGACGACGTTGCAGCGTGCCTGGCCGCGGGGATGCAGGCGCATCTGTCGAAGCCGGTGCAGCTGACGCAGCTGGCCAACGTCATCGCACATTGGGCGCCATCGGCGGCGCCGGTCAAAGCGGCGGTACCCGAGCTGGCGATCGGCCCGGCGCTCCAGGCCCGCTTCGACGCGCGCAAGGCCGAGCTGCTGGCCTGTGCCGAGCAGATCAGCGCGGGCCAGCGCTTTACCGACGCAGAGATCGCCGAACTGCGCGCGCTGCTGCACAAGCTGGCCGGATCAGCGGGCATGTTCCGCCAGATGCAGCTGGGGGAGCGGGCAGCCGAGCTGGAGGACGCGCTGGAAGCCGCGCCGGCCGAAGCGCGCGCCGGGCTGGTGCGCGAAGTAGAGACCGCGTTGCGAAAGGCGGCGTAGGGGGCAAGAAGGTGGGGGGCGTTGATGCCGGTCCTGGCGGGGACCATAGGGACAACGGCTGGCGCGATACCCCACCACCAGCTTTGCTGGCAGTCCCCCTGCCCCTGCGCGGGAGGATTCTAGCTGGCGCGGTAGTCGACGAGGCTGGCGAGGTGCTGGGCGTCGGGCAGCCGGGCGGTGCCGCTTCGTAAGTCGAGTACGCCGTCGCGGCGCATCGATTGCAGCGTGCGGTTGATATGGACGCTGGTGAGGCCGAGCGTGTCGGCCAGCACCTCCTGCGTGAGCGGCATCGGGAAGCCGGTGCCGTTGACGAGGTCTGCGGCGGCGAGCCGCTCCTGCACCTCTAGCAGCCAGTCGGCGAGGCGTTCATACGCGCTCAAGCGTCCAAGGCGGGCGATCTGGCGGTAAAGGTGGGTCTGTTCGGCGGCAGCAGCGGCGGCATAGGCCCGATCCAAGGGGCTGCCAGGCGCAGCGGTTGGGGCTGGAGCGACCGTGACTTCGGTCAGCGCCGTCACCGGGGCGGCGGGCGCGTCGGGCCGCGCGGCGGCGATCACATCGCCAGGCAGCAACAGGCTGAGAAGCTGGCGGCGGCCATCGGAAAAGATGCGGACGCGGGCGGCCCAGCCGGCGACGAGCAACAGCGGCCGGCCATCGAACTGGCTTTCGGTGATTTCACGATGCGCGCCGATGCGGCAGCGGAGCGATTCGGCATCGCGCAGCCCGTTGCGGTCCGCGTCCGACAAAGCGGCCAGACGGGACAGCCGTGTCACCACGGCGGAAAAGGCAAAGCCGGAGCGGTAGGCGATATTCATGCCAGGTCAACGCCTTACGAAGCAACTCGGTCCACCGAGTCGGCGCGTGCAGTATCCCATGAGGGGACATGGATGTCGCACGAAACCTGGCCGGGCAGGACATCAAGGGTGGCGCGGGCGCCGAGTTGATAGGGCAGCGCCTGTTCGATGAACTCGCGGCCAAAGCCTTGCCGTAGCGGCGCGGCGCCCAGCACGGCCATGCCGCGTTCGTCCCAGTTGAAGTGAAAGCCGTCGGGCGCCACCCGCCAGCGGATCGCCAGCGTGCCGCGTTCGGGCAACAGCGAGAATATGCCGAACTTGATCGAATTGGTGGCGAGTTCGTGGAGCGCCAGGCCGAGCAGTTGTGCGGTATTCTGAGGCACGCGGACTTCGGGTCCTTCGCAGGTCACGCGCGGATCGCCCGCGGCGTGAATGCTTTGCAATTCGTCATGGACCATGGTTTGGAAGTCGAGCGTGGCGTCCGGACCGACGCCGTGCACCAGCTGGTAGCGGGTAAGCACGTCGAGGCGACCGTTGAAGTGGTTGGCGACATCTTCAAGATCGCCGCCGGCGGCAACGGTGCGCGCGAAGATCGAACGGACGATGGCGAGCATGTTGCGCACCCGGTGCTGTAATTCGTCGCGCCACAGCTGTTCGCGCGCAAGCGAGGCCTGCGCACCGGCATCGGCGGTTGTCAGCGCGCGTTCCGCGTCGGTCAGCCGTGCATCCATATCGGCGCCGTTCGGGGGGGGAAACGCGTCGAGCGGGCCGGGTTCTTCAGTCATGCGCACGGCCATTCTGTGTATGGGCAAGGCCACAACGTTCCTGCGCCGGGAGCGTGCCCAACAAAGTGCGCAAAGTTAATTCATCTGCTTCGATGAACTGGGATTCGTCTTTGCGCGGGGTCAGAGGGGGCCGTAGCACGGTGTCGACCGCTTCCCTTCCCCGAGAAAATCCGATGGCCGACAGAGTCGCTCCCGATCCGCAGTTCGAGTCGCTGCTGTCCTATATCCAGGAAAGCCGCGGCGTGGATTTCCGCGGGTATAAGCGCACCAGTCTGCGCCGGCGGATCGCCTTGCGCATGGAAGCGACCGGGGCAGAGGACTTCGCGGCATATCGCGTGCAGCTGGAAGTGCAGCCGGGCGAATTCGCGGAACTGCTCAACACGGTGCTGATCAACGTCACGTCGTTCTTCCGTGACGCCGATGCGTGGGAGGTGCTGCGCGAGCAGGTGGTCCCGGCCATTATAAAAGCGGCCGAGAAGAATGTCGGCATCCGCGTGTGGAGCGTGGGCTGCGCATCGGGGGAGGAGCCGTTTTCGATCGCCATGCTGTTCGCCGAGGCGCTGGGCGTCGCCGAATTCTGCGAACGCGTGAAGATCTATGCCACCGACCTGGACGAAGAGGCGCTGAGAAGCGCCCGGCAGGCGAGCTATGGCCCGCGCGACGTGGAGAATGTGCCGCCCGATTTGCTCGAAAAATATTTCGAGAAGACCAAGAACCATTATCTGTTCTCACGCGAGCTGCGCAAATGCGTGATATTCGGTCAGCACAATGTGGTGCACGATGCGCCGATTTCGCGCATCGACCTGCTCACCTGCCGCAACCTGCTGATCTATCTGGAAGCAGAGACCCAGAGCGTGGTGCTGCCGCGGCTGCATTACGCGATGAACCCCAACGGCTATCTGTTCCTGGGGAAGGCCGAGACGCAGCTGGCGCGATCGGCGCTGTTCCGGTCCGTGAAGGCAAAGTACCGCATTTTTACCAAGGTGCCGCAGGAATGGCGGCGGTCAATCGGCGGGAGTTTCAGCAGCAGCCGGCCGCGCATGGAGCCTTCGGGCGCGGATGCGCGGATGTGGAGGCGGTGATCAACGGCAGCGGGACCGCCTTGCTGGCGATCGACGAGATCGGTGCGGTGATGCTGGCCAACACGCCGGCGCGCCATCTGTTGGGCGTGGGCGAGGCCGATATCGGGCGGCCGTTCCAGGACCTGCCGATCTCGTACCGCCCGATCGAATTGCGCGGGCCGATCGACGAAGCGTTCCGCCAGCGCCACCGCGTGCGGCTGGAGGATCAGGAATATCGCTTGAGCCAGAACCAGGTGCTGCGGCTGAGCGTCGATATCCGCCCGCTCCAGCGCCCCGATGGCAGCGTGCATGCGGTGCTGTTGGCGTTCCACGACCAGACCCGGCTGTTCACGCTGCAGCGCGACCTGGAAGCGGCGCATCAAAGCCTGGAAACCTCGATCGAGGAATTGCAGTCGGCGAACGAGGAGCTGGAGACCGCCAATGAGGAGTTGCAGTCGAGCAACGAGGAGCTGGAGACCACCAACGAGGAGTTGCAGTCGATCAACGAGGAACTGGAAACGCTGAACGAGGAAGCGCGCTCGTCCTACGAAGAGATGGGGTCCGGCAACGAGGAGCTGCGCATCCAGGCCGAGCAGGCATCGAATTACCGGCTGTACCTGGAATCGGTGCTGCGCGCGATGAACGGCGGCCTGATCGTGATGGACGAGAAGCGGCGCATCCTGAGCTGGAACCGGTGGAGCGAGAATGCCTGGGGGCTGCGCGCCGAGGACGTGCTGGGCACCAATTTCGACACGCTGGACATCGGATTGCCGGTGCAGGCGATGCGCGACGTGCTGGGCAGCGTGCAATATGGCGATGAGGACCAGGCCGAAACAGTGGTGGAGGGGCTGGACCGGCGCGGGCGGCGGATCGTGTGCCGCGTGCGGATCTCTGGCCTGCTGGACGACAATGGCGGGTCGCAAGGGCTGGTGCTGGTGTTCCGGGACGTCAACGACGAGCGGGTGCGCGAGGAATATGCCCGTCATCTGGGCGAAGTGATCAGCAGCGAGCGCAACGAAATTTATCTGGTCGACCGGAGCAGCCTGCGCTTCGTGATGACCAACGAGGGCGGGCAGCGACGGCTGGGCTTTGCGCTCGACCATCTGAGCCGGATCGCGCTGCCCGACGTGATCGAGGACATGGGCGTGGCGCAGGTGCACGCGGCGCTGGCGCCGCTGCTGACCGGTTCCACGCGGCAAGTGGCGTTCGAGTGCAGGCTGCGCACTGCCGAGGGCCAGACGTTCCGCGGGACCGTGCAGGTGCAGGCATTCGCCGACGGATCGCAGCCGATGCTGATCTTGAGCGTGCGCGACGCGGACGACTCCGCGGCGGCGGGAGAAACGGGCGGCTGAACCTCGGGAGAACGAGGTCCTAACGCGCCGTTAACCGAGACGCATCTATTTGGGCGGGATCGGAAAAGGCAAGTCGAAGGCCGGCGTGATGACGAACAACAGCAAGCAGATCCTGGACTCGGTTGCCGAACATGCCGCGCGGGTGAAGGCCCGGCTGGCGGAGACGCATGCCGCGATAGCGCGCGCGCGCGCGGATGCTGCCGAGGGGGATGCTGGGGCGGCCGACGGCTCGGACGATGCCGACGGCGCGGGCAGGAGCAATGTGATCGCGCTCGTGCGCTGCTAGGCCTCGGCTTCGGTTTCGCTGCCGTTTTCGCGAAGGCTGGCCATCGCTTCTTCGAGCACCTTGATGAGCTGAGCCGAATCCTGCGAGGCGCTTTCCAGCGCTTTTCGGAATGGGTCAGGCCGCGCTGGTGGGCGCTGTCGCTCATCTGCGCGAACAAGCGGATGCGGTCGCGGTGGGTGCGTACGGCGACCCCCAGCGCGCGTTCGAGTTCGTCATTCTGCGCCGCGGCCAGCCCCAGGGGCGTGTAGGCATGGCCGACCTGGCAGCGGAAGCGCAGCTCCTCCTGCACCTTGATCTCGTTCAGCACGCCCCCGCAATCGGGGCAGGAGATGCGGCTGGCCTGGCCAGGCGTGACGATGTCGGGTTCTGCCACGGCAAATTCCGGTGCGGCGATGCGGTCCTCGGTACCAAGTTCCTCGGGCAGCGGGATGGACGGCGCGGCTTGCTCGGCAGTTAAACGAGCGAGCAGCGCGGGTAGATCCGCCAACGCAAGGGCATGATCGACATGGTCGCGCTTCAAGGCGTTGCACGGCATGGACGGCCATTCGGCATCCTCGGGATCCTGGATCACCGACATGCCGCCAGCCGCCTTGATCGCGATCAGCCCCTCGGTCCCGTCGTCGAGCAGGCCGGTGAGCACCACCCCGATCACGCGCGAACCGTAATGCACCGCGGCCGAGCGGAACAGCGCGTTCACCGCCGGGCGGGTGCGGTTCTCATAGGGGCCGCGCCGCATCAGCACGCGGCCGGGGCGAATCAGGATGTGATGATCGGGTGCGCCGACATAGATGTGCCCGGCCTCGAACGCCTGCCCGTCCATCGGCGTGAGGACCGTGAGCGGGCTGACCTTGTTCAACAGCTGCGGAAGGACGCTGCGGGCCGAGGGCGAGATGTGCTGGGCGATGAACACCGCGGCGGGCAAATCGGCGGGCAAGGCCGCGCACAGCCGCTGCAACGCGTCGACCCCGCCGGCGGAAGATCCGATAACAATGATGTTCTTTGTCGCCATTGGATGCACCTTTCCCGGCCAACGCAACGAAGGCTGTGTGGCGAAGGTGCAAACCTGCTGAAATAAATCAGCGACGATTCCTGCAAACATGCGTTACATTGCGGGAAACAATCGAGAAACCGATGGCGCAGTCCGCAGACAACCATGTGTCACACCGGTTGCTCGATGAAAACGAGCAGCTTCGCACCGCGTTGGAGTGTGCGCTGGAAGAGAATGCGCGGATGGCCGAGGAGCGCGAGCGGTCGCTGCACCGCATGGCCGTGCTGTCGAGCGAGCTGCGCGCCGCGCGTGCCCTGAAGGCCCGTTCGTTAGCGGAGGCAGAGGCCGGTACCCAGGCGGACGGGGACACGGTGGAGGCGCTGCGCCCGCGCGCCAAGCAGGGCGAAGTGGAAGAAGAGCTGCGCGTCGCGCTGGAGGAATTGCAGGTCCTGACCGAGGAACTGGAAGCCGCCAACGCCAGCCTGCACGAGACCAACCGCCAGCTGGACGTGCGGGTGGAAGAGCGGACGCGGCGGCTGAACCACACCAACGAAGTGCTGCGCACCACCGAAGCTTCGTTCCGCACCATCGCCGACCTGGTTCCCGACCTGTTGTGGCGTACCGATGCGCTGGGGCGCGCGACCTGGTTCAACGAACGCTGGGCGCGCTATTCGGGGCAGCTGGACGAAACGCCGCTGGGCTGGGGCTGGCTGGAGGCGGTGCACCCCGACGACCGCGCCGCCGCCCGCGCAGAGTGGGAGCGCGCGGTGGCCGGGGAGGGCGACTATCAGCAGGAATTCCGCATCCGCCGCGCCGCGGGCGATTATCACTGGTTCCTGGTCCGGGCCGACGCGATGCGCGATGGGGACGGGCGGATCGTCAACTGGTACGTGGCGGGGACCGACATCCACGCCCAGCGCGAGGCGCTGGAAGCCTTGCGGCAGAGCGAGCTGCGCTTCCGCACACTGGTGGAAGGCATGTCGCCGCTTGCCTGGCGCGCGCAGATCGGCGGGCATTGGACATGGTGCAGCCGTCAATGGACCGCCTATGCCGCGGCCCCTTTTTGTTTGGGGGGAGAGACGGCGAACTGATCGAGGATGTGGAAGGTGCACTGTGGACGCGCGACCTGATCGAGCGGCAGCGCGCAAAGCGCGTGCCAGAGCTGGTGCGGGTGGTGGTGGGCGTCGACCCGCCGGCGAGCGCCACCGGCGACGCGTGCGGGATCGTCGCCATGGGGCTGGGGCGTGACGACTGCGGCTATGTGCTGGAGGATGCGAGCGTTTCGGGGCTTCGGCCCGAGGGCTGGGCGAACGCGGTGGCGGCGTGCGCGGCGCGGCATCGGGCGGACTGTGTGGTGGCCGAGGCCAATCAGGGCGGCGACATGGTGGTGAGCGTGCTGCACAGCGCGGACGCCGGGCTGGCGGTGCGCAAGGCCTATGCCACCAACGGCAAGGCGGCGCGCGCCGATCCGGTGCAGTTGAAGTACGAGGCCGGGCGGATCTTTCATATCGGGGCTTTCCCCGAACTGGAGGACGAATTGTGTGGGATGCAGATGGGTGGCGGCTACGAAGGACCGGGGCGCTCGCCCGATCGCGGCGACGCGCTGGTATGGGCCGCGACCGAGCTGATGCTGGGGAAAGCGCGTGGCGCGCGGATCAGCTTCCTGTAAGCGTGAATGGATAATTCGGGAGTTCGAATTTGATACCGCGCGAATTGCTAGACACTGCCGAGGTGCCGGGCGGCGAGCCGCTGCGGCTGTTCAAGCGGGGCGGCGACTTCATGATCGTGCTGGAGCGCAACGAGCTGATGAACAGCCGGATGAGCGGTTCGGAAGAAGCGCTGGCCGAGATGACGATCGCGCGGCTGGGGGTGAAGGACCCCCATGTGCTGATCGGCGGGTACGGCATGGGCTTCACGCTGCGCAAGGCGCTGGCGTTGCTGGGACCCGAGGCCGTGGTGAGTGTGGCCGAGCTGGTGCCCAAGATCATCGACTGGGCGCGCGGGCCGATGGCCGAACTGACCGCGGGCGGGCTGGACGATCCGCGCACCCATGTCGAGATCGTAGACGTGGCACGGGCGATCGGGCGCGCGCAGGGCGTGTATGACGCCATCCTGCTGGACGTGGACAATGGCCCCGACGGGCTGACGCGGCCGGGCAATGACGGGCTATATTCGATGTCCGGGCTGAAGGTGGCCAAGGCGGCGCTGAAGCCCGGCGGCGTCCTGGCGGTGTGGTCGGCCGCGCCGGACGCGCGGTTCGCCAAGCGGATGCGAGACGCCGGGTTCCTGGTGGAGGAAGTGGCGGTCCGCGCGCGGCAGAACGGCAAGGGGCCGCGGCATGTGATCTGGTTCGGGGTGCGGGGGTGACCTTCTTCTCCCTCTCCCCTCTGGGGGAGAGGGGCTTGGATCCTCGGTTTAGCTTTGCGGCTTGTCGGTTGGGACACACTTCCCCTCTCCTAACCCTCTCCCCGGAGGGGAGAGGGCTTTTAGGGCTTCGCTGATGGCTTGGGCTACGCCTTCGAGGTTGGTGGCGGTGTCGTGGTTGGTGAAGCGGATTACCGTGTAGCCTTGGGCTTCGAGCCAATGGGTGCGGCGGGCGTCGTAGGCGTCGCGTAGTGCGTGGGTGTCGCCGTCGACCTCGACGACCAGCCTGGTCGAGCGGGCGGCAAAGTCCGCGATGTAGGGGGCGATCACCACCTGGCGGGCGAACTTGACGTTATCGAACTGCTTGGCGCGAAGCATGCGCCAGACGGGGCTTCGGTGTGGGTCGGTTGCGCGCGCATGGCTTTGGCGCGGGCGAGGAGCGCCGGGTTGGTTCGGGGCATTTTAGTGCTCCTGCGCGGAACTGGCGCGATGCTCTTGCAGTGAACGGCTGACGTCAAGCTCCCTCTCCCCCTTCGGGAAGAGGGCTTTTGGAGCAGGAGATTCAGATGAAATGGTGGGGGCGTAATACCAGCTTGCGTTGAGGTTGACTCACGAAGGAGATTCCCAAGGCGGTGAAAGTCTGAATCATTGGCGTCCTGCATCAGGAGGACGCGATG
>NZ_JACIJF010000010.1 GCF_014199255.1 Sphingomonas xinjiangensis | reverse complement strand
CATCATCGCGTCCTCCTGATGCAGGACGCCAATGATTCAGACTTTCACCGCCTTGGGAATCTCCTTCGTGAGTCAACCTCAACGCAAGCTGGTATTACCTGAAAGCGCCTTCGTCACAAATCGCCTCGACCGCCGTTGAAGCTGAAACGAAAAAAAGCCGCGGTGGATGCCACCGCGACCTTTTCTGTTCGGCTTCGCGCTCGCTTACGCGGCGAGCTTGCGGAGAACGTAGTGGAGGATGCCGCCGTTGAGGAAATATTCCAGCTCGTTGACGGTGTCGATCCGGCAGCGGGTCTGGAAGGTCTCGGTCGTGCCGTCGGCGCGCGTGAGGGTTACTTCCACGTCCTGACGGGGGCGCAGGGTCGCCACGCCCGTGATCGTGAAGCTCTCCGACCCGTCGAGCCGCAGCGTCTGCCGCGTCACGCCTTCGGCGAACTGGAGCGGGAGGACGCCCATGCCGACCAGGTTCGAGCGGTGGATGCGCTCGAAGCTTTCGGTGATGACCGCACGGACGCCGAGCAGGTTGGTGCCCTTTGCCGCCCAGTCGCGCGACGAGCCGGTGCCATATTCCTTGCCGGCGACGACGACGAGCGGGGTGCCGTCGGATTTGTGGCGCATCGCGGCGTCGTAGATCGGCATGACCTGATCGCCGTAACGAGTCATGCCGCCTTCGATTCCGGGGACCATTTCGTTCTTGATGCGGATGTTGGCGAAGGTGCCGCGGACCATCACTTCATCATTGCCGCGGCGGGCGCCGTAGCTGTTGAAGTCCTTCCTGCTAACCTGATGTTCCTGAAGGAAACTTCCGGCCGGGCTATCCGCCTTGATCGATCCGGCGGGCGAGATGTGATCGGTGGTGATCGAATCCCCCAGGATCGCCAGCGGCTTGGCGTCGACGATGTCCTGCACCGGTGAAGGCGTCATCGTAAGCCCTTCGAAATAGGGCGGATTGTGGATGTAGGTCGAGCTCACCGGCCAGGAATAGGTGTCCGAACCGGTCACGGTGATGCCCTGCCAGTGACGGTCGCCGAGATACACGTTGCCGTAGCGCGCGCGGAACATCTCGTCGTCGATGTTGGCAGTGATGAGGCCCTGGACCTCTTCGTTGGTGGGCCAGATGTCCTTGAGGAACACCGGACCGTCCGTGCCTTCACCGATCGGCGTCTCGTACATGTCCTGCGTCACCGTGCCCTTGAGCGCATAAGCGACGACCAGCGGCGGCGAGGCGAGGAAGTTGGCGCGCACGTCGGGCGACACGCGGCCTTCGAAGTTGCGGTTGCCTGACAGGACCGACGCCGCGACGATGTCGTTGGCGTTGATCGCCGCCGAAATCGGCTCGGCCAGCGGCCCGGAATTGCCGATGCAGGTGGTGCAGCCATAGCCGACCAGGTTGAAGCCGATCGCGTCGAGATCCTCGCTCAGCCCGGCCTTGTTCAGATAATCGGTCACGACCTGCGAGCCCGGCGCGAGCGAAGTCTTCACCCAGGGCTTGCGGGTGAGGCCGAGCGCACGCGCCTTGCGCGCCACCAGGCCCGCGGCGATCAGCACCGAGGGGTTGGACGTGTTGGTGCACGAAGTGATCGCGGCGATCACCACGTCGCCGTCGCGGATGCCGTGATCGGTACCCTCGACCGCGGCCTCGGCGGCGCGGTCCTTCTTGTACACCTTGGTCAGGTCGCCGTTGAAGACCTCGTCCACGCTGTCGAGGCTGACCCGGTCCTGCGGACGCTTGGGGCCGGCGAGCGACGGGCGCACGCTGCTCATGTCGAGCTCAAGCGTGTCGGTGAAGATCGGCTCGGGGCTGTCCACGTCGTGCCACATGCCCTGCGCCTTGGCATAGGCCTCGACCAGCGCGATCGTCTCGTCCGGACGGCCGGTGAGACGCATGTAATCCATGGTCTTCTCGTCGATCGGGAAGAAGCCGCAGGTCGCGCCATATTCGGGCGCCATGTTGGCGATGGTCGCGCGATCGGCGAGCGTCATCGCGTGGAGGCCGGGGCCGTAGAATTCGACGAAGCGCCCGACCACGCCCTTGGCGCGCAGCATCTGGGTGACGGTGAGCACCAGATCGGTTGCGGTGATGCCTTCGCCCAGCGCGCCGGTCAGCTTGAAGCCGACGACTTCGGGGATGAGCATCGAGACCGGCTGGCCGAGCATCGCGGCTTCGGCCTCGATGCCGCCCACGCCCCAGCCAAGCACGCCGAGACCGTTGACCATGGTGGTGTGGCTGTCAGTGCCGACCAGCGTGTCGGGATAGGCGATCGTCGCGCCGTCGGGCGCCTGCGACGACCAGACCGACTGCGAGATATATTCCAGGTTCACCTGGTGGCAGATGCCGGTGCCCGGGGGCACGACCTTGAAATTGTCGAGCGCCTTGGAGCCCCACTTCAGGAACTCATAGCGTTCGTTGTTGCGCTGATATTCCAGCTCCACATTCTCTTCGAACGCCTTGGGCGTGCCGAATTCGTCGACCATCACCGAGTGATCGATGACGAGGTGGACGGGCACCTGCGGATTGATCTTGGCCGGGTTGCCGCCAAGCTTGGTGATCGCGTCGCGCATCGCGGCCAGATCGACCACGCAGGGCACGCCGGTGAAATCCTGCATCAGCACGCGGGCGGGGCGATACTGGATCTCGCGGTTGGAGCGCGCGTCCTTCTGCCAATCGACCAGCGCCTGGGCATCGTCCTTGGTGACGGTGACGCCGTCTTCGAAGCGAAGCATGTTTTCCAGCAGCACCTTCATCGAGAAGGGCAGGCGGGAAATGTCACCCAGCTTCGCCGCGGCCTTGGGCAGCGAATAGAAGGCATAGGTCTTGCCAGAGACATCCAGCGTATCGCGGATGCCGAGCGTGTCGTTGCCGATGGCGGTCATGGGGCTACGGGTTCCTTCCAAATCGTTCCGGCAAGGAACGCCTGGGGTCCGCAGAAGGGGCCGCGCGGGCGCGCCGGATGGCATGTGAATACGAAGATTCGGGAGGGCCTTAGCGCGGCTTGGGGTGCGGGGGAAGGGGAGGGTATCGATCGAGAGAGATGTCTTCATCTCTTCATAAATTAGGCGTGGTGTGTGGCTCAATAGTCCGCCCTTGTGCAGGGTCGTTGCACCAACGCAGTTTAAGCGCTCTCGCAGGCTCGTTTCGTTCGCGGTAGAAAATTATAAATCGTTCAGGGAGCCCGCCGTGCTGAGCCTACTAGCGCGTAAGGCTGATAAGACACTGCCTGGTGCTCTGATTGGCAGTGAGCGCGGCCTCCCAGCTAAAGACAAGGTGCTTCCAGCAACCGCAATCTACGGTGCGAACGCGTCCGGTAAGACGAACTTCATCCTGGGTTTAGCGTACATGCAGCGAGCAGTAGCTGACTCTCAGGCGAAGTGGAAATCTGGAGCGGGAACTCGTATCGACAAGAATACGTCCTCTGAAAAAGAATATGGGTTCTTCGAAGTCCTGATATATTTGGATGGCGTTAAGTACAGATACGGATTTAGAGCGAGTTCATTCTTCTTTGAAGAAGAGTGGCTCTACAGCTACCCTTTAGGTAGAGAGCAAATGTTGTTTGTTCGCAAGTCTCAAAGAGATGATGAGGTGGTGGAAACTACTTTAGAGACTGGTCCTAAAGTCTCAGGAGAAAAGCGTGACCATGAATCATCTCTACGGAGAACTAGAGAGAACAGCTTATTTTTGTCATCAGCCGCTCAGGACAATCAGCCGGAGTGTATCGCGATTCAGCGGTGGTTTAGTACTAAGCTCATTACTAGTATAAAGCTCAACGTCTCATCACTGGATGAGACGTTTACGTCTGCGCTTGCATACAATTGTCCTAATTTCAAAGATTTGTTAGTTCCGCTTCTTCGTGCGGCTGATCCATGCATCAAGGATATCGTTGTTCAACGCGAGGGCGATCAGTCCGGTGAGGACTCGGATCAATTTTCCAGAGAGAACGTTCAAAAACACAAGGTTAAATTTGTAATTTCGGGCAGTAATGGTGACGTGGAGATGCCATTTGAAAAGCAGTCACGTGGTATAAAGAGGCTTTACACGATTTCTGCGGGTTTAATTACGGCCCTCAAGTTTGGAAGAATTTATGTAGTTGATGAGCTAGAGACCAGTATGCATCCCCATGTCGCTAGTCAACTGCTTGCATTGTTTCAAAACAGGTCTTCTAATCCAAAAGGTGCTCAGTTAATATTCACAACACATGAAACTAGGCTTCTAAATCTTCATCACCTACGAAGAGATCAAGTTTGGTTCTGCGAAAGATCCAATAGTGGTGAGTCGACGTTATTTTCTCTTCTAGAGTTTTCTCCGCGGAAAGACGAGAACTTTGAAGTAGGCTATCTTGGAGGCCGATACGGCGCTGTCCCTGTTGCGGGTATTGATCCATCTTGGCTGAGAGCGATTAACGACGATAATCTTACGATTACCTCGGAAACGCTCGATGGCTAAGAGCGTAGGAGTGAACCCCAAGAGGACCGCTGGAGGACGGACGGCGCGGGATTATACTATTGTAATAGCTTACGATGGAGAGTTGACTGAAGACGAGTATTTCCGTGGCTGGAAACTACTGATTCCTCCTAGCCGCCTTAACCTAGAGCACACCTATGTTCGTAGCGGCGGAAACGTTCTTGATGCTGTAGAAAATGCGATCAAGAAGAAAAAGAAGTACAGGAACTTTGCTGAGTTCTGGTGTGTGTGTGACGTAGACGACACCGATGATGAGGTGCTTGCTCAAGCACGTAATTTGGCAAATTCTAACGAGATAAAGCTATGTACATCTAATAGATGTTTCGAGATCTGGATAGCTTTGCATTTCAGATTTTCGGACCGCCATGTCGGCAGCGAGAGAGAGGCTATAGATATGGTCAAAGAATATCATGCTCAATATGGCGATCCATATAAAACTATGCCTTTTCATATTTTGTATGATCTTACCGACAATGCAATAGCAAATGCGAGGCGGCTAGAGCGCGGCGGTTCTGTATCTCCATCTACCAGGGTCCACAATCTTGTGAGGAAGCTAAAGCAGAACTGTTCTGAGTGATAAAGGTGTGCCGTTGTATTGATTTGTAGAATGCCAGTGCCGCGGCGCTTCGCCGTGCGATCAGCCCGCCGGAGGTGCTGTTGTGGCAGGCGCTACGCAATCGGCCTGGGGGCATGCGCTTCCGGCACCAGCACCCGGCGCGGCCTTACATCCTGGATTTCTTCTGCCCGAGGCGCCGATTGACGATCGAGGTGGATGGCGCGGCGCATGCGTGCGGCGATCGGCCCGAACGGGATGCTTGGCTTCGAGCGCATCGGGTCCATGTGCTTCGGATACCGGCTTCCGAAGTGCTTTCCGATCTGGAGGGCATGATGCGCACATCATCGATTTCGCTTGTGGCGACTACCCCTCCACCGGCGTCACCGGTCCTCAGTGACAGGATGAGCATGCCCCGCATGTCCAAGGATCGTCCGGAGGACGATCCGACCTGTCACTCCCTCCGGAGGAGGATTGAAGGTCTTCCGGGAGCCTGCTTGACTGCGTAACGTTCCTGCTGACGAGGCGAGCGCTGGGGTTGCGGTTGCGGGGGTGGCCGGAGTTCAAGGCTTGGCGGCGCTCGGCCCCGGGGCCCGTTCCTGGCGGGTGATCGGTGGGTTTGTGGGCCTTCTGCTTCCTATCGGTTCGCGGCGGGGCTTCGTGCCCCTCTCCCTCCCGTCGCTTTGCGAATGGGCCCTCCCTCTCCCCGGGGGAGAGGGGTTTGAGGCGTTCTCTTTCTGTTCTTGCGTTGTAGGATTTGGGGGCATAGCTGGATGGCTCCTTTTGGCAGTGGGAGCGAGTCGGTGGGACAGGAGAAGAAGACGCAGGGCGTGGCGCGCGAGCATCGGGTGCGCAGCGATGGGTGGACGCCGCTGCGGCAGCGGGCGTTTCTGCGGGCGCTGACCGAGATGGGCTGCGTGTCGGACGCGTGCAAGAAGGTGCAGGTTTCGACCACTTCGGCCTATCGGCTGCGGGCCAAGTCGGCGGAGTTCGCCGCGGCCTGGGCCAAGGCGCAGAAGAAGGGGTGGGCGGTGCTGGAAGAGGCGGCGTACACCCGGGCGGTCGAGGGCTGGGACGGGGTCGTCGAGAAGGGTGGCGAAGTCGTGTCGCGCAAGCGGCGCTATTCGGACTCGCTGCTGCGGCTGCTGGTGCAGCGCGGCGACCTGCAAAGCGGCTTTGGCGGCATGACCCAGGAAGAGAAGATCTCGGCGGCGCACCGCGCGGCGGAAGCGGCGGGCGGGCAGTTCTGGACCGTGGAGGCCGATCGGGGCGCGGGCGAGCGGCTGGAGAAGAAGCTGATGGAAATGGCGGAGCGGCTGGACGCGGGAACGATCCCGTGCCCGAACCATCATCCCTGCCCGACATGCGACGGGGCCGGGCGGATCGATGATCCGGCGCTGCGCGGGGGCGGAGGCGGCACGACGCATTGAGCGTGCGGTGCGCTGCAGGCCCGGGCGCCCAAGGGGGCTTGGAACGCGGCGCGGGGCGGTCCATTACCGTGCGGCAATCACGTTGGGGAGTTGGTTATGGTGCGCATTGGGCTGATGGTGGCGCTGGCCGCGAGTGCGGCAGGCATGGGCGGCTGTGCGACGACCGAGCAGAATGCACGCTACATGGCCGGGCATTTCCGCGCGCAGGCCGACCTGCGCAACGCCGCGGGCGAGCAGGTGGGCACCGCGCTGGCCGAGGAAGTCGACGGCGCGATCCGCGTGATGGTGGAAGCGCGCGGGCTGCCGGCCGGGCCGCACGGCACCCATGTGCATACCACCGGCAAGTGCGAGGGGCCGGACTTCACCAGCGCCGGGCCGCACTGGAACCCCACCACGCACCAGCATGGCAAGGAGAACCCCCAGGGGCCGCATGCCGGCGACATGCCTAATCTGAGCGTAGGCGCGGACGGCGCGGACCGCACGATCTTCACGCTGCCCGCCGGCACCTTCGCGCAGCTGATGGACGAGGATGGCGCGGCGCTGGTGATCCATGCCGGCGCCGACGACTACAAGACCGATCCGTCGGGCAATTCGGGCGGGCGCATCGCCTGTGGCGTGTTCCAGAGCGTGTGAGGCGGGCTCAGCCGCGCAGGGGGTAGCGCTCCACCGCCTCATAGCTGGCGGCGTCGCGGCCGAGATGGCTTTCGAACAGGATGAGGTGGTCGAGCGCGAAGGGGGCGCTCGACAGCGCGGCGTGGGTGCGCAGGAAATCGTCGGTGAGGGCGGCGCCGGGCTTCATGCGGGCGAGCGTGATGTGCGGGCGATAGGCGCGGCGCTCGGGCGGGACGCCGCAGCGGACCAGCGCCTGATCGACCTTGCGGTGAAGATCGGCGAGCGCGCCATGCGGGGTGAGCCCGGCCCAGAGCGTATGGGCGCGGCCGCGCGTGTCGAACTGGCCGACGCCCGATAGCGACACTTCGAGCAGGGCGGCGTGGAGGCTGGCCAGGGCGGTGGCGATGTCCTCGGCCACCGGACGCTCGACCGCGCCGATGAAGCGCAGGGTGACATGGAGCTGCTCGTCGCTCTGCCAGCGGGCGCCGGGCACGCCGCCCATCAGATCGAGCAGCAGCGCGCGAATGGCCGGGGGCGGCCGCAGAGCGACGAATAAGCGATGCATGGCAGCAACATTAACTCACAAAGCCAGCCGTCGGCTCCCAAGCGGTTTCGCTTGAAATGGGCCGTTTCCCGTCCGATATTCACCGGCAACCGGCAAACGCCGGTGCAAAGGAGTTTAGAATGGCTAATTGGTCGGATCCCCGGACCGGCGCCGCGCCGTTTGCGACCGCAGGTGCACGCACCGAAGCGCGCGACGCGGGGCTGCGGTCCTACATGCTGTCTGTGTACAACTACATGCTTTCGGGCGTGCTGCTGACGGGCATCGTCGCGCTTGCGTTCGGCAAGGTCGAGGCGCTGCAGCGGCTGCTGTTCCAAGTGCAGATCTCCGAACGCGGCGCGAGCATGGCGCCGACGCTGCTCGGCTGGGTCGTGATGCTGTCGCCGCTGGCGATCGTGTTCGCGATGAGCTTTGGCCAGAACCGCATGTCCGAAGGCACGATGAAGGCGCTGTTCTTCGCTTATGCCGGGCTGATGGGTGCGTCGATCTCGACGATCTTCGTAGCCTATACCGACATGTCGATCGCGCAGGTGTTCTTCGCCACCGCGGCGGGCTTCGCGGGCCTGAGCTTCTATGGCTACACCACCAAGAAGGATCTGTCGGCGTTCGGCACCTTCCTGATCATGGGCCTGATCGGCCTGATCGTGGCGTCGATCGTCAACCTGTTCCTGCAATCGGGCACGATGAGCCTGATCATCAGCGCGATCGGCGTGCTGATCTTTGCAGGCCTGACCGCGTACGACACGCAGAAGATCAAGAGCATGTACGCCTATGTCGGCGGCACCGACATGCAGGGCAAGGCCGTGATCATGGGCGCGCTGACGCTCTATCTCGACTTCATCAACATGTTCCTGTTCCTGCTGCGCCTGTTCGGCAGCTCGCGCGACTAAGCCGCGCGCGACAGGATCGAAAAGCTGCGGCCCGGCGGGGAAACCTGCCGGGCCGTTTCTTTTGCGTCCGGGGCATGTCCGCCCCGGGAACGCGGGAGCCGGACGGATCGTTACAGGGTGGCAACGCTCAGGAGAGTGACAATGAATTCGAACCCGAACGAACCGGCCCCCCTTGAGTCCGCGATGGACAAGATGTCGGTAGCGCCGGGCCCGGAGAGCGACACCAGCCGCAAGGGCCCTGTCGGCTCGGCGGATGCCGGCACCGACAAGTCGATCACCGAACGGCTGGAGCGCAACCCCCAGAGCAAGGACGCCCGGCTGGACCGCGCGCTCGACGAGTCGATGGACGCGTCGGATCCCCCCGCCTCGACCCAGCCGATCCACAACCAGGAACCGCCCGAAAGCTCGGGCTATGACCCCAAGGCCGAGAAGAAGCTGACCGCCAAGAACGAGCCGGGCGTGGTGGGCAAGGTGCTGTCTAAGATCGGCCTCGGCTAAGCCAGTGGGCGCGCCGACAGCGTCGCGCTGGCGCGCCAACATCGTTCTGTACGCGGCCTTTGCCGCCAATGTCGGGATCGCCGTCGCCAAGTTCGTGGCGGCGGCGTTCACCGGCTCTTCCTCCATGCTGACCGAAGGCGTGCACAGCCTGGTCGACAGCGGCAACCAGCTGCTGTTGCTCTATGGCAAGCACCGCGCGACGCGAGCCCCCGACGCCGTGCATCCGTTCGGCTATGGCCGCGAACTCTATTTCTGGGCGTTCGTCGTCGCGATCCTGATCTTCGGATTGGGCGCGGGCGTATCGATCTATGAAGGCTGGAAGCACATCCAGGATCCCGAGCCGCTGCAAGACCCGCTGATCAACTATGCCGTGCTGGGGGTGGCGGTGCTGCTGGAAGGCACGTCCTGGGCAATCGCCGTGCGTGAGTTCCGCCAAGCCAAGGGCGAGCATGGCTGGTGGCAGGCGGTGCGCATATCGAAGGACCCCGCGACCTTCATCGTGTTGTTCGAGGATAGCGCGGCGCTGCTCGGCCTTGCGGTGGCGGGGGCCGGTATATGGGCGAGCCACGCCTGGAGCGATCCGCGTATCGACGGCGCTGCGTCGATCGCGATCGGCCTGATCCTCGCCTGCGTGGCGGCGCTGCTGGCGCGCGAGGCGAAGGGGCTGCTGATCGGCGAGCGTGCCAATCCGGAACTGGTGCAGCAGATCCGGGCGATGCTGGAAGCCGAGCCGCAGATCACGGCGGTGAACCACGTCCGGACCATCCACACCGCGCCCGACAGCGTGTTCGTGGCGATCAGCGCCGACTTCGAAGACACGCTGGCAATGGGTGAGGCCGAGACACTGATCGAGACGATCGAGCGGCGGTTGCGCGCCACGCTGCCACAATTATCGTCCATCTATATCCGGCCGGAGAAGCGCGAGGATGCGGCGCCGACCGTCGCCGCGGGTTAGGGAAGAGACGGCCATGAACGTGCGCTTCGGATTGGAAGCGATGCGACCGCTGATTCAAGGGGCGCAACAGGCACTGCACGGCGGGATGGGCATAGCGATCGTAGCGCCACGCCGACGCATATGCTTGCCGGCACGATGTTGGGCCAGCGAACAAGCTACGCGGAGGCTATCGCTGGCCGCGGCGATTGGCATATCGAGGACGACGCGCCTCGATATGCCATAGCGTAAGGACAATCACGTGAACGACCTGGGTTCTCCCGACCGCCTGACCGAGACACGCGCGGCGCTCGCCGAAGCGATGGCTCTGCACGAGCAGGGGGATCTAGAAGGTGCGGAATTGGGCTATCGCAGCGTGCTGGCGCAGGGATATCGCGCGGCGGAGGTGCTGCCGTTGCTGGCCGGCCTGCTGGGGCGGCTTTCGCGCCCCGAAGATGCGCTCGCGGCTTGGGACCAGCTTCTCGCGATCGAACCGGATCACAAGGTGGCGCTGCATGAGCAGGGGCTGACGCTGCATTGGCTGGGCCGCACCGCAGAGGCGATCGCCACCCTTGAGCGCGCCTGCGCGATCGACCCCGACAATCCGATCGCGATCGGCAATCTGGCCGTTGTGCTGGCAGATGCCGGCCGAAACCTGGAGGCGATCCGCTATTTCCGCCGCGCGCTCGCGCTTCAACCCGACAATCTCCACCTGCGCCATCAGGTTCGGCGGCTCGGCTCCGGATCGGTGCCCTTCTGGCACATCCCGATGATGAACGACGCGCCGCGCAACGATGCGTTCGAGGCCGCCATAAAGGCCGCTATCGGCGCCGCCGGGCCCGAGGCGCGCGTGCTCGATATCGGTGCGGGCAGCGGCCTGTTGTCGCTGATGGCCGCGCGTGCCGGGGCACAAAAGGTGGTGGCGTGCGAAATGGAGCCGATGATCGCCGAGATGGCGCAACAGATCGTCGTCCAAAACGGCTATGGCGACCGCATCAAGGTGCATGCCAAGTCTTCGACCGAACTGGCGGTCGGCGCAGAACTCGATGCGCCCGCCGACATTCTGGTCTCGGAAATCCTGTCGAGCGATCTGCTGACCGAAAAAGTGCTCGATACGTTCGAGGACGCGCATCGCCGCCTGCTTGCGCCCGACGCCGTCGTCATACCGCGTGCGGCAAGCGCGATCGGCTGCCTGGTGGCAAGCCAAAACCTGGCGGACTATGCCTTTGTCGGCGACGTTTCGGGATTCGATCTTTCGGCCTTCACTGCCTTTGCCCCGCAACGCCTGCCGATCCACGGAACGATGACCGCCTGGGACCGCCTCTCAGAGGATCTCGAACTGGTTCGCCTGGATCTGACGCAGAAGAAGCATGACGCAACGCTTGCCCGGTTGTGCATACCGGTGACGGCAAGCGGGCGCGCCATCGGCATCGTCCAGTGGATGCACATCGACCTGTGGCAAGGCGTCTCGTTCGACAATCACCCCGACCGCTACACCGATGGCGGCTGGCTCCAGGTGCTGCACAGCTTTCCCGAACCGATCGAGGTGGTGGCTGGTGAGACGCTGGATATCGCCGTCGGTCACGATCGGATCACGCTGATCCTGTTGCCGCTTACCGAGTCACGGCCATAGCGTTGCACGGGCATCCTTCGGCGGTGCCTTCGCTAGCTATGGCCGGGCACCCCGTCTTTATGATCACGGGCTTGCCCGTAGCGCTCAGGGCGTCGCTGCGGCGATGATCCAGTCGCGGAACGCGGCCATGGCCGGTGTGGGGCTGCGGGACTTGAGCCAGGTCAGCCAGTAGCGGCCAGTGGTGAGCTGGTGCGGGAAGGGCTGTGTGAGCCGGCCTTCCTCCAGGTGGCGGAAAAGCATGGCGGGCGGGGCGAGGGCAACGCCCAGGCCCTGCGCCGCCGCTTCGGCCATGGTGAGCGAACTGTCGAATACCGCCCCCTTGAGCGGCGGCGCGGACACGCCCGCGCCTGCGAACCAGCGCGGCCATTCGTCGGCGCGGTAGGAGCGGAGCAGCGGCAGCGCGTGCAGATCGGTGGGCGTGCGCAAGCGATCGGCCAGAGCCGGCGTGCAGAGCGGGGTAAGGGGCGCTTCCATCAGCGGCACGCTTTCGGTCGCGTGCCAGGCGCCGTCCCCGAAGCGGACCGCAAGGTCCAGGCCCTCGCCCGCGAGATCGACACGATTGTTGTTGGTGAACAACCGCACGTCGATGCGCGGATGTGCCGCGTGGAATTCACCCAGGCGCGGGAGCAGCCAGCCGGTGGCAAAGGTGCCGACCATGGCCACCGACAGGAGTTGGGTAGCGGCGCCGCTCGCGATGTTTTCGACCAGCTGCGCGATGCGATCGAAGCTGTCGCCGAGCGCTGGGAGAAGGGCCACGCCCTCGTCGGTGAGCGCAAGGCCCCGGGGCAGGCGGGTGAACAGCCGCACGCCGAGGCGGGTTTCCAACCCCTTCACCTGATGGCTGACCGCGGCCTGGGTGACGCATAGTTCGATCGCGGCGCGCGTGAAGGACAAGTGACGCGCCGATGCTTCGAAGGCGCGCAACGCATTCAGCGGCAAATGGTGGCGTACCATGGCTTAAGCATAAGAAAAGCTAATGGCTCACGCCAGCTTTGATCCTTTGTGCTGGGGTGCGGCGGGGGAGAGAAAAGGGAGCCGGCGGAGCGCTGGTGGCACCTCGATCCTCCCGGCGACGTAGAGGCGATGAAGGTGTGATCCTGGTTCGGAGAACAGCTTATGGACAGACGACAATTCGCCGGCACCTTGCTTGGCATCGGCGCCGCGTTGGCGCTGCCCCGATCGGCATCGGCATCGGCATCGGCATCGGCATCGGCGGCTCCGGACGCGGTGCGCGCAGTGGTGGTGCAGGATTGGGCGTCGGGCCGCGTGCTGCACCGTGCCGGGCCCTGTGCGGCGCGCCTGTCGCCTTGTTCAAGCTTCAAGGTTCCCTTGGCGCTGATGGGCTTTGACGCCGGCGTGCTCCACGACGCGCATCATCCCGCCTGGGACTATGATCCCAAGCGCCATCAGGCGAGCCGCGCGGTCGACAAGCAGCGCACCGATCCCACGCAATGGGAAGCCAATTCGGTGGTGTGGTTCTCACAGCAGCTTACCCGCCGATTGGGCGAGGCCAAGTTCAAGGCCTATGTCGACCGCTTCGGCTATGGCAATCGCGACGTGCGCGGCAATCCCGGCAAGCATGACGGGCTGACGCAATCGTGGCTGACCTCGTCGCTGGCGATCTCGCCCGACGAACAGGTGGCGTTCCTGCGCCGCATGCTGGCGCATCAGTTGGTGTCGCCGCGGGCACACGCGCTGACCGAAGCGATCGTGCCGATGTTTGTCGGAGCCGATAGCTGGCGCGTGCGAGGCAAGACCGGTAGCGGTTCATTGGAGGCGAGCGTTCCCGGCGCTGCGCGGCCGGCACTTGGCTGGTTCGTCGGCTGGGCGGAGAAAGCGGGGCGGCGCGTGCTGTTCGCCGCCGCAGGAACCGGTGCCGCCATTCCGACGGGACTTGCCGGTGGCCCGGTAACCCGCGACGCATTCCTGGCGCAGATCGGGAGGCTAGCGGGGTAAAGGCGTCTGCGCCGGGACGTTCGACGCGGCGATGCGCTGTTCGTAATGCGCGGCCATGTCGAGATGCGCCTGGCGCGCAGCCGAATTGGGCTGGCGCATGGCCAGTTCGCGCTCACGATCGGCGCGGACTTGGTAATAATGAAGTTCGTCCATGGGATGTCCCCCTGCCCTGGACGAACGAAGCTGCCAGAAAACTGGTGAAGATCAAGCGGATACCGCTTGCTCTACATTAGGCTGCAGGCATTTCACCCTCTTCGGGCCGGCCACGGCGCAAGCCTGTCGTGGCATCGGCTTCATCAATTGCCCGCAGCAAATCCTCAAACTTCTGGTCATCGGAGACCGGAAAGCAGCGCCTGAAGCCGCTTCCCAATCGTTCCAGGTCACGGTTGGTCAGCAGACCAACGGCGACGATCCGGTCCTGGGCCAATACTTCCACTCCGGCGAAAAATCATATTGGCGTTCCAACGTGAGTTAACCGGGTTTGTGCCAACCGTTACGCTTTGTTGCCGTGAAATGACGCTTTGGTGCGGTTCAGCGCTTGAGGATGTCGAGCGCGGCGGCGGTCATCGCTTCGGTTGCGGTGCCGACCACGGCCTGGGCATCGGGCGCCCAATAAGCGCTGTGGAGCGAGGGGAGCGGCGCCTTGCCCGCCTTGGCCGCGTCCCATTTGGCCTGGGGCACGCCGCCGACCCAGAAGATCGTGCTTTGGATCGTTTGATCGGCGAGCCAGAAGCGGCTGAAATCCTCGCCCCCCATCACCGCGGGGGTGGCGGCGACGCGATCCTTGCCGAAGCGGCTGGTGAAAAGCTGGGTAAGGCGGCCCGAGAGCGGCTGGGTGTTGAAGGTCGACGGCGTGGATTCGTCCTTCACCTTCACCACCGGCATGCGGTCTTCGGGCATGCCCGCGGCGATCGCCTCCCCCTTGGCGATGCGGGCGATGCCGTCGAGCAGCAGCTTTCGGACTTCGGGCGTGAACGAGCGCACGGTGAGCTGCATCGCCACTTCGCTGCCGATGATGTTGTGCTTCGACCCGCCATGGATCGAGCCGACGGTGACGACGGCGGACTGCTGCGGGTCGACTTCGCGCGACACCAGCGTTTGAAGTGCGCCGACAATGCGCGCGGCTAGGACGACCGGGTCCTTGGTGGTCTGCGGATAGGCGCCGTGGCCGCCGACGCCCTTCACCAGGATGTCGACCGAGTCCACAGCGGCGAGCGCATAGCCGGGAGTGACGCCGATCTGGCCGGCGAGCTGGCTGGCGCTGTCGTGGAAGGCGATGGCGAATTGGGGCTTGGGGAAGCGCGTGTAGAGCCCATCCTCCAGCATCATCCGCGCGCCCATGCCGCGTTCCTCGGCAGGCTGGGCGATCATCACCAGCGTGCCCTTCCACTGGCTCTTCATCGCCGCCAGGTTGCGCAGCGTGCCGATCCAACTCGCCATGTGCGTGTCATGGCCGCAGGCGTGCATCACGCCGGTTTCCTGGCCCTCTTCAGTGGTGGCGTGGACCTTGGAGGCGAAGGGAAGGCCGGTATCCTCGATCACAGGCAGCCCGTCCATGTCGGCGCGAATCATGAGGACGGGGCCGGGTCCGTTCCTGAGCACCGCGACGACGCCGGTGCCGCCGACCTTTCCGGTGACCTCGAACCCAGCTTTGCGCGCCTCGGCAGCGAGCTTGGCGGCGGACTTTACTTCGTGGAGGCTGAGTTCGGGATTGGCGTGGAAGTCGCGGTAGAAGGTCATCAGCTCCGGGAGCGCCTTTTGCGTCGCGTCGTGGACCGGGTCGGCGGCGGCCGGCAGGGCGAGCGTGGCAGTGGCCGCGAGAAGAAGCGCGCGAAGCATGATGGGTCCCCCGAATTTGTTGCGGAGGAGTGTTGCGGGTGCCACGCGGAGTGTCAAATGGGCTTCCGCAGCGCGGTCAAACAAGCGCGCGTTCAGGCGCCGCTGGAACTGCCGCCGCTGGATCGCTCCAACCTCTGTCGGCGCCAGCGGCGGGCATTCTACTTCAAAGAACCTCGCTCAGTTCTTCGAGCCGGCGGTTTCGGTCGGCTTGCCTTTGGTCGAAGGATTGGAGGCGTTCAGCTTCGGTGGCTTTTCAGCCTTGGGCTTACGCACTTCCTTGTTCGACTTCTTTTGACTCTTGGCCATGCGCGTTCCTTGTCAAAGATGGTGTCGGAAGGACGGGGCGTTACAACTGCCCCATGCGCGTGGGCGTGCGCGTGACCTGGCCGGAGATTATCTTGGTGCGATAGGCGGCGGCCATGATCGCAGTGTCTGCGGCGTTGTTCATGACCACCCGGGTTCCACCCGAGGGCAGCGTCTCAATGGCGCTGATCGCAACCTTGCGTTTGGCGCAGGCAGCGATGACGTGATCTTGCGGGGCGTTGATGTTGATCGCTCTGGACATGGGATCTCCGTTCACGCGAGCACGGGGGTGCTCGCAAGTCTACGTCTGGGAAGCGGGACAGAGGGCAGTCGGCCCCCTGTCCGGCACATTCAAGCAGCCTGGAGATTGACTGCCGAGGTCTTGCCGCGGCGATCGGTTTCCAGTTCGTACGAGACGCGCTGATCCTTATCGAGCGACTGCATGCCTGCACGCTCGACAGCCGAGATGTGCACAAAGGCGTCGCCGCCGCCGGTTTCCGGCGCGATGAAGCCATAGCCCTTGGTGGCGTCGAAGAATTTCACGGTTCCGGTGATCATATGGGTATCCTTTGTCCCGCAGGATGAGCGCGCCAACAGCGGCGCACTCGGCTTCGGTGTGGCTAGAAAAGGACAAAGGGAGGAGCCAAGGCGGCCCAATATCCGTCGCACGCGACGTCAGCCACACCCATATAGGGGATTCAGCGCCAAATAGAAGGGCGTTCTTCGGATCCCCTGGAGCAGCCGATATACGCAATCCGTAGACGGAGAACTATTCCAGTGCGTCGGCGAACAACTTGCCGAATAGAGGCAGTTCCTAGCGCAGGAATTATGCGCGTCGATTTCGATTGTTGGCGTGGCCGTCCGCTCACGACGCGGTGAGTGACCTGTCGGTCGCTTGGAAACTGCCCGCTGGCGCGCGACCGAAGCCGGTGAAGCGCAATCGAACGCGGAATGCCTCACCCGGCTGGAACCAACTCCACTACGTCGAGCAGCGACTCGAAGCGGGGGTACGGTAGAACCAGGCGCCAGCGGCGGTCGCCGATCCGCTCCACATAGCCGATGATGTCGCGATTCGCGTCGACGCCGTAGCGTAGCGGCGAGGTCTCGTCGCCCAGCACCAGGGTGCCAAGGAACACGGCGCGTGTATCGCCATCGGTGAAGAGCAGGCCGGTGGGGCGCTGCGAACCGGTAGCCTTGTGCAGGCTTTTCACTTCGCCTTCGTCGCCGACGCGGCATTCGAACCAGGGATAGGCAGTGAAATCGCGCATCGCGGTGCCCTGGCCGCCGAGCTTGAAGGTGCGGCAGCGATACTTGCCCTGGGGCGGGAGCGCGCCGGGAAGGGCGCGATCGGGATCGAACAGCAGCGGCTCGGCCGCGATCGCCTTGCGGTCCGCGGCACGCGCTTTGGGCAGCGCCTGCTCCCAGGCGCGACGCCAGTGGCGCAGGCGTTCGCGGTCGGCGGGGGTGGCGAGTGTTTGCCAGGCGACGCCGGTCGGAAGGCGAGGCGAGGTCGCCTCGCGATAGACGCTGCACCCGGTCAGGCCGAGGCCCAAAGCTGCTGCCGGCACCATCCATTTGATCGCCCGAGGCATTGCGCGTCCCTTCATGCCGCGGTCCAGCCGCCGTCCATCGAGTAATTGGCGCCGGTGACCGCCGCGGCTTCGTCCCTGCACAGGAATAGCGCGAGCGCGGCGACTTGTTCCGGCGTGACGAACTGCTTGGTGGGCTGCGCGGCGAGCAGGACGTCGTTCATCACCTGCTCGCGAGTAAGGCCGCGCGCCTGCATCGTGTCGGGGATCTGGTTCTCGACCAGCGGCGTCCAGACATAGCCGGGCGAAATGCAGTTCACGGTGATGCCATGCTGCGCGACTTCGAGGGCGAGCGTTTTGGTGAGGCCGGCGATGCCGTGCTTGGCGGCGACATAGGCCGACTTGTTGGGACTGGCGACGAGGCTGTGAGCCGAGGCGGTGGTGAGGATGCGCCCCCAGCCGCGGCGCTTCATGCCAGGGACTACGGCGCGCATCAGGTGGAAGGTCGAAGACAGGTTGATCGCGATGATCGCATCCCATTTTTCGACTGGGAATTCCTCGACCGGGGCTACGTGCTGGATGCCCGCATTGGAAATGGCGATCTCGACGCCGCCGAACTCGGCCTCCGCATGCGCGACCATCGCCGCGATCTGATCGGGGCGCGTCATGTCGGCGGGATCATAGAGCGCGCGTGCGCCGCTGGCCGTCTCAAGCTCGGCGCGTGCCTGTTCGATCGCGTCGGCATCGCCGAAGCCGTTGATCAGGACATTGGCGCCTTCGGTCGCCAGCGCCTTGGCATAGGCAAGCCCGATGCCCGAGGTGGAGCCAGTGACGATGGCGGACTTGCCTTGGAGAAACATACGAACCCGCTCTTGCTGTTTGGGACAGGGTCTAGGCCGATCCTTGCGCTCCGTGCAACGCTTCGCTGGCTGGGGCATTGTTGCGGTCAGCCAACGAGAGGGAATGCCGATGCGGCTCGACGATCTGGATCCTACCGGTAACGCGCGCGACCTGGGATCGGGCGGCGGCGGTGGTGGCGGCTTCGGGCTGCTCGGTTTCCTGCCGCTGCTGCTTGGGCGCGGCATGGGCTGCGGCGGCATCGGTATCGTGCTGGTGATCGGGTTGCTCTACCTTGCGATGAGCGGCGGCGGCGGGCTGCTGGGCGGTGGCGGCGGCGGCACGCAGGGCCGTTCGCCGACGTCCGGGCAGCAGGGCGCGTCGGTGTGCCAGGCCTCGCCCGAGCGGCTCGAGGCGTGCCGGGTGATGACCAGCGCCGACCAGACCTGGGCGCAGATCTTCCAGTCTTCGGGCCAGACCTATCGCCCGGCGACGATCAACTTCTTCACCGGCGGCGCGCAGACCGGCTGCGGCGCGGCGACCTCGGCCGTGGGACCGTTCTATTGCCCGAGCGACGATGGCGTGTATCTCGACACCGCGTTCTTCGATGAGCTGGAAAGCCGCTTCGGCGCCAAGGGCGACTTTGCGCGCATCTATGTGATCGCGCACGAGATGGGCCACCATATCCAGGATCTGCTCGGCACGTCGGGCGAAGTATCGCAGGCGCAGGCGCGCGCGTCGAAGAGCGAGGGTAACCGGCTGTCGGTGCAGCTCGAATTGCAGGCGGATTGCTTCGCGGGCGTTTGGGCGGCGCGTAACCGCAGCCGGCTGGAGCCGGGCGATATCGAGGAAGGCATGACCGCGGCGAACGCGATCGGCGACGACACGCTGCAAAAGCAGGGGCAGGGCCAGGTGGTGCCGGACAGCTTCACCCATGGCACGTCGGCGCAGCGGATGCAGTGGCTGAAGCGCGGGTTGGAGACGGGCGATCCAGCGCAGTGCAATACGTTCGAGGCGGTACGGTAAATAAATCCTCCTCCCGCCAGGGGGAGGTGGCGCCGAAGGCGTCGGAGGGGGAGGTAAGCAATACGCTCCCCTTAGGCTTCCTCCCCCTTGCGGGGGAGGAGCAGGGGCGTACACCCGTCGCCATGACCGACATGCTGCAAACGCCCGGACGCCCGGGGCTCGCTTATCACCATAGCCCCGGCACCGGGCCGACGATCGTGTTTCTGTGCGGCTATGCGTCCGACATGAACGGGACCAAGGCGCTGGCGCTGGAGACCTGGGCGCGAGGCCAGGGGCGGGCGTTCCTGCGCTTCGATTACGCCGGGTGCGGCGAAAGCGAAGGCGCGTTCGAAGACCAGACCCTGGCCGACTGGCGCGACGATGCGCTGCGGGTGATCGACGGCGTAGTTCAAGGACCGGTGGTGCTGGTCGGATCGTCGATGGGCGGCTGGGTGATGCTGCTGGTCGCCAAAGCGCGCGCCGAGCAGGTGCAGGGCATGGTCGGCATCGCGGCGGCGCCCGACTTCACCGACTGGGGGTTCACCGAGGCGCAGAAGATGCGGATGCTCCAGGACGGGCGGTTGGAGGAGCCTTCGCTGTATTCGGATGCGGCGACGGTGACGACGCGCGGCTTCTGGGCGTCGGGCGAGGCTAATCGCGTGATGATCGGGCCGATCGCGTTTGACGGGCCGGTGCGGCTGCTACAAGGGCAGCGCGATGCCGAGGTTCCGTGGGAGCGCGCGCCCGCGCTGGCGGCGCTGATCCGTTCAGACGCGGTGCAGACGGTGCTGGTCAAGGACGGCGATCACCGGCTCTCACGCGAAGGCGACATCGCATTGATCCTTCACGCCGTTCAGGATGTGCTTGCCCTATGTTCTTCTCCCTCCTCCTTCTGAGCGCGCAGGCGGCCGGTGGGGCCGCTGCCGAGCCGCCGCGCTATTCGGCGTGCATGGATCTGGCGAGCAGCGACCCTGCTGCGGGGGTGCTGAACGCGTCGCGCTGGCGAGTCGATGGCGGCGGTATGCTGGCGCGGCAGTGCCTGGGCGTGGCGTATGCCAACCAGCAGAAATGGGCGGCAGCGGCGGCGGCGTTCGAGGAGGCCGCGCACGAGGCGGAGACGGCGAAGGACGCGCGCGCGGCGAATTATTGGGCGCAATCGGGCAATGCCTGGCTGGCGGCAGGCGACGCGGTCAAGGCGCAGCGGGCGCTCGACGCCGCGTTGGCGGGCGGCGAACTGATCGGGCTGGCGCTGGGCGAGGCGCATCTCGACCGGGCACGGGCGCTGGTAGCGGCAAGCGACCTGGAGGGTGCGCGCGAGGACATCGACAAAGCGCTGGTCGACGCCAAGGACGATCCGCTGGCGTGGCTGCTGTCGGCAACGCTGGCGCGGCGGCAAGGCGACCTGCCACGCGCGCACCGCGACATTGCCGAGGCGCTGAAGCGCGCCGGGAACGACGCGTCGGTGCAGCTGGAGGCGGGGAACATCGCCGCAGCGGAGCGCGATGAGGCGGGTGCCCGGGCGGCATGGGGCCGCGCGGCCGAGCTGGGGCAGGATGGGCCGGTGGCCGCCGCGGCGCGCAAGGCGTTGGCGCAGTTCTCGACGGACTAAATCCTTCCCGGAACGGGGCGGACCAGCGAAGCTGGTGGAGAAGGATTGCGCGGGCGAGCCGCTCGCGGAGAGCCCCCACCGCCACCAGCTGGCGCCGGCGGTCCCCCTCCCCGTGCCGGGAGGATTTGGGTTGCTCCCGGCTTCGGCGCTCCTATCTCGGCCCCACAATCATTACGGAGCCTCCATGCGCTATCTCCACACCATGATCCGCGTCAGCGACCCCGACGCTACGATCGCGTTCTTCAATCTGCTGGGGTTGAAGGAAGTGCGGCGAATGGAGAACCAGGCCGGGCGCTTCACGCTGATCTTCCTGGCGACCGAGGCCGACATGAATGCGCCTGGCGAGCGCGCCAAAGCCGAGGTCGAGTTGACTTATAACTGGCCCGCCGAGGACGGCAGCGCTCCCGAAACCTATACGGGTGGCCGGAATTTCGGGCACCTGGCCTATTATGTCGATGACATCTACGCGACGTGCCAGCGGCTGCAGGATGGCGGCGTGACGATCAACCGCCCTCCACGCGACGGCAACATGGCGTTCGTGAAGACGCCGGACGGTATCTCGATCGAACTGCTTCAGGACGGCCCGGCATTGCCGCCCGCCGAACCCTGGGCGTCGATGCCGAACACCGGCACCTGGTAAGCGCGATGCTGGAGATCGTCCGCATCCCCGTGCTCAGCGACAATTATGTCTGGCTGGTCCATGACGATGTTTCTGATGAGACGATGGTCGTAGACCCGGGCGAGGCTGTGCCGGTGCTTGCCGAAGCGCAGCGGCGCGGCTGGAGGATTTCGGCGATCTGGAACACGCATTGGCATCCCGACCACACGGGGGGCAATGCCGAGATCAAGGCCGCGACCGGCGCGCGCGTGATCGCACCGGCAGCCGAGGCGGCCAAGATCCCGACGGCGGACCGGCTGGTGCGGGAGGGGGACGTCGTGCGTGTGGGCGCGCATGCGGCGACGGTGCTGGAGGTGCCGGGGCATACCGCCGGGCACATCGCCTTCCACTTCAGCGACGACGCGGTGATCTTCACGGGAGACACGTTGTTCGCAATGGGCAGCGGCAGGCTGTTCGAAGGAACGGCGGCGGAGATGTTCGGCAACATGGCAAGGCTCAAGCGGCTGCCGCCCGAGACGATGGTGTACTGCGCCCACGAATATACGCAGTCGAACGGTCGCTATGCGTTGGTGGCCGAGCCGGACAACCAAGTGATCGCCAAGCGCATGATCGACGTCGATCGATCACGCGCGGCCGGGGAGCCGACGGTGCCGACGACGATCGCGCTGGAATTGGCCACCAATCCGTTCCTGCGTGCGGGGTCGTCGGAAATCTTTGCGGAGCGGCGCGCGGCCAAGGATGCTTTTCGCGGCTGAAGGGTTGTAGCGGGTGGGGGCTGACAAAGAGGTCCGAATGATCCGTCTCGCCGTTCCTGCCGCGTTGCTGCTCACGCTTGGCGCTACCAGTGCCGGGACCCAGACGCGCGCGCCCGACCGCGCTACGGCACGCGTGGAGAAGACGCTGGCGGGCCTGACGCCTGGGGCGCCGCAGCGCTGTCTGCGCCGCGACCGGGTGACGGAGCTTCGCACTGCGCCGAACGTCATCCTGTATGTCGCCGGACGCGACCGGGTGTGGCGCAACGACGTGGTCGGCGAAGGCTGCGCACGCGGATTGGCGCGGGGCGACATCGTCGTCTCGCGGAATCTGGTAAGCGGCGAATATTGTTCGGGCGACCTGATCCATATGAGAGTGCGTACGGGCGGGACGCTTACCGGCACCTGTTCGCTGGGGCAGTTCGTGCCCTATACCCGCAACCGATAGGCAGGAGAGGAAGCATCATGCGGACGGCGTGGATGATGGGTGTGCTGGCACTTGCGGGCTGCGCGTCGAGTTCAGAGATGCGCGCGACGCGGCAGGCCGAAGCTTCCGCCGCGCTGGCCAAGGAACTGGATGGACGGATCGCTGGCAAGCCGGTGAACTGCATCGGCAACAGCGCCAGCACACGGCCGATGATCATCGACGAGAACACGATCCTGTATCGCGAGGGCGGGCGCGTGTACCGCAACACGCTGGCTGCCGCCTGCCCCCGCCTGACCCCGTACAACACGATGATCACTGAGGTGCAGGGCGGTCAGTTGTGCCGCAACGATCGCTTTCGGGTGCTGGAACCCGGGACGACGATCCCGGGGCCCTATTGCCGGCTGGGGCAGTTCACGCCGTTCCAACGGCAGTGAGTGTGCTTCAGCCGAGCGGGTAGAGCGCGCCGGCGACCCAGCGCAGTTCGGCGCGCAGCACGCCCCAGGCGCGTGCCGCCGCGCGGCTGTCCATTATCTCCAGGCCGATGCCGCGCGCGGCGAGTGCCTTGGTGAGCGCGAGGGGCGGGCGGATGAGCTTGTCGCCGGTGCCGAGCAGGATGAATTCGGGCTGGGGATCGAGCGCGAGGAGCGGAGTGAGGTCGGATTCGGTCAGTTCGCCGATGGGTGGGGGCGACCAGCCGTCGGCGCGCTGGGGGGTGATCGCCAGCCCTTCGTAGACGTTCTCGTCGACGCGGAAACCGCGCCCCGCAAAGCCGGAGATCACCGGCCCGTCGGCGCTGCGGCGTTCCATCTTCATCCTTCGCGCGGTCCGACGCGTTCGGCGTTGGCAGCAGGGCTTGGCTTCTCTTCGCGCGGCCCGGGCTTGAGTCCAAGCGTGATGAGCAAGGACGAGGAGACGTAAATCGAAGAATACGTGCCGACGATCACGCCCAACATCATTGCCGCGGTGAAGCTGCGCAGCACATGCCCGCCGAAGATCAGCAGCGAGCCGAGCGCCAGCAGGATGGTGAGCGACGTCATGACGGTGCGCGGCAGCGTCTCGTTGACGGAGAGATCGATGAGTTCGGCCATGCCCATCTTGCGGTATTTGCGCATATTCTCACGAATACGGTCGTCGATCACCATCTTGTCGTTGATCGAATAGCCGATGATCGTCAGCACCGCGGCGACGATGTTGAGGTCGAACACCATCCAGGTCAGCGCGAAGAAACCCAGGGTCATCAGCACGTCGTGGAGGATGGCGACGGCGGTCGATACGCCGAATTGCCATTCGTAGCGCAGCCACGAGAAGATCGCGATGCCGATGATGGCGAGCAGCACGGCGAGCACACCGTTACGGATCAGTTCGTCCGACACCTTGCCCGAGACGGTGGAGTAGTTGGAGAAGCTGGCACCGGGGAATTTGGCCGCCAGCGCCGACTTCACGCGCTCCACCATCTGGTCGACCGCAGCCGGATCGCTAGAGTTGGGCACCGGCAGGCGGATCGTCACGGTGTTCTTGCCGCCAAGCTGCTGGAGCGTCGCCTCGCCGAAGCCAAGCCCGTTCACCGTCGAGCGCACCTCGTCGACCTGCGGCGCGTTGGTGAACTTTTCCTCGATCGAGACGCCGCCGACGAAGTCGACGCCCATGTTGAGACCGCGGATGCCCACCAGCGCCACGGCGGCGATGGTGAGCAGCAGCGTGACCGCAAAGGCGATGTGGCGGATGCGCACGAACCCGATGTTCGTGTTGTCCGGAATGAGTTTGAGGAGCCGCATGGGATGCGTCCTTAGATGTTGATTTCGGTGGGCCGGTTACGGCGCAACCAAAGGGTGACGAGCATGCGGGTGAAGACCACGGCGGTGAACACCGAGCTGGCGATGCCGATCAGCAGCACCACCGCGAAGCCGCGAACCGGGCCGGAGCCCAGGATCAACATGATCACACCGGCAATGGCGTGCGTCACGTTTGCTTCGAAGATGGTGCGGCTGGCTTCCTTATAGCCCAGTTCCACCGACTGCATGATGCTGCGGCCACGGCGGCGCTCTTCGCGGATACGCTCGTTGATGAGCACGTTGGCGTCGACCGCGGTACCGATGGTCAGCACGAAGCCGGCGATGCCCGGAAGCGTCAGCGTCGCGGTGAGCATCCCCATGACCGCCAGGATCACCAGCACGTTGAGCGTGACCGCGAAGGTCGCGTAGATGCCGAAGCGGCCATAGGTCAGCACCATGAAGGCGATGACCGCGACGATGGCGATGATCGATGCAGTGATGCCGGCGCGGATCGAGTCGGCGCCCAATTCGGGGCTGACCGTCGATTCCTGCACGACCTTCAAGTCGACGGGCAGCTTGCCCGAGCGCAGCGAAATGGCGAGCTGGTTGGCGCTCTCGACGGTGAAGCCGCCGTTGATCACCGCGCTACCGCCGAGGATCGGTTCGTTGATGCGCGGCGCCGAGATGACGACATTGTCGACTACGATGGCAAAGGGCTTGCCGCTGTTTTCCTGCGTCACCTTGGCGAAGCGGCGCGAGCCGGCGCCATCGAGCTGCAGGGTGACGCCCGGGGCACCGCTCTGCGGATCGAAGCTCTGGCTGGCGTCCACCAGCATGTCGCCGGTGATCATCGCGGTGCGCTGCACGGCGATGGGGCTGCCACCCTCCGCATAAGGCAGGACGATCGAGCCGGCCGGGGCGACGCCGCGGGCGAGATCGGCCGGGTTTGCGGTGGTGTCGACCAGGTGGAAGGCGAGCTTGGCGGTCTTGCCAAGCAAATTCTTGAGCGCGGTCGGGTCCTTGAGGCCCGGAACCTGCACAACGATGCGGTTGTCGCCTTCGCGCACCACGGTCGGCTCCAGCGTGCCGAGCGCATTGATGCGGCGGTCGACCACTTCGCGCGCGTCGTTCATCGCGGTTTCGATCGCCTGGTTCACGCCCGCCCCGGTGGGGGTAAGTACGAAGCGGCTGGAGTCGACGACGGACAGATCCCAGTCACGCTGGCCGGTGGTGCCAACGCCGCTGCCGATCAACGGCAGCAGCTTCTCACGCGCCGCGTCAACCTTGGCAGCATCGCGAACCATGAAGGACAGCTTGCCGCCCTGGATCGAGATGTCACCGATTTCGATACGCGGATCGCGGCGCATTTCGCTGCGCACCTGCTCGCGCATCTGCTCGAGACGGGCCTGCGCCACGTCCTTGGTCTCGGCCTCCAGCAGCAGATAACTGCCGCCGGCCAGATCGAGGCCCAGGTTGATCCCGGCCTTGGGGACCCAGGAAGGCCAGGTGTCGCGCACGTTCTTGGGCACGAAGCTGGGCACGGCGAGCAGGACCATCACCGCCAGGAAGGCGGAGATGGTCAGCACTTTCCAGCGCGGGAAATTCAGCATCAGTCGTTCGCGGGCTTGCCGCCCAACGGGCGGACTTCGGCAATGCTGCCCTTGAGAGAGCGGACGCGCATGCCCGGAGCAAGCTCGACTTCGACTTCGGTCTCATCGACCTTGGTCGCCTTGCCGATCAGCCCGCCGCCGGTGACGACGGTGTCGCCCTTCTTCACGGCTGCAATCGAGTCCTGCAGCGTCTTCATCCGCTTTTGCTGCGGACGGATCATCAGGAAGTAGAAGACGACGAAGATGAGGACGAGGGGCAGGAGCGACACGATGGCACCTGCGGTGCCTCCGCCCTGGGCTGCCGCGCCTGCGGCCTGTGCATATGCTGGAGTGGCGAACATGGTTTCCGGATGCCAAAAAGAGGGGGCGAAAACCGCCCCCGTTGAAGCCCGGGGCGCTACCATGCGGGCCTGCCACGTGCAACTATTGTAGCGGACGCTTGCATCGCGCGGCGAAGGGGCATAGAGGGCGGCGCCTCGGTCGGGGCGTAGCGCAGCCTGGTAGCGCATCACACTGGGGGTGTGGGGGTCGCAGGTTCGAATCCTGTCGCCCCGACCAAGTCACACCCAAACCTCCGGTGACATGTCCATGCAACAGTTGAACGGGCCGACGCTCCTTCCCGCGTCGGGCGGCAAGCCTGATTCGCTGGTCGTGCTGCTGCACGGCTATGGCTCCAACGGCGACGACCTGATCTCGTTCGCGCCGATGTGGCGGCGAATGCTGCCCCACACGCTGTTCGTCGCGCCCAACGCGCCCGAGCGCTGTCCGGGTGCGCCGGGTGGGTATCAATGGTGGGGCCTGCACGATCTGAGCCGACAAGCGCTGGCAGCGGGTGCCGCTCGGGCCGCGCCGGTGCTGGACGCGTATCTCGACGCGCTGCTGGCCGAGCATGGCCTGAGCGAGGACCGGCTGGTGCTGACCGGC
Organism: Sphingomonas xinjiangensis; assembly: GCF_014199255.1. Taxonomy (GTDB): domain Bacteria; phylum Pseudomonadota; class Alphaproteobacteria; order Sphingomonadales; family Sphingomonadaceae; genus Sphingomonas; species Sphingomonas xinjiangensis. The sequence goes on along the minus strand of NZ_JACIJF010000010.1, from coordinate 125,750 downwards.
TTCAGCCAGGGCACGATGATGGCGCTGCATGTCGGCGTGCGCCGCGCGCGCGCAGTGGCGGGAATCCTGGGCTATTCGGGCATGATCGCCGGGCAGTCGCTGGTCGACGCCGACGTGCGCGCCAAGCCGCCGGTGCTGCTGGTGCATGGCGATGCGGACCCGATCGTGCCGGTGTCGGCATATCACCATGCGATCGGCGAATTGGAGCGACTCGGCTTCGATGTGGCCGGGCATGTGTCGCGCGGGCTTGGTCATAGCGTCGACCCGACCGGGCTTCAGCTTGGTTCGGCGTTCGTGACGAAGGTGCTGGGCTGACCGGCTACGCTCCCAATTGGGAGCGGGAATTGCACCGGCCGCAAAGCCGCCGGTAGCTTCCAGCGCCGAAGCACTTCCTGAAGAGGGGAAGTGCCTGCGACACTTCCCCTCGGGCGTTCGGTGCGGCGTTTTAGAATGCGGCGCGCATGGTCAGCTGGACCAGCGGCCCTGAATGCTCGCGCTCGATCTCATATTCGTCGAGATCGCCGGCTTGCCGGTTCTCCAGGATCTCCGCGAGCGAGTCGCCGTCATATTTGCGGAAGTCCTCATACTTTACACGGTCGAGCAGGTTCTGCGCGGACAGGCGCACGACCACCGCGTCGCCGAACCGCTTTTCCACGAACGCCTCCAGGTCCGGATCGTAGCGCAGCCGCACCACCTCGTCGAAATTGGACTCGCTCGCCGCGCTGCGCCCTGAAATGGTCGAGCCGAAGCTGATTCCGGCACTGCGCACATTGTGGATGAAGCCGACATTGTAGACATGCTGCGGCTGGTTGTTGAAGCGGCGCTTCTCCCGCGTGAACGGGTCGGTCGTCTCGCTGTCGAGGTAGGTATAATTGGCGAAGATGCCGGTGTTGGGCATGCCGAACAGCGTCAGCGGCGCCGACAGATCGAACTCGACACCCCATGCCTTGCCGTCGCCGATATTCTGCGGAGTGAAGGCCTGGCCATCTTCATTGTCGGGATTCTCGCCCAGCGAGACCAGTTCGATCAGGTCGCTGACGTCGCGGTAGAAGAAATTGACGCCGGCGATGCCGTTGCGGCCAATGCGGTGCTCATATCCCAGATCAGCGCCCCAGGCACGCTGGTTGCGCAGCCCGGGATTGCCGGTGGTAATGTCGTCGTCGCCCGGTGTCTCCTCGTCAGTGAAGGGCGACAGCAAGTCATAATCCGGGCGGCGGATGGTGCGCGCCACCGATCCGCGGAACTGGCCATCCCCCACCGAATAGCGCAGGCTGAGGGAGGGATTGAGCAGATCGTCGCTGTAAGACGAAGTTCCGGCCACGGTCTCGCCGGTGACATCGCGGCGCGTGATCTCGTAGCGCACGCCGCCATCGATGCTGAGCGGGCCCGCGTCATAGCTCAGGCGGATATAGGGCGAATACCGGTCTTCCTTGATGCGGAAGCTGTTGGTGGCGAAGGTGCCATCGTTCACGCCGTCGCGCGACTTGAACAGCAAGTCCGAGCCGATCTTCGCCTTGAACGGATTGTCGCCGCCAAATTCACCGAACACCGTGGCGCTCCATTCCTGATCGGCAATGTCGAGCGTCTCGGCTTCGTCCAATTCGATATCGCCGTAATCGTCTTCGTTCTCGCCGACCAAGGTGGTGGTGTCGGTATTATCCTTGAACTTATTCCAGCCGCCGGCCACGCCGAGCGTGAACCCGCCGAGCGGAATGCGCGCGTCGCTGGTGATCGCGTAGCTCTGCTGCGAGATGCGCTCTCGCTGCACTTCGACGCCGTCGAAATCCAGGTCGGCGCCATCGAACGTCACCGACGTCTCGTCCTCATGCCGATCCGTGTCGACGAAGAAGCCGTTGATGCGGAGCCGCCCGCCTTCGCCGAACTGGTGGCTGATCTCAGCACTGCCCGAGATGTCGGTGCCGTCGCGGGTGTCGCTCTGCGCCTCGAAATTGTCGAATTCGGGATCGGTCGCGTAGTTGCTGTCGGCCACATCGGCGGGGAAGCGCTCATCGTCGGTGGTCGGTTCGCCACCGAAGCGGTACGATACCTTTTCCTTGGGGTTGCGGCGCTTCTGGTAGTTGAGCGCCGCCCAGTAATCGGTTGCCGCGCCGATCTTGCCGGCATAGGCCAGCGCCGCCGACGGGCGCACGCCGCCATCGCGGGTGTTGAGCAGCCCGGCCAGCTTCAGGAAGCCGCCCTCGAAGCTCGCCGCTTCCTTGGTCACCACGTTCAGCGTGCCGGCGATGCCATCGCTCGGCTGGTCGGGGCGCGGCGCACGGACGATCTCGATGCGCTCGACCAGCTCGGCGGGCAGGCGGTCGACGAAGAAGCTGCCGTCCGCGGAGCCGCCGGGCGCGCGCCGCCCGTTGATCAGGACATTGGTGAAGCCGCCGGGAAGGCCGCGGAACTGCACCTGGTCATATTCCAGCACGTCGGAGCTGAAGGTGGCGCCCGGCACGCGCTTCAGCATCTCGCCGACCGAGACCGGCTCGAACTTCTGAAAATATTCCAGGTCGTAGGATAGCACCGGGTTGGTATCGGTGGTGCGGTTGCGGAAGAAGATCTCGCCGGTGACGATGACTTCCTGCGCGCGCTGCTCGGCCTGTGCATCGTCGTTGCCGCCGGCGACCGGCTGTCCGGTTTCGGTGTCCTGGGCCGATGCCGCGATCGGCGTCATGCAGGCCGCGAGCGCAGCCAGCGCCGCTCCGCCCAGCAGGCGTGAAACAGTCATGTCATATCCCCCTTGCATCGCAGGCCATCGGCCCTTCGAATGCGGAGTGCTCAACAGGATGGACATGAAAATGCGGAGACGATTCGGCGTCGGTTCGATGACGGTTGCATTGCTTTTGTGCGGCTGCGCGGCGCAGACCGAGCGGCCACACCGCTTCAGCGCGCCCACGGCCAGCGTTCCGGCCGACGGGGAAACCGCCGCCGTTGCCACGCAGCTTGCCGACGCCGCCGATGATCCCGCGATCTGGACCGGGGCGAACGGCGTGTCCTTCGCGGGCAGGCAACATCCCGGCATCCTGCTTGGCACCGATAAGAAGGCCGGGCTCTATGTCTTCGCCCTGGCGGGCGACGTGATCCAGTTCCTGCCCGAAGGCTTGCTCAACAATGTCGACCTGCGCGGGGAGGGGCAGGGTTTCATCGCGGGCGCGTCCGATCGTGGCCGTATGGGCGTCGCGCTGTACCGCTTCGAAGGCGCCGGCCAGTTACGCCCCGCCGGGTTCATCAAGTCCGACCTGGCCGAACCCTATGGCTTCTGCATGGGCCGTGTCGCGGGCCAGCTCATCGCGGTGGTGATCGGCAAGGATGGCCAGGTTCGTGAGTATGACGTGAACGGGCAGGGGAGTGCCCTGTCGGGCACCGAGCGGCGCCGGTTCGCGGTCGGTTCGCAATCGGAAGGCTGCGCGATCGACGATGCCACCGCCACGCTCTATATCGGCGAGGAGATGAAGGGCGTGTGGCGCTACCCGCTACAAGGGGCGGCCACGCGCACGCTCGTGGCGGGTGTGGGCGACGGCCGACTCGTCGCGGATGTCGAAGGCGTCACGCTGTTGCGCGATGGCGGGGAGACCTTCCTGATCGTGTCGAGCCAGGGGGACGATGCGTTCGCGGTCTGGACCGTCGGCGCCGTCCCGGGGGTGGAGCGCTATGTCGGCCGGTTCCGCGTCACCGCCAAGGACGGCGTGGACGGCGTCAGCGGCACCGACGGCGTGGACGCCTGGTCGGGTGCCATCGGCGCTTATGGCCGCGGGCTGATCGCAGTACAGGACAATGTGAACGAAGGCGGCGCGCAGAACTTCAAGCTGGTGGACTGGGCTTCGATCCGCGCGGCATTGGGGCGATGATCGCTCCAGCTGTCACAAGCTGGTGGCAGCGGCGCCTTGATGACCGCGTGGCGAACGGTCGTAGCTATTGGCCTTCCACGCATGTGCTGCCCCACGGGACGGCACTGCGTCGACGGTTGAGCGGGTTGTCTTCTGTGGACCATGCCGATGGCGATGATCTGGTGCAGAAATAGTTTTTGCTTTTGACCAACAAGCAGCTTTGGCTCAGCCGCCGCTCTCAGGAGCGGCGGCTGGGGATAGCGGTTGTCTTAGAAAGTGACGCCGAAGCCGGCGCTCAGCGTCTGACCGCTGTCTTTGCCAGTATAGGCACCAGCGCGGTTGTTCGTCTTCCACTGGATGAAGTTCGCCTGGAAGCGGATGATGCTATCCAGATACCAGTTCATGCCCGCCGTGATTGCCGACCCGTCGCCAGCCGTCGAAAGGCCGGAATAATCGACATTTTCATACCGGGCGACAAGTTCGATCGCGCCGGGCCCACCGTCGAACACCGGGCGCAGCACGCGCGGCTGCGCGAACGTGCCGAGACGCGGATTGTAGGGGGGCAGATCGCCGGTGAGGAACCAGCCGGTCGAAAGGCTCCACGCCTTGGTTTCCAGATCCGGGCGTCCGGCGTTCAGGCGCGCTTCGCGGCGGCCTGCTTCGCCCATGACCCAGACCGGGCCGACATAGCCGCCGACTTCGGCACCATAGCCGGTGGTGCCGGTGCCGCCGACCAGCGTGCCGGTCGAAACACGCAAGGCGCCGTTGAAGCGGCCACCGATCACCGTGTTACGGGTGAGCGCGCCCGGGCTCTTCGACGACAATGCTTCGTCGAAGCCCCAAAGGCCCAAGTGCACCATTGACCGGTCGGTCTTGTATGGATTCCAGTGGGCGCGCGCGAGCACGGTGCGGCTGTCGTTTATGGCCTGGCTGGCATCGACGCTGTCGCCGCTGAGCGTGATCGAGGCGTGACCGGTGCTCCAGAATACACGGGGCATCAAGGCGATGCCGTAGAAGCCACGCTGCGGGATGATCGACGTGGCGACCACGTTGCGTTCCAGGAACGGGGGTGCGTCCGAACCGCTGGAGCCTTCAAAGCTGCGGTCGTTGAACATGTTGCCGAAGCGGACATCGTAGGAGATGGCGCCTACCGTGTCGCGCCAACCGACGAACATGGTGCCCACGTCCGACGTGTTTTCAGCGAAGTCGTTTTCGAACTGGTAGAAGAAGTGCGCGCCGACCGCGCCTTCGATGCCGATGCGCAACGCGCGGGCGCCCGTGGTGGTGATGTTGCGGCCTTCATAGTCAGAGCCGAAGGTCGTGCTGACATGATTGATGATGCGGCCGCGCACCTTGAACATGTACTTGCCGTCCGCCGAACGCAGTGTCGGCGCGCCGCCGCGCCATTCGGTCGTGACGTTGGAGACGTTCATCGCCGCGCGTGCCTGTGCAATGTCCTGATCCGCCGGGCCGGGCGGTATGATCTGCGGCGCGAAGGAGCTGGGCGCGTTCTCTTCGTTGGCGACCGCCATGCGGGTCGCGGGCGCAGCACTCTGTGGCGCGGGCATCGCGGCGCCGCCACCAGCGACGGAGCCGGCGCGCGAGCCTTCAATCTTGTCGAGACGGGCGCGCAGGGCGGCGAGTTCTTCCGACTGCGCCTTGATCAACGCGATAAGTTCAGACTGATCGGTCGATGCGGTCTGCGCAGAGGCCGGCGTTGCAAGCGCGATCGCGACCAGTCCTGCACCCGACAACAAGATCCTTTTCATTCGTTTCCCTGTTCGTTTGATTTTCGACGAGCGGTACGCCGTCCGTCGTCATCATAGGAGGCGCTGTCCCCTGGCAGGCGGTGCCGCGAGAAATAATTGGGAAACAACACGCCATGATTGCGACTTCGCGTCGCTGTGTTGCCGTTTAGGCACGATCGAGGAAACCGGGGCATCCGCTTATCGCGTCTCGCCCAGATCCCATCGCCGAGCCGGGTGCTGTATCGCTTTAGGCCTGAACACAGGTCGCAAGCAGTTCGTCAAAGCGACGAGCTGCGTTGCCGCGCTCACTTTGCACCGCGGCGAAGGTCCAGCCGTGCGTCCAAATTGCATGGCTTTGCACGTCTTCGCAGAAACCCGTCCTACAATGTGAGTTGTCTTCGCGGGGGGTGAGGGCAGCACAAGAAGGCTCAGGCCCATCTGAGCTATGGTGATGTGGGTTTAATAGTGAACAAGAACGCTCTTCTGATCGCGGCAGCGCCTCTAGCGATCCTGACTTCGGCCGCGCAGGCTCAAGTGGCACCGGGGTCGGCGAATGAATCCGGAACTACTGAGTCTACGAAGAAGCGCGAGGTTTTCTCAACTGGCGTGGCGAAGGGCCGCGACCGGCTAGACGCGGCGATCTCCACCAGCGCGCTTCAAGGTGAGGAAGTCGAGAAGCTCGGCGCTTCCTCCGTTGCCGAGATCGTTCGCAACATCCCCGGTATCCGGGTCGAAGCATCTGCGGGTGTCGGCAACAACAGTTACACCATTCGCGGGCTTCCGCTCGCTTCCTCGGGCTCCAAATATCTGCAGTTTCAGGAAGACGGCCTGCCGATCCTGGAATTCGGCGATTTTGCATTCCTGAGCCCGGACCTGTTCCTGCGCAACGACCTGAACCTTGCCGCAGTGGAGGCTATCCGCGGTGGATCGGCGTCCACCTTTGCGTCGAACGCGCCGGGTGGCGTGATCAACTTCATCTCGCAGTCCGGTGAAGAAGAAGGCGGCGCGATCCAGGCAAGCGCCGGGCTGGATTACGAATCCTACCGGACCGACTTCCGCTACGGTGGGCGCCTGAGCGACACGCTGCGGTTCCATGTCGGCGGTTTCTACCGCGAAGGCGAAGGCCCGCGCGAGGCGGGCTACACCGCCTATCGCGGCGGCCAGATCAAGGCCAACATCACCAAAGAGTTCGATGGCGGCTATATCCGCCTGAACGGTAAGTATCTGGACGATCACGCTCCGACCTACACCCAGTATCCACTGGCGGTGAGCGGTACGAACGATGATCCCACCTACGAGACGCTGCCGAACTTCAATCTGCGGCATGACACGCTGTTGTCGCGTAACATCACCAACGTGCTGAACCGTGACGGCGACAATCAACTACACCGCGACGATCTCCGGGACGGCATGCATGCCGTTTCCAAGGCTATCGGTCTGGAATCGCAGATCGACCTGGGCGGTTGGACGGTAACAGAGCGCTTCCGCTATGCCGACATGTCAGGCAAGCTGATCCAGAACTACCCTGTGGCCGTCGGTCCAGCGGGTGTGGTGGCTTCGACGCTGGGCGGTCCGCGTGCGACGCTGCGATATGCGACCGGCCCGAATGCAGGTCAGGCGATCGCTGATCCGGCTTCGCTGAACGGCAACGGCCTGCTGGCCGCTTCGCTGCTGATGGACTTCCACCTCAACAGCATGGCGAACATGACCAACGATCTGCGCGCCAGCCGCGTGTTCGAATTGGGTGCCGGCAAGCTGACGGTAACGGGCGGCTTCTACAAGGCGCGCCAGACGCTGGACACCGACTGGTTGTTCAGCTCGATCGTTTCCGACGTGAACGGCGATGGCGAAGCGGCACTGGTTGACGTGACCACCGCGACCGGCGTGCCGCAGACCCAGGCGGGTGTGTTCGGCTATAGCGCAATTCTGGTGAATGCCGGATCGCGCCGCAAGTATGACGTCGATTTCCACACCAACGCGCCCTACGGCTCGATCAACTATCATGTCGGCAAGGTCGCGATCGGCGGCAGCATCCGGTCCAACAGCGGCAAGGCCGAAGGATCGGTTTTCGGGTCCGAGTTGGGCGGCGGCCGCGTGGGCATCGCGCCGTTCGATGCCGACGGCAATGGCGTGATCACGCCAGCGGAAGCGCGCAGCAGCGTGCTGCCGCTTACCACCCCGGCGCCGGTCGACTTCGACTACAATTATGTCAGCTACTCGGCAGGCATCAACTATCGTGTCGCAGAGCCGCTGGCGTTGTTCGCGCGCTACAGCCGCGGCGGACGCGGTGCCGCCGACCGTGTGCTCTTCACCCCGGCGGTGAGCCCCGTCTGCGGTGATCTGCTGGACAATGCGGACGCTTACGACACCGTCAAGCAGGCGGAAGTCGGCGTGAAGTACCGCCGGGACGATTTGAGCCTCAACCTGACGGGCTTCTGGGCACAGACGAACGAGCGCAACCTGCAGATCAACGCCAGCGGCGGTGCCGGTGTCGTGGCGCAGGTGGAGCGCATCTTCCGCACCTATCGCGCCGTCGGGCTCGAGTTCGAGGGCAGCTACAGCTATGGGCCGTTCAGCATCAGTGCCGGCGCAACCTGGACCGATGCGTCGATCGAGGGCGACGAGTTCAATGCGGCGGTGATCGGCAACACGCCGCGACACCAGCCCGACCTAATCTTCGAGGTCACGCCGCAGTTTGAAACCAAGGCGTTCACGATCGGTACGAACATCATCGGCACGACCGGCAGTTTCGCGCAGGATTCTAACCAACTCCGCATGCCAAGCTATACGCTGGTCAACGGGTTCGTGCAGTACCGCCTGTCTGACCAGGTGCAACTGTCGCTGACGGCCAACAACCTGTTCGACGTGCTGGCGCTGACCGACGTGACGCAGCCGGCAATCCCTGCGACCGGAGTTGTTACCGCCCGTGCACTGAATGGGCGCACCGTCGCGGGCGCGATCCGTTTCTCCTTCTAAACCAGCTCCGCGGCAACGCTCTTGCCGCGGAGCCTACCAACAAGACCGACCGAACTAAAAGAGGGGCCGCCAACTTATGCTGACATCGATGAAAATTCCCAGAAAGCTGGCGTTGTCCTTCTTGATCGTCTGTGCCTCGGCGGCAGCGATGATGGCAGTCTTCTTTACCAACATCTCGCTGATCAAAACTGCAACGGCCGATAACAACGCGGCGCAGTCGAAATACGCCAAGGCGCTTGGCCTGGAGACGGCGCTGCTGCGCCAGAACAGCCAGATGCGCGGTTTCCTCGTCACGGCCGATGAAAGCTACCTCAAGTCCTACTATGAAGGGCGCGATGATTACGATCGCGACTCCGCCGAGTTGGAGCGCGAGCTGGAAGATCCGGCGTTGCGCGCTGCGGTAGTGAAGTCTCGCGAGGAAACGGTCGCTTGGCGTGAAAAATGGGGAGATCGGCTGATCAAGCTCGTCAAGGGCGGGCAGCGGGACGCTGCACAGGCCGAGGTGCAGTCCGCCGGTAAGGCCGTTCTGGTGAGCGCAGCTGTGCTACCGTTGCGCGATATCCGCGACTCCGCGATGAAGTCGATCGAAAGCGGATCGGCGACGCAGGAGACCGCGATCAAGTCCGCCACCACGGTGCTGATCGTCGGTGGTATCTTGTTGATCGGCATTGCCATCACGCTGGCCATAGTGCTCAGCCGCTTGATCGCCGCTCCCATCAGCGGGCTGACCAACACGATGGCGCAATTGGCGTCGGGCCGCAACGACCTCGAGGTGGCGAGCACCAGTCGCGGCGATGAATTGGGCGACATGGCCCGGGCCGTGCTGGTGTTCCGCGATGCCGCACGGGCAAAGCAGGCGGCGGAAGCTGCTTCGGCCAAGGCCGAAGCCGAACAGAAGATGGTCGTAGAAACAATCTCCTCGCAGCTTGCAGAGGTTGCAGCCGGCAACCTTACCGCGACGATCACACGCGAGTTCCCTGCCGAATACGCGTCGGTACGCAGCAACTTTAACGCTGCGGTGGAAAGCCTGCGGGATCTGATCGCCTCGGTGATCGAGTCGGCCCATTCGGTGCGCACCGGATCGGGCGAAATCGCCCAAGCGTCGGAGGACCTGGCCCGGCGGACGGAGGCGAATGCCGCCAGCCTGGAGCAGACCTCCGCTGCGGTGACGCAGATGGACAGCCGCCTGAAGACCACAGCCACGGCCGCGAACGAAACCGTTGACCGCGCCAATGGCGCGATCAGCACCGTCGCGAACGGGCGTTCCGTGGCCGAGGAAGCCGTTCAGGCAATGAGCCGCGTCGCGGACAGCGCCAAGGGCATCGACGGCGTCATCGAAGGACTGGACAAGATCGCGTTCCAGACGCGTGTTCTGGCGATGAACGCTGCGGTGGAAGCGGGCCGCGCAGGCGAAGCGGGACGCGGCTTTGCCGTGGTGGCCGATCTGGTCTCCGCACTCGCAATGCGCGCGGAGGAAGAGGCTGGCCGCGCCCGCGACCAGCTGACCGCGACGCAGACCGACATCGTCGCTGCCGTCGACATGGTGCAAAAGGTGGACACGGCGCTGGAGCATATCTCCGGCGATGTCGGCGAAGTGCACGCGCTTCTTGGACGCATTGCGCTGGACAACCAGGCGCAGTCGACCGCGATCACGCAGGTGAGCACCGCCATCGGCACGATGGATCATTCGACTCAGCAGAATGCGGCGATGGTGGAGCAGACGTCCGCAGCGGCGCGCAATCTGGCCAGTGAAGTGACGCAACTGGCCGACAAGGCAAGTCAGTTCCGCGTGTCGAGCGGCGGTGCACCCCGTCCGCAAAAGGCAAGCTTCACTGGCGGTACACCCAAGCGACTTCCGCCAAAGGCAGTTGCGGCCTTGGTCCGGAACACGAGCAGCGACGACTGGCGCGAATTCTGAGCGTGACCGTCGTCGGGGCAACCGGCGGTTGCCCGAAACATGCCCGTTTACCTGCACAAAGCCGCGCGCCTGCGTGGCGGGAGATAATGGATGTACATGATGGCGTCTGTCGGAGCTTCTAAGGAGCTACGGCGCCAGTCAGCACTTGCCCGGGACCTGGGTTCCGCGTTTGTTGCTGACGTGCTCGAGGCGGGCGAACGACACCTGCATTCTGGGCCCCGCACGGCAGCGCTGATCAAGAGCTGGCCCGGCGATGCGGCATCGGCCGCGGTAGCGCTTCGTTTCAATGCCGGAGTACATGCGCTTGCGCGCAGCGGGCGCGTGCCAAGGTTGTCGGCGTTGTTTCGGCGCGAGCATACCGACTATGATGGTGCGCTGTCAGATGCGCTGGGAGAAGCGGACGACTTCATCGCTGACTGGATGGCCACGCCAACCCAAACCAACGAGGTTGCGCGCGCAGGCGCCTTGGCAGCGGCATTGATGGTATTGGCGCGGGATACCGGGAAGCCGGTCGAACTCCTCGAGCTGGGGTCCAGCTGTGGACTTAATCTGAACCTGGCACGGTACCGGTATGATTTGGGAGGCGTCACTGCGGGCGATCCTGATTCGGCGGTCACCCTACGCCCCGCCTGGCAAGGCTCTCAGCCGCCGGCTGAGCCCATTCGTATCATGCACGCGCGTGGCGTCGACCTGGATCCGTTGGATCCTTTGAGTGCGGTCACGCGCGAAAGGCTGCTATCGTTCGTGTGGGCCGATCAGCCGGCGCGGATGGCAAGGCTAGAGGCCGCGCTTGAAGTCGCGCGCAACTTCGTCCCAAAGATCGAGCGGGGTGATGCACTCGACTGGCTACCGCGCCAGATGCATGATCCGCAGTCTTACGGAATCTGCAGGGTGGTGATGCACTCGATGGTCGAGCAGTATTTCAAGGATGCTGACCGCGAGCGGTTTGAGCTTTTCCTGGAGCAGGCAGGCAAAGGCGCCACGACCGAGCGTCCGATAGCCCGGATCAGCTTTGAATGGACCCCAGCGCGCGACGAGGTTCAATTGGCCTTAACGCAATGGCCGTCGGGATCGAAAAGGCTGCTCGCAGTGTGCCATCCTTATGGCGAGTGGATACACTGGTGCGGTTAAACGACCCGGTTCGTTCGAGCGTGACTTTCTCCTCGGTCGTCTATTTGATCGTCCGTTTACCTTGAGCACTGCGAGTTCGCGGCCTGGCCAATCCTGCCGTTGCACCGCGAAGCAGGGCCAGCCAGCGACGTGGCCGCTCTCTCATACCTTCCGCGCCTGCTCACTAAGCCGCGTACTATTCTCCACGCGCAGGACCGGGCGTCGTAAGTCCTCGGGTTGCGGCGCTCGGCGTGGGTTCAATCCCAATCCATGTCAAAATGCGCCGTGGTCTGAGGGCTGCGGACGTACTTCAGCTCAGTGTTTTTGCGGCTTTCGTGTGACGCCCATCTAAGTTTGGTCCAAGCGTTGTCTCGCGGCGGCGTTGCATCCCCACATGGGCCAAGCAGAGAAACCATGTAACGCTGGACCGAAATGAGCGTCTACCCAGTTAACATTGGGCCGGAGCCGAAAAACCGATGCAAGTCAAGGGTCGGCTCGTGCTTACGTTTCGGTCGGGGTCGCTCGGGACTCCAGGTGCAGGGGTCAGCTACGCTGCGTCGAATCGAGCTAGCATTCGGCACTCGGCCATTGGCTGATCGGGAATGCGAAGGGGCTAGTCGCTCAGGCAGCTTCGGGCGGCGTCGCGAACGTACTTCGACAAAAATTGCGCCGACTTGTGTCCGCTAACGATTTGCATGTCGCAGATGCTCGCCCCGCTCTGAGCAGCTTCGATGAGGAAGCCGGACCGCAGGGAATGGCCAGCGTAGAAGGCTGGGTTGAGCCCTGCCGCGGCGGCGCAGCGCTTTATGAGTCGAGCAATCGAGCGATCTGACATTGGATCAACGGTCAGTTCTCCAGCGCGTGTGAGCCGGCGAAATAGGGGGCCATCGATATGGCCAGCCGTCGCGATCCAATTTGAGACGATCGAAACGGGTCGAATGTGACTTCCTTCGCGGATCAGAATCTCGGTGCCTTCGCCAGCTTGCTGCCCTTTCTCTGGGCCAAACCGGAGTGTTAGGATCTCACCCGACAAGACAACATCCGCGATTGCAATGGAGACCAACTTAGAGCGCGGTAGCGCTGAGGCCATACCTAGAACCAGCGCGGCACGGTCGCGCAGCGATCGGAGATCGTTGCCCTCGATGGTCCCTAACATGCTCCAAAGCGTTTGAGCATCGACGGGTTGCTTAGATGCTTGGTCTGCACCGAGCGCTTTTCGAAGTCCCGCGACGACATCAAACATGGTGCGGGCGCCCGGTTGCTCCTGCGGCGGATGCAACCCAGCTCGGCGATGATTATAACCGATTGCGGCTAGACGACGGCCAACTGTGTTGGCTTTGATGCCGCGATCCGCTTCAAATGCCAGAAAGGCGGCGACGATGGCGGGCGTGGTCGGAAGGCTGGCGACTCCGCGTGTCTCGCACCAGCCAAGGAAAATCCTCCAGTCAGAGGCATATGCGCGCCGGGTCGCGGGCGCGCGCTGAGCTCGCGCATTTGAGGCTGCGCATTCAATCTCGGCGCGTAGAACCTCGTGTAGGCCAGCATCATCGCAAGGATCGAGTGATTGATAAGTCGGTGTCATCGCTCAACTTCAATCGCGGATGGCCGACGATTGCCCCGCACCCAGATAAGGCGCACGCGCAAGTGAACGAGATCGATCGATTTGAAGCGGTCGCGCGTGTCAGGCGAGGGCCTCAACTTGACGCCAATCAGAGGGCGGAATTGGTGCAAGAGTCGCATGGCGACACGAGGAATGGGACAAGCTTCTCGCGAGCTGCGACTCGAGACACCAGTCGGTGTTCGTCGGCAACAAGTCCCACAGTTGCCAAGATCCGGGACAACTCCCGACGCGAAGTCTGACCGAGCTTTGCTTGTAGTTCAAGCGTGCTCACCCATGCCGCAGCGATTTCGTTGATCTCTGAACGTCGGTAGGTTTGGCCTGAAAATGACCCTGACTTGGTGAGCCTTCCCGCCGCAGCCAGCGAGCGCAGGCTGTGTCCGGTAGTCGACAAACGTTCTCTTGCGTCAGGTTCGTTCATCCACTCGGAGCGGGGGACTGGGCAAGCACGGGATAAGCGTAGTGTTTGAAGCAATCGTGCATCCGGCCGGCTAATCAGGCATGATCTGAAGTTAAGCTTCCCTTTATCAGTATGATGAAGGTTGAGGCGGCCCGCGAGCATTGCACCGATGATGCTAGGCCACGGCTTTTCGCCAGCGGGGCAGCCATGGAGCGCAATTGATAATGGGACAGAACCCACAGGTGCGGGATCCCGTCTGACCCTTTGCGTAATGCGTTCCCAAAGAGCGTCAGCAATAACACGATCTAAATGAGGCTCCGGCCATAGCGCTTCGACAATCGGATCCAGCGCTTTGGACAGAATGTTTTCCCCGATCAAGAGTTCGATAGCGTCGATCCCGAGCCCTGAATCGGCTGCGAATGCGCGGACCGAAAGCCGTGACTTCGCGCGAGTGCGGATATCTGCGGCGTCGGCAGGCGAAAATAGTGCAATGTCCCGAGCTCCTTCAGAAAAGAGCACTCGGGGCAAGTGCGTGGACCGCCGCATTACCGCCATTCCAGAGCTTGTGAGTCCAGCCGACTTAACAAACTGCGTGGCGGTGAGCATTGTTAAATGCTGCCCGACTACACTCGAGAAGGAGTTAGTAGAAATTCGTTCGAACCTAGCTCCGATCAGGATCGAAGAGCGTCCGAAGGTTGTTTGCTGCCGTATGATAGTCTGTACGGTCTTAACGATCAGCTTTAGCGAGGTGTCATGACCCACTCCGAGCGCGCACCCGCGGAGCAGTTCGTCGAGGCACTCTGGCCAAGCCATCAGACGATCGGTCCCGCGGGCTAGCACTTCGCATCTGGTCGCGGGGGCAAATAAAGCGGGTGACATAATGGCTTTAGGGCCTTGGATATGGTCAAGGCATCCCAGAAGCCAGGCAAGCTCGAAGAGGTCTCCCCTATTCTCCGCTTGAAGCGACTTCGGCAGCGATTCGAGTGCCGAACGGTTGACGCGGGCCGCTGGGTCTACCAGTGCCGCCGCTAGGTTGAAGCTTGCTCGGATGGTCTCACGAATAACCGCTGCTGTGAGAGAGGCGGCTGTGGCTTCGCATTCAGGATCAGCGCAACTGCCGACCGACCGATGCCCGCTCCAGCCAAATGGCTTGCCGCAATCTGGCCGTTGGCATGCCTCGACTAGAAGTTCGCCTGTGGCTGCGCATGCCCCTAAAGTAAAGACATGCCAGATCTCACGATGGTAGCAATCCTCTTCTATGGCGGTTGGTGCGACCCTTCTAACCGAATAGTCCAGATGAACTCTGCGTAGTTTGGCGCCATGGAAGTTGATCGATAGGTGATGGCCTCCAGCGCTGTCCTTCACGCTGGTATGCCGTCGATCCTCGACCCAACTTGCATCAACATTGAGAAGAGTCGCCAACGATGCCAGATTGCGCGAACTCCGAGCCAGATAACCTAGTCCCTTGGGCAGTCGGGCGCCTGCGTCCGCCAACAAAACTGGTGAAGGAAGCGCATTATGATTGCACGTGCGGTCGGTGAAGCCAGCTAGACTCTCGCGGTCCCGCGGGATGATAGGCCAAGTGACGTGTGGTAGAATATCTGCGCCACCGCCAAAAACATTGGCGAGGGTGCTCATGCGATCGTTATCCCGTGTGCAGCCCGAAGGTCGGCATGCAGGAAGGGATTGCTCACGCAAAGCCTGATTTTGATCGCCCAACGTTCGACGGCGAGACTAAGATCGTAGGCCTCTATAAAATGGCCTCCGCGGCTGATGGCAATGAGCAGCGCCGCTCGCACGATCCGATAAGCCTGGCCGATGATGCCGCCGCACGCGAGATGGAGACATGTAACGATGTAGGGGGCGTTAAGTGAGCTACGCTGCTTCGTAAGCTCTAGCGCGACCATTTGTTCATCGAGACGTCTGAGGAACTCCGTTAAAAGCTCCACGTCCCTTTTATCCGCTGTGTTGAGGGGGGCGAGCTCGACTGGGTCGGCGAAGCGCCCCGCGAGTTGAAGGTTCTCTTCGATCATCTCCTTCGCTTCCCTAACTCCGACAAAGACAACCGGGGCAATGCAGTCGTCCAGAAAGGTCTTGAGCTGATCCGTAACCTCAAGATTATCGGTGGATTTGTTGCGGAGGTGTTGAGCCTCGTCGATGATAATCACCTCAACCCCTGCGCGCTCGATGCAGTTCCGAACCTGGGCTATCATCTCGTCCTCGTCGCGCTGACGTAAATAGCGCTCGCCGAACTTGGCTAGAATAGCTCTCAACAGCTTCAAGACGGTGATTTTCTTCCGCAGACGAATATACAGAACAGGCATGCGCCCATCGCTATACGCTCCCTCGCGGATGAGGTGAGCGACGTATTCCACGATACCCGTCGTTTTCCCCGAACCCGTGGGGCCTGTCACGAGCAGCCCGCGCATGGGCGTCCCGGTGCCCTTAACCTTCCTGCCGTGCATGCGGATCCGATCGATGGCGATCTGCATCTGCTTGTGGCGAGGGTAGTTTAGGTAGATCGCGTCGTACTTTGCTTCGATATCGGTTATGACACCATTCATCGCTAGGCTGCTCTTCTCCTCAACATTGCCGGTGGTGAGGTCAGGCATGATGAGCGCGAGCTTGTCGTCGTCCTTGCCTCCGGCGTCCGTCTGATGTGCGCTCACATGGGCGCATACCGCCGAGAGTGCTAATTTTGCGGTCCCTTTTGACGAATTCCAGGTCTTTTTGCTCATAGCCCGCTCCAATCCCGATCTGCCGCGCATTCCGATGACGTCGCGTCGGAAAAGCTAACAGCCCCGCCGGTGGTCGGCAGCAGCGGTGCGGCTACAGGTGAGTCGGCTTTTCGCCGCCCTCTGGCGTTGCGGTTCCGCGGGCCTCTAGGCTTCCTGCCACCGTCGCTGCGCGTCGCGACGGCCGTCTCGTGCCCTGTGACGGGCGCCATGCCACTGTAGCTGCTGGGCACATGCGACACGACGATGTTGCCGCTTGTCTCGGCGCCTGCGCCCCTGTCAATAAGGGCTGCGAATGCATTGCGCTGCCTTTGCGCAACGTGGGGCGCCGCATCGCGGATCGCTTCATTCAGCGTAGCTCGGGCGATTTTCCGGTCGTGGGGAGTGTTGAACGCGAGATTCTGAACTTCGACCCACTTTAGGAGCGCATCGAGATGCTTCTTGCTCAACCCACGTAAGAAGTCCTCCTTGCACTCAAGGGTGACGTAGTCGCCGAGACTAGGATCGTAGACGTGGACCTGGCTCAGATCGGCCGGATTGTACTTGACCTTGAACCGAAGTCCGACGGAGCGTTTTTTGCCTCGGCGACGCCTACCTGAGGCATCATCGGCTGCGTTGCGCGAAATGATCGCTTCAAGATTATGCGGTTGATTATACCAGACGCAATTGAACATCTTAATGCCGGCAGTAGTGAGGGTCTTTTCCTCGACCATGCCCATGATCTGGTCGATCTGCCGGTCATCCACAAAGACCGGGATAGTCTCCCATTTTTTCAGCTCCTTCTCCCACAGGCGTGCGGGCTGTGCATTCAGACCGTTGTGGAGGTTGATATGGTAGAAAGCCAGCGCCTCTGCCAGCAACTCGCGCAGGTCGGAGGCGGCAACGACCGTGTCCTTCGAGGCATCGTATCCGAGATCTTTCATTACCCTAGGATCGAAGACGGTGGCCGGCAGCTTGCTCGAGAGATAGGAGATCAGAGTTCCCCACCAGCGCTCCAGCAACGCCTTGTCCTTGGGGTACCCGGCCCGCGACCAATCGATGTGGGTTCCGAGGTCCTGGAGGGAGTCCTGTCCCGAGGTGCCGGTAAACTCCCAGGCGTTGTCGGGCAGAATAGTATCAAATCGTCCGTAGATCGATGCCAGGAGTTCATACTTTTCGGCTCCCACGCGCGTTCGCCTCATCTTTGGGCGGTTCGCGTGTTTGATCGCGTCAAGCATGTTGAAAAGGGACGGCGGGGTGAAGTGTAGCACCGCCGAGACGCACCCCGTGAAAACGTCAAAGACGGCGGTGATTGTTGGGCGCCCCGCAGGGAGGAGCTCGTCTCCAATCTCCTCAAGGCCGACCCACGCGTCAAAGGTATGGTGGTCGATGATGCCGATCTCAAGGAAGCGTGAGGCGCGAACACCAATTCCGCCGGCCTTGTAGAACCCGTCCGCTTTCGCTTTACCGAATTTGGTGGAATACGTGTCGTAATCTTGCACTTGGCAGATCCGAACCCGGAGCCATTCGATCTCGCATGCAGTTACGCGGGCGAGGCCATCGAGAGCGCGCTTCTTGTTGTAGTCGTCCACCCACGCGACATGCTCGGCATGTGCGTCCTCGAGCGAGATCTCGCGAGCTGTCCAATACCAAAGGGCGGCATCGGTGCGGAGCTTCAGAACCTCAGAGTCGAGGCGCTTGACGCGGGGTCCCGCGCCCGGCTTAGGTGCGCTATTCGCAAGTGTGCGATGGCCGACCGCTCCCCGACTCTTCATCCATTTCCGCACAGTCGATCCCGGCGGCGCATCCCCATATTTAGCCGCCACTTCTGGGGTGAAAACCTTGGCGAGGTGTCGGTTTATGGCCTTGTTCGATTGAGGGCAGGCTAAACGGTCAAGAGTGACAAGAATGAACTGCACACGCCGGGCCTCGTCGAGGCGCCACCCTTCCAAACCGGTCGGGTCCTGTTCCTTCGTCGGCCGGTCGTGAATTGTACTGACCTTATCGCTAGCGATGCGGAGGCGACCGGCGCCCCATTCGGTCAGAAACCACATTGTGGTCGGATGCTCGCCGCTATCTAGCATGAAGGGACGGTCCGACCTGACACGCGTTATCGAGAGCGTGCCGTCATCCCATTGCCGTTCAAGTCGAAGGAGCAAGCCCTCGTGGTCGAGGATGTCTGACTTGTCGAAGCGAGGAAGTGCCAGTCTCACATCGCGTGCTCAAAACTGGGCGAGACGCAGCGGGTGAACAAAGTAGCAATCGTTTTATGATCGATGCGCTTGTCGAGCGGTAGTTCTAGCAATCCCCGGCACATGAGCCCGCGCACCAGATCACCGGCGCCCAGCCTGCAGCCGAGCAAAGTCCTGATCTGCCCAACGGCAAGCCGGCCACCGTTCTCCCGGAGGGCGCGCGAGACTACGAGGATCTGGACCGAGTCGATGCTAATGAATCGCTGCATCTGGATTTGGGCGATGTTATCCCGCACACGGCGTGTCGGGGCCAAAGTCCGTTCGGACCAGATCTCAAAGCGCCATTCAAGATCAGCGCAGATGTCTCGGACAATGTCGAGCTTAGCGCGATATTGCGGTTCCGGCTGCTTAGAACGGCCCTTATCGACCTCAATGACCGTGATCGAGCCATCGTGCATCAACGCAAGAACGTCGGGCACATAGGATTGCAGCCTACCATCGATGAGGAGATCGAAGCGGATGTGCTGGGATCGGAAGTCGACGATCGCCGGGTTGATCTCGCATTTCATCAGAGCGAGTTTCTCGCCTCCCACATGCCCGTGACCCCTACTTTCGTGGTGGAGCATTCGACCTGCCTTCCGCGAGTTGTAGCGGCCAACCGGAAGGAAAGAGCGAGGCGCGATCTGCCGGACCGGCTCACCCGTAGCGGTCCAAACGATCCTAACCCCGGCCTGCAAATCTGACCAACGAGGTTCCTTGTCGAGACGCTCTTCATCGGGGGCGAGTTCGACCCTCCGGAACAGCTGCAACCGCATTCCGCCAGCCGAGGACACGGCGCCAGACGTTGATACAGTCCGAGGGACGTTATGCAGCATAGGACACTCCGCTTCGTTCGCGCGAGCGTGCCACGTATAATACGCTTATGCAATAGACGTACGGTTACACACTCACGGGCAACCACAGGTTGTCGCGGTGATCGGCGCGCCCACTGTTGCGCAACCTCGCAAGGGCATCGGTGACCGATTGTCGATTGTAGTGATCGAGCCGAACGGACAATTCCCGATCGATCTGACCCAGGGTTAGGCCAGTCGGATGCTCATTCAGGATAGCCAGAATCCCCGCCTGCAATGAGCCGCGCGGTGCTCGGACACGCCTTGCATTGGGCTGCTTGCCTTCGGTGAGTGAAGTAAGTTGGCTCTTCCAGTAGTCCCGTCGCTTCTCGAGAGCCACCTCGAGCTTTCGAAGATCGACTAACTGGCTCTCGATGAGATTCACCATCGCCGTGCAATGCTGGGTGCTCTCGAGCTTGAGGTCAGGGGCTGTGGGGCGCCGTTGCGCTCGCATCTCTCGTCCTAGTTCGGGATAATTGTGGATCCTCAACGACCCTTAGACGCAGGCTCGCAGTCTCCATAGGTTTTCCTTGAAGATCCTGATGCCAAGACTTCCTCATGGACGATTTCCCATGCGCTCGCACCCCTGCGCCTGCCTCTGGATCTTGGATTCGCCCCGAAAGATCGTCGATCCAATCTGGTCGGTCCGAGAATCCGTGGCAAGATCCTGAAGCCGGTTCCCTGATGAAGTTTATTTCGGTGAGCTCGACTTCCGGGCCTGCTTCGGGATCGTGGTAGAGGGTCAAACATCCTCGATTCCGGAGGGGTCTGTGGCTGCAGCCTACCACCCGGACGCCGGAGGATTGCCACAGGATGGGCGTCGCTGTGCAGCCGCGAAATCCTGTCGCTCACTTTCGTCACTCCGCGGCAATCTCATTCGCTCACTCCTACAGAGCTCGCCGTTTCAGGCACTAGTTTGTGGCCCGATCACGTAAGGCCAGCGAGGGAGATTTGCCGCCGCGGCCCCGATCATGCTAGCACTACGCATGTGAAATAAACGTACGTGAAGGGCACTACGTGAGCGTAGTGTGCTGGCCAGGAGCGAAGCTATGCGGCAGGGAAACAATGCAGAGGCGAGCGCGGTTCCGAGATTGCCCTATGTGAGCTTCTCAGGGTTCCAGAACTTCCTTGCGGAGTGTTCCTGGACTGGCATTCCCGGTAAGATGGACTCCTCGGCGTTCCCAAACATAACCCCTTCCCTACGAAGCCAACTGTTGCCGAGTCTGCGCGCTATGGGGCTGTTGACAAAGGATCTGCAGGCGACGCCAGCGCTCATCGACTTGGTTGCGGCGTGGGGCAGGCAGAAATACCGCGCAGCTCTGGATGCAGTGTTGCGCAACACCTACGCATTTCTGAAGGATGTCGACCTTTCGAGCATTACCCCGGCGCAGTTAACAACTCGTTTCGAGTGCGTCGGCTATGCCGCGTCGGTTCAGACGCGTGCTGTCTCATTCTTCTTGAACGCCGGGGCTGCCGCAGGCTGGCCGATCGGGCCCCGCCTTATGTTTGGGCGCACGCTCTCGCGTAAGGGTCGATCGGCGATCGTCGAACCTTTGCTTCCCCGACGTCTTGGCACGTCGAGATTCGACGAGTCCCGGCGTCTCACGCTCACCGAGCGCATAATCGACAAGTTTCCTGATTTTGATCCGGCATGGAGTGCCCGCGAGCGAGCAACCTGGTATCGACACCTAAACGAGGCACTAAAAGTTGTGAACGCATCAGCAAACGCGCGGCGCTGAATGGGTGCGCCACACGTCGCGCGAACAATGCAGATGTAATGACTCAGCGGACCCGGCGCATAAGCGCCGCAGCCTTTGAGGTAGCGGGCGCGAGATGCCGGGCATAGGCAAGCGGCTGGCGGGGGCTAGTCCAGCGCAGAGCCTGCATTACCGCGCCGATATCCACGCCGGCCGCGAAAAGGTCTTGGTCGCAGCCTACGCGTACCGAATGTGCGGATGTCTGCGCTACGATCGTGGCTGCTTCTTCGCCGGTCATAGTGCCGCGTTCGACGAGATCGCCGAGGTACTGGCGCAAGCGGCTTTTCAAGATCCTCGAAACGGTTCCTTCGCCGAGGTGCCCACGAGCGCCCACTCGGTAGGACAAAGGGCGAAAAACGTGCCCTTCGGCGATCTTCGCAACCTTGATCCACGCATTAAGGTGTCGAACCGAGCGCGCTGACAGCCACGCCCACCCGCCTTCGCTCTCCTGATCGGTCTTGGAGCGTGGGATGAACAGTGACGCCTCGCCGTCGGTCGCGGGTTTGATGTGCGAAAGATCGATCGGCACGAGCTCGGAGGCACGCAGGCCGGCGTCATAGCCGACGGCGATCAGCGCGCGGTCGCGCAAACCGGCGAGGTCTCCCGGGATGTGCTCGAGCAGCTGGAGCAACGACAGCGGCTGCGGCTTTCCGCGGAGGACGTCCGACACATCGCCCTTGAGGCGAAGCCCGAGCGCTTGCCGCACGGGCCGAGTGTCCGACCTACGAATTTCCTGCTGCTTCCAGCGGACGATATCATCGACCGGGGAGGGGAGCTGTAGCAGACTATGCAGCCGAACCATCGAGGCTACTAATCGATCGATGGAGGACTTGGCCGCGCCAGCATCGGCGCGCTCAGCGATCAACAGGTGGAGCGCCCGTGGCGCGATGGGCAGAGCGGGCCGGGCATAACGTCGTTGAAACGCGTCGACGACGCGCAGATCGGAAAGCAGGGCGCGCAGCGTGTTGGGCGAGGCCGCGCCGGCGAAGGTGACGATCCGCTCATGCACCTCCGAGGGCCGAACCTCGGGCCCGAACGCGGCGCGCAGCAGTTCGCCGCGGAACTGGTTCCGCCGCTGTATCTCGGGCCTCGGCGGCGCGGCCGCTACGACGGCTTGGGCCACGAGAATATCGGCGAGCTCGCGATCTTGAGATTCGGCCATGGTGAGCTCCGTACGGTTGAGATCAATCATAGCCTGATAATGTTTCAGTGTCACGATAAGGGCCTTTATCGGGCATTCGCGGGAGGGCTCGCCAAGAGCGATTTTCGACTCCTTTGACAAGTGCTCGCCCAAAGGGAACGAAACTCTACGACTTCGTGCAGTTTCGTGGGGTCAGAAGCCCGGTTTCGACCATAACCATCCTGCATAATCACGCTATCACAACGAGTTATGAGGTGCGTCCTTCATGGGACGGCGATGGCACGGAATGGTTAATTTTGGGCTGGATTCCGGCCAAATGAGGGTGGTTCTGGAAGCCCCCTTGCGCTCCGGATATCGTTCTGCGACGGTTCCCTTGCCGCCGGTAAATCCCGGCGGCGGGGCTTCGTAACCCCTGAGCATTCGGCCGGTCGCACATCGTGTGGCCGGGTGGCCGTCGCGCATGTCCAAGGCTTCGCCTAAAGGCGGCGGCGCCTTGGCGAATGCTCAGGTTACGAACACCCGGCTTCTGCCGGTCCGCCCCATGCATAGAGGAGGACCGGTATGCGGATACGCTTTCCTAATCGCGTCGAGGCCCCGAACGCACCGTTCGGGTTCGCGCACTTGTTGAACACCTTCCACGGTCTTGGCGTTACGTCTCTGAGCGACCTGTGGATCAACGCCCACGTATGGGTTGGAGACCAGCGGCTCCAGGTCAAGGATGACAAGCTTCTAACCCAGCTCGACATCTGGGAGCCCACTCCAGGATCCTGGGTGGCTACGCCGCTTGGTGAGTTTCACCTCCGCCCCGCGGCGAAGCCGTACAACCCATTCGCGGACCTCTTCGATCATGACGATTGACGCCGACCATGGATTGCGCAGGGCATCCACAGCCACGAACCTCAGGTCCTCAAAGCCGCACCGGGGCTTGATCGCACCTCCATCGACGTCGCGCTCGGGAGGTTGCCATGATCGCCGTACAAGTTGAGCTTTGGCCCCTGGGCTACAGCGAGGACCGCAAGATCATAGCGGCCATGGTGATTGAGAACTGCGGTCTTGACGACAGCGGGATTAGTTACCGCTACGCTGCCGAACTGCACCACACTGGCGATCCAGCGCTGCAGATTTCTGCTGGCGAGCAGAGTACCGAGATCGTCGGGCACGATCGTCGCGACACGGTCTGGAAGCTGATCAATCGCGTGTTGTCCGCAGCGATCGCTAAGGACGGAGATCGGTCCGCGACAGACGGCCTGAGCGGCGATCCTGCCGACGACTCGGGCGATGGCGGGCGCTGATGGTTGTGCTCCGCTACGATGCCGTGCTCAAGGGATGGTGGATTGTCACCTTTCTCGACGAGGTCGCGGTCGTCGGCCAGATCTATGGCGACACGAAACGACGGTTTCCTGACGGCCGCCTGATCATGACCTCGAAGGTCCTCACGTCGCTTCTCAAGGTAGCCAGCGGGAACGTGATTCAGACTTGCAACAGCCGCTACCTTCTGGTCGGGACAACCAACTAGATGTGCTGCGCGAAACTGGATAGCGAGTTGCGCGCAAGGCTCCTCGTCGGCGCCCAACTCGTAGGCTGGACGGGCTGGCACGTCCGCGGCAACCGCCGACCAGTAATGTCGATTGAGGCGCGCCGCGCGGTAACGACGCCGGCGGTGCGCGTCTTTCGCGGCATCTCCAAGGCGTGGCGATTGGACGTTCGCGAAGAAGTGCGGCTGTTGGGCCTGCCGCGGCCCGTGTGGAGCGAGATCGCGCGCGGATCTCCACAGGCTCTGACGACCGAGGCGCTCAGGCGTATCGCGTTCCTTGCCGGAGTGTTCGAGGCGATCAACACTCTGTTTCCGCCAGAGCGGGCAGACGCGTGGATGCGTGCGCCCAATGCCGCACCGATGTTCGGCGGCCGGAGCGCGCTCGACCTGATGGTGGAAACGGGGCCTCCTGGCGTGAGGGCCGTCCGGTTGTATCTTCAGGGGGAACTCTATGGGTAGCTTGCCGGCCTCTCTAGCAGCCGCCAAAAGCTGAAAGGAGCAAGGTACAATGCGGTGGATTGATCCCCCGTCGGGGTCCTCATACGGCTTTCCCAAGCCGTTCGATCCCACGCCCGGTAGGCGATCAAAGACTGGTTGGTGGCGAATGGATTCCGCGCGGCGAGATCGACAAGTGGCGGGGTAAAGGCGTGCCATGCCGCGTTTGGGGCGAGGCTGAAGGACCCCGTCGGCCTGCTTGAGGCAAAAATCGTCAGCGAGGTGCGCGCGGTCGCGGGTGGTCGGTTGGAAGCGGAAAGCTGGTATCGATCAGCTCCGTTACGCGCGCTCGGCGGACGCACCGCGCAGCAATGGGTAGAGAGCGGGAGAGGGCACGCCGTCATCGAGTTCATTCGGCGTTTTCGCTTGGCGAGTTCGCATAACCCTAACCGTGCCTAGGTGTTTAGTCCCGGCATCTGGTGGATCGGGTTGACGATGAACCGGTCTGGCTCTGACGTCCAGATCTTGGCGATGTATTCGTAGGGTGTGAGGCCGCTCAGTGCCTTGAGCCGGCGGGCGAAGTTATAGGCGGCGATGAAGTCGGCGAGGTGGGTCCGGAGCTGGTCGTGGCTCTCGTAGTGGAAGCGCTTGACGGTCGCTTCCTTGATGGTGCGGTTCATCCGCTCGACCTGCCCGTTGGTCCACGGATGGTTCGGTTTGGTGAGTCGGTGCTCGATGTCGTTCGCCTCGCAAATCATGTCGAAGCGCATCTGGCGCGACCAGGCAGTGTTGCGGTTGCGAGGCTGCTCGGCGAATTGGATGCCGTTGTCAGTCAGGATCGTGTGGATCCGGTAAGGCACGGCTTTCAGCAGGTGTTCGAGGAACTCCCACGCTGTGCGCCTGTCAGCCTTGTCGACCAGTTGAGTGACCGCGAACTTGCTCGTGCGGTCGATGCCGAAGAACAGGTAGAGCTTGCCTTCGGCGGTCTGCACCTCGGCAGTATCCATGTGGAAGAAGCCGATCGGGTAGCGCTTGAAGCGCTGTCGCTTCGGCTTGTCGCCCTCAACATCCGGCAGCCTGGAGATGCCGTGTCGCTGGAGGCATCGGTGCAGCGCTGACCGCGTCAGGTGCGGGATCGATGGTTGCAGAGCGTAGAGGCAGTCGTCGAGCGGCAGTAGCGTGTGGCGCCGGAATGCGACGACAATTGCCTCCTCGGCTTCGGTCAGGGTGGTTGAATGAGGGGCCTTCGGCCCGGTCTTCAGATCCTCGACCGTCGCCCTCTTGCGCCACTTGGCCACAGTCTTCGGGTTGATCCCCAGCTCCCGGCTCACCGTCGAGAGCGAAGCTTGCGATCGCTGTATTGCTGCTCGGACGGCGTACGTGGTCGTGGCGCTCCCGTGACGAACTTGTCCCATGCGGCCTTCCTTCCATTCCAACGAAAGGATCGCACCATCAAACCGTGGGATCAAACACCTAGGCTTCCTCATCATCATCGAGCCTGGGGTGGACTCAGTGCAGACGCCCGCGGGCGACGCTTGCGGTGAGCAGATCGTACTGGGCTCGACTGAAGTCAGCCGCGAGGAAGGTTTCGATCTCTTCCTCGTCCAGCGGACCTGCTGCGTGCCAGACCAGCACCGAGGTGCGGCGGAGCGCTTCAAGTCTATGGTCAGCAAGGCGGGGGTTCTGCCTCGATCCGAGCAAGACCCCCATTGCCTGCGCAATGCGCCCGGGTTCGTGCAGCGAGCTCAAGCTGTCGCGCTGGGCAAGGGCGATCACTGACCACTCCAGAGCGGAGAAGCTGGCCCGCGCTGCTGTCTCCGTCGGGAAGGCCTCTGCGGGTGCTGTATTGTCTCGGAAGCTCTGTGCGTGCGCGTGGAACATCATGGTTCTCCCAATTGGATTCATCATCCGGACCGATGGGCTTCTTCTGATCGTGGACGGTCCTATCCGCCATCAGCCTCGGGTCGGAAACACTCCTACTCACGTATGCTTGCATCACCCTCGTCGATGTTGAACTTCCTAGAACCTCAACGTCGGCCCGATGCGAACTGCGATATCCCGCAACGGTCGGCTATGCCGCCTAAGATCGACTGGAGTGGCCGTGAGACTGACTGGTGCTGCTCAGCGAGCAGGATTGAGTGAAGCGAGCCGCATTGGCGGAGTGATCACGGCATCGGCGATGCTCTGGGTGCTCGCCCAACCCGCATTGGATTACGGAAACCCGGGCGCGCTTCTCACGCTCGGAATCCTCCTGATCTTCGTCGTTCTCTGCGGGTATGAGATCTTCGTCCTTAGGTCGCGTAGGAGACTATATAGAGCGGTGTTCCTGGCGAGCCTCACTGCCTCAGCGGCAGTGGCGGTCATGTGCATGGTGCAGATCGACAATTCGCAAGCCCTCGTCGAGCGAGCATGCTCGAACATTCAGCGCCGCTTGCTTGCGCGCGCGGACGAAGCGGATGCCGAAACTTTCCAGGCTCTGAAGTGCAGGCCGAGAGTTCCCATTACGGCATTCGCTTTCGCTTCATGTGACGGCGCACCGCTGCATCACTACGCGCAGAGGCACTCGGCCATGCGACGATGCTTCCCGCGGAATGTGCGGCACCCATCCTGGCGTTCGGCATCGGCGCCGCACGTGGGCCCTGTCCGAGTTCTACGGCAGGCCGACGCGAACTGTCAGCCGCGTTAACACGTAATTGGGGCAGCAGGCGGCCGGTAGCTACGTCGCGAGCGCGAACTTTCTATACGCACGTATTAGATTGCCGCGGGCGCGATGGCGCTATCGGGCTTCGGTGGCCGGCTTCCGAATTGCGCATATTCGCTCCGGCAGCCTGCCCGTCCTCAGCATTGGGATCGCAATCATGAAGTTCCACATTGTCGCCATCGCTGCGTTGGGTTTTCTCGGACAGACGGCGGCCATCGCCGCAGCCGGATCCGCGCAGACTTTGCAGGTGCGTCCGGGCACGGTAGTCGACAAGCCATTCGGCAGCCGAAGTGCGCAGGGCGCTGCCGACGTGGTGCAGACCTATTTCGCGCTTATCGGCGAGCGCAAGTATTCCGCCGCATATGCGCTTTGGTCCACCACGCCGAAGGACGGAAGGACCTCACGTTCGACGTTCGTGCGTTCCTTCTCCCGCTATACATCCTATCGGGCGAACGTGGGCGCCCCGAGCCGGATCGAGGCTGCAGCTGGTTCGGCCTATGTTACGGTTCCCGTGAGGGTCGACACCGTCAGCAGGATGGGTGAGCTGCGGCGGCAGAACCTCAAGGTGGTGTTGCGGCGCGCGAACGCACCGGGCGCAGCCAGCGCCTCGCGCATGTGGCGGATCTACGACATCAACTCGTAAGCCGCTCGTATTTGGGCAGCGCCAGACTCGATCCGCCGCTGCCCACGAGCATGCCCCTACAGGAGCGGATCGCGGCTTCCCGCCGAGTCGGCCGGGCGTGGCTGAGGACTGGGCCGGCTTCTTCGTGAGCGAAAGGTCGGCGGATGTTCAGAATTCGGTGGGCCCTGAGAGGTCGATGATTCCCCGCCGCGCGGCGATCGTCACTGCATGGGTTCGATCTGACACTTCCAGCTTCGCGAATATGCTCTTGAGGTGGGCCTTGATGGTCTCTTCTACCACCCCGAGGTGACGGGCGACCTCCTTGTTGGCCTTGCCGTCAGCGACGAGTCGAAGCACCTCGAGCTCTCGGGGGCTGAGATGCGCCTTTTCGGCGTCAATCATGATCTCGTCGACGATCTCGGGCGGAATATGCTTGTTTCCGGCATGAACCTTTCTGATCACGTCGATCAGCTCGATGCGCATGCTGTTCTTCAGAAGGTAGCCGGATGCTCCTGCCCTTATGGCCCTCAGCGCCTGAACCTCGCCGGAGTAGGTGGTCAGGACGATCAGCCGAGCTGAAGGAAATTCTGCTCGAATTGCCGTGATGACCTTAATCCCGTCCATGTCTGGCATGCGCAGATCGAGCAAGGTGATGTCGGGCAGAAGTCGGCGGAAGCTGGCGAGCGCCTCGTGCCCATCGGCCGCTTCGCCGACCACTTCGATGTCTGGTTCAGCACTTGCGACCGCGATGATGCCCTCCCGTAGCAGAGGGTGGTCATCCGCGATCAGCAAGCGGATGGGTCTATCTGGTGAGCGTGAGGTCATGAAGGCATCGGCACGTTAGCAGTAGGCGAGACGGATGGCTAGTTGAGCAGCGACCTGGCGATGGCTAACGCTGCAGCTTCCTAAAGCGGCCGGTCACCTTCGCGAACCCAGATGACCCTGCGGTCCCCTCGCGCGAGGAGCACGCAAAGGTCCGCATCGTTGGGGCATGCTCATCCTGTGCACGTTTGCGTCGCAGGATTGCTGGCTCAAAGGATATCCTAACCGCCCCTATAGAAGCGTGCGGAACCGCGTGTGAAGGAGCCGAGCGGGTGATCGATTGCGATGATGCGGCCACGAAGGGTGTCTGGGCACAGGAGGGAAGAGGCGCGATCTCCTGGCGTCGACAGGTCGGCGATGAACCGCCCCTGGTCTTTGTGCACGGCTGGTGCTGCAGAGGCAGCTTCTGGGACGATGTTTGCCATATGCTGGCGGGGCGCGATCGTGTTGTGCTCGACTTACCGGGGCACGGCGGCACACCCATAATTCGTGACTTGCCGTTCAGCATTGAGAGCCTCGGCCAAGACGTGGCGTCGCTGGCTCATCACCTGAAGCTAGATAGGCCGGTACTGATCGGCCACTCGCTTGGCGGGCCCGTCGCCATCGAAGCTGCTCGAGTGCTGGGAGGCGATTGCAGAGGAGTGATCGGCGTGGACACCTTCACGGATCGGCGGGTTTATCACGTGCGACCTTCGGCCGAAATCGCCGAGCGGCTTGAGCTCCTGGCCACCGATTGGTCGGATCAGCTGCGATCGCTCACCCGCATGATAGTCCTGCGTGATCCGTCGGGCGTAGACTTGCCGAGTCAGATTGGAGACCGGATGGCGGCTGTGGGACCGCAGGTCGGAGTGTCCTATATGGACGCGCTGCTCCGTTGGGACGTCGCAGAGCGCAGCTCGGGCTATCCGGGACCTGTGGCGACCATCAATTCGTCCGCCTTGCTTCCGCTCATCGAGGTTGCACCTTCTGTTCCCGGACTGGAAATCGACTATATGGAAGAGGTGGGACATTTCGCGATGCTTGAGGATCCCACAGCCTTAGCGGTGAAGATAAATGCCATCCTCGACAGGTGGACGAGGTGAGCGGATCTGTGCCTGCGCGACCGCTGCAAGCGGTTCATTTGCTTGCGGCACTTGCCTCGGTCGGGATCTTCCTCGTTGACATCCTGACCGAGATCCACGGTGCGGTCGCGGTGCTGTACATCGTAGTGCTTCTGATTGCTGCGCCTTCGTTGCGGTCCCGTGCCGTCGCTGCGGCAGGCTCGGTGGCTGCGTTGCTGACGCTGACGGCATATCTTTACATGCATGCGCTTCAGCCTTTCTCGTCCAGCACACTTCGACTGCTCGTCAGTCTCGTAGCGATCGGCGCCACCACGGTCTTGCTGATCTCGAACAAGCGAGCCGAGGACCTGCTCCGGCAGCGTGCAGAGCTCCTCGAGCTCAGCCGGGACATGATCTTCGCGACGGATCGGGAACGCTCGATTATTTTCTGGAACAAAGCGTGTGAGGAATCTTACGGTTGGACTAGGTCCGAAGCCATCGGGAGGAAGCCGAACGAGCTGCTTCTGACGGAATTCCCGGACAGTATGGAGGCGAGTCTCGCCGAGCTTCAGAAAAGGGGTTCGTGGGAAGGTCAGCTGATCCAGACCACCCGGGCAGGGCAGCGAATCCCCGTGTTAGCGAGGTGGTCCATAGGAAAGGACTCCGCAGGTCAGGTCGCAAGCATCCTTGAAGTCGGTACGGACGCTCGGCCCGGCTTGGCGGCGCGGGACGCGCTTATCGAGAGCGAGCACAGGTATCGGACGATGTTCGAGCACGCGCCTGTCGCGATCCTCAGCGAGGATTGGTCCGGGGTAAAGCGAGCACTCGCCGACCTTCGCTCCCGAGGCGTGTCCGACATCGATGAATTCGTGTGCCGAAATCCGGAATTTATCCAGGGGATGCGGAAGCTACACAGCTTCAACGACGTCAACCGAACGACGCTAAAGATCTTCGGATTTGAAACCAAGGAGGCGTTCTTCGGGGCTGCGCCGAGACTGATTCCTGCCAACTACCAAAGCAACATCCATATGCTGCGGGCGCTGTTCTACGGCGACTTGGTGGCGCAGGGTCGTAGAGTCCTCAAGCGGAGCACTGGGCCCGACATGACCGTGCTGTGGCAGACGGTGATACCACAGGACGATGAAGGGCTTCGGAGACTGCTCTTTTTCGCCACGGACATCACAAGGCTGGTCGAGGCAGAGAATCGTCTCCTGGACGCGCAGGCCGGCCTGGCGCGCGCCGGGCGAGTGTCATTGGTGGGCGAGCTGGCGGCTTCGATCGCTCATGAGGTCAACCAGCCGCTTGCTGCGATGGCGATGTTCGCGAGCAGTGCACGCAGCTGGTTGAGCAGGCCGGAGCCCGAACTCGGGCGGGCTGCGGCGGACATGGACCGAATGGTGTTTGCGGCTGAGCAGGCGAACGAGATACTCTTTCGCACGCGCGCGTTCCTGAGTGAGGAGACCCATCAGTTCGCTCCAGTCGCGATACAGGACGTGATCAGCGCAGCCTTGCTTCTCGTTCAGCGAGACATGGACTCAGACAACATTGACCTCCAGGTCTCGATCGGCGCTGACCTCCCGTGCGTGACCGGTGACTCCGTGCAACTGCAGCAGACGGTCGTAAACCTACTGCTGAATGCGGTTCAGGCCATGTCGGAGGTGGATGCCACCAAGCGGAGGATCGAGCTCGTTGCGACAGCCGTGCAACCCTGCGGAGTGAGCGTGACAGTGAAGGATGCCGGGCCCGGGATCTCGGCAGAGCTGTCCGCCAAGGTATTCGAGCCTTTCTTCTCCACGAAGCGGAACGGCATGGGAATGGGGCTGGCGATCTGCCGGACGATTGTTGAAGCTCACGGCGGCAGTCTTGAGGTGATCCAGGGCGAAGGAGGCATACTCCGCTTGTGGCTCCCGGGCGGCGGTGACGTTCGAGTCGCCGCAGCCAATCCTTTCTCCGATGCTTCGCAACGTCCTTAGATGGTGTTCGGACGGCGTGGCGGCGGCTGCATGTCGCGCAACGCAATCATACCGATGTATCGCAAGAGGATCGCCGCGCTTCCGTCTATCGGTTTTCGGACACCCCCGAGATCATGGCGAAAGCATGGAACAAGCAGTTAAACGCGTAGCAGTCGTTCAATGGCCGGACCGCCTGGCTGTCGGCGATCACTCATGGATAACGATCCGGGCCGCTGTGACGGCAGCACAGCCCGACATCCTCGTCACCAACGAACTTCCTTTCGGCAGTTGGCTCGCCTCCCGCCCTTCGTTCGTGGCTGGCCTCGCTCGACAAAGCATACTGGATCACGATGCCGGACTCGAGGCGCTGATGGCTTTGGGGCTCCCCGCTGTCGTCTCTTCGAGGCCGGTGCAGGAGGGTGGGCGTCTCGCAAATGAGGCAGTGCTCATCGATAGCAGGGAGGTGAGGGGATTTCACCGAAAGCAGTATTTTCCTCAGGAGGAGGGCTGGCACGAAGCGGAGTGGTATAGGACCGAGGCGCGCGACTTCGCCACAGTGACAGCATCAGGTTTGCGTGTCGGGGTGCTTCTCTGCACCGAGGCGATGTTCAACGAGCACGCTCGCGCATACGGACGTTCGGGAGCTCAGCTTATTGCGATCCCTAGGGCGACCGGTAGTTCTCACGAGGCTTGGCACTTGGCGGCGCGGATGGCGGCGCTCGTAAGTGGCTGCTACGTCGCGAGCTCCAATCGGGTCGGCAGCGGCACCCGCGGTGGGCCGACCTTTGGGGGCGAAGGCTTCGCGTACGGCCCCGATGGCTCGCTGCTGGGGACGACTACGTCGGAACGGCCAATGCTGACGTTCGAGCTTGACCCGGCCAAGGTTCTTGAAGCGCGGACCGAATATCCGAGATATGTGGCCGAGCGGTAGCAGCGTGCGGGCCCTGCCGTGCAGCTCGACGAGAGCTGCGTTCGGGGTGCCAGGTCGGCGCCCCGCATGTCAGATCAGGCGTTGAGCCCGCCGTCGACGGTGATTGACGTTCCGTTGACGTGCTTGCCGCCTGGACCAGCCAGGAATGTGACCATCGCTGGGACGTCGCCACGTCGCCGGCGGTGCCGTAGCGGCCTAAGGCAAACAGGTGAAGTTGCTCCGAGCAAGATGAACGGGCGTATGATCGGCCTGAACGTTCGTCTGACGGCGCTGACCCCGCGAATGCTCAATGGCCCTCGTCACGTGCGGTATCCAAGGCATCGAAACCGCTTGAAGGGAGCATCGAACGATGAGCACGATCACGACCAAGGATGGCACCAAGATCTTTTACAAGGACTGGGGGACGGGCCAGCCCATCGTCTTCTCGCACGGATGGCCGCTGGCAGGAGACGCCTGGGACAACCAGATGATGTTCTTCGGCGCACGCGCCTTTCGGGTCATCGCGCATGATCGCCGCGGTCATGGTCGCTCCGACCAGACGTGGGACGGCAACAACATGGACCAATACGCCGACGACCTCGCCGAACTCATCGAGCAGCTCGATCTCAAGGACATCATTCTGATCGGCCACTCGACGGGTGGCGGCGAAGTGGCTCGCTACGTCGGTCGGCACGGGACCGGTCGCGTTGCCAAGGCTGTCCTTCTCGCGGCCGTGCCGCCGATCATGTTGAAGAGCGAGTCCAATCCCGAAGGAAAGCCGATCGAAGTCTTCGACGAAATCCGTGCCGGAACGCTGAAGGACCGCGCGAGCTTCTTCAAGGATCTATCGATGCCGTTCTACGGCTTCAATCGCGAGGGCGCTGCCGTCGCCGAGGGTCTTCGCGACACCTTCGTGCTGATGGGGGTTCAGGCTGGAGTGAAGGCGGCCTATGACTGCATTCACGAGTTCTCCGAGACCGATTTCACGGAGGATCTGAAGAAAATGGATGTGCCTACGCTGGTGGCGCATGGTGAAGACGATCAGATCGTTCCAATCGCGGCGGCTGCCTACAAAACGATCAAGCTGGTCCCCAACGGAACTTTGAAGACCTACCCCGGCGGCAGCCACGGCATGGCGCAGGTGACGCCGGAGGCCTTCAATTCGGATGTTCTGGAGTTCATCCGGAGCTGAGGATTACGCGGTGTTGGCTCAACCGTTCGGCCAGGTGGATAGGATCGCATCCACCACCTGGTTCGATCCCGCTCTCGAAGCGCCCGATCTTGCCTGCACCGCCAAACCCTGAACAACGGTCTGAAGCAGAGATGCGGCTGTATCGGCAGTCAGGCCCGCCGGAAGCTCTGCTTCACCGCTCGCTTTGGACAGCGCATTACGCAGGCGGCGCCTGAAAGCCTCCCGCTCTCGTGCGACCTCTGCCCGCACCGGCTCGCTATCAGGCGAGCACGCCACGCCCGCGTTCGTCGTGAGGCAGCCAGCCGGCGTGTTGCAATCCCAGTGCAGTTCAAGGGCACCCCTGAGAAGGCGTGCGGCGATGGCGCTGGGCGTCCGCTCTCCAAGGGCGCGCGGCGAAACTGAAGATACTCCCGATCGTAGCGTTCCAGCGCTCGGGGAAACAACGACTCCTTGCTGCCGAAGACGAGATAGAGGCTCGACTTCGTGAGGTTCGTCGCGGCCAGTATATCGCTGAGCGAGGTTCCCTCGTAACCTCTCTCCCAAAAGAGCCAGAGGACGATGTCGAGCACCTCGTTCTCGTCGTATTTGCGCGGCGGAGCCACTAGCGGTCCTCTCGATGAGTCGGGCTGTATATGGTTCGATCGTAAGTGACCTCAACGCTGGCGCGCGTCCGCCTCGCTTCGAGCTATCAACGCGTCCGGCGACGGCTTTGCCCGGGTTCGAGCGAAGGTCAATTCTAACCTGCCGGAGGAATGACGGTCGAATACGGAGGTGTCGTATTTCTCATCCTTCAGGATGATTCCGCTACCGCCGCGGCTGACTGCTTCAACTGGTGATCCTTTCGTAATTTCCGATGCGACGGCGGCCACTTTGGTCGCTCGGAACATGGAGATCGAAGATGAAGAGCTTCCTGATCATTCCCGCTCTGATCGCCGGCATCACCGGTCTGGCGGGCACCGCGTCCGCCCAGGAGTTCAACGGTCCGAGCGTTGGCGTCCAGCTCGGCTGGGGCAAGACGGACGTGCGCAATCCGGATACGGAGATCGGAACGGCTACCATTGACCGGACGCGTGACGCATTCGTCGGCGGCGTCTTCGTCGGATACGACCAGGAGGTGCTTCCGAGCGTCGTAATCGGTGCCCAGGCTGATCTTACCCTCGCTGCGGATGACGAACTCACGCGGCGCACGGCGACGAGCTCCGTGACCCTCGACCCGAAGCTGGCCTTCGATCTTACCCTGCGCGCCGGCTATGTAGTGGCACCTTCCACCCTCCTCTATGTTCGGGGCGGTTATGCCAATGCGAGGGTCCGCACTACCATCAGCGACCCTCGCGGCGTGCGCTCCGATTCGAGCAATCGCGACGGCTGGACGGTAGGCGGCGGACTTGAGCGCGTGATCTGGGATCGCGTCTCTGCCCGCCTCGAGTATCGCTATGCCGATCTGAGCGACGGCGACGGCAAGTTCGACCGGCACCAGGTGCTTGTAGGCGCGTCCTACCGCTTCTGAGATGATCAGGTTAGGCCGTTTGTCGGCGGAGCACGCCTCCGCCGACAGCTGAATGGCACGACCTCCACTCCCCGGCGGGCCCATGTCGATCAAGCGCCTCACATACCCTGGTATGATTTCGGCAGACGGTCGTCCGTCGCAGAGGAAGCCTACGTCGATGAAGGGTCAACGGGAGTCGATCGTCACGGCGCGAGGTAATCAGGTGGTAAATCAAGGTTAGGAGCAGTCATGTCTGGGAAGCACACTGGTCGGTGCGCCTGTGGCGCCATCCAATTCGAGTTCAACAGCGATCCCACCTTCGTCGCTGACTGTTACTGCACCGACTGCCAAAAGTCGTCAGGAGCCGTAATGTCGACCTACTTCTCCGTCCCGGCGAGTGACTTCAAACTTCTTAGAGGTGAGCCGAAGTCATTTACCTATGTGGCGGATTCGGGTAACAAACTGGATCGAAACTTCTGCCCCGAGTGCGGTGCTCGCGTGTTCACTGACAAGCTGCAAGGCTTCCCGGGCACGGTGTTTGTGATGCTTGGAGCCCTCGACCATACGGATGAGGTCAAGCCGCCCATCATGGAGATCTTCACGAAGAGGCGGATTCCCTGGACGAAGGAGCTCGACGTTCCACAATACTTAGCGCGTCCTGACGCCGCTTGATTTGGCTTGCCTGCAGGTTCGCATACTTGAGGATGATGCAATCTGCCTCAGGTAGGATCGTTTCCTCTGCTTGAGCCGGATACCTAGCAATTACCGGGTTATGCGACGCCCAGCGCCCGGTAACTGCGTGTCGGGAAGTCCCCGCCGACATGCCGAGCGGGCCGGATCCCCCCCTCCGGCCCGCTCCACGGGCCGAGCTGCAGCAACATGGCCGTTCAGCTTCTTAGCACGATGAAGGGGTTCGGCTCAAAGCATGGTGCTCAAGCGCTAGCAACGCGCGCAGCAGTTCAGCGGACTATACGCGTGTATGAGTCTCGATGTGCCTCGGTATAGGCGATACACTCGATTCAGCCGAGGTTGGCGTTGTGAGTGGCGGAAGATGGGGTGATGAATCGAGCGTGCGTAGCCTCGCGCCGAGCATATTGGGCAATCAAAGGGTCGCTCAAGCTGCTCGCGATTGTGTTCGTAAGCCCTCCTGCTGCCGTATGGGCCGAAACACCCGATCTCGCGCGATACAAGCACACGTCCTGGACCCGGGATGAAGGGGCTCCCGATGGCATCAGGGCGTTGGCGCAGACGCCGGATGGTTATCTCTGGATCGCGAGTCAGGATGGCCTCTTCCGTTTCGATGGCGTGCGCTTTGAGCGGATAGGTCCGCTACGTGCTCAGGCGCAGCTCGGGAGCGCTCCGCGAGCTCTCGCCGTTGACGCGAGGGGGCATCTCTGGATCGGATATGACCAGGGGGCGGGGGTCGCGGTTTTTCGGCAGGGCAAGCTGGTGGATACCGCGATGCCCGATCCTCCCCCCATCATTCTGAGCATCATGCCGGGCCAGAATGGGGAGATCTGGGCGAACTGGGGCGGCTGGGAGAACCGGCTCTGGCGGCATCGCAATGGATCATGGGAGAGCGTCGAGCAGCGCTACTCCCTGCCGTTCGGCGCTCTGTTCAACGGCTATTCCGCGCCGAACGGGACGCTTTGGTTCGGCCTTTGGGACCCGAGAGATCTTAGCAGCCATGCCATCTGGCTTTCTCCCGGCGCAAAGCGGTTCGCCACCCTTCCTTCTAAGGGTCGATACGCCTCCGTTGCGAGCGATAGGAAGGGCGCACTCTGGCTGTCGGACACGGAAGGAACGAGGCGGGTCGTGAACGGCACCGGGGGGGTGCTCGGGCCAACGGTTCTTCCAGCGCCACCTAACTTGGTCTACCCGACCGTGCGGTTCGATCACCGCAACGCCCTTTGGGGCACGTCTCGGGCCGGAGGAGTATTCCACGCGCGCGCTCGGAAGGGCTCTGGCCTAGGTCCTTTAGAGACCTTCAGGTCGGCTGACGGACTTACATCTGATTTGTCCAACGCGCTTCTCGTCGATCGCGAGGGAAGCATATGGGTCGGCACGGAACAGGGCTTGGATAGATTCCGACCGGTCGAGATCGTGCGCGAGTCAGACGTTCGCGTGAATCCGCGGGGAGCCATGTTGATTGCCCGAGCCGAGGACGGAACGGTCTACCTCAGCAGTGCTGACGGGATCTACGAGGTAAGGTCTGGCGATCGCCCAAGGCTTCGATACGCTGTCAGGGGAGAATTGCAGGTCATCTGCCCCGCGCGAGGCGGATCGGTCTGGCTTGGCTACACCGACCGCGCCGTCCGTCTTGGTGATCGCGGCGAGAACAGGATCACAATCCCCGGGCCGCCCGGGCCGATCCACGCCTGCGTTGAAGATGCTCAGGGAAGATTGTGGCTGACGGGCGAAGGCGCGCTGCGTTGGCACGACGCGAACGGCTGGCATGGTCTGCCGAGCGACCGCATGGGCGGGAAGGGCACCGAGGAGATCGTCACCGGCCCCGAGAGGGAGGTCGTGTTTAATGTTCGGGGGACCCGTTTTGGCATCATAGTCGGGAACTCCGCGCGTAGCTTGAGCGCCGCACGCGTAGGCATCGGCTACGTCAACGGCATCAGCCGGGGACTCGACTACGTGCTGGTGAACGGCACGACTGGGCTAGCGCGCGTTCGCAATGGAGTCGTCTCCACTCTGGAGTCGAAGCGATATCCATGGGCGGCCCGGCTCAGGGACGCGGTGCAGACCATTTCCGGAGAGACTTGGCTGTTAGGCATGACGGGTCTGGTGCGAGTTAGGACTGCGGAGCTCAATCGAGCCTTCGACAACCCTGGCTCGCCGGTGGCGGCGGAGACGTTCGACAGCCGTGACGGTCTTGCCAGCGGTCCGCAGCACTTCGGCGTCCGAGGGACGCAGATGGCGGTAGGAGGCGACGGGCGCCTTTGGATTCTGAGCCGCTCCGGCTTATACAGCCTGGACCCGTCGCAGCTCGTCCCTAACAAGGTGCCGCCGGTGGTCTCGATCACCGGGCTGTCTGCGGGACCCTTGAACATCCGGGATCCTGCGAACGCCTCTCTGCCCACGGGGACGACAAGCCTGACGATCAGCTATACCGCGCTCAGCCTTGCAGTGCCGGGGCGCAATCAGTTCCGCTACCGTCTTGAGGGCATCGACGAGGGCTGGGTGGATCCGGGAACGCGCCGGCAGGCGTTCTATACCAGACTTGGCCCCGGCACATATCGCTTCCATGTGATCGCCGCGAACAATGACGGGACATGGAACCGTGCCGGAGCCGCGACGAGGATACACATTCCCCCGACGTTCGTGCAGAGCCGCCTGTTCCTGGTCCTATGCGCGGTGGCCGCCGGCGGCCTCTTGGTGGGCCTCTATTCCGCCCGCCTTCGATACCTCACCCGCCGCATTCGGGCGCAGATGGAGGCCAGATTGGCCGAGCGGGAGCAGATTGCTCGAGATCTGCACGACACGCTCCTGCAGAGCATTCAAGGATTGATGATCCGTTTCCACGGGCTTGCCCTTCGGCCGGGCCTCGACGCGTCCACCAGAAGGGAGATCGACGAGGCCCTGGATCAGGCTGAGGCGGCGGTCGTGGAGGGGCGCGAGCAGGTCGCGGGACTTCGGAGCGCGCGGATCGTCGGGCTTCCGCGCCAACTGGACGAGTTCATCGCCAGTCTTCCAGCCGGACCGACGCCGTTCCTCCAGATCGATGGGGATGAGCGTCTGCTTGAGCCGTTGGTGATGGAGGAGGCAATGAAGATATCGCGCGAAGCGATCCTGAATGCGTCACGGCATGCAAGCGCCTCGACTATACAAGTGACCTTGAACTTTCGGGCGGACCGCTTCTCAGTGCGGGTTGAGGATGATGGGGTCGGCGTCGCCAGGGAAGTCCTGGCTGCGGGCCGCCGGGAAGGTCACTTCGGTCTTCCGGGAATGGTCGAGCGGGCACGTCGCATCGGAGGCGAGCTTAACATCCGGAGCACTTTGGGCTCGGGGACCTCGATCACCCTTCAGGTCCCCGCCCGTCTCGCCTATCTGCGCGGTCGCCGCGCCAATCGGGGGCTTACCCGAGTGAGGGCCGCTTCTCGTTGATCGGTTCTGCCGGAACAATGCCGCTTGTCCCCTAACGGTCCTCCTGTTCCATAAACTGAGTCATGATGGGCAAGCGGCGGATACGCTTGCCGGTGAGTTTGTAGATCGCGTTGCAGATCGCAGGCGCGACGTTTGGCGAGCCTCCCTCGCCGGTGCCTTCGATGGGGTCTCCGCCTTCGATTATGACGGTGTCGAGGATCGGCGTCTCCGATAGCCGCACCACCCGATAGTCGTGAAAGTTGCTTTCAGACACGCAGCCGTTCGCGATGGTGATTTGTCCGAACAGCGCCGAGGAGAGTCCCCAGATGGCAGCACCCTCCATCTGCGCAATGACGGCGTCGCGGTTCACGGCCCGCCCAGGGTCCGCGACGGTGCAGATGCGTTCGACGATGAGGCGGCCATCACGTATCGCGACCTGTGCCGACTGCGCCACTAGGCAGTCCTGCCACTTGTGACTGAGGCCGATGCCGATCGCGCTGCCCGAGGAAGTCGGGCCAGGCCACCCGCTGATCTCCACGAGCTTGTCCAATGCGGCGAGCGCTCGAGGCGTCTTGGCCAGGAGCTTGCGGCGTAGAGCCAACTCGTCGATGCCGATCTCCGCAGCGATCTCGTCGATGAAGCTCTCGATGGCGAACACCGTCTGGGAGGCGCCGACGGAGCGCCACATCCCGGCGGGAACATGTGTCTCGCTGCGCACCCATCTCGCGTCCACGTGCTGGAATTCGTAGGGAGGCACCACCGCGTCCGTCACGACGCTGTCGAACTCCTTCATGGCGACTGGATACATGCGCGCCAGAATCGAGGGGGTCACCTGCCGATGGCTGTATGCGACGATCTCCGATCCGGTGATCCCGACCTTGATCTCGGAGATCCCGGCGGGCCGATAGAAGTCGTGCGAAACGTCCTCCTCGCGTGTCCAGATCAGCTTCACCGGCCGAGGAGAGAACTGCTTCGCGGCCATCATCGCCTGCTGCACCATGTCCGTCTCCTGACGCCGCCCGAACCCGCCGCCGGCGATCAGGGGATGGTAGGTGACGCGGTCATCCGGCACCCCTAGCACCTTGGCTGCCGCGGCACGGGCGTTCGCCGGATGCTGCGAACCAAGCCAGATTTCGCCGCGCCCTCTCTCGACGCGGGCGACGCAGGACATCGGCTCCATCGTCGCATGGGCGAGGAACGGCACCTGATAGCGCCCGGTGATGACCTTGTGGGCCTTTCCCATCATCTGCTCGGGACTCCCCCGCTGCTCGACCACGACTCCGGGTTGCGCAGCGAAGTCGCGTTCAAACTGAGCCATGATGGACGCGTCGTTCACGGAGTCGTGCGGGGTTTCGGCCCACTCGGGCTGGAGTGCATCCAGCGCGGTGCGGGCGGTCCACCAGCGCTCTGCGACGACGGCGACGCCGTTCGGGAGATCGACGATCCCTCGGACTCCCTTGCGCTTCAGCACCTCAGCGCGCTGATCCGACTTCAGCTTTCCACCGAAAACCGGGGCGGCGGCGACGGCGGCGTAGAGCATCCCAGGAAGCCGCAGATCCACCGCGTACTGCGCCGAGCCATCAACCTTCGAGGGGAGATCGATCCGCGTGATCCGGGCGCCTTCGAAGCGAGGACGGGCATCGGTGCGCTCGATGATCTTCTCGGGGACAGGCATGAGGCTGATGGTCGAGGCAAGTTCCCCGTATCGAACGTCCATCCCAAGCCGGGGTCCAATGATACGGCCTGCCTGCGTCTGCACCTGTTCGACGGGCACGTTCCATCTGCGGGCTGCGGCTTGGAGCAGCATCGTCCTGGCAGTGGCGCCCGCCTTTCTGAAGATACCGTTGAACCCGGACGTGCCGGTGCTGGCGCCGGTCAGCTGTTGGAATAGGATGGGGCTGTTGTAGGCGGGATCTACGGAGGCGAGCTCCACGAGAATGCGGCCCCAGTCGGCATCGAGGGTGTCGCCGATCACCATCGAAAGCGCCGTGGAGGTTCCCTGGCCGATCTCGGCCAGGGGCGAGATCACGATCACCTCGTCGTCGGGCGTGATCTTCAGGTATGCGGTGCGGTATCCTTCTCCGCCGCGCCGGGTTCCCTCCGCAAGCACCGGGAAGGCAAGCACGAACGCACCGGCGCCGGAGGCTTGCAGGAACAAGCGCCTGCTGGTGGTCAGCTCGTTCATGCCGGAGCTCCCATGCGATTGCCCCCTCGAGCTTCCTCAAGGGCGGCTCGGACCCGGGAATATGTTCCGCATCGGCAGATGTTGGTCATGCGGGCCATGATGTCCTCGTCACTGGGATTCGGGTTTTCAGACAAGAGAGCGGCAGCGGCCATGATCATTCCGGACTGGCAGTAGCCGCACTGGGGGACCTGGTGCTTGAGCCAGAGTTCCTGGACCGGGTGCAGGCCCCCCTGGCCGAGGCCCTCGATCGTCGTAACGCGTGCGCCGTGCACATCTTCAATGGGGAGGAGGCATGATCGGGTCGCTTCCCCGTTCATGTGGACCGTGCAGGCTCCGCATTGGGCGATGCCGCAGCCATACTTGGTTCCTGTAAGTCCGAGGTCGTCACGCAACACCCAGAGCAGGGGCGTCCCGGCGTCAACCTCCACAGACACTGCTTTTCCGTTCAACTCGAACTCGGCCATATGGACCTCTGCCACTTGCGCGACCGATGCGTAGCGTCTTGGCTCGCACCTCCGCCTTCAGCTGCAGAAATCACCTGGGCGCCTGCCGGGCAATCATACGCGAGTATCTTTTGGAGCCGCCCGATGGGAAACGGGCGACAATCCCCCAACAGAGGGATGCGATTAGACGCGCGTATAAGTGCCGAGGCTCCAACTGCAGCCTAGCTCCGAGGCGAGACCGATTTGGGAGCGCCTCGTGGAACGCATCAGTTGGAGAGATCGCCGGTGACGCGCGGCAAGCGGACCTATCTGCTCGCCTTCATGGCGTCGCTCGCGGTCTTCGGAGCCGTCGTGGCTTGGCGCATCCTGGTTCTTCCGGCCCCGCTCGCGTTCGCGGGCGGCCACGAGGTCGCATTGTCGGAGTTCGCGGGGCGAATACCGACAGGCGTTCCCAAGGAACTCGACGGAGCCAGTCAGCTCGCGAAGGGGAAGTATCTCACCGAGGCAGCTGACTGCATGGCGTGCCACACCGCGAAGGGTGGTCAGCCGTTCGCAGGTGGACGGCCCTTCAAGTTGCCGTTCGGCACGCTCTTCACGCCCAACATCACTCCTGACCGAGAAACCGGCATCGGGGAGTGGACCGATGCGGAGTTCCTGCGGGCCGTGCATAAGGGCATCTCCCGTGATGGAACGCGCCTTTATCCGGCGTTTCCCTACGCCTCGTATAGTCTGATGCCGGACGAGGACGTGCTCGCGATCCGGCGCTACCTCGCAACAGTTCCGGCCGTGAAGATGGCCAATCAGCCAAACACGTTCAGCTTCCCATACAATCAGCGTTGGCTGATGAGCTTCTGGGGCGCCTTCTTCAATCCGGGCAAGCCCTTCCAGCCTATCGCGGAGCGCAGCGCCGAATGGAACCGAGGCGCATACCTGGTCGAAGGTCCAACCCACTGCGGCGAGTGCCACACTCCACGCAACCTCGCTCAAGCGATGGACACGCGCCGAAAGTTTGCCGGCGGCGTCGCGGAAGGCTGGAACGCCTACAATATCACCAGCGATCCAAGCAGCGGCATCGGGCGGTGGAAGCCGGAGGAAGTGATCGCCTACCTCAAGACCGGTCATGCGCCCGGCCGCGGGGTGGCTTCGGGGCCGATGGCGGAGGCGGTGGAGCTCAGTCTGAGCAAGCTCACCCGGAGCGACATCGCTGCGATCGCGGAATACCTCCGCACCGTCCCGGGCCGCACGACTGCCACCACGCCAAAGGTCGCTGCCGCCGCGCCTTCGCGCCCCACGGCTGGGGCAGGCTACAAGTCCAACGGAGCCCGCATCTTCGCTGACGCGTGCTCGGGCTGCCATACCTGGAGTGGTCGAGGCGCCATGGTCGGGGAGGCGCAGCTTACGGGCAATCGGGCGGTCAACGACGCGACTGCGGCCAATGTGGCGCTCATGATGCTCAATGGCGCCGGCAAGCCGGGGAACCCGCGGCGCTTCATGCCTGCCTTCCGGCACAGTTACACCGATCAGGAGATCGCGGAAGTCGCCAACTACGTGACCGCGCGTTTTGGCTCCAAGCCGTCGAAGATCACGGCCGAGGAGGTCGGCCACCTGCGGCAGGAATGAGAGAACACGCCTCCCGGCCCAGTGCACGTCTTTCGTCGATCCAACAAGGAAGTCAGAACATGCTGAAGATTGTGCAGCCTGGGTCTTGCGACGGTCCGAGCCTCGGAGGTGCTCGCCCGATTGCGAGGTGCCTCTCCTTGTTCGCGGGAGCCTCGGCCCTTCTGTTGGCGACAGCCGCCGTGGCATCCGATGGCGCGTCCTTCTTCGAGGAGGTGGATGCAGCCATGGGGCGGATGATGTCCGCCATGGAAGTCGAGAGGTCGGGAGACATCGACGCAGACTTCGTCGCCATGATGGAGCCGCATCACCAGGGCGCCATCGACATGGCGATCGCGGAGCTCCGCTTCGGGAAGAACGAGCAGCTCCGACGGATAGCCCAGGAGATCATCATCGATCAGCAGCAAGAGATAGCGGCCATGCGCATCGCGGTCGGGAAGTCGCTCCCAGCTTCTGCTCCCGCGCCGACCAACGGGAAGAAGATGACCGGAATGCATCATCAACATGAGGAGAAGACGAAGTGAAAGCCACCACAGGCCTGCTTTCAATCGTGCTCGGTGTCGGTATTGCCGGAGCGGCCAACGCGCAGCAGGCGCCTTGGGCGAAGCCCGACGCTCCGGTTGCCGCCGGGGACCGCGTATATGCAGCAGAGCAGTTTTCGAACACCGTCTCGGTCGTCGACCCTGCCACGAACCAGCTCCTCGGGGTGATCCGGCTTGGTGATCCGCAGCCGATGAACATGTCTCCCCTCTACAAGGGGCAGGTGCTCGTGCACGGGCTCGGCTTCTCTCCAGACGGGCGGCAGCTGGCTGTCGTCTCCATCGGGTCAAATTCCGTCACGTTCATCGACACGGCTACCAATGCAGTGAAGCACACGACCTATGTGGGGCGCAGTCCCCATGAGGCATTCTTCACGCCGGATGGCAAGGAAGTCTGGGTCACCGTGCGTGGCGAGAACTACGTCTCGGTCATCGACGCGACGACCTTCAAGGAGAAGTCGCGGGTCATCACGCCGGGAGGACCGGGGATGACGATCTTCTCGCCCGATGGTCGCTACGCGTACATCTGCTCCTCCTTCAATCCCGAGCTTGCCGTTTTCGACGTGCGTTCGCGCAAGCGGGTGGGCACCGTCGCCCAGCCG
The DNA here is from genome assembly GCF_014199255.1 of Sphingomonas xinjiangensis. Lineage (GTDB taxonomy): Bacteria > Pseudomonadota > Alphaproteobacteria > Sphingomonadales > Sphingomonadaceae > Sphingomonas > Sphingomonas xinjiangensis. The sequence goes on along the minus strand of NZ_JACIJF010000010.1, from coordinate 81,284 downwards.
AGCCCATTCTGCCCGAACATCGCGGCGACTCCGGACGGCAAGCAGGTCTGGTTCACCTTGAAGGACGTGGGAAAGGCGGTGGCCTTCTCGGCCAAGCCGCCTTTCAACGTCCTGAAGGTGATCGACACGGGGCCCATTACGAACCACGTGAACTTCGCGCGGACGGCCGCTGGACAGTTCGCATATGTCACTGTGGGCGGCACCAACCAGGTGAAGGTGTTTCGGACCGACGACTTCACCCAGGTGACGACGATACCGGTAGGAAAGCTGCCGCATGGCATCTGGCCTTCGGGCGATGGAACCAGGATCTACGTCGGGCTCGAGAACGCCGACGCCCTGGCGGCGATCGACACGACAACGAACCGGGTGATGGCGGAGGTGCCCATTGGCCAGGCCCCCCAAGCCATTGGCTATGTGCCGCGTGCCGTTCCGAACGGAGACGGGCGGAGTGGGCTTGAGCCCCTAGGCGCGGCGGGCGCGGCGGCGCATCTGATCCTGACGACGGCCAGTGGCGACGCTGCTACGAGCGTTTCCCTCTTCGACCAAGGACTGACGCAGGTGCTGCAGGCTGCCGCTTCAGGGCTCCAGCCCAAGCGGCCCTACGTGCTTGCGCTTGCGGCGCGGCCGGATGGGACTGGAGATCTCCAGCCTCTCGCCCGGTTCATGTCCAATCCGGCTGGATCGGCGATCGTCAACGCGGTCGGCCCCATTCGCCAGCTCGTTTCACCCGACAAGGCCGCGCCTGCGAGATTTCTCGTGATCGCCGAGGCTGATCAGACGGGGCCAGGCCGCGTGGTCCAGGTCCAGCGGCGTTGATGTGACTATGACAAGATGGAACGTTCGGAGGTCTCCCGATGATCGCGCATAGCGGCTTGGAGATCGCGCGGAGCTTCTTGGGTGCAGGCCGGCCGCCTGGTATTGGCGAGGCCTTGGACTTTCGCCTTCTGGAGGTCGAGGTCGGCTACGCCGCCTGCGGTGGAACCCTCGGACCGCATGCGATGAATGCGACCGGCTTCGTGCACGGAGGCTACATTGCCACCCTCCTAGATACCGCATGCGGCTTCGCGGTGCTGAGCAAGCTCTCGGCGGATCAGACTTACACGACGATCGAACTGAAGGCCGCATACCACAAGGGGCTGAAGCCGGAGGTCGGCTTCATCCGCGCGGAGGGAAGAGTGGTGACGATCGGTCGGCGCGTCGCATTTGCGGAGGCCAAGCTGCTGGATCCCGCAGGAACGCTCTATGCGACTGGCACCTCGAGCCTGCTGATCATGGAGCGGTGAGTGGACGTACGGGGAGAGACGCCGCTTTCGTCGGCGACGGGGCCAGCGTCCCGCGGTCGAGTTTCAGCTCTGCACGGGGGCCTGATCCCGTGCAGGTCGCGCTAGGTCATGGAGCGCCCGATGCAGTTCATCTATCTCTTCATTGGCGTCGCCTTCGCCTATCGGATCGCCATGCTCGGTGTCTCGATCCGTAATGAGCGTTCGCTCCGGGCGGGCGGCGCGGTGGAGTTCGGTGCACGCAACTCGAAGCTGCTCGCAGGAGCCCATGTCGCATTCTATGTTGCCGCTGCGACCGAGGGCGTCATTCGCCAGCCGCCATTCGACGAGGTCACGCTCACGGGTCTCGCGCTATACCTGTTTGGCAGCGTAATGTTGTTCGTCGTCGCACGGACTCTTGGGCGGCTCTGGACCGTCAAGTTGCTGATCGCGAATGACCATGTTCTGGTCACTTCGTCTCTTTTCAAAGTCTTCCGCCACCCGAACTACTTTCTCAACATCCTGCCAGAATTAATCGGGTATGCGCTCGTCCTCCACGCTTTCCTGACGCTGGGGATTGGATTGATCATCTACATCGTTCCCCTAGCGCTGCGGATCCGAGAGGAGGAACGGGTGATGAGGGATGTATTCAGATCTTACTGAAAAAATGCGCTGATATCGACTAAGCGATGCATGCGTGTCGTGACGTCAGCGAAGATGTTTAACAACTGTGAGTTATCATGATGATGTCATCAACTGAACAGGCATTCGGGCGAGAGGCTATGTTGGACATCTTTGGTCCGATGGTGAATCTTCCAGATTCGGACGCTGATCAAGAGTATGTCGTGATCCGCAGCATCGTTCCTCCAGGTGTCGTCGTGCCGCTCCATAGCCATGGTGATCGAGAGACCATCGTGGTGACCGGGGGTCGGCTCGAAGCATGGCTGAGAGGATCTTGGGCAGCCTACGAGACTGGGGAGATCATCGAGATCCCTTCGAACGAAAAGCACGCCTTGCGAAACGGGAGCGCCAGCGAAGCGCATCTCGTACTGGTGACCACCCCACGGATGGGGCAGTTCTTCAGAGACATAAGCGCTCCGGTCGGCGCTGACGTCTCAGCCGAGCGTCTTGGTCGCTTCTTCGCGCTGGCTGAGGCCTACGGCTACTGGAACGGCGATGCTGACGAGCAGGCTGCGGTAGGCATCGCGATGCCGGATGTCTGATGGACATCCAGGCCGTGACCGACGGTTTTCCACGACATCAGAGCCGGATGACGTTGCGGGCGGTGGCAGATGGCGATCCGTCGCAGAGCGTGCGGTAGGCATGAGCGGCAAGCACCAGGTCCTCTTCCTGCATCGGCAGCTGGAACCGCTCAGGTCGATGTTGATCGGAGACTTCGACGTGCTTTGTGCTTGGGTTCCAGAAGAGTTCGAGCAGGCTCACCAGGTCCGGGCGGTCGTCGTGGCCGGAGAGGTGCCGCTCGACGAAGCACTTATAGCTGGCATGCCCCAGCTGCAGCTCATTGCCTGCGCCTCAACCGGATACGACGGGATAGATCCGGCTTGGGTGCAGGCTCAGGGCATCCTGCTGACGCACGCTCGGGAGGTCAATGATGGGGACGTCGCGGATCATGCCCTCGCCTGCATCATGGCCCATTTGCGCGGCTTGTCGGCGGGCGACCGGCTCGTTCGTGCCGGCGACTGGGCAAGCGCCTCGACGATCCCGAACAGGTCCCTGAGTTCTTTGAAGGTCGGGATCGTCGGGCTTGGAGCCATCGGCAAGCAGCTCGGGCGCAAGGCTGTTGCGTTGGGTATGGGCGTCCGCTGGTGGGGTCCAAATGCGAAGGATGCCCCCTGGCCCCGAGCGCAGAGCCTGATCGAGTTGGCCCGCAATGTGGACGCGTTGGTGGTGACCGCCCGCGCGCATCCCGGGAACGTCGGGCTGATCTCCAGTGATGTTCTGGAGGCGCTCAGGCCAGGCGGGCAGCTCGTCAACGTGGCGCGGGGCCAACTCGTCGATGAAGCTGCTCTCATCGCCGCTCTCAGGTCGGGGCGTCTAGGGGGCGCGGCGCTTGACGTGTTTCATTCCGAGCCAACCGCGGCGGCTCGGTGGGCGGATGTTCCAGCGCTGCTAACGCCCCACATCGCGGGACGCACAAAGGAAGCGCTCTCGCGGGTATCCCAGCAACTAAAGGGAAACCTCGTCGCCTTCTTCTCCGGGGAGCCCCTGCTAACCCCGCTGCTTCCTTTAGAAACGTGAAGAACGCATGCGATGGAATTGTTGCGCGGTCGCGAAACACACTGCCCTTACGGCAGCCCGGCTCGGCGCGAGAGCCGGCACCGCTTCGCCGACACAGCGTTGATGGTTTGCAGAAGGAGAAAGAGATGTCAGACGAGCCTAACGGGGATCACGTCCTCTACGTGCCTGCCTCTCCGAACGTGGGTGCAGCCGATCCGGACGATGGTCAGGAGGATGCGAAGCAGAGCGCCAGAGATCGCGCTCGGGCTGACGACCTGGCGGCTAAGGTGGCGATCGGCGACGAACTGTCGGCATATGAGAAGGTCGCTGGCCGCGGTGTGATACCGGAGTGACGTGACGGCCGCGGCGTAGCTGGTCGAGGGCAGATGTCCGGCGTTTCGATAGACGATCTGCCGCGGTTGTCGGTTGAATGCGGGACGCGAATGGCGTGCTCGCAGGCCGGCCGACGCGGGAAGACACAACGCGTTCGGCCGGCTGACGCACGCAGCGGATCGTGGAACGGCCGGCGTTCGGCGAGCTTTCGGGCTGCGCTTCGTTCGGTTGTGCTCATTCACGCCGCTTTGGGCCCAACCCTGGTTCCGACCTGAGCGGAGGTTGTCGACCTAATGGCGACAGCAGCCACTCGTAGGGACTGTCACAGTATAGCTGGCGGGCGAGATTGGTGTCAGATCGACGACCGTGGCGCTACGCGTTCAGGGCCCGCTCGATGCAGGTCACGAGGTCCTCCCCGTCGAATGGCTTCTTCAGCGTGCAGTATGCACCGGCCAGCTGAGCTTGCTCCCGAAGCGCCTCAGTCGTGAAGGCCGAAATGAGGATTACAGGTATGACGCAGTCGGCCTGGTGCATTTGCTTGAGCAACTCGATGCCGCTCATTCCGCCGGGCATCTGGACATCGCTGACAACGCAGTGGCTCTCATCCAGAGCGTTCGAGCAGAGGAATGACTCCGCCGATTCGAACAGCGCTACGCGATACCCGAGGCTTCGTATCAGCCCGTCCAACGACGATCGGATCCCCGCGTCGTCGTCGACGATAGACACAAGCGGCTCTTGGGACACTACCAATTCCTTCCCGGCGCCGTCCGTTCGGCGGGACTACAATAGAGCATAACTGCGCCGAGACGCATCGGCGCGAAACTATACGCGCGGCTAAGTTCGCTAACCAGCGCGCGCGGGAACTTTGTCGAAGAAGCGCGTGGCAGCAAGTGTGGGCTGGATCGCCAAAGCAGCTTGGTTCAGATCCCAGGAATGGATAGCGACCATGATACCGAGCCGTTTGATCCCGCCGCGGGCGGGTCCCCCCATGAGCGGATCGCCATATCCGGCCATGAGCTTCGACGCATGGTCGATGCGGTTCCGGCGGTCCTCTGCTACTTCGACCGCGACCTGATCTGCCGCTTCGCGAATCGCTACCTCGAAGCGTGGTATCTTCGAACACCCGAGTGGATGGTGGGGAGGTCCTTGAGGGACATCATAGGCGAGGAGGACTTCGCCGCTCGATCTCCGCATTTGGAGCGAGCGCGGCAAGGCGAAATCTCCGCCTTCACCACCTTCTCCCCGCTTCGGAACGGCACCTTTCGCGAAGCCGACGTGCGTTACGTGCCCAGGATGGGGGAGCACGGATTCGACGGGCTATACATCCTGACCTTCGATGTCGCCGAGTTGCACCATCGCTTCCACAGCGTCTTCGATGCAACGGCGATGGGCTTCTGGATTGTCGACCTGGCGATCCTGACGCGCATGCTGGACGAGGCCGGAGCCACGGACGCTCCCTCGCTGAGGGAGCACTTGGCAAAGGACCCTGGGTTTGTTCAGCGAGCCCTCGAGCGGACACCCATCGTGGCTGTCAATGCGAAGGCTGGGGAGATGTTCGGCATCGACGTCGATGCCGTGCGTGGTCAGCCTCTAAGCCGCTGGTGCTGCGAGGCCAGTCTGCCGGCTTTCACGCAGAACCTGTTCGCACTTCTGTCCGGGGCATCGTCCTTCGAGACGGAAACGGTGATGTCGAGATCCGACGGAAGCTGCCTAGACGTGGCCCTTACCTGCGCGTTCGCCAAGAACGCGCCCGGTGAAACGGCGGTGATCGTCGGCACCACGGACATCAGCGAGCGGATCGCGCGCGAGCATGAACTCGCCCGGGTGCAGGCGGACCTTGCTCACGCTGCCCGCGTCGCGACGCTCGGCGAGCTTACCGCATCCATCGCGCACGAAGTGAACCAGCCGCTTGCCGCAGTCCTGGCGAATGGAAACGCCGCGCTCAGATGGCTGGCGCGGCCACAGCCGGAGACGGAGGAGGTGGAGGCCGCGATACGACGGATGATATCAGAGTGCAGCAGGGCGGCCGAGATCATCGCTCGAACCAGGAACCTCGCGACCAAGGGCTCCAGCAGCGTAACCTTGATCGACCTGAACCGCATGGTCGAGGACACTTTGGAACTTGTGAGGCGACAGGTCTCGAACCTCGGCGCGGAGCTTAAGGTCGAGCTCGCACCGGACATCCCCGCGGCGCAGGCTGATCGCATCCAGCTTCAACAGGTGCTCATCAACCTCATCATGAATTCGGCTCAGGCAATGGGCGATCAAGGGGGCCTTCGCGTGATTGCCATTGAGACACGTTCGACTTCGCAAGCTGTGGAGGTTGCCGTGTCGGATACCGGTCCGGGTGTCGGCGACGATCCCGAGGGTCTGTTTGCGGCGTTCTTCACCACCAAGAGCACTGGAATGGGCATGGGCCTGTCGATTTCCAGGACAATCATGGAGGCGCATGGCGGAACGATCGGTGCGGTCAACCGGCCTGGAGGGGGTGCCAGCTTCGTCTTCTCGATCCCCACGGTAGACTGATAGTGCCGGCCATACGCAGGTATGATTTCCATACCGGCGCGTAGCATGGCGATGGAGTAGGGGAACGGGCACTTCTCCGTCTGAGGCGGCAACCTAGCTCCCGCCGAAGACCGGAGAACCCGAATGAAGTATGCCATCATAGGATCGGGAGCGATCGGCACCGCCGTCGCCCGCCACTTCGCCCGCGCTGACGTCTCGGTTGCAGTGGCCAACAGCCGAGGTCCGGAGGCGGTTGAGCCGCTTGCACGGGAACTCGGCTCCGCCATCGTCCCGACTGTCCTGGCTGAGGCTCTTGAGGCCGAGATCGTGATTTTGGCGACTCCGTTCGAGGCGGTTCCGTCCGCGCTGAAGGGCGTGGCGGACTGGAAGGGCCGGATCCTCGTCGACGCCACCAACGCCCTCGACTACACCGACTTCTCTCCGCTGGACCTTGGCGGAAGGCCTTCAAGCGAAATCGTCCAGGAGCATGCGCCGGGCGCAAGGGTGGTGAAGGCGTTCAACCACAATTTCGCGAGGGTCCTCGGTCGCGAGGCTTCCGACAGTCGCGGTGGGAGTCGCGTTCTCTTCGTGTCTGGGAATCACTCGGATGCGAATGGCGAAATCGCGGAACTCATCGGTTCGTTCGGCTTCACTCCGATCATCCTCGGCCGGTTGGACGAGGGCGGCATGCTTCAGCAGTTCCGCGGACCCTTAACGACGCGCAGCTTCATCTCCCAGGCGCAGGGCGGTGCCAGCGCGCCGGAGATGGACCTTCTGAACCCCTAAGTTGCACCCCGACCAAGGACGGCGGAATGACCTCGCTTCTGGACCCAATTCAAATCGGCGCGATTAAGGCGCCGAACCGCATTTTCATGGCGCCGATGACGCGGGCTCGCGGCACGCGTGAGCACGTCCCCACCGAGATCATGGTGGACTACTACCGCCAGCGCGCTAGCGCAGGGCTGATCATTTCTGAGGCTGTGGGCATCACTCAGCAGGGCCTTGGTTGGCCTTACGCGACCGGCCTCTGGACTCCGGAGCAGATCGCCGGCTGGAGGAAGGTGACCGATGCGGTGCACGAGGCTGGCGGCCGCATTATGGTGCAGCTCTGGCACATGGGACGCACCGTTCATTCGAGCTTCCTCGACGGCGAGCGCCCCGTGTCCGCTTCTGCCACCACCGCGCCGAGCCATGCCCACACCTACGATGGTCGGCAGCCCTACGACGAGGCGCGGCATCTCGATCGGGACGAGATTTCGGCGATCGTGAAAGACTTCCACCGTGGGGCGATGAACGCGATTGAAGCGGGCTTCGACGGAGCCCAGATCCATGCTGCCAATGGCTATCTGATAGACCAGTTCCTACGCGACAGCGCGAACTTCCGAGACGACGAATACGGCGGGTCGCTGACGAACCGCATTCGCCTCCTTCGGGAGGTGACCGAAGCCGTCGCTGACGCGATAGGCGCGGATCGGACCGGCGTTCGACTGTCTCCCAACGGGGAGACGCAGGGTGTCAGCGACAGCGACCCTGTTCCGTTGTTCGCTGCTGCGCTCGAGGCGCTTTCGGCGCTCGGCATCGGCCACCTGGAGCTCCGGGAACCACCGGTGAACGGGACTTTCGGCGTCGGCGACATGGCGCCGCTTGCACCGCAGCTGCGCCCCTTCTTCAAAGGGCCTCTCCTCCTCAACTCCGATTTTAATGCTCCACGGGCGCAAGCGGATCTGGACGCCGGAATTGGCGACGCCGTCACCTTCGGCCGCGCCTTCATCTCCAATCCGGATCTGCCCCGGCGGATCGCGGAGGGAATACCGTTGGCCATGGATGACGCTGGCACCTGGTTCACGCAGGGCAGCCAGGGCTACACCGATTATCCAGCGGCCGCCTGATCCGGATCGGAGGAGTTTCGATGAGCGGAACGCAGCCGGTTGAGAGCGGTGCAAGCACGCGATCGACATACGACGTGAGCGGGCTGGCTTCCTTTCGCAATTGGCTGGGAGTCGTCCTCGTAGCGTTCGGCAGCTTCGTTCTTGTCACGGCCGAGTTTCTGCCGGTGGGCTTGTTGAGCGAGATCGCCGTGGATCTCGGCATCACCAAGGGTCAGGCTGGCGGACTAGTGGCGGTGCCTGGACTGGTGGCGGCGATCTCTGCCCCATTGGCAACGGTCGTCGCCCGGAACGTCGACCGCCGAAGGCTTCTGGTCGGTCTCGTTCTGCTGATAGGTATTTCGAATGTGGCCGTCGCTGCTGCGCCGAGCTTGTCGATCGTGCTTGCGGGGCGGGTGCTTCTCGGCGTGGCGGTCGGCGGCTTCTGGACATTTGCGGCGCCGCTCGGCCGTCGTCTGGTGCCAGAGCAGTCCGGCGGACGAGCCACCACGCTTATCATGACGGGCATCTCCATCGGAACCGTGGCTGGCGTTCCGCTGGGGGCACTGCTCGGGCATCTCGCCGGCTGGAGGGCTGCCTTCGAGATAATGGCTGGATTATCACTGGCCGTCGCGATCACTCAGGCGATCGTGTTGCCACCGCTGCCTGCCGACGGCAGGGGCGGCGTTCGACAGCTGATCGGCGTGCTGCGAATCCGGATGGCGATAGTCGGCTTCGCAGCCGCAGCCCTGGTCGCGTGCGGGCATTTCACCGCATACACTTATCTCGAGCCGTATCTCGTCACGATCCCGAAAGTCGGCGTGGCCGGGCTCAGTGCGACGCTCGCCGCCTACGGAGCGGCCGGGATATTGGGAACGATCGTGGCGGAGCGCGCACTTGCCGCAGACCTTCGGCTGGCCTTCATGGGCGTGGCGGGGCTCGCGGGCTCCGCCATTGCCGCTGCGGCCCTTCTGGGCCACTCGCCTGTCGCCGGGATAGGACTGGTCGTGGTCTGGGGAGCCGCATTCGGTGCAATCCCTCCGGCGGTGCAGACCTGGGCGTATCGCGCCGCTCCGGAGAGATACGAGGCGGGCTCAGCCGTGCTGGTGACCGTATTCCAGATATCCCTTGCTGCAGGATCAGCTCTTGGAGGCGCGGTCGTGGACAATGCAGGGGTGGCGACCTCGTTCCTGGTCGGCGGGGCCCTCTTCTACGCGGCGGCGCTCGTCCTCTGGACGCTCGGGCGGGTGGACCCGGCAGCCGAATCGATCAGGGAAGCGGGCCGCGTGGACTGAACCTGCACGTTCGGACTTCGATGTCGCGTTCTTCCTAACGCAGCAATCAATCAAACACCTTTCGGCGACTTTCAAAATGGAGACGAGATATGGTCGAACAGGCTGCCGCAAACCCGGAAGATCTGCTGCGCAGCAGCATCGCGCGCGTATGGAACGAGCGAGATGGGGCACGTCGGCTGAGCGCGCTCAAGGAACTCTATGCGCCAGACGCGGTGCTGAACGAGCCAGACGATGTGGCGCAGGGTATTGAAGCGATCTCCGGACGCGTCGAGGGCCTGCAGAGACTGCTCGGCGAAGGCGTCCTGCTCGAATACGTCGGCCCGGTGCTTCACCATCACGAGGTGGCGGTCGCAAGATGGCGTGCAGGTTCCCAGACAGAGCCGCTCGCCACCGGCATGGACGTTGTGCGCCTGCGCGAAGGCCGTGTGGTCGAGATGTACGTGTTCATCGATCCTCCCGAAGCGTCGCGCTAGGTCGATCTGCCGCGGCCAGTTGGGAACTACCTGAAGCCGTGAACGCGCCAGCTGTTGGTGCTGAGCTGTCCTACCCTTCACCCGTCAAGCCAGCTGGCGGGTTCGTGCGTGTAGCGAACTCGACACGTCGGGGAGCTCTTGGCAGCCCGACGGTGCAGCTGGTCTGGCGTTCTAATGCTGTGACACTTCCGGAAAGAACTACATGACACGCTTTTCTACGGCAGTATGCCTTCTCGCCGGGGCAGCTTTGGCCACGCCTGCGGTGGCACAGGAGAATCAAGCCGCACCGGCCTCCGACGCCACTCCGATCGACGTGGACGCCGTCCAGTCTCCGTGGGCTCGGCCCGACATCGAGATCAGCCACAGAGATCGGATCTATGTGTCCGATTCAGGAGGCGATGTGATCTGTGGGATCGACCCTGCCGCGGCTGCGCTTTCGGACTGCGTCCCGATCTCGGGTGGGATCGCCACGCCGCCTTCAGAGATCAAGGTGGGTGGGGACTTGGCCGAGCTCGCCGCGACGAGGAAAGGTGATTTGATCGCCCTGCTTCGCAAGGATCGATCAGAGATCACGATCACGGCAACCGCTGCGGACGCCGTGGCGAAGACAATCCGCTTGTCCAGCGAACCCTCCGGGGCGGCGTTCACGCGCGATGGTCGCGAGCTGTGGGTCGCCCTTCCAAAGGAGAACCAGATCGCGGTGTTTGAGATGCGCGCGTTCAGGCAAACCGCACTACTGGAGGTGCCTTCGGGTCCTGCTTCCATTGCAATGTCGGTGGACGGTCATCGAGCGTTCGCGTCGATGACTTACGCTCAGGAGATTCGAACATTTGACGTGAAGCGGAAGACCGAGATCGCTCGTGTTGCGTCGACGTATCCAGGCGCTGGGCGCCTCGCCGTTACGCCCAATGGGAAGGCGCTATGGGCGTATCACCCGAACGGCGAGATTGACGTTATCGCTACTAAGCCACCGTTCAAGGCGCGACCTTCGGCTCGGCTTGAGGGAGCGATCGGTTCGTTGACCTTCGTGCACGTTGGGCTGGATTCGTTTGCCTACGCGTCATCTCCCGTGTCATCGTCGGTCTCAGTCTTCGACGCGGACAGCTTTCGTAAGGTGGCTTCGGTTCGATTGGAGGCAGAGGCTTCCGGCATCTGGACCTCAGGCGACGGAACAGCCGTCTACGCAGCGCTTCCAACCGCCAACAAGGTTGTCCAGATCGACACTGCCTCGAATCGAGTCGTGGGAACGGTCAAGGTGCCTGGAACGCCCAATGCCCTGATCTACGTCCCGGGCGCCGTTCACCAGCGGCGAGCAGTGGCAAAGGGCTTGCCATAGGTAAGCCTGCGACGGTTACGGCTTCCTGTCGTTCATGAAGGCAGCGGCGACAGAAGCATTCGTTAGGGAGGTTAAGACAGCACAATCCCGCTGGCAGGCATCCATCCTACCGTCGGCTTTTAACATCATCTCGGACTTTCAGTCCAAGGCAGCGAACGGCCGGTAGGTTCACGCGAGTTCAAGAAGGCGGATCAGCGCGAGGCTGACGCTGCCGAGCACGACGAGAGACAGCACCGCGGTGGCGGTAACCCGCCCGCCAGCGCCAGCTACGGCGCGAATGTCGACGCCCAAGCCCAGCGCGCTCATCGATACCACGGTGAGCAGTGTCGCGGCCTCGTTCGCAGGGGCTAGTGCGACTTGCGGGATCAGTCCGAAGGATCGAAGGCCTACCAGCGCGAGGAAGCCGATGATGAACCAAGGCACGAGATGGTGAAGCGGCGGACGGCCCCTTGCCGGCCGCTCGCCGGCGGTGACATGTGGGGGCTGCTCGTCGGCCTCCTCACGCAGCCGCGGCGCGATCAGCGACAGAGCTAAGCAGACCGGCCCAAGCATCAGCACGCGCACCAGCTTGACCAGGGTGCCCATCTGGATCGCGGCGGCACCGCCCGGTGCTGCGGCGGCAATGACCTGTGGCACCGAGTAGACCGTGAGCCCGGCGAGTGCGCCATACTGCAGCCCATCGAGGTGCAACGCGAGTCCGAGCAGCGGCAGGCCCAGCACCACGGCGACTCCGAGGACCGCGGTGAAGCCGATGGAGGCGGCGACATCATCGCCATCGGCACCGATGACAGGCGCGACCGCTGCGATGGCCGAGTTCCCGCAGATCGAGTTGCCGCAGGCGACGAGCAGCGCCATCCGCGGCGGCAGCCGCAATAGACGCCCGATCAGGAAGCTGGCGGAGATCGCCACCGCGACCACCCCGGCGATGCCGAGCAACAGCCCCAGCCCGGCCGCCAGGATGGTGGAGGCGCTGACTGATGCGCCGAGCAGCACAACGGCCAACTCGAGCAGGAACTTGGCGCTGAATGAGATGCCCGGGAACCAGCGCGGGCCAGGAGTCCATACAGAGCGCACTGCCGTGCCGATTAGAAGCGCGAGCACCAGAGCTTCCAGCCAAGCGCGGCCGAATAGTGCTTCCTCTAGACGCTGTAGGACGAACGCCGCACCCGTGACGGCAAGACAGAGCGCGACACCGGGCAGCAGCAGTGAGCCATTCAGGCGGAGCGGGAAGAGCTGGCTTGGCGCGTTCACGGGTCGTCTCCTTGTGTCAGGAGACAGGTGGACGGTCGCAAATCGCCGTTCCAACGATCAGATCATATGGTTCCAATTGGTTACGAGGATAGGTCGGGCGGCTATTGTGCTGTTCCGAGGGGCATCTTGCTGGGCGACGGGTGGTTGGGTGCCGGACCTGAAGGTCAGCGCTGATCGTTTGGATCGCACTAGGCGATCAGATCACCCAGTCTGGCTGAGCGTCATGGTTCTTGATCGAGTCCAGCAGCGCGTCGGCCGCCTTGCTGCGGTATCGTTCCTTCTGCCGCAAGGCGACGAAGGCCCTTGCCGGCAACATCAATGGCAGGGTGACCAGCTCTCGGTTCTGAAGCGCGGGAGCGACCACCAGTTGTGACAGCACGGCGCAGCCCACGCCCGCGCGCACCGCTGCCAGCACCGCCTCGTTCGATGGGAGCGTCAGGACGACATTCAGCGCGTGCGCATCGACCCCGCGATCGCGCAGCGCCGCCTCGGAAGTGGAACGCGTGCCTGAACCTTCCTCCCGCATGATCCAGGGAGCGGACAGCAGCCAGTCGTTGGTGATCGCTTCGACGTCAACGCTGCTGACCAGCAGCATTCGATCGGCGCCCACCGGCCAATGTGCCAGCGCCGGATCGTTGATTGCCCCCTCGATGAAGCCGAGTTCTGCATCGCCCTCTCGCACTGAGCGAGCGGCGCCTTCGGTGTTGGCGATCGATACGGAGAGTTCGATCGCCGGGTAGCGGCGGTGAAAGGCTGCAAGGCGCTCGGGCAACCAATAGGACGCGATCGTCTGGCTTGCGACGAGACGCAGGTGCCCTCGTTTCAAACCACCATACTCGCCAAGTGCTACCTCGGCCTCCGCTGCCCGCGCCAGCACCGCGCGCGCTTCGCCCAGGAAGAAGCGTCCCGCGTCCGTCAGTTCGATGCCGCGGCCCACCCGATGGAAGAGCTTGACCTCATGCCGCGCTTCAAGCGTCGCGATCACTCCGCTTGCTGCCGATTGCGTGACGCCTGCAGCCTCCGCTGCGCGCGTGACATGTTCGCGCTCTGCGACGGCGACAAAGATGCGAAGCTGCTCGAGAGTCATGCCGCCAGCCTACCGCTTCCTGCTGATCCTGGGGATCCGGTGCAGTCGAGCCCGCTGTCCAGCGATGTTCGTTCATCATGCTGCTCAGGACGCCATGGCGACCGATAGAACGGTGCATGAGCGTCACTCGAAACAGTGCTGAGGACCGGAACGTGGCGACCGTGCGCGCCTCGGGCAGGCAGAAGTGGAACGCAATTCCGTCTGCGCTGTCGCACGGTGAAAGCCTGGCGGAACCGCAAATGGTAGTCGTCGCTCGACGACCTTCCCCAGCCGCTCAGCGGCATCGTTGCCCAGTGCAGGAGATCAGCTCGACGTGCACGAGGGCACAGGGCGCCCGAGATGAGTGGCACGGCGGGCGGGGCATTGGACTTGCTTATCTCGTCGGCGTCAGAAGAACTTCGGTATCGGACCAAGCTGCGGGGTGGTGTCGTCGCCAAGTTCGATGAACACTTCATCCACATAGCACCAGCCCCAGCCTTCGGGAGGATCGTAGCCTTCGATTACCGGGTGACGAGTGGCATGGTAGTGGGCGGTGGCGTGCCTGTTGGGTGATTGGTCGCAGCAACCGACGTGTCCGCATGCTCGGCAGATGCGCAGGTGCACCCACCACGAGCCGATCTTCAGGCATTCCTCGCATCCGCGGGCGCTCGGCGTCACCTTGTTGATGGTCTGAACGTGAGCGCACTCGTCCATGTCGAAATCCTCTTATAGCGTTCCAAGGTATTGGTGGATGGCCGAGACCACGACCGATCCTTCGCCCACTGCCGATGCGACCCGTTTGACCGAAGCGGACCGCACGTCGCCAATGGCGAAGATGCCGGGTCGCGAGCTTTCAAACGGGCTGGTTGCCTGCCCGCCTGCAGGTCCGGTGAGTACGAAGCCGCGGTCGTCAAGCGCGACACATCCGTCGAGCCAATCGGTATTGGGTTCAGCTCCGACCATGACGAACAGATTGGAGGCTTCGATCGTTCCCAGATCGCCGGTCTGGCTATTCAGCCACGCGACTTGGCGGAGATAAGGATCTCCGGAGAGGGAGGTGACGCTGGTGCGCGCGTGAAGTGTGATCCGGGGGGACGACGCGATCCTCTGGACGAGGTAGTCCGACATCGTCGCCGCAAGTCCTTCGCCGCGCACCAGCATGTGCACATGCGACGCGATGCGCGAAAGAAAGACGGCGGCTTGCCCGGCAGAGTTGCCCCCGCCTACCACCACCACCTGCTGATCCGCGCAGAGCATCCCTTCCATCGGCGTGGCCGCGTAGTGAATGCCCTTTCCTTCGTAGTGCAGATCGTCGGGCGTGCCGAGCCGGCGATACCGAGCGCCAGTGGCGATCACCAGGCTGCGGGCACTTACTCGAGTGCCATCGTCCAGCAGAAGCCGAAAGGGCATCTGGTCACACTCCAGGCGCGCCACGCGCCTTGAGATCGCCAGGCGAGCGCCAAACTTCTGCGCCTGCACATGGGCTCTGCCGGCGAGGGCCTGACCCGAGATGCCCGTCGGAAACCCGAGATAGTTCTCGATCCTGCTGCTGGTGCCTGCCTGCCCGCCCGGAGCAAGCTCCTCCAGAACGATCGTGCTGAGGCCCTCTGACGCAGCGTAGACGGCGGCGGCCAGGCCTCCGGGGCCTCCGCCCACGATCGCCACGTCGTGGACGGTGGTGGGATCGGCAGGTTCCCACAGTCCGACGGCGTCGGCCACAACCCGCGCATGTGGACGGCGCAGGACTTCGCCGGTCGGAAGGACGAGCGCCGGGAGGTCTGCGGCGGCGATGCCAAGCTCTTGCGCGAGCGATGCACCCGGTTCACCGGCATCCGCCGCTTCAAACGTCACGGGATAGCCGTTCCTCGTCAGCAACCGCTGGAGGTCGAGCGACTCTCCGGAGGCGCGCGGGCCCAGCAGAGTGGTGCTTCCGTGGGCGTGGCGTATGATGCCCATGCGCCGCAGGATAAACGCCCGCATGACGATTTCGGCGATGTCGGGTTCGCCGGTGAGCAGGCGACGGAAGGAAAGCCTATCCAGGCGGGCGACGGTCGTGGGCTCGAGGGCGACCGCGCTGACCAGGCTCATCCGGTCGTTGAGCAGGTCCAGCTCGCCCGTGAACTGGTAGCGGTCATGGCGCACCACGAGCTTCTGAACTCCGTCCATCCCGCTCTCGTAGATGCCGACAGTGCCATCCAGCACGATGAAGAAGTCGACCCCGCGATCACCAGGGCTGGCGAGCTTCGTCCCCGCGGGCAGCATTTCCTGAATGCCATAGGCGCTTGCCCGTTCGACCATTTCCTGCGGGAGGACAGGAAAGGTCTGCGCGGATCGCTCATAGGGATCGGTGGGATCGGCCTGGAGCTGTTCTCCCCAGGGCGGAGGCGCTTGTGTCATGATAACCTCCGGGCGGGTGGAGCAACTTCAAACCCGATACGTCCAGGGCGACGACGGGTTAAGCTATACCCGCGTTTACCCGTCGACCGGTTTGGCTGTTCAAGATCTCAGCTCCGAGACTGTCATCCTCGAAGAGTCGGGACAGAGGCCGTCGACGATCGCGAACCAAATCTGCAAGTGCACCAGACGCGAGTTCGACTGGAACATACGTGGGTATAAGCATCCGCATCCCAAGTCTTTGTGCAGTCTTTGAGGCAACTCCACGCAGAGGCTGCAGAGATCCATGAACGCGCTTTCACCTTGCGGGCGGCACACGCTTCTACCGCTCTTCGTCCTTATGACTGCTGCAGGCTGCTCGAAGCCGGTGCCAGAGCAGCCTGCGAAGCAGCGGGTCACCGTCGCGACTGCGCTGCAGCGGGACGTGGTCGACTGGGACGAATATGTGGGGCGCTTCGAAGCGATCGAGGACGTTCAGCTGCGTCCGAGGATCTCCGGAACGATTGATCGTGTGCTTTTCGCTGACGGCGAGGCAGTCCGGAAGGGGCAGCCGTTGTTCGTCATAGATCCGCGGCCCTATCGGGCCGCGGTTGGGCAGGCGCGAGCCCAGGTCGCCAAGGCTTCAGCGACGCTGCGCAACGCGCGCAGTGAGTTCGCGCGAGCGGGCCGCCTCTTGGCGACGCAGGCGATCTCGCGCGAGGAATACGAGCAGAAGCAGGCCATGGTCGGCACCACCGCCGCCGACCTCCAGGCTGCGCAGGAGAATGTGCGCAGTGCGCTGCTCAACCTGGAGTTCACGACCGTCCGTGCGCCAGTCGCGGGACGCATCTCCGATCGTCGCGTCAGCCCTGGCAACTTCGCTGCGGCCGGTGAGACCGTGCTCAGCCGGATCGTTTCGACGGACCCGATCTGGTTCTCGTTCGACGGAGCGGAGAGCCTTTACCTGAAGTATATGCGTCAGGCGCGCGCGGGCGAGCGAGGATCGTCGCGGACTTCGGCCAACCCCGTCGAGATCCAGTTGGCTGATGAACCTACCTATCGCTGGCGCGGCAAGATGAGCTTCGTCGACAACACCATCGACGGCAACTCGGGCACGATCCGAGCCCACGCGGTGGTGGCCAATCCGGACGGCTTCCTGACGCCGGGCCTGTTCGGCCGCGCACGGCTCCTTGGGTCCGGGCACTACAAGGCGATGCTGATCCCCGACGAGGCGATCATCACCGATCAGACGAGGCGGCTCGTCTACGTCGTGGGAGGCGACGGGAAGGCGCAGGCGAAGGTGGTTCAGACCGGCCCCCTCGTTCAAGGTCTGCGGGTGATCCGCGCGGGAATCACGCCGAACGATAGGGTCGTGGTCGAGGGCGGCACGCTGCTCCAGCCCGGCACCTCCGTCGACGCGCGGCGGATCACGCTGGAGCCGCGGGCCCAGGACACCTCGCCGAACGCGGTCCCCGAGACCGCGCCACTTCCCTCCGAAGCCACGGCGGGCTGAGCCATGAAGTTCCCGCACTTCTTCATCGAGAGGCCGATCTTCGCGGCGGTCGTCTCGATCCTCATCGTCGTGATCGGCTTGGTCGCATACCCAGGCCTTCCGGTGTCCCAGTATCCCGAGATCGCGCCTCCTACGGTGGTGGTCAGCGCCACCTATCCTGGCGCGACGGCCGAGACGCTTTCGGAGACCGTCGCCGCTCCGCTTGAGGAATCCATCAACGGGGTGGAAGGCATGATCTACATGTCGTCGTCTGCCACCGGCGACGGCAGTCTCTCGATCACGGTGACCTTTAAGCAGGGCGTGAGCGTGGATCAGGCGCAGGTTCTGGTGCAGAACCGCGTCTCGGTCGCGGAGCCGCGCCTGCCGGAACAGGTCCGCCAAATAGGCGTGACCGTCCTGAAGAACTCGCCCGACATCCTAATGGCGATCGCGCTCACCTCCCCGGGGCACAGCCTGTCGCAGCAATACGTCTCGAACTACGCCACCACGCAGATCATCGACCGGCTTCTGCGCATCCCCGGCGTGGGCGGCGTCCGGGCGTTTGGCGCGCGGGAGATGAACATGCGCGTCTGGATCGATCCTGATCGCGCTGCGTCCCGGAATCTCACTGTCGACGAGATCGTAGCGGCAGTGCGCCGGAAGAACACTCAGGCGGCGGTCGGATCGGTCGGACAGCCTCCCTTCAATCAGGGAGGGACGGCGTTTCAGCTCGGGATTCAAGCCGACGGACGGCTCGCCACGCCGGAGCAGTTCGGCGCCATCATCGTCAAGCGGGATCCCGAGGGGCGCCTCACGCGCCTGCGAGACGTGGCCAGGGTGGAACTCGGCGCTCGCGAATACGGCGTGAATGCGGCGCTCAGCGGTAACCCCATGGTGGCGCTGGCGGTCACGCAGCTGCCTGGATCGAACGCGCTCACGACCGCCGACGCGGTTCGGCACGAAATGGAAGAGATCGGAAAGGGCTTCCCCGCCGATCTGCAGTATACGATCCCCTACAACCCGACCGAATACATCTCCGCCTCCATCGAGGAGGTTTACAGGACCCTCTTCGAGGCGATCGTCCTGGTGGGCATCGTGGTCATCCTGTTCCTCCAGAGCTGGCGGGCTGCGGTCATACCGCTCATCGCGGTTCCGATCTCGCTGATCGGGTCGCTGGCATGCCTCGCCGGTTTCGGGTTCAGCCTGAACAACCTGTCTCTGTTCGGCATGGTGCTGGCGGTGGGCATTGTGGTCGACGATGCCATCGTGGTGGTAGAGAACGTCGAGCGGCTCATGGAGGAGAAGGGGCTGTCGCCGAGGCAGGCCGCTCACGAGACGATGGACGAGGTCGGGGGGGCGCTGATCGCGATCGCACTGGTCCTCAGCGGCGTGTTCATCCCGACGTCCTTCATCCCTGGCATCTCGGGCGCCTTCTATCAGCAGTTCGCGCTGACGATCGTCTCTGCCGCCGTGATCTCAGCGCTCGTTTCGCTGACCCTTTCGCCCGCGCTCGCTGCGATCATCCTGCGGCCGAAGTCCGAGGTGGCGCCACGCGCCGGCGTGCTGGGCCTGCCGGGTCGCTTCGCCCGCGGGTTCAACAGGGGGTTCGACGCGCTGGCGAAGCGCTTCGGCCGCTTCACGGCGAGGGCGGTTCGATCGCTGCTGATCATCGGCGTGTCCTATGCTTGTCTGATCGCCCTGGCAGGCTGGAGGTTTTCGGCCACCCCGACCGGCTTCATCCCCGCTCAGGATCAGAGCTATCTGATCGCGGCCATTCAGCTGCCCCCGGGATCCTCGCTCCAGCGGACGAGCGAAGTCATGAACGAGGTCAACCGGATCGCACTGCGCAATCCTGCGACCGAGCATACCGTTGCCTTCGCCGGCGTCGACGGCGCCACCCTGACCGCGGCCCCTAATGCGGCAGCGATGTTCATCACGCTGAAGAAGATCGGGACGAGGCCGAACGCGGATGCGGTGGCGGCCGAGATCAGAGCCAAGCTGAAGCAGATCACGGGCGGCAACGTCCTGCTTATCCCGCCTCCCCCCGTGCGCGGCATCGGCACGGGCGGCGGGTGGAAGATGATGATCGAGGATCGCGGCGGCCTGGGTTACGAGGCACTTGAGCGTGCGGCTACGGCCATGATGGCGAAGGCCAACAAGACTGAAGGTCTGTCGAGCACGTTCACGACCTTCAACGTCCGGACGCCGCGACTGCATGCCGACATCGACCGTGACAGGGCCGAGCAGCTCGGTGTTCCGGTCGAGAACATCTTCTCGACGATGGGCACCTATCTCGGTTCCACCTACGTCAACGACTTCAACCTGCTCGGGCGGACCTTCCGAGTGACTGCCGAAGCCGACGCTCCCTATCGGGATCAGGCTTCGGACGTGGGCCGCCTGAAGACCCGCTCGGAGTCCGGCGCCATGGTCCCGCTGGATGCCGTGCTCACGCTTAAGGATGATGCCGGCCCCTACCGCGTCGTCCGCTACAACCTGTACCCCTCGGCGGAGCTGCAGGGCGACACGGCTCGCGGTTTCTCGAGCGGCCAGTCCCTGCAGGCCATGGCCGCCATCGCACAGGACACGCTGCCCAAGGGCATGTCCTTCGAGTGGACTGACCTGGCGTTTCAGCAGCAGCAGGCGGGCAACACGGGCTCCCTCGTGTTTGGTCTGGCGGTGCTCTTCGTGTTCCTGCTCCTCGCTGCGAACTACGAAAGCGTCGTCCTGCCATTCGCCGTCATTCTGATCGTGCCCATGTGCCTGCTGGCCGCCATCATCGGGGTGAACCTGATGGGCATGGACAACAACATCCTGACGCAGGTCGGTCTGATCGTCCTCATCGGGCTGGCGGCCAAGAACGCCATTCTCATCGTCGAGTTCGCAAAACAGAACGAGGATGCTGGGATGGAGATGCACGAGGCCGCCAAGCACGCGGCGGAACAGCGACTTCGCCCGATCATCATGACGTCCATCGCCTTCATCCTCGGGGTGCTGCCACTCGTGATCGGCACGGGACCGGGCGCGGAGATGCGGCAGGCTCTGGGCGTGGCGGTGTTCTTCGGAATGATCGGCGTCACCGGCTTCGGACTGATCTTCACGCCGAGCTTCTATGTCATCAGCCGGAAAGCGGGGGACTGGGTCTCTCGCAGGGCGGGCAGCCTCCGACGGAAGGACGCCTCCGCCGCTACGATCACCACCGACAATTCAGTGAGCGCGAAGTGAAAAAGCTACTTGTTCTCTCGGCGATGAGCCTGTCCGGCTGCGTGGTCGGACCCGACTATCGGCCGCCCGTCGTGCCGCCCACCCGACCGGCTTCGAGCGGCGGATTTGCAGAGGCCGGCGGTCCCACGTCGTCGCAGGCTCTGCCTACCCGCTGGTGGCAGCTCTATGAGGATCCGGCTCTCGATCGGCTGATCTCCGACGCGCTTGCCCACAACCCGGACATACGTGCTGCTGCCGGCAGTCTGGCGCAGGCGCGAGCCATCCTCTCGGAACAACGAGGAGCGAGGCTTCCGGAGACCGGGCTCAGCAGTTCAGCTACCTACAACCGGGTCTCTCCTGGCGGATCGCTCGCGGGATCCGCGATAGGCGCCGGGCGATCGGTGGAGACCGACTACTATTCCAGCGGGTTCGACGCCTCTTACGAGGTTGATCTGTTCGGCGGAGTGACGAGGGCGATCGAAGCGGCGCGCGGCGACGTAGATGCGGCGGCCGCCCAACTGGATGCGGCAAGGGTCGCGATCGCGGCCGAGACCGCTCGGGCCTACGTGCAGAGCTGCAGCATCGCGGCGCAGCGCGACGTCGCTGGCCAGACGGTCGAACTTCAAAGGGAGACGCTGAGACTGACTAGGTCCCTCGCTGACGCGGGGCGCGGCACCGAGCGCGACGTGCGGCGGGCGGACGTTCTCCTGGCGCAGTCTGAAGCGACGGTGCCCACGTTTGAGGCGGAGCGCCGCGCCTCGCTCTATGCGCTCGCTGCCCTTACCGGTCGCGCCCCTGAAGAGATCGACGCAGACGCTTCGAGATGCACTGCGCCTCCGCCCTTGCATACGCCCATTCCCGTTGGTGACGGCGCGGCGCTTCTTGCTCGGCGTCCCGACGTCCGCTCCGCCGAGCGGGGGCTCGCAGCGGACACCGCCCGGGTAGGTATCGCGGTAGCCGATCTTTATCCGTCCGTCCGGCTTCTCGGCAGCCTGGGCTTCGGAGGCACTTCGCCGGGGAATGCGTTCAAGCCGTCGGGCTTCAGCTTCTCACTTGGTCCGCTCATCTCCTGGAACTTTCCGAACCAGACGGTGGCCCGCGCGCGGGTTAGGCAGGCTCGCGCTGGCGCGGACATCGCTCTCGCGCGTTTCGACGGAACGGTGCTCACGGCGCTGCGTGAGGTCGAGCAGGCGTTGGCGCGCTACCGGGGGGAGCTGGAAAGGAACGCTGTCCTTCGGCGCGCATCCCGATCGAGTGAAGAGGCCGCTGCACTCTCGAAGCAACGCTTCGACAATGGCGCGGACAGCTTTCTTCTTCTGATCGATGCCGAACGTGATCGGGCGAACGCCCGCGGCGAGTTGGCACAGTCGGATCGATCCGTCGCCGAGGCGCAGATCAGTCTGTTCAAGGCGCTGGGCGGGGGCTGGGAACAGGCGCCCTGGCCTCAGCGCCGCGATCTCGGGAGCCGATAGCCAGCCGTGCTCACATGCCGATGCAGGGTAGGAGAGGGACAGTCAGGCGGGAAGGACCTCGAGCGTCGAGCTGGCTTCCGCTTTGGAGTGGCGAGTATCCGCGAATGAGCCTCGTCGGCTGGAGATCCAGTCCGAGATGGCCTCGCTCGGAACCTCCAGCGCTTCCAGAACGAGCGCGGCAGTCTCCAGTCCGCCGTCGCCTGGAGCATCGATAACCGGCGTCAGGCCGATGTTGGCGAACCCGACGGCTGATGCGGCGTCTGCCACAACGGCCACCCGCAGTAGATCCGGGAAGAACTTGCGGGTGAGGGGAGTGAGCCGACCGGATATCTCCAAGGACGGTTCCGTGAGAACGCTGACGCGACGTCCTTCCAGAGCTGCCGGCTCCCAGATGCGAGGATCGCTGAGGTCGCCGAACTCCACCCGATAGCCGTCTGCCAGAGCGTCGCGCAGGCGGCGCTGGTCGGTCTCCATGGCGACGAAGCCGATGTCAAAATGGATCAGGGCGTCTGCAACCGCGCGGCCCACTTCGCCCATGCCCAATATCATGACCGGTCCGACCAGAGCCTGGGGCTCGAGCTCGGGATCCAGAACCGTCATGCGGCGCGCCCGGAGGGTCCCCGCAATCCAACGGCCTGCCGAAGCGAGGTTCGGCGTCAGCGCGAGTGTTCCCGCCACTGCCGCGATCACTATGGACGACCACTCGTTGCCGACCGCCGAACGGACTGCGGGAAGTCCCAGTATAACGAACCCGAATTCGGAACCTTGCGCGAGGAGAAATCCGAGCTGGATCGAGCCTGGAACCGACCAACGGAAGAGAAGGCTTGCGAGCACGTTTGCGACGATCTTGAGCGCAACGAGGCCGAGCGCGACTGCCGCGACGAGATGCCACGAGTGCGAGAGAGTTGCTATGTCCAGAGCGAGGCCGACGGACACGAAGAAGAAGCCGAGCAGCAGCCCTCTGAATGGCTTGATTTCGGACTGCACGATGGAGCGATAGGGCGTGTCCGCCAGCATCATTCCTCCAAGAAAGGCGCCGAGAGTCACCGACAGGCCGATTGTTCCGGTGGCCCATCCCGCAGCCAGTGCGACGAGCAATGCGACGGCGGTGAACACCTCCTCGTTGCGGCTGCGGGCGACGAAGTCGAAGGCAGGGCGGACTAGATACTTTGAGAGCACCAGCGAGATACCGAAGCTCAGTGCCGCCTTGGCGAGGGCGGACGCGCTGGCCTCCAGCGGCGTCCCTCCATTCTGCAGAGCCATTGCCACGATGAGGATGAAGATGCCTGCCACGTCCTGGAACACCAGGATGGCGGTTGCGGTGAGGCCGACGGGGCAATCCTGCTGATGGCGCTCCGCGATCAGCCCCACCACGACCGCTGTTGATGAGAGGGACAACGCCGCGCCGACGAGCAGGGCGCCGCTCCAGGGCAGTCCCATCAGGCGAGCCGCAACTGCAATTGTGAGCGTTGAGAACAGCACCTGTGCGGGACCGAACCCGAAGATGTCAGCAGCCTGGGCGCGGAGGCGCTTGAATGAGAAGTGCAGGCCGATGTCGAATAGCAGAAACAGGACCCCGAGCTCCGCCAGCAGCGAAACGGTCTGCTCGGACGGGCCAAGATCGAAGCCGGACAGCCGCAACATCAGACCAAGCAGGATGTAGCCTACGATCGGACTGAGATGCAGGGAACGGGAGGCGACTGCCGCCACCACCCCGAACGAAAGAAGAAGGATGATCGGCAGCATCGCCGAGAGCAAGTGCTCCGATCCGTTCACTGGAGCGGCGCTTGCAGTGAAGACGTTCCGCTCATTCTACGCGTTCCTTCGACGGTCTACCCGATGCGTACAGGCTATGGACGCCGGACCGGACACGAAACCGTCCGCAGGTATGACTTGCGCGAAAGGACCCTCAGTCTCCGCTGGATCCCCGCATGAAGCGCTCGCTGAGGATCCAGAGCTGTTCGGCAGCTGCGGGATCAGCGGCCCATTCGCGAACACCGTCGTTGCGAGGGTCGTCCGGTGCGCGGATCGGAGCGATGTCGCAGTTCTCGCAATACACCCCGCCAAGCGCCTGCAGTGCCGGGTGCGTCGCGCACCAGATCGCGGTGGCGGCTCCCTGCTGGACGTTCTTCAGGTCGTTCGCAGGGTCGATCCGTGGCTCTCCGAAGTCATCCAGTGCGCCGAAGGCGGCAATCTGGTCCCGGCTCAAGTGGCGGGCCAGGTCGGTGAGGATCGAACCGGGATGAACGGAATAGGCGCGGATGCCCTCATCCTTGCCGCGAGCGTCCAGAGCGACGGCGAACAGCGCATTCGCGGTCTTCGACTGACCATAGGCGATCCACGGGTCGTAGGGGCGGGCGACGAAGTCGGGATCCTCGAAGTTGAAGCGCGACAGGCGGTGGCCGCGGGAGGACATCGAAACCACTCGCGAGCCGTTGGCGGCCTGCAGCGCCGGTATCAGGCGGTGGGTCAGTCTGAAGGGGGCCAGGTGGTTGACGGCGAGCTGCATCTCGTGGCCGGCGGCGGTCCGCTCGAGAGGCGAAGCCATGATGCCCGCGCTGTGGATGAGTATGTCGAGGGGCCGACCGGTGGATAGGAAGCGGTCGGCGAAGTCGTCGATCGACTTCGGTTCGGCTAGATCGATCCTCTCGACCTCGGCATTCCCAATTGTCTCGAGCGCAGCTGCCGCCTTGGCCGGAGTGCGAACCGGAACGACGACACGAGCACCGGCATTGGAAAGAATGCGGGTCATCTCCAAGCCCAGTCCGGAATACCCGCCGGTCACGATTGCAGTCTTGCCCGACAGATCCACTCCCGCGATTACCTGTTCGGCCGTCGAGTATGCGTCGAAGCCTGAAGCTATTGGCGTTTGCTCAGTCACGAAGGTGCTCCCATTTGTTGAGGTGGATTTCGCAATGGAGGCTTGGATGCTCAAGCTCGCCGTCGTCCGGATTTCTGTAGGAAGCGTCCATGGATGATGCTTTGACATCCGTTCTCTCGCTTCTTCGGGCACGTGCGCGGGTAACGGGACGTCTGCACGCGGGAGGTCAGTGGTCGCTTCGTTTCCCTGCCATTGGCAATCCGAAGTTCAATGCCCTCAGTCAGGGCGAGTGTTGGTTCACCTCAATCTCTTCCTCGCGCTCCGTGCGCCTTTCCGCCGGCGATGCCTTCTTCATTGCGCCAGGCGAAGGCTACATGCTGTCAAGCGATCCGCAGCTCGCTCCTGAGGAGGCGGGACCTGCTTTCAGCGGCGCGATCGATGGTGTCGCCCGCGCCGGCGAGGGGGACGATTGCCGTCTGATCGGCGGTCAGATCGAATTGATGCCTGAGATGTCGCAGCTGCTCCTAGATCAGCTGCCTTCATCCTTCGTCGTGCGGGGAAGCGATGACGCGGCGCTCGATCTTCGTCAGGCGCTGAAGCATCTTGCACAGGAAGTGAGCTGCACGTTGCCGGGCAGTGGCTTGCTAGCTGACCACTACGCACAGATCCTTCTGATACTTCTGTTGCGGTATCAGCAAGCTTTCGGCCCTCAACATGGACCGGGGTGGCTTCGGGCGCTTTCGGATGAAAGGATCGCCAAGGCGCTCGGTGCGATACACCGCGATCCTCATCTGCCCTGGACCGTGAAGCGCATGGCAAGCGAGGCAGGAATGTCGCGGTCGAGCTTCGCGGAAGCCTTCAATAGGCTCGTGGCACAGGGGCCGGTGTCTTATTTGAGTGATTGGCGGCTCGAACGGGCAGCGGTGGCTCTGCGTGAGACCCGTGAGCCCATCGGCCGGATCGCTGCTGCCGTCGGTTATGGATCCGAGAGTGCATTTGGCGCTGCCTTCAAGCGACGCTTCGGCAAGTCGCCGGCGCTGTTCCGACGATCGATCGAGATCGAAGCGGGCGAATTCGCCACGCCGGATGGCATCTAGAAGGCGTCGCTTCCGGGCGATAGATCCAGGATGCCCCTGCGGGCGGCGATCGTCACGGCTTCCGTGCGGTCTGCCACGTTCAGTTTCCCGAAGATGCTCTTCACGTGTGCCTTCACGGTTTCCTCCGACACGCCGAGTTCCCGCGCGGCTCCCTTGTTCGGCAGCCCCCGGGCGATGCAGCGGAGGACCTCGATCTCACGTTCGGACAGAGCGTCTCGCATTGCGTTTCTGCCGATGTCGTTGGCGATTTCAGGCGGGATGTGGAACTCCCCGGAATGCACCGTCCGGATTACATCCAGCAGTTCCTTCCGAAGCGTGCTCTTCAACAGGTAGCCTGCCGCGCCGGCTCTCATGGCGCGCAGCGCCTGCGCATCCCCGGCGTATGTGGTCAGCACGATGAGCCGGGCACTCGGAAACTCCGAGACGATGGCCGCTATCGCCTCCAACCCATCCATGTTCGGCATCTGAAGGTCGATCAGCGCCACGTCCGGCTTCAGGCGCCTGAACGCTTCCACGGCCTCCGATCCATCCGTCGCTTCCCCCACCAACATCATGTCCGATTGCAGATTGACCACGGCGCCCACGCCCAGCCGGATCAGCGCGTGATCGTCTGCGACGAGTATTCGGATCGGCGTGTGCGCAGTCGTCATTCGGAAGCCTTCGCAGTCCGGAGCCGCCGCGCTTCTGATTGCCGAGGCCGCCAGCTGAATTGGTTTTCTCTCGCTCGCGCGCTCTGCAGCTCTTGTCGATCCCCCGTTCGAGGGGGGCTGCTCCCCCCTCCTCCAAGGAATTGAGGAAAGGAGAAGTGGGCATATCCTATGAATGTGGCGGTTTGAGTGAAGCGGGGCACCCAGACCGATCTTGAGCGAACTCGAAGGGCTGGGATCTGCAATGAGCCGGGGAGTGACCTGGAGGACTGGAAGGGAAGCCGACGCAGCTTCCGGCGGTAGCCGGAGTGATCGGAACGAGGTGCTGTGCGTCGGATTGCTTGAGCCCGAGGGGCCGGTCTCGTTCCCCGATGGATCAGCAGCGCTTGTGGAGATGAGCGAAAGAAAGGCGAGCATCACCAAGGTGGTCGCTGACGGGCAGGCGCGCACCCTTGCTGTCCTTGGCGGCAGGCCTACCGGCTTGGCTGCCGACGGGGACGGCCACCTGTGGGTGGCCGGCGGCGGGGACGCCCTTCTGCGGATCGCACCCGATGGGCGGGTGACGATGCGGCTTGAGGGTGACGAGGCGGGTCCCTTCCTTTTTCCCAACGACCTGGCGTTCGGGCCTGACGGGCTCCTTTACATGACAGATTCCGGCATCGCGCGAAGTGATCTAATCGTCGGCGGTCAGCTGCGCGGGGACTTCGCGAGCAGGGATTATGACGGACGCCTGTTTGCGATCGATCCCCATCGGGGACGGGTGGTACGGCGGCTGCGCACGGCAATGCGCTTCGTCAACGGAATAGCCTTCGGAGCTGACGGCGCCCTCTATTACAGCGAGACGCTCACCGGACGCGTCTACCGCCAAGAGATGGACGGTGACCCTGAAGTCTTCGCTCAGGTTTCGGTGGACGGGCCGATGGACCGCTTCCGCGGACCGGACGGCATGGCCTTCGACGTGGATGGAAGGCTGTTCTGCGCGATCTATGGCGAGGGCCGCATCGCGATCGTCGATGCGCTCGGCATCGCCTTGCCTTGCATTCCGACGAACGGAGATCTTCCGACCAATGTCGCATTCCGGTGTGGCCGGTCGGAGTTGCTGATCACTGAAGTCCAGCACGGCTCGGTCGAACTTGTGGCTACGGTCAGCCCAGGCCTTCCCCTTCACGCCCCGAGGATCGGATGACGGTCTCGACGATCAGGCGGGCAGCCGGACCTGCTCTAAGGACTGAGGTTCAGGGAGTTCACCATTCCGATGAAGTCGGCGAGCGTCCGGGCGCCGAGCTTCCGCATGGCGTTGCCCCGGTGGATCTTGACGGTGATTTCACTGACTCCAAGCTCGAAGGCGATCTGCTTGTTCATCTTGCCCTTCGCCACTCGGACCATGACCTCGCGTTCGCGGGCGCTGAGCGATCCCGCCCGCTCGCGAAGTTCCTCGTTCTCCCTTCGCGCCTCCCGCTCGGCTGCGTCGCGGGCGAGAGCGGTCGCGACGGCGTCGAGCATGTCCTGCTCACGGAATGGCTTGGGCAGGAAGTCCACGGCGCCTGCCTTCATTCCCCGCACGGTCATGGGGATGTCTCCGTGTCCGGTCATGAGGATGACGGGCATCGTGATGCCGGCGTCCGCCAGCTTCTCCTGAAAGTCCAACCCGCTCAGGCCCGGAAGGCGCACGTCGAGGACGAGGCATCCAGCGCTTCGCGTCCGGCCGGACTGCATGAACTCGCCGGCGGATCCGAACTGTTCGGTGCGGTAGCCGACCGAGCGGAACAGTGCATCGAGCCCCTCGCGAAGCCCTGCATCGTCCTCAACGATGAAGACCACGGGAACAGCGCTTTCGTTCTTCTTGTCAATCGCCTGCATGATCATTCGAACGTGACCATCGCCGGCACCGCCGTCAACGGGACCTATACGCATGGATGATGTCACCTCGCACTCGACGGTCGCGGAGTATCAGCGTTCCACGACCGATGCCGTGCCGGCGCTGATCTCGTTCTTCGATGCGGACCACATCTGCCGCTATGCGAACGAGCATCACCTGCTGTGGTATGGAAGGTCCCCCGAGGAGCTTGTCGGCGTGCACATGCGGGAGTTCCTGGGAAACGAAGCGTATCTGGAGCGCCTCCCGCATCTGAAGCGCGTGGCGGAGGGCGAGCAGGTCTCCTTCGAGGCTGCAGTGCCACATCGGCAAGGGGGCTGGCGGCATGGGGCGATCCGCTATGTGGCGAGGTTCGGCCCTGAAGGGTTCGAAGGGTTCCACACCCTCGTCTTCGACCGCACGCATGATCAGCACCGCTTCCGAAGCGTCTTCGACGGGACGGCGATGGGATTTCTGGAGATCGACCTATCCAACATGAGGGCGATGCTCGCTGAACTGTCGGATGAGGTGGAGGAACTGATAGCGCAGGTCGAGGAGGATACCTCCATCGTCCGACGTGCGCTTGAGGTGACCCCCACCCTGGATCTGAACGAGAAGGCGTGCCGCATGCTCGGGATCGATCGCGGATCAGCGGTCGGGAGCCCGTTGGGTCGCTGGTGTTCTGACGAGAGCCTGGAGGCTTGGAATCGCAACCTGCTCGCCTACCTGCGGGGGGACGAGAGCTACGAAACCGAGACCGTTATTCGGCGCGAGGACGGGAGCGACCTCGATGTCCTCCTGAGCTGCGCCTTCCCCAAGGCTCCGGACGAGGAGGTCATCGTCGTCGTCGGGCTTGTCGACATTTCTCAGCGGATCGCAAAGGAGCGGGAGCTAGCGAAGGCCCAGGCCGATCTCGCTCACGCAGCTCGTGTCGCCACCTTGGGTGAGCTCATGGCGTCGATAGCCCATGAGGTGAATCAGCCGCTTGCAGCCGTCGTGGCGAATGGAAATGCCGCTCTTCGCTGGCTGAGCAGAGCCGAGCCGAACGTCGAGGAGACGAGGTTGGCGATCTCCCGCATCATGGGCGAAGCGACGCGTGCATCCGAGATCATCGCTCGCACGCGGCGAATGGCGGTCAAAGACAACTCGTCCCGCACAAGGTTCTGCGTGAACCACATGATCGAGGAGGCTGTCGAGATCACAAGCCGGCAGACCTCCGCCTTGGGCGCATCTCTCTCGCTGTCCCTCGCCCCTGTCATGCCGCCGTTGCTGGCGGACCGCATTCAGCTCCAGCAAGTGATGATCAACCTGATCGTCAATGCCGCGCAGGCCATGGAGGGCCAGCCCGATGGGTCACGCAGGATCACGGTGCGCTCCTACAGTTGCGACGCGGGGCAGATGCTGGAGGTGGCGGACACCGGTCCCGGCTTCGCTGACAAGGGCGACCGAATCTTCGAGGCCTTCTTCACCACCAAGCGCGACGGCATGGGAATGGGGCTTTCGGTTGCGAAGAGCATCGTTGAGGCTCATGGCGGGCGCATAATGGCGCTTCCCCACATTGGGGGAGGCACGGTGTTCCGCGTAAAGCTCCCATACGCTGGCTGCGGCGGTAAGTCGCGTTGAAGCGAGGTGCCGTGCCGTTCGCAGCAGCGACCAAGGGCCTCTGCGCGCATAAGTGCAGAGGCCTCTTGCCGTGCCGACTTGGCATACCCGGGTATGCCCATCCTAGTCGCACGTGTGATTCACGCCTTTGAGCTGGTTCGTCATCTTTCGCCAATCTCTCGTCCATGGAGAAGCTGATGGCGAAACGAAGCGAAGTTGCCGTTCAATCGGCTCCCGAATACCTGTTCGCGTCTGCTGCGGTCGCGTTGGCCGTCTCGGCCTGGTTGCTGATGGAGGCTATGGTCGGCGACGACACCTGGTCGATTATCGCGAGCGGGCTGGTCACCGTCACCTTCCTCTCGCTTGGCTCCCGTTCGGGCAGCCGGCGCGCCGTCCGGGTTCTGATCTCGTGACGGGGAAGCTGGGGCGTGGAGCGCGGGCACTCCTGCCATTCCTCTTGCGGGTTGGTCCCGACGAGGCGGACATCATGATCATCAGCTGCCGACATCTTTGGATGCGGTTCGACACGGGTCGACGGCTCGCACTGAGAGGAAATTCCGAATGAACACCGCGCTGGACCCGACTGGTGCCACTGCCGCTTACTTGGCCAAGCTGCCGAAAGGTGCAGTCGAAACGGCTGCGCACTACACGCAGGGCTCCCACTGGGTGCTTGTTATCGGCAAGCTCGCTGCCGTTGTGGCCTGCCTGATCATACTCCGATCCGGGATCCTCCCTCGGATCGCTGCGATGACGGGGAGTCGGAACCGTCAGAACTTTGCCGTGTTCGCAACGGGTTTCGCTGCTCTTCTCCTTCAGGCGCTGCTCCTGATGCCGTGGACGTTCTATGCGGATCTCGTGAGGGAGCGGTCCTATGGCCTCTCCAATCTCACCACCGGTGCCTGGCTGACGCAATCGTTCATCACGGCGGTGGCGGGGGCACTGGTCGGGGGCCTCCTATTCATCCCGCTCTACGTCATCATTCGACGTGCCAAACAAAGATGGTGGATGTGGAGCTCGGCACTGCTTGCGTTGTTGATCGCTCTTGCGACTGTATTCGCTCCGTATGCCGCCGGTCTGTTCAATCGCTACGAGCCATTACAGCCGGGGGTGGTGCATGACGTCGTGACGGATCTGGCTCGTCAGGCGAGCCTGTCGGGCGAGGAGATCGTCATCTACGACGGATCGAAGCAGACCGACCGCTACACTGCGAGCGTCACCGGTGTTGGCGGAACCGCAAGGATCGCGCTGAGTGATACGGTGATGCGCGACCCGGTCGACATACCTGCTATCCGCGCCGTGGTCGCGCATGAGATCGGCCACTACAAACATCACCATCTTCTTATTCTGGCCGGTGCAGTGGCGCTCCTTTCATGCATCGGCTTGATCATGGCGGCGTTCGCGTTTCCGACCGCTCTGCGCCTCCTGGGCGGCGGAGGCGTCGGCGGCATTTCCGATGCTTCCGGCATACCGGTCCTTCTCGCGATATCAGCTGTCTTCACCCTGGTGACCACGCCGGTCGTGAACACCGTCATGCGCCTTGTGGAAAGGGATGCCGATGCATACGGCCTCAATCTGGCAAGAGAGCCAGACGGAGCGGCACGCGCACTGCTTGCTACCACGTCATACAGAGCGCCGAGTCCCAGTCGGCTCGAGGAGGTTATCTTCTACGATCATCCCAGCATCGAAAGCCGGCTGCGCGTCGCAATGGAATGGAAGGCCGCCGCTCAGGGACGGTGACTGCACACCCTGTTCTGATCTGACGATCCCGCCAGAAGGCACTAGCGGTGTTAGTGCGGCCCAAACGGGTCGGCCGAGCATTAGCTCCTCGTCCACGCGCGGCTTGAGCTGAAGCTTCGAGGTACGAAGACGTCGCGCACCACTCTGGCCGGTACAGCACGAGGCGCAGGGGAGAGGAGAGGGAGGATCGGGTTGAGGCTCCGCGTTGGTGTGGGCAAGACCGCAGAAGCGGTGCTCGCCAGCATCTTGAGAGTATGACCAGACCGGTCAGCTCAGGCGTTGGACCGTAACAGGCTGTGCTCGGTCGCTAATCGCCTCGGCCTCAAGCTTGGCCGCGGTACCGGCAATTATCGCCGCTGGGCGCTCGCTGAACCATCCTGGGCGTTCCAGCGCGACCAGGAAGGCGAGAACCGACAAGCCAAAGCAGAGGTAGAACAGGGATGCTTTGAGACCAGGCATCGCGTTCATGTCACTATCACCATCATTGCCTTGCGTGGCGCACACCCCGAACCGGTAGCTGCGCTCAGACTAAGATAGGGTGGTGGAGCCTACGTTCTCTAAACCGCTTGTAACGGATCTTTGCTGCGATGCAACACGGCGACATAGCCGCGCATTCATCGGAGCCGACGCAGGTCGATCTCGACCGTGAGCGTCCGGTCTGGACCGTTCGTCCCTAAAAGCCGCCGTTCCGCTTCCGCCCAATAGCGGACATCATGCTTGCGATAGCGGGCGATCCATGATCGAAGGAAAGCGGATCGGCGGAGGATGGTCGTCACTTCGGGTGGTCGCGCCAAGTCGCCGCCGATCCACCCCGGCTTCCCCGGGAGATTGACCACTCGCGTCGTGATCGGAACAACGACTGTTGGCGCCCCACTTGCGGACATAGGGCCCAGGTCGTGGTCGAACTCCACCGACAAGGAAACCTGAGCAGTGGTCGTAAGTTCATCGCTTTAGCTGGGCGCCCGCGCCGGTTTTTGGAGCGCCTTCATGCCTGTTTACAGTATGAACGTCCGAACGGCGTCACACATGGCGACCACTCTGAGCGTCGAGCGGGAGACTCACGGCGACCTCCGCATAGAGATGGCACGATTTGTGGGCGAGTTGCTGAAGGATCACGCAGCCCTGATATGGATGGATCAAGATTGGCAGGTGGACGTGTCCGACGCGTCTGGATTGATCCTCTACGTCCTCCACGTCTCAGCGGCTGAGACCGCCGCCACGCAGGGAACCGTTCAGCGAGGCTGAGGCTCTGCTGCGAATGCCCGCTTACCACCCAACAACAGACATGCCGCTGTCGCAAAAGCGGCGACATACGAGACGCTCGAAACTCAGCACTTTCGCGACGTAGCGCCCCGGTACCCCGCTACTGCTTCCTAATCGGGAATGCTCCGAGCTTCTGCGGTCGGGCTGGCATCAGATGCATCAAGGTCAAGGTCAAAGCGGTCGCGGGCTGCCCTGAACGCCGGGGCATTGTCGATGATCCACGTCCAAAGCGGCATCATCCCCACGAGCAATCCGCGGCCCAAGGGTGTAAGCGTGTAATCGACCCGCGGCGGAACCTCGCCATGATCCCGGCGTACGATAAGGCCATCGCGTTCCAGGTGACGCAGCGATCGGGTCAGCATACGCTGCGTGACCCCTTCCAGCTGCCTCGCCAGCTCGGCATAGCGCAGCGTGCCCGATACGCCCAGAGCGTGACCACCTGGTGCCGGCGCTCAGACGTCTGCTGGCCGACGTGGATGCGTCGATTGATCTGACGTCGACCACATCATGAGCCTCGATATCGTTGCCGATGGCTGTCAGCCACTAAACCTACGATTCACTAAACGGCTAGCCGTCCCGGTTCACCATCGTTTCGGGAGCGTGGTGAAGCGGAAATGGCGCAACGATCCCCTCCACTTCTCGGAGACCTTCCGGGGGAAGTCTACCAGTTTAAGCCATTTCGCTGTCGCAAGATCAGCGACATACGCGACGTCCGAAACTCGGCACTTTCGCGACGTTAGGACGGTCGCCATCCCGGGCATGCAATGCAGCGCGGGGGCGGTGTTGTCCCAACCTCAGGCGGAAGCGAACTTCTACCTAGGGCAGCGGGATGGTACGGGTTCGCCAACGCGCACCAGGAGAACGCATGATCGGATCACGCTCCAGCATCATCATATTGGCGACGAGCCTTATGCTGACCGCCTGCAATGGGACGGAATCTTCAACCAATGGCCGGGAAAACTCGTCCGGCACGTCGATGCCAATTGAGGGGGACACCAATGTCAGTGCCCCATCGAACGGCACGGTACCAACGACAGCGGTCTCCCCTGTCGCAGACCCGCGTTCTCCTGACGGAGCCGGAGCGCAGCCGGGCCTGCGGCCTCTTTCGCAGGCAGACATGGGAGACGCGGCATTGTCCGGCGAGCTTCGCTGCAGCTTCATGTCGCAGGCCGGCGCAGCGACCATGCTGGTGGCTGCAGGGGACGTCGGGTCCAAGGTGCCGGCTGAGGCGATCGTCGCTGCCGGTGGCACGGTGATGCGTGTGTCGCAGCCTGGCGGCTTCAACGCGATGTTGAAGGGTGCAACGTTCACCGGTGAAGGCGCCAAAGTCCGGATCGCCTTGACGGGACCAGCGAAGGGTGGAGGCGAGTCACCGGCTCGACCGGGGACGCTGCGCTACGAACGTGACGGTCGCGAGCTTGCTGAAGTTCGGGGCGACTGGGTCTGCGGGCCCTAGACGTCGGCGACATTCTCGACCGCAGACATTATGCTCCCGACCCACCTGTTGCACAACGAAGGCGCCAACGGGTCTCGCGAGGAGCCGCTTCAGCGCTGACCGATCAGTTCGGCGATCGGCAGCGCCTGCGGCGCGGCGCGTAGCGCGCCCGCCAGCGCGCGGTGCTCTTCGCGATCGCAGCCATGATCGTACAGCAGGTGCCCCGATCCGTTCGCGCCGGTCCATTTCACATCGGTCGAAGGCAGGTCGGTCGCATAGGTCTTGCAGTTGTCGGGGCCGGAAAGCAGCAGTTCGCCTGTGGGGAGATAGGGTTGCAGCCGTTTGAAGAACTCGGCGGCTTGAGCTGGCGTTGCCGTAAAGCGGCGCTCTCCGATCATCGCGGTGTTGCGGATGCCGGTGAAGACGCCGGCGCCATCGGCGCCGATGGTCACGGTATAGACCGGGCAGAACCCGTGACAGGGCGTCGCCGCATAGGTGATGCTCCGGATCTGCGTCTGTGAAGTGACCGCCGTTCGCGGTTCAGCCACCCTTGCAGTTGTCGCACATCCACCGAGCGCGAGCGCCGCACTCGTCACCCATCCAACTAACCGCATCATCGTGTTCCTTGTTGCTCGGCACTGATATCATCGGGCTACGCCAGCATTCTCGGCTTCCCTCTCATCGAATGCATGCCGGGCAGAAGATCGTGCGACATCAAACGATCCCGTCTTCAGCGGTTCCGCTATCTCACGAGGCGAGACGTACGCGCCGCCCGACAACTAGCACTTCTGCGACAGCCCTGGCGGCAACGACCTGCCCGGGCGTTGGCCCGGGCAGGATCGTGATCAAGCGCCCGGGGCGCTCATCCGGGCGAGGACGCGGCTCAGCTCCCGTTCGGGGTCGGCATCCATGCCGGGCGCGCGCCAGGCCACGATGGCATCACGCTGTCCGGTTCAACAATGATTTCTAGAAGGCAGAAAACGGCGATTCGCTTCAGACTTACAGCCCAATGGGAGGTCGCTGCATCACGGGACTTTGCCGTTGTACCCTCGTGGCTACCGAGGAGCCGATCTTGCTGATGCCGGTCTCACGCTTGCGGAAGCCGACGGACCCAGATTCGCGCTGAGCAGCTCCGTGAACTTCGCCAGCGAGCACCAGCCGTTCCTTCCTTGCGTGCAACTGGGAACAGGTAGCGGCGTACGGTCCACTGTACGTGCACCGGTCCGCAAGGCACGGGGCGATTGCGTGCGATAGAACATGCGCACATAGCGGGTACCACTAGGGTCATGTCCCCGTTCGATTAGGATCGCGCCGCCTGGCGCCACATCGTTCGTCGCGTAGCCGGGCGCAGTGAGATCCACCCGCAGCACGGCAGCCAGCGCTGTCACATTGGTATCGTGCCCCATCAGGACGCGCAGCTGCGGCCCGTCGGGTGCGGCCAGCGTGTCGAGCACGTCGCGCCCCAGCGAAGATGCCTGGTGCGCGGCCATGTACGGCGGACGGGTGAACACATCGAACAACGCCGCGTGCAGGGCGCCCAGTTTCCGTAGTTTTGCAGCGTCCACCCGTCCCCAGCCGACCGACTGCAGCGGCAGCCCTTCCACATATTGCAGCAGCAGGACCTGCGCGATTCCCGACGTGGTCCGGATCGGTCCCGCGAGGTCGATACCTTTGCCGTCTCGGGAGGCCGTAACCTGGGCCTCCTGTTCCGGAGCGCAGCCGCTGCCGCGCGGGCTGCAAGCCAGCACGCCATCAAGCAAGGCAAGGTCGCTCGCGTGACCCGCGGCGAGCGCCTGCATGCCACCAATGTTGCGGTTGATGGATGCGATTGCCGCTTGGGCGTCGAACGACGTGGTACCTGCGCGCAGTGGCTCAAAGATAGGGTCGACCCGGTCGAGCGGCAGATGATGGACTGCAAGCGAGCATCCGTGTGCCAGTCCCTGCGCATAGGCCATGCCGCTGACGATGGTGCGATCGGAGGTGTTGGTGTGGATGGTCACGCTGCCGGCCGCAGGACAACGGGTGGTCCCGATCAGCCCCTGTGCTGCGAATCGCCGGCGATCCTCTTCCGCGACGCGCATCAAGGCGGCCTTGCCGTGATCGGTTATGCGGCTTTCCGCCACCGACCATCGCGGCCACGGCTGCCCGGTGCGGGTGCCGTCTGGCACCTCGCCCGCCAGGGGTGCGCGGATGCCGTGCCGCATCACGAGGATTGCCTGGTCGACGACGATCAAGGGGCGTGCTGTGGCCGAGCTTGAGGCGACGAGCGTGCCCAGCGCAGCAGCCACGATGAGCAAGCGTGATCGGTATTTCATTGATCTCCGGTACGTTGCCGAAGAGTCACCACGATGACAGCCAGGCAAGCACGCGGCCATGACGCGCGGCAAAATGCTCATCCGGCGACCTCGGGGCGCCTTCGGCGATCGCTATATCGGTCTTGTCGCCGATCCGTCTCCACTCTGTCATTTGACCTCCTTAGGGGCCTCCGACGACAGGCCAACAGGCCAACAGGCCAACATCCCGGGGGGAACACCATGAGAATATCGAAAACGCGCATTTGCGCGATCCATTTGCTGTGCGGGACATCGGTCGCTCTGCTCGTGCCTGTTGCCGCATGGGCCGATCCGATCGGAGAAGAGCCGCAAACGACGCCGGGGAACAGCACCGATGCGCCGTCCGCTGACGAAATCGTCATCCACGGCCGCCGCGATACGGTTCGCAACGCACAGGACGAGCAGGTCAAGAGCCAGTCGTTCGCCACCATCGTGTCGGGCGAGGAACTGCGCGCCCAGCCGCAGCAGAACCTGGCCGACCTCCTCACCCGCCTGCCCGGCGTCAACTCTTCAGTCGACCAGTCGCGC
Organism: Sphingomonas xinjiangensis; assembly: GCF_014199255.1. Lineage (GTDB taxonomy): Bacteria > Pseudomonadota > Alphaproteobacteria > Sphingomonadales > Sphingomonadaceae > Sphingomonas > Sphingomonas xinjiangensis. The sequence goes on along the minus strand of NZ_JACIJF010000010.1, from coordinate 43,807 downwards.
AACGCGGCCGGAACGGGTGAGGCGCAGTATCTTTCGATCCGCGGTCTCGACACCTCCTACAACGCCTATTTGCTCGACGGCGTGCGGCTGGCGCAGACCGATGCGCGTACTCGCGCCATTTCGATGAACCTGCTCTCTCCGTTCGCGCTCGCCAGTGTGCGGGTGGACAAGGCGCCGACCGCCAACTTCGATGGCGATGCCATCGCAGGCCTGATCGACCTGCGCACCGCCACCGCGTTCGACCTGCCGGAGCATCACTTCCAGGTCCGTGCACAGGGACAAGCCGCCGGTCGGGCCATGGCACGCGACCAGGATGGGCTGGGCGGCAGCGTTCAGCTTGAAGCCGCACACCGCTTCGGCGATTTCGGCGTCTTTGCTTCGGCCTATTACGGCGTGAAGCACGTTTTGGGCGAATCGACCGCCATGCAGCACGACTGGGAGAAGTATAACAACAATATCCCCGGCATGATCCGTAACAATCTAGACAATCTGACCCCGCGCGGAGTGCAGTGGCAAGCGTTCCGCAATCGTATTGAGCGACTGGGCGGCACGCTTAACCTCGACTGGGATGGAGAGAATATCAGCCTGTACCTTCGCTCGACCTATGGCCGGTACAATCTCAAGAGCTGGATGGATCAAACCGCGCTGCGTCAGACCGACCTTGCTCCCGACCAGATCAATCCTAACCCAAACAACAGGGGCAGTTACGACGCGGCGGGCTTCCGTGCCGATTATGGGCTTACCGCGACGCATTATTTCCGCACCGAACATTCGAACCAGGAGCTGTTCAGCACCAAGCTGGGCGGGCAGTCGAAGGTCGGCAACTTCACGTTCGACTATCATGGCGCCTATTCGCGGGGCGAACAGGATTACCCGCTGCGCATCCAGTCCGGGTTCTCGGGTCGCCCCTATATCGGGACGCCGACCAACACCGGTCTGGCGGCCTATCGCATGGTGACGGCGATCGGCGACAGGACCAGCCCGCAGGTCGTGCTGACCGACGCCGCACGTGCGACCCTGACGGATCTCTCCACGCTCAAACAATGGTATGTCACGCAGCAGTTTGAAAACGCGTGGGAACGCCGCCTCGAGGGCGGGTTCGACGCGGCCTGGCACCATGCCGATCAGGGCCTGGTCTCCATCGCCGCTGGCGCCAAGGTCGAAGATGCCAAGCGTTATTCCAACAGCCTGGGCGATGACGGCGCGCTGCAATATACCTTCCTGACCAGCACGGGCGCGAACTCGCCGCGCTACGCCGCGACCGGGCCGTCGATCGCTGATCTACCGGGCGAGTTGCTGGGCGGGTTCATGCACGGGTCGGCGCAGGTGCCGATCAAGCTGGTCGACACCAAATTCATTGAGGATCAGGTAAGGCGGCTGTCCACGCCGAAGCTGGCATCGCTCGACCCGAACAAACTTCGCGAGAACCGGCTGGACGGCACCGAGAACCGGATCGGCGCTTATGCCATGGCGACGCTCCAGTTCGGCGAACTTCAGGTCGTGCCCGGTGTGCGTTACGAGTACAATCGATTCGAAGGCACCTACTGGCAGGATCAGGGTACCACCGCCGGCTTCGTCACCTCCAATCGCAATTACGATCAGTGGCTGCCCGGCGTCATCGCTAATTACCGCCCGAGCGACGGCGTCGTCGTGCGAGCTTCTGTTCGCAAAAGCTATTCGCGCCCGGCATTTGACCTGCTGCTGGGGCCGACGCGGATCAATCGCAACGATGTGGGTGAAGTCACCGGTATCTTCCTGCCGAACCCCGATCTCGACGCCCAGGAATCCTGGAACTTCGACACCTCGCTCGAAATCCAGGGCTCCGGCACGGACTTCTTCTCGATCAGTCCCTATTACAAAAAGCTGAAGCACGTGCTGTTCTCGACCGGCACGACCAACGCGGGCGGCGATTACAACATCTGGGGTGCGCCCCAGTCGGAAGAGCAGGGTGGCGTCGAAGTCTCACGGCTGTCGACCGATGCCACCGGTAAGGTCTACGGAGTCGAGCTGTTCGGCCGCTACAGCCTGAAAGGCCTGCCTGAATGGCTCTCGGGCCTGGGTCTCCAGGGCAACGTCACGTTGCAGCGTGCTGACGCCAAGGTGTTCGTCAACGGTCAGGATCGCAACCAGCGAATGCCGCAGGCGCCGCGCGTCATGTACAATGCCGCGCTGTTCTACGGCCACGCCGGGATCTATGCCGAACTCAACTACAACTACACCGGCGACCGGCTGTACGATCTGCGATCCGATCGGCCGGACACCTATATCCAGCCGGTGTCTAAGGCGAACCTGATCGTCAACTATTCGCTGCCTTCGGGGCTCACCGTCGGTGCATCGGTGGAAAACCTGTTTGACGAGCACAATTACTGGGCGACCACAAGCGAACGCAAGGCGTACCTATCGAACGACCGCAAGGGCGGTTATGTTGAGACCGGTCGCATGTACATGCTGAACCTGACCTACGCTTTCTGATCGTAAGTCGGTGAAGGGCGGCGTCTTCCAGGCGAAGGCGCTGGCCTTTTCTCTATCGGCAGGTCGCAGTCGCAGGATTGCAGCGCGTGAGCGCCCCGCCGGGAAAGGCGGCGCGATAGACGAGATGCTCGGGATTGCTCGCGCCTTCGTACAGGTCGCTGCTGATCCATTGCGCGCCCGAAGCGATGGCCGCCGCGAGCCGACGACCGTCGTGAGCGCGAGGTTCGGCCAGACCCTCGTCGGCACGGGTACGGACAAGGAACCCCTGCGCTACCAGATGCCGGATGTGCTCCGCCTCGGCCCGGGGGTCCTGGATGTTAAAAATCGCCGCCTCCGCCTCCGCTTCGCCGAAGAAGCCGAACATCGCCCGCGCGCGCAGCGACGGATGGCCTGAACGATACGCCTCCTCATGCGCCCCGCTGCCGTCCAGAACGAACATGAAGCGCCCCGCCCCGCGCGCCAGTGTGGGCCAGGCATGGTCACTCGTCACGGCGGCGCGCAACGTCTCGGCGGGGCCGCGCACGTCGTCCGGCGTGATGATATGATCGCTTCCCATCACGCGGCGGATGTCGTCGTCGAGCGATGCGAGGTTAGCGGCATCAAATCGTGCACCGCCGGCATCTCCGGTGTTCACTAGCACAAACATCGGCGGATGGCCCGGATGCTGTTCGGACCAGCGGCGCAGCTTGCCCAGACAGGCGCGAAACGTGGGACAATGGCTCTCCATGTCGACACCGGGTATGTGCAGCACCTTGGCGCCGGGTTCGCCCATGGCGGCCCGTACTGCCGGGGCAGAGTTAGCGAACAAGCCGGCATAGGCGCCGCCGTTCGGATCGGGCGCCACGTCGATCTCGATCTGGCGGATCCCGCGGGCGAACTGCTTCTCCAGCGGCGGATGGCCATAAGCAAGGGAGGGCCAGTCCTTTGGGCTCGCGGCCTGAATCCGTGCGCGAGTCTCGGGCGATGGATAGGGACGATAGCTGTTGTGCGACCCGATCACTTGCATCTGGTCGATCCGCAGATCGGGTGTCGGGCTGGCGGGGAGGCTGGCCAGCAAGGTCAGCGTCAGTGCTCCGGCGGTTGCTACAAAGGTGCGACGGCGGTTGATATGGGGCGTGACCATAAGTGGCTTGTGCAGCCGCTAGATGACACCCGCGTTTCGCGTGAATGTTTAAACGTGCGCATCGAAAGGCTGTGGAAATCCGTTTGTAGATATCAGCGCTAATTGGCACGGTCGGTCAGCGGTAATTGTCACGCGGCATCCGCGTCGTAGCGCCAAGTCCCGATCGGCTGTCGAAGCGCGCGCGTAGACGATCAGCATCTTTCCCATTTTCCCGTCGAAATTGGCGATTTCGGGATCACATTTTCGGGAAAGCGAAACCTGCAGATGGCCGTCAGTGCAATCGGCGGGGTCGCATTCTCGCTCCACGATCACAATCGGGAAAGGCGTGGCGCCCAGAAGCAATCGGGGTGAGCGCGCGCTTGGCGTCGCAAAAGGTGCGACATACGCAACGGCGGAAAGTCAGGATATTTACTGCACTCGTCGTGTGACAGCGTAAGGTGAAAGGCGGAGCCTTCGAGGATTCGCTAGTCGCGTGATGAAGCAGGCCGCTTCCTGACGCGGAGTAGCCTGCCTCCGGCAGGTGGCGAGAGCGGCTGTTTCGAGTTCAACGCCTTCCACATGCGGCTTGGGTAAGCGTCGAAGAGACCGTATTGCTTTTCGACAAAGGGTATAGGGGAAGCGCGATGGCGGCGGAGCGGCATGGATTCAGGCAGGCGGTAGGGTGGCTCGCTCAGATCGTTGGCCCGGATGCGGCCTACATTCGACTAGGGATCGTCTATACCATTGCGATCAGCCTGCTGGCGCTGGCGACACCGATTTCGGTGCAGCTGCTGATAAACAGTGTTGCTAACACCGCCATGCCGGCACCGTTGTGGGCGCTGTCGGGCGTCCTGCTGTTGCTGTTGCTGATCGTGGCGGGGCTTAGCGCATTGCGGGTCTGGATCATGGCAGCGTTCGAGCGGCGAGTGTTCGCGCGCGTCGTCGCCGAGGTCACGGTGCGTGCGGTACACGCGCAAGATCCGTTCTTTGTCGATGCCAGTCGCGGTGATCTCTTCAACCGTTATTTCGATCTGGTGGTGGTGCAGAAGGCGGTGCCAAGCCTCGTCATCGGCGCCTTTACCATCGTTTTGCAGGCGGTCGTCGGGCTGACGATCACAAGCTTTTACCACCCATTCTTTCTCGCCTTCAATGCAGTTCTGGTCGGCGCGGTACTCCTGGTGTGGCTGGTCGGGCAGCGTGGGGCAATCACCGGCGCTGTTGCGATCAGCCACGCAAAGCACAATGCTGCGCGTTGGCTGGAAAGCGTCGGCGGCTCGAACGGCTTCTACAAGTCCGCACGCCACCTCAACTTCGCCATGGACAGGTCGGAGGCGATGACCGCCACTTACATCGGTGCGCACCGCCGCTATTTCCGATATCAGTTCGCGCAAACCGTCGCGTTTCTGCTGATCTATGCGATAGCAGGCGCGGCACTGCTGCTGCTGGGCGGGACGTTGATCCTACGTGGCCAGTTATCACTAGGGCAGCTTGTCGCTGCCGAACTGATCCTGTCTGGCGTGTTCTACGGCATTTCGCAGCTGGGATGGTACCTCGACACCTTCTACGATCTGGTTGCAAGTTCGGAAGAGCTTTCGCTGCTGTTCTCGATCCCCCAGGAGCCTGAGGTTCGCGGCGACGGCGGGCCGCGTGACGGCGCGGTCAGGCTGACTGACCTGATGCTCGACGGTGCTCGTTTCGACATGACGCTGGATGCGGGCGAACAGCTTGTCGCCGTCGCCGAACCGGGTGCTGAGCGTCGACTTGCGCTGCTGCTTAAGCGGCACGCGCATCCCGAACGCGGGCTGATACGGGTCGGGGGGGCGGATCTGGGTTCGCTGGACATGTACCATCTGCGCTCGGACGTGATCGTCATGGATCGCTCAACCATCGTCGAGGTGACGATCCGCGAATACCTAAACCTGGCGTCCGAAGGAAACACCGGCGAAGCAATGGACGCGATCGCCGCCGTGGGGTTAGAGCGACGGATCGCGACCCTGCGGCACGGACTCGATACGCACCTTGGATCGTCAGGCTTTCCTCTGAGTGTCGGGGAAACCATGGCACTCAAGCTGGCCAACGCGTTGATGGTACGGCCCAAGCTGCTGATGCTCGGACAGATATTCGACCTGCTGCCGCCCGCACGATTGCTGTCGGGGCTCCGCCTGCTCAAAGCGCATGGTACAACGGTACTCCTGTGTACTGGACGTCCCGACGACCTTCGGCTTGACGGCTTCTTCCACCTTGGTCTGACGGAGCAGCGCCGCTTCGACACGCTGGCCGACTTACGTGCAGCTTATGAGCAAGGGGACGCACATGCCCTTTCGATCTGACCGGCTCGCGCACTTCACCACGCTGGCATCGCTCAGGCCTCCTCGGGTCGGGATCGTCGTCGCGTGGCTAGTGCTCGTGGGCGTCGCCGTTACCCTGGCTATCCTTTTCCTCGTTCCCTGGCTGCAGACCGCACAGGGCCGAGGGCAGGTGGTCGCACTCGATCCGCAGGATCGGGCGCAGGAAGTGACCGCGCTCATCCCCGGCCGCGTCGAGCGCTGGTACGTCCATGACGGGCAACACATCGAACGTGGCGATCCGATCGCGCGTATCGTCGATCTCGACCCGAACTTCCTGTCCCGGCTGGCGGCCGAGCGCGCCCAGATAGAGGCGGAGATTGCCGCAGTACGACAGGCTCAGACCGTCGCAACGATCGATGTCGGCCGCAACCGCCAGCTGTTCGCCGAAGGGCTGGCATCGCGACGCGATTATGAACAGGCGCAGATCAAGGTCGCCGAGGCGTCTGCCAAGCTCGCAGACTCACGCGCCAAGCTCAATCGGATCGACGTTCAGCTAAACCGTCAATCGGCGCAGCTCGTGCGCGCGCCTCGCGACGGGCGTGTCCAGGATCTGAATGCCGCAGCGGGCGGCGCACTGGTCTCGGCGGGCACCGTGCTGGCGACTATCGCTCCAGAGCGAGTTGAACGCGCCGTCGAGCTGTTGATCGACGGACGGGATGTTCCATTGTTGAGGCCGGGGCGACCCGTGCGCCTGGAGTTCGAGGGCTGGCCGGCGATCCAGTTCAGCGGCTGGCCCTCCATTGCTCACGGGTTCTTTGACGGCCGGGTGAGAACGATCGACGCGACCGCTAACGCTCAGGGCCTTTTCCGGATCCTGGTAGAGCCCGCCCCCGGCAAGCCTGCCTGGCCCGATCGGCGCTTCTTGCGGCTGGGCGGTAAGGTCCAGGGCTGGGTACAGGGTGAGACGGTATTGGCGGGCTATGAGCTTTGGCGTCAACTGAACGACTTCCCGCTTGAATTCGGACAGTCAGTGACGACGAAGGGCGAGAGCAAGGACGACGACAGGGCGATCGCCACAAAGGCGGGCAAGCCGAAATGATCCGTAAGCTTCTTATCGTGCCGGTGCTGTTCGTTGCGGCAATCGAGGCACAGGCCGAAGGCCAAGAGCCGACGACGGCACAGGTGCCGGGGGCGGGTTCGCTTACTCTGGACGAGGTTTTGCGAAGTTCTGCACGCACCGCGCCGCAGATCGTCGAAGCGCTCGCCCGCATCCGGGCGGCGGAGGGGCGCGCATTAACCGCCGCCGGCGCTTTCGACACCGTATTTGAGGTCGATGGTCGCTCACGCACGTTAGGCTATTATGATGGAACGGTGGTCGCGGGCCGCGCCACTCGCCCGCTGGGCGACAATGGCGGTTATCTCTACGGCGGCTATCGCGTCAGCCGTGGCAGCTTCCCGATCTATGAGGACGAGAACTATACCAATCGCCTCGGCGAGGTGAAGGTCGGCGCGCTATATTCTCTGCTTCGCGACCGGCTCGTAGACGAGCGTCGCACGCGGCGCACGCTGGCGGCGGGCGACATCGATATAGCGCGGTTTGAACGTGAGGCGGCCGCCATCGGTGTTCAGCGCCGCGCTGTGGATGCGTACCAGAACTGGGTGGCCGCCGGCCTGCGCCTACGCGCCTATCGCGATCTGCTGACCTTGTCCGAAAGTCGGCGGGGTGGACTGGCACGTCAGGTGCAACTGGGTTCACGGCCCGACATCCTGCTAGCGGAAAACGACCAGAATCTGGTGCGACGTCGAGCGCTGGTCGTGCGAGCCGAGGGCGATTTCCAGGCCGCCGCCAATGCGCTGTCGCTCTACTATCGCGACGCGGAAGGACAGCCCGTGCTGGTCGCGCCCGAACGCCTTCCTACAACCGCTGAAGCCCTGCGTGGCGTGGCAAGCAATGACCGCACCGCCTTCGCGCAGCGGCGGCCCGACCTCCAGGTGCTGCTTACGCGTATCGATCAGGGTTCCGCTCGCCTCGCGCTGGCGGAAAACGAAATGCGCCCGCGGCTCGACCTGCGCGGCGAACTCGGCAAGGACGTGGGAGAAGTAGGATTGGGCGGGCCGTCACGGACCCCGCTGGAGGGCATCGTCGGCTTCCGGTTTTCCTTACCTCTGCAAAACCGGGCAGCGCGGGGCCGCATCGCGGAGGCTCGCGCCGAAATCGACGTACTTGACGCCCGCAGCCGCTTCCTGCGCGATCAGATTGTCATTGAAGTAGAGGGCATCAACATCGGCGTAGACGCAGCCGAGCGCCTGGCCGTCATTGCTGAACAGGAGCGCCAGCTCGCCGAACGTCTAGCGGCTGCGGAACGCCGCCGCTTCGAGCTTGGCTCCAGCGACTTCTTCCTAGTCAATCAGCGCGAAGAGACAGCAACGGATGCTCGCGTCCGCCTGGTCGATGCACAAGCGCGGATTGCGGCGGCACGCGCTGAACTGGCGGCAGCAATCGCCGATCGGACGGCGTTGGGCTTGCAACCTTGATGAGAAGCTTAATGCGCACGGTAGCTGAACGATGCCATCTTGCGTCCAAATCGCTCCGCCTTGATGCCGGGACTAAACACCTAGTCGGTAATCCTCATTGCCGATAAGGTCGCCGACCTGCTTTGGGCACTCACTCGATGGGACGTCGGTCGTCGAGCAGATCGCCGCCCTTCGTTTCGGCACGCTCCTCGTCCACCAGTTTAGCGATGTGCGCCTCGGGCGCGGCATATTGATCGGCTCTTTCCTTGATTTCTGACGTGCGAGGCTTGAGCGGCTTCGCTGCCGATGCGTCGAACGCCCCTTGGATCGGCAGGGCCGCGCCCTGGTCGAAGCGCAGGCGGTAGATCGGCTCGGGAAGCGCGAAGCCGGCACCTTCAAGCGCGCGCTTGGCCGCGTCGAGGGCCAAGCTGCGCCCCTTCAGATAGTCGGTCCGCGATTGATCGATCCAGCCGAAGAAGCGCAGCACGATGTTCGAATCGCCAACCTCCCGGATGATCGCGGTCGAGGGTGGAGTGGCCAGAACGAAGTTGAGGTCGCGGATCGCTTGAAGCCCCACGGCCATGCCGTCGACCGGATCGTTTTCGGCATCGACCCCCAGGTCGAAGTCGAACCGCCGCTCGGGATTGCGGGTGTAGTTCAGGATCACCGCCTTGAAGACCGTGGCGTTGGGGATGCGCAGATGATTGCCTTCCAACGTCATCAGGATCGTGGCCCGGCTGGTCAGACGCACGACGCGCCCTTCATTTCCTTCGATCACCACATGGTCGTTGGCGCGGAAGGGCTGGCGCAGGCTAAGCATTAGGCTGGAGACGTAATTGTCGACCGTATCGCGGACGGCGAAACCGATCGCGATGCCGATCACGCCCGCCCCTCCCAGCACCGCGCCCAGCAGTGCGGTGGCGCCCAGCACCTCCAGCCCCGCGACGATCCCCAGCACGACGAAGGCGAAGCGCACAAGCGTGGCGAGCAACTCGGCCAGGAACATGTTGGGCGTGACCCGCCGCCATAAGCCGCCGAACGACGCGAGCAGATAGCCCAGACCGCCGATCAGCAACCCGATCGCCAGCGCCACCCCGATAAGCGGCAGTCCCCGGACGATGCCGCGCAGATCGTCTCCAAACTTGCCGAGCGCGGGGGTGAGGTTGCTGTCGACCTTCAGGTCGCGTTCGAGATCATTCTGGACGGTGACGACACCGGCTACACGGCCTGCGATCGCCTCGGCACGGTCGACGTCGCCGGCGGTCGGCACGGTGCCGGCCAATGTCACCACGCCGGCCGAGACGCGGACGCGTACATCGCGAAGCCCGGACACTTCCAGGAAGATGCTGCGGATCCGGCCTCGAATGTCGGAGTCCGACTGACTGTCGGTTCGCGCCGCGATGGCGGCTTGCGCTGCCGCTTGCGTCGGCGTGGCGGCCGGCGCGAGGTCTTGGGCGGCGGCGCTGTTCGCCCCACCCAGCAGCAGGGCGAACAGCGCCAGCGCGAGGATGGCGGCACTGCCGGGCGAAGAGCGGGCGAGGTGGCGGGGGTGGCGCTGCATCCTGATCGTAACCGATGATGGGACGGATCGTGCGGTCGCTCGCGACTTTTTTCAACGGGTGCGAGGCAGGACGCGCATGGAGCCATCGACTTGGCCGAGCGAACCCGGCAACGGGGCGCGGGGTATCTGGCCGCGACGTGCAGTCCGGATATCTTCCGCGGGAGTGACGATGAAGCGGTTGGTGTTGCTGATGATGCTCGTCATGGCGAGCACGTGGCTCCAGGGGTGTTCGCGTGACGAGCAAGGGGCGGGAGCGCCCCGCCTCGTCTCGCCCGATGGGCGGATTGCGATCGACCTTTCCCGCGCAGGCGATGGCCAGCTTGCCTTCCGCGTGACGCACGACCGCGCCGAAATCGTCGCCCGATCACCCATCGGGCTGACACTCTCGTCCGACGAGGGCAAGGCGGCGAGCCCCTTGCTGGACTTGACGATCCTGTCGTTCGCCAAGCGCGAAGGTCGCGAGCGCTACGCGGTGGTAGGCACCGCGCGCGAGGTCGACCGGCCCTATGCGGCGCTGATGGTGCATGCGCGCGAACGGAGCGGCGAGCAGCGCCTGCTGGACGTGGAACTTCGCGCCTATGACGGCGGAGCCGCCTTCCGGTTGGTCGTACCGCCTCAGGCCCGGATGGGGTTGGTACGGATCGGGGAGGAGACCACCGCCTTTCGCTTTCCAGCAAACTACGCCTGTTTGGGCGTTCATCAGTCCGAACTGGCGAACAGCCATGAGGGCGAATACATGCCGGTAGCGGCCAACGCCCTGAAGAGGCGGGGCTATTACGACCTGCCGCTCGTGTGCCGCACAGGCCGGGGTGGCGAGACGCTGGCGATCAGCGAAAGCAACGTTGAAAATTATGCAGGCGCCTATCTCGTCGCGCTTCCAGAGCGGCACCCGGGCGTTGCGGTCAAGCTGACTCCGCATCTCGAGAACCCGAAATTGGCGGTGGACACGCCGATGGTCGAGGGGGGCGTCGCATCGCCCTGGCGGGTGATAATGATCGCCGACCGGCCCGAGGCGCTGGTGGCCTCCACGCTGATCGACGATCTTGCCGCGCCTTCGCGCGTGCTCGATCCGCGCTGGATCACGCCCGGCAAGGCGGCGTGGGGCTGGTGGTCCGGCCTGATGGCACGCGACGTCGATACGCCTGGGCACAATCAGGCGACGTACCGCTACTACATCGACTTCGCCGGACGCTTCGGGCTGCCTTATTACATGATCGACTGGGGCTGGGCGTGGCGGGATCCGTCGAGGCAGGAGAAGAACCCGCTGGCGGATATCACCCGCACCACCGACGGCGTGAACCTGCCCGCGCTGGTGCGCTATGCCCGCGAGCGGAAAGTGCGCTTGTGGCTGTGGGTGAACTGGAAGGCGCTGGACGGCCGGATGGAGGAGGCGCTTGCGCTTTATCAGCGTCTAGGCATCGCCGGCATCAAGGTCGATTATCTGGACCGGCAGGACCAGGAGATGGTCGCCTTCTATCATCGCCTGCTCTCGACGGCGGCCAAGCATCACCTGATGGTAAACATCCACGCCTCGTTCGTGCCGCGCGGGCTGGATCGCACCTATCCCAACTACATGACCCAGGAAGGGGTGATGGGGGTGGAATATAACCGCTGGAGCAAGCGGGACACGGCGGGCAACCATGTCCGCCTGGCGTATACGCGCGCGATCATCGGACCGATGGACTATGCGCCCGGCGCGTTCCGCAACGTCACGCCGGCGGCGTTCGTCGCGCGCAAGCATGCGCCCGAAGTGATGACGACGCGCGCGCACCAGCTTGCGATGTTTGTGGTATTTCCCAGCCCGTTGACGATGTTGGCCGACGCGCCTGGCGCCTATGTCGACGCGCAGGGTGGTCTTGCCCCAGGTGCGGACTTCGTCAGGCTGGTACCAACCGCGTGGGACGAGACCCAGGGTATCGCCGGTGAATTCGGAAACATGATCGCCGTCGCCCGGCGCCAGGGATCGCGCTGGTTCGTCGGGGTACTCAACGACGAGCAGGCGCGCAATGTCATCCTGCCGCTCAGTTTCCTCGGCGCCGGAAAGTGGCGGCTAGCGAGCTGGCGCGACGGCGCGACGCCAAAGGCGGTCGTGACCGGCTCGGGGCAGGTGCATGCCGGACGCGGGGGACTGCGGGTCCGGCTGGAGGCTAACGGCGGCGCTGCGCTGATGCTGACGCCGCAGCGATAAGGCTGCCCGCAGTCAATGCCGCAGCGCCCGGCGACGACTTCCATGAATTATGGGCGGCGTGCAACTCCTGCTGGCGTGGTGAGTTGCATAAGTAACGTCATATCGTTTGTGAGAGGATGCAATGTTGCGTGCTCACGATCTCCCCAATGCGCGGAGATTACATCAGCCGGACCGGCACGCCCACTAAGTAATGAAAAGGGAGTCTTCATGACCACCAGCACAGATATTCGTAAGCTCGCCAGCCTAGATGACTGGGATCTTGTGAATTCGAACCAAGATTTGCGCGGAAAGACGTTGCATGATCTTCAAGGACGCGAAATCGGTCGCGTCGACGACATGCTGGCCGATGTGCATCAGGAGCGTATCGTAGGGCTGCGGCTGCATGACGACCGCATCGTCAATATCGACAATGTCGACATTCGTGACGGCCGCCCGGTGCTGACCGTCGACCCCGGCCGCGTTCCTGCGCCCGCAGCCGGCTTCGACCGCAAGGCGGTGACCAGCGAGCACGTGCCCATCGTCGAGGAGACGCTGGAAGTCGGCAAGCGCCAGGTGGAACTCGGCAAGGTTCGCGTTCGCACCCGCGTGGTTTCCGAAAAGGTGAGCGAGGACGTGGCGCTGCGGAACGAGCGCGTGCAAGTAGAACGCCGCCCGATGCACGAGGCGATCAGTGGTTCCGACGCGGAGGCGCTGCTGAAGGAAGGCACGATCGAAATGACCGAAACGGGCGAGCGCATTGTCGTCGACAAGCAGGCTGCGATCACCGGCGAAGTCGTAATCGACAAGGCCGTCGACAATCGCACCGAGCGCGTCCAGGGCGTCGTGCGCCACACCGAAGTGGATGTGGACCGCGACAAGGACCGGCGTTGAGCAGGCGAGCGCGCGTGTGCCGACAGGCGGCGGTGCGCACGCTCACGACCACCATGGCCTTAAGGGCTAAACCGTGACGGAAGCGACGGACAAGTCCGTGCGGATCCCCATCGTGGAGGAGCGGCTGCGGGTGGAAAAGCAGACGGTGGAGACCGGTCGCGTCAGGGTGGCGTCGCATGTCGTCACTCACACGCAACCGATCCGCGGGACGCTGCGCGCCGAGACGGTACGGGTCGAGCATGTGCCCGTCGGACACTTGTTCGACGAAGTGCCGCCGATCCGGACCGAGGACGACCGGACGATCGTTCCCGTGGTCGAGGAGGTGCTGGTGAAGCGCATTCGGGTCATCGAGGAAATCCATCTGATCCGCGAGCGCAGCGAGACCGCGTCGACGAAGCGGTGACCCTGCGGCGTACTGAGGTGGAGATCACCCGCAACTGACGCGGACAGACGCACCCTAAACCAGGTTGCAATGCTGGGGTCCCCCCGCGGGCCCCGGCGCAAACAGGAGGAAGACAGAAATGGCAGAGATCCCGATCGAAAAGAAGTCAGGCGGCATTCCTTGGTGGGTATGGCTGATCCTGGTTGCGGCGATCGTCGCGATCCTGATCTGGATGTTCGCTGGAAACGACCGTGATGATCGTAAGGTCGAGCAGAGCACAGCGGTGACCGCCCCCATCGGGGCCGAGGATCCTACGAAGACCAATCAGATGGACGCGAGCGCCAATGGCGGGCCGATCACCGATCTGAACATGCTTCTGACGTCCGATGCAAACACGGTTATCGGTCGCGAGGTTCGCTTAAGCGGCGTGCCGGCCGGATCTGTCCCCGCCGATGCGGGCTTCTGGATCACCGGCGACAATGGGCAGCGCGAGTATGTGATCCTGCATGAGGTACGGACCCCGAATACCCCGATCGAGGGCAAGATCAACGTCGACCAGGGCGATCGGCTCGACATTGTCGGCACCGTGCGTTCGGCGGATAAGGGCGTACCCAAAGGCGCGGCGATTCCTGGGCCTACTGATCCACTTCCCGACGGCGTGACGCACTATATCGATGCGCTGTCCGTCACGAAGAGCAAGTAATCCGAGACAGCGAATGCGAGCGGAGCTTCCACTCGCATTCGCTCGACTGCGGCGGCGGAGGAGAAACCGACCTGCCAGGCAATCAGGCGGAAAGTATCTTTGCAACCCAGCGACTGCGATCGAAATGGCCGCACACGATCACGACGGCGGCAGTCAGCGGGACGGCGATCAGTGCACCGGTAACGCCCCAGATCCAGCCCCAGAACGTCATCGCCATGACGATCGCAAGCGGCGACAGCGATAGCTGGCGTCCCTGCAAGATCGGATAGACGAAGTTGCTAATTGCAATCTGGAGGATGGCGAAGCCGACGAACACGAGCAGCGGCATGCCGAAGCCGCCGAACTGGAGAAATGCGTACAGAACGGGTGGAACGATGCCGATGATGTTTCCGATCACCGGCACGAAGTTGAGCAGGAAGTTGAGCAGGCCCCAGACAAATGGGAGCTCAAGCCCCGTCATCAGCGCCCAACCCGTGGAGGCGACCCCCGTCAGAACACTGGTCGCCAAGGTAACCCCGAAATAGCCGCGCACCTGTTCGGAGATGGAGCTCACCGTATCGCGCAGCTTCTCTCGCGCCTCGCCGTCCATCTCAGCATTCATCTTTTGCCGCAGTCTCGGCACCTCCGGCAGCCCGAGGACCACCAGCAGGCCGATAAATCCTGTATAGGTAGCGAAGCTGTACGCACCGGAGGCCAGCATCTGAATGGCGCCGAGGATGCGGTTCCGGTCGGCAGCGCCGTTCAGCCGAATGCCCCATTGCCGCGCCTCGCCAGCGGCAGAGGCATAGAGTTCTTCGATCTGCGGCCATCGGTCGCCGGCCACGGTGACGAGTTGGCCGATCGACAGGTACACGGCGGCCGCGAAGCCAGCCAACATTATCAGCAGCGCGAGGACCGTCAGCGCGTAGCTTAGCCAGGACGGCACCCAGCGTTGCAGCCAGCATTTGAGCGGCCAAAGCGCGGCTACGATCATCCCTGCGAACAGCGCTGGCATGGTCACCGGGTAGCTGGCACGCAGCGCCGCCACGCTCAGCACGAACCCGATCAGGGCCAGCAGCCGGTCGCGATAGCGATTGGCAGCCGAAGCCGGAGTCACCGTTTCACCTCATGTTCCCCTACACGGCCGCCCGGCGTCCGGGTGATGCGCAGCGCCTCGGCATTCACCTTGGCGCCGAACAGCATGATGTAAGCCGATAGCATCAACCAGAGTTGGAGCACGACCACCGCAGAGAGCGAGCCATAGGTGTTACCATAGCTCACGATGCGCCCGACATAGAACCGGAAGGCCAGCGTCGCCCCGAGCCACAACAGCACGGCGGAAACCGTGCCGGGCAGGACCCACAGCCACGGCACGGGTGCACGTGCAGCTGCGTAACGGTAGGTTAGCACCAGCGCCACCACGGGGCCGAGCGTCAACGATCCCCACAACAACAGGTTGAATGCTTCGGTCGCGCCCGGCAAGTTCTTGGGGACGAGGTTCTGGATCAGCGCCAAGGCAGAGATTGAGACCAACGCCGACAGCAGCAGTCCTGCACCGGCCAGTACGACTGCGATAGCGACCAGCTGATTGTAAAGCGGGCCGCGGCCCTGCTCGACCCCGCTGGCGATATTCATGCCGTGAAGCAGCGACCGGCCGGCGCGCCGGGCTCCGAAGAGGGTGACCACAGCCGAGACGAGAAACGCCACGCCGCCCGGACGATGACGGGCGAGGCTGTTCGTCAACCAACTCTGCACCAGGTTCTGGGCGCTCTCGGGAAGCACGTCGACCAATGTGGCGATGTTGCTTGCGACGACCTGCGAAGGCACGAGCATGCTGTAGGCGACTGCCACCAACCCGAGCAGCGGCAGGATCGAAAGAAAGGATGCAAAGGCAATCGAACTCGCAACGATGCCGTAATCATCCCGCATCGCGCCATCGGCCGCTCGGGCGTAGATCCGGCCCCATTCTCGCCACCCGATCCGCCATGGCGTCGCCCGCTCCGGCCCTTGAGGCGCTCTGGTCACATGCTCCCACCAGCGGGTGACCGAATTGTCATACAGTGCAGAGAAAATGGAGATTGGTCCGGTTCCTTACGTCAACTGCGATCGCCACCATCCATCACCAAGCCACCCCTGTCGAGCACGGGCTTGCCACATGGTGCAAGGCTCCCCGGCTCAAGGTGCGATGTGGCGCTGAACCTGTGATCTGGGCCGTCGAGTGTCCGGCTTGGGATTGCCCAGGGACGATCCGACCGCTAACGGCTCAGATCTGGCGCTTAGCTGCCACTGTGGGTCTCATGAACAATGGTCCGATGAGCCGATTGGCGCCCGAACCGGACGTTCCGGTTTCCACGCACCTTCAGCCATGCCGATGTCGCAAAAGCGGCGACATATGCGACGTTCGGAACTCAGCACTTCTGCGACAAGGGCGTGGGCGCTAGCGTCCAAGCTCGGCAAAAACTAATCCGTTTGGTCGCTGCGAGAACGAGCCATTCGTTTGACGAATACTTTTCAGCGCGCGAGCTCGTCGATCCTGGCGCTCGCCACTTGAACCGGGCTTCCGCTGAGGTGCGAAGGTCTTCCGGCACTAAGCGAGACCTTCGCCACATGGGCTGCCCTCCAGGGCGGGGCCTCGGCGGTATAGTGCGATCTTCTCAAGCGCTCCGAGAATCTGAGCCGCTCAACGCTTTTTGCATGAAGTTGAGGCTGACCTCCGTAGCTACGCCGTAGACCAGATGAGCGACAAGCCCCCGCGCGTGAGCTTGTCGCGGATAGCGCTGCGGCTTTGCGCTAAGGCCGGTGACAGCATTGAGGGCCTCATCCTGGAGAAGGAACAGGCCGAAGCCATAGAGCAGCCCACGCGTGGCCCCTGACACCGGAAGCTTGTCCCGCGTGAGGGAATACACCGCGGCCGGACCGACACCGATGGCGTAATGAACCGCTACCTCTGCCCATTTATGCTGACGGTTGGTCGTTCGAGCGCCGATGTGCTGCTCGGCCGTAGCTGCCAATACGCCCGCTGGGGCCTCTCCACCCGGCCTCACTGACAAAGTTCTCGCGCGGGTCGCCTCGTCCTCTCGATTCCACATGAACCAGTCGGCCCTGTCCATGAGCCAGACCGCGGCCGCTCCGGCCGCAGCACCCGCCAGTCCAGTCGCCAGAGGGCTGATCTTTCGAGCGTTCTGCTCGTGAGGAACGTTCATGATGGCTCCTGGTTTGGCGATACGCTGACGTGACGAGCAGGGACAGGTAGCGGTTCCGTTCAAACACCGATGTGAGAAGATCGAAGGGCTCTTCTGAGCGCCCCTGCCGACGTTGCGAGAGCGAGGCGCACCAGCATGTCGCCTCACTCAGCCGGCTTGACGGGCACCAAGCACGATTGTGAACAGCCAGGCACTGGCCTGACTAAAGCGACGAGTGGTCACGGACCGCCTCTTCCAATGCGGGCCTGTTGGCCAGATAGCGTTGATCGACGGCCTTCGGGTCTTCACGGTTCAGGGCGATCAACCCCGCCCTGGCTTCTCCGCCTCGGATCACCTCCAGCGCGTGCGTCTCGATCCCCACCACGATCGCGTTGGCCACTTCGGAAACAGGTTCCCGCGCCCAGCCCAGCTCAGCGCCGGCATTACTGGACCGCATCATCTCGGTGTCGGTCGCGACCGGGTAGACCGTCAGCACGTAAATACCCTCGCCCAGGAGTTCCCGGCGCAGTGCCTCTCCAAAGTGCGCCAAGCCCGCCTTCACTGCCGAGTAAGTTGTGTAGAAGGGCGTACCGATCAGGCCGATGCCAGAACTCACCTGAACAATGAGGCTGTTTCCGGCTTGGCGCAGCGCCGGAAGTGCTGCCCGCGTCAGTAATATGGGGGCCAGTAGGTCAACCTCCACCATTGTACGAATGTCGCCTTCGGCGACCTGCTCAAGGCGACCTGCTCGAACGACGCCGGCGTTGTTGACGAGAATGTCGAGCCCCCCCAGCTTGGCCGTAGCGCCCTCGATGGTGGCCATGCGGCCTTCAGAAGTGCCGACATCAGCGGCAACTCCGCTTATGTCGCGACCTGGCTGGGCAAGATCATTCACAGCCTTGGCGAGAGCTTCTTCCCGTCGGCCGGTTATGACGACGCGTGCCCCCTTTGCGAGTATGGCTTCCGCCAAGGCAAAGCCGATGCCGCTCGACCCGCCGGTTATGAGAACACGCTTGCCCGTGAGATCCATTGCTTGCTCTTCCTAATCTGCCAAGGCTGGCTTGATTAGAACAGTAACGCGCTGCGGCTGATATAGCCCCTCGTTTTGGAAAGCCCCAACTTGGCGCATGCGGCTGCGATAAAGCCTCATTGTTGGATCTGGGATGATGGGTTGGACGGAGTGTCACCTTAGATCCAGCTGTCGTGAAGCGGCGCGATATGTGACACCCACGCGTTAGAAAGCTGCGGCGCAGTCTACGGCGGGTGGGACCGGTCTTCAGCCATTCTGCTGTCGGAAAAGCGACGACATACGCGACGTCCGGAAGTTAATGGTTCTGTGACACCAGGGCGGTCGGCTTCCGGAGAGCACGATCTGCGCTGTGGAAGGCGTTCTCCACGTCTTGCTGGTCCAAGGGCTCCCCTACGTCTCGGCGGGCGGCCGAACGGGCGAGGGCCGCGTGACGGCTCAGGGCCTCTCGTTGCTCCTCCGTCCGAGCATGTTCCGCAAGGTCCTCCAACGCTTTCAACAGGTGGATCAGGATTGCCGGCTTAGCCGACCCGGCTTGCCGTATCTGGTTGAACGCGGCGTCGACGGCGCCCGCATAGGTGGTGATGTTCCGGATCAGGCGAGTTGTCCCAGCGCCATCAGCCAGCGTGGCGGGCGGGAGCGTCCGATTGGCCAGCCTGGCCAGGCCGCCGCGCAGACGGTCGATTACGGCCAGGGCGGTAAACGGGTCGTTGATGCCGGGCGAGAGGGCACGAACCGCCACCTCGACGAGCTGACGGATCGCGAACTCCAGGTCCTGCGTCGGCGTCCGGTTTTCTCCGCTCACAATGAACCTGCCGATCGCCTTACGGGCGGCTTCCAGATCGTGCGGCGGAGGCATCACCTCGACCTTGTGGTCGCCCTCCACAACGAAATCGCCGGGACGGAAGTTCAGCCGGACGACGACCTTGTTCTGCTCGGCCCATTGCAGGATCTTGGTAAACTCGACCGACTGAACGTAGCCCTCGCGCGGGAGGCGGATCTTTGCCGCACCCAACTCGCCATCGTCTGGTGGAGGCTGTCGCGGCGCCTCGATCGCTTGCGCTAGAGGGAGCTCACCGACTGCGAGATCGAACTCAAGCCGAGCGCGTCGGACGACCTCATCGGCCGCAATAAGGCTGGACACCCCTTGGATGAACGCAAGCAGTGCCAGCACCGACAGGAGTGCGAACAAGCTCCCGAGTGCGACCGCCACCTCCGGCACCTCTGACGCCGGCGCCTCGCCCCGCAGCGTGCGAAGCACCAGCAGGAGGTAGACAATGGTCATCACGAAGACGCCCAGCACCAGCTGCGTTCGCCGATCGGAACGAAAAATTCTGATCAGTCGCGATCCAAAGGTATTCGCGGCGAGCGAAAGCGCGACCACGGTGACGGAAAAGGCGATGCTGGCCATCGCAATCACGGCGCTGAGCAGCGTGGAGATCAGATTGCGGGCGTCATCGCCGCTGCCGCTGCTTATCCATTTCGCCCACCGTTGCCCATCGGCCCATCCGAGCGAGAAGTCGAGGGCAGCGACCGCCAGGGCGGCCCCCGTAAGGAACATGAGCGCCGGAATGATCCACAAGCTTGTCCGCACCGCGTCCCAGCTTGCGCGTAGCCAGTTCATAATTGAGCCACCCATGGCCCGCCCAACGCAGCAGGCGCCAGAACGTTCGAGCTCCGACCGGCCGAAGCAGCGTTACGCAGCGCACTGTCAGTTGGCCGGCTTCTGGCGAGTTCTTCTTGCGAGAGCTGGCGTCACCTTGACGAGCTTAAGGGTGGGCGCCTGTCAGGACGGCTCGGGTCCGCTGCATCAGCGACAGTCGTATGGGAATTAGATAACCAATGTAAGGGCAGGCGACGAGCCTCCAAACCTCGCCTGGCGCTCCGCGGCCACACAGACACAGCTGAACAAGTGGCGGGGATCAACAACTCGGTGTTCCAAAGCAGATATGCCGCTTTCGCCAACCACTGACATGCCGGCGTCGCAAAAGCGGCGACATACGTGACTTTCGAAAGTCAGCATTTTCGCGACAGAGGCTCGGCTGCTCGCGCGCATTCCCGGCTTTGAGTTGCCGTGCAAAGGCTAGAGAGTCAAAGAGCGGCCCTCCTCAAGTAACCGCCTGCGGCTACCGCGGCGCAGGCTGGACAAGAGCGGTTTTGCGCGCGCGCGCGCTGCGAACGGCTCGCATCCGCCGGAGGTCGTCAAGCCGCGAGCTGGTCCATGCGCATGCGGAGCGTCGCAACGAGTCCGCTGGGCTTCCATTCATAGCGTAGATCACCGCTAAACTGGTTTGCCATACTACGGGAGATCAGCTTGCTTCCAAAGCCGTTCATCTGCGGCTCGTCGCCGATCTCCGGGCCTCCTGTTTCTGCCCAAATCAGCTTCAAATCGTCTCCGTCGCATCGACTGGAGATATCGAGCGAGCCCGAGTCCGACGACAACGCGCCATGCTTGACAGAGTTGGTCGCGAGTTCATGCACGACCATGGCCAAGGTCGTGGCGGCGGCTTCGCCGACGCCCATGCGCGGAACTGCTACCCGGATGCGGCCGCTGAAGGCGGCGGTATCATCGTAGGGCGCAAGTAGGACGGCCAGCAGGTCGCCGAGCAATGCAGCCGTCCCCTGCTCCCCGGGTAGAGGGCGCACAAGGTCATGCGCTCGGCCCAGAGCGCTTAATCGTTTCGTCAGTTCACCGGCCATTTCTTTCGCCGAAGATGCGGAACGCGACGAGAGGTGGGTCAGGCCGCCAGCAATCGCCAAAAGGTTCTTCACGCGATGGCTCATCTCTCCTGCGAGCAGCTCACTTCCCTCCTGCGCCAGCTTGCGATCCGTCACATCCAGAAAGATGCCAAACATAGTGCCGTTGGACATGCCCTCTTCGGCACCTTTGCCCCTCGCAGATATCCATCGCACCTCATCGCCGAGCTTGATCCGGAAGTCGATCTCGTAGCTTCCTGGTACAGCACGCGTGCCGGCGAACGCAGCTCGAACCCGATCGGCATCTGCCGGGTGGATGTTCTCGGAGAGCTTCGCGAATGTCACGCTCCTGCCATTAGGGAGATCCCACAGGGCATAGCCGCGCCTGTCCATGAGCAGGCAGTCGTCCTCGACACTCCAGGACCACAGCGCAACGCCAGCAGACTCGATCGCCAGCCTTAGCTGCGTTTCATTCCACTCCGGCTCCTCGAACTCTGGCCTGGATAACGCCTCCAACAAACATCTCCTTCTTCGACCCGCCCTCGAGGTACCGACAGACGCGATCGTACGGCCGACCTAAGGTCCCGCTGAGCATGAAAAACAGCTCCCCACAACTGATGGTTCCGCCCTGCAACGGCCAACAGGTGGAGTGCACAGGGCTATCTTCGAGTTCTCATCCGGCACCAACGTCTGGCGCTTCTCCTTCCTACCTTGGCGCTCAGTATTCAGTCCCGGGCCCGGTAGGCGATCGGAGGTCTCGACGGCGCCCTCGGGCGTCATCGAGACGGTCACGCCATCTGGCCCAGGCAGTATCTGTCGCAGAAGGCGGGACATACGCGCCGTCCGAACTTTGGATGTTCGCGACCCGAGAGGCAGAGAGCGTCCTGACCCATTCTCCTGGACGGACTTGATGCGAGTTCATTTAATGTGATCTGAATGTAATCTCGTGCATTGTGGACCTTTCCGGTTAAGCGGCATCGCCGGCGGCGCAGTTGGGGGTCACTATCACCCGATAAGTCACGTTCGCCGGCGCTTTCAGCGATCACGCCCGTTATCAAGATCCGAAGTCTGCTGGCTGATGGGCCGTCAGGCACCATGTGGAGCAAAGTGATGCTGAGAAAGAGCCCCGCAACGCTCGAGGTGAGGTTTGCCGTACCTGATGACGTCCCCGGCATTCCGGTACCCCAGCCCGAAGCGGTTGCGCGGCTGCTGAATGTGACCCCGCGATGTACGCGTGAACTGCTTGCGGCAACGGCCCGAGTCTCACGCCCAGTACTGATCTAGCACGACGCGGATCGCCTCTACGCACGCGCTGCGAAGAGCGCCGGGCTCTCTGCTTCGAAGCTCCTCTATCGCTTCCCAAGCTGAACGAGCGACTGCTTTTAGAACGCCGCACAGGTGCTCTGAACCGCAGGAAGTGGGCGGAAGCGGAAGGGCGGCTTTCAGGGAACCACAATCCAAACCGGACGCTTACTTTTAGACCGAGGGGTCGATGTGACGCTGCCTTTCTCAATGACGATCCAGGCGCGCTGGTGAACGGCAATCAGCGGATCCAGATCATCAACGCGCTGGCAGGCCAGCTACCCTAGCTCAAGTCGCCCGGCTGCTTCCCCGAGATTGTCGCTTACAAGACGCGGCTCTTCTGCCCCGTCGGCGAGACGGCCGGGGCAGTGCTTGCCAGCATTCTGAAAAGATGAGTGGGCGGTAGCGTCGCCCCAGTCTTTCGGCCACCAATCAACTCCGCAGCCGCCCAGTATAAGTGGTGACTAACTGTCCAGTCGAATCGCAGAAGGCATACTTTACCGACGGTCGTCTAGGATCGCCCGAACCTTACGAGCCAGCTGGTCGATGGAAAACGGCTTTGTGAGAAGCTGCACGCCGGGGTCGAGCTTGCCGCCGTGCACAATGCCGTTCCGGGTGTAGCCAGTCATGTACAGGACGCTGATGTGTGGCGAACGTTCGGCGGCCTCGTCGGCGAGCTCACGACCGGTCATGCCGGGCATCACCATATCTGTGAGGAGCAGCTCGACACTGGGCAGTTCTTGCAGGAGCAAGAGCGCGCTTGCGCCGTCGCTCGCCTCTTGGACCGTGTAGCCCAACTCGCGCAGGGTCTCGACGGTGGTTGCGCGAACACCGGCCTCATCCTCTACAACTAGGATCACCTCGTCACCGTTGCTACGCGGCAAGGCCGCTTCGGGTTCTGGCATCAGCCCCGCAGCGACTTCCTGGTCAGTCCCGCTGTATCGCGGGAAGTAGAGCTTGATGGTGGTGCCGTGGCCCGCCTCCGAGTAGATCTTCGCGTGCCCGCCGGATTGTTTGGCAAAGCCATAGATCTGGCTGAGACCCAGGCCTGTGCCGCGGCCCACTTCCTTAGTCGTGAAGAATGGCTCGAAGGCGCGCGCCGCTACATCAGCTGGCATGCCCGTTCCTGTATCGCTGACGGCGATTGCGACATATTGGCCCGGCGCCACCTCGGGGTGATCGTCAGAATAACGCTCGTCGAGATGGGTATTCATCGTCTCGATTGTGAGCTTACCGCCACCAGGCATCGCGTCACGCGCGTTCACCGCAAGGTTGACCAGCGCGCTCTCGAGCTGACCTGGATCGACGCAGGTGCGCCACAGGCCGCCCGACAGCACGCACTCGACGGCTACCTGCTCTCCAAGCGTGCGACGAAGAAGCTCCGACATCTCCGTCACACTACGGTTCAGATCAGTCACCACCGGAGCGAGCGGCTGTTTGCGTGCGAAGGCAAGAAGCCGCTGCGTCAGGGTGGCACCGCGTCGAGCCCCGTCCATAGCGCCGTCGATGTGCCGGATGACGTCGGCGCCGCCACGGGCTAGCTTTCTCTGGGCAAGCTCCAGGTTGCCGATGACGATACCAAGCATGTTGTTGAAGTCGTGCGCCACGCCACCCGTAAGCTGCCCGATCGCGTCGAGGCGCTGGAGCTGGGCTGCTCGGGCCTCAGCCTCCTCTCTGGCCGCGATCTCGGTTCGCAAGGCATCATTGGTAGTCGTCAGGTCCCGGGTGCGCTCCTGGACTCGCCGTTCCAACTCGAGATTGAGGCGGGCACGCTCTCGCTCGATATCGGAGAGCCGCGAATAGGCGTCGTTCATCGCGCTCACCGCGAGGACGATCAGGCCCGCATTCAAGATGAAGAGCCCGATCGCAAGATGGCCGCTCGGCCAAGCCAGATCGAATGATCGCGCGGGCTCTACAAAGTAGTACCAAGCAAGCCCGATCGAGAGCGTAACGGACAGCGCTCCCGCGACACGCCCACCAAGGTAAGCGGCTAGCAGCACCGCGGGGAAGAAGGTGATGAACGCGAATCCAGGGAGCGCTGATCCGATTACGAGGCGGGCGGCGAACGCAAGCAATGTGAGCAGGATGGCGCCCAAATAGGCCATCGAGGGGCGTTGTCGGATCGTATGCGTGCGTTCGTACAGGTTCATCGGCGGTGCTTAGCAAGTCGCATGCAGTGAAGCCAACTAACCTCCCTCTTCGCCTTGCCAGGTGGTTATCGCCCCTCCGGGGAGCTTCGAGCGCTCAATCAGCTCAGGCCGCGGAAGCCTGACGAGCTCGAGAAACTACCTGACTGGTGCTCACCTGAGCGCCGACAGCCTTCGCAACTGCCCTCGTGGCTCTGCCGCATCGCTCCGGGTGAACCATTCTCAGTCAATAGCTTTGCCCGTCAGCTAGGAGGCAAGCCTCAGTGGCGGGATGCTCAGCCGGGCACTCGGTTCGTGCTCGACTTCTTCGCGCAGTAAGGCCTGCATCTGCACTAGCATTCGTCAGCGCACTCCGAACGGCCGCTCATTGACGTCGGCAAGGCGCTGCTCGGATGGCTCAAAGTGGGGCAATGGCGGTGACCGCTTGGCGCGTCCGCTTGCCGGCAGAGTGGTGGAACTCCTTACGTGGTTCCATTTCTTGCAGCCGCCGTCTCCCGCGATTAAGGGCCTTCCTTTTCCCGTTGTCAGGAACACAGTGTCTAATTCCATCCTCCTCCTGCTCGTCGAAGATGAGCCAATGATCATGCACATCATTGAGGATGCGCTGATCGACGGTGGTTACGACGTGCTGACGGCTCTCGATGGTCCAGAGGCTTTGGGTTTGATGGAGAAGCACAAACAGGACCTTGCTGGGCTTATCACGGACATTCGATTGGGAGGCGAGCTAGACGGATGGGCCGTCGCTCGCAGCGGCCGGGAGCAGAAGCCCGAATTGGCTGTGATATACATGACCGGAGACAGCGCAGCGGATTGGGCCGTTCAAGGCGTTCCGAAAAGTTTGCTGCTCCAGAAGCCGTTCGCATCCGCGCAGGTCGTTACGGCTATATCGACGCTGCTAAATGCAACGGATAGCTCTATTCAGATTGGCTGAGGTCGTCACGGCTCGACCCGTCTGAACAAACGTCTGGTTATGAGCAGCGCTCCAACAGCGGTAGACGACCGGTAATGGACGATTGTGTTGAAGAAGTCGGGGTGCGGACCGGAGGCAAGCTGCGGCTGAGTTGCGCGGTACAGCGCCGACCGGCTCAGGCGGGTAGTGGCTGTGTCGCCAACGGGATAAGCTTGGCCATCTTGCGGAGGTCCTGGGCGGTGGCTGCCATATGGAACTCGTCCCTGGCACCGTTTGGACCGCGCAGGCGCAATCGGTCGAGCTTTAGGATGCGTTTGAGGTGCGCAAACAGCATCTCGACCTTCTTTCGCTGGCGCCGCGAAGTGACGTAAGCGTCGGTGGTGGCGATGTCGCGGGCAAGGTCGCGAGCCCCTTCGTGGATCGAGCGGGTGACCTTGCGCGCGGGCATGTTGGGCGTGCAGCGTTCCCGCAAGGCGCAGCCACCGCAATCCTGCTGTGGCGGGCGATAGCGGATGAAGCCGTCCTGGCCGACATCGCCCCGAGCGGTTGCGAAGTTGCGGTTCCTGGGGCGCAGGCGCTTGCCGCCCGGGCAGACGTAGCTGTCGTCGTCATGGTCGTAGATGAAGGCATCGCGCTCGAACGTGCCGTCGCGGCGGGCGGACTTGTCGAACACCGGGATGTGCGGCTGGATGTCACGCTCGTGGACCAGCCAGGCGAGCATCTCCGCCGAACCGTAGGCGGTATCGGCCGCCAGCCGCTCGGGCCAGACGCCGAAGCGGTCCTGCACCCGCGCGATCATGCGCTTGCACGCGGTCACCTCGGCCTGACGCACGGCGGTGCTCGCTTCCACGTCCATGATGACGGCGTGATCGAGGTCGATGAGGTATTTGGTCGAGTAGGCGTAGAAGGCCGGCCCGCGATGCGCGCTGGTCCAGCGCGATGCCGGATCGGCCGGCGCCAGATACTTGGGCACCACCGGTGTCGCTGCGCCGAACGCGGCATCGTCGAGAACGGCGAAATACTCGCGCACCGCACGGCTGTCGGCGTCCGGCGGCATGCCATCGCTGCCCGGACCGCCGGTCTGACGATTGGCATCGGCGCGGATCAGGCTGGCGTCGACCGCGAACCCTTCGCCACCCACCAGCCCCTCGGCCATGCAACGCGCGACGAACCCTGCTTCTTCTCCCGCTCCCCGCTATAGCCGCGGGAGCATGGGTCGGCGCCTGGCGTAACCTATGGGCTGCGCGTGACTGGCGGCCATTCCTCTTCGCCTGCACGCTGGTCTTGGCGGCTGGGATCGGCCTGGGCGTGAGCATCTGGCCCTATGCCATTCCCGGCGTTCTGACCCTTTCCGAAACGGCCTCGGCGCCCAGAACTCAGCACATCGTTGCCTGGGTGCTCGTCTGCATTCTGCCCGTGGTGATCGGCTAGGTCGCGTTCGCCTATTGGGTTTTTCGGGGGAAGGTGGTGGAGGCAGCAGGTGAGGAGACGCCAGCTGGAGGCATAACAAGTCCGTGATTTTCGCAGCCGGCTTTCAGACGATGCTCCGCCGGGCCGGAGGACTGCAACGCCGAGCCGGGCACGATGATTCGATCATACGGACGTTTAAGGCGGACATACTCGGGTCTGATCGTCGCGCCCGACCTGACGATGTAGCTCAGTCTTGAAGCAGCGGCATGCATCCGCTGGAACCACGATGCAGGAGTCACGATCATGTCACAGCCACTCGCGGGCAAGGTTGCCTTGATCACTGGAGGGTCGCGCGGGATCGGCGCGGCTATCGTGACGCGCCTTGCGCGCGAAGGGGCAGACGTCGTGTTCAGTTACTCGTCCTCTCGGGAGGGCGCGGAGGCGGTGGTTGCACAGGTGGAGGCACTCGGTCGTCGTTCAATCTCCATCCAGGCCGATCAGGCGATCACTCAGGAGGTGGAGCAGATGGTGCGCGATGCGCACTCGGCCTTCGGCCGCCTCGACATCGTTGTGAACTCCGCAGGCGTCTTCGTCACCGGACAGATCGACGATCCGGAGCTGGACGTCGCCGCCCTTGATCGCCAGCTCGACATCAATGTCCGCGCGGTCGTGACGGTCATGCGCACGGCAGCGCCGCTTATGGAGAATGGCGGCAGCGTAGTGTCCATTGGCACGACCGGCGCTATGCACCACACTCCTTTCGCGGGGATCGCCGATTACGTCGCGAGCAAGGCGGCGGTGGCGGCCTACACCCGCAGCTGGGCCAGAGACCTTGGCCCTCGCAACATCCGCGCGAACACCATTCAACCGGGGCCCATCGATACGGGTATGGCGCCGACCGAAGGGCCAGTCGCGGAGCTCATGAAGTCGAAGTCTGCTCTGGGACGATATGGCAAGCCGGAGGACGTTGCCGCGGCGGTCGCCTTTCTGGTCGGACCCGAGGCTACCTACATAACGGGAGCCACGCTCGCGATCGATGGTGGCATGACTGCTTAGAAGCCGCTCCTTGAGGTAGGCGCCAGGCGGCTTGGAAGCGTTGTGTTGATGATGCCCCAGCAAGTCTGCGATACCTTGCCGTGGCCTGAGCCATGCGGAATGCTGCGTGGTAGACGGGGCGAAAATGGCTGGGCTTAGAAGCTGATGGTGCTGTGGCGAAGGGGATGCTGAAGGGTCGTGCCGGCTCGGCTGCGGCGAAGGTCTTCAGCCTGTCCATTGGAGTCTTTTTCATTGGCGGGTTCGTGGCGTCCTCCGTCAGCTTGCTCGTTCCGCGTGTCCGCCTGACCCTCGGCTTGGATTATGCGTCTGCCATGGCCGTCCAGCTGGCATCTCATTCCAGCTATCTCGTTCTGGCGATTCCGATTGCGGCGGCTGTGTCGGTCGTCGGCTACATGCGCGCGCATGCCATCGGGCTTACCCTCATGGCGGCAGGCTGCGGCCTTCTCATAGCTGGTCTTGCTTCGCAGAGCTTCGCTTTCGTTCTGATGCCGCTTCTGGCGGTTTCCGCCGGCGCCAGCTTTCTTCAGATCGCAAGCAACAACGTGGTGACGCTGATTGGGGACTCGGGACGGGCCGCGGTCCGGCTCAACATCCTTCAGGGCTTCAACTCGCTGGGGACGGTGGTCGCGCCTCTGGTCGGTGCGGCCACGATCGTCGCGCTTCCCGCGCGCGCACAGGGCATTCCTCCTTACGCGCTTCCGTTCGGATGCGCGGCGATCACGTTGACCGTTTTGGCGCTGGCCTTTGCGGCGAGCCGAAACCTGCTCCGCGGCATTCCTGTCGGTTCCACGCGCACTTCGAAGAGGGGGTGGGTCGGGGCCCTCAGGGACAGGCGGCTTGTTGCTGGAGCTGCGGCTATATTCGCCTATGTCGGAGCCGAAGTGGCGATCGGCGCCCTTCTCACCGACTTCCTGATGCAGCCGAGCACGATGGCGCTCGCCCCGATGGGCGCGGCTCGATTGGTGTCGCTGTATTGGGGAGGAGCAATGATCGGGCGGTTCGCCGGGGCCTGGCTGATGGGCCGCATCGCGCCGGCGCGGCTGCTGCGATGGGCCGCGGGTGCGGCAGGGCTGCTCGTGATTGCTGCCGTTTTCGCGCACGGCCCGATCTCCGGCGCCGCTCTGATAGGAGTGGGGCTGTTCAACTCAGTCATGTACCCGACGATCTACGTGCTTGCGCTCCCCACAGCGCCTGAACAGGCCACACCAGGAGCAACTCTGCTCTGCATGGCAGTGGTGGGTGGCGCCATCATACCTCCGATCACCGGCTTGGCGGCCGATCAATGGGGCTTGGCCGCGTCGCTTCTCCTGCCGGCGTCGTGCTACGGGATCGTCCTGCTTTTCGCATCGGATTTCCTGCTGACGCGCACCCGGCGCTGAAAGCCGTTGCGTGTCCAAATGTTTCTGGTTAGGAATTGGAAGCGCTTCCAATCCTCGCGAACGACGGGTCGAAGCCAACAACCAAGATCGTCCGGTGAAACCGGGCAAGGGGAGGACAGATGGCCTGCAATGTGCCTGGGCGTCGTATAGCGCTGCTTTCACTTTATTTGGGCTCGACCGCGATGGTGTGCCCGAGTTTCGCGCTCGCGCAGGAAGCCGCCGCTCCGGTGCCCGGAAGTGCCGACAGCGAACTTGGAGGCGAGACATCGCAGACCAGCGTCGACCAGCGCGAGGCGGGCCCCGGCGAGCCAGGCGAAGAGGTGGTCGTGACCGGCATCCGTCGCGGCATCGCCGACTCCATCAGTCTGAAGCGCAACGAGACTTCGATCGTTGAGGCGATCTCGGCGGAGGACATCGGCAAGCTGCCCGACGTCTCGATCGCGGAGTCGATCGCCCGCCTGCCCGGTCTCGCGGCGCAGCGTGTCGCCGGGCGCGCCCAGGTGATCTCGATCCGCGGCCTTGCGCCCGACTTCACCACCACGTTGCTCAACGGTCGCCAGCAGGCCAGTTCAGGCGACAACCGCGCGGTGGAATTTGACCAGTATCCTTCCGAGCTGCTCTCGAGCGTGGTGGTCTACAAGACACCCGACGCGCAGATCTCGGGCATGGGTCTGTCTGGCACCGCCGACTTGCGCACGGTGCGTCCGCTTACCTTTGGTAAGCGCGCTATCGCGCTCAACATTCGCGGCGAGAAGACGGAAGGCGAAAAGCTCAACGATGACGTCCGCAACACGGGCTATCGGTTCAGCGCCAGCTACATCGACCAGTTCTTCAACGGGACGCTGGGCATCGCCCTTGGCTATGCGCGCCTCGACTCGCCATCGGGCAACCGCCACTACAAGGCCTATGGCTATGAGGCGTTCGGCGATCAGACGGTCGATGGAGTCCCCATCAACGTGATCCAGCCGGACAGCGCCGATGGCGCGCTGGCGGTCAATGGACAGGAGATCTTCGTCACCTCGCGCTCGAACCAGCGCGACGCCTTCATCGGCATTCTGGAGTGGCAGCCGAGCGACTTCGTGCACAGCACGCTCGACCTCTACTATTCGAAGTTCAAGCAGAACGAAGTGACGCGCGGTGCGCAGTGGTTCTCCAATCCATTCGCCGACGGGCTCACCTTCAACGGCGGCGGTGCCCAGGAGGTTGGCGGCACGCCGGTCCTGCTCTCGGGCAATCAAGTGAACGCGGTGCCGATCATCCGTAACGACAACAACCAGCGCCGCGACGAGCTGTTCTCTGCAGGACTCAACAACGAGTTCCAGATGGACGATCGCACGCGGTTCACCGTGGATCTGTCCTACTCGCGCAACAAGCGGCACGAGCAAATCATGGAGACCTATGCCGGCTACGGCACGGGCGTCGGCGGCGTGACTCCGGCCACCCCAACAGTCGGACGCACGTTCGATACGATCGGCTTCGAGGCGTCGCTGGACGGCTTCCCTAGCTACAGCGAGGGGTTGAACTATGCCGATGCGGCGCAGGTTTCGCTGGGGGATCGCGCTCCGTGGGGCGGCTGGGGCCACGATGGGGCCATCCGCTACCCCGAGGTCGAGGAGAAGGTCTACTCGCTCGACATGCGTCTGGACCATGAGGTCGAGGGCTTCTTCAGCAAGCTCGAGACCGGCGTGAACTGGACCCGGCGCGAGAAGAACAAGACCGTCGATGACAACGACCTGTTCCTGAAGAACGGGCGGCAGCAGGTGCTGGTCGATCAAGGCTTTCTGATCTCGCCGACGGACCTCAGCTTCGCGGGCTTCGGTCGGGTTCTGTCGTTCAATCCGGCCGACCTGCTCGATCGGTATTACGACATCACGCCTATCCGCGACGCGAACTACTACGACAAGAACTGGTCGATCGAAGAGGACGTGATCACCTGGCACGCCAAGGCGGACATCGACTGGGGCTCGCTGCGCGGCAACATCGGCGTGCAGGTGGTGAACCAGAGCCAGAAGTCGCAAGGTGTGGTGATCAACGGGCTGGAGCCCGGGCAGCCCATCATCCCCCAGCGGATTCGCGATGGTGCTGAATATACCGACGTTTTGCCGAGCCTTAACCTTATCTACGATCTTGGTAGCGGCCATCGCCTGCGCTTTTCGGCTTCGAAGACGATGGCACGTCCGCGGATGGACGACATGCGCGCCAATGTCTCGCCCGGCTTTAACTCGCTGGTATGCAGCGGCCAGACGTGCACGCCGGGGACGACCGTGAACCCGTGGTCGGCATCCGGAGGCAACGCGAAGCTCAAGCCCTGGCGCGCCAATGCGCTGGACGCGGCATACGAATGGTACGTCAACCCGACGACCTACTTCTCGATCGCCGGCTTCTACAAGGACATCAAGAGCTACATCTACCAGCAGTCAGGCACGTTCGACTTCAGCGGGATTCCGCTTCCGACGACTGCGTCCTCGATCCCGCCGGGCGTGATCATCAGTAACATCGGCCAGATCACGCTGCCGGCCAATGGCAAGGGCGGCACGGTCAAGGGCGTCGAGTTCAGTGGCGCATTCAACTTCGGCACCCTAGTGCGTGCGCTCGATGGTCTTGGCCTGCAGGGCAGCTTGTCGCTCACCGAGTCCAACCTGAACCCCACCTCCAATCCCGATCCCACTCAGGCGGTCCGCATCCCCGGGCTGTCGGGCACCGTCTACAACCTAACGGCCTATTATGAGCGCGCTGGCTTCCAGGCTCGCGTCAGCCAGCGCTACCGCTCGGGGTTCAAGGGTGAGGTTGTGCAGCTGTTCGCGACGCGCGGCTTCACCGAGATCCTGGCTGACAAGCAGGTCGACGCTCAGGTTGGCTACACCTTCCAGGGTGGCGCTCTTGAGGGACTGGGCATCCTGTTCCAGGTGAACAATCTGACGAACTCGCCTTACCGAACACGCCTAGGCCTGGATGGAGGCGGCACGCAGACGGAGGACGGTGGCGCACTGCTGGAGACCTATGAGGAATATGGGCGCCAGTTCCTGCTCGGGCTGAACTACCGGTTCTAAGGTCACCCTCCCTTGAGGGAGGGTGTTCGCATCCTCCCTCGCTTTTTCTTCCCGGAAGAATAAGGTCGGCTCGATGAGGCAGCTGCGGCGCATTCTGATCGCGGGCGGCGGATCGGCCGGGTGGATGACCGCGGCGTTGTTCGCTAGGCTGTTCAAGGGGCTATACGAGATCGTCCTGGTGGAATCCGACGAGATCGGGACCGTCGGGGTCGGTGAGGCCACCATTCCCGCCATCAAGAAGTTCAACGAGCTGCTGGGGCTGGACGAGGATGATTTCGTTCGGCGCACGCAGGGCAGCTTCAAGCTGGGCATCCAGTTCAACGACTGGTCACGTTTCGGCAGCAGCTACGTCCACGGCTTCGGTGTCATCGGCCAGGATCTCGAATGGCTCCGCTGCCATCAGTACTGGGTGAAGCTGCACGCGCTGGGCAGAGCCGGCGAGCTGGACCGCTACTCGATCAACACCTGGGCGGCGCTCGCCAACCGCTTCATGCGACCGCGTGTCGACATGCCGGACAGTCCGGTTGGGCAGATCGCCTACGCCTTCCACTTCGATGCGGGTCTGTATGCTGCCTTTCTTGCTGACTACGCACGCGCGAGGGGTGTCGAGCGGCGCGAGGGGCGGATCGTCGATGTCTCGCTCGAAGGGAATAATGGCTTCATTCGTTCGGTGACCCTCGCCGATGGCGACGAATTGGCGGCGGACCTGTTCATCGACTGCTCGGGCTTCCGCGGTCTCCTTATCGGCGAGGCGCTTGGCGTCGGCTACGAGGATTGGAGTCACTGGCTGCCATGCGATCGCGCGATCGCGGTGCCCAGCGAGCGCTCGACCGACTTCACTCCCTATACTCGCTCCACCGCCCGTCCGGCGGGCTGGCAATGGCGCATTCCGCTTCAGCATCGCACCGGCAACGGTCATGTCTATGCCAGCCGCTACATGGAAGATGCTGTGGCTCAGCAGATCCTGTTCGATCACCTCGATGCGGCACCAACTGGCGAGCCGCGCCGTCTGCGCTTCAAGCCGGGGCGCCGGCATGCGGGCTGGGTGAAGAACTGCGTCGCGGTCGGCCTCGCCAGCGGCTTCCTGGAGCCGCTGGAATCAACCGGGCTCCACCTCATCCAGTCGGCGATCCTGCGTCTGGTGCGCCTGCTACCCGATGCCGGATTCGATCAGGCAAACATTGCCGAATTCAATCGTCAGACCGTCTTCGAATATGAGCGCATCCGCGACTTCATCATCCTCCACTACAAGGCCACGCAGCGCGACGACACGCCGTTCTGGCGCCACGTGCGGACGATGGATGTGCCCGAGACGCTGGCACGCAAGATGGCGCTGTTCGCGGCCAACGGCCGCATCTTCCGCGAAGACGACGAGTTGTTCGCTGAAGAGAGCTGGATCCAGGTCCTGATCGGTCAGGGCGTGATCCCGCGTGCTCCCGATCCGCTGGTGGACGTCACCCCAATGGCCGAGATCGAGCGCTACCTGTCCAACATCGAGGGCGTGATCGCGAAATGCGTTTCGCTGATGCCCACCCATGAGGCCTTTGTGGCACGGACATGTCAGGCGCCGCCGCTCGCTAGCGCCGCGGCATAGCTCGCTGCAGCGCTTCGATGAGCCCGCGGCGCATCTGCATCAGCTCGGAGGGAGCGCTGGCGGCCAGTACGCCGCGCACCTCGGGCGGGAGATGCCCGGCGGGGTCGCCATCGGTGAGGAAGACGTAATGGTCGAACATCGCGCGCCAGGCGCGGCGCTGCTCGGGTGGCAATTGGCGAAGGCTCATCATCCCGTGCAGCAGCGCGTCCCACGGGGAGCCGAGATCGGGACGGGCCGGGTTCCACCAGTAGTTCACCAGCATGTTGATCGAAGAGAGCGCCTCGACATGGTGATACCAGCCATAAGGTATGTAGATCGCGTCGCCGGGCTCCAGCTCTGCGGTCTCGGCAGCATTCAGCGCCTGGGCAAAGCGCGGGAAGCGGTCCAGGTCCGGTTGGGTGACATGCACCATGCTGACAGGCGTGCCCGCAGGCGTCACGTGGAACGGACCCATGTAGAGGTTGGCGACCTGTTCGGGTGGGAACAGCGTGAAGCGGCGACGGCCTGCGACAACGCAGGCGATGTTCTCCAGCGGGTCGTTGTGCGTGGCCACCTTGGCCGCGCTGCCGATCCACACGCGCGGGGTCACGTCGTCCGGAAGCAGCGGCATAGCGTGACTGTCGCTGAAGCCCGGCAGGACGGAGGCTGCGGCAAGCCCTTGGACCGCCAGTGTGTCGGGCTGGGGCTTGGCGGCCTCAGCCCCGAGCACCGCCAGGAAACCGGCAAGCGTTACAGGCGTCCGCGTGAAGTTGGGCTGTTGGAGATCGTCGGCATAGTGAAGCAGGCCATCCTGCTCGGGGTGTGCGCGCAGCATTGGCACGGGCTCTGCGCTGGCGAGGGGCGCGAGATAGCCGGCAAGCTCACCCCGCCGCCCCGCGGCGACGGCGGGCCACTCCGCGACAAGTCTGCGCAGCACCACCGGACGCGCGGCGGCGCGGATCTCGGCAAATGCGATCGCATCGACATCGGCATGTTCGGACAGCGGCTGCATCGAGAAACGCTCGGGTTTGCGTGGCGCCAAGTCAAGCCGAGTGCGGCCTCGTGAGCGATCCGCAGGTCTCGGTGAAGCGGGTCGGGCGGGAAGGCGAGCCGGTGGTGGTGATCGACAACTTCGCGCCCGATCCGGACCAGCTGGTTGCGCAAGCCACAGATGCGGCGCTGACTCAGCTAGGCACCTTCTATCCAGGAGTCCGGGCGCCGGTGGGCGAGGCTTATTGCGCGGCGGTGGCTCCGCTGGTGGCGGGCGCAGCGCGCCACGTGTTCGGCTTCCAGGAACGGCTTGCATTCGATCGGGCGCTATTCTCGATCGCCACCTCGGCCCCCGAGACGCTTTCCCTGCCTCAGCGCATGCCGCACATCGACGATGTCGCGCTGGGCAAGCTGGCGGTGGTCCACTACCTGAGCCATGCCAACTGGGGTGGCACGCGCTTCTTCCGCCATCGCTCAACTGGCTGGGAGACGATCGGGCCTGATCGGCACCGCACCTACCTGGATGCTCTGGCAACGGACCTGCGCATTCACGGCGAGCCGGCACCTGGCTACATAGAAGGCGACACGCCGCTGTTCGAGATGATCGGAGAAGTCCCGCCTGCATTCAATAGGGCGGTGCTGTATCGCAGCAGCCTCCTTCATTGTGCCGCGATACGCAATGCGCTCCCATTGCCGAACGACGTCGCCACGGGCCGGCTGACCATCGCAAGTTTTCTGACGGCATCCTGAAGGTGGTCACGCTTGCGTCACGCCCTTCCAGGCGACACACGAGGGGAATGGCCGGACAGACACTGGAAGGAACCTCGACGGGCAAGCGTCCCACTATTGACGACGTCGCGCGTCTGTCCGGAGTTGGGCGGGCTACCGTTTCCCGTGTGCTGAACGACGGTCCCAACGTGAGCGATAAGATGCGGTCGCGCGTCCTCGAAGCGGTCGAGACGCTCGGCTACCAAGTCAATCTTCAGGCCCGCTTTCTTGCCGGTGGCGCCAATCGCACGGTGCTGCTGATATTCTCGTCGGATACCGAAAGCGAGCCGAACTCCTACTATCAGGCGGCGCTTGAGACCGGAGCGCTGCGTGTGTGCGCGCAGACTGGGTTCGAGCTGGTGACGCATTCCGTCGTTCAGTCAGGCGCTGACGTAGAAACCAGAATCCTCCACCTCGTGGAGGAAAGCCGATGCCGCGGCGTGATCCTCACCCCGCCATTCTCTGACTGGTCCAACCTAGTGCGGTTGCTGACAGAAGCCGGAACCGCGCTCGTTCGCATTTCACCCGGCAGCTCGGAGGATCCCGGCGCTCCAGGAGTTGGCATGGACGACGAGGCCGCGGGGTTCGCACTTGCGCGCCACCTTCTGGATCTCGGTCACCGTCGCGTCGGGTTCATTCAGGGATTGGCTGAGCACCTGTCTGCGGAGCGGCGCTTTTTGGGAGCGATGAGAGCCTTCAAGGAGGAAGGGCTCGACGAGAATGCGATCGTCTCCCGTCGTGGCAATTTCACCTTTAAGTCCGGAACCGACCTCCTGCCCGAGCTGATCGCTACCGATCCAAGGCCGACTGCGATCATCTGCGCCAACGACGACACAGCTGTGGGCGCGCTGTTCGCCGCGCACCGCGACGGCTTGGACGTTCCCCGCGACTTATCGATCGCGAGCTTCGACGACACGCCCGTCTCCGCCCTTGTATGGCCGCCGCTTACCACTGTGCATCAGCCCATCCAGGAGATGAGCGCACGGGCCATGCAAATCATAGCGGGCGCTGGCGGCAGTGGCGGTGTAGCGCCGCAGTCGTGTGAACTCCTGCCTTTCACCATAGTCGAACGGGCGTCGGTGGCTTCACCCGCACGTCGTTGACATTGGCAGCCGGGACAGAGATTACGGAACGGTTGGAAGCGCTTCCAATAAGAGCGCCGAAGTTTGGGGAGAGGACATGAAGGTTTTCACGCGCACGCGGCCGACAACGGTCGCCGTTTCCGCCATCGCGCTCGCCGCCGGCGCGCCAGTTGCCGCGCAGCAGGCGCCGGTTCCGCAGGACTCGGCCGCCACCGCCACCGCCACCACCGCCGCCGAGAAGCGAGCGGAGGACTTGGCCCGGCAGATGACCCGCGAGGAACAGCTCCGCTACGTCCACGGCTATTTTCCGCCGATGAGCAAGGACAAGCCCGCCGACATGATTTCCTCGGCCGGCTATGTGCCCGGCATCCCGCGCCTGGGTATTCCGACGCTGCGCGAAAGCGACGCCAGTCTGGGCGTCGCCAACCAGATCGAGCAGCGCAAGGGCGACGTTGCAACCGCGCTTCCCGCCAGCCTGGCGCTCGCCGCCAGCTTCGACCCGGACCTCGCCTATCGCGGCGGGGTGATGATCGGCGGAGAGGCGCGGGCCAAGACCTTCAACGTGCTGCTCGCGGGCGGCGCTAACCTTACGCGCGATCCCTGGGGCGGTCGCACCTTCGAATATCTGGGCGAGGACCCGCTGCTTTCCGGCATCATGGCGGGTGAGTCGATCCGCGGGGTGCAGGCCAACCATATCATTTCGACGCTGAAGCACTTCGCTCTGAATCCGCAGGAGACGCTGCGCACGACGATGGATGCCAGGATCGATGAGGCGTCCTTGCGCGAGAGCGATCTGCTCGCGTTTCAGATTGCAGTAGAGCGCGGCCGTCCAGGTTCGGCCATGTGCGCCTACAACAAGGTCAACACGCATTGGGCGTGTGAGAACGACTGGCTGCTCAACCAAGTCCTGAAGCGCGACTGGGGCTACAAGGGCTGGGTGATGAGCGATTGGGGCGCGGTGCACTCCACCGTCAAGGCCGCCAATGCAGGCCTCGACCAGCAGTCGGGCCGCGAGCTCGACAAGGCGATGTATTTCGGCAAGCCGCTGGCTGACGCCGTGGCGAATGGCAGCGTGGCTCCCGAGCGCCTGCGCGACATGAACCGGCGGATTCTTTGGGGCGTGACCACCACCGGGCTGATCGACCATCCCGTGCCGCTTACCGCGCAGCCGATCGACTATGCCGCCAATGCGCGCGTCGCACAGGAAGTGGCGGAAAAGGGCAGCGTGCTGCTCAAGAACGATGGCAACCTCTTGCCGCTGGCGCGCACGGCCAGGAAGATCGTGCTGATCGGCGGGCATGCCGATGTCGGCGTGCTCTCGGGCGGCGGCTCTTCGCAGGTCCGCTCGGTTGGCGGCGCGCCCGTCGAGATTCCGCTCACCGAGGGGGCAGCGGCCTCCTTCGCACGCGTCACCTGGCATGCCTCCTCGCCGCTCGCCGCGATCCGCGCGATGGCCCCGGGCGCGCAGGTCACCTATGTCGATGGTCGCGATCCTGCGGCAGCGGCAGCGGCTGCACGCGGCGCCGACCTGGCGATCGTCTTTGCCTTGCAATGGCGCACCGAGGCGCAGGACATCGAGACCCTCTCCCTGCCCGACAATCAGGACGCGCTGATCGAGGCTGTCGCCGGTGCCAACAAGCGCACCGCAGTGGTGCTGGAGACCGGCGGTCCCGTGCTGATGCCCTGGCTGAGCAAGGTGCCAGCGGTGCTGCAGGCTTGGTATCCCGGGCAGAAGGGTGGAGAGGCCATCGCCAACATCCTGTTCGGCGTGGTCAATCCCTCAGGCAAGCTGCCGATGACCTTTGTCGCCAGCGAGGACCAGGCGCCGCGCCACCCGATCCCAGGCTTGGCCGACATGAAGGCCGCCGACGCCGCAAAGAAGGCGGGAGGGACCTACGGCATGGTCGAACGCGAGCTCGCGCCCGTGGTCCCCTATGCCGAGGGCGCGGCGGTCGGCTACCGCTCTTTCCTCAGGACCGGGCAGAAGCCGCTGTTCCCCTTCGGGCACGGCCTGTCCTACACTCAGTTCCGCTATGGCGGGCTGAGGGTCGAGGGTGGGCAGGCGATGCGGGTCAGCTTCGACGTCACCAACACCGGACGCGTCGCCGGTGCGGACGTTCCGCAGGTCTATGCCACTGCTGGACGGCGCGACGGCGCCACCGTGCGGCTGGTGGGGTTCGAGCGCGTGATGCTGAAGCCGGGTGAAACCCGCCGCGTCAGCGTGGTCGTCGATCCGCGGCTGATCGCCGATTACGATGTCGCCGGCAAGCGCTGGCACGTCGCGGCGGGTGCCTATCCGGTGGCCGTCGGCCGCTATGCCGGTGACAAGGCGCTGAGCGGCACGGCGACCATGAAAGACGTGCAGGTGAAGCCATGAACCGAGTTCTGCTCGCCTGTGCGGCTATGACGATGGTGTCGGCCGTGCCAGCGCCAATGACGGTGAAGGTTGAAGCATGGCAGACGAGCGGGGACGGGCAACAGAGGCTCGCTCCTGTGTCGGTATCGTCTTCGGTGACGCCTGGCGCCGTTCGGATCGAAGTGGACCCGAGCCGGCGCTTTCAGACCATGGTGGGCTTTGGAGCATCGATCACCGACGCTTCGGCTATTCTGATCCAGAAGCTGGAGCCCGCAAAGCGCGCTGCGCTGCTGGATGAGTTGTTCGGCACCGGGTCGGGCAAGTTGGGGCTTAACTTTACTCGGCTCACGATTGGGGCGTCGGACTTCTCGCCGACGCACTATAGCTTTGACGATATGCCCGCAGGGATGCGTGATCCACAACTTCGCCGCTTCTCGATTGAGCCAAATCGGCAGACGGTCCTGCCGACGGTGAAGCAGGCGCTGCGGATCAATCCAGGTCTTGTCGTCATGGCGAGTCCCTGGAGCCCGCCTAGCTGGATGAAGACCGGGGACTCGATGATAGGCGGCACGCTGCGCAACGACAGCTATGATGCCTACGCGCGCTACTTCGTTCGGTATCTGAAGGCATACGAGGCGGAAGGCGTGAAGATGCCCTACGTCACGATACAGAACGAGCCGGATTTCTCTCCCAAGGACTATCCAGGCATGCGCTGGCCGCCAGCCGACCGGGCGAAATTCGTCGGGGGGCATCTCG
This sequence comes from Sphingomonas xinjiangensis, assembly GCF_014199255.1. Classification (GTDB taxonomy): domain Bacteria; phylum Pseudomonadota; class Alphaproteobacteria; order Sphingomonadales; family Sphingomonadaceae; genus Sphingomonas; species Sphingomonas xinjiangensis. The sequence goes on along the minus strand of NZ_JACIJF010000010.1, from coordinate 4,063 downwards.
GGCCTGCTCTGGCTCAAGCTGGTTTGGGCACGCGCGTATTGGAATGGGATCACAACTGGGATCTGCCGGAGCAGCCGGAAGCCGTTCTGGCTGACCCGCAAGCGTCGCGGTACATCGCCGGGGTTGCTTGGCACTGCTACGGCGGCGACGTGGCCGCGCAGACGCGGGTCAAGGACAAGTTTCCGAACAAGGAGACCTTCTTCACCGAGTGCTCAGGCGGCGGGTGGCGGCCAGGGTGGAAGGCCGGCTTCGGCGACACTGTGAAGAACTTGATGATCGGTTCGACGCGAGGCTGGGCTAGGGGTGTGCTTCTTTGGAACTTGGCGCTCGATCCCTCTTCAGGGCCGCACAAGGGAGGGTGCAGCAATTGCCGCGGCGTCGTCACGATCGATCCAAGCAGCGGGGAGATCACTCGTGAGCTGGAATACTATGCGCTTGGCCATCTGAGCCGGTTCGTGCGTCCGGGGGCCGCCAGGATTTCGTCTACGAGCGACGCGAAGCTTCTGACTGTCGCCTTCACGAACGCAGATGGTGGCATCGTCTTGCTGGCGTTCAACGCTGGTGACAACCCTGCCTCCTTAGAGGTAGTAGCGCCGCGTCAGCGTTTCGGTCACGTCTTGCCCGCTGGTGGAGCAGTAACCTTTCTCTGGTAGATTGCTGTGGAAGCGCAGGCTCGCTCGATCTGCTGGTGATCCAAGTTGGATGAGAGACTTGCAACCGCCGTGTCTGTCGTTGTGCAGCAAGCGACGAGTCGCCTCAGATCATTAGCCCACCGGTCGCTGTGTCGTTCGTCAAGACCACTTGCGATCCGAGCCCGCGCTTGCCCCTTCTATGAGTCCGGGTAACCTGCAAGCTGCGCAACCCTTCGGACGGCGAGGGAAGCGTGATTTTTATGGAGTGACGCTGTTCCTAACCATCTCCGACAACGAAAATGCCAATTTGCGGGTGGCTTAACTCCCGGAGCTTGCGAGCGCCTTCGTGGCGCATTTCGGATGAGGGGCGTCAACCAGGAATATGCTTCAATCGAAATAACTGATCCGGATATTCAGAGCACCCTTCCCGTTTCCAAACTTCGACATCCGTCAATCATCCGGGAACACGTCTCTCGCTCACGCTAATCGCGCGATTAATGACAGACTTTGGGACAAACCCGTCGTTCCGATGCCGCAGGTTGACGTCAGCTCTTGTCGGAAGCCGACGTTCGGCGGCTGTTCGTGCGGCGTCGCGTTACGACTGAAACTGGCTGTTCGCGTCGGAAGACGTCGCTCTGAGGCTGCGCTCATCGTGGATTAGAATGTCCGAAAGGGGATCGTTCAGCGGACAAGGGGGTAGGGGCCTAGTTGCGGCACTGCAGCCCGGAAGAGCCAAGTCTCACATACCCTGGTACGACATCTTTCTCGTTGAAGGCACCTCTATCGGGCGCGGACAAAGCAAAGCCGTCGACGCCCTGCGGACCTGTTCGTTGCCCACTCGGCCTGAGATCCAGAATGTCTGCTACTGGTGGTTACCCGACAGTCTGCTTTCGGCCAGCTTGATAGCAAAAGCAGTCATTGCAGGAGCGGCAGTGTCGGCCGTTTAACTTACAGGGTGCTTCGCTGGTAAGCGGCTTTCACATTGCCCGACCGACCTAATAAGAAGACGATTTCTACGTCCGTGATGCCAAGGGGCTCAAAAGCTACGTACGTTTGACCAGCTGGACCACGTCGGGCGTATAGCAGTGAGAGGCTATGCGCTGGCCCACCGTAAGGATTTTGCGCCCAGCACCGCTGAACATTTCCAACTGCGGTATCGGGGACTTGCTCAAGTGCCAGTTTGGGTTGGGTGCCGAGATCAAGAGATAGGCGCTCGTAGCTATTGATACGGCACTCGCCTGTAGTCCCGCTAGGTTTTGCGTTCCGGCCAGCGACGCCGCCGATTGCGCATCCAACTAAACAAGCGAGTATAAGTTTGGTCCACATCCAAGCATCATCGCTGCGAACATGAACATCCGCAACTGGGGCGACAGCCGACACGTAGCTTTGCACGCCAGGAGCGACCCGGCGGCTTTCACCAGACTGGCGCCTCTGCCGAGCATCGATCGTCGCAAAGTGAGTCGTCAGCGGATGGTCGTTTCCTGTCGCCGAAATAGACCGTAGAATCCAATTGTGAAGGCTCCAGCGAGCCCTGCGCCGACCTCCGCGGGCGCCGAGGTGAGAGGTTGGATTATGGCGGCAAGAAGCGCACCAACCGCGACGGCAATCAGGAAGGCTGGAACGCGGCTCATCGTCCGAGCTTAACAGCGTGCTGAATGCCTGCAAATGGGCGTCAGTCGCCGATCAGTTCGTCGGCGGCAACGGCATCCAAATATAGGGTGGGCCCGGGTCAATGCTGTCGACGCCATCGAAGCGAACTTGGCATTGCTGCCCGCCGAGGTGCCCGAATCCCCCAATCCCCTTTGAACGCCGACCCCTGCCTGCAATCCAGAACTCCCCAGTTGAAGAGGCCGCATCTACGCCGTGGCGTCTGAGTAAAGCGTCTGTGACGACCTTGTTGAGTTCAAGAGCACAACTCCGCTCTGCCAGTTCACCGAACGAGAGAGCGTCGCCACACGTTTGCCGGTCCTCGCAGAGAAAGATGATTGCGTCGTCTCGTCCAAGCTGCGCCTTGCCCATCAAGCGGCTTGGAGCGTCGTGCAGGACACTGCCATCTGCCTCTCCTCTGTCGCTTGCTGTGTTCCCGCACGCGGAAACGAAAAAGACAGCGACAGACAGGCATATCGCGAACTTCGATATACGCATGCCGGCAGTTTATGGAGAGCGCGAGAGCTCGCAAGTGGGTCATTTGCGGCACTCACCCGTGAAATGAACGAACGACCGCTTTGGGGTGTGCGGATAGCCGACCTGAACGGCCGGGTTTGGGCGAAAGCGGAAGGTCAGCTTTTCGGTGTCTGGCATCGCTCAGCTGCCGCTCGCGGATAGCGCTGGGCTCCAGGTTCGTTAGCATGACTTTCCGAAGTGGAAATATGACGCTTGACGATATGGAAAGATAGACTTACTCTTTCCGCATTGGAAAGGGAGACTGAAAGTGAACAAGATCGACCAAACGAACGAGCTGAGTGTTGAAGAGGGACTGAAGATCATCGGTCGCACGCGGCAGGCTGCTGCCGCTCGGGTCAGGGCGCCGTGGTGGTATCATGCAAGCGTCGGACTTGCCGTAGCGATCATGGCTGCTGCGTTCACGCAGCAGGGCTCTATATGGGTGATGTTCGTTGGTCTGGCGTTGATTGCGGCACTTGCCTCGCATCACCGTCGGCGCACCGGCGTAAGTATCTCCAGCACGCACCGGGGTAGCCTGCGATCGACGTTGCTTGGCTTTGGTGGTGTTATCATCGCCGTTGCGAGCATTCGGTTCGGAGTGTGGCTGGAGAATAGCGGCGGGCACGAAGGGGCCATGCTGTGGATCGCCCTCTTGTGCGGCGTATTCGCGACCGGGCTGGGGTTCGTGTTGGAGTGGTCCTTCATCAAGGATGCGGAGACGGTGCGATGACCGCAGGGGGCTTCGACCCGGTAATCCACGCACCCAATCGCCTCCAGATATGTGCCATGCTGAGCGCGGTGGACAGCGCGGAGTTCGGCACAATTCGCGACACGCTGGGGGTCAGTGACTCGGTGCTGAGTAAGCATGTTCGCCAGCTCGACGAAGCCGGATATGTGAAGTTGAGCAAGGCCGTGGTTGATACGCGGCAGCGAACCTGGCTCAGCCTGACCAGGCAGGGCAGGAAGGCATTCGAGGCGCATGTCCTCGAATTGGAGAAGCTGGTGGCTCAAGCGAGATCGGCACCCTTCATCACTGACGTCGGGGGGGCGGTGACAGTTTAGCCGACGGGCGACCGCTTCAGGGAAGACGGCTTGGTAATCGCAACGACATAAGTTGGGCGCTAACAGTCGTTGTTCCGATCACGACGCGAGTGGTCAATCTCCCGGGGAAGGCGGGGTGGATCGGCGGCGACTTGGCGCGACCACCCGAAGTGACGACCATCCTCCGCCGATCCGCTTTCCTTCGATCATGGATCGCCCGCTATCGC
>NZ_JACIJF010000009.1 GCF_014199255.1 Sphingomonas xinjiangensis | reverse complement strand
TTGCGAATCGCCATTATCGACGACAGCGGGCTGCGCGCCACCATCCTTGAGGAAGGGCTTCGCGATGCGGGGTTCGAAGAGATTGATGTCGTGCCGCCACAAGGCGCGTTCGTCGCGCGGCTGGAGCGCATGGCGCCCGACGTCGTGTTGATGAACCTGGGTAACGCCAACCGCGATTCGCTCGAAGAAATGCTTGCGGTCAGCCGGGCGCTGGCGCGGCCGATTGCGATGTTCGTCGATCAATCCGACGAATCGATGATCGGCGCGGCAATCGATGCGGGGATTTCCGCCTATGTCGTCGATGGCCTGCGTAAGGAGCGGGTGAAGCCCGTGCTCGAACTCGCGATCCGCCGCTTCAACGCCTTTTCCAAGCTCCAGGCTGAACTCGACGCGGCGCGCAACGAACTGGCCGACCGCAAGACGGTCGATCGGGCCAAGGCGATCCTGATGAACAGCCGCGGACTGGACGAGCCCGGCGCCTACGCGCTGCTGCGCACTACCGCCATGAAGCAGGGGCGCCGCATCGTGGATGTTGGCGAGGCCCTGATCACTGCCGCCGACCTGTTGGGAGAGGGGCGATGACGCCGCTTGCGATCGCCTTCCTGCCGCTGACCGATAGCGCACCGCTGATCGCGGCCAGCGAGCGCGGCTTTGCGGAGGCTGAGGGAATCGCGCTGAGGCTGGTCCGCGACACCAGCTGGGCGGCGGTGCGCGACCGGCTGGTATATGGACAGGTTCAGTGTGCGCATCTGCTCGCGCCGCTTGCCGTCGCCGTGACCCTCGGGCTCAGCCAGACACCCTGCGCCATCGCCGCTCCGTTCAAGCTGAACGACAATGGCAACGCGCTGACGCTTTCGTCCGAACTGGCGGCTGCACTCGATCCGGACCCGCGCCGCCGCGTGGCCGATCCCATCGCCACCGCGCACGATTTCGCCGCCGCGATCGGCCTGCATCGCCGCAAGCCGATCATCGGCATCGTTCATCGCTTTTCGAGCCACGCGATGATGCTGCGCTATTGGTTGGGCTATGCCGGTATCAATCCGGATCGCGACGTCACGCTGCGAGTGCTCCCGCCCTCGCTGATGACGCAGGCGCTGCGGCTGGGCGAGGTCGACGGGTTCATCGCGGGGGAGCCCTGGAGCAGCGTTTCAGTGGCCCAGGGCATCGGGGAGATCGCTGCCACCGGCGTCAACATCTGGCAGCGCGGCGTGGAGAAGGTGCTAGCGACGCGGGCGGACTGGGCGGAGGCCAATGGCGATCAGCTAGACAGGCTGCTTCGTGCGCTCGATCGCGCCGCTGCATGGTGTGACGATCCCGCGAATCACGATGACTTGGCGGCGCTGCTCGCCAGGCCGGAATATGTCGACCAGCCACCGGGACTGATCGCCCAGGCCCTTAGTGGCTGCATGCCCCTGCGGCAGGATGGGGAGCCGGTGCGCCAGTCCGACTTCCTGGTGTTTCATCGGGGTGCTGCCAATTTTCCGTGGCGGAGCCAGGCGCTCTGGATCTACTCGCAGTTCGTTCGCTGGAACATGGTAGAGCCTTCCGTAGAGGCTGAACGCGCTGCCGCGGGGGTGTTCCGGTCGGACCTGTATCGCCGCGCACTGGCCGGGCGCGGAGTCGCGATGCCGGGCGCGAGCATGAAAGTAGAAGGGTCCTTGAAGCAGCCCACGCCGGCCGCGTCGCACGAGGGCAGCCTCACCCTAGCGCCGGACCGGTTCTTCGACGGCCTTGCCTTCGATCCGCAGAACCTGGCCGGCTATCTGGAAGCATTGCGAGCATCTTAGAATTTTTGCACTTGCGAAGTGCCGCCAAACGCGTCAGCTTCCCCAAGACGCCCGGACGAACGGGTGTCAACATCGGATGACTGCGCCAGCGTAGGTGCAGTTGTTCATTGCAAGACAGCAAAGCCGCTGTCCGATCACCGCTTGAGGCGGGAGGTCGGAGGCGGCTTTTTTCGTGCCTGCGGCACAAAGGAGCAGTGCGGATGAAGATCCCGGAACTGTTGCATCAGGGCTTCGACTGGATCGGAGGCGGTGCCGACATCGAATTTTCTCCGAAGCGCAAGAAGTCGGACTTCTGGAGCAGCGGGCACACGCCGACGCTGATCGCCGCCTTCCTGTATTTCGACCTGGCCTTCATGGTCTGGGTCCTGCTGGGGCCGCTCGCCCCGGATATTGCCGCCGACCTGGCGCTCAGCCCTGCGCAAAAAGGATTGATGGTCGCCACGCCGACGCTTGCCGGCGCGATGCTGCGGCTGGTTGTCGGACTCCTCGCTGACTGGATCGGCCCCAAGCGGACTGGCGTGATCAGCCAATTGATCGTGATCGGTGGACTGCTCGTCGCCTGGTCGCTCGGCGTCCGCAGCTTTGGGGGAATCCTCGCGCTCGGCACGCTGCTCGGTTTCGCCGGCGCCAGCTTCGCGGTGGCGCTGCCGCTCGCTAGCCGCTGGTACCCGCCTGAGCATCAGGGCAAGGCTATGGGCATTGCTGGCATGGGCAATTCCGGCACCGTGCTCGCCGCGCTGTTCGCGCCGGCGCTGGCGCAGGCCTTAGGCTGGAACGCGGTGCTCGGGCTGGTCTGCATCCCGCTTTCTATCGTGCTGGTCGCGTTCGTCGTCATGGCCAAGGACGCGCCGAACCAGCCAGCGCCGCAGCCGCTCGCTGCCTATCTCGAGCCGCTGCGCACTGCCGATGCCTGGTGGTTCATGCTCTTCTACGGCGTCACCTTTGGCGGGTTTTCGGGGCTCGCCTCGTCGCTGACCATCTATTTCAGCGACCAGTTCGCCCTGAGCACAGTCACCGCCGGCTATTGCACTGCGGCCTGCGTGTTCGCCGGATCGCTGGTGCGTCCCATAGGCGGCGCCCTTGCCGACCGGATCGGCGGCGTCTCGACATTGACGACGGTGTATGTCGTCGCGGCCCTGGCCCTGCTGGGCGTCAGCATGTCGCCAGCCAGCCTCCCCGTCGCACTCACCCTGTTTGTGATCGCCATGCTTGCGCTGGGCACCGGCAATGGCGCCGTGTTCCAGCTTGTGCCGCAACGTTTCGGCAAGGAGATCGGCATCCTCACCGGGCTGGTCGGCATGGCCGGAGGTGTCGGGGGCTTCTACCTCGCTTCCTCGCTCGGCTTCGCCCGGCAAGTGACCGGTGGCTTCGGCCCAGGCTTCCTGATCTTCGCGCTACTCGCACTCGCCGCGCTCGCCGGGCTGACCTTCGTCAAGGGCCGCTGGCGGGTTCGTTGGGCCGCCACCGCGGGCGTGCGGATCTGATGCGCGCGCCATTCTTCTCTCCAGCCGTGAGGCTCCGCCCATGACGCACCACATTCAACGCCCGCACCTGGTGGTGATCGGCAACGGCATGGCCGGCTGCCGCGCCGTCGAGGAACTGCTCGCTCGCGATCCCCACCGGTACCGCGTGACGATCTTCGGTGCCGAACCGCATGTGAATTACAACCGCATCATGCTCTCGCCGGTTCTTGCGGGCGAGAAGACCTTCGATGAGATCGTGATCAACGGCCATGGCTGGTACCGCGACCACGGTATCGAGCTGATCGCCGGGGACCCGATCGCGCAGATCGACCGCGTGGCAAAGACCGTCACGTCGCGCAGCGGACGCACGCTTGGCTATGACAAGCTGCTGATCGCCACCGGCTCCGATCCGTTCATCATCCCGGTGCCCGGCAAGGACCTGCCGGGCGTGGTCGGCTTCCGCGAAATGAACGACGTCGATGCGATGCTTGCCGCGGCCGACAAGGGCGGCGACGCCGTGGTGATCGGTGGCGGACTGCTCGGGCTGGAGGCGGCACATGGCCTCAGCCTGCGCGGCATGAAGGTCACGGTGCTGCACCTGATGCCGACGCTGATGGAACGGCAGCTCGACGAAGCGGCAGCCTGGCTGCTCAAATCTGCGCTGGAGGCGCGCGGGCAGACTATCCTGACCGGCGCCGACACTGCCGAGATCCTCGGCACGGATGCCGTGGAGGGCGTGCGGCTGAAGGACGGGCGCGTGATCCCGGCGAGCCTGGTGGTGATGGCGGTGGGCATCCGCCCGTGCACCGCGTTGGCGCGGGACGCTGGCCTCGATATCGGGCGCGGCATCAAGGTCGACGATCACATGGTCACCAGCGACCCCGATGTGCTGGCGGTGGGCGAATGCGTCGAGCATGCGGGCCAGGTCTACGGCCTGGTCGCGCCGCTTTGGGAGATGTGCCGGGCGCTTGCCGACGGGCTGGTTGAGCAGCCCAGCGGCTATCGGGGATCGGTGACCTCGACCAAGCTCAAGGTGTCGGGCATCGATGTCTTTTCGGCGGGCGACTTTTCGGGCGGAGACGGTGCCGAAGACATCGTGCTGCGCGACGCCAGCCGCGGCGTCTACAAGCGTGTGGTGGTGAAGAACGACCGCGTCGTGGGCGCGGTGCTCTATGGCGATACCGCCGACGGCGCCTGGTATTTCGACCTGCTCAAGAAGCAAGAAGACGTTTCCGAGATGCGCGACCTCCTGATTTTCGGTCAAGCCCACGCCCATGGAGGGGGGCAAACGGACCCTAAGGCAGCCGTTGCGGCGCTCTCGGACGATGCCGAGATCTGCGGCTGCAACGGCGTCAGCAAGGGGCAGGTGGTGGCATGCATCGCCGGCGGCGCCGCCAGCCTGGACGCCGTCCGCGCCGGCTGCAAGGCCTCGGCAAGTTGCGGGTCGTGCACGGGAATCGTCGAGAATTTGCTCGCGCTGACGCTCGGCGACGAGGTGCAGGCCGGCGCCAAGACGATGTGCAAGTGCACCAGCTTCGGCCATGACGATGTCCGCCGCGAGATCGTCGACCAGGGCATGCAGTCGATCCCAGAAGTGATGCAGAAGCTGCATTGGAGCACGCCAGACGGGTGTTCCTCGTGCCGCCCGGCGCTCAACTATTACCTGCTCTGCGCCCTGCCTGGCGACTACAAGGATGACCAGCAGAGCCGCTTCGTCAATGAGCGGATGCACGCCAACATTCAGAAGGACGGCACCTACTCGGTGGTGCCGCGCATGTGGGGCGGGCTGACCAACCCACGCGAGCTGCGCGCGATCGCCGATGTGGTCGAGAAATATGACGCACCGATGGTGAAGGTCACCGGCGGCCAGCGGCTCGACATTTTCGGAATCAAGAAGGAGGATCTGCCAGCCGTCTGGGCCGATCTCAATGCTGCGGGCATGGTCTCTGGCCATGCCTATGGCAAGTCGCTGCGCACGGTGAAAACCTGTGTCGGCTCTGAGTGGTGCCGCTTCGGCACGCAAGACTCGACCGGGCTCGGCGTTAAGCTCGAGCGCATGAGCTGGGGCTCGTGGATGCCGCACAAGTTCAAGATCGCCGTGTCGGGATGTCCGCGCAATTGCGCCGAAGCGACGATCAAGGATTTCGGAGTGGTCTGCGTCGATAGCGGCTATGAGCTGCATGTCGGCGGCAATGGCGGGATCAAGGTCCGCGCCACTGACCTGCTGTGCAAGGTCGCGACCGAGGCGGAGGCAATGGGATATTGCGCCGCCTTTATCCAGCTCTACCGCGAAGAGGCACGCTATCTTGAGCGCACCGCGCCGTGGCTAGAACGGGTCGGGCTCAACTATCTCAAGGCGCGCATCGTCGAGGATACGCAGGGCCGCGAAGCGTTGACTGCGCGCTTTCTGCATTCGCAGCGCTTCAGCCAGGAGGACCCCTGGGCAGAGCGCGTCGCCGGACGGGAGCACGAGCAGCATGCGCACATGGCGGCGTTCACCCCCGTTCGCGAGGAGGAAATCGCATGATTGGCGACTGGCTCGACATCGGCTGGCTCGACGAGATCCCGCTGCGGGGCGCGCGCACCGTGCCGGTCGAGGGTGGAGAGGAGATCGCCGTGTTCCGCACCGGCGACAACCGCGTGTTCGCGTTGGTCAATCGCTGTCCCCATAAGGGTGGGCCGCTCGCCCAGGGTATCGTCCACGGCCACAGTGTCGCCTGTCCCCTGCACAATTGGAACATCGCGCTCGCGACCGGTGAGGCGCAGGGCAGCGACAAGGGGTGCACGCCAGCGATCCCCGTCAAGGTGGATGCCGGACGGGTGCTGATCTGCCGCGCCGGCGCGTTGAAGGCTGCGGCCTGATGGCGGAGATCCGCACCACCTGCGCCTATTGTGGCGTTGGCTGCGGGATCGTGGCGAAGCGCACCGGCGAGCGTTCGGTGGACATCAAGGGCGACCCGGATCATCCGGCCAATCGCGGCAAGCTTTGCTCCAAGGGTACGCATCTGGGCGAGACGGTGGGGCTCGAAGGTCGCCTCCTCCACCCGATGATCGGCAGGCGCCGGGTCGGCTGGGACAAGGCGCTGGACCTGGTCGCCCGACGCTTTTGCCAGGCCATCGCCGAACATGGTCCGGACAGCGTCGCCTTTTATGTCTCGGGCCAGCTGCTCACCGAGGACTATTACGTCGCCAACAAGCTGATGAAGGGCTTTATCGGTTCGGCCAACATCGACACCAATTCGCGGCTGTGCATGTCGAGTGCGGTCGCCGGGCACCTGCGCGCGTTTGGCGAGGACATCGTCCCGGCAAGCTATGACGATCTCGACGTCGCCGACCTAATCGTGCTGGTAGGCTCGAACGCCGCCTGGTGTCATCCGATTGTCTATCAGCGCGTCCGGGCACGCTGCGATGCGGGCGCCAAGCTGGTGGTGATCGACCCGCGCCGGACCGAAACCGCCGAGGGTGCCGACCTTCACCTTGCCATTCGGCCTGGCAGCGACGTGGCGTTGATGAACGGCCTGCTCACCCATTGCCGTGCTGAGGGGCTGCTCGACGGTGCCTATCTGGAGCGGAGCGTGGCCGTGCCCGATCGCTTCTGGGACACGGTAAGCGAGGGAAGCGACCTGTGGTCGGTGGCGCGCGCATGCGATGTGCCCGCCGCCGATCTCAGACGCTTCTATGAACTGTTCGCATGTCATCCGCGTACCGTCACGTTGTTCAGCCAGGGCATCAACCAGTCGCTGCGCGGCACCGATCAGGTCAACGCGATCCTCAACCTCCATCTCGCCACCGGCCGCATCGGCAAGCCCGGCGCTGCGCCCTTCTCAATCACGGGTCAGCCCAATGCGATGGGCGGGCGCGAGGTCGGCGGGCTGGCGTCGAGCCTGGCCGCACACATGGACTTCGCGCCGGAGAACCGGGCGAACGTCCAGCGCTTTTGGGGTGCCCCGACCATCGCCGCCAAACCGGGCCTCAAGGCGGTGGACCTGTTCCGCGCCGTAGGGGAGGGGCGGATCAAGGCGCTGTGGATCATGGCGACCAATCCGGCGGTGTCGATGCCCGATGCGGGCGCGGTGCGTGATGCGCTTGCCCGCTGTCCCTTTGTTGTCGTCTCCGACGTGATCTCCGACACCGACACGAGCCCCTTCGCGCATGTGCGCCTGCCCGCCGCCGCCTGGGGCGAGAAGGACGGGACCGTCACCAATTCCGAACGCCGGATCAGCCGGCAGCGCGCGCTCTTCACGCTTCCGGGTGAGGCACGGCCCGACTGGTGGATCGTCAACGAGGTCGCGCGGCGGATGGGCTGGGCAGATGCGTTCGCCTATTCGCGGCCTGCCGACATCTTTCGCGAGCATGCGCGGCTCTCGGCCTATCGCAACGGCGGCGCGCGACTGTTCGATCTGAGCGGCCATGTCGCCATCGGCAACGATGCCTATGACGCGCTTGCACCGTTCCGCTGGGGCGGCGAGGCATTGGCCGATGGCGTCTATCCCACGTCCGACGGACGCGCGCGGTTAGTGCCGGTCCAGCAGGTCTCGCTGACCGCACCGCTGTCGAAATGGCCGCTGACGCTCAACACTGGCCGCTACCGTGATCAATGGCACACCATGTCGCGCACTGGGCTGAGCCCCAAGCTTGCGCGCCACCGCGAGGAACCGCTGGTCGAAGTGCATCCGCAGGACGCGGTGGCGTTCGGGCTGCGCGATGGCGGGCTCGCCCGCGTGTCGACGCCGCAAGGCGCGAGCCTGTTCAGGGTCGAATTCGCCAGCGGACAACGCCTCGGCGAGATCTTCACGCCGATCCACTGGACCGATCGCCAGTCCAGCGGCGGCCGCACCGGATTGCTGCCCCGCGCCTTGGCCGACCCGCATTCGGGACAGCCTGGCTTCAAGTCCACGCCAGCGGCGGTGGCGGCAGTGACACCGGCCTGGCGCGGCTTCCTGATCAGCGCGGAAGCAATGCCGCTGCCCGAGTGCCTGTGGGCGACACGGGTCGCGGTACCGAGAGGCGTCCTGTTCGAACTGGCCGGCGATGGCGACCCGCACGCAATCGAAGCCGCACTGCCCAAGGGCGAGCGCATGGAGGTCTCCGACCGCGCACGCGGTGCCCGCCGGGTCGCGGTGCTCCGTGAAGGGCGCCTCGCGGCAATGCTGCTCGTGACCGAAAGTGGCCTGCTGCCGCGGCGCGAATGGCTGATCGATCAGCTGGGACAGGCGGTTGCCGGCCCTGCCCTGCTTGCAGGCGCTCCGCCGGGCCCGCGCGAAGATGCAGGCGCGACCGTTTGCCTCTGCTTCGATGTCGGGATGAACACACTCATCGCCGCCATCGCCCGTCAGCGCCTCACCACGGTGGAGGCCGTGGGCGCGGCGCTTTCGGCCGGTACCAATTGCGGTTCGTGCCGCCCCTCCATTCGCCGAATTCTCGAAGAAAGCAGGAACGCCGCCAATGGATGAGATCATGCACGCCGGCGAGGTCTGGCTCGTCGGCGCAGGGCCAGGGGATCCCGATCTGCTTACCCGCAAGGCCGAACGCCTGCTGCGGGCGGCCAGCGTGGTCTTTTACGACTCCTTGGTCGGTCCCGGCGTACGTGACCTGATCCCGGCAGGCGTGCGGCAGGTTCCCGTCGGCAAGCGGTCCGGCCGCCATTCGAAAGACCAGGGAGCCATCAACGCCCTTCTGGTTGAGGCCGCGCTCGCGGGCGAACGCGTCGTGCGGTTGAAAGGAGGCGATCCGTCCATGTTCGGCCGATCGACCGAAGAAGTCGCGGCGCTTGCCGCAGTCGGCATCCGCGCGCGCATCTGTCCCGGCATCACTGCAGCCAGCGCGGCTGCGGCTTCGGCTGGCATGTCGCTGTCGCTGCGCGGCGCCGCCCGCCGCGTGCAGTTCGTCACTGCGCACATGCGCGCGGGCGAGGCGCTCGCGCTCGACTGGGCGGCGCTCGCTGACCCCGGGAGCACCACGGCCTTCTATATGGGGCGCGGTGCAGCAGGCGAGATTAGCCGGCGCCTTATTCTCGAGGGCCTCGACTCCGCGACGCCGGTCCTAATCGCATGCGACATCAGCATGCCAAGCGAGCGGCTGCTTAAGACACGTCTCGACCTGCTGCCAATCGCGGCGAATGCGATCACTGACGAGAAGCCGACGCTCATCCTTGTGGGTAAAGCGTTCGCGGCCTTAAGTGACACTCCGCCGATGAGCTGGAAAGATCGCCCCACCGCAGAGATGTCGCGCGACCGCGTAGCAGCTGGACGAGGATCGCGGCCTCGCGAAGCCAGCGGCTAAGCGAACAAGCATCTTCTTCAATAACGCGCGATGCACGGGTTGGCCAAGCCCTCGCATGACGCTGCTGCCCGGCGACAATCGCGCTCGCTCGCAAGCAGCAGAGCTGGAAAGGGACAACAAGCTACGATCGAGCGAATACAAGAGGGCCGCTGAGCAAGCGGAGCGAGTTCTGCAGCGGCCAAATCCTGTCCCCGCAACTAACCATATCACCAAGAATAGCCCCGCAGTCGAAAGACCTTGCGGACTTTTTGCATCCGTGGTGACCGTGCCGCAGCGCCAGGCTGCCCAACCGTGTACGAACCGTCAAACGCAGTGTAGCGCTGCTGATGAAAAGATATCGGCCACCACTGGAGCATATCCCTCGAATGATCGCGCAATTGAACGGACGGCTGCTCTCGGCTGGCATCGATCATGCCGTGATCGACGTGAACGGCGTGGGCTATCTGGTTGGAGCATCTGCCAAGACACTAACGGCGCTTGGCGGTGCCGGAACCTCGGTCACGATCCACACCGAGATGCTGGTGTCGGAAGATTCGATCCGCCTGATGGGCTTCGCCTCGGCCGACGAGCGCGACTGGTTCAAACGTCTCACCGGCGTGCAGGGCGTCGGCGCGAAAGTCGCGTTGGCGATCCTGTCGATCCTGGTTCCGGACGAGCTTCGCGCGGCCGTCGCGCGCGCTGATGCCGCGACCATCGCCCGCGCTAGTGGCGTCGGGCCCAAGCTGGCACAACGCATCGTCAATGAGTTGAAGGACAAGGCGGGCGTTGTGGCGATCGGCGGCGGCCTCGCGGCTATGCCAGCTGGGGGAGCGGCAGCCGATGCGGTGTCCGCGCTCCTCAATCTCGGCTTTAAGCCCGCCGACGCGTCCAACGCCGTCAACGCGGCAAGCGACGATCTGGGCGCCGGCGCCGCACTCGATGCGCTGGTCCGCCTGGCTCTCAAGAAGGCGGCGAGACCCTAAGCTGCCTGAAGGCTGGGACTCAACAGCGCTTCAATGCCACGGCGCTCCCGCACGATGTGCCGGCGTACGCGAAGGATCATGGCTTTGGCGTCGCTACGATATTCGTCTTCTCGCCCGACGATTCCCGATGTGCTCCACTTGGCGATGTAGCTGCGAAACGCTTCACTGATTAGAATGCACTCGGCCTTGAGCTGCCGGGCTGCGTCAGCATCCAGCTGCGATCCACGTTGCAGCACCGGGTCGAAAATCTGCTGGTGCTTGAATAACTGATAGCCCGTCAGCGTGCGCACGAAGCGCCACCGGGAGTTGCTGACGATCGCCGGATCGAGATCGGCGGCGGAGATCAGCGCCTCGGCGTCGGCGGTGTACGCAGCGATCGCGCAATGGTGCTCGTGCATCTGTGCAAGGAGGCCGGTGGGGTTCATGCCCCGCTTCTGTACGGACTACGGTAACCACTCGTTTACGCCTTGGGTCCGTGTCACTCCGCATCCGGGTCACGCCGCGTCGGTAGAAGCCCGTAGCCATGGACAGGGGCGTACGCGAACAGCTAGGGAACATGGGTGACTGACGCCGAACGCATCCTCACCGCATCCCGCCGTCCCGAGGACGTGGACGCTGCGCTCCGTCCAAAGCATCTCGACGAGTTTGTGGGGCAGAAAGCCGCGCGTGAAAATCTGCGGGTGTTCATTGATGCTGCGAAGGCACGCGGCGATGCGCTAGACCACGTCTTGTTCTTCGGCCCTCCCGGTCTTGGCAAGACCACCCTTGCGCAGATCATTGCCCGCGAAATGGGTGTGGGGTTTCGTTCCACCTCCGGTCCGGTGATCGCCAAATCCGGCGATTTGGCAGCGCTCCTCACGAATCTCGAAGATGGCGACGTGCTGTTCATCGACGAAATTCATCGGCTCAACCCCGTCGTTGAGGAAGTGCTCTACCCGGCGATGGAGGATCGAGCGCTGGATCTGATGATCGGCGAGGGGCCCTCGGCACGGTCGGTACGGATCGACTTGCCGCGCTTCACGCTGGTCGGCGCCACGACGCGGCAGGGGCTGTTGAGCACCCCGCTGCGAGACCGCTTCGGCATTCCGGTGCGGCTGCAATTCTATACCGTGGACGAGCTGGAGCGCGTGGTGACTCGCGCGGCCGGGTTGCTCGATCTAGGCATTGCCGCGGACGGCGCGCAGGAGATCGCCAAGCGGTCGCGCGGTACGCCGCGCATCGCCGGGCGGCTACTGCGCCGGGTGCGCGACTTCGCCAATGTGCTCGGCGTGGACCGCGTCGACGCACGCACCGCCGACGCCGCGCTCAACCGGCTGGAGGTCGACCCGCTTGGGTTAGACAATATGGACCGGCGCTATCTCACCATGATTGCCGACATCTACAAGGGCGGGCCGGTAGGCGTGGAGACGCTCGCCGCCGGACTGTCCGAAGCGCGCGACGCGATCGAGGAAGTGATCGAGCCCTATCTGATCCAGATCGGCATGATCGCCCGCACCGCGCGGGGGCGCTGCCTGAACGCGGCGGGATGGAAGCATCTCGGCCTCAACCCGCCGGCAGGCGCGCAGGACGGGTTGTTCGACTGAGCTGGACCTGGTTGGCGCCGGGCGCGGGGGGGGGGGCGCAGTTCGGCTTGAAAGATAGGATTTCGAGTGCTGCATAGGTGGTTGGACGTCGCTCCGGCGGCTTCTTGCCACGATGGATGCGCGGTGCTGCCGTGGTGAAGTTGAGAAGCGCGTGCGGAGGACCGCAACTTCACGTCTTGCAGCGCCGCCGGGCAAGTGGCGATCCGCTCGCCGGAGGGTTGGCGCCTTTCGCCCGCACCCGCAGCTAAAGGGGTTTCGCGTTGGTAAACGCTCGATTACTGCGGCGAACATGAACGCGCCTGCCGCCATCGGTCATTTCCAAGGCCTTGAGCACCATTTCGGCCTGCGTGTGTATTTCGAGGACACCGATCTCACCGGCATCGTCTATCACGCCAATTATCTGCGTTACATGGAGCGGGCACGCTCGGACATGCTTGCCGCGGCGGGTATCGATCAGCGTTCGGTGTTCGAAGCGGGCGAGGGCGCCTATGCCGTGCGCGATATCGCGCTACGCTATCGTACGCCGGCGCGGCTCAGCGACGATCTGGTGGTGGTCAGCCGCCTCACCGAACTGCGTGGCGCGTCGGTGCGTATTCAGCAACGAGTCATGCGCGGGGAAACCATAGTGGCACAAGCGGAGGTGGAGGCGGCATTCGTCTCGCCGACGGGGCGCCCGCGCCGGCAACCGCAAGAATGGGTGGCGAAGTTCGAACCGCTGCCCTGGAAGGGGAATTAGTATCACGATGCTTATGCTCAGCACTGCCGCCGCGACCATGTCTCCGGTCGGCCTGTTCTTGCAGGCAGACTGGGTGGTGCGCGCCGTGATGATCGGCTTGTTGCTGGCCAGCCTTTGGACCTGGGCGATCATCCTGAGCTTCGGGTTCCGCGCCGCGAGCGTGCGCAAGGCGATCAACGCATTCGAAGTCGAGTATCGCGAGGCCGACGACATCGACGAGTTCCACCGTCGCGCCGCCACCCGCGACCAGCCGATCGCGCGCGTTTTTTCGGCTGGTGTGACCGAGTGGCGCCGCTCCACCACCGGCAAGACCATCGACCGCGAAGGCACGCGCGAGCGGCTCGCCACGGCGATGGGCGCAACGGTGGCGCAGGAGATCGACCGGCTGGCCGACCGGCTGAACTTCCTGGCGACGGTCGGCTCGGTTGCGCCGTTCGTCGGACTGTTCGGCACGGTTTGGGGGATCATGCGCAGCTTCACCGGCATTGCCCAGCAGCAGAGCACGTCGCTCGCCGTGGTGGCGCCGGGTATCGCCGAGGCGCTGTTCGCGACCGCCATCGGCCTGTTCGCGGCCATCCCCGCGGTGATCGCGTACAACCGCTATTCGCACAGCGTGAACCGGGTCGAGCAGCGGCTGAACCGCTTCGCCGACGGATTCCACGCGACACTCAGCCGCCGGCTGGAGATGGAGGCCTAACGCAATGGCCATGCATCTTCCCTCGGGCAAGAGCCGCGGGCGCCGTCAGCCCATGGCCGAGATCAACGTGACGCCGCTTGTCGACGTCATGCTGGTGCTACTGATCATCTTCATGGTGACTGCGCCGCTGCTGACCGCTGGCGTGCCGGTGAACCTGCCCGACAGCCGCGCAAAGGCGCTCGACCAGGAACAGGAGCCGATCCAGGTTGCGATCGACGAGCAGGGCCAGATCTTTGTCGACGACCAGCCGGTCACCGACGCCACGCTGGGAACGTCGCTGGAGGCGATTGCGGGGCGTACCGATGGCGAGGGCAAGCCGCCGCAGATCTTCCTGCGCGCTGACAAGGGCCTGGGCTATGGCAAGGTCATGCAGGTCATGGGCGAGCTCAATCGGGTCGGACTGAACCGCGTGTCCTTGCTCACCAACGCCACCGACGGCTGACGCGATGGGTTTGACTCGAGGCGAAGCCGTTGCGCTGGGCGTGGCCGCTGCGGGTCATGTCCTGCTGTTCGGCGTGCTGTCGGTCGGGTTCCTGGCGACGCCCAACCCGGAGAAGCTGGAGCCGCAGCCGATCGAAGTGACGCTTGCCGACGAAGTCGCGCTGACCAGCGCCGCGCCCGAGATCAGCAGCGAGGCGCCGGCCGCGAAGAAATCGCCGGTAGAGGCTCCGCTAGAGGCTGACACCGCGCCCCAGCCTGCGCCGGAACCCGAACCGCTGCCGCCCGAGCCGCAGCCTGCGCCTGCTCCGCAGCCTCAGCCCAAGCCGGCGCCGCCGAAGCCTGCGCCGCCGAAGCCCGCACCTGCCAAGCCCCAACCGGCGAAGCCGCAGCCCAAGCCCCAGCCGAAACCGGCGCCCAAGGCGGCACCGGCGAAACCCAGCAAGCCTGCACCTGCTGCGCGGGCAAAGCCCGCCAAAGCCGCGCCCGCTACGCCGACACGGACGGCTGCGGCGGGCAAGCCAAAGGCAACCAAGCCCGCGGGGGCGGCGCCCGCAAAGGCACGCGGGCCGGTGAAGCCGAGCGGGCGACTGGAAGGGCTGGACCTTGGCGCAAGCGACCGTCCCAGCCCCAGCAAGTCGAACGCGGCGCCGGCGCAACGCATGTCGACACAGGCCGCCGCGAACATCGGATCGGCCATCCAGCGCCAGGTGCAGCCCTGCGCCGACCGGCAGGTGAGCCCGGGGCCGGGAGCGGAAAAGATCCGCGCGGTGGTGAACCTTCGCCTCAACCGCGACGGCACGCTGGCCGCGCCGCCGCGCATCGTCGGGCATGACGGCGTGGATGACAGCAACGAACGCTATGTGCGGCGCGTAGATGACGCAGTGAAGGCGATTTTTGCCGGCTGTTCGCCGCTCAAGAACATGCCCGAGGAACTGTATGACGTTCCGAACGGCTGGAAGAGCTTCACCCTGAGATACAGGCTTAAGAGCTGAGGAAGATGGAGAGATGATGCGCACCGCAAAGATCGCACTGGCGCTGGTCGCGACGGTGTCCGCACAGGCTGCCTCGGCACAGGCGGTGCCGAGCGCACCGGCGCCTGTCCAGCAGGGGCAGGACGATGGTGGGCTGGTGGTCGATGTGGAAGGCGGCATGTCCGCCCCGCTGCCGATCCTGATCCCCGCAATGCCGACCGCGCAGGTTACGCAGACGCCAGCCGGTTCGACCGACGAATTGGGCCAGAAGCTGGCACAGATCGTCAACGACGACCTGCGTAACACGGGTCTGTTCAAGACCTCGGGTCCCGGCGCAAATCGCGCGATCGGCATCGGGGAGGTGACTGCGCCGAACTATGCCAGTTGGAGCGGCGGTCAGGCGCTGGTCCAGGGTTATGTCCGCGCCAACGGCAATGGCTCGCTGACGATCGGCTGCTATCTCTATGACCTTGCAGCCCAGAACGAACTGGTCCGCCAGGGCTTTGTCGTATCGCCCGGCGACTGGCGCCGCGCAGGCCACAAATGCGCCGATGCGATCTATGCGCGCCTGACCGGCGAAGGCGGCTATTTCGACAGTCAGGTGGTCTATGTCGCCGAGACCGGCCCCAAGGGCCGCCGCCGCAAACAGCTGGCGATCATGGACCAGGACGGTGCGAACCACCGCTTCCTGACCAATGGCCAGGCGATCGTGCTGACCCCGCGCATGTCGCCGCGTGGAAACGCGATCGTTTATATGAGCTTCGAGAACCGGCAGCCCACGCTCTATGTCTATGACATGGCGACGCGGTCGAACCGCAAGCTCGTCTCCAATGTCAGCCAGACCTTTGCGCCGCGCTTCTCACCCGATGGACGCTGGATATTGTTCTCGATGGCGACCGCGGGCAACACCGACATCTATCGCATCGGCGCTTCAGGCGGCGAGCCGCAGCGGCTGACCAATTCGCCTGGGATCGACACCGGCGGCTCCTACTCACCTGATGGATCGAAGATCGTGTTCGAGTCCGATCGCGGCGGCACCCAGCAGTTGTACGTGATGAATGCCGATGGATCGAACCAGCACCGCATCAGCTTTGGCGGCGGGCGCTATGCGACCCCCGAATGGAGCCCGCGCGGCGACCTGATCGCCTTCACCCGCACCGGGGGCGGCGCGTTCCGCATCGGCGTGATGAACCCAAGCGGCGGCGGCGAGCGGTTGCTGACCGAAAGCTGGGGCGATGAAGGACCGAGTTGGTCGCCCAATGGCCGTGTGCTGATGTTCTTCCGCTCGGCACAGGGGTCGGGCCGCCCGGACCTGTGGGCGGTCGACCTGACTGGCGTCGCCCGTAAGATCCCGACGCCGCTCGACGGATCCGATCCCAGCTGGGGGCCGTTGCGTCCGTAAGCCCGGGATACATGTTGCCCGCGTCACGCTGGGCTCGTTCAAGAGGAGGATAGAACCATGGCCAAGATGACGACCAGCCTGTTGCTGGCTGTTGCGCTCGTCGGCACCGCCGGCTGCGCTAAGAAGCGCCCGCCCGAGCTGCCGCCTGCACCCGTTGCCGAAGGCGACCTGGGCGCCGGTGCAGGCGCTGGCGACACCTCTGACCAATATGGATCGAGCGCGCTCAACGAGCAGTTCAAGCGCGAGGTCATGAGTGATACCGTCCGCTTTGGACTGGACCAGTACGACATCGATCCGGAGGCACGCCGCGTTCTGGACAGCCAAGCGCAGTGGCTCGCCGGGCATCCTGCGACGCGCATCACCATCGAGGGGCATGCCGACGAACGCGGCACCCGCGAGTATAATCTCGGTCTGGGCGACCGCCGCGCCAACGCCGCCAAGAACTATCTGGCAGCGCGCGGCATCTCGGCGACGCGGATCACCACGATCAGCTATGGCAAGGAACGACCGGTCGCACTCGGTTCCGACGAGGCCGCATGGGCCCAGAATCGCCGCGCGGTGACCATCGTCATCAGCTGAAACCAACGACACCTTCTGAGTCGAGAGCGCCGCCGGAGCCGCACGTGCTTCGGCGGCGCTTCCATGCAACCGTGGCACTTGCACTCACCCTGATTTCGATATAAATACGATATCAGAATTATAGGGAGGCAAGCATGATGGAAGATCGCACCAGCCCGGCGCTTCAACAAAGCTGCGAGTCCGGCGCGCGTACCCTCAATGGCTATGGCATGCTGTTCGCGGCACTTGTCTCGCTCGCCGTCGGCGCGGGAGCTATCAGCCAGATCGACGTGCTTGCCGATGCGCTGGTGGCCAGCGGGCTCCTGCTCGCCTGCTTCGCCTTTCTGTTCATTCTGGCGGGCTTCTACCTGCTTCAGCCCAATCAGGCGGCGGTGGTCCTATTGTTCGGAGCCTATCGCGGTACGGACCGTCAGGCCGGGCTGCGCTGGACCTGGCCATGGATGATCAAGAAAAAGGTTTCGCTGCGCTCGAACAACATCATCTCCGAGCGGATCAAGGTGAATGACCTGCGCGGCAATCCGATCGAAATGGCAGCACAGGTCGTGTGGCGCGTCACCGACACCGCGCAGGCGCTGTTCGACGTCGACGACTATAAGGCGTTCGTGAACGTCCAGATCGAGGCTGCGGTGCGCACGATCGGCTCGCGCTACCCCTATGACGATTTCGAGCATCAGGAAGTCACGCTGCGCGGCAACCATGATCAGGTCGGAACCGAGCTGCGTGCCGAGTTGATCGCGCGGCTGGCGGTCGCCGGCATCACCGTCGACGAGTGCGGCTTTACGCACCTGGCGTACGCTCAGGAGATCGCTGGCGCGATGCTTCGCCGGCAGCAGGCACAGGCGGTGGTCGCCGCCCGCCAGACCTTGGTGGAAGGCGCCGTGGGCATGGTCGAAATGGCGCTCGACCAGCTCAGCGCCAAGAATGTGGTCGAGCTGGATGACGAGCGGCGCGCCGCAATGGTGTCGAACCTGATGGTGGTGCTGTGCGGCGAGCGTGACACCCAGCCAGTGGTGAACACAGGGTCGCTGTACCAGTAAGGCGCTGATCCGTGTCCGAGCCTCCGCAGAAAAAGGCCTTTCCGTTGCGCCTCGATCCCGCGCTTCATGCGGCGATCGAGCGCGTGGCGGCGAGCGATCTGCGCAGCGTCAACGCGCAGATCGAGTGCCTGCTGCGCGAGTCGCTGCAACGACGGGGCATCAAGCTGACGGATCCTGTGCGGCCCAAGCGCGGCCGCCCGCCCAAGCAGAAGGAAGACGGAGCATGAGCGACCGCCCTGGTCCATGTGCGCCAAGACCTAGGCCGCGCGGCATGAATCGTCTGAGGGGTCGCTTTGCCTGGCCGGACGATCGGCTACTCGGGTTGGCCTAACGTGCTGCCGACCGCGTGCGCCGCAAGTAGGCGGTGCCTTCAGGCAAGCGTTTCGTTCAGCAGCCGGGCAAGTCGCAAGCCGCCCTTCATCACTTGTGCGCGCGCGGGCTCGATGAGCTTGGCAATCGCGGCATTGTCGAGCTTGGCGCGTTGCGGCACCGGGCCGCACGGATCGCCATAGGCGCTGGCATAGACGATATCGCGCGCCACCTTCCAGCTGTCGCGGCTCCAGTCCTCGACCGTGCCGCCCTGCACTGCGCCCCGCTCCCGCGCGGTGTAGACGCGTACCAGCGGTGGTTGCGTGGAAATGGCCCGCTCCGCCAGCAGCCCATCCCATATGCTGTGCAGGTTGAGCTTGGCAGTCGAATAGTCGCCGTAGGTCGACAGCGCCTTGTTGCCGCCCAGGTCCGAACGGTCCCCGGCATGCAGCGGCTGGTGCAGGTCGCCCACAAAGTGGATCAGGAACGCCAGCGCCATCACACGCTCGCGCGCCGGCACCGTTTTGTCCTTCAACAGCTTCACATCGCGTTCGATCTGGGCCGATACACAGTTGCCGTCCGGGCAATTGCCCTTGAGCGTGAAGTCCTTGCAGACATCCACATTCTGATAGTGCCAGTTATACGCATAGCTGAAGCGCGGCCCTAGCGGCTTGACGCAATCGGCCCATACGCTTGCCTGTTCGATGGTACGGGCAGGGCAGGTGGGCGTTTCCAGCAATGCCTGCTTGGCCAGCAGCTTGTTGATCTCGGCGCGGACCTGCGGCGTGACGTTGCGGTACGCGATCGCCGCCACGGTTTCATGGCCGTACTCCCGGTAAGCCTGAGCAGGAGAGGCGAAGCCGACCAGCGCGGCAAGGATCAACAGCAAGCGACTCATGCTGCGGCGCGTAGGCGCAGCCAGCGCGCGGTTCAACGACTCAAGTTGAGGAGACGCCATTGGCTCGTTCCTCGCGGTAGAAAGCCGCCAACCCCATGGCATCCGAACATATCGCATCGGTAAACTCCAGCTCGTCGAGACTATGGTGTGGGTCTCATCGGCGCCGCTGTGCCTCCTTACGTGCTGGGCTTTAGACGTGTTGCATTGGTGTCTAACATACCGCGCATACATCAAGAATCCGCTGCTGCTGCGGCCAGCGTCGGAGGCATCGCGGACAATCGCGGCAACACGTCTCTCCGGCGTACGATCCGCCCGGCGCGCGCATCCGGCTGTAATCTCCCCAAAGCCAAGCTTAGGCGGCAGTGGCCCGCGCCGCTGGCTCTTTTCGTAAAGCCTGCGGGTGAATACGGCCCTAGGCGTCGGGTCGTCCTGCGCGTATATGGGCGCCATGTCCGTACGACCCTGGCGCGATATCGTCCGGCGGCCCAGCCGTCAGATCATGGTGGGCAATGTCCCCGTCGGCGGCGATGCGCCGGTGACCGTGCAGACCATGACCAACACCGCGACCACCGACGTGCGCGCGACCATTGACCAGATTCGCCGCTGCGAAGAGGCAGGCGCAGACATCATTCGCGTGTCGTGCCCCGATGTCGAATCGACGACGGCGCTGAAGCAGATCGTCCGCGCGGCGCGCGTGCCGATCGTCGCCGACATCCATTTCCACTACAAGCGCGCGCTGGAAGCAGCGGACGCCGGCGCGGCCTGCCTGCGCATCAATCCGGGCAATATCGGTTCAGCCGACCGCGTGAATGAAGTCGTCAACGCCGCCAAGGCGAACGGCGCTTCGATCCGCATTGGCGTGAACGCAGGCAGCCTGGAAAAGGACCTGCTCGAGAAGTATGGCGAGCCGTGCCCCGAAGCGCTGGTGGAATCGGCGCTCGACCATATCAAGTTGCTGCAGGACCGCGATTTCCACGAGTTCAAGGTGGCGGTGAAGGCTTCGGACGTGTTCCTGGCGGTCGCCGCGTATCAGCAGTTGGCCGACGCGGTCGACTGCCCGCTGCATCTCGGCATCACCGAGGCGGGCGGGTTCGTCGGCGGTACCGTCAAGTCGGCGATCGGCATCGGCTCGCTGCTGTGGTTCGGGATCGGAGACACCATTCGCGTCTCGCTTTCGGCGGAGCCAGAGGAAGAGATCCGCGTCGGTTTCGAAATACTGAAGTCGCTCGGCATCCGAAATCGCGGCGTGCGCGTCGTATCGTGTCCCAGCTGCGCGCGGCAGGGCTTCGACGTGATCCGCACCGTGCAGGCGCTGGAGGAGCGTCTCCAGCACATCCGTACGCCACTGTCGCTGTCCGTGCTCGGCTGTGTCGTAAACGGCCCTGGCGAGGCGCGCGAGACCGATATCGGCCTGACGGGCGGCGGCAACGGCAAGCACATGGTGTACCTGTCCGGCGTCACTGACCATACGGTGAATGACGCTGATATGCTGGATCACATCACCCGGCTGGTCGAAGCGAAGGCCGCCGAGATCGAGGCTGCGGAGAGCGCCGCCGCACAAGCTGCGGAGTGACGCCGGGAAACCGGGTAGCTGCAGCCTTCGCTGCCGCCTGCGCCGGCATTGCGCTCTACGCAGTCATGGACGCGGTGATGAAGGGGCTCTCGCTTGCGATGGGTGCCTATGTTGCGTTGTTCTGGCGGCTGGTGGTGGGCGCGGGTATCATGACGCCACTGTTCATCCTGTCAAAGCCGCGCGTGCCGGAACGGCGCATCCTCCTTATCCACTTCGTCCGGAGCATGGTCATCGCCGTGATGGCGCTTGCTTTCTTCTGGGGTATCGCCCGCGTGCCGCTGGCGGAAGCCATCGCACTCACCTTCATCGCCCCCTTGATCGCGCTTGGTCTGGCCGCGCTATTCCTCAAGGAGCAGGTCGGCGCGCGTTCGGTGCTGGGCTCGCTGCTAGGGCTGTCGGGGGTGGCGATCATCCTTGTCGGGCAAGTGCGCGGCGATCACGGTGCGGGCGCACTCGCGGGTATGGCCGCCGTGCTGATTTCCGCGGTGTTCTACGCCATCAATCTGGTGATCGCCCGCCACCAGGCGCAGCACGCCAGGCCGATCGAAATCGCCTTCTTCCAGAACTGGTTCATTCTCGTTCTGCTCGGCTTGGCCGCGCCGTTTCTGCTGACGATCCCTGAGGCAGTCTACTGGCCCCAGATCGCCGCAGCGGCGGCGCTGGCGGTCGTGTCGCTGCTGTTCCTGTCCTGGGCCTATGCCCGCGCCGAGGCGCAGATCTTACTGACGGTGGAATATACCGCCTTCATCTGGGCGGCGGTGATGGGATGGCTGTTCTTTGGCGAGGCGGTGACCATGGTTACGATCGCCGGCACCGTGCTGATCGTCGCCGGTTGCCTGCTCTCCGCGCGTAAACCAGCCCAACCCCTCCCCGAAGCCGAGATCGCAACCGCATGACCATCGTTCGCCCCGCTACGCCAGCCGACGTTTCGCTCATCCTGCGCTTCGTTCGCGAACTCGCAGAGTTCGAGCGTGAGCCGGATGCGGTGCAAGCGACCGAGCCGATGCTCATGGAGGCGCTGTTTGGCCAAAAGCCTGGGGCCGAGGCGGTCATCGCCGAGCATGACGGCGAACCGGCAGGGTTCGCACTGTTCTTCCACAATTTTTCAACCTGGACCGGGCGTAAGGGGCTCTATCTCGAGGACCTCTATGTGACGCCCGATGCGCGCGGCGCGGGGGTAGGCACTGCGCTGTTGCGCCACCTCGCTGGACTCGCGATCGATCGCGGCTGCGGCCGCTTCGAATGGTCGGTGCTGGACTGGAACGATCCGGCGATCCGCTTCTACCGCGCAATGGGCGCAGTCGGCATGGACGAATGGCGGGTGCAGCGCGTGGCCGGCGACGCGCTCACCAAGCTGGCGGGCCGTTGAGGATGGCTTGGGCGCTCCTCCTGCTCGGGGGCTGTTTCGAGGTGGGCTTCACCACCTGTCTGCGCTTCGTCGATAATTTCCGGAACATCCCCTGGACGCTCGGCTTCCTCGTCTCGGCAGGGCTGTCGATGCTGTTGCTGGAAGTCGCCGCCCGCACGATCCCGATGGGTACGGCCTATCTGGTGTGGGGCGGAGTCGGTGCGCTGGGCACGGTGTTGGTCGGTATCCTGTGGTTCGGCGAGCCAGTGAATGCGGCGCGGATCGCGCTCATGCTGATGTTGATCGCCTGCATTGGGGGGCTGCGGCTGGTAGGCAATAGCTGATGGCAGTAGACCACGGGCTCGTCGAGTGGGTGCGCGAGGTGCTGGAGCCGATCGGTAGCGTCACCATGCGCCCTATGATGGGCGGTGCTACGCTTTACCTGGACGGAACCGTGTTCGCACTCGTCGCCCAGGACGAACTTTGGCTCAAGGCCGATGCGCAAAGCGATTACTTGTGGGACGAGGCAGGCTGCGATCGCTTCACCTACGATGTCGCGGGTACGGCAAAGTCGATGAACTACCGCCGGGCGCCGTCCGAAGTGCACGACGATCCCGATACGATGCGAAAATGGGCGGCGTTGGCGGTTGCAGCCGGCCAACGCGCGCCCATCAAGCGCAAGCGCCGCTGAGCCTCAGCCCTGCGGCGTGTCCACGCCGGTTTGGTCGACGGACTCTTCCGCCGCCGCCTTGTCCTGATTGTAGCGCTCGATCGCTTCCAGGGTGATCTGGCGCGCATCCTCGGCACCGCCCCAGGTGCCGACGCGCACCCACTTCTTCTTCTCCAAGTCCTTATAGTGCGTGAAGAAGTGCTCGATCTGCTCCATCACGATGCTGGGTAGATCGTCCTTCTCTTCGATGTCCGAATAATAAGGAAAGGTCTTGTCGTCGGGCACGCAGACCAGCTTCTCGTCACCGCCGGCTTCGTCTTCCAGGTTCAGCACCGCAATCGGGCGCGCACGAACCACGCAGCCCGGCACGAACGGCGAGCGCGCGATCACCAGCGCGTCGAGCGGATCGCCATCGGGCGACAGCGTATGCGGCACGAAGCCGTAGTTCGCCGGATAGCGCATCGGCGTATGCAGGATGCGGTCGACGAACAACGCGCCCGAAGCCTTGTCGAACTCATACTTCACCGGCTCGCCGCCGACCGGCACTTCGATGATCACGTTCAGCGTGTGCGGCGGATTGTCGCCGACGGGAATCAAGTCGATGCGCATTCAAAACCCTGTCGTTTGAAGCTCCGCCCCGCGTCAGCGGGGCTGGAGCAGCTTGTCGAGGCCAGCCTCTCCCGAGGCCGTCTTCACGAGGTGCGGATAGCGCAGCCCCCCATGATAGTCGATGGCGACTTCGCGGAAGCGGTCGCCGCTCTTGAGCATCAGCTTGATCGGATCCTTGGCGGTCTTCGCTTCCTTGACCGCAGCGACCAGCCGCTCGGGTGAATAGCCCCGCCCGTTCACCGCCACGATCTCGTCGCCCAGGTCGATGCCCGCGTTGAACGCCGGGCTGTCCCAGGCGACGCTGCTGATGCCGTTCTTGCCCAGCGTCAGGCCCAGCGAATAGGCGAGGTCGGTGGTCGGTCCGCGCCCGGCCTTGTTGGGCTGATCGGTATAGACCAGCTTGTAGCCGTTGCGCTCGAACCCGCCGGTCGGCGCCCGCTTGGCGACGCCGTGCAGCCGGTCGTTCAGCAGTGTGCGCCAGTCATAAGGCTGGATGGCGTTGAGCGTGCTGACGATATCGTCGAAAGTGTAGGTCACTTCGCCATAATCGCCGTCGCGCAGGCCAAAGAAGCGGCGGGCGAAATCGTCGATCGACTTGGTGCCGCCGGAGCGATCGCGCAGGATGGAATCGACTTCCATCCAGACCAGCAGGCCCTCGTTGTAGTAATCCTCCGAGCGCTGCCAGCTGACCCAGCCCTTGGGCGCGCGGGCGGTGATGACGGGGTCGTTGGTGGTGTCGATCAGCGGCCGCCATTCGCGCGCAGGCCGGTTGTCCAGGCTGGCCAGGATCGCGGCATAGGCTTCCAGCGTGTCTTCCTTGCTCACCAACCCTGAGCGCGCCTGGAACACATAACCCCAGAACTGGGTCTGGCCTTCATAGACCCACAGCGATTTGCCGCGCGTGGGGGTGCGGTAATCAGGCGCCCAAAGCTCGGCGCCGCGGCGGAACTTGCCGTCCCAGCTATGCGTGTATTCGTGTGGTAGCAGGTTGCGTGAGCCCGGGCCTTCTTCCCATTTGGTGAAATAGCCTGGCTGGACGCCGTTCTCGGAACTGCGGTGATGCTCCAGCCCGATCCCGCCCAGCTCGTCGCTGATCGAGAGAAGGAAGTGGTAGTTGTCGTACTGCTGCGTGCCCATCGTCTTGACGGCCTGCTGCACCAGCCGCTTGTGCGCATCGATCTGCTCGGGCTTGGCTGCCAACTCCTCGGGCGTGTCGGCGAACACGTCCAGCGTCACTCGCTCCGAGAGCGGAAATGCACGGTAATGGCGACCGGCAAGAACCGGCGAATCCATCAGCGTGTCGTAGCTGGTCTTCTCATAGGTGTAGGTCGAACCCACTGCCTTGGAAGGCAGCCCCGATGCTGCCGTCCAGCCTGCGGGATATTTGACCCGCGCCTGCACCGGGATGCGGCGCACGAAATAGCCCGCCGGATACAGGCTTAGCGAGTTGAATTGCAGGCTCATCATGTCGGGCGTCATGACGATGCGGCCCTGCTCGGGCTTGGTCGCGGAGATGAATTGGAATTGGATGTCCAAGCTGCGGGCGCCCGACGGCACGTCGACATGGAAGGCGAACACGTCCACGTCGTCGCGCGTCCATGGCACGCGCTTGCCGTTGGCGAGGATCTGAAGCCCTGCCAACTTTTCGATCTCGCCGCGCGGACCATGCTTGCCCGGCAGCCATTTGGGGAACAGCAGGACCATGTGGCCGCTCTTGGCGACTGGAAGCGTCTGCTTGACCTGGAAGATGCCCTGCTGGGTGTTGGTCGCGTCGATGTCGAGCTGGATCGTGCCGGGATAGTCGACGTCGCGCGGCGCCGGGATGGTGTCGACGATCGGCACCGGCTGGGGGGCGGAGTTCTGCGCGGCGACGGGCACGGTGGTGGCGAGCAGCAAGGCGGCGAAAGACAGCGCACGGTGCATCAGGAAGCGACCCCCTATGGTCTTGTATGGAACGGCTGACATAGGCCTTTGATTCGGCTGCGGTAAAGGGCCGCATGGCCCTGCTTCACCGCTCCCTAACCATTGCGGCCTAGATGTTTCAGCCATGTATCACGACCCCGCATTGGCCAGTGCCGCGCGAGCCGATGTCCGCCCGCCCTCGGCGGTAAGCCGTGGTGTCGGGCTGGCCGGGCTCTTGGGGTTGTGCGCCTGGATCGGGGTCGCACGCCGCTTCGGCATGGACGGACCGTATTCCGCACTAGTGGGCGTCGCGGCCTGTGCGGCGCCGATGGTGCTGTGGTCGCTGCTCGTCGACAAGGTGCACCGCAACCCCACGACCGGCATCGACTGGACCCAGCTACGGCCTTGGCGTGAAACCTGGGACGTATCCGTCGCCAAGCTTACGGGGCTGTGGCTCACCTGGGGTGGCATGGCGGCGATCTTCGCGCTGTCCCGGGTGTGGTGGGCTACGCGCTACGCCAACTATCCTTTTGCAATGGCATGCCTCGGCGTCGCGGCGCCGATGCTGTTCGTGCTGTCGGTTCCTTATGTGCTCTGGCTCGACCGGCGGCTGGTCGAGCCGAAAGATGGTGCCTGGTCGCTTGGCGCCTGGGTGATGGGAGTGCCCGGCCACGACGTCGCGGCGATACATAACCATCTGCGCAGCTGGGCGGTGAAGGGCTTCTTCCTCGCCTTCATGCTCGGAGTCGTGCCGACCGGGTTCGGCCAGATCGTCGCTGCCGACCCCGGCACGCTCATGCGAAATCCGCTGACGTTGGCCGGCTATTGCGTGACGTTCATGTTCGTCGTGGACGTGGCGTTCGCCACCGCCGGCTACGTCCTCACCTTCCGCCCGCTCGACTCCCACATCCGTAGCGCCAATCCTTATGCTGCCGGCTGGGTCGCGGCGCTGATCTGTTATCCGCCCTTTGTGCTGATGGGAGAGGGCGGGGTGCTCGATTATCACGCCGGAAGCGCCGATTGGACGCACTGGCTGGCGGGGCATGACTGGTTGCTGGCGGCGGTGGGTGTCGCGCTGGTGCTGCTTACCGGCATCTATGCCGCCGCCACGGTGGCGTTTGGGCTGCGGTTTTCGAACCTCACCCATCGGGGGATCCTGACCCACGGTCCTTATGCCTGGAGCCGCCATCCGGCCTATCTTTCTAAGAACCTGTTCTGGTGGCTGTCGGCCATGCCGTTCTTTGCCACTACCGGCTGGGTCGATGCCGTGCGCAACACCGCCGTCATGGCGGCGGTCAGCGGCGTCTATTACTGGCGCGCGCGAACGGAGGAGCGGCATCTCGCCGTCGATCCCGTCTATCAGGCCTATGACGCCTGGATCGCGCGGTACGGCGGGGTGCCGCGCGCCTTTGCCCGCTTGGCTGGCCGCTAATCGGCGGCGATAAGCAGTAGCGCTTGAAGTCGCTGGTCTTCGGCATGCCAGCCGAGGATCTGCTGGCGCCTAGAACTTCGCCTCTTCGTACACGCGGCTGATGTCGCCGTTCCAGCCGCCACTGAACCGGTCGAGCAGGACCTGTGCTGGCACCTTGCCGGTCCGCACAATCTCGCGCAGCGGATCCAGGAAGCCGCTTTCATTGTCGCCCGACGCGTTCAGCCGGGCCCGCGCCTTCAGGCCCGCGCTGGCGATATCCAGCACCTGCACGGCAATGTCCTTCAGCGTCCCGCCCCCGGGCAGCGGCGCGTCCAGCCCCAGCTTCGGCACGGCGTTGCGCAGCGCCTCGCGGCCTTCCATCGACCAGTCCTTGACCAAGTCCCAGGCAGCGTCGAGTGCGGCCTGATCGTAGAGCAGGCCGACCCAAAGCGCCGGAAGCGCGCAGATGCGCCCCCAGCGCCCGCCATCGGCGCCACGCATCTCCAGGAAAGTCTTCAGCCGCACTTCGGGGAAGGCGGTCGAGAGATGATCCGCCCAATCCTCCATCGTCGGCTTGTGTCCGGGATAGGCCGGCAGCTTGCCCTGGAGGAAGTCGCGGAAACTCTGCCCGGCAGCGTCGATATACTTGCCGTCGCGATAGACGAAGTACATCGGCACATCGAGCGCATAGTCGACATAGCGCTCATAGCCGAAGCCATCCTCGAACACGAAGGGCAGCATGCCCGTGCGCGCCGGATCGGTGTCCGACCAGATATGGCTGCGGTACGACAGGAAGCCGTTGGGTTTGCCTTCGGTGAAGGGCGAGTTGGCGAACAGCGCGGTCGCCAGCGGCTGGAGCGCGAGCCCGACCCGGAACTTCTTGGCCATGTCGGCCTCGGACCCATAATCCAGGTTCACTTGGATCGTGCAGGTGCGCAGCATCATGTCGAGCCCCATGCTGCCCACGCGCGGCATGTGGTTCAGCATGATCTCGTAGCGGCCCTTGGGCATGATCGGCAGCTCGGCCCGCGTCTTGTCGTGCCACATGCCCAGCCCCAGAAAGCCGATGCCCAGCTTGTCACCAACTTCCTTGACCTGTTTCAGGTGGCGCCCGGTCTCGGCGCAGGTGTCGTGCAGGTTCTCCAGCGGCGCGCCCGACAATTCGAACTGGCCGGCGGGCTCCAGGCTGATTGCGCCATCGGGTCCCGAAAGCGCGATCACATTGTCGCCCTCGTAGATCGGCTTCCATCCGAACTGCGTCAGTCCGATCAGCAGCGCGTGGATGCCGCCGGGTTCTCCATAGCTGGGTGCGCGATGATCCGGCGTCTTCCAGTACACGAACTTCTCGTGCTCGGTGCCGATCCGCCAGCGCTCCGCGGGCTTCTCGCCACGGGCGAAATACTCGATCAACTGGGATCGGTGCTCGATGACCGCTGCGCTGCTGTTCGAACCGGTCTTCGTGCTCATTTGCGGCCCCTTAGCGGCGCGGGATTGGCCGCGCCAGTGTCAATCCGTACCGATCGGTCCCCAATCTCCCGCGGCGCCCATCCACAGCGCCATCGCCGCCGCCGCGGCGGTCTCGGCGCGCAGGATGCGAGGACCAAGACCGATGCCAACCGCTTGCGGGAGCGCCCGAATTGCCGCCCGCTCCTCGTCATCAAAGCCGCCCTCCGGACCGATCAGGATCGCTGCGGGTCCGGGGCGCGAACGCATGGCGTCCGCTGCTGGCTCCCCGCCGGTTTCATCGGCGAAGAAAAGCACGCGATTAGCCTGCCAATCGCGCAGCAGCGCCGGCAGCTTCACTGGCTCGGCAAGCTCCGGCAGCGCCGTTCGGCCGCATTGCTCGGCAGCCTCGATCATGTGGCTTCGCAACCGTTCGAGGTTCAGTCGATCGACTATCGTACGCCGCGTGAGCACCGGTGCCAGCCGCGCGGCACCCAGCTCGCATGCCTTCTCCGCAACCCAGTCGATCCGGCCCTTCTTGATCGGGGCGGCGCACAGCCATAGGTCAGGCACCATCTCGCGCTCGCGCAACCGCTCGGTCAGTTCCAGCACCAACTCGCGCTTGCCCACGTGACGCGCGATCCCCAGCCACTCGCCGGTCCGGTCGTCGAACAGCTTGACCGGATCGCCGATCTTCATCCGCATGACCTGCACCAGATAATGCGCCTGTGGCCCGTCGATGCGGGTTTCCCCCGGCGCCAGTTCGCGATCCACGAACAGGCGGGGGGTCGATTGCGGCGGCCAGGCGGGGGTAGCGGGCATGCGCCAAGCTCTAGGGTGGGCCTGTGCCAGCCGCAATGGACTTGGGCGGGTCAAGCCGAGCCCGGTTGCATTCGGCCCGGTGGGCGCTACTCCGCCTGAGAGCAAAGGGGGCGGGCCATGGGGCTGAAGAATGCGGGATGGTTCGCCGCGGCGATGCTGGCCTGGTCGCCGGCCTCGTCGGCGATGCACTGGTGCGCGCTGCCCGCGATCACCCCAGCCAAGCTCGACGACTTCGACCGCATCGTACCCAGTGTCGAGCGCCTGACCGGCTGCAAACGGAGCACGAGCGAAAGCGCGCACGAGGCCGAGTGGGTCTGCGCTGACGATCCCGCCACCGACGCGTTCGAATTCGTGCAGATCTCGCTGATCCGAACCCCGGGCGAAAGCACCAACCTGCTCATCGCCTCGGTGGGGCCGGATGCGCTCGACATGCTGCGCGCCTGCCGCGACCCTCGGCTGCGCGACGGCAACCGCTTCGAACCGGGTAATGTCACGTTGCGCGACCAGCTGGTGCTCGATCAGATCGGCCCGGCGCTAACGCTGGCCAACAGCGGGCCGGGCACCGTATCGTTCCTCTACACCCGTCCCCGCTTCGGATCGGGCGATGGCTGGGAAACGGGCCTGGTAGCAGGTGGCTTCGGTATCGAGCGCGTCGCCAATCCGGCCACCAAGGTGAGGCTAGCCGGGCTCAACCCGCTCGACGTGACGGCAGAAGCGCTAGTCGCCGCATTCCAGGCGCGCGGTGCGAAGGTTAGCGGCACGAAGGACATCGGCACCGCGCTTCCCGAATGGGTGCTGACCGCGCCGGTCGGATTGGCCGGCGTCCGCCAAGTCGCGGTCAATGGCTATATCCGGCATGTCATGGATGTCGAATACAGCTTCGCTACCACTGCCGACTATGAGCGCTTCGTGACCTTGCTCGATGACGAATATGGCGCGTCCAGCCGGAAGGCCGTGGAGCAGTGCACCCATCGCTGGTGGTTCTCCGGCAGCGTGTCGATCCGCGGCCGGCACTGTCCCGATGGCAACACCGTCGAGTTCGACAACGACGTCGCCTCCAGCCAGCTCGTCCAGATCGTGGACAAG
Organism: Sphingomonas xinjiangensis; assembly: GCF_014199255.1. GTDB lineage: Bacteria > Pseudomonadota > Alphaproteobacteria > Sphingomonadales > Sphingomonadaceae > Sphingomonas > Sphingomonas xinjiangensis. The sequence goes on along the minus strand of NZ_JACIJF010000009.1, from coordinate 132,911 downwards.
CGCAAGGCCGACGAAGCAGACGGGTCGGACGTCAAAAAGCCCGTCATCGACTCCGACATGTTCTGATGCAGACCGACGCAAACACCGTTCCCGACACCGAGCATCGCGGCCTCGTCCGCTTGCTCCCCGCCGCCGCGCGTCCATTCGCGCTGCTCGCCCGTTTCGACCGGCCGATCGGATGGTGGCTGCTATTCTGGCCCGGCGCCTGGGCGATCGCGCTGTCGGGCAATGCCGTGGCGCGCTGGGATCTGATCCTGTGGTTCCTGCTCGGCAGCATTGCGATGCGCGCCGCGGGCTGCGTGTATAACGACATTGTCGATCGTGACCTCGATCGGCAGGTGGCGCGCACGGCCAGCCGCCCGCTTGCCAGCGGTACAGTCAGCCTCAAGCGCGCCTGGCTGTTCCTGCTCGCCCTGTGTGCGATCGGCCTCATCGTGCTCGTGCAACTCGACATGGTCGGCATGATCGTCGCGGTTGCCAGCCTCGCGCTAGTGGCGGCTTACCCCTTCATGAAACGGATCACCTGGTGGCCCCAGGCGTGGCTCGGCCTGGTGTTTTCCTGGGCGGCGCTGGTCGGTTGGGCCGAGGCCCCCGACGCTGCTTGGCTCCCTGGGCTGCTCCTATATGCCGGCTGCATCTTCTGGGTGATCGGCTATGACACGATCTACGCGCTGCAGGACGTCGAGGACGATGCGCTGGTGGGTGTCCGTTCGTCTGCCCGCCGACTGGGCGGCCGCGTCCGGCCGGGAGTCGCCGGCTTCTACCTGCTTGCGCTGGCATTCTGGGGAGCTGCCATCTGGCAGCTCCGTCCCGATCTGCTGGCGCTCGCCGCGCTGGTGCCGATCGCCCTCCATCTCGGTTGGCAGGTCGCCACGCTGGTACCCAGCGACGGCGGTAACGCGCTTCGCCGCTTCCGCTCGAACCGCGATGCCGGCGCCCTGATGTTCGCCGCCTGCTTTGTCGTGGGTCAGACTCTTTGACCTTCGGCGTCCGCGTACCTAAGTCGCGGCGATGTTGACTAAGGAACAAGCCTGCGAGCGCGTCCATGACATCGTCGGACGCGCGCGCGCTGCGGGCGCCGACGCCTCCGACGCCGTGTTCGCTGCCGACCGGTCGCTGTCGGTGTCGGTGCGCATGGGCGCGTTGGAAGATGTGGAGCGCTCCGAAAGCGAGGAGCTTGGCCTGCGGGTGTTCGTCGGCCGCCGCTCCGCCAGCGTCTCCACGTCGGATCTGAGCACCGCCGCGCTTGACGCCTTGGTCGAGCGGGCGATCACCATGGCGCGTGAAGCGCCCGAGGACCAGTGGGCGGGCCTGGCCCCCGAATCGCGGCTCATGCACGGCGCCGCGCCCCAGCTCGACCTGGACGATGCCACCGAGGCTGAGCCCCAGGCACTGAAGCAGCGCGCGCTTGCCGCCGAGGATGCCGCGCGGGGCGTGTCCGGCGTCACCAACAGCGAAGGCGCGAGCGCAGGCGCCAGCCGCTCGATGCTGGCGCTGGCGACCAGCCATGGCTTCACCGGGGCGTATGGCCAATCCAGCCATGGCCTTTCGGCGAGCGTGCTCGCGGGCCCAACCGGAGCCATGGAGCGCGACCATGCTTCTCACTCGGCGCGCTACGCATCGATGCTCGAAGCGCCGGAGGTCATCGGCCGGCGTGCCGGCGAATGCGCCGTGGCGCGTATCAATCCAGCCAAGGTGGCGAGCGGTGCGATGCCGGTGGTGTTCGACCGCCGGGTTTCGTCGGGACTGGTCGGCCACTTTCTTGGTGCGATTGCCGGCGCTGCGATCACGCGCAAGACCAGTTTCCTGTTGGACCGGCTCGGAGCCCAGGTGTTCGCCAAGGGCGTGACCATCTGCGATGACCCGCACCGCCCGCGCGGCCTCCGCTCGCGGCCCTTCGACGGCGAAGGACTGCCGGTGTTGCCGATGAAGCTTGTCGATGAAGGCATGCTGGAGACGTGGTTGCTCGACAGTGCGTCCGCCCGCCAGCTCGGGTTGGAGCCCACCGGCCATGCTTCGCGCGGCATCGGCGGCGCGCCCGGCGTCGCCCCGTCGAACCTGTATATGGAAGCCGGGAGCATCCCGCCCGAAACACTGGTGGGCGAGATCAACCGCGGCATCTTGGTGACCGAATTGATAGGCCAGGGTGTCAACGGCGTGACTGGCGACTACAGCCGCGGCGCGGCGGGCTTCCTGATCGAGAATGGTGAAATCACCCGACCGGTTTCGGAAATCACTATCGCCAGCAACTTGAAGGACATGTTCCTGGCGCTGACTCCGGCGAACGACCTGGAGTTCCGCTTTGGTGTCAATGCGCCCACCCTCCGCATCGACGGGATGACCGTTGCCGGTGCCTGAGCTGGCGGGCGAGGTCGCGGCGATCGCCGCGGATGCTGGCGCGCTGGCCATCAAGCTTTGGCAAACCGATTTCCGCCGCTGGGAAAAGTCGCCGGGTAACCCGGTATGCGCGGTGGATCTCGAGCTGGATGGCATGCTGCGGTATCGCCTCGGCCAGCTGCTGCCTGACGCCGGCTGGCTCTCGGAAGAAACGATCGACAACGCGGCCCGGCTCGGCGCGAAACGGATATGGGTGGTCGATCCGATCGATGGCACCCGCGATTACCTCCGGGGGCGGTCGGGCTGGGCGGTGTCGGTTGCGCTGATCGAGCATGGCCAACCCGTGATCGGCGTCCTCGACGCCCCGGCTCGCCACGAAGTCTGGACCGCCGCAGCGGGGCAGGGTGCTTTCCGCAATGGCGAGCGCCTACACGCTTCCAATCGCACCGAATTGCCCGGCGCGCGCGTCCCCGCCGACCAGCTCCCCAAGGCCGACCGCGATCTCACCCCCGTCTTCAAGCCCAATTCGATCGCGCTGCGCATGGCGATGGTCGCGGCGGGCGATGCGGACCTGCTCGCGACGTTGCGCTGGGGCAATGAGTGGGACATCGCCGCGTCGGTACTGCTCGCGCGCGAAGCAGGGGCGAGTGTCACCGACGCGTTCGGCCGGCCGCTCGCCTTCAACACGCCTTCGGCTCAGGCATTCGGCATTCTTGCCTCCAGCCCGGGCATCCACGCCGCCGCGGTCGAGCGCCTCGCCGGCCGCGCGGAAGCGACGGTGGGCCGCCGTTAGCGTTTCGCCACCGCGATCAGCGCGGTGGAAGGCACTGGCAGTACCGTCCGCCCATCGGCGCGCCGACGGATTTCGGCCACCACCGCCGCACGGTCGCTTTCGTCGAGCACACGCCAGTCCTCGCTCATTGCGAATTGGCGCTCCAGATCGTCGAGCTTGCTCATCTGGAGCCGATAGTCGTGAACCATGGTCTCCACGTCGGGATCGTGAAAGCCTGCCGCGATCATCTCCGCTGCCAGTCGCGTCGGCTCGCCGAGCGCGGCTAGGCCGGGGGGCAGGCTGGGCTCCCAGGCGCGATCGGGAAACAGCGCGCGAGTGACTTGGATCAGCAGCAAGTGGCTGGCGGCGCCTTCGCTCTGCCAGGTTGCGATCACGCCTTTACCGCCCGGCCGTGTGACCCGCGCCATTTCGCCGATGCCTTTGCGCCAGTCGGGGAACATCATCACGCCGAACACGGAGAATACCAGATCGAACGCGGCATCCGGCAGGTCGAGCGCCTGTCCGTCCATGGTGCGCCCTTCCAGATTGGGCAGCCCGTGCGCCGTGACGCGCGCCACCATGCCGGGCGAGAAGTCGGTCGCCAGCACCCGCGCGCCCTTGCGCGCCGCTGCCAGCGCCAGGGCTCCCGTGCCCGTCGCCACGTCCAGAACCCGGGACTCGGGCGTGATCGCGACCTTGGCCAGCGCCGCTTCGGCGAACACCGCCGTGAATGGGTGCGCGGTTTCCTCATAATGGCGAGCCATGTCGTTCCAGCGGTCAGGGTCGTTCATCCGGCGCACGCGTCACTCCTCACGAATCATGTAACATTGCATGTATCATGATGTGAGGCGCTTGCCAAATGGCGATGCGCGCCCGAAGGTCCGGCGATGCGCCGCGACAGCCGCCTTTCCCGCATGCTTCACGTGTTGCTGCACATGGCGCGACATGACGGACCGATGACGTCCGACATGATCGCAGGGATGCTGCGGACCAATCCGGTGGTGGTACGCCGGACGATGGCGGGGCTGCGGAACGCTGGTTATGTCCGCTCGGAAAAGGGGCATGGCGGCGGCTGGGTGCTCGCCTGCGACCTCGACAAGATCACGCTGCTCGACGTGCATCGCGCCGTCGGCGGTCCGCAAATCTTCGCGATTGGGAACGAAAGCGGCGCCCCGCATTGCCTGGTCGAAAAGCTGGTCAACCAGGCAGTGGAAGACGCGCTTCACGAAGCCGAAGCGCTGTTGATCGCCCGTTTCGGCGCGGTGAGCCTGGGACAACTCGCCCGCGATTTCGATGCCTGCTATGAAGGACCGCGTTAGCCCGGTAGCCCGTCGTCGCGATACTTGATCTGCAGATAGCGTCCGCGCGTCGCCAGCAGGTCCAGATCCCCCTGCGCCAATTGCGCCGACATCTCGCCGATTTCATCGTCAATCACTTGCAGCCCCTGCGCCAGCTGCTGGTCCGGTGTCAGCCCGTTGCGCTCCACCCCACGCAGTGGCTCCGGCACGCGCTGATAGCCCTTGAGCAACTCGGGCAGCTGCTCGCCGACCAGCTTGCGCACTTCGCCCGCGGCGGGCGCATGCTCGTCCAGCAACGCGAGTTGCGGCGCCAGCATCTCCAATTTCACGCCAATCGAGTCCACCAGGCCGCGCACCGGCGCGGGCAGGGCGGGGCGCTGCGCCTCCAGCCATCGCTCGGTGGTGAGCGGCAGCGCCTTGAGCGGCACCTGGGTGAGCTGCTCGACGCGGGGGGGCGCCGATCCCGGGAAGATCGCCAGCGTCACCGTCGCGGCGATCAGCAGCGCCATCATCAGCAGCGCGCCGAACATGCCGATGCCGGCCGGGAGCACGAAACCAAGCACCAGCGCCACGGCGATGATCAGCCCGTCGGCCAGGGCGATGCGCCCCACCCGCCGCAGGATCTCCGCCTCGCGCCGCTGCCGGCTGCGCTTGGATACCGAAGCATAGCGGTCGCGCGTGCGCGCCAGCAGCGCGTCAGCCTGGGCCAGCTGGCGATCGACATCGGTCGGCATGGCTGGTTACATCGCCTCCAGCTTGAACGTGTCCGAAGACGCGCCGGCGAGCTGGTTCTGCGTCGCGCCTTCGGCCCGGGCGATATAGCCCTTGGACTTTTCGACTTCGCTGGACAGCGTGTTGACCGTCGTCTTCATGCTGTCGAGCGCCTTCAGCTTGAACGTGTCGATCGCGTCCATCGTGTCATAGATGTTCTGGAACGCGCGCTGCAGCGTCTCGACCGGGATCGTCGAGTTCGCCGCCTGTTCGTGGATCGCCGCCGACTGGCTCTTGAGCAGCTTGCTGGTCGAATCGATCAGCCCGGCGGTGGTCGAATTCAGTGCGGTGATCTGGTCGAGCACCAGCTTCTGGTTGGTCAGCGCCTGCGCAACCGTCACCGCGGTGCGGAGCGCCGACACGGTGGTGGTCGATGCGCGGTCGACGCCCTTCACCAGCTCGACATTGTTCTTTTTGACGAGGTCTAGCGCCAGATACCCCTGCACCGTCACGGCCATCTGCGTCAGCAGGTCCTGCGTGCGCTGGCGCACGTAGAACAACGCCGTCTCGCGGATCGCCTTGGCCTTGGCCGGATCGGTGTGATCGAGCTCGTTGGCCTTGTCCTCCAGGCGGGTATCCATAGCCTTGGACAGATAGATCATCTGCTCCAGCCGGCCCATCGCGTTCCACAGGTTCGCGCGCTCGGTGTCGATCGCGGCATTGTCCATCAACAGCTCGTCCTTGCCATTGGCCAGGCTCTTGAGGATCGCGTTGATGTGAGTCTGCGACGACTGGTATTTGTGGAAATACTTCTTGAACCCGCCCGATCCGAAGATACGGTCCAGGAAGCCGCCCTTGCCGCCGATCAGCTTGCCGTTCTTGCTGGGGTCGAGATCCTCGACCTGCCGGCGCAATGCGATCAGGTCGGCACCCACGCCGCTTTCGCCGTCCATTGCCTTGATCGGGCGATCCAGGAAGCGGTTGGACTGCCCTGCGGCGTCGCGGATTTCCTTTTGCCCCATCGCCGCGATCGCGTCGACGCGCTTGCCGAACTCCGGCGAGTTCACGTCCTGTGCGACCAGATCATCGATAAAGCCGTCGACGCGCTTTTCCAGCTCGCTCCTCTTGCCTTCGTCCACCGGCACCAGGCCGGCGGCTTTCTCCGGCGCAACGGTAGGCACGGGATCGGGCGGGGTGAGTACCAGGCCCTGTTCCGCCACCGCAGTCTCACTCGCCATGCAATCCCTCCAAAGTCGAGGCCCGTGTCATACGGCCAATGTGGCGGCGTTCCAAGTGTGTCATGTAGATATGACACGGCCGCTCCGCCAGGCCGTCAGCCACCCCGTGCCGTCTTCAGCGCGCGGCCCCACCAGGCGATCTCGTCGAACGCGTGCCCCAGCCACTTCAGGTCCTTCTCGTCGCCGGCGAAGACCCGGTCCTTCACCTTGCCCCACACGCCCATGATGTGGACCGAGGCTTCGAGTGGCGCCATCTGCAACTCACGCGCGATTCCCGTCAGCTGCTCGACCGCCCGGGCCCCGCCGTTTCCGCCATAGCCGACACATGTGACCGGCTTGCGGTTCCACTCGGCATAGACGAAGTCGAGCGCGTTCTTGAGCACGGCGGGTGGCCCGTGATTATATTCGGGCGCGATCAGGATATAACCGTCCGCGCCCCCGATCTTTTCCGCCCAGCGCTGTTGCAGCGGATCGGTGTAGTTCCCCTTCGCCGGCGCATCGGCATAGGGGTAATAGGGTAGGTCCCATTCCTTCAGGTCGACCAGTTCGCAGGCGATGTCGTCGCGTCCTCGCGCCTGCTCCACCACCCACTGCCCTACCGGTTCGGCCATTCGCCCCTCGCGCACCGAACCTAGGATCACCAGGATGTTGAGCGGCTCTGTCATTGCTTGTCCTTTCCTGCGCGGGGCTCAGGCCGGCGCGGTGATCCCATGGCGTGGACCTCGATGCGCGGGACCCGAACTTGGTTCCTTCCAACCGGTACTTCCCACAGGCTTCCCGCGACGCACAAATTCCTGTAAGGGCGCGCCAACTCTTTCCAGGAAGCACGCATGAACCTTCGTAACGTGGCGATCATTGCCCACGTCGATCACGGCAAGACCACGCTCGTCGACCAGCTTTTCCGTCAGTCCGGTACCTTCCGCGACAACCAGCGCGTCGAAGAGCGTGCGATGGACTCGAACGATCTCGAAAAGGAGCGCGGGATCACCATTCTCGCCAAGCCGACTTCGGTCGACTGGACTCCGCCGGGCAGCGACGAGTCGATCCGCATCAACATCGTCGACACGCCCGGCCACGCCGATTTCGGCGGCGAAGTGGAGCGGATCCTCTCGATGGTGGACGGTGTCGTTCTGCTCGTCGACTCGTCGGAAGGCGCGATGCCGCAGACGAAGTTCGTGACCGGCAAGGCGCTGGCGCTCGGCCTCAAGCCGATCGTCGTGGTCAACAAGGTGGACCGCGCTGACGCGCGTATCCAGGAAGTGCTGGACGAAGTGTTCGACCTGTTCGTGTCCTTGGACGCCAATGACGAGCAGCTCGACTTCCCGGTGCTCTACGCCTCGGGCCGCAACGGCTACGCCTCGACCGACATGGATGCGCGCGAAGGCACGCTGATCCCGATGTTCGAGACCATCGTCAGCCACGTGCCGGCACCGAAGGTCGAAGTGGAGGACGTGCCGTTCACTTTCCTGGTGACGCTGCTCGACCGCGACAACTTCCTGGGCCGTATCCTCACCGGCCGCGTCAATTCGGGCACGGTGAAGCTCAACCAGCCGATCCACGCGCTGGACAACGATGGCAAGGTCATTGAAACTGGCCGCGCGTCCAAGATCCTCTCGTTCCGCGGCCTGGAGCGCGTGCCGGTCGACGAAGCCAAGGCAGGTGACATCATCTCGCTCGCCGGCCTCGCGGTCGCTACCGTGTCGAACACGATCTGCGATCCCTCGGTCAGTGAGCCGCTGCACGCGCAGCCGATCGATCCGCCCACGCTGTCGATGCGCTTCGCCGTCAACGATTCGCCGATGGCGGGCCGTGAGGGCACCAAGGTGACGTCGCGCATGATCCGCGACCGCCTGTTCCGCGAAGCCGAATCGAACGTCGCCGTGAAGGTGACCGAGGCGTCGGACCGTGACAGCTTCGAAGTCGCCGGCCGCGGCGAGCTTCAGCTCGGCGTGCTGATCGAAACGATGCGCCGCGAAGGCTTCGAGCTGGGCATCAGCCGCCCGCGCGTGCTGTTCGGCGAGGACGAGGACGGCAAGAAGACCGAGCCGTATGAAACCGTCATCATCGACGTGGACGAGGAATATTCGGGCACGGTCGTCGAGAAGATGAACCTGCGCAAGGCCGAGATGACCGACATGCGTCCCTCGGGCGGCGGCAAGACCCGCATCACCTTCTCCGCGCCGTCGCGCGGCATGATCGGCTATCATGGCGAGTTCCTGTCGGACACGCGTGGCACCGGCATTATGAACCGCCTTTTCGAGAAGTATGGCCCGCACAAGGGCAACATCGAAGGCCGCAAGAACGGCGTGCTGATCTCGAACGGCAATGGCGAGGCGCAGTCCTATGCGCTGGGTCCGCTCGAAGAGCGCGGCATCCTGTTCGTCGGCCATGGCGAAGCGCTGTATGAGGGCATGATCATCGGCGAGAACGCCAAGACGGAAGACCTTGAGGTCAACCCGATGAAGGCGAAGCAGCTGACCAACTTCCGCGCGTCGGGCGGCAAGGACGATGCCGTCCGCCTGACCCCGCCGAAGAAGATGACGCTGGAACAGGCGATCGCCTATATCGACGATGACGAGATGGTCGAAGTCACCCCGACCAAGATCCGCCTGCGCAAGCGCTTCCTCGACCCCAATGAGCGCAAGCGCGCCAGCCGGGCGAAGAGCGCGGCGTAAAGCCGGGAAGTTTGCGGTAGGAAAGGCGCCGGGGGAAACTCCGGCGCTTTTTCGTTTGTGGCTCGCGCTGCCACCAGCGCGTCAGGCGCTCGCCTCCTGCCAGTGCGGGTAGGTGACATAGGCGGTAACCGCGCCCTGTTCGTGCGAGCGGATCGTGACCGACTGGCCCTTGGGCATATGGATGATCTCACCCGGACCGGCTGTAACCGTACCGGCGTACGAGGACACGGACAGCCGGCCTTCAAGCACGATCATCACATCGTCCACGGCGATCGCCTCGTCGATGCTCTGGTCGGGGGCGTAGCGGCCATAGCCGATGGTGATCGGCGCGCCGTCGCGCTGATCGATCACATTGCCCGCGAACACGTCGGCATCCTGCCCGGGCGAGCGCTCGAACCGCGCGTCGGTGATTGCGAATTTGCGAACCAGCATGGGATGATCCTCGCCTTGTGAGTGGTCCGGTTTGACGCTTGATGGTGGGCGTTGGTTCAATGATATTTCGATGGCTCAGTCCCTGACGCGGTTAGCGCGTGTGAACCTTATCTCTTCAAATCGCCGCTTATTGGCTATCGCGTTGTGGAGACTGTAACGCTTGAGGGTGCCTGATGTCTGACGACTATGCGAGCGGCCAGCGCGATGGCCTGCGGCTGGCGCTGGCGATCCTCGCTGCGGAAGAAGCCAAATGGGCGGCGCTGCTGGGGGAAAGCCCGTCCTGGCGGACCAACGCCACGCGGGAGGTGCGGCACAAGACGCTTCAGGTCGCGCAGAAGCGGGTGCAGACCGCGCTGAACCGCCTTCTCCCCAAAGATGCGGAGGAAACGAACGAAGAGCTGACGTCGGCGCTGGATCGGCTTGGGCTGTAAGGCCGCGCCGCTTGCATCGATCAGGCCCGTGTGCGGGCTGGCGAGGGCCACTGCGTGCGGTTGCCGGTTTCCGTTCCCTGTCCTGCGCTGCCTTCGGCCTCAGCTCTCGGTGAGCTTCACGACCTCGAACTCGAAAGCCGTCCAACCGCGCTGCCTGGCCGCTTCCTCGGTCGCGGCCTTTTTGCCGATGGCCTCCTTCAGCGAATTCGCATGCCCCCAGAAAACTTCCGTCTTGCCGTTCTGAAGATGGGCAACGATCCGCCAGAAATGCGTAAAGGGGGCGGCCGTCGGCCCGATCGTCTTGACATAGCCATCGGCCATGGTCGCGCTCAAATAGCGCTTCTTCCTCGCCATCGCGCACCGATAACGCCGATGCTGCGGACAGTCAGCCGCTTTGCGCCCGATAAACGCCACCCAACCTGCTCGCTACCATGAGGCGCCGAAGGCCGAGCTACGGCAGCGAACGCCTGCTCGGGGCTGTTCGCGTTACCCGGCGCCGATACCGTGGCTGCCCCGGTCATGCCGGTTCCCTCGAGCGGCGTGCCATGTTGCGGCGACCGCCGCTCCGCCGATCGCTATGGCCATATCCTTTTGGGCATCCCAGACGTCGCCTTGCTGGCCGTTATAATCGTCCGCCAGCCCCGGCGAGGCGTAGAGGGTCAATATCCACTCGAAGATCTCGTATAGAGCGCTCATGGTGCCGACGAAGAAGATCGCCGCCAGCAAGCTGCCGCGCCAGCCCAGCTCCGCACGCCCTCGCGCGGTCTCGGCGATGGGCAATACCCAAAGCAGCCCGAACGCCAGATGCACCAGGCGGTCGTACCCGTTGCGCGTCAGCCCGAACACGCCGCTGAACGTGAACCCGGATAGCGATTGCATCCACGCGTCATAGGGCACGTTTGAATACGTGTATCGGCCTCCAAGCGTATGAAGCAGCCAGAAGATCAGCAGCATTCCAACCGCCTGGTTCGATAAGGGGCAGCGATTTAGCAGCAGTGGCGCGGCAAGTACCAACACCAGGGTAGGCACGTGCTGGAGTGGTGCAATCTCCGGGTAAGGTTGGTGAACATTGGCGAGCACGATGGCGATTGCGAGCGTCAGAAGCATTGCAAGCTGTCGGCGCGGGAGACCGCGCCAGGCGTTGAGATAGCCGGTCATGCAGAAGGCATGGCAGCGCTGATTACACCTGGGAAGGCCCCAACGCGACGACAGCCTTGCATCGGTCTGCGCCTGCCTGTGAGAAGTCGGTAGCGCGACTGCCTTTGAAGACATGCCAGCGCGCCAGCGCTTCTGGCATTCGCCTGCCTTGGTTTTGCCGCGCAGCCATGATTGGCTTGGGTGGACAATTCGGAGGTGGCGGATGCTTCTTGCCTTGATGCTGGGACTGGCCATGGCCCAGGATGCGCCGCGTGCGGGGGTCGAAACAACGCCGGGCGGTAGCCAGCGCTGGTCGATCCTTGCGGACCCTTGTGCGGGGCGCCCCCTACGGCCTGACGAGGTGTTGGTGTGCGGTCAGCGTGACGGGTCGCAAAGCGCGCGGCTGCCGCTGCCCGCCGAGCGAGGACCGCCCGACCGTCCGATGCCAGGTAACCCCGATATAAGCGGGGCAGGCGCACTGGCCTTGACCAACGCGCCTTGTGCCACGCGGTCGGGAGGCTGCACGACGGGGATAGACCTGCTCGGCGGCGGAACGATGCTGATCCGCGGTATCGGCAAGCTGATCGATCCCGACAGTTGCTGCGAGACCCCTGGAGAAGGGCGTGATCCGGTCGCCTTGGTGTCCGACATTGGCGGCGCGGTGAAGCGCAACTTAGCCAAAAAGCCCGATAAGTCGAAGCGAGTGGCGATCCCGCTCGACGATCCCGTCGTGGTAGCCGCGCCCAGGGTGCCGTGAACGCTTGGTCGCTTTACCGTTCGGCCATCTCCAACAGCACCTGCCACTCCTCGGGTCGCACGGGCGTGACCGACAGGCGCGACTGGCGCAGCATTTCGAGCGTCGCCAGGCGCGGCTCGGCCTTTATATCGGGCAGCGGGACCGGGTTGGCGAGCTTGGCGAGCGGCTTCACCGCAACGCTGGCCCATTTGCCGTCATCGCCGTCGGGCTGCCAGGCTCGGGTGATCTCCATGATGCCCACTGCCGCCTTTTGGATGTTGGAATGGTAAAAGATCGCTTGGTCCCCTGGCTGCATGTCCTTCAGGAAATTGCGCGCGGTGTAGTTGCGCACTCCGTTCCACTCGGTCGCGCCGTCGCGGACCAGATCGTCCCAGCCATAAGCATCGGGTTCGGAGCGGAGGAGCCAATACGCCATGGCGCTGCCGTTAACCGGCTAAACTTCGGCTGAACAGTTGATTTCGAACCGGTTCAGGTGCCCGGCGTTATGCCTGCAGCTATCGGCGCGGCCTCCTCCTTGGCGTGGCTGCGCCTGGTTGAAGGAGGCAATGATGACCAATTTCGTAAAGAAGGCGGTGCTCGGCAGCGTTCTCGGCGCGACCGTCCTCACCGCCGTCGCTCCCGCCGCGGAGGCGCAGCGCTATCGCCGCTATTATCGTGATCGCGACAATGGCGCTGCGGTGGTGGCGGGCATCGCGGGCCTGGCGATCGGCGCGGCGCTGGCCAGCGGCAGCCGGTATGATCGTCGCTATGACTACGACCGGCGCTTCTACCGCACGCGCGGCTATTACCCGGTCGACGGTTACTATTATCGCGATCACTATCGCCGCTATCGCGGCTGGGACCGCTGCCGCGTGCGCCGGATGTACGATCCTTATCTCGGCCACCCGGTGGCGGTGCGCTACTGCCGCTGAACCGGCAAGCTGACGCATGAATGGGGCGGCACGGGCTCTGGCTCGCGCCGCCCTCTTCGTTTGCAGGGATGTGCAGCTACACTAGGGCCATGCATAGCGATTCGCCTGCCAAGCCCGTCGACGCCGCCGACCCGTATGCGCGGGCGGCGCAGACCTTTCCAATCCTTTCGGCTGAGATGACCGATCGAATAGGGCGTTTCGGCGTCGACGAGATAGTGGCCGGCGGCGCCTTTCTGTTCCGGCGGGGCGACCGCAGCGTGGACTTCTTCCTGTGCTTGGAAGGGGGGATCGAAATTCTCGACCGCGACGTGAAGGGCATCGAGCATATCGTGCACCAGCACGTGCCCGGCCAGTTCACCGGTGAACTCGACTTGTTCAACGACCGCACCATACTAGTCAGTGCACGGGCGCTGCCGGGCACGCGGGTGATCCGCGTGGGCCGCGCCGATTTCCGGCGGCTGATCACTGCCGAGCCCGACATTGGTGAGATCGTGATGCGGGCATTCATCCTGCGCCGCGTGGGCATGTTGCTGCACGGCGAAGCCGGAGTGGCACTGGTGGGCCCCGGCCACATGGCCGACACCGCGCGGCTTGAGACGTTCCTGACCCGTAACGCGCTGCCGCACCGCCGGATCGACACCGAACAGGATGCCGACGCCGCCGGGTTTCTCGAATGCTTCTCGCTGAGCCATGCCGATCTGCCAGTGGTGGTCGCAGATGGGCGCGTATTGCGCCGGCCCTCCAATGCGCAGCTTGCCGACGCGCTGGGTCTCACCGTAGCGATTGACCCCGACCATGTTCATGACGTGGCGGTGGTCGGTGCCGGCCCAGCCGGGCTGGCGACGGCGGTGTACGCTGCTTCGGAGGGGCTGGATACGATCGTAATCGAATCGGTGGCGCCCGGTGGCCAAGCGGGAACCAGCTCCAAGATCGAGAATTACCTCGGCTTCCCTACTGGAATCTCAGGTCAGGCACTGGCCGGCCGCGCGCAGGTCCAGGCGCAGAAGTTCGGCGCGCGGCTGCTCGTGTCGCGATCGGTGTCGGCAATTGACTGCGACGTACAGCCTTTCCGCCTGCATTTGGACGACGGCGCCAGTATCCAGGCGCGTGCAGTGGTGGTGGCGACCGGCGCCCGCTACCGCACGCTCGACCTCCCGTTCTACGCCGAGCTGGAGGGCAACGGCATCTATTATGCCGCCACGGCCATGGAGGCTGGGCTTTGCGCCTCGCAAGAGGTGGTCGTCGTCGGCGGCGGCAACTCGGCGGGCCAGGCGGCGATCTTCCTGTCACGCACCGCTGGCCATGTCCATATTCTGGTGCGCGGGGCGGGGCTTGCCGCGACCATGTCGAGTTACCTGATCGAGCGGATCGAAGCGTCCGACCGCATCACGCTGCACCCCTTTACCGAAGTCACCGAGCTGGAGGGGGAAGGGCATCTGCGCGCCCTGCGCTGGACCAATCGCCAGAGCAGCGCGTCCGAACGGCATGAGGTCGGCGCGCTGTTCGTGATGATCGGTGCGGAGCCGAATACCGACTGGATGAATGGCTGCGTCGACCTGGACCCTGCTGGGTTCGTGCAGACGAGTGAGGGACACACCCTGTTTTGCTCGTCCCGTCCCGGCATATTCGCGGTCGGGGACGTGCGCGCCGGATCGATCAAGCGCGTGGCGTCGGGTGTTGGTGAAGGATCGGTGGTGGTGTCGGCCTTGCACCGTTACCTTGAAAGCGTGCGTCAATGACGGCAAAGGCGAGGTCATGAGCGACACTCCTCCCGACCGCCTTTCGGTCAATCCGCGCAGCCCGCATTTCGACCAGCAGGTTTTGGAACGCGGTATCGGTATCCGTTTCAAGGGCCAGCAGCGCCACGACGTCGAGGAGTACAGCATCTCCGAAGGCTGGATCCGCGTGGGTTTGGGCAAGAAGGTCGACCGCAAGGGCCAGCCGCTGACGATCAAGCTGGTCGGCCCGGTTGAAGCATGGTTCGAACGCCCCGCAGAGGGTGCTTCGAAGGATGCTGCTCAGGGCGAAGCCGAAGGCTGAGCCTTGCTAGACCGTCACCCCCGCACAGGGCCGGGGTGACGGTACCGAGCGGTTAGTGAACGAAGCGCGCCACCACGTCGCGGTATGAGCGGCTGACCTTCACCTGCGCACCCGAATCGAGCACCAGGAAGCATTCGCCATTGGTGTGCGGCTTGACCTGCTTCACCAGGTCCAGGTTGACGATCGTCGAGCGATGGACGCGCTGGAACCGGCGCGGGTCGAGGCGCTTCTCCAGATCCTTCATCGTTTCGCGCAGGATCAGCGTGTTGTCGCCGGTGTAGATGCACATGTAATCGCCCGCCGCGTCGATCCGTTCGATCGTGTCGACGTCAACCCGGAAAATCTGGCCGCGGTCCTTGATGTTGATCAGCTTCTCGAAGCGGCTGGAGGCCATCTCGGTGCTGCCATCGGCTGCGCCCCTATCGTCCACTGCGTCAGGCGCCACTTCGGCCAGCACTTCCTTCAGCCGGTCGACTTCCTCCACGCCGCGCTTCTCTGCCAGGCGCTGACGCACTCGGTCGAGCGTGTCGGCAAGCCGTGAAGGCTCTACCGGCTTCATAAGGTAATCCATCGCCTGGGCTTCAAAGGCACGGATCGCGTGGTCGCTATAAGCGGTGACGAAGACGAACAGTGGCGGCTCGACCTCCATCAGCCCCTGCACGACGGAAAATCCGTCGAAGCCGGGCATTTGTATATCAAGGAAGACGAGGTCGGGTTTGTGCGTCTTGATGGAACGGATGGCCTCGCGGCCATTGGAGCATTTGTCGATAATCTCGACATCCTCGTGTTCCTGGAGCCGCAGCTCGAGCCCCTGGATCGCCAGGGATTCGTCGTCGACGAGGATGGTACGGATGGTCATGCGGCCTCTCGATTGGGTTCCTCAAGCTGGAACGGTATTTCGATCTCAACGCTGAACCCTTCCCCAGGGTTCGTACGCGCATCGAACCGATGGTCAGGCCCGTAAGCCTGAACCAACCGCTCCCGAATATTGGCGAGCCCCACGCCAGTTGAAAGCGTCGGCCTTGGCTTCGCTTCAATCAATCCAGGTCCGGTGTCGGACACGGCGATCTGCACCCGTTCTCCGGTGAGCCGAGCCGTGATGGTGATGTCAGCACCCTCTTCTTGGGGCGTGACGGCATATTTGATCGCATTCTCCACCAGCGGCTGGAGCAGCAGCGAAGGCAGCCGCGCCTTCACGACCCGCGGATCGATGTCGAAATGCGGCCGCATGCGCTCATCGAAGCGCATCTTCTCGATTTCCAGATACAGCTTCAACGTCTCCACTTCCTGCGCCAACGTCACATGCGCGGTGGGTTCGTTGGCGAGCGTGTAGCGCAGAAACGAAGAAAGCCGGCTTAACATCACATTCGCCCGCTCGGTCTGCTTCAGCAACACCAGTGTCGAAATCGAGTTGAGTGTGTTGAACAGGAAGTGCGGGTTTAGCTGATAGCGCAGCATCGCCAGTTGCGCATGGCTGGCCTGGTTCTCAAGAACCTGCATCTGGTCGATCTGCTGTTCGACAATCAGGTAGAAGTTGATCCCGAAATACAGCGCCGACCAGCCCGCGAGCACCGTGAAGTTCAGGAACAGTGCGGCGAGCACCAGCGAGACGCTGATACCAGGTTCTGCCATTTTTATGAATGACACGGTGAACGCGTCGAGCACGGCATAGATCACCGTCGCCGCCGCGAGCGTGCCCAGCGTGAGCAGGATGCCGGTGATCCGCGGCATCCGCCGGTACGTGCCGTACAGCGTCGAGAGCAGCAGCGTCAGGCAATAGCCGACGATCGATTCGATGATCGCAGTGATGATCCGCTCGACCGACAGTTCGTTGGAAATGCTCGAAACGGTGCGCAGCAGCAGATACCCGCTCCATCCCGCTGCCTGAAGCATCCAGAAGGCGCGCACCTTGTCTTCGAAAAAGGGGCGCGAGAGCAGGTTCGCCCTGCTGATCGTGTCCGGCATTAATTGCCGCGCGGGTTCCACTGCTTTGGCCACCCGCGCCCTCTAACACCGAGCACGACACTGGGCAAAGAGGCCCACAAACGAGAACCGCCGCCCCATTGCTGGAGCGGCGGCTTCGTTGTCGATCTTGGAAAGATCAGAACTCGAAGTGGATCGAGCCTGTGAAGGTCCGCGGCGAACCCAGGTTCAGGCGCGGGTTGTTCGAGAAGCCCTGCTGCGTGCTGAGGCTTCCGAAGAAGCGCTCCTTGAGCAGGTTTGTCGCGTTGAACTGGAGGAAGGTGCGCTCCAGGCCAATGTCGGTCAGGCCAAAGCGGATGTCCGCGTTGACCAGCGTGTAGCCCGCTACTGCGAAGTCGTTCACGTCGGTGACCCAGCGGTCGCCCGTGTGCTTGGCCTCAATGCCGAACTGGAAGGGCTCCAGGTCCAGCTGCGCGCGACCGCCATAGGTCCACTGCGGCGTCTCGACGACTTCCTTGCCGCGCAGCGGGATTACCGTGTTGTTGCGCAGATCGATCAAGTCGTCCTGCAGCTCTGTTTTAATGTACGAACCGAAGGCGTATAGCGACAGCTGTGGCACCGGACGGACGCTGACGAGGCCGTCAAAGCCATAGCTCTTTACTGCGCCGACGTTGCGGTCGACGTTGATGAGGTTCGTGGAACCCTCTTCCGGCACCTGCGAGCTGATGATGCGGTTCTTGTAGTAGATGTACCACGCACCAGCCTGCGCCGTGAAGATCGGCGAGTTGTAGCGCAGACCGACATCGAAAGAGTCAGTCTTTTCCGGCTGCAGGTCAAAGGACGGCTGGATGTACGCGCCGGTGGAAACGCGGGTGGCGCCGAACGAGTAGAGGTTGTCGGTCTTGGGAGCCGAGAAGCCCTTGGCATAGCTAGCAAACAGGCTCAAACGATCGACCAGATCGAAGGTGAAGCCGACGTTCGGCAGCACCGCGCTGTAGGTCTCGACGCGGTTCTGATAGGGCGCGCCGTACTGACCACGAACCGGGTTGATGCCGACCTGCGCTGGGGTCTCCGAGGTGCAATAGGCGTCGCTCGACTGACCCGCGATCGTGTAGCAGAAGTTGCTGAGATTGCGGCGGAAGAACGGCGCGCGCACGCCCAAGTTCACGTTCAGGCGGTTGTCGAAGAACTTGCCGCGATATTCGCCGGAAACCTGATGCAGGATGGCGTAGGACAGACGGTTGCGCTTGTTGAGCACATTACCCTGCGCGTCGAGCACCGGACGATCGGTCTCCCCGTCGAAGCCGAAAACGTCATAGGGACGGCCGATGGAGTTCAGCAGGCTGGCCTCACCGGTCTGGCGATGACGTGCCCGATCCCAGGTATAGGCGACGCGAACTAAGTTGTTCGGGTCGATTTGATAACGTAGGCCGGCGATCGCCACGAAGCGCTGGGTGCGCGTGTTCGACGGATAATATGCGCGAACGCGGTCGAGCGTGTCGCCGTCGCCATTGATGTCGACGCCGCCGGTTAGGCGGCCGCCCTGGTAGTTATTGTCACCGGGGACCCCTCCGACAGTACCAACGGGCACGCCGCTCTCGTTGAATACGGTCGAGCCGCCGCCGTTGGCACGCGTAAAGCTGTAGCCGCCATCGAACGTGAACAGCAGGCTGTCGGTCAGCTCGAAGCGCGAGTTGAGGCGCATTACGCCCGTGTCGGACGGGTTGATCGCTGTGAGCGAGGAATTAGCGCAGCTCGTCGCGTCGATCTGCGGGGCTGCATTACCGAAAGCCACATTGGCGGAGGGCGGCGAGCAGAACTGGTCGTAGGGCCCAGTCACGCCCGAATCACGATTGTTAAACACCTGATCATACTGCTCGTTCGACAGATCGAGCGTGAACGGGTTCGAGTCGGTGGCAGTGGCCGGAACCACGCTCGTGCCGAGCAGCGTGCGAATGTTGGCGCTGGTCGGGTTGCTATACGAACTGTTGCGGTTGCGGTTATAGTGACCCGCCAGGGCGATGAAGTCGCCATTGCCGCCAATCGGCTGATAGATCTTCGCGTTGAACTGCTGCTTGCTCAGTTCGCCATAGCCGCGGAACTGCTCATAGGTTTCGTTGCTGGCGGCGATCCATGCCTTGGTGCCGAACTTCGTCAGCTCCCCCGTGTTGATCATGCCGAACACGCGATTGAAGTCGTACGTGCCGCGCGTGTAGACTGCGATCGCGCTCATCTCGTCCGTGGGCATCAGCGAGCGGTAGTTGACGGTGCCGCCCGAAGCGCTGGCCGTTGGCGAGTCGACGTCGGTTGCGCCGAAGTTCACGTTCGCCTGCTCGATCAGCTCGGGGTCGAGCATCTGGTTCGAATAGACCGAGTAGTTGCCCGAGTCGTTCAGCGGGATGCCGTCGAAGGTGACCGACACACGGTCGCCGCTGAAGCCGCGGATGCGCAGGTTGCCGCCCGAGGTGCCGTAGGGATCGTTGTTAGTGAAGTTGACGCCCGGAACGAAGTTGATCGTTTCAAGGATCGACTGACCCGGCTGCTGACGCGCGATGAATTCCTGGGTCAGCACGGCGCGGGCCTTGGGCTGATCCGGGATCTGAACGCCGCCAATTTCGCGCGGGCCGGCTTGACCGGTGACGACGACTTCTTCGGACTGACCTTCTGCCTCGATCGTGCCGGTCGACTGCGCGAAGGCGCTGACCGGAATCATCAGCGCGGCGAAGGCCACGCCAGCATAAAGCTTGGTGCGCATTAAATGTCCCTTTCGGTGTGCCGAGCCGGCACTGTCACGCGGTGGGGTTCACCGTCTGGCGCCGCCCATGAGGTCGATTTATGTCGACTCTGTGACAGTTGCCGGAACCGTCATGAACTCAGCGCGTTAACCACCGGTTTAACTTTGCTGCGTTGCAAAAAAGTCACGTAGCGGCGGCTGCGATCGCCTGCCACTCGGCTTCTGTGACGACGCGGATGCCCAAATCGTCGGCTTTCTTGCGCTTCGATCCGGCGTCAGCACCGACAATCACCAGATCGGTCTTGGCGGATACCGAACTCGCGACTCGCGCGCCAAGCGATTCGGCCTGGGCTTTCGCCTCGTCGCGGCTCAGCGTCTCCAATTTACCGGTGAAAACGAGCGTCTTGCCGCTCACCTCTGACGCGCGGGTCTCCACCACGAAAGGGGGTGGAGAGACTTCGCTGAGCAGGTCGTCCCACAGCATTCTATTGTGCGGCTCATGAAAGAAGTCGGCGAGCGCGTGGCCGGCCGCCCCGCCGACATTCTCCACGCCGACATGCTCTGCCACAGCTTTGTCGAGCCGCGCCTGGTGCTTCTGCGGCGTCTCACCCAACACCGGCGGGCAGTTCTCTCGCAGGGCGATCAACGCGTCGGCGAGCGTCTGAAGTGCGGGCAGGTTGGCGTAGCGCTTGAGCAGGTCGCGTGCGGTCACCACGCCGATGTGGCGGATGCCGAGTCCGAAGAGCAGGCGCACGGGATCGGGCGACCGCTTCGCCTCGATCGCGGCGAGAAGGTTGTCTACCGACTTGTCCTTCCACCCTTCCCGCCCGAGCAGCTCGTCGCGGTGCGCGCGCAGTCGGAAGATGTCGGCGGGCTCGGCGATCCAGCCCAGGTCGAGGAACTCGACCAGCGTCTTCTCGCCCAAGCCTTCGATGTCGAGCGCGCCGCGGCTTACAAAGTGGCGCAGCCTTTCCAGCCGCTGTGCCGGACAGATCAGCCCACCGGTGCAG
Organism: Sphingomonas xinjiangensis; assembly: GCF_014199255.1. Taxonomy (GTDB): domain Bacteria; phylum Pseudomonadota; class Alphaproteobacteria; order Sphingomonadales; family Sphingomonadaceae; genus Sphingomonas; species Sphingomonas xinjiangensis. Next base: position 112,505 of record NZ_JACIJF010000009.1, on the reverse strand, counting down.
CGTATATCGACTTCGCCCTCCTCGCGCACCGCTTCCGACTGGCAGTCGGGGCAGTGCGTTGGAAAGGTCCAGGCTTCGCGCGGTTCGTCGCGGGTGAGGTTCTCGACGATCTGCGGGATCACGTCGCCGGCGCGCTGAAGGACCACTCGGTCGCCCGGTCGCACCCCAAGCCGCGAGATCTCGTCGGCATTGTGAAGCGTCGCGTTGGTCACCACCACCCCGCCCACGGTTACCGGTTCCAGTCGCGCAACCGGCGTCAGCTTGCCGGTGCGCCCGACCTGAATGTCGATCCGTTGAAGCGTCGTCTGCGCCCGCTCGGCCGGGAACTTGTGCGCGATTCCCCAGCGCGGCGCCCGCCCGACATAGCCGAGCCGGATTTGCCAATCGAGCCGGTCGATCTTGTAGACGACGCCATCAATGTCGAACGGCAGGTCGGCGCGCACCCCTTCGATCGCGCGATACTGCGCCAGCGCCGCGTCGAGGTCGAGCGGCCCCGCGAACAGATCGGACACAGGGAACCCCATCCCTCGAAGCGCGGCGATCACCGCCGCTTGCGTGTCGCCGGGCAGCGCGCTGGTCTCGCCCCAACCCCAAGCAAGGAAGCGGAGCGGCCGCGTAGCGGTGACCGCGGCATCTTTCTGGCGCAGCGATCCCGCGGCGGCGTTGCGGGGGTTGGCGAACTGGCGGGCTTCCTTGCCCGCCGTCTCGGCCTCCGCGAGCAGGCGGGCGTTGAGCGCGGCGAAGTCGCCCTTCGCCATATAGACCTCGCCGCGCACCTCGAACACGTCGGGCGCCCCGGTCAGCGTCGGAGGGATGTCGGCAATGGTTCGGGCGTTCGCCGTCACGTCCTCGCCCACGCGTCCGTCGCCTCGGGTCAGCGCCTGCACCAGCGTGCCGCCCTCATAGCGCAGCGAACAGGATAGCCCGTCAATCTTGGGCTCGGCGGTAAGCGCCACTGTCTCGCCGTCGCTTAGGCTCAAGAAGCGGCGCACCCGGCCCAGAAAATCGGCCACGTCCTGCGCAGAAAAGGCGTTGTCGAGGCTGAACATCTGCCGCGCGTGCGTCACCTTGGCCAAGTGACTGGAGGGCGCCGCGCCAACTTGGCGCGACGGCGAGTCACTGCGCACCAGATCGGCAAAGGCGGCTTCGATCGCGGCATTGCGCCGCATCAACGCGTCATACTGTGCGTCGCTGATCTCGGGCGCGTCCTCGCCATGGTAGAGCCGGTTATGGCGGGCGATCTCGGCAGCCAGCCGCTCCAGCTCGGCGGCGGCATCTTCCGGTGTGCGGGGCAGCTCGGCGGTCATGACGCACGGTTAGGGTAGGGGTGCCCCGGCGATCAAGCTTGATCACACGCCTCCACCCCGCGATGACGGGACATGCGCGTCGTAAAGCTTGCCCTCGCCGTCCTGCTATGGATCGTTGTCGCCCTCTGTCTGGCGGCAACGGTGCTTCCGCACTTCCTCGACCGCATCTATTATGAAGGCCCGCAGAGCGCGCATTTTGACGGTGCACATTTCTTCAATCCCGATGGCGATGACGACCGGCTTCGGACATCGCGGAGCAGCAGTCGGTTCGGCTTCGTCGCGCGCTATCTGCTCGGCGATAACGGCCGGCCGGTATGGCCCGACCGGGTGCCGGTGCGGCCGAGCAAACCCGCCGCGCGAGTCGTTGGGGAGACGATGCGTGTCACCTGGGTCGGGCATGCCACGCTGCTGGTGCAGACCAACAGCCTCAACATCCTGACCGATCCCGTCTGGAGCGACCGCGCCGGACCGCTCGGCCTCGGTCCCCGACGCGTGGCGGCGCCAGGCGTCGAGTTCGACGATCTGCCGCGCATCGACCTAGTGCTCGTGAGCCACAACCATTATGACCATATGGATCTCACCACCTTGAAGCGGCTGTGGCAGCGCGACCGTCCGTTGATCGTCACCTCGCTCGGCAACGATCGCGTGATCGGCGGGGCAGGGGTGCCCGCGCGGGCGCTGGATTGGGGGCAGTCGCTCGAAGCCCGACAGGGGGTGCGCGTGGCGGTCACCCGCAATCACCATTGGGGCAGTCGGTGGTTCTCCGACCGCAACCGTGCTTTGTGGTCCAGCTTCGTGGTCGAGCTGTCGGGTGGTAATTTCTTCTTCTCAGGCGATACCGGGCTGGGTGACGGCAAATGGCCTGCCGAAGCCGCGGCGCTCGGCCCCATTCGCCTTGCCGCGATCCCGATCGGCGCCTTCCGTTTCCAAGAAAGGCAGATGGCAGCGGGCAGCCATGTCGGCCCGCTCGGCGCGCTGCACATCTGGCAGGGGTTGGGGCAGCCCCAGGCGATCCCGATCCATTGGGGCACCTTCCGTCTCTCGCGCGAGGCCTATGATACTCCGCCGCGGCTGCTTCGGGCGATGCAGGAGTGCGCGGGCGCCGACCCGCGCCGCTTCGCGTCTACCCCCATCGGCCAGCCTGTCGATGTGCCGCCCCTTGCTGCTGGGGGAACCCCGCCCGACTTCGCCAAGCTCGACGCCTGCATCCGTGCCGGCCGATTCGACGCGCTACGTTGATGGGCGCGCCTCGCCGTTACGGCACCAGCATCGATCGCGCGGGGCTGGCGCTCGGCGCCGGAGCGCTGATGCTCGGCCTGCTCACGATGCTGCTGCTCCTGCCCGGCGGACACGGCGCGCAGGCGCTCGCTCTTGGCCTGGTGCTCGGCACTCTGTTCGGGGCGCTGGCGCTTACCGTGCTGGCAGGCCCTTTATGGCTGGTGCTGCATGTCGCGGGCATTCGCGGCCCGGTCGCCGCCGCGCTCGCGGGCATCGTGCTTGCGCTCGCGCTGTTCGTTGCGGCGCAGACGCGCGGCTTCGGGCTGTTCGACGCTCAGCCGTTGGCGAGCGATGTCGCGCTGTTCCGCTGGGTCGGCGCGCTGCTCACTGCCGGTCTGATCGCGATCCTTGCCAGCGGCATTGCGCTGGCGATGTGGCGCATCGCCTATCGCCGTCGCTGAGGCTCAGGCGGGACAGGCGCCCACGCGTTTGCCGGTCGCCTGCAGCGTCAGCGCGATGTAGCCCGCCTGGCCCGGCGCACCGGTCTTCTGGTCCAGCTTGACGTCGAATCCGTTCGGGCCGGTGGTGCCCACGGCGTGCAGCACCGTGTCGGGTGCGCCGTCCTTCTTGCACTCGATCACCGCGTCGAGCTTGCCGCCTTTGGACTGATAGCGCGGATAGGTGCAGGTGCCCGCCACCTTTTCCAGCTGCGACAAGTCGATCGGCTTCAGCTCGTCCTTGGTGCGGCAGGCAGTGGAGTTGCGCTCCAGCGCCTTGATCGCTTGTTCCTGTGTCCCGCGCGCCGCGCTCGATAGCGCCGACAGGTCGGTCGAAACCACACGTAGCGCCAACGTCCACTTGCCCGGCGTCATCGCTGCCTTAGGCTGCGCGATCTGGATCAGCTTCGACACTTCCTCGGTGGTCGCGTTCGTCGCGTCGATCTCGCCGGTCTCCGCGGCCCGCTTCTCCGCCGCCGATTGGCAGGCGGACAGTGCGAGCGTCGCGACGGCAAGCAGCAAGATGCGCATGTGAATCAAAGTCCCCGGATCGTTGTCGCCTCCTCAGACGCGAAAAGCCGATGATTTGCAATTGCCCGGCGAAGTTCTTGCTTTGTTCCAGCGTTGCTGGTACAATGCAGTCGGACAGGGGAGAGTCCCATGCAGACCATGGCATCGCGGCAGATCGAGTCCTCCAAAGCGTTTCCTGCAATCCTAGGCATGGCGCTTACCGTCGCCACCCTTTGTACGCCCGCGGCTTTGGCCAGTTCGCTGCGGGTCGGGCCCGTCCGCCACCAGCGCGGCGTCCGCCGAGTCAGATCGCCCGCCGCGCCGCAGCAGAACCAGGAAGAAGCCGCCGGCGACGATCATCATCCCGGCACTACCGCATGATCTTCCCGCGGCGCGATCGGCCAGTAAGCCAGCGGACAAGCCACGCGCTGCCAAGCCGCGTGCGCGCCCGCGCGTGCCTCGCGCGCCAAGCTCAACACGGCGCTGGACGCGATCGCGCAGGAACTCGTCACGTTGCCGGCGAAAGCGCGAATGGCGCCTTTCTGTATGTCGAAGTCGGCATGGGCTGGATCACGCCCAGCGTGTTCAAGGCCGACGGCAAGGTCGTGCGCTACGTCGAATCAGAAGGAAGCGACCTTGAACTGCTGCTGCTTTCGGCTTGGTTCGCCGAACCGGCGAGCAGGCGCTGGTCGATAATGGAATATGACCTCAAGAACGGCGCGTTTTCGGTCGCGTTTCAATATCCCGACGAGGTGGATGTCGAAGCGATGCACCCTTATTATCGCGAGAAGGCCCTGCTGTCCCGGTTTGGCGACCGGCCCCTGGTCTTTCCGCAATCGGGACAGGCCGGCCGCAGCTGAGATGACTCGAGCGACCGCCCGTGTCGGAGCGATTGCGGCCCCGCCCTCCAGACCCAATATGGAAGCCGATGGCCATCCAGATCCGCACCAACCTAGACGAGCCCGAAACCGGCGAGAGCTTCGTTCCGCATCGTCCGAACCGCCCCGAAAAGAGCGAGGGCGGCAAGCGTTTTGAATTGGTGAGCGAGTATCAGCCGTCGGGCGACCAGCGCTTTGCGATCCCCGAACTCGTCCAGCAGGCGGCGGCGGGTGAGCGCGACCAAGTGCTGCTTGGCGTTACCGGATCCGGCAAGACCTACACCATGGCCAAGATGATCGAGGAGCTGCAGCGCCCGGCGCTGATCCTGGCACCCAACAAGATCCTCGCGGCGCAGCTTTATGGCGAGTTCAAGTCGTTCTTTCCGAACAACGCGGTCGAATATTTCGTTAGCTATTACGACTATTATCAGCCCGAGGCCTATGTCGCCCGTTCGGACACCTACATCGAAAAAGAAAGCTCGGTGAACGAGGCGATCGACCGGATGCGCCACTCGGCCACCCGGTCGCTGCTTGAGCGCGACGACGTGATCATCGTCGCGTCGGTGTCGTGTCTGTACGGCATCGGCTCGGTCGAGACCTACAGCGCGATGATCTTCGATCTTAAGAAGGGCAGGGTCGAGGACCAGCGCGAGATCATCCGCAAGCTCGTCGCGCTGCAATACAAGCGCAATGACGCGGCATTCTCGCGCGGGAACTTTCGCGTGCGCGGCGACAGCCTTGAGATCTTCCCGTCGCATTATGAGGACACCGCCTGGCGGATCAGCTTCTTCGGCGACGAGATCGAGGAGATTACCGAATTCGATCCGCTGACCGGCAGCAAGGTGGCGAACCTCGACAGCGTCCGCGTCTACGCCAATTCGCACCACGTCACGCCCGGGCCGACGCTCAAGCAGGCGATGGAGGCGATCAAGCACGAACTGTCCGAGCGGCTGAAGGAGTTGGAGGCCGAGGGCAAGCTGCTTGAGCATCAGCGGCTGGAACAGCGCACTAACTTTGATCTGGAGATGATCGCCGCGACGGGCAGCTGCGCGGGCATCGAGAATTATAGCCGCTTCCTCACCGGCCGCCTGCCGGGTGAGCCGCCGCCCACGCTGTTCGAATATCTGCCTGAAAACGCCCTGCTATTCGTCGATGAGAGCCACCAGACGATTGGCCAGATCAACGGCATGTCGCGCGGTGACCATCGCCGCAAGATCACGCTGGCGGAATATGGCTTCCGCCTGCCCTCGGCGATCGACAATCGCCCGCTGCGCTTCAACGAGTGGGACGCGATGCGCCCGCAGACCACCTATGTCTCGGCGACGCCCGGCGGGTGGGAGATGGAGCAGACCGGCGGCGTGTTCGTCGAACAGGTCATCCGCCCGACCGGACTGATCGACCCCCCGGTCGAGATCAAGCCGGTCGAGGAGCAGGTCCAAGACCTGATACAGGAGTGCAAGAAGACTACGGCGCTTGGCTATCGCACCCTCGTCACCACGCTGACCAAGCGGATGGCCGAGGATCTGACCGAATATATGCACGAGGCAGGGATCAAGGTCCGCTACATGCATTCGGACACCGAGACGCTGGAGCGCATCGAGCTGATCCGCGATCTTCGGCTGGGCGTGTACGACGTGCTGATCGGCATCAACCTGCTGCGCGAGGGGCTCGACATCCCCGAATGCGGGCTGGTGGCGATCCTCGACGCCGACAAGGAAGGGTTTCTGCGCTCGGAGACCTCGCTGATCCAGACGATCGGCCGCGCCGCGCGCAACGTCGAGGGCCGAGTGATCCTCTATGCCGATCGCGTGACCGGCAGCATGGAGCGCGCGCTCGCCGAAACCGGCCGTCGCCGTGAGAAGCAGGAGGAATATAACCGCGAGCACGGCATCACGCCGTTCACGGTGAAGAAGAACATCGGCGACATCATCGCCCATGTCGCTTCGAAGGACGGCGTGCTGGTCGAGATCGACGCGGACCGGCCGCACATAGTCGGCCACAATCTTCGCGCTTATATCGAAGAGCTCGAGAAGAAGATGCGCAATGCCGCGGCGAACCTGGAGTTCGAGGAGGCCGGGCGGCTGCGCGACGAGATCCGCTCGCTCGAGGCCGAGGAACTCGGGCTGCCGGCCGACGAGCACAAGGCGCCCGTCATGGGACGCAGCAACGAAGGCAAGCCGGGCACCCGCAAGACGCGATACGGCAAGCAGCAGCAGATCCGCGCCAGCGGCGCGCGGCGGCGCTGACGCCCCACATCGTTCTTTCGGGAGGGGGGACGAGGCGAGGCAGCCCGGCCTGGCAGTTCCCCGGCGGAGGCGGGAGCCGAGCCGCCAAACCCTCATCACTAGATGCGTCGCAGCTGGGCTCCGGCCTCTGCTGAGGAACATGGGTGCCGCAGAGCTTCCCCGAGAGAAGTCAAGAAAAAGGGCCGGCCCGCACACAAGCGGACCGGCCTTTTCTCATCTCCACGCAAACGCGCGCTTATTGCGGCTGCGGCGTTCCTGCAGGCGGCGTGGTCGGCTGCGGCGCCGCGGCACCCGTGCCTGCGCTCGCCTCACGGCCGTTACCCGCTGGCGCCGCGATGATCTCGCTGGTAGTGCCACCCTTGTCGACCACCGGCGTGGTCGGGCTGCCCGCGGTGCTGCGCGCGCCCAGGTCGGCGGCCGAACGCCCTGCGGCGTCCAGCGTCGCGCTTTCGCCAGCGCTGCGCGCTGCCGAACCGCCGAACAGCGCGTCGAGCGCCTGGTCGGACGCCTTGACGTCCTGCGGGCGCGGGGCGCCGGGCTGCGGTGGCACCAGCGCGAAATCGGGCGGGATCACCAGCGGTGCCTGGCGCGCGACGGCGAACTCGTCGGGACGGTTGCGGTTCATGCCGCTCTTGCCGCAGGCCGACAGCGAGGCGGTAAGCGCGATGCCGCTCGCAAGGATGATCAGCTTACGCATTGACTTCATTCTCCACAGGGGCCGGCCTGCCGGCCGGCGTATCGCGCACGAACAAGGCGCGGATCAACAGGATCAGCACGCCGATGGTAATCGCCGCATCGGCGACATTGAAGACCAAAAAGGGACGCCAATTGCCGAAGTGCAGATCGGCAAAATCGACAACATAGCCCAGCCGGGCGCGATCCAGGATGTTGCCGATCGCGCCACCGAGCACCAGGCCCAGCGCGATGATGTCGGGGCGCTTCTTCTCGCGCAGCATCCACACGCACACGCCGGCGGCGATCGCGCCGGTCAGCAGCACCAGCAGCCAGCGCGTCATCGCGCCGCTTGCGGGCAACAGCCCCAGGGACACGCCGACATTTTTGACGAAGCGAAGATCGAAGATCGGCAGCACCGTCAGCGACGCGTCCTGCACGTTAAGGCCCAACGGGCCCGTGACATAGTATTTGGTGAACTGGTCGACCAGAAACACCAGGGCCGCGACGAGCAGCCCGATCCGACGGTTCATGTTCATGCGTCCACCACCTGCGCGCAGCGGTCGCACAACGCGCCGTCCTCCGCAACTTCGGGAAGATGCCGCCAGCACCGGCCGCATTTAAGGCGATCGGTGGGCGTAACCGTGACGGCGTCGCCGGGCGTGACCTTGGACACGATGAACAGTTCGGCCAGGCTATCGCCGGGCAGCGGCAGTTCGGGGGTGGTGACTTCGGCCTCCAGGCTGGAGCGTACCTTCTTCTCGCGGCGATAGGGCTCGATAGCCTCGGTCACGCGCTCGCGAAGGGCGCGGACCTGCGACCAGTCGGCGGACAGTTTGCCCTCGACCACCGGTACCTCGGGCCATTCCAGCAAGTGCACCGAGCTGTCCTCGCCGGGGAAGCGCGCCTGCCACACTTCCTCGGCAGTGAAGGCGAGGATCGGGGCGGCGTAGCGGACGAGTGCGTGGAACAGGATGTCGAGCACGGTGCGGTAGGCGCGGCGCTTCGGATCGCTGGGCGCGTCGCAGTAGAGCGAGTCCTTGCGGATATCGAAGAAGAAGGCTGACAGGTCCTCGTTGGCGAAGTCGGTCAATGCGCGGGTGTAGCGGTTGAACTCGAACGCGTTGGCGGCTGCGCGAAGCTCGGTGTCGAGTTCGGCCAGGCGCACCAGGATGTAGCGTTCCAGCTCGGGCATTTCGGCGACGGCCAGCATCTCGTCGACGCGGAAATCGTCGAGGGCGCCGAGCAGGTAGCGGAAGGTATTGCGCAGCTTGCGGTAGGTATCGCCGGTGCCGGCGAGCACTTCCTTGCCGATGCGGACGTCCTCGAAATAGTCGGTCTGGGCAACCCACAGGCGCAGGATGTCGGCGCCGGATTCCCCAATGATCTTAAGGGGATCGACGACATTGCCGAGCGACTTGGACATCTTCTTGCCCTTGCCGTCGAGCGCGAAGCCGTGCGTCAGCACCGCATCGTACGGCGCGCGGCCGCGGGTGCCGGTAGCTTCGAGCAGTGAAGACTGGAACCAGCCACGATGCTGGTCCGACCCCTCGACATACAGGTCGGCGCGGGTGCCCGCGCCATAGCGCGCCTCGACCACAAAGGCGTGAGTCGAGCCGCTGTCGAACCATACGTCGAGGATGTCGGTAACGACTTCATAGTCGGCTGCGTCATATTGCGAGCCGAGCAGCGCCTGGTGATCGGCCTGGAACCAGGCGTCGGCGCCGCCGGCCCGGAAGGCAGTGAGGATGCGCGCGTTGACCGCGGCGTCGCGGAGGTAATCGCCGGTGTGGCGGTGAACGTAGAGCGCGATCGGCACACCCCAGGCGCGCTGGCGGGAGATTACCCAGTCCGGGCGCCCTTCGACCATCGAACGGATGCGGTTCTTGGAACGTTCGGGCACCCAGCGGGTCTGCTCGATCGAGTTGAGCGCAAGGTCGCGCAGCGTGGCGCCGTTGCTCTCCGGCACGCCCTCTTCCTTCGAGTGCGACGCGCGGTCCATCGGGATGAACCATTGCGGGGTGGCGCGGAAGATCACCTTGGCCTTGGAGCGCCAGCTGTGCGGATAGCTGTGCTTGAAGTCGTCCGAGGCGGCGAGGAGCGCGCCGGCTTCGCGCAGATCGGTGCAGATCGGGCCGTCGGCGGCAGTGAACTTCTTGTTGATCACCGATCCCTGGCCGCCCAGCCAGCCCCAGTCGGCGCGGTAGAAGCCGGCGGCGTCGACCGCGAACACGGGCTCGAGGCCGTTGGCCTTGCACAGCAGGAAGTCGTCCTCGCCGTGATCGGGTGACATATGGACGAGGCCGGTGCCCGCGTCAGTGGTGACGAAGTCGCCGGCGAGCATTGGGCGCGGCTTGGCAAAGAAGCCGCCGAGCGCGTGCATCGGGTGGCGGGCCACGGCGCCGTCCAACTGCGAACCCTTGATGGAAGCAAGCGCCGTGACCGTGCCCGGCGTGTCGCCGATCTTGAGCACCACCGGATGGCCAATGCGCGCACCGAAGCTGTCGAGCAGGTCCTTGGCGATCAGCAGCGTGTTGGCGCCACCTTCCATTTCGTCGAAGCGGACCAGGAAATATTCAATTTCAGGCCCGTACGCCAAAGCCTGGTTCACCGGGATCGTCCACGGCGTGGTCGTCCAGATCACCGCATGCGCGCCGACCAGTTCGGGTGCGTTCGGCGCCTCGACGATCTCGAACGCCACGTCGATCTGGGTCGAGGTGATGTCCTCATATTCGACTTCGGCTTCGGCGAGCGCGGTCTTCTCGACCGGGGACCACATCACCGGCTTGGCGCCGCGATAGACCTGGCCGGTCTCGGCAAACTTGAGCAGTTCGCCGACGATGGTGGCTTCGGCTTCGAACTTCATGGTCAGATAGGGGTCTTCCCAATCGCCCATGATGCCCAGCCGCTCGAACTGGCCGCGCTGCACCTGCACCCACTTCTCGGCATAAGCGCGGCATTCGGCCCGGAAGGCGACGGGGTCGACTTCGTCCTTGTTGAGCTTCTTGGCGCGATACGCTTCCTCGACCTTCCACTCGATCGGCAGGCCATGGCAGTCCCAGCCCGGCACGTAGGGCGCGTCCTTGCCCATCAGCGACTGGCTGCGGACGATGATGTCCTTGAGGATCTTGTTCATCGCATGGCCCATGTGAATGTCGCCATTCGCATAGGGCGGACCATCGTGGAGGATGAAGCGCTCGCGGCCTTCACGTTCGCGGCGCAGGCGGTCGTACAGGCCGATCTTGGCCCAGCGCTCGAGGATCGCGGGCTCCTTGGCGGCAAGGCCGGCCTTCATCGGAAAATCGGTCTTCGGAAGGAAGACGGTGTCGCGCCAGTCGCGCGAGGTGTCGTTGGTGTCGCTCATGAGTGCGCGCGGATTAAAGGAAGCGCGGGAAGCTTGCAAAGGCGGAGTTGGGGGATCGGGGTTAAGTGTCATTTTGGGGGTGCCTGGTTCTTCTTCCTGGCTCCCCGGCGGAGGCCAGGGCCCGGTCGCGGCCGAGGCTCGATGCCGCAGGACGCTTGCTCCAGCGCATCGCAGCTGCGCCCCGGCCTTCGCCGGGGAACCGAAAGGGCGTTTGGTATTCCCCCTAAAAGGGGAGGATTAGCTGGTCAGCAGCGCCCGCGCCTGCGCGGCGTCCTTGTCCATCTGAACCTTGAGCGCGTCCAGGCTGTCGAACTTGGCCTCGGGGCGCAGATAGTCGTGGAGCGACACTTCGATGCGCTGGCCGTAGAGGTCGCCGGAAAAGTCGAAGAAGAAGCTTTCGAGCAGTTCGAGCGGCGGCTCGATGGTGGGGCGGATGCCTAGATTGGCGACGCCGTTCAGCACGCCGCCATCGGGCAAGCGCCCCTGCACGGCATAGATGCCGTAGGCCGGGCGCAGATAGTTGGCGAGGACCATGTTGGCGGTGGGATAGCCGAGCGTGCGGCCGAGACGCGCGCCGCCCTCAACCACCCCTTCGATCGCGAAGGGGCGCGTGAGCAGGCGGGCGGCGTCGCGCGGCCGGCCGGCGCGCAGATGCTCGCGAATGCTGCTGGAGGAGACGGTCTCGCCGTCGAGCGTCACCGGCGGCACCATGTCGGCGGAGAAGCCTAGCTGGCGGCCTAGTTCGGCGAGCGCGGCGACATCGCCCTCGCGGCCCTTGCCAAAGGTGAAGTCGGTGCCGGTCACCACGCCGCCTGCGCCGATGTGCTCGACCAGGCGTTCCTGCGCGAAGCCCCGGGCGCCGAGGCCCGCGAGATCGCTGTCGAAGGGGAATACCAGCATGGCGTCGGCACCGGCCTGCGCGAACAGGCGCTGGCGCTGGTCGAGCGTGGTGAGGCGGAAGTGGCTGCTGTCAGGCCGGAAGAAGCGCTTGGGATGGGGATCGAAGGTGGCGACGATCGCCGGGCGGCCTTCGGCGCGGGCGCGATCGATGGCACGGCCCACCACCGCCTGATGACCCAGGTGAAATCCGTCGAAATTGCCCAGCGCGACAATCGCGCCCCTCAGCCGCGGCGGAACCGCCGCGCCGCCGTCCAGCCGCTCCATGGGGTGCCTATAGGGCGGGTGGCCGGTGGGGGCTAGGGCTTCGTCATTCGGGCGCTGCCGGGGTGACGCGGCCTTGCTGTCGAAGCGGTGCGTCAGGCGCGGTCGAGGGTGACGAAGCTGTAGGCCGGGCGGTCACCCTGCGCCGAATGGTCCTCGCGCGCGGTTTCGGTCCAGCCGAGGCCGAAGGCGGGTACGCTGGCGTCGCCATCGGCATCGAGATGGACTTCGGTCAGTTCGATGCGATCGGCGAGCGGGAGGAACAGCGCGAAGATCTCCGCGCCGCCGATGATGGCGGCGTGCTCACCCGCCATGGCGAGGGCCTGTTCGGGGGTGCGGGCGACGTCCGCACCCTCGGCGGACCAGTTTGAGTCGCGGGTGAGGACGATATGGCGGCGGCCGGGAAGGGGGCTGGGGAAGCTTTCGAAGGTCTTGCGCCCCATGACCATCGGCTTGCCCATGGTCTGCGCCTTGAATCGCTTGAGGTCCGCCGGCAGGCGCCAGGGGAGTTGGCCGTCACGGCCGATGACGCCGTTGGTGGCGCGGGCGAGGTGGAAGGTGATCAAGATGTAATCCTCCCCGGCACGGAGAGGGGGACCATGCGCAGCATGGTGGAGGGGGAGTGCCGCGGGCGAAGAGCTCTGTGGAGAGCCCCCTCCACCACGCCCGGTGGGCGCGGCCCCCCTTCCCGTGCCGGGGAGGAGTTGCCGTCATCCCTCATATCGCCACCGGCGCCTTGATATGGGGTTGGGCCTGGTAGTCGTGGATGGCGAAGTCCTCGTACTCGTAGGCGTCGATCGACGGCGCCTTGCGCAGGATTTCGAGGCGCGGGAGCGGGCCCGGCGTGCGGGTGAGCTGTTCGCGGGCCTGGTCGAGATGGTTGGAGTATAGGTGGCAGTCGCCGCCGGTCCAGATGAACTCGCCGACCTCCAGCCCGGTCTGCTGCGCGAGCAGATGGGTGAGCAGCGCGTAGCTGGCGATGTTGAAGGGCACGCCCAGGAAGATGTCGGCCGAGCGCTGGTAGAGCTGGAGGCTCAATTTGCCGTTCGCGACATGGCATTGGAACAGGCAGTGGCAGGGCGCCAGCGCCATGGCGTGCAAGTCGCCCGGATTCCAGGCCGAGACGACCATCCGGCGCGAGTGCGGATTGATCTTGAGCGTTTCGATCAGTTCGGCGATCTGGTCGAGATGGCGGCCGTCGGCGGTTTCCCAGTCGCGCCATTGCTTGCCGTACACCGGGCCGAGATCGCCATTCTCATCGGCCCATTCGTCCCAGATGCTGACCTTGCGCTCCTGAAGCCAGGCGACATTGGTGTCGCCGCGCAGGAACCAGAGCAGCTCGATCAGGATCGAGCGCAGGTGCAGCTTCTTGGTGGTGAGGAGGGGAAAACCCTCGCTCAGATCGAAGCGCATCTGGTGCCCGAAGACCGAACGGGTTCCGGTGCCGGTGCGATCCATGGTTTCCGCGCCATGGTGGAGCGCGCGCTCCATGAGATCGAGATATTGCCGCATGGGGAATGCCTAGCGGTTCGGAGCGGGGCGGGGCAAGGCGTGTTGCGGTGGGTGCCGGGCGTCGGTCATCCCTGGGAGGGGCTGCCGGCCCCAAGGGTTGATGGAGGCATGTCCCCGACCCGGGGGGGGGCGGGATCTGCCTGCGACGGGGACACCCCTCCCTCGCGCTGACGCGCGCCACCTCCTCTTGCAGGGGAGGATTTGGGGTTGCTCCGAATCGGACGGAGCATGGGTCCATTTTGGACCGGGACGGGCTTCGGATTTCCGCACGCCGGGCGCAGCTTTAGCGGCATGGCGGACCAACCTCTTCCGGCCCCTCGGCGCATTGACGATGCCGCCGCGGCGCAGGCTTTGTTCGAGCCGCTGGCGGGTGAGGCGGTGGAAGTGCTCGCCTTCGCCTATCTCGACCGGGGCCGGACCCTGCTGGGGGTGCGGCATGTCCGGTCGCTCGCGGTCGACCGGATAGCCGTGCCGATCCGCGCGATTGCCGGTGATGCGCTCGCGTTCGACGCCTGTGCCGTGGTGATGGCGCACAACCATCCCAGTGGCGATCCGACCCCGAGCGCCGCGGACCGCGAGACGACGCGCCTGGTGGCGCAGGCATTGGAGGGATTGCAGGTGCGCCTGATCGATCACCTGATCATCGCGGCGCGCGGCGTCACCAGCTTCCGGACCCTGGGCTTACTCTGAACCCTGCTGGATCGCTGCGGGGGTCGCGCGGACGCCGCTGCGGCACGCCTTGATCATATTGGGTTCGGGCCGAGCACCTTCGGCGCCGAAAATCGCCAGATAGCCGCCGGCCGAAGGCATTTGCCGCATCGAGATCAGGCGATATCCCACCGCGGCGAATTCGCAGCGCAGCAGGTTGGGCGGGGTGCCGTGCTGCTCGGTCGGGCGGTTGGCGTCGACCACGATCACTTGCCCGCCCGGGGCCAGAGACGGCCGCAGCCGCCACAGGAACTCATAGGGCGATTCGATCTCATGGTACATGTGAACCATCAGCACGCGATCGAAGCTCGCTTCGGGCAGGCGCGGATCGGCGGGAAGGCCCAGGCGCACGCTGACATTGGCCAGCCGTTCGCGCACCACGCGCTCGCCCAGCCGCTCGATCACTTGCGGAACAATGTCCTCGGCGACGACACGGCCTTCCTTGCCGACGCGCTGACCCAGGCGGATCGTGTAATAGCCCTCGCCGGCGCCGATATCGGCGACGGTCATGTCACGCTTGATGCCGGCCAGGTTCATCACCCGATCGGCTTCCTTCAGCCGGTCGCGGGCCTCCTCGGTCGACCAGCGCGCCGAGACGATGCTTGCCACCGGCCGATCGGCGGCGGGGAAGCCGCTGCCCGGATCCGCGCGCTTCTCGCCCGGCGTGCGCGCGCCCCCGTCACAGGCGACGAGCAGCATCGCGGCACTCAGGACGAGGCATGGCCTCAATCCACGTCCTCCACCTGCACGGTCTCGCCAGTGACGCGCTGCGACAGGGCGGCGGCCATGAACGAATCCAGCGCGCCGTCGAGCACGTCGGACGGGGCCGTGGAGGTCACGCCGGTGCGCAGGTCCTTCACCAGCTGATAGGGCTGGAGGACATAGGAACGGATCTGGTGGCCCCAGCCGATATCGGTCTTGGTCGCGTTCTGGGCGTCGGCCACGGCCTCCCGCTCGGCCAGCTCGCGTTCGTACAGGCGCGCGCGCAGCTGGTTATAGGCTTCGGCCTTGTTCTTGTGCTGCGACCGCTGGTTTTGGCACTGCACGACGATGCCGGTGGGCAAGTGCGTGATGCGCACCGCCGAATCGGTGGTGTTGATGTGCTGACCGCCCGCGCCGGACGCGCGGTAGGTGTCGATCCGCAGTTCGCTTTCGTTGATCTCGATGTCGATATTGTCGTCGATCACCGGATAGACCCACACGCTGGAGAAGCTGGTGTGGCGGCGGGCGGCGCTGTCATAGGGCGAGATGCGGACCAGGCGGTGGACGCCGCTCTCGGTCTTGGCATAGCCGTACGCGTTCTCGCCCTTGATCAGCAGAGTCGCGGACTTGATGCCAGCCTGTTCGCCGGCATGATAATCCACCAGCTCGACCTTCATGCCCGTGCGCTCAGCCCAGCGGGTGTACATGCGCAGCAGCATGCCGGCCCAGTCCTGGCTTTCGGTGCCGCCCGCGCCTGAATTGATTTCGACATAGGTGTCGTTGGCGTCGGCCTCGCCCGAGAGCAGCGCCACCACCTTGTCCTTTTCAGAGCGCTCGGCGAGCGCGGCGAGCGCGGCGGTGCCGTCGTTCGCCATCTCGTCATCGCCCTCGGCCTCGGCCATCTCGATCAGCTCGACGGTGTCGTTGAGCTCGCTCTCGATGGCGCGGGTGGCGCCGATCGCCTCGTCCAGGCGGCGGCGTTCGCGCATGACATCCTGCGCGGCCTTGGCGTCGTTCCACAGCGTGGGATCCTCGACGCGGGCGTTGAGTTCGTCCAGCCGGCGCAGCGCGCGGTCCCAATCGAGGGAACGGCGGAGCAGCGCCAGGGCTGCCTGGATCTGATTGACGTGAGCCTGCGCTTCGGCGCGCATGTTCGTTGAACCTTTCAAAGCCTGACGTCACCCGATGAGGCGGGATGACGACGGTAGATATAAGACGCCCGCTAGTAGATTCCGCCCTCGCGTTGCAAGAAATCGCTGTCGCTCTGGCGTTCGGCCTTGGGGGCGGCCTTGGGCGCGGCGGCCTTTGCCCTGGTTTGCGGGTCCTGCTCCATCGAGCGGCGGCCGCGGCGGGGTTCGGCTTCGGGTTTGAAGGCTTCCCAGATGATCGGCGAGAGCGGGTCGTTGGACGGCCAGCCGCCTGCGACCTTGCGCCCGCTCGCGCGGTCGATGCGGACCATGCGGATGCCCTTGGGCGCGGTGAAGGGCAGCTTGGGCATGCCCTCGAACGCGGGAATGGCGAACTGCTTGAAGATCGGCGCGGCGATCGACCCGCCCTGGGCATAGCCGCCCAGGTTGGTGGGCGAATCATAGCCGAGATACAGGCCCGCGATCATCTGCGCGGCGCCGCCGACGAACCAAACGTCGGTCGGGCCGTTGGTAGTGCCGGTCTTGCCCATCAACGGCCGGTCGAGATCGCGCAGCACCGTGGCGGTGCCGCGCTGGACCACGCCTTCGGTGATGTGGACGATCTGATAGGCGCTGAGCGGATCGACCAGCTGGCGTCCGCGACGGACCGGGCGCGGCATGGCGCCGCCGTTCCAGTCGCGGGCGTTGCACCCGTCGCAGGGGCGCCAATTCTCTGGCCAGATCACCTGACCGTGGCGATCCTGGGCGAAGTCGATCACCGTGGGATCGAGCGCGCGGCCATGGTTCACCAGGATCGAATAGGCGTTGACCATGCGCATCACGGTGGTCTCGCCCGCGCCCAGCGCATAGCTGAGATAGGGCGGAAACTTGTTCTTGGTGACGCCCACGCGCTGGATCAGGTCGACCACCGGCTCCATGCCGATCTGGTTGGCGACCTGGACCGTCATCAGGTTGCGCGACTGTTCCACGCCCCAGCGCAGGGTCTTGGGCCCCGCACCGCGCATGTTGCCGAAGTTGCGGAAGCATTTGTTGCCCAGGCCCGCGCCCTGCCAGACGCAGAAAGGACCATCGACGACGATGGTCGCCGGTGTCAGCCCGCGCTCCATCGCCGCGGCATAGACCAAAGGCTTGATCGTCGAGCCGGGCTGGCGGAACGCTTGGGTGGCGCGGTTGAACGACTGGATGCGCGAGTCGAACCCGCCCTGCATCGCCAGCACGCGGCCGGTGCGGGGGTCCTCGACCACCATGCCGCCCGAAACCTTGGGCACCGAGCGCAGCGACCAGTTGGCGCCTTCGGGCGCGACCGCGATGATGTCGCCCGGCTTGATCGCCGAGAACGCTTCGCCACCCTTGCCGCGCACCGGCATAACGGCGGCATAGCGGGGCAGGCGGCCGGTCTGGCCATTGTCGAAGCCAATCTCCCAGCCGTCGCCGCTCCGCTCGATAGCGATGGCGGCACGCCAATTCTCGTAGTCGAGGCCGATATTGGTGTTGAGCAGCGTCTGGAGCCAGCTGTTGCCGATCTCCTTATGGGCGAGCGGTCCGCTCCAGCCGCGGCCCCGGTCGTAACGCAGCAGCCCGTCGCGCAGCGCCTTCTGGGCGAAACCCTGAAGCCGCGGGTCGAGCGAGGTGCGCACCCACAGGCCGCCCTGATAGACGCTGTAGGGACCGGAGTCGGACTTCTCGCCGAACTTGCTCAACAGCTGCCGGCGGACTTCCTCGACGAAATAGCCGCCGACGCGCTCGAACTTGGGCGTTTGGCGGCGCACCGTGCCGAGCGGCGCGGCAACGGCGTCAGCATGCTGCGCCGCGTCGATATAGCCGTTGGCCATCATCTGCCCGAGTACCCAGTTGCGGCGTTCCAGCGCACGATCCGCGTGGCGCTCAGGCGCGTAATTGGCTGGTCCCTTGGGCAGGATCGCCAGATACGCCATTTGCGGCAGGGTGAGCTGGTCGAGTTCCTTGCCGAAATAGGCCTCGCTCGCCGCGGCCACGCCACCGGCGTTGCGGCCAAGTTCGATCGAATTGAGGTAGAGTTCGAGGATCTGCTCCTTGGAAAGCGTGTCCTCCATTTTCCAGGCGAGGATGCCTTCCTTCGCCTTGCGGACATAGCTCGCCTCGTCCCCGACCAGCAGGTTCTTGGCAACCTGTTGGGTGATGGTCGAGGTACCGCGCGGAGTCGATCCGCTGGTGATGCCTTCATAGGCGGCGCGCACCAGCCCCGGGAAATCGACGCCGTGATGCTCGAAGAAGGTCTTGTCCTCGGCCGACAGAAAGGCGCCGACCAGCAGCTTGGGATATTCAGGGAAGCTCAGCTGAACGCGGCGTTCGCGGGCATAGCTGTGGATCGGCATCCCATCGGCCGAGCGGACATTGGTCGGCAGCGGCGGCTCATAGGTCCGCAGTGTTTCCACCGAGGGAAGATTGCGCGCGAACAACAGCCAAAGCAGGAAGACGCCGATCCCTGCGAGCAGCGCCAGCACCGCCAGAACGCGGAACCACCAGCGCCGCCGCAGCCGCCCGAATAAGCCGCCTGCGCCGCTCAGGCCGCGCCTGATCCGCACCGTTTCGCCTGAAGTGTCGCCGTCCGCCATCTGCCGCGCGGTGTAGCAAGTTTCGGCCGCGATGAAAGCCAATCGAAACGTGTGCGAAACCACTCCGCCGATTTCGTCCTATAAGAGCAGGACGGAACGAGGGAATCGGATTGTCGTCAGCGGGAAGCCATGCGGGTGGCGAAATGGATTTCCACGGCCTTGCGCACGCTTTCGGCAACCTTGGTGCGCCCAGCGGGCGATGCCAGGAACTCGGCATCGGCGAGATTGGAAATATAGCCGGTCTCGAACAGCACCGAGGGAAGGTCGGGTGCCTTGAGGACCATCAGCGAGGCCATGCGGTGGTAATTGGCCTTGATCGGGATAAGCGGCTGGGCCTCGCGACCGAGCAGCCGGGCGAAGTTGGCCGACATGTTCATCGTCTCACGTTGCGTGAGGTCGATCAGGATCGAGGAAATGTCGGGGCTGGCGCCGCCCAGATCGACGCCGGCGATGATGTCGGCCTTGTTCTCACGCGCCGCGAGCCTGGCGGCTTCCTTATCCGAAGCGACTTCGGACAGCGTGTAGATGGTCGCGCCGGTCGCGTCGGGATTGGCGGCGCTGTCGCAATGGACCGAGATGAACAGGTCCGCCTTCAGCCGGCGGGCAAGGCCAAATCGCTCCTGGAGCACCAGGAAACGGTCGTCGTCGCGGGTCAGGGCCACGCGCACCCGGCCCGAGGCGAGCAGTTCTTGCTTGATCGCCTCGGCGATGCGCAGCGTCACGTCCTTTTCGCGCAAGCTGCCGTCGGGGGACAGTGCGCCGGGATCGTGCCCGCCATGGCCGGCGTCGATCACCACCAGCGGACGGTCAGCATCGCCATACACCTTGGGCAGCTTCAGGCTGGCCCTGCGCTTTGGCACGGGCATGGACACCGAGTAGCGGTGACGTGCGGCGGGCTGGAGGAAGGTGAAGGGCGGCAGGAAGCTCAGGCGGCGCTCGGCAGCGGCGCGGGCGAAGCGTTCGTCGTCCACTGTCTTGATCTGAAGCGTGAGGGTGCGGCCGTCGCGGCCGAAACTGCCCTCCGTCACGATGGCCGGGCGGGCGAGATCGAACACGATGCGGGCGCCGCCGGCCCCCTGCGCGCCCTGGCGAATCGTCGCCACCGGGCCATCGGCATAGGCCGCGCTGCCTGGTTCGGCGCCATCGACGTCCAGCGCGATGCGCTGTGGGCCGGCGAGCACGAAGCTGCTCGCCCTGGCGACCGGCGCGTCGAAGGTCACGACGATGCGATCGCCGCGAACGCGCACTTCTTGAACGACGCCCGCCCAGCTCGGAGCACCGGTCAGCCAACCGGAGAGCAGGGCGAACAGGAACAACACCCGCGCGATATGCCGCGCAGGGCCCTTGGGGGTCCAGCACAATTGCATGACTTGGTACTCGATACGCGTCTACCCTGACACGGACATCATAGGCGAAGAGGCTCAAGTCGCGGTTAAATCGCAGGGTTAATCATGCGGAAACCTGGCGCTGCCATGTTCAGGAATTGTCCGTAGTCCCCGCGAAACAATCATTGCGTTGCGCGTAGTTGCCGCAGGGTGCGGGGGGTGCTAGGCAATCCATATCCCGGCTCTTGTATCGGGAAGTATCCGCGGCCACGTGTGCCGTGACAGTTCAGGTTGACGCTCGCATGAGGCAATTTCCCCACCGTCCGCTTCGCCAGGCTTTCGCCGGCAGCGCGGCCGTGGTGGAGCCAGTGGACCGCCGGTCCGCGCGTGCCCGTGCAGCAACAGCATCTTTTCCATCCAGCGAGACTGCGCCCGGAACGTCCGGCGCGGCCCGCATTCAATATCGCGCGCACGCGCCCCGTTCCGTGAGGGACATGAGCCGGCGCGCCCGGAGAACATTCAATGACCACGCGTATGCTGATCGACGCACGCCACCGGGAGGAAACCCGGGTCGCCGTCGTCAAAGGGAATCGGATCGAGGAATTTGATTTCGAGTCTGCCGAGCGCAAGCAGCTCAAGGGCAATATCTATCTAGCCAAGGTCACGCGGGTCGAGCCCTCGCTCCAGGCCGCGTTCGTCGATTATGGCGGCAACCGCCACGGCTTCCTCGCTTTCAGCGAGATCCATCCCGATTACTACCAGATCCCCAAGGAAGACCGCGAAGCGCTGCTGCGCGAAGAGGCCGAGCATGCCGCCGAGGAAGCGGCACTGCGCGCCCAGGAGGATGGCGACGAGGATTATGACGATCACCTGGAGGCCGATGCCGAAGGTGAGGACGGCGTAGAGCTGGTCGATCACGAGCACGACGACGAAGAAGACGAAGACGCCGAGCATGAGGAAGGCTCGGAAGAGGGCGGCTCGGAAGAGGGCGGCGAAGCGCGTGGCCGTGGCCGCCGCCGCGGCAAGCGCAGCGGCAATGGTGACGAGGCCGATGCGCTGCGCCAGCGCCGGATGAACCTGCGCCGCCGCTACAAGATCCAGGACGTGATCCGCCGCCGCCAGGTGCTGCTGGTCCAGGTCGTCAAGGAAGAGCGCGGCAACAAGGGTGCGGCGCTGACCACCTATCTGAGCCTTGCCGGCCGTTACTGCGTGCTGATGCCCAACACTGCGCATGGCGGCGGCATCTCGCGCAAGATTTCGAGCGCCGCCGACCGCAAGCGCCTGAAAGGCATCATGGCGGACCTGAAGCTGCCGCCCTCGATGGGCTGCATCGTCCGCACCGCGGGGCTTCAGCGCACCAAGACCGAGATCAAGCGCGACTTCGATTATCTCGCCCGGCTGTGGGACGGGATCCGAGAGGAGACGCTCAAATCCTCTGCGCCGGCTTTGGTCTATGGCGACAGCGACCTGTTGAAGCGGGCGATCCGCGACATCTACAATCGCGACATCGATGAAGTGATTGTCGAGGGCGAGGACGGCTATCGCCAAGCGAAGGAGTTCATGCGGCTGCTGATGCCGAGCCATGCGCGCAAGGTGAAGCAATATGCCCATGCGGTGCCGCTGTTCCAGCGCGCGGGCGTCGAGGACCAGCTGTCGGCGATGTACAACCCGGTCGTCCAGCTGAAGTCGGGCGGCTATCTGGTCATCAACCCGACCGAGGCCTTGGTGTCGATCGACATCAACTCGGGGCGGTCGACCCGCGAGCATAATATCGAGCAGACCGCGACCGCGACCAATCTGGAAGCTGCGCAGGAAATCGCGCGCCAGCTGCGGCTGCGTGACATGGCCGGGCTGGTCGTGATCGACTTCATCGACATGGATCATTCGTCCAACGTCCGTAAGGTCGAGAAGGCGATGAAGGAGGCGCTGAAGAACGACCGCGCCCGCATTCAGGTGGGCCGCATCTCAGCCTTCGGCCTGATGGAAATGAGCCGCCAGCGGCTGCGAACCGGCGTGCTGGAAGCATCGACCCGCACCTGCCCGCATTGCGAGGGCTCGGGCCTGGTCCGCACCGCGTCGTCGGCCGGCCTGTCGGCGCTGCGTATGATCGAGGACGAGGCTGCACGCGGCCGCGGCTCGCACATCACGCTGCGCGCCAGCCAGGAAGCGGCCTTCTACCTGCTCAACCGCAAGCGCGCCGAACTGGCCGAGATCGAGGACCGTTATGGCGTCCTGATCGAAGTGATCGCCGACGGCGAGATCGAAGGCGCGCGCATGGCCGTGGAGGCTGCCGGCCCGCCGCCGGCCTATGCGCCCAAGATCGAGGCGCTGGTCGAAGAGCCCGAGGACGAAGAGGACTACGTCGAGGAAGTCGACGAGGAAGAGGAAGAGGCCGAAGAGGCGGAAGCCGAAGCGCCCCGCGCCCGTGAGGAGCGTCCGCGCGCCGAAGGTGACGACGAGGGCCGCGGCAAGCGCCGCCGGCGCCGCCGGGGCCGTGGCCGCCGTGGCCGCGAGCAGGAAGGCGGCGAGGAAGCCGTCGGCGAAGAGGGCGAGGCCGAGGGTAACGTGGAGGCAGAAGCCGAAGCCGAGGATCGTGCACCGGCGGAAAACGAGTCCTCGCAGCCTGCTGATAGCGATGAAGGCGAAGGCGGGCGCAAGCGCCGCCGCCGTGGCCGTCGCGGTGGTCGCCGCGGCAGCGCCGGCGCCGAGGACGCGGTGAGCGATGCCGCCGGTTCGACCGAGGCCGCCGCAGCCGCCGAGCCCGCCGAGGCTGCGCTCGAGGCAGAGCCGGTGCAGGCCGAAGCCGAAGCGGCGCCGCAAGTAGAAGCGGAGCCCGCCCCCAAGCCCAAGCGGACGCGCCGCAAAAAGGCCGACGCTGCTCCCGAAGCGGGTGCCGAGGCCGCGCCTGCCGAAGCCGTGACGCAAGCGCCCGAGGCCGAGGCGGAACCCGCCCCCAAGCCCAAGCGCACACGCCGCAAGAAGGCCGATGCCGCTGCAGAAGCAGCGCCCGCCGAAGCTGCGGCGGAAGCGCCCGAAGCGGAAGCCGAGCCTGCGCCGAAGCCCAAGCGGACGCGCCGCAAAAAGGCCGATGCCGCATCTGACGCACCGGCTGAGGCCGCCACCGCAGCCGAAGCGCCCGCAGAAGCGCCGGCCGCCGAGGCAGCGCCCCTGGCCGACGCCTCCGCGCAAGACGGTGGCGACGCGGACACCGCGGATAGTGGCGACGGCCAGACGCCGCGCCGCGGCTGGTGGCAGCGCACCTTCGGCGCCTGATCGGACAAGGCCTGATCGGACAAGGGGAGCGGCGCATCGCCGCCGCTCCCCCTCCTTCACGCCGGGTTCAGGCGCCGGGCCGAACAGCGGCCCGCGAATGGAGAGTGGAAGGATGATCGTGGGGATGAAGCGCGTCGTCGCCTGGCTGGCCCTGCTCTGCCTCACCTGTTTCGCCGTTCAGCCGGCAATGGCGCAGTCGATGCTGCGCGACGCCGAGACCGAGGCGTGGCTGTCGGACATCTCCCGCCCGCTGTTCCAGGCGGCGGGGCTGTCGCCTGCCAATGCCAAGGTGGTGCTGATCCAGGATCCCTCGATCAACGCCTTTGTCGCGGGCGGGCAGATCGTCTACATCCATACCGGGCTGCTCGACGCCGCCGACAGCGCCAACCAGGTGCAGGGCGTGATCGCCCACGAAATCGGCCACATCGTCGGCGGCCATGCCGTGTTCCAGAACGACGGCGGCTATACCAATATCTCGATCCTGAGCCTGTTGCTCGGCGTGGCGGCGATCGCCGCGGGCTCGCCCGAGGCGGGCACGGGCATGATGATGATGGGTCAGCGCGCCGCGATGGGTAAGTATCTGGCCTATAGCCGCGTGCAGGAATCCTCCGCCGACGCGGCGGGCGCGCGCTATCTCGGCACCGCGGGGATCAGCGGGAAGGGCATGCTCGGCTTCTTCAACAAGCTGACCAAGCAGATGCACAGCTATGGCTATTATTCGACCAGCCCCGAAGTCGATCCGTTCGCGCAGACTCACCCGATGTCGCAGCAGCGCGTCGAGACGCTGACCGCCGATCTTCAGGCCAATGCCGCCTGGAACAAGCCCATCAACCAGGATTTCGAGACGCGCTTCAAGCGGATCCAAGCCAAGCTGCGCGGCTATGTGAACGAGCCCAAGGCGACGCTGCGCCTCTATCCGCCAAGCGACGAGTCGCTGCCGGCGCATTATGCGCGGGCTTATGCCTATCACAAGTCGGGCTATCCCGATCAGGCGGCAGCGGAGACGAGCGCGCTGGTCAAGGCGGCGCCGAACGATCCGTATTTCCTGGAACTCGAAGGGCAGATCCTGCTCGAATCGGGCAAGCCTGCCGAGGCGCTGGCGCCGCTGCGCGAGGCGACGCGCCGGTCGAACAGCCAGCCGCTGATCGCCGCGACCTTTGGCCACGCGCTGATCGCGACCGAGGACAAGGCGAACCTGGCCGAGGCCGAGAGCGTGCTGCGCCAGGCGGTGGCACGCGACCGTGAGAATCCATTCGCCTGGGTCAATCTGGGCACGGTGTATGACCGCAAGGGCGACCAGGCACGTACCGCGCTGGCAACCGCCGAGCGCTCAAACCTGGTCGGCGACACGCGCACCGCGCTGATCAGCGCGCGCGCGGCGATGAACGGACTGCCGCAGGGATCGTCCGACTGGATCCGTGCGCAGGACATCATGATGGTGTCGCAAACTGCGATGGAAGAAGACAAGCGCAACAAGCGCAGGGGCAACTGAATGACCGAAAAGCCGTTGCGTCCGCTCGTGCTGGCGGGGGTGCTGATCCTGTCCGCGGCGCTGGGCGCGGCGATCTATGCCTGGATCGCCCGCGCGACTGCGCCGCAGGTGGCAGGAGAGACGATCCGCCAATATCTGCTCGAGCATCCCGAAGTGCTTCCCGAGGCGATGGAGCGGCTCCAGGCGCGCGAGAGCGCCAAGGCGCAGCAGGCGCAGGCGGCGGCGCAAGGTGCGGTGCCGGGCCAGATCGATGCGCTGGCCAAGCCCTATGCCGGGGCCTGGGCCGGCAATCCCGACGGCGATGTGACGGTGGTCGCGTTCCTGGATTATGCCTGCGGCTATTGCCGCGCGAGCCTGCCCGGGATCAGCGAATTGCTGGCCAAGGATCCCAACGTACGGGTGGTCTACCGCGAATATCCCGTGCTGGGGCCTGAGAGCGTCACGGCCGCGCGCTGGGCGCTCGCCGCCGCCGAGCAGGGCAAGTTCCGCGCCTTCCATGAAGCGCTTTACGCCGCCGGACCGACCGCCCAAGGCATCGAGCAGGCCGCGGCCAAGGCCGGGCTCGACAAGGCCACCGCGGCGCGGACCGCGGCGTCCAAGCCGGTCGAGGCCGAGATCCTGCGCAATCGCCAGCTTGGCGAGAAGCTGGCGATGACGGGCACGCCGAGCTGGGTGATCGGCGGCAAGCTGATCTATGGCGCGCAGACCTATGACGGGCTGGCACAGGCAGTGGCGGCGGCGCGGGCGGGAAAGTAGCTGGACCCGCTCTTCCCGTCAGGGGAGTGAAGGTTCGCGAGGTACTTGGTTCCAGGCGAACGCCAGGAAAGACAGCGCCGACTTCCGCTCCCGCGCGGATTGATCGCCGATCAAACCGCTTGTGGTGACCGTCATGGTCCGCAAGAGGAGCTACATGAGGTCCCATTCCGCACCCGCGGGCATGCATCCCCGCGAATTCGTCACGTTCATCGCGGCGCTCATGGGCGTCAACGCCTTGGGTGTGGACCTGATGCTGCCGGCGCTTGCCGATATCGGCCGGGATCTGTTCGTGACCGAAGCCAACCACCGGCAGTGGGTGGTGACCGTGTACATGGTGGGGTTTGGCATCGGACAGCTGGTGTACGGACCACTGGCGGACCGTTTCGGACGCAGGCCGATCCTGATAACGACGCTGGTAGGTTTCGTGGCCGCCAGCATCTTCGCGGCAAGCTCTGCCACATTCGAGGCGTTGCTTGCCGCGCGCCTGCTCCAAGGGCTCATGTCGGCCTCCACGCGCGTGCTGGCGGTGGCGATTGTGCGCGACGGCGCCTCGGGCCGGCAAATGGCACGAACCATGTCGGTCGCGCAGATGATCTTCTTCATCGTGCCAATCCTGGCGCCCACGCTCGGACAGGGCTTGCTCGCCCTAGGGCCGTGGCGCTTCATCTTCTATGCGCTGGGTATGTTCGCGGCGTTTGTGCTCGCCTGGACGCTCGTGCGCCTGCCCGAAACGCTGCCCGTGGCCAGGCGTGTCCCGATCTCGATCGCCAGCCTGAAGCAAAGCTACCGCCTGACCCTCTCAAATCGCTTTTCGGTGGGATATGCCGCGGCGGCATCGCTGACCTTCGGCGGCATCATCGCATTCGTATCTTCCGCCCAGCAGATTTTCGTGGACGAGTTCGGGGCCGGCCAGCGTTTCGCTGTGCTCTTCGCCCTTTGCGCAGGCGCGATGGGGATGGCGTCGTTCGCCAACAGCAGATTGGTCGAGCGGCTGGGAACGAGGCTGATTTCCCAGTCCGCCGTTCTCGCGCTCATCTTCCTGTCCGTCGTGCATGTCCTGGTAATCGAGTGGGGCTGGGAGACGCTGATCAGCTTCATGGTGTTCCAGGCGCTGAGCATGACGTGCATCGGCCTGTGCGGCGCGAATTTCGGCGCCATGGCAATGGAGCCGGTCGGCCATATCGCCGGCACTGCGTCGTCCATACAGGGCTTCATCACCAGCATAGGCGCAGTGCTTGTCGGCTCGGCCATCGGCCAATCCTACGCAGGCACGACGCTGCCGCTCGCGATCGGCTACCTCGCGATCGGCGTGGCCGTGCTGGTGCTCGTCTACTTCATCGAAGGCGGGCAACTATTCCGGCCGCGCATGGAGCCTCGCTAGGCGCCGAGCCTCCTGCCTTCGCGCTGGGTAGCGACGAAGCGCACGTCTTTCGCACCACCTCCGCCGAAGCGCCGGAGTCACTCGAGGATACGCGTTCCCCGTCCGGCCTGTGGTTCAGGACGCGTCGATACCAGGTGCCCCCAGCGGAATTGCCGGGCATGTCACGAACCTGATATGATTGGCACCTACCCGGCCTTGCGAAAGGTCAGGGGCAGATGGGTAGCGCAACAGGTGCTGTTCCGAACAGGCGCGCCGCGCCACAGGCATTTTACGCGTTTGCGGCCACAGAATGCGCGGCGCGTTTTTCGCTCGCCGGGATCAAATCCATCCTCGCGCTGGTGTTGATCGATCATGTGCTGGCAGACGGCGCGCGGGACGTGTTGGGCGCCGGCGCGCTGCAACACTTCTTCCAGCGAATCTTCGGGCCGTTGTCGACATCCGGGCTGGCCTCGCAACTCTATGGCGTGACGGCCGGGCTTTTGTACCTGTCGGTGCCGCTGGGCGGCATATTGGGCGACCGCCTGGCGCGGCGCGGCCGGGCCATCTATCTCGCGGGTGCCTGTATACTGGCAGGGCTCGCGCTCATGGCGAGCCGTGTGTTGTTCCTGCCCGGCCTCGCCCTGTTCGCGGTGGGAGCGGGGGTGCTCAAGGGCAACCTTTCGGTCATCGTCGGCGCCTTGTTTGCCGACGCGACCGCGCGCCGGCGCGGCTATGCGATCTACCTGGGCTTTCTAAACGGCGGCATGGCGGTTGGCCCGCTGGTGTGCGGGGCGCTGGAGGCGAAGGCGGGCTGGCGCTACGCCTGCGCCGCGGCAGCGGGCATGGTGCTGCTCGGGCTGCTGAGCTGGCATTTGGCCGACCGGCAGCGTGGCGGGGGGGCCGTGCAAATGCCCCAAACACCCTCCGACCGAGTCGCCAACAGCCATAGACGCGGAGATTGGGCGCTGCTGGTCGCCACGCTTGCCGCCACCTACCTGTGCTTCGCCGCCTATGAACAGCTGGGCAACATGTTCATGCCCTGGGCACGAGCGCGCGTGAACCTGCAAGTGGCGGGATGGACGATACCCACCGCCTGGCTGCTGGCGCTGGACGGGCTGTTCACCATCGCGCTGATTCCACTGGCGCAGTTCGGGTTGCGCCTGCTCGCGCGGCGCGGCTGGGTGACGGAACCGCTTTGGGAGATCGCGCTTGGGTGCGTCGCCTGCGCCGTGGGCAATCTGGTGCTTGTCTGCGCCGAGCTTGTCGCCGGCGGTCAGGCGTTGCCGCTGGTCGTGGTCCTCGCATATCTCGCTTGCATCGACCTTGCCATCGTCCTGGTCTGGCCGGCAGGGCTCAGCCTGGTCACCGCCGCCGCCGCGCCGCGCGACGTGGGGCTCTGGGTGGGCCTGTTCTA
Source organism: Sphingomonas xinjiangensis (assembly GCF_014199255.1). Classification (GTDB taxonomy): domain Bacteria; phylum Pseudomonadota; class Alphaproteobacteria; order Sphingomonadales; family Sphingomonadaceae; genus Sphingomonas; species Sphingomonas xinjiangensis. Next base: position 84,368 of record NZ_JACIJF010000009.1, on the reverse strand, counting down.
CTTGCACGGTTTTGCCGCGAGCCTGTGGATCGGACCGGTCGGCGCGCTGTACGGGCGCATGCCCGCAGCACAGTTCTGGTCGTTGCATGCCGCGATCGCGCTGCTGGGCGCCGTCCCTCCGGCTGCGCTTGCGCTTTGGCGGGCAAGGCCGGCTGCGGATCAGGCGACAACGACCTCCGCATGCGCGAAGGCGCGGGCATAATCGTCCGCCAGCGGCTGGTCGGTGACCAGAATGTCGACCTCCTCCAGCGCGGCGGTGTGCATCAGCCCGTGCCGGCCGAACTTCGAGGAATCGGCACCTAGCAGCACCCGTTCGGAAGTTTGGTACGCGATCCGGCTCATCGCCGCCTCGCCCGGATGAAAGTCCATCAGCCCCCGCTCGGCATGGATGGCGCCGACCGACAGGATTGCGAGGTGGGGCGTAAAGCGCGCGACATAGGCCTGCGCGCTGTGGTCGGAAAAGGCGCGGTAGCCCGGGTCCATCTCTCCCGCGGCGAGGAACAGACGGTTGTCGTTGATGCTGCCCAGTTCGGCGGCGACCTGCAGCGAGTTGGTGATCACCGTCAGCCCGCGCCGCTCCACGAGTTGGCGGGCGATGAAGCACGACGTGGTACCCGAATCGATGAACAGGATCGCGCCATCGGACACGAAGTCCGCGGCGGCGCGGGCGATGCGCAGCTTGGCCTCCGCATTCTCCTCCATGCGCTGGGTGAGCGGCCCTTCGAATGCCGATGCGGCGAGGCGTGCGCCGCCATGTTCGCGCACGATCGCGCCCTGTTCCTCCAGCGTGCGAAGCTCGCGGCGGATGGTCTCATCGGACACGTCCAGTTCCGCGGCAAGCCCGGTGACCGAGACTGCCAGCCCGCCGCGCAGCCGCGCGACGATCTCGCGCTGTCGTTGCGTACGTTTCAGGATAAACTGTCCCCTCCTTGAAGGACTTGGCCGCGACCGTGCCGTCGCTGACCGAAGCGGTCAATCGGGCAGGACCGGCATAAGCCGATCCGGCCCGATCTGAAGCGCGTCTAGAAGCCGAGCCGGAACTGAAGCCGCACATAGCGCGGCGACTGATAGGCCACCGGCGTGCGGTACAGCGGGTTGGCCGAACCGTCGCTCAGTTCGCCCGACTGGTTATACGCCGTGACCGACTTCATGTTGAACAGGTTGAACACGTCGAAGCGCAGCGACGCGTCGACTCGCGGCAGCGGCAGGCGTGCCACCGCGCTGGCATCGATCTGGTACAGCCAGTCGCCGTCGAACGCGGTGCCGCGCGGGATCAGCTCGCCGCGGCAGTAATAGCTATAGCCATGATAGCCATAAGCGGTCGGGTCGACTTCGATCGGCACCGTGCCGATGCAGCTGTTATGCTGCGGCGACTGGATCAGCACGTTGCTGCCAAGATCGAGGAACTTGAACGGCCGGAAGCTGCCGTACATCTTGAGCGTGTGCCGGCGGTCGTTGGGCAGATAGCCATAGGAGCCGTTGGTGAACCCCGGCGAATCGAAGTCGGCGGAGCGGTTCACCGAAAGCTGGCCGTTCTCCGATCGGATGCCGCCTTCGTAATTCCCCTTGTCCATCGCCCAGGTGTACGAGCCGGCCAGGCCCCACACCCCGTCGAAGCTGCGATCGAAGGTGAAGGTGAGCGAGTTGTAGTTCCGCTTGGGCTTGGGATAGCGAAGGTCCTCCGCGCGCAGCGTCACCACTGGCGTGGTCCCATCGGGCAGGCGGTTGATCCGCACCGTCAGGTCGCGCCCGGGATTGGCGATCGTCCAGTTGCTGCCGCCGGGATAGGCCGCGGTGCACTGCGCGGCGGTGAAGCCGGCGCCGACGCAATAGGCACGGGCGCCGAAGTCGATCGAGATGTCCTCGATCGCGTTCTGCAGCGTGCGGTGCGTGAAATACGCGCCCACGCGGATGCGGTCGCTGAACTGGTGCTCGCCGCCCAGGATGAACTCGTTGACCGATTGCGGCTTGAGGTTGTGCGCGATCGCCCCGGAGTAATCGGCGGGCGTGCCGTCTGCCGACACTTCGCAATTGATGATGCCGGTGTCGGGGCACGCGCGGAAGTTGGACGGGCCCAGGATCGCTGCGCCCGCCACGGGGGTGTTGTCGCCCGGGTTCAAGCCATTGAACACATTGTAGCGGGTATAGGTGACCAGCCCGCCGGCGACGTTCAGGTTGATGTCGCCCGCCATCGGCAGCGCGTACTTGCCGAAAAAGCCATAGGCCTTGGTCCGCCCGTCGCCGAACACGTCGAACGAGGCGCCGAGCCGCGGCGCCCAGAGATCACCCGAGTCATAGTAGGATTCGCCGTCCACGCCCTGGTTGCTGAAGCGGTCGTTGCGCACGCCTAGCTGGAGCTTCAGCCGGTCGCCGAGCAGCGACCAGTCGTCCTGGAGGTAAAAGGCTTCGTTCTTCACGGTGGTGCTGCCGTTGTTCCGGTACACGCGGGTCGTGTAATAATCGGTGCCGACCGGGACGCCCAGCCGCGTGGCCGTTTCGGCGTTGGCAGTGAAGATCTTGAAGAAGCCGTCGCCCATCGTCTGGTGGATCTGAGTCGACTTGTTGTTCTCGTGATCATAGCCGATGCGCAGGTGGTGCCCGCCGAGCAGCTGGAAGTTGAAGTCGACATCCGCGCGGTAGAAGTCGCGCTTGTCATCGGTCTGGCCATAGGCGTCGCTGACGCGGTTGAGGCCGATATCGGTGCCGGCGGGGTTGGTGCGGTAATCCAGCACCTTCTCGTTGGTGATGTCGAGCGGCAGCGATCCGTCGCGCAGCTTGTTCACGCCATATGCGGCCGAAACCGTCAGCCACGGCGCGAAGGTGCCGGTGTAGCGCCCGACATAATTGATGCCGCCAGCACGCTGGTTGGTGCCGCCCACCACGTCGCCACGTTCACCGCTGTCGCGGTCATAGTTCAGGCTGCGCGTGCGCGTGTCGTTGGTGCTGTCAAAGTAGGTGAATTCGAGATGCTGGTCGTCGGTGATGTAGCCGTCGACCTTGATGCCCCAGAACGGGCTGCGGTTCTTCACCTCCGTCGCATTGTCCTGGTCGGCGTCGGGGGTGAACGAGGTGAAGTCGCGCAGATTGTAGAGACCGTAGAAGAACAAGCGGTCCTTCACGATCGGGCCGCTCGCCTGGAACACCAGTTCGCGGCGGGTGGCGGTGGCGTCTTCATTGTCCAGCTCGATCGTCGCGGGCGAGGAGGAGCGCAGGCCGTTCGGCTCCCAGGTGCCGAGCACGCTGGCGTGGAAGTCGTTGCTGCCCGACTTGGTGACGGCGTTGATCACGCCGCCGGTGGCGCGGCCGAACTCGGCGGGAAAGCCGCCGGTCTTCACTTCCACGGTCTTGTAGAAGTCAAAGGGCACTTCGACGGGGGTCAGGCCCATGCGGAAGTTGGAAATGTTGAGGCCGTTGACGAAATACGCATTCTCGGTGAACGCCGAACCGCTGATCGCCACTTGGTTGGCGAAGGTGCCGTTCGAGCCCGAGGATCCGCGCACGACGCCTGGCGAAAGCAGCACGACCTCCTGAAGCGATCGCGCAACCGGCACGCGCTTGTCGATGTCGGCCAGGTCGATCACCGCGCCGGTGGTGGTGTCGTTGAAGTCTGCGGTACGCACGCGCGATCCGCGGATCACGATCTCTTCGGGTGCATCCGCGCCGAGCGGGATCAGGCGGAAGCTGTTGGCGCCGCCATTGCCGCGGGTCAGCTGGACCTGATGCTCCTCATAGGGCGCGAACTGCGCGGCGGTGACGCGGAAGTCGTACGCGCCCGGCGTGATCTGGGCGAAGCTGTACGCGCCCGCCTCGTTGGTCTGGGTGGTGCGGGTTATGCCCCGGTCCGACGACGTGATGGTCACCGTGGCGCCGGCGACCGGGGCGCCGTTCTCGCCCATCACGCGACCCGAAGCGACGATGTTGGTATAGTCCTGCGCGCTCGCCGGCGCGACAAGCGTCACGGCTGGAACGGCTGCACCCAGCAGCAAGGCAGCACGCAGCGGCGCGGCACGCCGCACGGTTCGCGAAAAGCACTTCACGATGAGACCCCCATTCATTGATCTTTGTTCATCGAAGATGCGGCTCGCCCTGCGCCAGCCCGCCTCGTCGATCCCGCGCCGCCACTAAGCGGGCCGTGTTGACATTTTGTGACATGAAAAGCGGTATCAGTCACATAGTCCAAATTCCAGACGGGCTTCTCCGGTTGAGCTTACGTCGCTCGCCTTCCTCGTTAACGAGAATGTGGTTTTAGTGTTGAGTTCCGTTGAGAGGCCGCGTAGGGCGCGCCGCCAGCGGTAGGGTCGCCGCACAAAGGGGGTTTGGGCATGATCAAGGCCAAGTGGCTGCATCACTTGCTGCTAGTCGTCGCCTTGGGGGCGCTGGTCCTGGCGTGGAGTGCGCTTGCGCAGGAGCGAGCGCCCGTCGATTCCCCCTATTTCGCGTCGATAGAGGTCGTGCCTGGGATCGATCCCTACGCCCGCACCGTGCACGGCACGGTGTTCGACGATGCCAACCGCAACGGCGTGCTGGACGGCGACGAGCATGGCCTTGGCGGAGTGAACGTGTCCAATGGACGCGAGGTGGTGAAGACCGGCGCCGACGGAGGCTACCGCCTGCCCGTGCGCAGCGACATGTCGGTGTTCGTGGTGCAGCCGAGCGGCTGGCGCGTGCCGACCGACCGGCGCTTCATCCCGCAATTCTCCTACGAGCATAAGCCGGCAGGCTCGCCCAAGCCGATGCGCTTCGGTGGCATGCCGAAGACCGGGCCGGTGCCACGCGCGATCAACTTTCCGCTCGCACCCAGCGTGGTGAAGGACGATTTCAACTGCGCGGTACTGGGTGATGTCCAGGTCTATTCGGGCGACGAGATCGGCTATGCCCGCGACTCGATCGTGCGCGAGTTGAAGGACCGCACGGGTGCCGCACCTGCCTGCATCTTCGCGCTGGGCGATCTGGTCGGCGACGATCTCGGCCTGATCCCGCGCCTTGCCGAGGTGCTCGGCGAGATCAAGGTTCCGCAATGGTGGGTGCAGGGCAATCACGACTATGATTCGGATGCCGATCGCGACTCCGACGCGTCCGACACCTGGCGCCGCCTCTACGGGCCGGCCACCTATGCCTTCGAAGTCGGCCGCGTGCTGTTCATCGCGCTCGACAATGTCGTTTACCCCTGCGGCAAGCATGACAACCGCAACGGTACGCGCCCATTCTGTGTCGAATATCCGCAGAAGAGCTATAATGGCCGCTTCACCGACGACCAGATGGCGTTCATCGCCAACCTGGTAAAGGCAACCGATCCCGGCAAGCTGATCGTGCTCGGCCACCACATCCCGCTGGTAGGCTTCGACAATGCCAAGGAATGGGCGCACCAGACCGACAACGCGCCCGAACTCTACGCGCTGCTCGAGGGCCGCCAGGCGCTCGACCTGTCGGGGCACAGCCACACGCTGGAAAATCTGGCGCCCGGCGAGTCCTATAATGGCTGGAAGGCCGCGGTGGGGGTCGACAAGCTGCCGTTCCGCCACTTGATCGCTGGCGCCGTTGCGGGCGACTGGTGGGGCGGCGACTATGACGTCGCCGGTATTCCGATGAGCCTGGAAGGCGATGGATCGCCGCGCGGCTATGTCGACATGCAGGTTCGCGGCCTGCACTACACCCTCGATTACCGTGCGACCGGCTTGCCGCGGGACAAGGCCATGTGGTTGTCGGTCAACACCCCGGATTTCCGCCGCTGGGCGACGACGCTGCTCGCCTGGCGCGCCGCCGACCGCGAGAAGCGCGGACCGGTGCCCCCGCTCAGCGTGCAGGACCTGCCCGACGAAAAACTGCTCACGCCAGCCGATCTGGCCGGCGGCAGCTGGATCACCGCCAATGTCTGGATGGGTGACAGCGCGACAAACGTGCAGGTCTCGATCGACGGCGCGCCTTTCATCGCCATGACGCACACCCAGGAAGCGCGGGGGGAGGATAGCCGGAGCGGCCCGGACTATGCTGATCCGTTCGCGCTCGAGCGCCAGCTGACGGTGGCGCGCACCGCCATCCAGAGCCGCTCTGGCGTCGCCGAGAACCAGGGCTTCATCCAAGGCCGCCAAACCCGATTTCCGGCATCGCCGCCCCAGCCCCAGGGTTCGGTGGCCGACCATAGCGCGCATCTCTGGAAACTGCGCCTGCCCCAGGAAATCGCGCCGGGTGTGCACAGCGCGCTGGTAACCGCGACACGCCCGCAAGGCGAAGCGGTGCGCGAGACACTGATATTCGAAGTGCGGCCGGATCGCCCGGCCCGCACCTTCCGCTGGGACAAGTGGAACGCCTTCAAGGATGGGCTGAGAGTTCCGGATTGATCGTGGCGGAAGCCGCGTGGTGCCTGCCTGCAGTCAGTGCGCCGTGCGGCTGCGGCGGTGAGGCGGGTGACACTGCGCCCGCCCTGTGCCCGCGCGTCCAATCGATCCCCGCTCTGATCCCGGCGCAGTTCAGCTTTCGCCCGGCGAGGGGAGGTTGGCACTCCCTCCGTTGTATCTCCTACTAAAAGATAGGCATTGGCGCCGTTCAGGGGACAGCCTCGACGTGGTGCCTGATCGTCGAAGGAACGGCGATCTCCTGCGGGTAAGATGCGATTTGCCGTGGCGACATCGGCGGGTACGTTTGCGGCATTCCTGCCGACGATCCGGTGATCGCCTCGCCCCCCGCTGTTATTCCGCCTGAAGCTCGTACCCGGCCAGCGCCCTTTGCACTGCGGGGTTGTGGGCATGACGCCGCTTCAGCCGGGCGAGTTCCGCATCGGTACCAGTGCATAGGCGCGTCAGCTGCCGCGAAATCTCGGCATTGCGGTCGGCGTCATAGGGCTCCTCGCCCCGGAAATGATCGCAGCCGTTGCGCCGGGTGATGAACCGCTGGACCTGGCGGGGCAGCGGGCGGACCAAGCGCTGCGGATCGAGGCCAGCCGCAGGCGCGGCGCAATTCGCGCAGAGTAGCAGGAGGAGCGCGGCGTGGGTCATGGGACCATTAGGCGCTCGGAAAACAGCGTCTGCAAGCTCTTCTCCGGCGCCTCGTGCGGGTCCAGCCCCGCCTCGCGCGCGATGGCGCCAAGCGCGGCGGTCGCGTGTGCCGTCAAGATGCGCGAGCAAATGCCGGGGACCGACATCGGGGATCATCATTAGACGGCGGTCGAGCGTGCAGATATTCTCCATGGCTTCCTTCAACATGGCGCGGAGCAAGCGGCTGGCGACCGGCTTGCCCCCGGGGGCGGCGGCATGAGGCTGGTCTGGATGCGCTTGGCGATGGCGTCGAGCACCACGACTTGGTGGTGCGCTCCATCATTGGCCGGACTGATCGGATCAGGTCCATCGCCTCGCGCGGCCATGTTTCAACACGGATGGCCGGTGAGCGTACAAGCGCGGCGGCAACGAAGATCAGGCGTGAAAAGGCCGGGTTCGAAAGTCGACGCCTGGCGCCCCCGGGGAACTTACCCCCTTATCGCGCCGTTCCTCAGCCCAGGACGCCTCGTCCGTGCGCTGCGGCCTGCCCCCCCCCAGCTGCAAGCGCGTTGAAGGAGTTTTTGCATGAAGAAGATCCTAGCCGCATTCGTGATGGCGTCGATGGCCGTCCCGATGGCAGCGGCCCCTGCTGAGGCGCAATCCAGCCGCCACTATCGCAACGACGATCGCGACAACAACCGTGGCGAGTATCGCCGGCGCGATAGCAACCGTGGCGATTACCGCTGGCGCGACAACGACCGGAATTGGGAGCCGACCCGCAGCTATCGTGAGGGCCGCCGCGACCGCGAACGTCGCCTCGGGCGCAACGATCGCATTTACAAGGGCCGCGATGGCCGCGCTTATTGCCGCCGCAATGACGGCACCACTGGCCTGGTGGTCGGCGGCATCGGCGGCGGCGTGCTCGGCAACCTTATCGGGGGCGGTACGCTCGGCACGCTGCTTGGCGCCGGCGGCGGCGCGCTGCTCGGCCGTGAAGTGGATCGCGGCAACGTCCGCTGCCGCTAAGCGGCAGCCAAGCCGATCGATGAAGCGGGCAGGGGAAACCCTGCCCGTTTTTCTTTCCTTTGCGCCCGCGATTGCCATCCGGCCTGCATGCCGGCTCCGCTCGGCTGAACTGCGATGACCGGCCCGAGGCATTGACCCGACAGCGCCAGGGGGCAATCCCGCGACGCAACCTCCGCAATGTTCCTTCGTTGCTAACCCACCCCCTTTCGCCCATCACCCGCCCAACGCCCTTAAACCAATCCGGGGAAGCGCTTTTGGCCAGCCCTGCCGCGCCCTTGTTCGATGCCGCCACCATCGCCGACCGCTGGATCGCCGATCACTGCGGCCATGCCGGCGGCAGCGATGTGCTCTGCGCGGACAGCTTCGATCCGGCCTGGCGGGCGCTGTTCGAAGAGCTCGCCGGTATCACCGGGGACGATTGGGGCTCGGTGCGCGAACGCGCGCGGCGGCATGCGGAGGATATCGGCACCGGCTTTCGCATCGCGGGTGAAGGCAAGGAGCGGCCTTGGCCGCTATCCCCCGTGCCGCTTTTATTGGAACAGGGCGAATGGCAGGGAATCGCCGCCGGCGTGACGCAGCGCGCCCGGCTGCTGGAAGCCGTGCTCGCCGATCTCTACGGCCCCGGGCGCTTGGTGCACGATGGCCATGTTCCGGCGGTGCTCGTCACCGGCAGCCCGTACTTCCTGCGCCCCCTCGACGGGCTCCACCCGCCGGGCGGCAGCCATCTCCATTTCGCTGCGTTCGACCTTTGCCGCGGTCCCACTGGTGAGTGGCGCGTGCTCGCCGACCATCTTCGCGCGCCCGCAGGCGCCGGTTTCGCGCTGGAGAACCGTTTGGCGATGGCACGCACCGCGGGCGGGCTCCAGTCGCGGCTCAACATCGAACGGCATGCGCCCTTCTTCGCGGCATTTCGCGACGGGCTTGCCGCGCGCTGCCGCCGTGCGGACCCGCGCATCGCGTTGCTGACGCCAGGCCGGCTCAATCCCAGCTATGCCGAACAGGCGCATCTCGCGCGCTACCTCGGCTTCCTGCTGGTCGAGGGCGCCGATCTGGCGGTGATCGAGGACCAGCTGTACGTCCGCACCATCGCCGGGCTGAAGCGGATCGATGCGCTGTGGCACCGGCTCGATCCGCGGCTGCTCGACCCGCTGGCGCTGGATTCGCACTCCACCATCGGTGTGGCAGGGCTGGTGGATGCGATGGCGGCGGGCAATGTCGTCGTCGCGAACGCCCCCGGCGCGGCGCTTGTGGAGGCGGCGGCGTTCGCGGCCTTTCTCCCCGCGCTGGCGGCGCACTTGCTCGGGGAGCCGCTCGCCTTGCCGAACATCGCCACCTGGTGGTGCGGCGGTGATGCCGAACAGGCCCATGTCGCCAACCATCTCGACGATCTGGTGGTCGGCTCCGCCTTTGGACCCGCGCCGCTCGGGCTGCCCGGCTCCGGACCTGTGCTCGGCGCCTCGCTCGACGCGGTCCAGCGTGCCGCGCTGCTCGAAGACCTCGCGCGACGCCCACAGGATTATGTCGGCCAGGAAGTGGTGCGCCTTTCTACCATGCCGGTGCCCGACAATGGCGGTTTGGCGGCGCGTCCGTTTACCCTGCGCGTGTTCGCTGCCCGCGGTCCCGATGGCGACTGGACCGTCCTGCCGGGCGGCTTCGCCCGTATCGGCCGCCATGCCGATGTGCGCGCGGCAGTGATGGGGGAAGGGGACTGGTCCGCCGATGTCTGCGTGCATGGCCCAGAGCCGGTGGCGCCGGTGTCGCTGCTTCCGGCCGGCGACGGCGTCGCACTTCGCCGGAACCCGGGCACCTTGCCGTCGCGTGTCGCCGACAATCTCTTCTGGCTGGGCCGGTACCTCGAACGGGGCGAGGCGCTGCTCGCCGTGCTTCGTGTGCTGCTGGGCCATTCGATCACTGCCGATACTGGCGCCGCGCTCGACGCAGCCACCGTCGACCGTCTGGCGCGCCTCGTGGTCACCGCCAATGCTGCACCAACGCCCAAGGGGCTGCGCCGCGCCGACCTGACGCAGCTTGTCCGTACGGCGATGGAAGGCGAGGGCGACTGGTACAGCGTCCGCGCGATCAACGCCCAGGCGCGGTTGATCGGCGAAGTCTCGCGCGACCGTCTCTCGGCCGACATGATCCGGCTGCTCGACGCGCCATTTCCCGAACGCGGCGTGTTGCTCGACCGCGCCGGATCGCTCCAGCGCCGCTACTCCGCGCTGGCCGGACTTGCCGCCGAACATATGGCGCGTACCGATGCGTGGCGCTTCCACGATCTTGGCCGCCGCGTCGAGCGGGCGCAGGCGACGCTGCGCTTCCTTCGCATCTTTGGCGCGGCTGACGCGACCGCCGACGATCTGTCTACCTTGCTCGATCTTGCCGACAGCCAGATCAGCTATCGCCAGCGCTATCTTGCCGGAATCGCGCGGGCGGCGGTGCTCGATCTCGTCGCTTTGGATCCGGGCAACCCGCGCGGGGTCGCTTTCCAGGTTGCTGCGATATCAGGCCATCTCAATGCGTTGCCGGTGCTATCGGACGATGGGTTGGCCGAGCCGCAGCAGGAGCAGGCACGAATGCTCGCGGCCACGCTGGTCACCACCAGGGTGCACGGGCTCGACGATCCCCTGCTGAACGGGCTCTTGTCGCGGATCGATGAACTTTCTGCTGCGATATCAAAGCGCTATTTCCTTCAGGGCAACCAGCCGCTGCGATCCGCTTCGCTGATCTGGGTGTAGACGAGATGCTCTACCAAATACGCCACCGCACCCGCTTTCACTATGACCAGCCGGTCGCGTTCGCCCGCAACAACCTCCGTCTCAAGCCGATCCTGTGGTCTGGCCAACAGCTGGAGGCGTATGAGCTCCGGATCGATCCGCAGGGCCGTACCTTCCCCGCCCGCGCCGAAGCCGGACTTGCCAACGTCGTCCGTCTCGTCCTCGATGCGCCGGCCACGTCGCTGACCATCGAAAGCCGTGCGCGCGTTCGCGTCGAGCGTCCCATCCCCATGCCTCAGCCGGACGATCCGCCCCTGGCGCAGATCGCCGCCTGGACCCGCAACAGCCGCGACGCATCGCCCGGCAGTCCTGCGGCCTATCTCTTCCCTTCGCCGCTGATCCCGCTCGACCAGGGCATCGCCGAATGGTGCGCGCCCGACCTTGCGCCGGACCGCGGCATCCTAGACGCCGCGCTCGCCCTTGCGCTCCGCATCCAGCGCGAGTTCCTCTTCGACCCGCATGCCACGCTGGTCGACACATCGCCGCGCGACGCTTTCGCCAAGCGGGGCGGCGTGTGTCAGGACTTTGCGCAGATCATGATCGCCGGGCTCCGCAGCGCCGGCATGCCTGCGGCCTATTGTTCGGGCTACCTCCGTACCCTGCCGCCGCCCGGTCAGCCGCGCCTGGTCGGCGCCGATGCCACCCATGCGTGGGTGCTCGTTTGGGCGGGCCCACGGCTCGGCTGGATCGGCATCGATCCTACCAATGGGATCTGGATGGCCGAGGATCACGTCGTGGTCGCCATCGGCCGCGACTATGCCGATGTCGCGCCCATTGACGGCATCGTGCTTGGCTCGGGTGCGCAGAAGATGGACGTTTCCGTGGATGTCGAGCCGCTGGAGGACATCGCCGCGGCTTGAGGAGCCTTGCGTAACGCCGCGCGTGCGACAATCTTCCATTCAAACGATCCGCCTCTATGAGCGGATATGCATTTGTTTGTTCAACGGGGAAATTAGTGGCCGATCCTTATGCAACTCTGGGCGTGGCACGAGGCGCGAGCGAAGCCGACATCAAGAAGGCGTATCGCAAGCTCGCCAAGGAGCTCCACCCCGACCGCAACAAGGACAACCCAAAGGCCGCGGAACGCTTCAGCAGCGTGACCCAGGCCTATGACCTGCTCAACGACAAGGACAAGCGCGCCCGCTATGACCGCGGCGAGATCGACGGCGATGGCAATCCCGCCGCGCCGTTCGGCTATGGCGGCGGTGGCGGTCCGCAGGGTGGCTTCCAACCCGATTTCGGAGGGGAAGGCGCGGACTTCGGCGATATCTTCGACGGGTTGTTCGGCGGCGGTGCGCGGCGCGGCAATGGTGGCTTCAGCGGCGGTTTTGGCGGGTTCGGCAGGCGCGGCGCGGTCAAGGGCGCTAATGTGACCTACCGTCTGGCTGTCTCTTTCGAAGATGCCGCCAGACTCAGCCCGCAGCGGATCACGCTTCGCGACGGCAAGAGCATCGACTTGAAACTGCCGGTGGGCGTCGAGACGGGCACCCAGATGCGTCTCGCCGGAAAAGGCGATGAGGGGCCGGGTGGCCCCGGTGACGCGATCGTCAGCATCGAAGTGCAGCCGCACCGTTTCTTTACCCGTGCCGAGGACGACATCCGCCTGGACCTGCCGATCAGCCTATCCGAAGCAGTGCTGGGCGCGGAGGTTCGCGTGCCGACGCCGGACGGCGCGGTGATGCTCAAGGTGCCCAAGGGGTCGACCTCTGGGAAGACGCTGCGCCTCAAGGGCCGTGGCTTCCACAAGAAGGGCGGTGGCCGAGGCGACTTGCTGGTCACGCTGATGGTCGATCTTCCAGTCGATGACGATGCGCTGATCGAGTTTGCGCAAGGTTGGCAGAATAAGGGGAACCCGCGGGGCCGCATGGGCGTCTGAGCCCATGTGACCGAACAGGGGATATCGCCGGAGTCGCCGGAAGCACGCCGGCGTGGCCTTGGCAGCACGCTGCATGGGCGAATGAGCGAGATGGGCTTTTCGGAGCGCTTCTTCGTCGTGACCAAGCGCGTGGCGATCGGAACGTTCAACGAAGGTTTCACGTACGCCGGAAACCTCGCCTATCTCTCGCTCGTCACGCTGTTCCCCTTTTTCATCGTAGCGGCCGCGATCGCACAGCTGGTAGGGCGGAACGCCGAAGGGGTCCGTACTCTCGAGGTCTTTCTGCAGACCGTTCCGCCTGACGTCGCCGACGTGCTGCGCAAGCCGATTTCCGACGTGTTGCAGGCGCGGACCGGCAATCTGCTGTGGTTCGGCGGGTTGGTGGGACTCTGGACGACGGCAGGGTTCATCGAAACGCTGCGCGGCATCCTTCGTTCGGCATATGGAACTCAATCCAGCACCCCGTTTTGGCGCTATCGGCTCGGTGCCGTCGGCCTGATCATCGGCGCCGTCATGCTCGCGCTGATCGCGCTGAGCCTTCAGGTCGTATTAGGTGCGGTGGAGCAGTTCCTGTACAAGATTCTGCCTTTGGCGACCGATGCCCAGCAAATCGTTTCGGTTTCCAGGTTCGCGCCGGCTCTGGTGTTGTTCGGCGCGCTCTATTTGTTGTTCTACTCGCTAACCCCCCAACGCTACCGCAAGCATGCCTGCCCGAAATGGCCCGGGCCGGCATTCGTTACGGCATGGTGGATCGCGACCAGCTGGGCGCTGCCGCTCAGCCTTTCGACGCTCGGCGGCTATGATCTCACCTATGGCAGTCTGGCGGGCGTGATGATCGCGCTCATCTTCTTCTATATCATCGGCCTGGGCGTGGTGATCGGCGCGGAACTCAACGCGGCTCTGGCGGAAGTACCCCCGGACAAGCTAGGGGAGGCTCCTGAAAAGGAGAACGTGGCGTCGTGACGGGATTGATGCAGGGAAAGCGCGGGCTGATCATGGGACTCGCCAATGATCGTTCCTTGGCGTGGGGCATCGCGCAGAAGCTGCGTGAACAAGGCGCTGAGTTGGCGTTCAGCTATCAGGGCGAGGCGCTGGAGAAGCGTGTGCGTCCGCTGGCCGAACAGCTTGGCAGCGACTTTCTGATCGACTGCGACGTATCTGACATGGGCGCACTGGACACGGCGTTCGAAGCACTGGCGGCGCGTTGGCCCACCATCGACTTCGTCGTTCATGCAATCGGGTTTTCCGACAAGAACGAGCTGCGCGGCGGCTATGTCGACACCAGCCTCGATAATTTCCTGATGACGATGAATATCAGCGTGTATTCGTTCGTCGCGGTTGCGCAGCGCGCGTCGAAGATGATGCCGAACGGTGGCAGCCTGCTGACACTGAGCTATTATGGCGCCGAGAAGGTGATCCCGCATTACAACGTGATGGGCGTCGCAAAGGCAGCACTGGAGACTAGCGTTCAGTATCTCGCAGTCGATCTCGGCCGCGACAAGATCCGCGTCAACGCAATCTCTGCAGGGCCGATCAAGACGCTGGCTGCGTCCGGCATCGGCGACTTCCGCCTGATCCTGAAGTGGAACGAGCTCAATTCGCCACTCAAGCGCAACGTTACGATCGAAGATGTCGGCGGCGCCGGCCTGTATTTGCTCAGCGATCTGTCGAGCGGCGTCACCGGCGAAACGCATCATGTGGACGCGGGCTACAACGTCATCGGTATGAAGGCCGAGGACGCGCCCGACATCGCGCTCGCGTGAGCATCGCGGTTCGCCCGGCAACGGGCGGCGACGTGGCGGCGATCGACGCGCTGCTCCGGCGTGTTTCCGCCAGGAGTGAAGAGGCGGGCTTTGTCCAGCGTCTGTGCATGGACGGTGACATGGTGCTGATGCTCGTCGCGGACGACGAGGACAGCGGCGCCTTGGCCGGGGCAGTGGTGTTTAGCCGCATGACCGCCGAGGTTGGCGGCAAATCGATCGCCGCCGTCGCGCTTGCGCCGCTGGCGGTCGCACCGGACTATCGTGACGCGGGCGTCGGTGAGGCGCTGGTGCAGGCTGGCTTGGCGCATCTGGGCCCCGCGGGTGCGATGCTCTGCTTCGTGCTCGGCGAGCCCGACTTCTATGCGCGGTTCGGCTTCTCGCCAGATTGGGCGCGCGGGTTTGCCTCGCCTTACGCCGGAGACTATCTGCTGGCGCTGCCGCTGCAAGGTGGCGCCATGCCGTGCGGCGAGCGCGGCGCAGCGACGCACGCGGCGGCGTTCGCGCAACTGAGCGGGGACTGGTGAGCTACAACAGCTTCGGACGCGTATTCCGCTTCACGACATGGGGGGAGAGCCACGGACCGGCTCTGGGCGCGGTGGTCGACGGCTGCCCGCCCGGGCTCAATCTGTCTGAAGCCGACATCCAGCCGTTCCTCGACAAGCGCCGGCCGGGCCAATCGCGCTTCACGACGCAGCGCCAGGAGCCAGATCAGGTGCGGATTCTGTCGGGCGTGTTCGAAGGGCGCACCACGGGCACACCGATCAGCCTGATGATCGAGAATGTCGACCAGCGGTCGAAGGATTATTCGGACGTTGCGCAGGCCTATCGCCCCGGCCACGCTGATTATGCGTACGACGCCAAATATGGTTTCCGCGACTACCGCGGCGGCGGGCGGTCCTCTGCGCGCGAAACCGCGGCGCGCGTGGCGGCGGGCGCAGTGGCGCGACTGGTGATACCCGAAGTGCGTATCCGCGCCTGGGTAGAGGCGATCGGCGGCGACTCCATCGATCAAGCCGCGTTCGATGCGCAGGAGATCGACCGCAATCCGTTCTTCTGCCCCGACGCGGAAGCGGCGCACCGCTGGGAGGCATTGGTCGATGCCGCGCGCAAGGCCGGCTCATCGCTCGGTGCGGTGATCGCCTGCGAAGCGGTGGGCGTGCCTGCCGGTTGGGGCGCTCCGCTTTACGCCAAGCTCGACAGCGAACTTGCCGCCGCGTGCATGTCGATCAACGCCGTGAAAGGCGTGGAGATCGGCGATGGCTTCGCAGCGGCGGCGCTTACCGGTGAACAGAATGCCGATGCGATGCGCCCCGGAACCGATGGCCCGGCGTTTCTGGCCAACCATGCCGGTGGCATTGCTGGGGGCATCTCCACGGGGCAAGCGGTGCGCGTGCGCGTTGCATTCAAGCCGACCAGTTCGATCCTCACTCCCGTGCCCACCATCAGCCCGAGCGGCGAAGCCACCGAGATCGCGACCAAGGGTCGCCATGATCCGTGCGTCGGAATTCGCGGTGCGCCGGTCGTCGAAGCCATGATGGCACTGGTGCTCGCCGACCAGAAGCTGTTGCATCGCGCGCAGGTGGGCTAAGAACCTGATCCAAGTTGCATGGGCAACGATGGGCAGTGGTCCGAATACGGCAAGCAGACAAAAAGAATCGCAACCACAGTCATCTATGCTCGTTTTACCTCCTGTACGTTCCACAAGCGCAGGAGTTCGATACATGCGTATTACTTCCTTGATCCTCGCCGGCGCTTTGTTGCTCCCGGCAGCAGCGATTGCCCAGACGACGACCGGCAGCGGCTCCACGGGCACGGCCGGCGGTGGTCAGACGACGACCACCACGTCGCCACAGACGGGGGCGGGCACCAGCACCAGCTCGACGCATAGCGGTCATGACCGCGCGGGCACGACCAGCACCCGCCGCTCTGGGCGCACTGGTACGACCGGTACAACCGGCTCGGGAACCATCGGAACCGGCCAGACGGGTTCGGGGTCGACGACCACGACCACGCCGGATACCGTCCCGCAGAGTGGCGACACGCTGGGTCAGCCGGGCTCGTCGCCCATGGGTACCGGCAGCACCGCGACGACCGGTTCCACCGGCACCACGACGACGGGCACGGTTCCACCGCGCCTGTAAGGCCAAGGAAACCCGGCGGCAGCTGCCGCCGGGTTTGCCTCAGTCCGCGAAGGGATCCCGGACGAGGATCGTATCCTCACGCTCCGGGCTCGTCGACACCAATGCCACAGGGCATTGGATCAGTTCTTCGACACGGCGGATATATTTAATGGCCGCAGCCGGCAGCTCGGCCCAGCTGCGCGCGCCGGCAGTCGATTCCGACCATCCTGGCATGGACTCGTAGATCGGCTCCACCAGTGCCTGATCCGCGGCATTCGCAGGATAATAATCCAGCGACTGGCCACGCACCGTATATCCGGTGCAAACCTTGATTTCCTTAAAGCCGTCCAGCACGTCCAGCTTGGTCAGCGCGATGCCGGTAATGCCCGACACCGCGACCGATTGGCGCAGCAGCACGGCGTCAAGCCAACCGCAACGCCGCTTACGGCCGGTGACCGTGCCGAACTCGCGCCCGCGCGTGCCCAGCCTCTCGCCGATTTCATTGTCCTGTTCGGCCGGGAAAGGCCCTGAACCCACGCGAGTCGTGTAGGCCTTTGCGATGCCCAGCACGAAGCCTACGGCATTGGGTCCAAGCCCCGAGCCACCCG
Organism: Sphingomonas xinjiangensis; assembly: GCF_014199255.1. GTDB lineage: Bacteria > Pseudomonadota > Alphaproteobacteria > Sphingomonadales > Sphingomonadaceae > Sphingomonas > Sphingomonas xinjiangensis. Next base: position 67,230 of record NZ_JACIJF010000009.1, on the reverse strand, counting down.
CTGCAGCGCCGGCAATGGTGTTGGACGAAGTAACGAACGGGTAGGTGCCGTGATCGACATCCAACAGCACGCCCTGCGCGCCTTCGAATAGGATACGGCGACCGCGTGCGCGCGCCTCGTTCAACATGCGCCATACCGGCTTGGCGAAAGGCAGGACGAAGCCGGCGATCTCGCGCAATTCCTGCACCAAGGCCGCACGGTCGATCGGCGGCTCACCGAAGCCGGCGCGCAGCGCGTCGTGATGTGCGGCGAGGCGATCAAGCTGCGGTCCCAGTTCGTCGAGATGGGCAAGGTCGCACACGCGGATCGCGCGGCGGCCGACCTTGTCTTCATATGCCGGGCCGATGCCCCGCCGCGTGGTGCCGATTTTGCCCGCGCCGCTCGCATCTTCGCGCAAGGCGTCCAGATCGCGATGGAAGGGGAGGATCAGCGGGCAGGTGTCCGCCACCATCAGCGTGTCGGGGGTGACATCCACGCCTTGGCCGCGAATCCGCTCCACCTCGTCGCGCAACGCCCAGGGATCGAGGACCACGCCGTTGCCAATCACGCTGGGCGTGCCGCGGACGATGCCCGACGGGAGCAGCGACAGCTTGTAGACATTTTCGCCCACCACCAGCGTATGGCCGGCATTGTGCCCGCCCTGGAAGCGGACGACCACGTCGGCGCGCTCCGCGAGCCAGTCGACGATCTTCCCCTTGCCTTCATCGCCCCACTGGGCGCCGATCACTGCGACGTTTGCCAAGTTCCGCTTCCTTTCGCGGGCGCCCTAATCGTCTGCGGAGGCTGCGTCCACGGACTTGTGCACTTCACTGCCCCTCCACGCAGCAACTCGACACCATCGGTGCTGCGGCTATGAATGGGAAAAAGGAGAGAGTGCATGAAACTGGCGAGCCTCAAGCATGGACGCGACGGCAAGCTCGTGGTGGTGTCCGACGACCTGGCCTGGTGTGCGGATGCCAGCCATATCGCGCCGACGCTGCAAGCTGCGCTCGACGATTGGGAGCGGCTTGAGGGAGATCTGCGCAACCTTGGCACCGACTTGGCGCACGAGGCGATCCCGCGGGAGCGCTTTCACGAGCGCATGGCGGCGGCACCCCTGCCGCGCGCCTATCAATGGGCGGACGGGTCGGCTTATGTGAACCATGTCGCGCTGGTTCGTCAGGCTCGCGGGGCGGAGATGCCGGAAAGCTTCTGGCACGATCCATTGATGTACCAGGGCGGATCGGACGGGTTCCTCGGCGCACGCGATTCGATCCCGCTCGCCGATGAAGCATGGGGCTGCGATCTTGAAGCAGAAGTGGTCGTGGTTACCGGCGACGTGGCGCAGGGCGCGACGCGTGACGAAGCGCTGGCAGCGGTGCGGCTGATCGGGCTGACCAACGATGTGTCGCTTCGCAACCTCATTCCCGGCGAACTCGCCAAGGGCTTTGGCTTCTTCCAGTCCAAGCCGGCGAGCAGCTTTTCGCCGGTCTTCGTCACGCCCGACGCCGTGGGCGAGCGGTGGAAGGACGGCAAGCTGCACGGCAAGCTGATGGTGGACCTGAATGGCGAGCCCTTCGGCCGGGCCGAAGCGGGCGAGGACATGACCTTCGACTTCGGCACGCTGATTGCGCATGCGGCGAAGACGCGGCGGCTGGGCGCAGGGACGATCATCGGTTCGGGTACGGTATCCAATCGCGACGCGAGCGGCGGCCCCGGCAAGCCGATTGCCGACGGTGGCGTCGGGTATTCCTGCCTGGCCGAGGTGCGTACGGTGGAGACGATCCTGCGCGGCAAGCCCGAGACGCCGTTCCTGAAGGCCGGCGACACGGTGCGCATCTGGATGGAGGACGAGCGTCATCATCCGATCTTCGGCGTGATCGAGCAGGCGGTGGAGGCGAGCTGAGCGTCCGTCGCTCAGCCCTGCGCCAAAGTCATAAAATCGAATGCACCCTGCTTGGCGCTTAGCTCCCAGCGGCCATGGAGCTTGTGACCCTCGCCTTGGATGCTGTTGATAAGCAGCAGTTCCTCCATACGCCAATGGAATGGCAAAACCGTTTCGGCCTGCTTCTGCCAGTTGCCATAGGCAAGTGTCAGGTGCGGATCGAAATCATAGTCGGACAGCGGAATGCCCAAGCCGATTATGCGGTGCACAAGCTCTCGTTGAAGCACCCGCAAAGCGCGCGCATTCGAGCCCATGAGCGCGTTGTTCTTCATCTGGTCGAGCAGAAACAAGGGTGGTTCAGCTTGGAGCGAAGCCGCGGCAAAGCGGATTTGTTCGAGCTGTGTGGGCGACAGGGTTCTGATGTCGCCGAGAGGTTGGAGCGTGATGTGAAAGTGCTCGAACGGGTACGTGTCCTGCAGGCCGAGAATGCGACGCTGCCGATCAATTTCCAACGCCAGTGCGTGCGGCGGTTTCGTCATGAAGTAGAGCTGCTGCTCTCGGTGGTAGGAACGCAGGGTAGTCGCTTCGGAAGCAAAGCCGAGCATGGTTGTTACTCCTAATGAAAGTCGCGCGACTTCACAGGGATGACCGTGTCGTCATACGGGCCGGCCAGCGCGGCATAGCGCGACGGCGGAGGGTTCCAGTGCTTCCGCGTGCGTGGGTCCGCGCCACCATTGCGGGCGCCATCTGACGGCGCCGTCATTCGCGGCAGATCGGCATTGCCGACCTGGCGGAGCAGGTGCGTGAGGTCGATCACTTCCTCGGCAATGATGTGTACCACCAGCCCCTCGCGCTGGACCCGGCCGCGCACCGCGATCATCGTCGCCGACATGATGATCCGGCGGAAGATGCGGAAGTTGCGCTCCCATACGATCGCGTTGGCGATGCCGGTTTCGTCTTCGATCGTGATGAACACGCTCTTGGCACTGCCCGGCTTCTGTCGGACCAGGATGATGCCGGCGATGGTTATCCGAGCGCCGTCCTTGAGCACGAAATTGTCCTTGCTTCGCTCCTCGACCAGCCTGCCGCACGGCATGATGCGGTCGTGTGCGAGCCCTTCGCGCAGAAAGGCGACCGGATGCGCGCGTAGCGTCAGCTGGGTGGCGCGGTAGTCCTCGACCACTTCGCGGCCCTGCGTCATCGGCACCAGCGCCACCGGTGATTCCGCCGCCTCGGGCAGTATTTGCCCCTCGCGTTCGTCGGCGGCAGCGAACAAGGGCAGCGGCGTGTCGCCCAATGCCTTGATCGCCCACAATGCCTCGCGCCGATTGTGCCCGAAGCATTGAAACGCATCGGCGCGTGCCAGCTTTTCGAGCGCCGCCACCGTGACGCCAGCGCGGCGCCAGACATCGTGCACAGACGAAAAGGGACCATTGACCCGGGCATCGATGATTTTCGTAGCCTGCTTTTCATCCAGACCATGAACGATCCGCATGCCCAGCCGCAGGGGCCTGAGGTCTGCCCAGTCCGCTTCGGTACCGGCGAAGCGCAGCGGCCGCACGCGCGGCGCCGACAACGCGTCCACCACGCTGGTGTCCCATTCGCTGGCGTTGACGCAGACGGGGTGCACCTCGACGCCATGCTCGCGTGCGTCACGGACGATCTGGGCGGGCGCGTAGAAGCCCATCGGCTGCGCGTTGAGCAGCGCGGCGCAGAAGATGTCGGGGTGGTGACACTTCACCCAGGACGATGCATAGGCGATCTTGGCGAAGCTAGCCGCATGACTCTCGGGGAAGCCGTAGCTGCCAAAGCCTTCGATCTGCCGAAACGTGCGCTCGGCAAAGTCCTGCGCATAACCATTGGCGACCATGCCGTTGATCATTTTGTCATGAAAATGGCTGACGCCGCCGGTCATCTTGAACGTGGCCATGGAGCGGCGAAGGCCATCTGCCTCCGCCGCAGTAAAGCCGGCGCCGACGATCGCTACCTTCATCGCCTGCTCCTGGAACAGTGGCACGCCGAAGGTTCTGTGCAGCACCCTTTCCAGCTCCGGCTTGGGATATTCGGGCTTCTCCTTACCTTCTCGACGGCGCAGATAGGGATGCACCATATCGCCCTGGATCGGCCCGGGACGTACGATAGCGACCTGGATGACGAGGTCGTAAAACTCCCTCGGCTTCAACCGCGGCAGCATCGACATCTGTGCGCGGCTCTCGATCTGGAAGGTGCCCAGCGTGTCGGCGCGCTGGATCATCTCAAAGGTCGTATCGTCATCGTCTTGCATCGCACGCGACGCGAGCGTCAGCCGGATTTCCTTCCGCCGTTCGAGCAGGTCAAAGGCCCTGCGCATGCAGCCGAGCATGCCGAGGCCAAGAATGTCGACCTTCATCAGACCAAGCGTCTGAATGTCGTCCTTTTCCCACTCGATAACCCGACGCTCGGCCATCGTTGCCGGTTCAATCGGTACGATCTCGTCGAGGCGATGCTGCGCCAGCACGAAGCCACCGGGATGCTGGGACAAGTGGCGCGGGGTGCCGATCAGCTGTTTCGCTAAGTCGAGGGTCAGAGCCAGTCGCGGATCACTCGAATCAAGGTTCAGTGCATCGAGATGTTCCTGAGGCACGCCTGCTTCGGACGAGCCCCAAGTCTGACTGACAAGGCTGCCGGTCAGGTCTTCGGGCAATCCTAGGGCTTTGCCGACCTCGCGTACCGCGCCGCGCGTGCGAAACCGGCTGACCACGGCGGTCAAGGCAGCATGGTCATGGCCGTAGGTCTGATAGATCCACTGGATCACCTCCTCTCGCCGCTCATGCTCAAAATCGATGTCGATATCGGGCGGCTCCTGGCGCTCGCCCGAGATGAAGCGCTCGAACAGTAATTCGTGCTTGATCGGGTCGATCGAGGTGACACCAAGCACATAGCAGATCAGCGAGTTGGCGGCCGATCCGCGCCCCTGGCACAGGATATTCTGGCTCCGCGCATATTCGACGATTGAGTGTACGGTCAGGAAATAGGGCGCGTAATCGAGCCGCTTCACGAGCCGCAGCTCCTTTAGGAGCAGTTTGGCGTAAGGGCGGGGCTTAGAGCCCCCGAATTGCCGGCGCAGCGCGGCCCAGGCGAGCTTTTCCAGCGCACGCTGGGGCGTCTGGCCACTCATCACGATCTCGTCGGGGTAGCGATAGCGGATTTCCCGCAGTGAAAAGGTGCATCGCTCCACGATCGCTTCGTTTGCAGCCAACGCTTCGGGAAAGTGGCGAAACCGCCACGCCATGGCCTCGGGCGGCTTGAGGTGGCGATCGGCACTGCGTTCGCGCCTGAAGCCCAATTCGTCGATCGTGCACTTTTCACGGATTGCGGTCACCACGTCCTGAAGCATGCGCCTGTCGGGATGGTGAAAGAGCACGTCGCCGGCCGCGAGAGAGGTAAGGCCATGCCGACGCGCGGCCTGATCCAGCTGGTATAGCCGCATGGCGTCGCCGGGACGCCGTTGGCGCGTCAGACAGACATACCCGCGGCCCTCGAATATTTCCGCCATCCAGCGCAGCGACAGCGGATCGCCGGCGTCGGCAAAACCGGGGACCAAAGCACTTACCAAGCCTTGCGCATGCTCCGCCACATCCTCCCAATGGAGGAAGCACTTCCCTTTTTCGCCATGCTGCGCGTCGGCACGCGATTTGCCGAGCGTGAGCATGCGCGTGAGCTGGCTCCCGGCTGTTCCATCTTCAGGCCAAACCAGCAGCGATGTGCCGTCTACCAGGTCGAGGCGGCAACCAACGACTGGGCGCACCCAGATTCCAGACTTTTCCTTGATCTCCTCCGCCGCGTGCAAGGCGCGGACTACGCCCGCCACGGAGTTGCGGTCGGTTATGCCGAGCGCGGGCATGCCCATCTTTGCGGCTGCTTTGAACAATTGTTCGGGCGCTGACGCCCCGCGCAGGAACGAATAATGCGTGGTCACCTGAAGTTCGGAATAAGTCATCCGAACACCCCGTGCAGATACCAGCTGAGATCGCCGGTGACCGGGCGCTCGCCATCGCCCGAGCGGAACAGCCAATAGCGATGACCGGCATCGTCCTCGACATGGAAATAGTCGCGCACGGCATGGCGTTCGGCATCACGCTTCCACCATTCGCCGAAGATGCGCTCGGGTCCGTCGGCGCGGATGACCTTGTGCGCCTGGCCGCGCCAGGTGAAGCGCCGGGGCGGCTGGTCGGGCAGTTCGGCCATGACATGGTCGAGCCGTTCGGGCCGGCGCAGCAGCCGGGCGGGCTTGCGCCAGCCGGGATGCCAGGGATGCAGCGCAGCCTGACGGTCAAGGCCGCGGACGTCCCCGGTTTTGAGCGTAGCCGCCGTCCGTTCGGGCGGATCGAGCACCGGCGCGCGCGCGGCGCTGCGTTCGGGCACGTCGCTTTCGACCGGACGGGTGCGCCACATGCGCCGTTCGCCGATCCGCGTGGCGAGCGTGTCGACCAGCGCGGCGAGGTCGGGTGCTGCCTCTTCGTCCAGCCTTTCGGTCACAGGCTCGGGCCCCAGCCGCTCGCCGCGGCGCAGGTGCAGCGTCATGGCGTCGATGCCGTAGCCGGGCGCGACCTGCTCGATGCGACGCAGCAGCAGGCGCAGCAGGTGGGCGGGATCGCGATTGGGGCGGGCGAGGCCGATCGCGATCCGCTGCGGCACGCCATCGATGCGATCCGCGACCAGCTCGACACGGCGCGCGCCGAGACCCGCCTGAGCGAGTGCGAGGGCAAGCCTGGGGACGAGTTCGCCCAGCCAATGGGCAATGGCTTCCGGACTGGCGATCGGTTCGGCGAAACGCTGCGTCACGGCAAGCGGCTCGGGCGGCACCACCGGGTGGAGCGGTTCGGCGAGGTGGCCGAGCGCCTGGTCGAGGCGAAGCACGATGCTCGCCCCGAAGCGGCGCACCAGCGGCGCGCGCGGCATGGCGAGCAGCTGGCCGATCTGGTTGACGCCCAAGCGGTGGAGCAGTTCGATCTGCTTGGCATCCAGGCGCAGCGCTTCGGTGGGAAGCTGGGCAAGCAGGGCGGGGTGCTCGCCGGGCGGGCAGAGCAGGACGTTGCCTTCGCCCCATCCGCCGAAGTTGCATTCCGCGGGGACGTGGGTGGCGGCCCAGGCTGCGCCCGCGGTATCCGCCACTGCGACCTGTGCGGTGACGCCGAGCCGCGCGAGCATGCGTACCAGCCGCCGCGTCATGCGAGCTTCGCCGCCATGAAGATGGGTGACGCCGCTCAAATCGAGGAACAGCGTGTCCTCACCCTCGATCGCAACCGTCGGCGTCCAGCGGCGGGCGAGCGCGATCGCCAGCCGCTCGAGATCGGCGCGGTCACCTTCGGGATCGGCGGGGCGGATGTCGAGCCCCGCCACCTGTGCGCGGGCCTTGGCGAGTGCCATGCCGGGGGTGATGCCGAGCGCCTGCGCGGCGGGGCAGGCGCCGGCGACGAGCTGGCGGTTGCCGGTGCGCAGCGCCGTGACGAGCGGGGCGCTTAAATCCTCCCCGGAACGGGGAGGGGGACCATGCGAAGCATGGTGGAGGGGAATCGCCGCGAGCGAAACCTTCGGGGCGGCCCCCCCTCCACCACCAGGTGCGCTGGCGGTCCCCCCCCCCGTGCCGGGGGGGAGTTGAGGATGTCCCCATGCGTCTGTCTTGATCCGCTTGAAGGCGTGGTCTGCGGCGACGTCGCAGCGGCCGAGGTCGCGGATCGGCGGGCGCTGGTGCTCGGGCAGCGCGTCGATGTGGGCCTGGCGCTTGTCCCGCGCCCAGCGCGCGCCGGGACGCCAGCCGCCACCACGCGGCACCGAGCAACCCTTGGCATGCTCGGCGGCCATGGCGGCGCTGATCGCGTCGAGACCGGCAGGGGCGCGCGCCTCAGGCGGCGCGCGTCGCTCTGCCCGCCGCAGCCGGTCGATTGCCCAGCTTGGCAGGAAGATCGCAGCGACCCGTGGCATCGCATGCCTCCACTTCTAGTTCGAATGAATCCCCCCCGCGTTGCCGCGCGACGCTGAGGCGCCAGCGCGGGCGGCCGATCCCCTCCACCGGCAGCGGGGTCGACGGGGCCGAGGCCACCCGCCAGCGCGTCACTGCGGCTGAGGGCGCGCCGAGCGGATCGACGCCTTCGCGCGAATGGCGCTTCATGAGCAGGGCGATTGTCCGTCCGCCCTCGGCCGCCAGTTGCAGCCGGCGGGTGGCGGGCATCGCCACGCGTTTCACTTCGCCGATCACCGCGCCCAGGCCGCGATGGCGCAGCCCTTCCTCCATGATCGCCAGCGCTTCGGCGTCGTCGACCGCCTCGGCATAGATCAACCTTTTATGGTCGAGCCCGACTTGCGACAGCCCGGGCGCGAACAGATCGTGGCGGCGCACCACCCACAGCACCGGTCCCCAGGCGCGTGCGGCGATGCCGGCCATGAACAAGGTTGCCGCGCAATCGTCGCCCATGTCGGGGGTGGTGCCGGCAACCTCGTGCAGCGCATCGAGCCGCAGCCCCTTATCGCCCAGCCGCTTATCGAGCGCGCCTATGCCGAAGGGCAGCACCGGGCGGCGCTTGAACCCGCCGGTTTCCATGGCGCGGAGTTGCTCGCGAAGCTGGGTCAGGATAGCAGGATCTGGCACGGCGCGACTCGATAGGGGGGACTCGGGGAACGGCAATGTTCCTATTCTGTTCCAACTGGCGGTTGAGTCAACCAGGCAATGCGATTCATCCACAAGCCATTGCCACGCTGCGTATATTCCCTAGGCTGTGCGCTTTTCGCACTGCCTTCGGAGCCAACTGAATGATCCTCAGCCCACGTCTTGCGTTGCTTGCTTCCCCGGCACTCCTCGCCTTGCCCTCCGGAGCCGCAATGTCCCAGACCGCCCCCCAAGCCGCCCCCGCCGCCACCGCTGCGGTCGACCCCGCGCCGCTGCTGACGCCGTGGCCCGGCGGCCATGAAGGGGTTCCGCCCTGGGATAAGGTGAAGCCGGCGATGTTCCCGGCCGCGTTCGAGCAGGCGATGACCAACGCTCGCGCCGAATTCGTGAAAATCCGCGACAACCCCGCCGCACCCACCTTCAAGAACACCATCGAAGCCAGCCAATTGTCGGGCGAGCAGATGGGCCGGCTGTTCGCCGTGTGGGGCGTGTACCAGAGCAATCTGGCGACCCCAGAGGTGCAGGCGATCGCCACCGAATGGAGCCCGAAGATCTCGGCCTTCTTCACCGAGCTGAGCCTGGACCCCAAGATGTTCGCGCGGGTGAAGACGCTGTACGACAAGCGCCAGAGCCTGGGCCTCAACGCCCAGCAGATGCGGCTGCTGGAGCGCGACTATCGCGATGCGGTCACTTCGGGCGCGTTGCTGAACGACGCGCAAAAGGGCGAAGTGAAGCGGATCAACCAGGAGCTGTCGCGCGCCTATACCGAGTTCAGCCGCAAGGTGCTGGCGGACGAGGAAAAGGCAATCGTGCTCGACAACGAAGCCGAGCTTGCCGGACTGTCCGACAGCTTCAAGGCGAGCCTGGCCGAAGAAGCCAAGGCGATGGGCCAGCCGGGCAAGTGGGCGGTGAAGAACACCCGCTCCTCGGTCCAGCCGCTGCTGATGTACGCGACCAACCGGCCGCTGCGGCAGCGCATCTACAACGCGTTCATCAACCGCGGCGACAATGGCGACGCGAACGACACCAACGCGACCATCGCCCAGATCCTGAAGCTGCGCCAGGAGCGCGCCAAGATCCTGGGGTTCAAGAACCATGCCTGGCTGCGCATGGACGACACCATGGCCGAGACGCCGGAGAATGCGACGAAGCTGATGATGTCGGTATGGCCCGCCGCGGTCGGCCGGGTGAAACAGGAAGTCGCCGACATGCAGGCGCTGGCCAACAGCGAAGGCGCCAAGATCACGGTCGAGCCCTGGGACTATCGCTTCTACGCCGAGAAGGTGCGCAAGGCGAAGTATGACCTGGATGAGAATGAGATGAAGCCGTATCTTGAGCTGGGCAACATCCTGAACGGCGCCTTCTGGGCGGCGGGGCAGCTCTACGACCTCGACTTCAAGGAAAACACCGGGGAGATCCCGGTCTTCCATCCAGACGTTCGCACCTTCCAGGTTCTGGACCACAAGACCGGCAAGGAAGTCGGCATCTTCTATTTCGACGGCTATGCCCGGGCGGGCAAGCGGTCGGGCGCGTGGGCGACCAGCTATCGCGGGCGTTCGGGGCTGCGCGGTAACCACATCGTGCTGGCGTCGAACAACAACAACTTCACCAAGGGCGGGGCGGGGCAGCCGACGCTGATCAGCATCGACGATGCAACGACGCTGTTTCACGAGTTCGGCCATGCGCTGCACAGCCTGCTGTCCAACGTCTATTATCCGGGCCTGGGCGGCACCCCGCGCGACTTCGTCGAATATCCCAGCCAGGTGAACGAGAACTGGCTGATGACGCCTGAGGTGCTCAACCGCTTCGCCAAGCATTACCAGACCGGCGCGTCGATGCCAGCGGCACTGGTGGCGAAGATCGAGAAGGCGTCGACCTTCAACCAGGGGTTCGACACCGTCGAATATCTGTCTTCGGCGATCGTCGACATGAAGCTGCACGACCGCGAGGTGCCGGTGAGCGATCCGGACGCGTTCGAGCGTGAGACGCTGGCGAGCATCGGCATGCCGCGCGAAATCGTGATGCGGCACCGGTTGCCGCAGTTCAATCACCTGTTCTCCAGCGATGCGTACTCGGCAGGCTATTATTCGTACCTGTGGTCCGAGACGATGGATGCCGACACCTGGGCGGCGTTCCAGGAAGCGGGCGGCCCGTGGGACAAGGCGACCGCCGAACGGTTCCGCAAGACGCTGCTGGCGACGGGTAACGAGACCGACCGCAAGGACGCGTACAAGGCATTCCGCGGGCGGGATCCCGATGTGAAGGCGCTGTTCAAGCGGCGCGGGTTCCCGACGCAGTAAGCAGTCGCACCGCCCCCCTCGCATTGGGTGGCGAGGGGGGCGGTATCACCTGAAACTATCTACGTCAGGGCTGCTGCCCCAACTCGACAGGGCGTTTGAAATTTTATAACAAGCACCGGAAACACGATCCCGCGCGTTCTGGAAGAACGACTCGGGTCAATTCTGGAGAGCCCATGGACGCCCCGCGCGCCAATCTGCCGCCGCTTTCGCTGCACGTGCCCGAGCCCAAATTCCGTCCGGGCGACGAAGCCGATTTCAGCGACGTGGACGTGCCGCCCGCCGGTTCGGCCCGCCGTCCCGACACCGCCGATAAGGCCGACAGCTTCCACGAACTTGCCTATACGCTGATCCGGGTGCTGGACGATGCGGGCCAGGCGGTCGGGCCGTGGAATCCCCGGCTCGATGCCGATGCGCTGCGGAAAATGCTTCGGTCGATGGCGCTGACCCGCGCGTTCGACGAGCGCATGTTCCGCGCCCAGCGCCAGGGCAAGACCAGCTTCTACATGAAATCGACCGGCGAAGAGGCGGTGTCGGTGGCCGCGACGATGGCGATGGCGTCGGACGACATGTGCTTCCCCAGCTATCGCCAGCAGGGCATTTTGCTCACCCGTGGCTACCCGCTGGTCGACATGATGAACCAGATCTATTCGAACAGCGCCGATCCACTGCAGGGTCGCCAGCTTCCGATTATGTATTCGTCGAAAGACTACGGGTTCTTCTCGATCTCCGGCAATCTTACCACGCAATATCCGCAGGCAGTGGGCTGGGCGATGGCGAGCGCAGCCAAGGGCGACACGCGCATCGCCGCGACCTGGTGCGGCGACGGATCGACCGCCGAGGGCGACTTTCACTCGGCGATGATTTTCGCCACCGTGTACAAGGCGCCGGTTATCCTGAACGTCGTCAACAACCAGTGGGCGATTTCGAGCTTTTCGGGCTTTGCGGGTGCCGAGGCGACGACCTTTGCGGCACGCGCGATCGGCTATGGGATTGCCGGGCTGCGCGTCGACGGCAACGACGCGCTGGCGGTCTATGCCGCGACGCAGTGGGCGGCCGAGCGCGCGCGGACCAACCAGGGGCCGACGCTGATCGAGCATTTCACCTATCGTACCGAAGGGCATTCGACCTCCGACGATCCCACCGCCTATCGCTCGGCGGGGGAGCCGACCGCATGGCCGCTGGGCGACCCGATCCGGCGACTGAAGGATCACCTGGTCGCGATCGGCGAGTGGGACGAGGAGCGTCAGGCGGCGATGGATCGCGAGTGCGCCGAGGAAGTGAAGCGCGCGCAGAAGGAAGCCGAGAAGAACGGCATTCTGGGCCACGGCATGCACCAGCCATTCGAGACGATGTTCGAGGGCGTGTTCGAGGACATTCCCTGGCACCTGAAGGAACAGCAGCAGCAGATGATCGCCGAGCGCAAGGCGGCGGGGATATGAGCGACGCCGCGCAGGCGGGCACTCCCCGCATGAACATGATCCAGGCGATCAATTCGGCCATGGACGTGATGATGGAACGCGACCCCAACATGGTCGTGATGGGCGAGGATGTCGGCTATTTCGGCGGCGTGTTCCGCGCCACCGCCGGCCTCCAGGCGAAGTACGGCAAGACCCGCGCGTTCGACACGCCGATCACCGAGATCGGCATCATCGGCGTGGCGATCGGCATGGGTGCGTACGGGTTGCGGCCGGTGCCCGAGATCCAGTTCGCCGATTACATCTATCCCGCGCTGGACCAGCTGGTGAGCGAGGCTGCGCGGCTGCGCTATCGCTCCAACGGCGACTTCACTTCTCCTATCACGGTGCGTTCTCCTTATGGCGGCGGCATCTTTGGCGGGCAGACCCACAGCCAGTCGCCGGAAGGCATCTTCACACACGTTTCAGGCATCAAGACGGTGATCCCGTCGACGCCATACGATGCCAAGGGGCTGCTGATCGCCGCGATCGAGGACAATGATCCGGTGCTCTTTCTGGAGCCCAAGCGCATTTATAACGGCCCGTTCGACGGGCATTACGACCGGCCGGCTAGGAACTGGACCGCGCATCCGGCAAGCGAAGTGCCCGCGGGGCATTATCGCGTCGAGCTGGGCAAGGCGGCGACGGTGCGCGAGGGCGAGGCAGTGACGATCCTGTGCTACGGCACGATGGTGCATGTCGTCGCGAGCACGGTGGAGGAGATGGGCGTCGACGCCGAGATCATCGACCTGCGCACTTTGGTGCCGCTCGACATCGACGCGATCGAGGCGTCGGTGAAGAAGACCGGGCGGTGCATGATCGTGCACGAGGCGACGCGCACTTCAGGTTTCGGCGCGGAGCTGGCGGCGTTGGTGCAGGAGCGGTGCTTCTATCACCTGGAGGCGCCGATCGAGCGCGTCACTGGCTTTGACACGCCATACCCCCATAGCCTTGAATGGGCGTATTTCCCGGGCCCCGTCCGCATCGGCGAGGCGCTCAAGAAGATCCTGAAGGACTGACTGCCATGGCTCGTTTTACCTTCCGTCTGCCGGACATCGGCGAAGGCATTGCCGAGGCTGAGATCGTGGCTTGGCATGTGAAGATCGGCGACCGTGTCGAGGAGGACCAGCAAGTCGCCGACATGATGACCGACAAGGCGACGGTCGAAATGGAATCGCCGGTGTCGGGCGTTGTGGTCGAACTGGCCGGGGAAGTCGGCGACCAGGTGCCGATCGGGTCGGCGCTGATGATCGTGGAGACCGACGGCGACGGTGCGGAAGCCCCGCCGGCTTCGGAGGAGGTCGAGGAACAGATCGAAGCCGAGAACCCCGGGGTTGAGGAAGCGCAAGTCCTCCCCGGCACGGGGAGGAAGACCGCCGACGCAGTCGGTGGGGGCGCGCCGCAGGCGACGCCGTTGGAAGCGCCTCAGCCGTCTTCCCCCGCTGCTACGCCCCTCCACCACCCTTCGGCTGGTCCCCCTCCTCGTGCCGGGGAGGAAGCGAAGGTGCTTGCTTCGCCGGCGGTCCGCGCCCGTGCCGCGGACCTCGGCATCGATCTCGCCGAGGTGAAGGCGGATGGCGACCGTGTCCGCCATGCCGACCTCGACGCATTCCTCCGCTATGGCAGCACGCAGGGCTATCATGCTCCCCACGCGTCCCGCGCCCGCGAGGATCAGCCGGTCAAGGTCATCGGCATGCGCCGCCGCATCGCCGAGAACATGGCCGCATCCAAGCGCGCGATCCCGCACTTCACCTATGTCGACGAGATCGACGTGACCGCACTCGAGGCGATGCGCGGCGACCTCAATGCCAATCGGGGCAGCCGGCCCAAGCTCACCATGTTGCCCTTCATGATCGTGGCGATCTGCCGGGCGATCCCCGAGTTTCCGATGCTCAACGCGCGCTATGACGACGAAGCCGGCGTGGTGACGCGGCATGGCCGCATCCACCTGGGCATGGCCGCGCAGACTGATGCCGGGCTGATGGTGCCGGTGATCCGTGACGCACAGGACAAGAATGTCTGGCAGCTGGCCAGCGAGATCACCCGGCTTGCCGAGGCGGCGCGGACGGGCAAGGCGAAGTCGGAAGAACTCAGTGGCTCGACGTTGACCGTCACCTCACTCGGGCCGCTCGGCGGCATCGCCACCACGCCGGTGATCAACCGCCCGGAAGTGGCGATCATCGGCCCGAACAAGATCGTCGAGCGGCCCATGTTCGCCAAGAATCGGAATGGGGGCGACGACATTGTCCGCGCCAAGCTGATGAACCTGTCGATCAGCTGCGATCACCGCGTGGTCGACGGGCATGACGCGGCAAGCTTCGTGCAGGCAGTGAAGAAGCTGCTCGAAACGCCGGTCCTGCTGTTCGCCGACTGATGGGCTGGCGGGCGATGACGGCGGCCGACCTCGACGATGTCGTCGCGGTCGCCGCTATCGCCTTTCCGGATCATCCGGAGGGCCGCGCCTGCTTTGCCGAGCGGCTGGCGCTGTGTCCGCAGCTCTGCTTCGTGCTGGAGGACGAAGCGGGGATAGCGGGGTACCTGATCGCCTATCCCTGGCCGGCGGGTGCGATCCCGCCGCTCGACACGCTGCTCGGGGCATTACCCGATGAGCGGGGCGCACTGTACCTCCACGACCTAGCGCTGCTGCCTAGAACCAGAAGGCAGGGCAGGGCCGCGGCGGGCATCACGCTGTTGCTGGAGCGCGCCCGGGCGCTAGCCGCGTCGCGCATCGCGCTGGTTTCGGTCAAAGCGTCGGCCGCCTTTTGGGAGGCGCAGGGTTTCCGCACCGTTGAAGCACCGCCCGGAAAGCTTGCCAGCTATGGTGACGCCGCCTGTTACATGCAGCGG
Organism: Sphingomonas xinjiangensis; assembly: GCF_014199255.1. Taxonomy (GTDB): domain Bacteria; phylum Pseudomonadota; class Alphaproteobacteria; order Sphingomonadales; family Sphingomonadaceae; genus Sphingomonas; species Sphingomonas xinjiangensis. Next base: position 52,119 of record NZ_JACIJF010000009.1, on the reverse strand, counting down.
ATCCTTTGACCGCTTGCGCCGGATCAAGCGATGCTAGCTTGCCGCACCGCAACAAGCTGGGCAATGGCTAACCGGTGAACCGGTCCACTGCCTTGGGCGACACCGGCGGGCTGCTGCTCGCGGTGGGCGCATATATCATCTGGGGCGTCCTGCCGCTCTACTTCCACGTGTTGATGGCAGTGCCGGCGCTGCAGGTGCTCAGCCACCGCGTGGTCTGGTCGGTGATCCTTCTGGTGGCCGTGGTGTTGTTGCTGCGGCGGGCACGAGCGATTTTCGGCGCGGTGCGCGGCCGCACGCTGCTGATGCTAGCCGCCAGCGCCGCGCTGATCGCGACGAACTGGCTGGTCTATATCTGGTCGGTCCAGCACGCCCATGTGCTGGAGGCGAGCCTGGGATATTTCATCAACCCGCTGGTCAGCGTCGGGCTGGGTGTCGCGCTGCTCGGTGAGCGGCTGCGGCGCTGGCAAGGCGTTGCCATCGGCATCGCCGCCGCCGGCGTGCTGGTGCTGACGCTCAACGGCGGCGGCGCGATCTGGATATCGCTGACGCTGGCGCTGAGCTTCGGCTTCTATGGGCTGATCCGTAAGGTCGTGGCGATCGATGCCCTGGGCGGGTTGACCGTCGAAACGGTGCTGTTGGCGCCGTTGGCAATCCTGGTGCTGGTGCAGGCAAGCGCACAGGGGGAAAGCGCGTTCGGTCAGTCGGCCGGCACCGATCTGCTGCTGATCCTTGCCGGGGCGATTACCACCGCTCCGCTGCTCATGTTCGCGGCCGCGGCGCGGCGCATGCCGCTCGCGACAATCGGGCTGCTGCAATATATCGCTCCGACGCTGCAATTCGCCGAGGCGGTGCTGCTGTTCCACGAACCGGTCACGCGGGTCCACATCGTCACCTTCGCGCTGATCTGGAGCGGCTGTGCGCTGTACGCGTGGGACAGTCTGCGGGCAGTGCGCATGCGTGTTCCGACGGCTTCGGACTGAACTCAATCGGTGAAGCGGGGGTCACGCTTTTCGAGGTTGGCCATCACTGCCTCCATCTGATTGGGCGACCGCATCAGGGCCGCCTGCTCATGGCTCTCCGCCGCAAGCAGCGCCGTCGCGTCGCCCTCGTGATTGGCAAGCCTTTTGGCCGCGCGCACCGCATGCGGGTTGCGGCTCGCGATCATGCGGGCCAGCGTCATGGCTTCTGCGTGCGGGTCCGGCGCAATCCGCGTCACGAAGCCAAGTCCCAGCGCTTCCTCGGCTTCGAAGATGCGGGCGGTGTAGGTAAGTTCGCGCAGCACATCGTCACGCACCAAGGAGCGCCACAGCGCGAACCCCGCCATATCCGGCACGATGCCCCATTTCAGCTCCATCACCGACAGCTGCGTGCCCGGTGCGGCGATGCGTATGTCGGCGCCACTGGCGATCTGCAGCCCGCCGCCCAGCGCCACGCCGTGCAGCGCGGCGACGACCGGCACCGGCAGCAAATGCCAGCCCCAGGCGACCTGCTGGAACAGGTTGGCCGGGCCGTGGCTGCGTTCCTCCAGCGAAAGGTCTGTGCTGCCCCCAGCCATGCTGGCCATGTCCAGTCCCGCGCAAAAGCCGCGGCCTTCTCCCGACAGCACCACCACGCGCAGGCCCGCCATCGCGTGCAATGCCTCGATCGCGGCAGCCAGTTGAGCGAACATTAATGGATCGAGCGCGTTCAGCTTGTCGGGACGGCTGAGGCGCACATCAGCCACGCCGTCTGCCACCGTCATCGTAACGCGCGCTTCAGTCATTCCCGACTCCTCTCAACACGGCTTCGTACCGCGCAGTCGCTATGCTACCAAGCTGCTATGAACGAGGACGATGCGCGGACTGCCCGCCGGTTCGACCCTAAGCGCCTGTTCGAAGGCCGCTTCGCCGGCCATGGCGCGACGTTGGGGATCGAATATCACAATCATGGTGCCGACTGGGCCGAACTGGCGCTGCCTTATGCCCAGAAGCTGATCGGCGCCCCTGCGACCGGCGTGATCGCATCGGGGCCGATCCTTGCACTGATGGACATGGCGACCAGCGTGGCGGTGTGGCTGAAGCTCGACTTGTTCAAGCCGCATGCGACGCTCGACCTGCGCATCGACTATCTGCGCCCGGCCCGGGCCGGACGCACGGTGATCGGGCGCGGGGAGTGCTATCGCATCACCCGTTCGGTCGCGTTCGTGCGCGGGCAGGCGCATGACGGCGACCCCGATAATCCGGTGGCGAACGTCGCCGCGACCTTCATGGCGGTGGAAGGCTACCGGTGACGATCCCGCCTTATGCCGAATTGCTGGGGCTCAGCATCGAACCGGGAGAGCACGCGCCCACGCTGGTGATGCCGTTCGCCATGGACGTGGTGGGCCGACCCGGCTTCCTGCACGGCGGGGCTATCGGCGGGCTGCTGGAAATGGCGGCGATCACCGCGCTGGAACAGGCGCTTGCCACGCAGGGCGGTGGGCGGTTCAAGCCGATCGGTCTCACGGTCGATTACATGCGGGGCGGGCGCGACAAACCGACATATGCTCGAGGGACGGTCATTCGGCTGGGGACACGGGTGGCGAATGTTGAGGCAATCGCGTGGCAGGACGACCCCGACAATCCCATCGCCAGTGCACGGACCAATTATCTTATCGCGCGGTGAGGCGTACGTTGCCTGGAAGGTTCTGGACCTTCGCCCCTAGGCGTGCTCAGGCGCGCGCATTACCGCGGTACCAGCCGCAGCAGGCGACCATTGGCGGCGTCTTCCAACACCCAGATCGCGCCGTCCGGCCCTTGTTCAACTTCGCGAATCCGCGCGCCCAGGCCGATCCGCTGCGCTTCGCTGCCGGCGGTGCCGTTCAAGTCGACGCGAACCAGACCCTGGCCGACCAGGCCGGCGAGGATGGCATCACCCTTCCACGCGGCGAACAGGTCGCCCGAATAGATGATCATTCCCCCCGGCGCGATCACCGGGTTCCACGACACCGCCGGCGCCTCGAAGCCGTCGCCCGCGCTATGATCGGGAATGCTCGTTCCATCGTAATTGTCGCCGTTGGAAACGGTGGGCCAGCCATAGTTTCGGCCTGCGGTGATCAGGTTGAGCTCGTCGCCACCCTTTGGCCCCATCTCGCTTTCCCACAAGCGCCCGGCCACGTCGAAAGCCAGGCCATAGGGATTGCGGTGGCCGGTGGTCCATATCTCGGCCAGTGCTCCTGCCGTGCCCGCAAATGGGTTGCCCGCCGCCGGCGTGCCGTCGTCATTCAAGCGGACGATCTTGCCGATCGTGTTGCCGTTGTTCTGCACGAGATTGACCGCACGCCGGTCGCCGGCGGTCACGTACAGCTTGCCGTCGGCACCAAAAGCCAGGCGGCCGCCATATTGGCCCGGGTCGGAGACCTTGGGCGTCTGGCGCCAAAGAACCGTCACATTGTCGAGCCTTGGTCCTGCCGCACCTTCGTTCAGCGTGCCGCGCGCGATCGTCAGCCCGCTGCCGCCTGTGCCCGATTCGGCATAGCTCAGATACACGAAGCGGTTGGTTGCGAAGCCGGGGTGCAATGCCACGTCGAGCAATCCGCCCTGCTCCTCGTTGCGCACGGCGGGCACACCGCCGAGCGGGGCGGACTTGAGGCCGCTCGTGGTCCCGATGCGAAGCGTGCCGGCCTTCTCGGTGACCAGGATGCGCCCATCGGGCAGGAACACCATCGCCCAGGGATTGTCGAAGCTCGTCACCGCGGTCGACTGCACGCCCGTGATCGGCGCTGCCGGTGTGGGCGTTGGCGTCGGCGAGGGGGTTGGAGAGGGGCTCGGCGTCGGAGCGGGGGGCACCACCGAACCATTGCCGTCCCCGCCGCCGCATGCGGCAAGGTTTAGCAGCGCCGCGGCTGCCACCCAGCGCGCGCGGCTCACTTGGCGCGCTCCAGCTTGAGCAGGCGGCCCTGCGACTCGCCGCCATCCTCCAGCAGCCAGATCGCGCCGTCCGGGCCTTCCTCCACATCGCGGATGCGAGCGTTCATCGGCCATTGGTCACCTTTGGCTGCACGCGTGCCGTTCACGTCGACCCGAACCAGCGACTTGCTCGACAGGCCGCCGATGAACAGGTCGCCCTTCCATTGCGGGAACATCTTGCCGGAATAGGCCATCAGCCCGCCCGGGCTGATCACCGGGTTCCAGGACACCTTGGGCGCTTCATAGCCGTCGCCACGCTTGTGGTCGGGAATGTCGCGGCCGTCATAATGGCTACCGTTCGACGCGTTGGGCCAGCCATAGTTGCGGCCGGGCAGGACCAAGTTGACCTCGTCGCCGCCCTTTGGGCCCATCTCCTGCTCCCAGAGATTCCCCTGCGCGTCGAAGGCAAGGCCCAGCAGGTTGCGATGGCCATAGGACCACACTGCTGGATGGAAGGCCTTTGCAGCAAGCGGGTTGCCAGACGCGGGCGTGCCGTCGTCGTTCAAGCGCAGCACTTTGCCCAGCGTGACCTTCGGGTCTTGCGCCGGCGTGAACTTCTGCCGGTCGCCATTGGTAAAGAACAGCTTGCCGTCCTTGGCAAAGGCGATGCGCCCGGAGAAATGGCCGTTGCCGTCGACATAGCTGTTGGCGCGAAACAGAACCTGGACGTTGTTCAGGCTGGGTCCCGCGTCGCAGGGCGCCCGGACGCAGACCGGCACGGTGGGATCAAGCACGCCGCGTGCCAGCACGACGCCCTTCAACCCCTGCGCGTTGGCTTCGGAATAGCTGAAATAGACTAGGTGATTCTGCGCATAGCGAGGGTGCAGCACCACATCCATCAGCCCGCCCTGGCCTTCGCTCATGACCGTGGGCGTGCCGTGCACCGCCGCGCGAGATTTGCCGTCGGCGGAGACGAGCAGCAAAGTGCCCTTCTTTTCCGTGACCAGCATCTGCCCGTCGGGCAGGAATGTCATCGCCCAGGGCGAATCGAAGTCGGTGACCGGCGTCACGGTGAATGGCTGGCCGCCGACGGCTTGCGCTGGAGCCCCACGGCCCTTGGCGCTGGCGTCATTCTCCGCATTGCAGGCGGCGAGCAGCACGGGGACGAGGAGAAGGCGGGCTTTGGCGGTCATGTGCGCTGATCCTCACGGGGCATGTTGCGTACGCAACGCATGAGGGCCGTTACGGCTCCGTCATCGCTTTCCGACCTGACGCGAGAAGCCGCACTTGCCGACCCTGTGCGAAACGCGTATATCGCCCATGCTTTCTCGACATCTCAACCATGCCGAGGTCGGGGCCCGCAGGGCTCCGGCGCCGAAGCCGCTTACCTATTGCCGGAGACTTGAGCTTGGCGGACATCGCCGCACTGACGACCCTGATCGAACCCGAAGCGGAGGCGCTCGGGCTCGCGCTCGTGCGCGTCAAGATGTTCGGCGGCAAGTCCGATCCGACGCTGCAGGTCATGGCCGAGCGCCCGGACACCCGCCAGCTCAGCATCGATGACTGCGCCGATCTGTCGCGCCGCATCTCGGACAAGCTGGACGAACTGGAAGCCGCAGGCCGCGATCCGCTGGACTATGCCTACCGCCTCGAAGTGAGCTCGCCGGGCATCGACCGCCCGCTGACGCGCTTGCAGGATTTTGAGGATTGGAAGGGGCAGGAGGCCCGGATCAACCTGACCGAGCCGACCGAAGACAATCGCAAGCAGCTGACCGGCGACCTGCTGGGCGTCGAGGGCGATCAGGTCTCGATCGACGTGCGCAAGCACAAGGTCGTGACTGTGCCCTTCGCGCAGATCGCCGACGCCAAGCTGACGATCACCGACAAGCTTATTGCCGCAACCGCTCCGCTCTCTGCCGAGGGCGCCGACGACATCATCGAAGTAGAAGGGTAAGCCATGGCCACTGCCATCACTGCCAACCGGGCCGAACTGATCGCCATCGCCGATTCGGTTGCGAAGGAAAAGCTGATCGACCGCGCCATCGTCATCGAGGCGATGGAAGACGCGATCCAGCGCGCCGCCAAGAACCGCTACGGCATCGAGAATGACATCCGCGCCAAGCTCGACCCGAGCACGGGCGACCTGCGCCTGTGGCGCGTCGTGGAAGTGGTGGAAGCGGTCGACGATTATTTCAAGCAGGTCGACGTCGCGCAGGCGGAAAAGCTCCAGAAGGGCGCTGCGGTCGGTGACTACATCGTCGACCCGCTGCCTCCGATCGAGTTCGGCCGGATCCAGGCGCAGGCGTCCAAGCAGATCATCTTCCAGAAGGTGCGCGACGCCGAGCGCGAGCGCCAGCACGAGGAATTCAAGGACCGCGTGGGTGAGATCATCACCGGCGTCGTCAAGCGCGTCGAGTTCGGCCATGTCGTAGTCGATCTGGGTCGCGCCGAGGGCGTGATCCGCCGGGACCAGCAGATCCCGCGCGAAGTGGTCCGTGTCGGTGACCGCGTTCGTTCGGTCGTGCTGAGCGTCCGCCGCGAGAATCGTGGCCCGCAGATCTTCCTCAGCCGCGCGCATCCCGACTTCATGAAGAAGCTGTTCGCGCAGGAAGTGCCCGAGATTTACGACGGTATCATCGAGATCAAGGCGGCTGCCCGTGATCCGGGTTCGCGTGCCAAGATCGGCGTGATCAGCCATGATTCCTCGATCGATCCGGTCGGCGCCTGCGTCGGCATGAAGGGCAGCCGCGTTCAGGCCGTCGTGCAGGAAATGCAGGGCGAAAAGATCGACATCATCCCTTGGTCGCCGGACACCGCGACCTTCGTGGTGAACGCGCTCCAGCCGGCGAACGTGGCGCGCGTGGTAATCGACGAGGAAGAGGACCGCATCGAAGTGGTCGTTCCCGACGACCAGTTGAGCCTCGCCATTGGTCGTCGCGGCCAAAATGTCCGTCTCGCCTCGCAATTGACCGCTAAGGCGATCGACATCCTCACCGAGACCGATGCGAGCGAGAAGCGCCAGCAGGAGTTCGTCCAGAACTCCGAAAGCTTCCAGAACGAGCTGGATGTCGACGAGACGTTGGCGCAGCTGCTGGTCGCCGAAGGCTTTTCGAGCCTTGAGGAAGTCGCCTATGTCGAACTCGCCGAGATCGCGAGCATCGAAGGGTTCGACGAGGAGCTCGGCCAGGAGCTGCAGAGCCGCGCGCAGGAAGCACTCGATCGCCGCGAGGAAGCCAATCGCGAGTTGCGTCGCAGCCTGGGCGTCGAGGACGATCTCGCCTCGATCCCCTACATGACCGAAGCGATGCTGGTCACGCTGGGCAAGGCGGGCATCAAGACGCTTGACGACCTGGCCGATCTGGCGACGGACGAGCTGGTCGCCAAAAAGCGTGCCGAGCCGCGCCGCCGCGGCAACGACAATCCCCGCGCCGAACGTGCCGAGGACAAGGGCGGAATCCTTGCCGAATACGGGTTGTCGGACGAGCAGGGCAACGAGATCATCATGGCCGCCCGCGCGCACTGGTTTGCGGACGAAGCGCCCGAAGCTACGGAGGACGCTGTTGCGGAATCCGAACAATGATCGGGCTTGCTGCCTAGGGCTGACGTTCCATCTTGCCCCCTCCTTTGAAAGGGAGGGGCGCAAGTGAGCGATCCTATCCGCACCTGCATCCTCAGCCGTGAGGAAGCGCCGCGCGAAGGGCTGATCCGGCTTGCGCTTTCGCCGGATGGCGAAGTCCTTCCCGACGTCCGCGCTAAGGCGCCGGGCCGCGGCGCCTGGATCAGTGTGGCGCGTGCCGAGCTGGAAATAGCCCAGGCCAAGGGCAAGTTGAAAGGTGCGCTGTCGCGTGCGTTCAAGACCGGCGACATCCGCATTCCCGACGATCTGGGCCAGCGCATCGGCACCCAGCTCGAACGCCAGCTGCTCGACCGGCTCGGCCTGGAGTTCAAGGCCGGCCATGTCGCGATCGGCGGCGAGCGCATCCAGAATGCCGCGCGATCGGGCCAGTTGCACCTGTTGCTGCACGCCAGCGACGCGGGTGCCGACGGCGCCGGCAAGCTCGCCCAGGCATGGCGGGTGGGCTCGGACGCGGAGGGTTCGGGGAAGAGGGGCTTAACATTGCCGCTTCCACGCACCATATTGTCCTTGGCGCTAGGCCGCGAAAATGTGGTACACGCCGGCGTGACAGACGCCAAAGCCGCTGGGCGGGTGAGCCAGGTGCTCGACCGCTGGCTGCACTTTATCGGACCCGAACTCGGCTCCAGCGCTTGCGAATCCCCTTCGCAGGGCGCATCGGCGCTCCCACAGGGTTCGCCGCCGCAAGACGAACGACTGACTGAAGGATTTTGAAGGCCCGCATGAGCGACTCCGACAACGAAAAGCCGAAACTTGGCATGCGCCAGCCGCTGGGCCTGAAGCGCACGGTCGAGACGGGCAAGGTGAAGCAGAGCTTCAGCCATGGCCGCTCGAACACCGTGGTCGTGGAAGTGAAGCGGCGCCGCGTGCTGGGTCCGCAGGGCGGGCCTGCCCCCGAAGAACAGGCGCAGGCACCTGCTCCGGAGCCCGTCGCAAGCGCACCTGCGCCCCAGGCGCCACGTCCGGCTGCGCCAGCGCCCCGTCCGCCGGTTTCGAACGAGACCGCGCAGGAGCGCCAGGCACGCCTGCTCCGCGAAGCGGACTCGCAGCGCATGCAGTCGCTGGAAGACGCGCGTCGCCGTGAAGAGCGCGCGCGCGCCGAGGCTGCCGAGGAAGATCGCCGCCGCGGCGAAGAGCGTGCCCGTGCCGAAGCGGAAGCTTCAGAGGCTGCCAAGGCAGCTGCCGCCGCACCTGCACCTGCGCCCAAGGTGGAGGCGCCTGCCCCGGCTCCGGTAGCGGCACCCGCTCCGGCGCCTGTTGAAGCACCTGCTTCGGCACCGGTCGAGACGCCTGCGCCTGCACCCGTCGCCGCCGCGCCTGCGCCCGTCGCCGCCGCGCCGGTACCTGCCGCGAAGCCAGCGCCAGCGCCTGCACCGGCCCGCGCGCCCGCGGCACCACCGCGCCCGATGACGCTGCAGCTCGATCCGTCGTTGCCGGCGCCGCGCCGCTTCACGCCCGTGCAGCGTCCGGAAATTCCCAAGCCGCAGCCCAAGCCTGCGCCCGAGCCCGCACCTGCCCAGCAGGCGCAGCCTGCCGGGCAGCGCCCGGCCGGTGCTGCACCGGCCGCTGGTGGTGCTGCGCGTCCAGCCGCTGGTGGTGGTCTGCCGCTCCGCCGCGGGCCGGAGCCCGCGCGTCCGCAGCAGCGTGACCGCAAGGGGGACGATCGCCGTCAATCGGGCAAGCTCACCGTCAATCGCGCTCTTGGTGGCGACGATGGCGCGCGTGCCCGTTCGCTCGCCGCGCTGAAGCGTGCTCGCGACAAGGAAAATCGCCGTCACTTCGGTGGCCCGCGTGAGCCGCAGATCAAGCAGGTCCGCGACGTGGTCGTGCCGGATGCGATCACCGTGCAGGAACTCGCGAACCGTATGGCCGAAAAGGGCAGCGACCTGGTGAAGGCGCTGTTCAAGATGGGCATGCCCGTCACGATCAACCAGACGATCGACCAGGACACGGCCGAGCTGCTGGTGACCGAGTTCGGCCACAACATCCAGCGTGTGAGCGAGAGCGACGTCGACATTCAGGTCGATACGGTCGAGGAAGCCGAGGACAAGCTCCAGCCGCGTCCGCCGGTGGTGACGATCATGGGTCACGTCGATCACGGCAAGACCTCGCTGCTCGACGCGCTGCGCGGCACCGACGTGGTGCGCGGCGAAGCCGGCGGGATCACTCAGCATATCGGCGCCTATCAGGTTACGCTGAAGGACAAGTCGAAGATCACCTTCCTCGACACGCCGGGCCACGAAGCGTTCACCGAAATGCGTGCGCGCGGCGCCAATGTCACCGACATCGTCGTGCTGGTGGTGGCGGCGAATGATGGGCTGATGCCGCAGACGATCGAGGCGATCAACCACACCAAGGCGGCCGGCGTGCCGATGATCGTGGCGATCAACAAGGTCGACCTCGACAGCGCCAATCCGCAGCGGGTGCGCGAGCGTCTGCTCGAGCATGAAGTGGTGGTCGAGGAGATGGGCGGCGACGTCCAGAACGTCGAAGTGTCCGCGCTCAAGAAGATGGGCCTCGACGCGCTGATTGAGAAGATTCAGCTTCAGGCTGAACTGCTCGAACTGCGCGCCAACCCCGACCGCGAGGCCGAGGGCACGGTGATCGAGGCCAAGCTCGACAAGGGCCGCGGCCCGGTCGCGACGATCCTGGTCAACCGCGGCACGCTCAAGGTCGGCGACGTGTTCGTCGTCGGTGCCGAAAGCGGCAAGATCCGTGCGCTGGTCGACGACAAGGGACGTCAGATCAAGGAAGCCGGCCCGGCAATGCCCGTCGAGATCCTTGGCCTGTCGGGCGTGCCGATGGCGGGCGATCCGCTGCAGGTCGTCGAGAACGAGGCGCGTGCCCGCGAAGTGGCGGAATATCGCGCCGGCGTGATCCAGAACAAGCGCACCACCAACGCCCCTGCCAGCCTGGAAAGCATGTTCTCGGCGCTCAAGGAAAAGCAGGCGATGGAATATCCGCTGGTCGTCAAGGCGGATACCCAGGGCACGGTCGAGGCGATCGTCGCGGCGATCAACAAGATTTCCACCGATCTGATCCGTGCGCGCGTGCTCCATTCGGGCGTCGGCGGCATCACCGAAAGCGACGTGACGCTGGCAGGTGCGAGCGGTGCGCCGATCATCGGCTTCAACGTCCGTCCGAACGCCAAGGCACGCGAAATCGCCGATCGTCAGAAGGTCGCGTTCAAATATTATGACGTGATCTATGAACTCACCGACGAGATTCGTGCCGGCATGGCGGGGCAGCTCGGGCCGGAAGCGTTCGAAACCGTGGTCGGCCGCGCCGAGATCAAGGAAGTGTTCTCCGCAGGCAAGCACGGCAAGGCCGCCGGTCTGCTGGTCACCGAAGGGATCATCCGCAAGGCGCTCAAGGCCCGCATCACCCGCAACGATGTCATCATCTACCAGGGTGAGATCGCCTCGCTGCGCCGCTTCAAGGACGATGTCCCCGAAGTGCGTGCCGGCCTGGAGTGCGGTGTGACGTTCAGCCAGAACTTCACCGACATCAAGGCGGGGGATTATCTCGAAACCTTCGAAGTCGAGATGCGCGAGCGCACGCTCTAATCAGGCTCTCCCTCTCCTGCATGTGCGGGAGAGGGAGCCGAGGTTGACATGAAACACGCCGAAACTCCCGAAAACCGTTCCGTCCGCCTGCTCAAGGTGGGTGAACAGATGCGTCACGTGCTCTCGGAAATTCTCCAGCGCGGCGACGTGCATGACGAAACGCTCGCCAAGCACATGGTGTCGATCACCGAAGTGCGCATGTCGCCCGATTTGCGCCACGCCACCGTGTTCGTGAAGCCGCTGCTTGGGCGTGACGAGGACGCGGTGCTCAAAGCGCTGCGCACCAACACCGCCTATCTCCAGCGCGAAGTCGCGCACCGCGTGAAGATGAAGTACGCGGCCAAGCTCAAGTTCCTTGCCGATGAGAGCTTCGACGAGGGCAGCCATATCGACCAGCTGCTGCGCGATCCCAAGGTTGCACGCGACCTGGGTGAGGACGCGCAGGACTGACGGCGGCAACGCTGCGCCGGGGGCATCGCATGGCCAAGCTGTATTTCTACTACGCCTCGATGAACGCGGGCAAATCAACCACGCTGCTCCAGGCCGACTTCAACTATCGCGAGCGCGGCATGCACACGTTGCTGTTCACTGCGGGCGTGCACGATCGGGGCGGCAAGGGCGTGATCGATTCGCGCCTGGGTATCCGCGCGGCGGCGGTGCCGTTCGATGGCGAAACCGATCTGCAAAGCATCGCCCAGGACGCGCATTTCGAGGCCCCGCTCGCCTGCGTGCTGGTGGATGAGGCGCAGTTCCTCAGCCCACAGCAGGTGCACCAGCTTGCGGCTTTGTGCGATGAGGACGACATTCCGGTGCTCGCTTATGGCCTGCGCACCGACTTTCAAGGCGCGTTGTTTCCCGGTTCGGCCGAGCTGCTCGCGCTTGCCGACGCGCTTATCGAGATCAAGTCGGTGTGCGAGTGCGGGCGCAAGGCGACGATGAACCTGCGCGTCGACGATTATGGCCGCGCCATTCGCCAGGGCGAGCAGAAGCAGATTGGCGGCAACGAACGTTATGTCGCTTTGTGCCGCCAGCATTTCATGCAGCGCATGGGCCGCACGTCGCGGTAGCGCCCGCGCGTCTGCTTCGATAGGCGCCACTCGATGCACGGATGGATCCTTCTCGATAAGCCGCTCGGGCTCGGCTCGACTCAGGGCGTTAGCGCGGTCAAGCGCGCGCTGCGCGACGGCGGCTATGGCAAGTTCAAGGTCGGCCATGGCGGTACGCTCGACCCGCTGGCCACCGGCGTGCTGCCGGTCGCGATCGGCGAGGCGACCAAGCTCGCCGGGCGCATGCTCGACAGCGACAAGGTGTATGCCTTCACGGTCCGCTTCGGAATGCAGACCGACACGCTCGACCTGGAGGGCGTGGAGATCGCCGCGTCCCAGGTGCGGCCTACGCTCGCACAAGTAGAAGCCGTACTGCCGCGCTTCACCGGCGCGATCGAGCAGGTGCCGCCCGCCTATTCGGCGCTGAAGGTGGATGGCGAGCGCGCGTACGACCTCGCGAGGGCAGGAGAGGAGGTAGTCCTCAAGAGCCGCAGCGTGACGGTGTACTCCCTAAAGATCCTCCCCGAGCTAGCGCGGGGAGGGGGGGCATCGCGCAGCGATGGTGGAGGGGTCGCCGGCGAAGACGGCGGTGTTCCACCGCAGCCGTCCCTCCACCCCCGGCCTGCGGCCGGCGGTCCCCCTCGAGACGAGCTCGGGGAGGATTTAGGAGAAATCACCCTCACTGCCCATGTTTCCAAGGGCACATACATCCGCAGCCTCGCGCGCGACATCGCGCTGGCGCTCGGCACGGTCGGCCACGTTACCATGTTACGCCGCACCAAGGCCGGTCCCTTCACCCTCGAATCCGCGATTTCACTGGACAATCTGGCCGATGCCGGTAAGGCCCGGCAGCTTGAACGCATACTCCTGCCGCTGAGGGCGGGGCTGGACGACATCCCGGCTCTATCCCTCACCCCCGACCAGGCAGGGCTGCTCCGACAGGGGCGGGTTCTGGCCGGGATACACGCTGACGAAGGCCAGTATTTCGCGCTCGCAGGGGAAACCCCGGTGGCGCTGGTAGAGGTCCAATCCGGGGAAGTCCGGGTCGTCCGCGGGTTCAACCTGTAAGAAGCGATGTCGAAGGAAAGACACATGACGATCACGGCAGAGCGCAAGGAAGCGCTCATCACCGAGCACGCCCGCGAAAGCGGCGACACCGGCAGCCCCGAAGTTCAGATCGCGATCCTCACCGAGCGCATCGTCAACCTGACCGAGCACTTCAAGACCCACGCGAAGGACAACCATTCGCGCCGCGGCCTGCTGCTGATGGTCAACAAGCGTCGCAGCCTCCTGGACTACCTCCGCAAGAAGGACCAGAGCCGCTACACCGCTCTCATCGCGAAGCTCGGTCTTCGCAAGTAACCCAGAAAGGCGGCCCTCGGGTCGCCTTTTTGTCATTTCGGCGCTTTATCGCCGGATTGCTCCCCACCGGGAGCGCATTGGAGCGCGGCAATTCGGCCGATCTCCACGAGCCACTATCGGCTCGATCAAAGGCCCCCGCTCGCATCGGGCAGCGGGAGTGAAGGAAATCTCATGTTCGACAAGAAAACCGTATCGATCGAGTGGGGCGGTAAGACGCTGACCCTCGAAACGGGCAAGGTTGCCCGCCAGGCCGACGGCGCCGTCATCGCGACGCTCGGCGAAACCGTGGTGCTCTGCGCAGTCACCGCCGCCAAGTCGGTGAAGGAAGGCCAGGACTTCTTCCCGCTGACCGTCCACTATCAGGAAAAGTTCAGCGCTGCCGGCCGCATCCCTGGCGGCTTCTTCAAGCGTGAGCGCGGCGCGACCGAGAAGGAGACTTTGGTCTCGCGTCTCATCGATCGCCCGATCCGCCCGCTGTTCCCGGAAGGCTTCTACAACGAGATCAACGCGATCTGCCAGGTTCTCAGCTATGATGGCGAGAACGAGCCCGACATCCTTGCGATGGTCGCGGCGTCGGCTGCGCTGACCATCTCGGGCGTGCCGTTCATGGGCCCGATCGGCGCTGCGCGCGTCGGTTATGTCGATGGCGAGTACGTCCTCAACCCGACCGACGCGCAGGTTGCGGAGGGGGAACTGGATCTCGTCGTCGCCGCCACCTACGACGCCGTGATGATGGTCGAGTCCGAAGCCAAGGAGCTTTCGGAAGAGATCATGCTCGGCGCCGTGCTGTTCGCGCACGACGCCTGCCGCGAGATCGTCAAGGCAATCGTCAAGCTCGCCGAGCAGGCTGCCAAGGATCCGTGGGAGCTGAGCAAGGTCGACGACAAGTCGGCGACGCTCAAGAAGCTCGATAGCGTGATCGGCAAGGACATTGCCGCCGCCTATAAGTTGACCGACAAGCAGCAGCGCCAGGTTGCGCTCAACGACGCGCGCGCCAAGGCACGCGAAGCGTTCGCCGACCTCAAGGAAAGCGACCCGGCGCAGTATCTCGGCACACTCAAGCTGGTAAAGAAGCTGGAAGCGAACATCGTCCGCAGCGCCATCCTCAAGGACGGCAAGCGCATCGATGGCCGCACCACCACGCAGATCCGCCAGATCGAAGCCGAGACCCACTTCCTGCCGCGCGCGCACGGCTCGGCGCTGTTCACCCGCGGCGAGACCCAGACCATCGCCACGGCAACCCTGGGCACCCGCGACGCCGAGCAGATGATCGACGGTCTCGGCGGCCTGTCGTACCAGCACTTCATGCTGCACTATAACTTCCCGCCTTACTCGGTCGGTGAAGTCGGCCGCTTCGGCGCTCCCGGGCGTCGCGAAGTCGGTCACGGCAAGCTGGCATGGCGCGCGCTGCACCCGGTGCTGCCGACCAAGGAAGAGTTCCCTTACACGATCCGCCTGACCAGCGACATCACCGAGTCCAACGGCTCGTCGTCGATGGCGTCAGTGTGCGGCGGTTCGCTCGCGCTCATGGACGCCGGCGTGCCGATCAAGCGCCCGGTCTCCGGCATCGCGATGGGCCTGATCCTCGAGGGCAAGGATTTCGCGATCCTGTCCGACATTCTGGGTGATGAGGATCATCTCGGCGACATGGACTTCAAGGTGGCGGGCACGTCCGAAGGCATCACCACGATGCAGATGGACATCAAGATCGCCGGCATCACCAAGGAGATCTTCGAGGCCGCGCTTCATCAGGCCAAGGAAGGCCGCGCGCACATCCTGGGCGAAATGGCCAAGGCGCTTGGTGAGACCCGCTCGGAGCTGTCGGCGCACGCGCCGCGCATCGAGACCTTCTCGATCGACAAGTCGAAGATCCGTGAAGTGATCGGCACCGGCGGCAAGGTGATCCGCGAGATCGTCGCCACCACCGGCGCCAAGGTCGACATCGACGACGAAGGCGTGATCAAGGTGTCGTCCTCCGACCCCGCGCAGATCGAGGCGGCGATCGCCTGGATCAAGGGCCTGGTCGAAGAGGCCGAGGTCGGCAAGGTCTACAACGGCAAGGTCGTCAACATCGTCGACTTCGGCGCATTCGTGAACTTCATGGGTGGCAAGGACGGTCTCGTCCACGTCTCGGAAATGAAGAACGAGCGGGTCGAGAAGCCGACCGACGTCGTGTCGGAAGGCCAGGAAGTGAAGGTCAAGGTCCTCGAGATCGACCAGCGCGGCAAGGTTCGCCTGTCGATGCGCGTCGTCGATCAGGAAACCGGCGAAGAGCTGGAGGACACCCGTCCGGCACGCGAACCGCGTGAAGGCGGCGACCGTGGCCCGCGCGGCGACCGTGGCGAGCGCTCGGGCGGCGGCGGCGACCGTCGTCGTGACGGCGGCCGTGGCGGTGACCGTGGTCCACGCCGCGAAGGCGGCGGTGATCGTGGCCCGCGCAGCGAAGGTGGTGATCGTGGTCCCCGCGGCGAAGGCCGTGGCGATCGTGGCCCGCGTCGCGAGCGGTCGGAAGGCGGCAAGGAAGAAGGCGGCGAGAATATCGGCCTGCCCTCGTTCCTCACCGGCAACGACGACTAAGCTTCCGACAATCGGAAACAGAAAAGGGGCTCGGGAAACCGGGTCCCTTTTTCTTTAGGTCCTCCCCCGGAAGGAAGGGATTGTACTCGGACATTCCGACTAGCCCTTCGGGATGGGATCTATCGCCCCTCCGGAACGTCCCGCCCCACTGCGCGCTTTCACCTATCAAGGCGGCGTGTAGCCGCAACAAACAGGGGGCCAAGGATGGACGCCAAGGGAAGGGACGCGACGAGTCCCTGGAAGATGCCGCTTGCCGGCTGGAAACAGGTTGCCGTCCGCGTCTGGAACGAGTCCGGCGACGACAATATCGGCCTGATCGCTGCGGGTGTGGCCTTTTACGGGTTCCTCGCGCTGGTCCCGCTGCTCACTGCCATCCTGCTCTGCTACGGCATCTTCGCCGATCCCAAGACGGTGGTTGAGGATATGCAGGCGCTGACGTCGCTGG
Source organism: Sphingomonas xinjiangensis (assembly GCF_014199255.1). Taxonomy (GTDB): domain Bacteria; phylum Pseudomonadota; class Alphaproteobacteria; order Sphingomonadales; family Sphingomonadaceae; genus Sphingomonas; species Sphingomonas xinjiangensis. The sequence goes on along the minus strand of NZ_JACIJF010000009.1, from coordinate 35,623 downwards.
TGCCCGCCGACGTCGCCCGCACGGTCGGCGCGCAGCTGATGGAGTTGGTCCAGTCCTCGGATGGCAAGAAGGGTTTCGGTATCCTGATCGCGCTGGCGCTGGCCATTTTCGGCGCGCGCAACGGCGCCGGTGCGATCATCACCGCGCTCAACATCGCTTATGAGGAGCAGGAGAAGCGCAGCTTCATCATGGTCAATCTCACCGCGCTGGCGATCACCGCCGCGGCGGTGCTCGCCGCGATCCTGGCCGCGAGTGCACTTACCGCGCTCGCCGCGCTTGGCCGATGGATGCATTATGACGCGACGGTGCTGCCGTTGCTGGGCACGGTGGTCACTTATGTCCTGCTGACGCTCGCCGGGGCGGGCGCTGCCGCGGCGCTGTACCGCGTCGGCCCTTCGCGCGGCAAGGCCCAGTGGACCTGGCTCTCCGCCGGCTCGATCTTCTCTGCGCTGCTCTGGCTGGGCCTCACCCTCGGCTTCGGCGCCTATGTCCGGTACATCGCCAAGTTCGACGCGACCTATGGCTCGCTTGGTGCCGTGGTCGCGCTGCTTACCTTCCTGTATCTGGCGTCGTACGTCCTGCTCTTCGGCGCCGAACTCAATTCGGAACTGGAGCACCAGACAGCCAAGGACACCACCACCGGCGCGCCACAGCCGATGGGCACGCGCCGGGCCTGGGTGGCGGACCATGTCGCGGCGGATGGTGACGCGGAGGATGCGCCTGCCAAGCCCAAGCCCCCTGAACCGTCAGGCGCTGCGCCGAACGTCGCTACCAGGCCGGTTGCCCGCACCCCCAGCACCCCTGCCGCTCCGGCGCCCGAGCCGGGCACCGGCTTTGTTGCCGGGCGCGCCGTTGCGCGTGCGGCGCGGATTTCTGGCCTGCCAAAGATCGGCTGGGTCACCACCGGGCTCGTCACGGTTGGTCTGGCGATGGTGCGCCGGCGCGGCAAGGCAGGGGCAGGCGTGGCGCTGATCGCCGCGGCAACGGGACTCTCCTGGCTGCGGGCACGCGACTAACTTCGCTTACCGTGCGTTTCGGGAGCATGGCTGAATCCACGACCCCCGCTCGCCCGCTCCGTCTGGGTTTTCCCGTCAAGGTGATGGGAAAGTCCGACCTAAAGAGCAACGACACGCGCCGCTGGCAGAAGAACCCGCACCTTAAATGCTCGCTGGAGCATGTCAGCCAAATCCTCGACTATCTCCACGCGCATCAGCTGGACATGTACCGCCTGTCGTCGGACCTGGCGCCCTACGCCACGCATCCCGACTTGCCGCAGTTCCACAACCAGGTGGCGGAAAGCGAGGCGGAGCTTCGCGCATTCGGCGCAAAGGCGCGCGAATATGACATGCGCTTGTCCTTCCATCCCTCCCAATATGTGCTGCTGAACTCGCCCGACCCGAAGCTGACCGAAAAGAGCATCTGGGATCTCTCCAGCCAGGCCGAGATGCTCGACCGCATGGAGTGCGGGCCAGAGGCGGTGATGGTCACTCATGTCGGCGGGGTCTATGGCGATCACGAGGCGAGCCGCGCCCGCTGGATCGAAGGGTGGGAGCAATGCCCCAAGCATGTCCGCCGCCGGCTGGTGCTCGAGAATGATGATATCCGCTTCTCCGCCGCCGACGCGCTGTGGATCCACGAACGCACCGGCGTCCCGCTGATCTTCGACTATCAGCATTTCTGGTGCCTCAATCCCGAACGGCTCGACATACGCGACACGCTGGAGCGGTTCCTGGCGAGCTGGCCGCAGGGCGTCCGGCCCAAGATCCACTTCTCCTCGCCGCGTACCGAGCTGCGCGAGATCAAGCAGAAGCTGACCGACAAGCAGCGCGCGGCGGCGGGCACCAAGGCACGTATCCGCACCGTGCTGCGTCCGCCGATCTGGACCGGTCATTCCGATTTCACCAACCCATTCGAATTCGCCACCTTCATGCGGATGGCGCAGGGCCTTGAGTTCGATGTTATGATGGAGGGCAAGTCCAAGGACATCAGCCTGCTCAAGCTGCGGCCCGACCTGCTCCGCTTTGCGCCCGACGTGGCCGCCCGCTTCGGCATCCATGCCGAGGATGCGGACGCGCTCGCACGGGACGAGGCGGCACTGGAGAGCGGAGTGAATGCGGAGGAAGCGCCCGACGTCGACGAAGGCGCCCAAGCGCTAGCCGCGGAATAAATCCCCCCGGCACGGAGAGGGGGACCAGCGAAGCTGGTGGCGGGGGCCCGCCGCGAGCGACGCAACCCGCGGTGGCGCTGAATCGCGCCACTCCCCGCTAAAGCGAGGAAGGATGAAGGCAGAGCCGACCGGTTCGAATGCTTGTTGATCTGGGTAGTTTTGATCTGGGTAGTTAGTAGGGAGCTTCTGTTGCCCGGTGCTCCCCAAACCGCTGGAATCCGCTTCTGTTGCCCGGTGCGGTCCAACCGCGCATTTTAGTCTAACCTTAGGCCGTTAAGCCGTGGGGTTAGGCCGCAATAGCGAGTGCTTCGTTATCGTTGGCACTTGTGTTTCAGACCGTCACAGTGGCCCACGCTGAGAGATAGATAGCGCTTTTCAACACACGTCGATCCTAGTTCGGCCCCATCATGAGCCCCGCTTTCGCGAGGATTATGGTGGAGCCGCCGGGTACCGCCCCCGGGTCCGCTGCGTCTATTGCACGCCTTCGTTTATCCCCATAGCCGAGCAAGCCCGGCACGAATGCATATAGGGGCTCGATCGGTTCATGAAAAGGCCAGCTGTGAGCGGTTATGCCACTTCACACGCTTGACTTGGATTGGCATGGGAGGTGCATCATGTTGACGCAGCGTTCTCGCTACGCGCTTCGCGCGATGCTTTTCCTTGCCGGGCAGCCTGCAACCGTGCCCACGGCGATGAACCGCATCGCGACGGAGGCGAACGTGCCGCGCAAGTTCCTGGAATTGATTCTGGCCGATCTGCGCGACGCCGGCTTCCTGTTGTCGACTCGCGGCAAGATGGGCGGCTATCGTCTTGCGCGCGCGCCGCATCTCATCTCGCTGGGCGAGATCATCCGGGTGATCGAGGGGCCACTGGCACTGGTTCCCTGCGTCAGCCGCACCGCCTATCGCCCGTGCAACGATTGTAAGGATGAGGCGACCTGCGCGATTCGCCTCGCCATGTCGCGCGTGCGTGACGAAACCGCGCGCATCCTGGACGGCACCAGCTTGGTCGACGCCACCGCGACGGTGCTCGCCGCGGCGTAAGCGGAAGCCTGCTATTTTCCTTCAACCCGGCCTTGAGCCGGGGTCCCGCGCCTTGACCCGATAGAAGAAGAAGAAGGGGGATTTCGGCTCAAGGTCGGGACGACGGAGCAAGCGACAGCCTAAGCCCCCTCGTTCCGCCGCTTCAATTCGTCCCGGATCTCGCGCAACAGCTTCACATCCTCCGGCTCGGGCGCAGGCACCGCCTGGCCGGTCTTCTTCTCATGCTCGACCACATGAATTGCCCGGTTCACTGCGCGCACCAGCAGGAACACCATGAAGGCCAGGATCAGGAAGTTGATCACCACTGTGATGAATTGGCCGAATCCGAACAGCGGCACGCCCGCGGCCTTCAGCGCCGCATAATTGTCCGGCGAGCCGGCATAGCTCGCCGGGATGGGTCCCAGGCGGATGAAGTAGCTTGAAAAATCGAACCCGCCGAACAGCCATCCGACCACCGGCATGATCAGGTCGTCGGTCAGCGATTTGGTGATCGTGCTGAACGCCGCGCCGATGATGACGCCCACCGCCAGCTCGAGCACGTTGCCGCGCGCGATGAAGGTTCGGAACTCCTTCCACATGCCGTCCATTTCTCCGTCCAATGCCGTGCGGTTCGTTCCATGTCCGATTTCGCTTTCGGGCTCCAGTGTTCTTGCCGTATAAGACACCTGCGGCCATATCAGGGCCTCAACTGGGTTTGGAGGATCATTCCCGATGAAGTTTCGTGCTGCGACCGCGCTCGTCCCCGCCATCTTGCTGGCGGGCTGCGGCCTCAACAGCGTTCCCACTGCCGAGGAAGAAGCCAAGGCGAAGTGGGCCGACGTCCAGACCAATTATCAGCGCCGCGCCGACCTGATTCCTAATCTGGTCGCAACCGTGAAGGGCGCCGCCGGCTCGGAGGGCAAGATCCTCAACGACGTGGTGAGCGCCCGCGCCCGCGCGACGCAGGTCCAGGTGACCGGCGACGACCTGACCGATTCGGCCAAGATGTCGGCGTTCAACCAGGCGCAGAACGGGCTGACTCTGTCGCTCCAGCGCATGCAGGAGGCCTATCCGCAGCTCCAGAGCCAGGGCAATTTCACTACGCTGATGTCGCAGCTGGAAGGCACCGAGAACCGCATCGCGATCTCGATCCGCGATTATAACGGCGCGGTGCAGGCCTATAACACCCGCATCCGCACCTTCCCCGACGCGGTCGGGGCCAAGATCTTCTACGGCGCGAAGCCGATGACGCCGTTCCAGGCGCAGGCCGGTGCGGACAAGGCGCCGACGGTCGATTTCGGGAACACAAACTGATCCGTTCAGGATCCAGGGAAACAGCGTGACCATCCAACGCGCGCTAGCGTTCGTCCTCAGCCTGCTCCTGCTGCCGCTCGCGGCGCAGGCGCAGAGCTTTCCCAAGCTGTCGGGCCGCGTGGTCGACGCCGCCAACCTGCTCTCGCCCGAGCAGGAGGCGCAGATCACGCAGATTTCGCAGCAGGTCGAGCAGGCCTCCACCCGCCAGTTCGTCGTCGCGACGATTCCTGATCTGGGTGGCTATGACATTGCCGATTATGGCTATCGGCTCGGCCGCGCCTGGAAGATCGGCCAGTCGGAGGCGAATAACGGCATCCTGCTGATCGTCGCGCCGACCGAACGCAAGGTGCGGATCGAGGTGGGCTATGGCCTCGAACCGATCATGACCGACGCGCTGTCGAGCGCGATCGTCAACGATACGATCATTCCGCGCTTCAAGGCTGGTGACATGGGCGGCGGCGTGGTCGCCGGCGCGCTCGCGGTCGGCGAGCAGATGAAGCTGCCGCTCGAAGCCGCCGAGCAGCGGGCGCAGCAGGCCGCGCAAAAGGCGCAGCCCCGCGCCCGCAAGGCGCAAAGTGGAGGCATTCCCGTCGGCCTGATCTTCTGGGGCGTGATCCTTGCCTTTGTCATTTTGCCGATGCTGTTCGGCGGTCGGCGTGGCCGCGGCGGCGCCCGGCGCTATCGCGGCAACGGCGGCGGCGCGCTGCCGATCATCCTGTGGAGCATCGCCGACGAAATGAGCCGCGGCGGTCGTGGCGGCGGTTCCGGCTGGGGCGGTGGCGGCGGCTGGGGTGGCGGCGGCGGAGGCGGCGGCTTCGGCGGCGGCGGTGGATCATTCGGGGGCGGCGGCGCCTCGGGGAGTTGGTGACGATGCGGCTCAGCAAGGCGGATCATGACCGCGTTACCGCCGCAGTCACCCAGGCGGAATTGGCCACCGATGGCGAGATCGTCACGGTCGTCGCGGGCCGCTCGGACGCGTATCACGACGTTGCGCTGCACTGGACGGTGCTGGCCATGCTGCTCGTCCTGGCGTTGCTTGCCTGGATGCCCATGCCCGTCGAGTGGCTCCACGCCCGCTTGATCGATGCGTGGTCGGAAACGCCGCCGCGTTGGTACTTGACCTTCGCGCTGCTGTTGATGGCGGTCACCTTCCTGGTGGCGCGTGTCCTGCTCGCGCTCGACCCGGTGCGTATGGCGCTGACCCCCGGGGCCACCAAGGCCCGCCGCGTTCACCGCGCCGCGATGAAGCTGTTCCGCACCGCTGCTGAAAAGCGCACCAAGGCGTCGACCGGCGTGCTCCTCTACCTCAGCCTCGCCGAGCACCGCGCCGAGATCATCGCCGATGAAGCCATCCACTCGCGCGTCGCCCCTGACGTGTGGGGAGACGCGATGGCGGCGCTGATCGCGGACGTAAAGGATGGCCGGCCCGGCGACGGCATGGCGCAAGCCGTGGCGCAGATTGGCGCCATTCTTACGCAACATTTCCCGCGCAGCGAAGGCGACACCAACGAACTGCCGGATCGATTGATCGAGCTATGAGCGAAGAGCCCATCGAAATCGCCTGGGAAGGCAAGTGGATTCAGGCCAAGCGCCAGGGCAAATGGGAGTTCGTCTCCCGCGCGCGCGGCATCAAGGCGACGGTGATCGTCGCGATTGACGATGACGGTCACGTCCTGCTGGTTGACCAATATCGCGTGCCGCTCGGCAGGCGCTGCCTGGAGCTCCCCGCTGGCCTGATCGGCGACGAACACGATACCGACACGGTGGAAAGCGCCGCGCGCCGCGAGCTGGAGGAGGAAACCGGCTATACCTGCGCGGCGGTCGAGAATCTGGGGGAATTCTACGCCTCGCCCGGCATGGTCAGCGAAAGCTTCTACCTCGTCCGCGCTACCGGGCTGACCAAGATCGGCGAAGGCGGAGGCGTCGCCGAAGAGGACATCAACGTCCACCGCGTTCCCATGGCCGACATCACCGCATTCGTGGCGCAAAAGCGCGCCGAGGGCTTCGGCATGGACGTCAAGATGCTCCTGCTCCTCGCAAGCGACCTGCTGAAGCGTTCTTAGAACCTCTCCCGGAGGGGGAGGGGGACCGCTCGCGCGAGCGAGTGGTGGAGGGTATTCCGCTCTCGATAGCGCGATACCCGCCGTCGCGCCTGCGTGTGCCACCTCCCCCTGCGGAGGAGGGTCGAGTTACCGGAAATTGTCCGCGTATGCCTGCAACTTCAGCTTCCGCTCGGGTGCCGGCACGACATGGTACGCATAGCCTTCGCGCTCGGCATGGGCTTTCGCCGCCTCCAGCGTGGGGAAGGTGATGCGGACCTGGTTGGACACGTCACCGCCGCCATTCCAGCCCGTAAGCGGGTCGGCTTCCTCGGCCTTGGTCGGCTCCATTTCGAGCATCCAAACGTCCAGGCGCGAGCGTCCCGACTGCATCGAGTTCTTGGGACGCTGGAAAATACGAGCGGTCTTCACGTCAGGCCTCCGATAATCGCACCTGCTCTAACGCGCGGCGGCGCGTCTTGCATCCGCATTTTTCGTGCGCAGCGTCGCCGACGCATTGGCGGGGTCGTCGGGCCAGGGATGGCGCGGATAACGCCCGCGCATCTCCTTGGCGACCGCGGCCCAGCTCCCTGCCCAAAAGCCGGGCAAGTCCTTGGTCGTCTGAATCGGCCGCCCGGCCGGCGATGTGAGGCTGAGCACCAGCGGCACCCCTTCGCCGATCGTCGGATGCTCGGCCAGCCCGAACAGCGACTGCACCCGCAACTCCACTCGTGGCCCGCCTTCGGCCGCATAATCAATCGCGTGGCTCGATCCTGCCGGGGTTTCGAAGCGAGGAGGCGCCAGGCGGTCGAGCGTCCGCTGCCCCTCCCAGCCGAGCAGGTTCTGCAGCGCCTGGGTCAGTCCCTCCGCCGCCACGGCATCCAGCCGCCGCTTGCCCGCGAGCAGCGGCGGCAGCCATTCGTCCAGACGCTCGACCAGCGCTTCGTCCGACAGCGCGGCATAGCCGCCATAAGTCGCCCGCGTCCGCAGCGCCTGCGCCGTCTCCGACCAGGGCAGCAGGTCCAGCCCGTGCGCACGCACGCCCTCCAGCAATGCCGCCGCGATCTCGCCTGGATCGGCTGCCGAATCGGGACCGCCCGACAGCCGGATCGCCCCCAGCCGCCGCGCTCGCACGGCCTCGGTCCGTCCGGTCACGGGATCGAAGCGCACGCGTCGTCGTGTTTCGATTCGCTCTCCGAACAGCGCCTCCACCTGCGCAGTATCGATCTCCACCGCCGACAGGATACGCGCGCCTGACGCCATGCCCTGCGTCTCCGCCACCGCCAGCCACTCCGCCCGCGCCAGCGACGAGGTCGGATCCAGCTTGAACCCACGTCCGCCCACCGAGGCCCAGGTCTCGCCCGATCCATCACGCCGCTTCGCCACGCGGTCGGGAAAGGCCAGGGCAATGCAGATCGCCACCGCAAACCCCTCTCCCCCCTGTGGAGAGGGTTGGGAGAGGGGCAGGGCGGCACGCTTCGGGTCCATCCCCCTTCCCCCCGTCCTCCCTTCAGACGGGAGAGGGAGTTTAGACCACCGCTCCGCCAGCCGCCGCGCATTCTCGGCCCGCTGCCCCCGCTCGCTGCGCCAGCGCCGCAGGCGCAGCTCCAGATCGGGCTCGTTCCCGCCCAGCCCACGCTCCCCCAGCAGCACCGCCACCTGCGCCGCGGTCCGCGCGAGCCCCATCTCGCCCGCGCGCACCAGCATGTGCCCTAGGCGAGGGGGCAGCGGCATGCGTGCGATCGCCTTGCCGTGCTCGGTCGGCCGCCCGTCGCCGTCCAGCGCCTCCAGCACCCCCAGCCGCGCCCGCGCCTCCGCCACCGCCGCTTCGGGCGGCGGATCGAGCCAAGCCAGCTGCCGCGGATCGCTGACCCCCCACAACGCGCAGTCGAGCGTCAGCGCCGACAGATCGGCTTCCAATATCTCCGGCGAGTCGAAGCGCGGCAGCCCCGCCGTCGCGGCCTCTTCCCACAAACGATAGGCGACGCCGGGCCCTTGCCGCGCCGCACGCCCCGCGCGCTGCGTCACCGACGCCTGGCTTGCACGCTCGGTCACCAGCCGCGTCATCCCCGCCGCCCGGTCGTAGCGCGGTCGCCGCGCCAGCCCCGAATCGATCACCACCCGGATGCCGTCGAGCGTCAGCGACGTCTCCGCGATCGACGTCGCCAGCACCACCTTTCGCCGACCCTCCGGGTCTGGCCCGATCGCCGCGCGCTGCGCGCCGGGCTCCAGGCTGCCGTGCAGCCGGTGCAGTACCGCGCCAGCAGGCATCTCCAGCCGCTCCGCCGTCCGCTCGATCTCGGCCACGCCCGGCAGGAACGCCAGCACGCCGCCCGCTTCCTCGCGCAGCGCCCCCCGGATCGCCGTGGCGACCGAATCCTCGATCCGGGCCTCGGCGGCGCGCCCGACATGCTTCAGCGTCAGCGGGTAGCTCCGCCCCTCGCTTTCCACCATCGGCGCATCGCCCATCAGCCCGGAAAAGCGCGTCCCATCCAGCGTCGCCGACATCGCCACCAGCCGCAGGTCAGGCCGCAGCCCGGCTTGTGCGTCGAGCGCCAGCGCCAGCCCGAAGTCGCTGTCCAGGCTGCGCTCATGCACTTCGTCGAACAGCACCGCCGACACGCCGGCCAGTTCCGGGTCCGCCTGGATGCGGTTCACGAAGATGCCCTCGGTCACCACCGTCACGCGGGTCGCCGCCGATCGCTTGGCATCCATTCGCGTCGCATAGCCAAAGGTGCGTCCGACCGCCTCGCCGGCCAGCGCCGCCATCCGCTCGCCCGCCGCGCGCGCCGCCAGGCGCCGCGGCGACAGCAACAGAACCTCGCCCGTGCACCAGGGCTCGTTCAACAGGGCAGGGGCCACCGCCGTGGTCTTGCCCGCCCCGGGCGGCGCCACCAGCACGGCGTTCGACGCGTCCCGCAGAACGTCGAGCAACACCGGCAACACGGCATGGATTGGCAGAGTCTCGCGCATCGTGCGCAACCAATTGCGCGAACCCGTGTTGGGCGCAATCGAAGGATAGGAGCAAACACCATGGCCGCACGCACGCTTGCACAGTTCACCATCACCACCGACGCCGAAGGCGACTACGTCCTCCACCTCGAGGACGAGGATGGTGAGACGATGGAGTTCACCGCCAGCTACGAGCAGCTCGACCTGATCGTGGAAGCGATCGAGGAACAGCTCGATACTGACGAAGAGGACATGCTCGGCGTCGACGACGACGAAGACGCGGACACCGAAGAAAAGGAATAAGGCACTTCCAGCGCCAGCAGCTGTTCCCCGGCGAAGGCCGGGGTCCAGCTGCAAGGCATCGGGAAGGCGAATAAACCATTTCGCGTCATCCTGGCCTTGAGCCGGGATCCCGCTTCTTCTGACGCTGGGAGGCAGCGGGACCCCGGCTCAAGGCGGGGTGACGAAGAAACGATAGTGATCCCCCTTGGCCGGGGCGACCCGCCTAAAGCCCCCGGATCATATCAAACCCGCCAGGCCAGAGCGCGTCCTCGATTGAGTCACCCAGCGCCGAAAGTGCGCCTAGCACCACCAGCAAGATCACCATATCGAGCAGCAGTACGCCGGCAAACGCCAGGTAAGGATGCACCGGCCCTATCCGGTCGTACCCGTCCCGCAGCGGCGGCCGCGCCCCGCGCATCAATAGGCCCGCGCCACCGCGAACTCGACCGCCTCGACCATCGCGTCCTTGGCCGCGCCATTGGCGAAGCCGCCCAGCGCGTCGATCGCCCGCTGACCATAATGCCGGGCGCGCGCCAGCGTGTCGTCCACTGCCCGGCTTGCCTGCACCAGCCGCACCGCTTCGGCGAAGTCCTCGTCCGCCACGCGACGCCCCGCAATCGCTTCTTTCCAAAAGCCGCGCGCAGCTTCGTCGCCGCGCGCATAGGCCAGGATGACCGGCAGCGTCATCTTGCCTTCCCGGAAATCGTCGCCGGCATCCTTGCCCATGGTCGTCGCGTCGGAGACATAGTCGATCGCGTCGTCGACCAGCTGGAACGCGATCCCCAGATTGCGGCCATAGGCGTCCAGCGCCGCTTCCTCGCTCTCGGGCCGCTCGGCGACGATCGCGGCGATCCGGCAGGCGGCGGCGAACAGCGCCGCGGTCTTCGCGCCGATGATGTCGAGATAGCGCTGCTCGGACAGGTCCAGCCGGCGCACCGCGGTCAACTGGTTCACTTCGCCCTCGGCGATCACTGCGCTGGCATTGCTCAGCACCTTGAGCGCTTTCAGGCTTCCGCTCTCGACCATCAGCTCGAACGAGCGGGAGAACAGGAAATCGCCCACCAGCACGCTCGCCGGATTGCCCCAGATGATGTTCGCCGTCCGTCGCCCGCGCCGCAGGTCCGAACTGTCGACCACATCGTCGTGCAGCAACGTCGCGGTGTGGATGAACTCCACCGCTGCCGCCAGCCCATGGTGGCGCGTGCCGGTGAAGCCCAGCAGCTGCGCGCTCGCCAGCGTCAGCATCGGCCGCATCCGCTTGCCGCCCCCGGCGATCAGGTGCCCGGCCAGCTCCGGGATCAGCGGAATGTCCGAACGCATCCGGTCCAGAATGACGGCGTTCACCATGTTCATGTCGTGCGCCACTAGGCCGAGCAGGGGCTCCAGCGAGGGCTCGGGGCGTGAGCCCAGGCGATGGATGGTGGCGCTCATGGCTGCGCCTCTGGCCTGTTGCTGCCGTAAAGGCAAGTGGATGGGGTTGCACCGCAGCGTGCGTCACGCGAAAGGGGCCGGGGAGGGCTTTTCATATGCCGGACGCCACGCTTACCCGTTATCGCCAGAGCATCGACAATATCGATGCCGCGCTGGTCTTCCTGCTCGCCGAGCGGTTCAAGGTCACTCAGGCCGTGGGCGAGTATAAGGCCGTCTCCGGCCTGCCCCCCGCCGATCCCGGCCGCGAGGAAGCCCAGATCGCCCGCCTGCGCGCGCTCGCCAAGGACGCCGATCTCGACCCCGAATTTTCCGAAAAGTTCCTGCGCTTCATCATCGACGAAGTGATCCGCCACCATGTTCAGCTGCGGGACGGCGCGTGACTCTGCGTCCCGCCGCTGCTGCGGCGCTGCTGCTCGCGACCTTGTCGGCCTGCAACGCGCTGCCTGAAGACTATGCGCCCAAGCACAAAAAGGCGCAGCCCACGGCCAAGGCGACCCTGGCCGCGGCGCCCAGCCCGGTCCCGACGCTTGCCGCCGACAATCCCGCCCGTCTGGCCGCTGCGCGCGCGGTGGTGCCCGCCAAGCTCGACAGCTACAGCTTCGACGGCGACGACAAGCTGATCGACACGCCGTTCGGCCCGGTGCTGCTTCGCCACGGCCACAATCCTGATGCCGGCCACAGCGAGCCCGGCATCATCGCGGCCTATTATCTTCGTGCCGAGGGCGACCGCTTCGCGCTGGTCAACAGCTATCCCGATGCGGCGGTCAGCGGCAGCTTTGGCAATCTCACCAGATGGTCCGTCTCTGGCGCCTTCACCGGGCTGCCGGTGATCGTGGTCGAGGGCGGCGGCACCTGGCAGGGCTGCACCGTCGGCCTCACCGACCTCATCGAACTGCGCCCGATCGGCCCGGCCCCAATCGCCAGCATCACCACCACCTTTGACACCAGCGGGATGACCGAGGCCAAGGGTGAAGCGTATGAGGGCACCTTGACCGACGTGCACCGCGATTCCGATTTCACCGTCCGCTATAAAGGAACCGACTCGTTCGCCGAGCGATACGTTCGCCGTGGCAACCGCTTCGTCCTCGAAGGGGGCGATAGCCGCATCACCGGCTGCTGACGCAAGGGGAGGGGCGCATGCCCGCAGGCGACGATTATCTGATCTTCCGCCCGGACGATGTCGATCTTTCCCGTTCCCCGCTGCGCCGCTCGATCGCCGAGCCGACCTATGTGCTCGGCGCCTTCAATCCCGGGCTAACCCGGCTTCCCAATGGCAACCTGCTGCTCATGGTCCGCGTGGCCGAAGCGCTGCGCGATCCGGTGCAAGGCGACAGCGCCCGGGCGATCCGTTGGACGCCAGAAGGATACGTCCTCGACCGCCATGCCCTGCACGGGCTCCATATCGACGATCCCCGTCAGTTCGCCTTGAAGGACCGCAACCCCCGCCTGCTCGGCCTCACCTCGCTGTCCTGGCTGCTCCCGGTCGAACTCGACGTTCAGGGCCGCGACATCGTCCGCATCCACTATGACAAGGCGATCGAACCCAGCGCCTCCTTCCTCGATTATGGCGTCGAGGACGCGCGCATCAGCCGCGTCGGCGACACCTGGTGGATGACCGTCTGCGGCGTCTCGGCGGAGCGCCACTGCACCGCGATGTATCGCTCCACGAACGGCCTCGACTACGATCTGCTCGGTGTCGTCCTCGACCATCAGAACAAGGACATGCTGCTCTTCGAAGGCAAGGTCGCGGATAAGTACATGGCGCTCACCCGCCCGCTGGGTGAAGTCTATTTCGCCTATCCGCAGGACAGCGAATGGCTCGGCGGTCCCGCGATCAACATGGCCCAGTCGCCCGACGGCCTCCACTGGAAGCCGCTCGACACCCCCGGCATCCGCGCGCGCAAGGGCACCACCAGCACCCAACGCATCGGCGGCGGCAGCCCGCCGATCCTGACCGACGATGGCTGGCTGATGCTCTATCACGGTGTCGAGAAGCAGGGGCTGGTCGGCGTCTATCGCAGCTTCTGGGCGCTGCTCGACCGCGACGATCCCGCCCGCATCCTGCGGCTCGAGGACGGCGCGCCGCTGTTCGAAGCCGATCCTGCACTCACCGCCGACATCGCCCACCAGATGTACCTGCCCACTCCGGTGGTCTTCACAACGGGAATCGTCGACGCGGGCGATCACTACATCGTGGCGCACGGGGAAGCCGACCTCGCCTGCCGCATCACTCACACGCCCAAGGAACGCTTCGCGTGACCGATCCGCTCTGGTGGCAATCGGGTGTCATCTACCAGATCTATCCACGCTCGTTCCAGGACGCGAACGGCGACGGCATCGGCGACTTGCCCGGCATCGAATCCCGCCTCGACGCATTGGTTGAACTCGGCGTGGATGCGGTATGGATATCGCCCATCTTCCCCAGCCCGATGGCCGATTTCGGCTACGATGTCGCCGATTACACCGGCATCGACCCGCGCTTCGGCACCCTCGAGGGCTTCGACGCGCTGCTAAAGGCCGCCCACGCCCGCGGCCTCAAGCTCCTGCTCGATTTCGTCCCGAACCACAGCTCCGACCAGCACCCCTGGTTCCTCGAAAGCCGTAGCTCGCGCGATAACCCCAAGCGGGACTGGTACATCTGGCGCGACGCCAACCCCGACGGCTCGCCCCCCAACAACTGGATCAGCGATTTCGGCGGCTCGGCCTGGCAGTGGGACGAAGCCACCGGCCAATATTATCTCCACGCCTTCCTCAAGGAACAGCCCGACCTCAACTGGCGCAACCCGCAGGTCCAGGCGGCGATGTTCGACGCGATGCGCTTCTGGTTCGATCGCGGCGTCGACGGCTTCCGCATCGATGTGCTCTGGCACATGGTCAAGCACGCCGGCTTCCCCGACAATCCGCCCAACCCCGATTACAAGCCCGGCATGGGCGAGATGTTCAGTGTCCTCCAGCTGCACTCCACCGACCAGGAGGAAGTGCACGCCCTCGCCGCGCGCATGCGCGCCCTTGCCGACGCCTATCCCGCGCGCGTGCTGATCGGCGAGATCTACCTGCCGCTGGACCGCCTCATGCGCTATTATGGCACCGACGCGCCGGGCGTGCATCTGCCCTTCAACTTCCAGCTGATCGACGCCCCCTGGAACGCAGCCGATTTGGCTAAGATCATCGCCGACTATGACGCCGCGCTGCCCCCGGGCGGCTGGCCCAATTGGGTGCTCGGCAACCACGACCGCCCCCGCGCCGCCACCCGCTTCGGCCCCGAACAGGCGCGCGTCGCCGCGATGCTGCTGCTGACCCTGCGCGGCACGCCGACGCTATATTATGGCGACGAGATCGGCATGGCCGACGTCGCGATTCCCGCGAATCAGGTCCAGGACCCGCGCGAACTGCGCGAGCCCGGCATTGGCCTGGGCCGGGATCCGGTCCGCACGCCAATGGCGTGGGACGACAGCCCGAACGCAGGTTTCACCACCGGCACGCCCTGGCTGCCGCTCCACCCCGACTGGCAGACCCGCAATGTCGCCGCGCAGCGCAATGCCCCCGGCTCGATGTGGCAGCTCCACCACGACCTGCTCGCGCTACGCCGCCGGCATCCTGCGCTGGCCGTCGGCGACTGGTACCCGGTCGAGGCAAGCGGCGACCTCCTCGCTTATGAACGCCGCCACGGCGACCAGCGCCTGCTGATCGTCCTAAACCTCGGCGACCAGCCACAACCCTTCTCGATCCCTGAATGGGCCGAAGGCTTCACGCCCATTCTCTCCACCCGCGGCGGCACCCCCGACCCGGCGCTCCTCCTGCCCAACGAAGGCCTTATCCTCGCATGAAGATCGCAATGCTGGCTCCCATCGCGTGGCGCACCCCGCCGCGCCATTACGGCCCGTGGGAACTCGTCACCAGCCTGCTGACGGAGGCGCTGGTCGCCAAGGGCCTGGACGTCACGCTGTTCGCCACGCAGGATTCGATCACCTCCGGCACGCTCGCCGGCGTCGTCCCAGCATCCTATGAGGAAGACCCCAGCATCGACGCGAAGGTCTGGGAATATCGCCACCTGAGCCACCTGTTCAGCCGCGCGTCCGAGTTCGACCTGATCCACAACCAGGCCGATTTCCCCGCCCATGCCTTTGCGTCTCTGGTCGACACGCCGATGGTCACCACCATCCATGGCTTCTCGTCCGACCGCATCCTGCCGATGTACAAGCCGTTCGAGGACCGCGTGCACTATGTCGCGATCTCGGACGCCGACCGGCACCCGAGCCTCCATTACGCCGCCACCATCCACCACGGCATCCGCCTGGACGAATTTCCCTTCGACGCGCAGGGCAGCGAAGACCTGCTCTTCTTCGGCCGCATGCACCCGGACAAGGGCGCCGCCGAAGCCATTGCTGTAGCCCAGGCCACCAACCGCCGCCTGAACCTCTACGGCATCATCCAGGATCAGGGCTATTTCGAGAGCGCGGTAAAGCCCCATCTGAACGACCGCATCGTCTATCACGGCCCCGTCGGCGGCGAAGCACGGGTGAAGGCGCTCGGAAGCGCAAGGGCGCTCCTCCACCTCATCAACTTCGACGAACCCTTCGGCCTGTCGGTGGTCGAGGCGATGGCCTGCGGCACCCCCGTAATCGCCATCGGTCGCGGCAGCATGCCCGAACTCATCACCCCCGACACCGGCATACTGGTACGATCGGCCGAAGCAGCACCGCAGGCCGTCGAGTCGCTGGCGGTGGACCGCGCCGCCTGCCGCCGCCGGATGGAAGACCACTTCTCGGTTGAGGCGATGGCCGATAAATACATCGCCTTATACGAACGCATCCTGGGGGCATGATGATCCGGCACTGGTTGTTTGCGGGTGCGCTGCTGGCGCTGCCGTTTGGCGCCGTGAACGCCAATGACACCACCGCCCAGCTCGCGGCCGGCGGGCTGGTGCTCGTCAAGAACGATGCGGTGGAAATGCAGTCGGAGGATCTGCACCTCTCCCGTTCGCGGGTGCAGGTTCGCTATGTCTTCCGCAACACCAGCGGCAAGGATGTGACGCTGCGCGTCGCCTTCCCCATGCCCCCCATCGGCGGGCCGGGCTTCTTCATGCAGGACGTGTCGATCCCGGTCGACGCGCCGGCCAATCTCCTCGGCTTCGCGACCCGCGTCGATGGCAAGCCGGTGCAGAGCGAAATCGAACAGCGCGTCTTTGTCGGCGACGTTGAACGCACGGCCTGGCTCACCGCCAACCATGTGCCGCTCGCGCCGCACCGCGACGAAGCCCGTGCCGCGCTCGGCCGCCTGCCCGCCGCCAAGCGCGCCGAGGCCGTGCGGCTCGGGCTGATCGACGACGACGGCGAACCCGCCTGGACGCTGCGGGTCACTTACCATTGGCAGCAGCGCTTTCCCGCCGGCGTGCCGGTGGTGGTCGAACATGGCTATACCCCCTCGGTCGGCGGCACCGTCGCCACCATGCTCGGTGAGGCGCAGGGCGACGCCGACACCGCCGCGCGCTACTGCGTCGACGCGCCGCTCCTGCGCACGCTGCGCGCCGCAAGCCGGGCAGGGCGCCATTATCCCGAGCAATGGGTCGATTATGTGCTGGTCACCGGCGGCAATTGGAAAAAGCCGATCGGCCGCTTCCGCCTGGTGGTCGACAAGGAAGCACCCGGCGACCTGGTGAGCTTCTGCGGCGAAGGCGTGCGCAAGATCGGCCCCACCCAATTCGAGATGACCAAGACCAACTGGCGCCCGGATAAAAACCTCTCGGTCCTGTTCCTGATCGGGCGCTAACGCCTTCTTGCGTAAGCCAAAGGCATGCTGCAATGCCTTGCTACCCAGGGGTCAGACACAGCTTAGCTGAGATCAACGGGCAGCTCTATCCAGTTGAGGTTGCTTTGACTCACTCACGCTCCGGCGCCGATCCGCACGCGGACGATTACGCCCGCGACGTTCTGGAGAATATGTCGGAGGCGTTCTTCCTTCTTGATAGGGGGTTTCGCCTGGTCGACGTGAACAGGGCTGCCATCGCCCTCGACGGCCGAGCGAAGGAGGATTTGCTCGGACGAACGCTGTGGGAGCTTGCTCCCGGCGTGGAGGAAAGCGAACTCGGCGAGCAATTCAAGTGGGTGATGCTCAATCGCGAGGCGCAAACGGCAGTGCACCACCAGAGCTGGGACGGTGGGCACAGTGCTTGGCTCGAGTCTCGGATCGTTCCTGTGCAAGCTGGCGTTGCGGCGTTCTACCGCGACGTGACGAAGGAGCTGGCGGCGCAGGAACGTCTTCGTGAGACCAGCCGCCGGCTCGACGCAATCCTCGGCAATACGACGATGGCTGTATTCCTGATGGATCACCAACAGCAATGCGTCTACGCCAACGCAGCAGCCGAGAAGCTCACGGGCTACGCATTCGAGGAGATGCGAGGGCGGCCATTGCATGACGTGGTTCATCACACAAAGCCCGACGGTTCCCATTATCCGCTTGCAGACTGCCCGATCGATCGCGCCTTTCCCGAGCGAGCGCAGATGCAAGGGGAAGAGATCTTCGTCGCGCCCGATGGAAGCTTCTACCCCGTAGCTTTCACGGCGAGCCCGCTATTGGATCAAAGCGGCGCTCCCGCTGGCACGGTCATCGAGGCTCGCAACATCGAGCAGGAAAAAGCGAAGCAGGTGCGTTTCGAGGTCCTCAATCGCACCGGGCAGGCTTTGGCGGTCGAGCTCGACCTGAACCGCGTTGTTCAGATCGTGACCGACGCAGGGGTCGAGCTGAGTGGGGCTAAGTTCGGAGCGTTCTTCTACAACGTCATCAACGATGACGGCGAAAGCTTCCTGCTTTACACCTTGTCAGGCGCTGAGCGAGAACAGTTCGACAGCTTTGGTCATCCTCGCGCGACCGAGGTGTTCGCCCCCACGTTCCAAGGGGAAGGTGTGGTCCGTTCGGACGACATCACCAAGGACCCCCGTTACGGCAACAACTCGCCGCACAACGGAATGCCGCAGGGGCATCTGCCAGTTCGCAGCTATCTTGCCGTGCCGGTCACGTCGCGGTCCGGAGAGGTTATCGGCGGGCTCTTCTTCGCGCACCCCGAACCGGGAATATTCGGCGAAGAAGCCGAGCCGCTCCTTCTAGGTCTTGCCGGGCAGGCTGCCATTGCCATCGACAATGCTCGGCTGTTCGAGGCTGCTCAACGCGCTAATCAGAGCCTAGAGCAACGGGTGGTCGAGAGAACTCGCGAGCTCGAGATCGCGAACGACGCACTTCGTCAAAGCCAGAAGATGGAGGCCATTGGGCAGCTCACCGGCGGCATCGCGCATGACTTCAACAACCTGC
Source organism: Sphingomonas xinjiangensis (assembly GCF_014199255.1). Classification (GTDB taxonomy): domain Bacteria; phylum Pseudomonadota; class Alphaproteobacteria; order Sphingomonadales; family Sphingomonadaceae; genus Sphingomonas; species Sphingomonas xinjiangensis. The sequence goes on along the minus strand of NZ_JACIJF010000009.1, from coordinate 17,111 downwards.
TCACCGTGATCAGGGGCTCGGCCGACGTTCTTAGACGCGATGGGCTGACCGAGGAAAAGCGCCGCCGCTACATCGACGCGATCTCCGACACCGCGGAACGTGCCGCGCGACTGACCGGCCAGCTTCTGGCATTTGCCCGGCGGCAAGCATTGCGGCCGGAAGTTTTCGACGCCGGACAGCGGATCACCTCCATCGCCGAAATGCTGCGCAGCGTGCTTGGTTCGAGAATATGCCTCGAGATCGACGCAAGGTGCTCGGACTGCTTCGTGGAAGCCGATATTGCCCAGTTCGAAGCCGCGCTCGTCAACATGGCTGTCAACGCGCGCGACGCCATGGATGGCGAGGGCGAATTGAAGATTGCCATTCGCAGGGAAATGGAGGGCGAGAGCGCGCTCGTGTGCGTCGAGGTCGCCGACACCGGCCACGGCATCGAGCCGGAGAAACTGAACCGCATTTTCGAGCCCTTCTACACGACAAAGGAAGTCGGCAAAGGCACTGGCCTTGGCTTGAGCCAGGTATATGGCTTCATCAAACAATCCGACGGTGAAATCCAGGTTGAGAGCAGGTTGGGGGCTGGGACCATCTTTCGGCTCCTGCTGCTAGCTCGCGACGATCGTCCGAGTAGCTCCCCGCAAGAGCATGAGATGGAGCCGCTGCCTAAGGGCGGGCGCGTTTTGGTTGTTGAGGATAACGCGGATGTTCGCAACTTTGCGGTCGACCTACTCCAGGACCTCGGCTTCGAAGCTGAAGTAGCGGACTGCGGTCACACGGCTTTGGAGAAGCTCTCCGCTGACAGTCGGTTCGATGTGATCTTCAGCGACGTTGTCATGCCCGGGATGAGCGGCATCGAGCTTGCACGCTCGGTGCGGCAGAATTTTCCACACATGCCGATCGTGCTCACGAGCGGATACAGCCATGTCTTGGTCGATGAAGGACGACACGGCTTTCCGCTCCTTCACAAGCCTTATTCGGCCGAAGGTGTCGCCAAGGCACTTTTCGAAGCGATGAGCACTGTCGCCCACCGGCCCGGCGCTCAGACCTGATTGGGAAGCGAGGCGGGACGGTCACCGATGCATGTCAAAGGGCTGGCGTGCGCGGGGAGCGCAACGCCGCGCTTCATATGTCGTCGACAACCCTGACGAGGATGTTTCGGTGGAGCGCATGTGGGTCCTTGTTCGAAAGCGCACACCAGACGGGTATCTCGGCGTCCTAGACAACGAGCAGAACGCCGTCGCTGAGAACGACGAGGTCTGGCTTGGAACCGAACTCCCCTTCTCCGCCAAGCACGTGATCAGCATCCAGGAGCGAGACGTGAACACCGTCGCTCTCGTTCGGGAAGATCCGCGCACCCGCTGGTCAGGCTGACAACTGCTCGCGTCCGCTTCCCGGACGAAGAAGCCTCGAACGGCCCGAAGTGAGGACGGAAGCGGAGGCGTCGGCTTCTAGAAAGGTAGGTCTAGACCGGCGCTTACGCACGTCCCCGTCTCCGACGGATCGATGCGCCGCGGGGATTTACCCCTCGGGCCTGAGAATGCCGCCGGCCATCCTGCCTTCGGCGTCGAGCACGACCGACATCAAGACTTTGCCGTTGGCAAACACTAGGTCGTAGCCGTCGTCGCCTAGCATGCCACGCTGGCGGAAAGTGACCGACTTCAGCTCGCCCAGCGATTTGAACATGGGATGAGTCATGGGAAGATCCTTACGGACGACCTCGGCGAACTGGGGAGAGAGTTTGTCGTAATCGGGCGAGCCGCTCGCCAGACCGGCGACAAGGCGACGCAAGGCAGCCTCGGTGCCGGCAGTCGGCACGGAGCTGGGTGCGGCGGAGGGTGCAGACGGGACGCTCGGCGGCGAGCTTGCCTGCCCGTCGATAGCGCCAGATGACTGAACCCACACGATCATGGCTGCTGCGGCAAAAAGGCTCATTAGCGTTACTCCGGAGACCACATAAACCCGGTGCAGCCGCAAATTCCCTGAGGTCTCGTTTCGCGGGGCGGCGACGGAGCCGGCTTTATCGGATTTAGCATTCCCCGGCGGAAGGTCCGGCGATCCAGGTCCCAGCCGACCGGACCGCTCTAGCGCCTCCACCAGCTTCGCAGCTTCAAGCGATGAGGACAGGCCCAGCTTGGCGCGCGCCATCTTTAACCGCTTCTCCACGGCATGAGGAGAGACACCAAGATCGAGAGCCATTTGCTTGGCAGTTTGATGGTTCAGACAACGCTTGAGACATTCCCGCTCAGCCGTAGTCAGGCGCAGGGCCGCTGCTCGCGTGCTCTCGTCTATCACGTCCATGCTCATGTCGGCCAACGTAGCGGTTTAAAAGCCAGTACCAACTCCGATTGTCTGGTACCCATTGGTACCCCATCTCCTGTTCCCATTCCGCTGCGCCGACAATCTGGCTCAACGTCCTCTCAGTCGGGCTGGCTTCAGATGGTCCGCCTGCGCATCGGTGAAAGTCGCGGCGCCCAATGTCACTCCGCCGCCAACAGGCTCTCCGCTCCGCCCAGATCCACCGACACCAGCCGGCTCACGCCCTGCTCGACCATCGTTACGCCGAACAGCCGGTGCATCCGGCTCATTGTCGCGGCATTGTGCGTGACGATCAGGTAGCGCGTCCGCGTTTCCGCGCTCATCCGCTCGAGCAGCCCGCAAAAGCGGTCGACATTGGCGTCGTCCAGCGGCGCGTCGACTTCGTCGAGCACGCAGATCGGCGCCGGCTTGGTCAGAAACAGCGCAAAGATCAGCGCCACCGCGGTCAGCGCCTGCTCGCCGCCGGACAGCAACGTCAGCGATTGCAGCCGCTTCCCCGGCGGCTGCGCCAGGATCTCCAGCCCTGCCTCCAGCGGGTCGTCCGAATCGATCATCTGGAGATGCGCCTGCCCGCCATTGAACAGCGTCGTGAATAGCCGCCGGAAATGCCCGTTCACCGCCTCGAACGCCGCCAGCAGCCGCTGCCGCCCCTCGCGGTTCAGCGTGCCGATCGACCCGCGCAGCCGATGCACCGCCTGAGTCAATTCTTCGCGCTCGCGCGCATTGGTCGAAGACGCCGCCTCCAGCTCGGCCAGCTCGGCCTCGGCCACCAGGTTCACCGGCCCGATCCGCTCGCGCTCGGCGGTCAGCCGCTCATGCGCGCTGGATTCCTCTTGGGGCGTCCTCACGCTGGCGGAGTCGAACCCCGCGCGCTGCGGCAGCACCGGCGGCGGGCATTCGAAACGCTCGCCCGATAGCCGCCCCATCTCCACGCGCCGCAATTCCTGGTTCTCGGCCCGGGCCAGCGCGCCGGCTCGGGTCTCGCGCGCCTCGGCCAGCGTTTCGTTGGCAGCCCGCACCGAATCCTCGGCGGCGCGCAGTGCCGTCTCGGCCTCGCGCTCCGCCGCCTGCGCCGCCGCCGAGTCCGCGCGCAGCGTGTCACTGTCCCGCTCGGCCTCGGCAACCGCCGCGTCGAGCGTTGCTGGCCGCTCGGCCAAGCTGGCGCTCTCCTCGGCAAGCGCCGCCGCACGCTTGTCCATTTCCGCCGCCCGCCGCGCCGCATCGCCCGCCCGCGACTTCCAGCTCTTCGCTTCCGCCGCCGCTGCGGCCAGCCGCTCGCGCGCTTGGCTGATCTCGCGCTCCTGGCCGCCGCGTTCCGCCCGCGCCGTCGCCGCCGCGGCGCGCCGTGCCTCGGCCTCACGCGAAAGCGCCGACACCTTTTCCCGCGTCGCCGATCCGTCGGGCAGTGCCGCTTCGGCAGCTTCCGCCCGTGCCAGTTCCCCCGCCGCTTCGTCCTGCTCACCCGCGCTGCGCCGCGCCCGCGCTTCCAGGTCTGCCCGCTGCGCCTCCAGCCGCTCAAGCTGCGCGCTCGCCCGGTCCTCCGCCCGCGCCGCCTCGCGAGCGGCACTCTCCGCCTGCCCAAGTGCCAAACGATACCCCTGCGCCGCCCGCTTCGCCGCCTCCACCGCCGCGTCGACCGCCGCCAGTTCGGCGGCTGCGGTCTCCACCGCAACCATCGCCGCGGGCCGCGCCGCCTCGATCGCCGCCAGCCGGTTCACTCGCTCCAGCCGCGCCGCCGCCGCCGCCCCGCCGGACCTTGCGCGATATCCGTCCCAACGCCGCAGCGCGCCGCCCAGCGTCACCAGCCGCTGCCCGACTGCCAGCACCTGTCCGTCATCGGTTTCCGCGACCAGCACCTGGCGCAGTCGCCGCGCCAGCGCCGGCGCCTCGACATGCGCCGAAAGCGCCACCAGCCCCGCCGGCACCGGCGGATCCGCGGGCGCCACCTCGGCACCCGCCCAGAACCGCTCGGCCCCCGCGTCCAGCCCCGCCTCCAGATCGTCCCCCAGCGCCGCCGCCAGCGCGCGCTCATAGCCCGCATCGACTCGCACCCGGTCGAGCAGCCGGTCCTTTCCGCTTGGCAAGGTCGCTTTCCGTAGCGCCGCCGCTTCGCTGTCGATCTGCGCCAGCTCGGCATGCGCCGCCGCCCGCGCCGCCTGCGCCCGGTCGCGCCCGGTCAGCCCGGCGCGCTCCTCTGCCTCTGCCTGAGCCAGTCCCGTCCGTGCCGCCTCGCTTTGCGCCGCAGCCGCGATCCGCGCCTCGCCAGCCCGCGCTTTCTCCACGCGCAACGGCTCGGCGGCAGGGAGCGCGGCGATCTCCGCATCGGCCCGCGCCCGCTCGCGGCCTGTCCGCTCCACGCGGGTCCGCGCTGCCGCCAGCGCCGCCTCGGCCACGCGCGCCTCCGCCGCCTCGCTCGCCTGGGCGGCAAGCGCCTGCGCCAGCGCCACCTCGGCATCCCGCGCCGCCCGCTCGGCCTCGCCCAGCGCCGCTTCCAGCATTGGCATGCGCGCGCCCGCTTGCGTGATCCGCGCTTCCAGCGCCTTCACCTCGTCGCCCAGCCGCGCCAGCGCCTCCGCCGCGTCGTGCGCCAGCGCTCCCTCGCGCCCGCGATCCTCTTCCAGCCGCGCCGCCGCGTCGGCCAGTTCGCCGATCCGCCGCGCAACCCCCGCGCGTTCGCTGCGCAGCGCCGCCAGCGCGTGCATCGCCGCGCTTGCCCGGTCGCGCAGCGCCAGCGCGTCCGCCCGCACGCCGGCAAGCACCGCCACCGCCGCCGCCTGCGCCGCCGCCGCCGCGTCCTGCGAAGCCGCGCGCTGCGCCACCAGCGCCTGCGCCGCCGCCGCCTCCCGCTTGGCGACATCCGCCGCCGCCGCCGCGTCGCGCCACCGCGCATAGATCATCCGCGCCTCGGCCAGGCGGATCCGCTCGGACAATTCGCGATAGCGCTCGGCCTGCCGCGCCTGCCGCCGCAGGGATGCCGCGCGTGCCTCTTGGTCGCCGATCACTTCGTCCAGCCGCACCAGGTTCGCTTCGGTCGCGCGCAGCTTGGCCTCGGCATCGCGCCGCCGCACGTGCAGCCCGGCAATCCCCGCGGCTTCCTCCAGCATCGCCCGGCGCTCGGCTGGCTTGGCGGCGATCACCGCGCTGATCCGCCCCTGGCTCACCAGGGCAGGGGAGTGCGCCCCCGTCGCCGCGTCGGCGAACAGCAGCGCCACGTCCTTGGCGCGCACGTCGCGCCCGTTGATGCGGTATGCCGAGCCCGTCCCCCGCTCGATCCGGCGGACGACTTCCAGCTCCTCGTCATCGTCCTGTTCGCCCAGGATCGACACTTCGGCGAAGTTGCGTGCCGGGCGGGTCTGCGTGCCGGCAAAGATCACGTCTTCCATGCCGCCGCCGCGCAAGCTTTTGGCGCTGTTCTCCCCCATCGCCCAGCGCAACGCTTCGAGCAGGTTCGACTTGCCGCAGCCATTGGGGCCGACGATCCCCGTCAGCCCCGGCTCGATGCGCAGGTCGGCGGGGTCGACGAAGCTCTTGAACCCCGTCAGCCGCAGCCGCTTGATCTGCATCGCGGCCGCCCCCCGCGGCGTTCGCTTAGCGCGCCCCGGCTGCCTGCAGCGCCGGTTCGACCTGCGACCACAATGCCGCGTCGATCTTCTGGTCGTTGATGAAGAAGGTCGGGGTGCCGGTCACGCCCTTGTTGTTGGTCGCGTCGGCCATCACGTCGGCGATCTGCTTGATCGCTGCCTGATCGACCAGGCACTGGCGCGCTTTGGCTTCGGGGATGCCGCGTTGCTTGGCGAAGTCGATCATGCCCATCTGCTCGGCGATCACCATCGCGGCCTGGGGCGGGCTCATCGATCCCAGCTGCTGCACCACTGCCTCGGGCAGCTTTTCCTGCTTCTCGAAGAATGCGGGCTGGTTCGCGAAGATCTGGTCGAGCATCGGGAAGAACGCCTGCGTCCCCGCGCACTGGTTCAACAGCGACAGCGCCAGGTCGGGCGCGCCGTGGATCGGGAAGTCGCGGAATTCATAGCTCACCTTGCCGGTCGAGATATACTTTTCGCGCAGCGGCTCGGGCGCCTCGGTGCCGAACCGGCCACAGGTCGGGCAGGTGCGCGAGCCATATTCCACCAGCTTGATCGGCGCGTTCGGGTTGCCTTGGCGATATCCGCCCTCGGCGGTTTTCTCGACCACATCGACCCACGCCTTGCCCGCCGGCGCCGCCACCTGGGCGACGGGCGTGCTCGAGGTCACCGGCGCCGCGCTGTTGCCGTCATTGCCGCCGCCGCAGCTGGCGAGCATCGCAAAGGGGATCAGGGCAAGGGCTGCACGCATCGGTCTATTCTCCAAGGAAAGGGGTTCAGGCGCCGGCCGCGCGCAGCTCGGGCTGCAACCGGTCCCAGGTAAAGGCGCGCACCGCACGCCCGTTGACGAAAAAGCCCGGCGTGCCCTGCACATCGTGCAGATTGGCGCCGTCGGCATGGGTCTTCGCGATGCCCTGCACCAGCGCCGGGTTGTTCAGGCACTTGCGCGCCTGCGCCTCGCCAAGCCCGTGCGCTTTCATGAACGGGATCACGCCCATCACTTCGGCAAAGCGCGTCGCCATCTGCGGCGGCGGCAGCTTCTGATAGCCTTCGGCCACCTGCGGCGACTTTTTCAGAAACGTGTCCAGCCGCTCGGCAAAGCCGCTCTGCCCGGCATAGATCGCGTCGAGCACCGGAAAGAAACGCCCAGCCGGCACGCACTGGTTGACCAGCGCCAGCGCCAGATCGGGCGCGCCGTGGATCAGGAAGTCGCGATATTCATAGCTCACCTTGCCGCTGGCGATGAACTCGGCGCGCAGCGGCGCCATCCCCTCGGCCGCGAAGCGCCCACAGCTTGGGCAGGTGCGCGATCCATATTCGACCAGCTTGACCGGCGCGTTGGGATTGCCCTGGCGGTATCCGCCTTCGGGCGTGCGCACCACCACGTCGACCCAGCGCTTCGCCGCCGCCGCCGGCGCGCGCTGCGGCTGCGCGACACTCGCGCCATTCAACCCCAGCGCCAGCACCGCCGCGCCCAGAACATGCATCATCCGCATCAATCGATCCTGCCCAGCTTCGGCCAGCTTTGCTCGGCCTTGTCCCCATTCGCCACCACCCCCGCTGCCAGCGCTTCCAGCACCGCCTTCAGCTCGGGATCGACAATCCCGCGCAGGCTCTCGCCCATTGCTGCGGACAAGGGCTTCAGGCTCGGCGGCGCGGCCGCTTTTTCCTTGCGCTGCACCGCGCCGTGCTTGATCGCCAGCCGCGCGACGGCCTGATATCCAAAGAAGCGGTTCACCCGCTCGATGATCTCGGGGCCGATATGCTGCATCATCGGCGCATGGGCACCCGACACCACCAGGCTCAGCACCCCCTCGGCACGCTTGCCCTGGGGAAAGCGGATCGATTCGGGCACCGACACCCGCGCATAGCGCTCCCCGACAATCTCGCTCCAGCGGCTGACCACGGCATGCTGGACGAACCCGAACTTGCGAAACGCCGCGCCGCCCACTTCGGGCAGCAGCTCGGATACCGGCCGCACGCGATTCGAACGCTTGGGCTCCATCTTGGGCTGGCGCGTGGTGGCACGGGGGGTCTTCGTCATTGCGCTCCTCCCATGCCATAGGGGCCCCAGCCCGACAACGTTCCTCGCGCAATGCGGCACACTGTCCCCGCTTCCCGCACTCAAAGCTCCCCTCCCTGCAAGAGAGGGGCAGGGGGGTGGGTGCGAGCGCAGCGAGCCCGCTACATGCCCGCAAGGAGGGGAAGAGGCCGGACATCGAGCCCGTCCTTTTCCATACCCACCCCTAACCCCTCCCTTGCAGGGAGGGGAACGCGAACGCCCACCGAGGGATCTTCCATCCCTCTCCCGCCTGCGGGAGAGGGTGGCAAGCGCAGCGAAGCCGGGAGAGGGTTCAGTGGGATTCCCCTCGCGGGTCATTCCCACTAAACCCTCACCCTATCGCCAGACCTCCGGTCCGTCTCTGCCCTCTCTCGTAAGCAGGAGAGGGGCATCATGGCAGCAATCGTCCGATTTGCGATCTGGGGAGATCGTAGCGGGTCGTCTGGAGGCCGTCGTTGCGATCAACGGCGGCTGACCCTAGTCTTAAGCCAAGTTGCCGCGTGACTTGGAAGCCTCCGTTCGTTGCTCAGCGGCGGAGCGCAGGCTTAGCTGCGGATCCCGACCGCTCTGCCTGCCTCGACCATGCGATACGATGCGGCGGCCAGGATCGCCCGCAAGCCTGGCCGGTTGAAGCGCGCTTGCTGACCCGCTGGCACGCATTGTTCTACTACCGGCGCGAGTTGACTGATCGCGGCTTGTTCAGCTTCACTTACTGCGGGGGTTACCAACAGTGCTGCTACCTTTTCAGGCGAGGTGCGGGCAACGCAGGCGGCTACGTAGTCGGTCAGGCTGAACGTCTTGACCGACGGCTTGGCAGGGTCATAGGCGAGCGCACCCGCAAGATTGTCAGTGCGTGCCAGCAACTGCTCTGCGAGCGCGCCCGCGAAAAGAACCCCGGCGAACCGAACTTTCGCGCTCCGCCCGATACAGCTCGATTCCGAAGAAGCGAGCTTCTTCAGCGCGCGAGTATACTGGGGCGTGTTAAAGTCCATCTGCAGCAAGGCTGCAGACTTCGCCGGCTGACGCATCGCAACGCAATGACCGAAAGCTTGCATCTGCGCCACCGATGCTGGATCCAAACGAGGGCTTTGCTCCGGTCGAGGCATGTTGTCGCCTAGACGCGTCGGCGATCTTGAAACGTACGCCTGCTGAGGAAGTTGGGGAGTTTGGCTTTGAGCAGCAAACAAAGGAAGAAGAACAAGTCCGATCATTACGCCACCTGCTGGTCAAGAGTGCAAAACTCGCTCGTACCGTCCGTTATGACAGCCCTTCGTGCAACATATCATTCACGTGCACCACGCCCGCGAACATCTTCAAGTCTGACGCGCCGTCTGTTCGGTGAAGCTGACCGAAAATCTCGAAACACGCAAGCAGGACAATTGCGAGGCGCCGCGACCGCGTGTCAGCCAGCTGCATACATCCTTGCATAAGGCTTGTAAGGTTAACGGCTTCTACCGCCGAACTCGCCGAGTAAGCGCCCCCCTGCCGTCTGGCGCGCGAAAGGAGACGTTCCGCTGCCCGCCCATTCCTTATGAGTTTACGACCTTCCCACCCCCGCCACCCGGACCGCCCCTTGATATCCCGCCTCCTCCTCGACTGGTACGACGCCAACGCCCGCCGCCTCCCCTGGCGCGCAGCCCCGGGCAGCAATGCCGCGGATCCGTACCGCGTCTGGCTGTCGGAGATCATGCTCCAGCAGACGCAAGTCGCAACCGTGATCCCGTATTTTGAGAAGTTCACCACCCGCTGGCCAACCTTCGAAGCCTTCGCCGCCGCCGCCGATGCCGATGTCATGACCGCCTGGGCGGGGCTCGGCTATTATGCCCGCGCCCGCAATCTGCTCGCCTGCGCCCGCGAAGTGACGCGGCTGGGGCGCATGCCGGACACGGAGGAGGGCCTGCGCGCGCTGCCCGGTGTCGGGGCCTATACCGCCGCCGCCATCGCCGCGATTGCCTTTGGCCGCCGCGCGGTGGTGGTCGACGCCAATGTCGAGCGCGTGGTGTCGCGCCTGTTCGCAATAGAAACCCCGCTGCCCGCTTCGCGCCCGCAGATTCGCGCTCACACCGACGCGATCACCCCCGACACCCGCGCCGGCGACTTCGCCCAGGCGATGATGGACTTGGGCTCCGGCATCTGCACCGCCCGCGCGCCCCGCTGCCTGCTCTGCCCCTTGCGCGACCAATGTGACGGCTTCCGCACCGGCACGCCCGAGTTGTTCCCGTATAAAGCCAAGAAAGCCCCAAAGCCCCAGCGCTACGGCACGATGTTCTGGGCCGAGCGCGACGGCCATGTCCTGCTCGTCCGCCGCCCCGCCAAGGGACTGCTCGGCGGCATGCGCGCGCTGCCCACCGGTCCATGGGAAGCTGTGGCGCCGGGCCTGGAGGGCGCGCCGGTCGCGGCGGATTGGCGGCTGCACGACCACACCGTCGCCCATGGCTTCACCCATTTCGATCTTCAGGTCGCGCTTGCCGCTGCAACAATCGGCCCGCATGAGGTTTTGGAAGGCGAATGGTGGCCGGTCGCGGACCTCGCGTCCGCCGGACTGCCCACCGTCTTTGCCAAGGCGGCGAACAGGTTCGGGAGTATGCGATGCGCAAGCTGATCGGGTTGAGTGTTACGGGCGCGCTCGCGCTCACGGCGCCGGCATGGGGCCAGGCGCTGCGGCAGCAACCGGCCAGCCCGGCACCGGCAACCCGCACCGCACCCTCGGTTGTGGATGCGCTGGCGAATCGCTGGGTCGCCGAGAACCGCGTGCCCGGCATGGTCATCGCGGTGGGGCAGGGCGACGCCGCCCCGCGCATCGCCGCCGCCGGACGTATCGCCAACGAAGCCACTGCGCCCGCTGCGGATGCCGACAGCCTGTGGCGCGTCTATTCGATGACAAAGCCGATCACCGGCATCGCCGCGATGATCCTGGTCGAACAGGGCAAGCTCGGCCTCGACCAGCCGATCAGCGACTTCATGCCGGCGTTCAAGACCATGAAGGTGCTGGTCGATCCCGCAAAGGGCCTGACCAGCCGCCCGGCCACGCGCCCGATCACCGTGCGCAACCTGCTCACTCACACCGCGGGGCTTGGCTACAACATCGTCACCAAGGGGGCGTTGCTCGACGAATATAACCGCCTGGGCATCAATCCCGCCGCGGTCAGCGCCGCGATGGAGCCCAACATGCGCGCCGTCCGGCCAAAGAGCCTCGAGGAATTCGCCAACCGCGTCGCCACGCTGCCGCTGATCGCCGAGCCTGGCGCAAAGTGGAGCTATTCGATTGGCCTGGACGTGCTTGGCCGCGTGATCGAAGTGGCCAGCGGCATGCCGTTCGACAGCTTCGTGCAAACCCGCATCTTCCAGCCGCTCGGCATGACCGCCAGCTATTGGACCGTGCCGGCCGACAAGGCGCGGCTGCTCGCGACCAATTATGCGCAGCTCGGCGACAGCCGCGCCCCGCTCGATCCCGGCGCCACCTCGGTGTGGCTCCAGCCGCCCTCCTTCCCCTATGGCGGCGCGGGCCTCGTCATGTCGGCGCGCGATTATGACCGCTTTCTCCACATGCTGCTGAACGGCGGGACGCTGGACGGCGCGCGGATCCTAAAGCCCGAAACCGTGCAGATCGCCATGTCCGATCTGCTCCCCGCCGGTGTCGACCGCAGCGTGTTGCAGGCGACCTCGGGCAATAATCAGATCGGCTTCGGTGCCGGCGGCTCGGTCTCGCTTGCCGATCAGCCCGGCGGCCCGGGCAAGGGCACGTTCGGCTGGGCCGGCGCCGCAGGATCGCTCGGCTGGGTCGACCCCACCAACCGCGTCCGCGCCACGGTGATGATCAACCTGTTCGGCCAGACTCCGCTCAAGCGCGAAGCCACTCAGGCGATTTACACCGATCTGCGCCGATGAACGCGCCCGGCTTTACTGGCGGCACGCTCGATCGCGCCGACCGAATCCGTCACGACGACGCCATGCTCGCCGCGGCGCAGGCCGATCCGCGCGCGCGGCTGCTGGTGCTCGACGGCCTCGATCCTCAAGTGAACGCCGATGGCCGGCTCGGCTGGACCGGCCTCGACGCTGCCTCGGGCGAACTTCTGTTCCTGGGTTTCGATGGGGAAGGGGGGCCGCGCTTCGCGGCGGCGCCGCTCCCGGGCGAGCGGCTGCCGGGCGGACGTTCGCCTGCGCTCAACGCCGCGCTTGACCGCTTCCGTGCCGAGGATGCGGCGCTCTATGCGGCCGCGCGCAGTCTGGTCGATTGGCATGCGCGGCACGGTTTTTGCGCGAATTGCGGCACGAAGACCGCGATTTTCCGCGCCGGCTGGGGCCGCAAATGCCCGACATGCAGCGCCGAACATTTCCCGCGGACCGATCCGGTCGTGATCATGATCGCCGAACATGATGGCCGCGCGCTGCTCGGCCGCCAGCCCAGCTGGCCCGCCGGCCGTTATTCCGCGCTTGCCGGTTTTCTTGAGGTCGGCGAATCGATCGAGGAAGCCGTCGCCCGCGAAGTGCTTGAAGAAGCAGGCGTTTGCGTGGATCAGGTGCGCTATGTCGCCAGCCAGCCCTGGCCGTTCCCGTCCTCGCTGATGATCGCCTGCGTCGCCCAAGCGCAGGATGATGCGATCACGATGGACGTCCACGAACTCGAGGATGCGCGCTGGTTCACCCGCGAGGAAGTGCGCCAGGCCTTGTCGCGCGACCCCGCGGCGCCCTTCGTCGCACCGCCGCCTTATGCGATTGCCTATACGCTGCTAAGCCGTTGGTCGGAAACGTGAATATTTCGTCTGTCGACGTGCGGGGACCAACGTTTTCCGCGTCGACCAGATGCTGGCCTCAAGGTCGCGGCCTCGCCTGAGGGTAGCTCCCCAACACCCGCATCCACTTCGAATGGAACCGCAATTCCTCCAAAGCCCGGTCCAGATGCGCCTCTCCGGGCCGACCCACCACATCGGCATAGAATTCCGTAGCCGCAAAGCTCCCACCCCGCTGGTAACTCTCCAGCTTGGTCATGTTGACGCCGTTGGTCGCGAACCCGCCCAGCGCCTTGTACAAGGCCGCCGGCACGTTCTTCACTTCAAAAACAAACGTCGTCATGCACGGCCCTACGTCCTCCAGCGCCCGGGCTTCGCGCGCCAGCACCACGAAGCGCGTCATGTTGTGATCCGCATCCGCCAGATCGGTCGCCAGAAGCTGCAACCCATAGAGTTGCGCGGCCCCAGGCGGTGCCAAGGCCGCCACCGTGGGATCCTGCATCTCTGCCACTACGGCCGCAGCCCCGGCCGTGTCGGGATAGGAAACCGGCGCGATTCCATGTTCCTTCAACCAGTGCCGACATTGCCCCAGCGCCTGGGGATGGCTCATCGCCTGTCGCACATTCTCCCTCCCGCCCATCGCCATCAGGCCGTAGCGGATCGGCAGGAAGTGTTCCCCGACGATAGCAAGCCCCGATTCGGGAAGCAGGAAGTGAATGTCCGCCACGCGCCCGTGCAGCGAATTCTCGATCGGGATCATCGCCCGGTCGGCGTGCCCCTCGCGCACGGCATCGATCGCATCCTCGAACGAAAAGCACGGAAGCGGTAGTCCGTCCGGAAACGCTTCCAGCGCAGCAATATGCGAATTTGCGCCCGGCGCCCCTTGGAACGCGACCGCGCGTTTGGGCTCGGCGGACGCTTGCTCGGACATCGCGGCCACGATCGGGCGGGCGGGTGCAGCGAAATTCTCCATGATGATCCGCGGCTAGCGAGCGCGAGGACTTACGGCAACCCGTGCTTGCGGTGTGCGGAACCGCGTTTTAAAGGCAAAGTGAATAGTCTCAGGGGCATGCAATGGACGATCGGTTCAATACGATTGCGGGTTGGGCACTGGCCGGCGGCATTGCCGCACTAGGCCTCACGATCGTCAGTGGCATCGCCTTCCATTCTGAGCGTCCGGAAAAGATGGGCTACGCTATCGAGGGTGTCGAGGAAGCGGGTGAGGCCGGTGCCGCTGCTGTTGAACCGATCGCAGTACGCCTTGCCAAGGCCGACCCTGCCAAGGGCGCCGACGTGTTCAAGCAGTGCACCGCCTGCCATACGATCAACCAGGGCGGCGCCTCGGGCATCGGACCCAACCTGTACGGCGCGGTCGGCAAGGGGCACGGCCATGTCCCCGGCTTCGCCTACTCGGATGCATTGAAGGCGGTCCCGGGTAACTGGACCTTCGACGCGCTCGACGCATGGCTCACCTCTCCGCGCAAATATGCGCCGGGCACCAAAATGACCTTCGCCGGCATCGCAAACCCGCAAGATCGCGCGAACATTATCGCCTATCTGAATAGCCAGGGCTCGAACCTGCCCCTGCCAGCTGCTCCCGCTGCCGGTGAGGCGCCCGTCGACAACGCGGCGCAGGCCAATGTCGCGGAAGGTGCCGACCCAGCCGAAATCTCGAACCAGGCAACCCCGAGCGAAAACACGCCCGAGAAGAGCAAGCAGAACCAGATCCAGGCCGAGGAAAAGGCTGGGCTGCCCAAGAGCAACAACTAAGCGCGCACTGCCCTCCCCCGCTAGGGGAGGGAGGGCAACGCCGTTTGTTCAGCCCTGCGCCTGCTTGTCGCGCCAGAAGTCCTGCACGATTTCCCAGCCTTCTTCCGCGGTTTCGACGAAGTGGAATAGGTTGAGGTCGCGCGGGCCGATCACGCCTTCCTCGCACAGCGCGTCGAAGTTCACGACGCGCTGCCAGAACGCCTTGCCGTAGAACAACACCGGGATCGGATCGATCTTGCCGGTCTGGATCAGCGTCAGCAGTTCGAAGCTCTCGTCGAACGTCCCGAAGCCGCCCGGGAACACCGCCACCGCGCGCGCATGCAGAAGGAAGTGCATTTTCCGGAGCGCGAAATAGTGGAACTGCATGCTCAGCCCCGGCGTCACATACGGGTTTGGCGCCTGCTCGTGCGGCAGCACGATGTTGAGGCCCACCGATTCGGCGCCGACATCCTGCGCACCGCGATTTGCCGCTTCCATGATCGAGGGGCCGCCGCCCGAGCATACCACAAAGTGCCGCTTGCCCGCGTCATCGAGCGGGAAGTTGCTGACCAGCTGTGCCAGTTCGCGCGCGACATCGTAATATTTAGACTTTTCGATCAGCCGCTCGGCGACGATCTTCTGCTCGGGGGTGTCGGCCAGCTCCAGCAGGCCCTGCGCCTTGCTCGGCTCGGGAATGCGCGCGGATCCGTACATCACAAAGGTGGAGGCGATGTTCGCTTCCTGGAGGATTAGCTGCGGCTTGAGCAACTCAAGCTGGAAGCGCACCGGCCGCAGATCTTCGCGCAGCAGGAAGTCCATGTCCTGGAAGGCGAGCCGGTATGCGGGGTGCTCGGTTTGGGGGGTGCCGCTGCCCGTGTTGGCATTGCCGGCTTCTTCTTGAGCGGGGCGGAAGACCCGGCTCGGTACGCGTGTGTCGTTCATTTACGCCGACTTACGAGCATCGGGCGCGCGCTGCAAACACCCAGATCAGGCGCAGAACGGACCGCGGCCCATGTCGAGGTGGAGGTGGTTGTAGTGCGCGGCGTTGTAGTCAGGGCTTAGCACCGTCTTGAAACGCTTGCACGCGGAACGGTGGATCACCTTGAAGAAGTCACGCACTTGGGCGTCGTCGGATTTCCACCCGCCGAGCACGCGGATTTTGCGCCCATCGGCCAGCACGAAGCCACCAATGTCGACCGCATTGCCCAGCCCATGCTCCGACAACCGGTTAGACGCCCCACCGACGATCGCGCGGCACGAATAAGTGCCGAAGCTCTCCACCCGCACCAGTTCGCTGCCCAGGATCTGCTTGGCCGCCGGCGCCACGGCGAATCGGAGCCAACCGATGAAGCTGCGCGCGAGCGGACAGCGCATCGACTTCAGGTTGGTGATCGGGACTCCAACATCGATCAATTGGACCGCGCCGAGCACTTCGCAGCCTCCGCCGAAATCACGATCGGGAAGCGGGCTGAATCGCACCTCCTCACGCGACAAGTCGGCGAAGCATTGCTGCGTTTCCTTGGGCGTTGGCCGCAGCAAGGTGACCGGACGCGAGCCGCGCTCGCGCACCGCTGGGGGCTTCCGGGGCGCCTCGCGCCCGCTGCTGAACACGCAGCCGGTGAGCAGGACGGAGGCGAGCACGGCGGACCAACGAACCAGACGCATGCCGCCTCATAGCATAGCCGCATGAACCGCACCTGTTTGACTTGCCGATGCCTACGCACCTGGCTGCCGCATTTGTCCCGGGGCGCGCCGACGCGCCGGCGCCTGAACTGCCGAAGCGCGGACCCGATGCTTTCTGCGCCACCTTGGCGGCCCTTCGTCGCGACTAGGACACCCGCTGTTCGAACCCGGGGGCCGGATTGATGAACATGGGGTAATCGCGGGAGCGGGCTACCTCGACCAGCGATGGTGTGGAGGGTGGCTGTTCCTCGATAGATGAAGGTGCGGGCTCACGACTGGAAGCCGGGCCCATACATCGGACGGAGAACAGCCATGGATGAATATATCGGACTCGACGTCTCGCTGAAAGACACGGCGGTATCTATTCGGCGCGGCGGCAAGCGGGTCTGGCGCGGCAAGTGTTTGTCGGATCCTCAGGTGCTCGCGGCACTGATCCGCAAGCACGCGCCTGCTGCGAAGCGGGTGGTGTTCGAAACCGGCCCGCTGTCGGTCTGGTTCTATCACGCGCTTACCGCAGAGGGATTGCCGGCGATCTGCATCGACGCGCGGCACGCGAAAGCCGGGCTCGACATGGCAGCCAACAAGACCGACGCCAACGATGCCGATGGCCTTGCTCATCTGGCGGAGGTCGGGTTCTACAAGGAAGTGCGGGTCAAGAGCTTCGACAGCATGCTTGCCCGGACGCTGGTGGCGGCTCGAACCCGGCTGGTGCGGATCGGCACGGAGCTGTCGAACCAGATCAGGGGACTGATGAAGACGTTCGGCCTTATCGTTCCTGCTGTCATGGGCACCAGGTTCGAGCAAAAGGTGGGGGAGCTGCTCGCCGGCAACGCCGAACTGGCTGAGATCATCCGGCCACTGCTAGAGGCCTGGCATGCAGTACGACTTCGCGCTGCGGAGCTCGGACGCAAGCTGCTGGCCGATGCTCGCCGTAGCGAGGCTTGTCAGCTGCTCATGACGATTCCTGGCGTCGGCGTGGTCACGGCGACTTCCTTC
>NZ_JACIJF010000008.1 GCF_014199255.1 Sphingomonas xinjiangensis | reverse complement strand
GGCTGAGCGCCGCCTTCGATGTCCCCCGATTGCCCAAGTTCATGTGCAACAAAGCTGAATAAGGTTGTTAGCCCGCGTTCAGGCAGCTCTCTGGGGGGCATGGCATCCGCACTACCCGTGCGGACAGTCCGCTCTTAAAAACGAACGGCCCAGACCGAACGCTCACGGGTGAACATTGTTTGGTCCGCTATACGTGGTTCTCACCACTCAGTCCTTTTTGAGTGGGTTGGCGCCCGATAAAGGACCAGCTGTTTGCCGGTCCTCGAAGGGCATAACCAAAGCGAACCGCCTTTGTAACGGAGCCGTCTGATTTTCGGCTGTCACCGTCCAGCTGATCGCCTCGTTCTGCTAAGCATTGCAAATGACCCCTAAGCTTTGCAAACTCTAGGGGACCTAATTCAGAGCCTTTGGTCAAAGCCGCGCCGGGTCTGGCGTCGTAATTAACGCCTGAAAGAAATCATCGTCCTCAGGGAGTCGTGCTGTTGTCGGACAATGCGCAATCGGAGAGCGGCATAGCCGCGGCTAGCTCTCCCGCACGGGGTCTAGTTAGTCGTCTTTCCGCGGAGAACCTGGCGCTTGCGTTCACAGCCATCGCGGGGTTTCTCGTCTTTAGCGGGCAGGGGTACTACAACTCGCTGTTCTCAGGCTTCGCTATCAAGCCGGGGTTGATCGAGATTACACATGCTGAGCTTGTCACAAAGGGTGTAGAATGTACTCTCTACGCCATTCTCACAATGATATTCGAGAACTGGTTTAGCTGGCTGGCTGGCGCGTTCGTGGGCATCAGCCTCGGTCTCCTGCTAGCCTTGGCGATATTTAAGTTTAATAGAGTTAGGCACGCTGTCCAAATCACATCCCCGGTGTTCACCTTTGTAGGTCGTATCACGCCAATAAGCCTAAAGTGGATGTTCGGTCTTCTTCTAGCGACAACGGGACTGATTGCCGGCTCTAAAGGCGGAAAGCTCGACGCTGACCATATACGTCAGGCGCGCGGCAGGTTCCCCAACTGTGTTGCCGTAAGCGGCGTTCTATATAGGGGCCACGTGTTAGCGCAGGACAAAGAAAGGCTTGTTCTTGTTCAGCGTACGAGGACCCGCTTGATCAATACTCATGATTTTAGCTATATTACGGCTTGCCCGCGAGCATAGCTCGGACATGATTTCTATAAAAAAGCAAGATAGTCCTGTTTACTCACGTTGTGCTTTGCCAAGCAGCGGAACTGATGTAGTATCCTAGTCATTGATTGGTAGAACTAGGCGCTGATTCCCATCATCCATAGTATCCACCCTATGATGAACGTCTTAAGGATATCCGGCAAGATGAAGCATAAAGCTCGCATTACTAAGAATCGTAGCGTCCACAACTTGTCGCGAAGAAAATCGGCCGGATCGCAGGCGAAGCCATGCCGACTAAGTCGCAGGCTCCGAGCCTAACCAGGCTGCCAAAACCCGTCAACGGTCATTCGTTCTCCGATTGTTCGTTTTCAAACACCTGTGCCTTTGCTGCCACGATTAAGCCGCTTTAGGCGCGCTCCCGCGCACTCGTAAGAACACCTTCTTTGACGCTGGCTGGCAGACTCGACGGCAGGTACTTCACCGGGCTTCTACGCCTCGCGCAACCCGTTTGACCTTGCGCTTGGAACCGGAGGGGCGGCTCGGCTGTTCCACTCCTACCGGCGCTATCCCCCCCCGTCGCACCGGTTCCATCGAGCGCCCCGCCACCCCCCCGGCGGGGCGTTTCGCGTTTCGCGGCAGCCCGAAAGCTAAAAAGCCAGGCTCAGCATGGCTGGACCTGGCTCTTCTGCGACCTTCGGCCGAGCCCCCCGGCTCCGAAGTAGACAAACTTCTTAGCCGCGATGTCGCTGAAATGCGCCGCAGGGGAAACACTTAAGCGTTAGAGACACCCTTCCTCGCGGTAAACGCCGCGGATGGACGCGAGCGTGCTGTTCGGACCGGGTTGCCAGTAGACGCGAGCCGCCACCGAGCAGGGGAAGTTTCCCTCTTGGCGAACTGCCCCATACTCTCCGCCAACTTCATACCATGTCGGCGCAAAACCTTGCTCTTGCAGCTCACGGGCAAGGCTGGCGATCGGAGTTCCCGGCGGGAAGCGTTCCCGAAGTCTCGTGTCGAACTGAACCGAAGCTTTTCTCCATTCGGAATCCAAATCGCCGGTAAGAGCGGAAGGCGAGCCTGACCTAAACAGGAGCACGGCGAACACCGCGCCGGCGAAGAAGCAGCCGAGGGCGGTCAGTACAATGCTGCGGTTCACCATCACTCTCCCCCCTTGTCGGGCAATCCTACCGTAGAACGGCAGGGGCACGCACGTCCCATCACGCCATCCCCGGGAACGAGTCCGCGTGGGGAGCGATTCCACTCAGTGAAGCGCTTCGATCCGCCTCTTAGCCGGCACGAGCTAAACGCCCTCCCAGTGACGGCGCCCGATGGGCCAGAGTCCATTCACTTCATCACCTGCCCGGCCTGTGGGCAGGCAGTCGACTGCCGAAATTTGGGTGACGTCTTCCACCATGAGGAGCCTGGGCACGAACCGCTTCCGGAGCGTGCGTCAGAGCCACCGCTTGCCTTCATCGAGCCGATGCTCCCGACGCTGGTGGACGCCCCGCCCGAGGGGGATGGCTGGATCCATGAGGTAAAGTTTGACGGCTACCGCACCCAGCTGGTCATCGATGGAGGAGAGGTCCGCGCCTACACGCGCAATGGCCATGACTGGACCAATGAGTACCGCCCAATCGTCGAGGCTGCCGCAAGCCTAAGCTGCCGGCGAGCGATCATCGACGGGGAGGTCGTGCTCCAGGATCAGCACGGCCGCTGTGACTTTGGCGGCTTACGATCGGCGATCACTCGCGCACCCGAGAGCCTTGTCTTCATGGCGTTCGACCTGCTGCACCACGACGGCACGAACGTGCGTCCCTTGGCGATCGAGCAACGCCGAGAGCGGCTAGAGGAGCTGGTCGGGGGGTTCGATGCCGGCGCGTCTATCCACTTCAGCCAGGATGTACGCGGGGGAGGGGAGGCGTTCTTCCAAGCCGTCGAGCAGATGGGCTTGGAGGGGATCGTCTCAAAGAAGCGCGGAAGCCGCTACCATAGCGGCCGAGCCCGCAACTGGCTCAAGACCAAAGCCTGGGCACATGATGAGTTTGTCGTGGTTGGCACCGAGGCGACGCCGGGAGAGCCCGTCTCGGCATTGCTCGCGCGCGAGACGAAAGATGGGCTCGAGTATGTCGGGGGCGCTGCCGTGACGTTGCCTGCTGACATTCGAGACCTGTTCTACGCAGTGGTCGAGCAGCTGGAGCGTCGAAAGCCGCTACCAAATATGCCAAAGGCAAAGAAGGCCCGCTGGATCGAGCCTAAGATGCGCGTGAGCGTCCGCTACCTCAAAGGAAGCGACAAGCTGCGGCACGCTTCGCTGATCGATGTGGTCGAACTCGCGGGCATCCGACGGCGGAGCTAGTCGCGGACACCTGGCCCGAGCGACGCGTTGTGCAGCAAGTTCCTGAAATCACTGCACGCAAGCAAGACCAGGAGAGGACAGCATCATGGACGTACAAGCGTACGAAGCACCGCTTACGAAGTGGAAGGCAACGGTTCTCGATTATGTGCGATCGGGCGTTCCTGACCTTACCAACCGCCAGATGGCCTTGTTGATGCTGATCCATATGGACGAAGGACCGCACACGATCCGGGGAGTGGCCAAGCTGCTGAAGGTCACAAAGCCGGTGATCACGCGGGCGCTCAACAGACTGACGGATCTGCGGCTTGCCCGCCGCGCGCCTAACCCTGCCGACAAGCGCGACGTCTTTGCTGTAGCTACGCCCGAAGGCGCAGAGTTCCTTCAGAAGCTCCAACGTCTCTCTCTTGGACACGCCTAAGCAGTCAAAGAACTGGAAGATACAGTCATCCCCGTATAAGTAGGCGCCGGCGCCATTACGCGCTCACCCCAGCAGGACATCTATTTTGACCGATTCCGAGCAATCTCTCGTAGCCCTTACCGCGGACATCGTTGCTGCACATGTCAGTAACAACAGTGTTTCGGTGAGCGACATCCCGACGCTTATTGCCAATGTTCATAACGCACTGAATGGACTTGGTGAGGTCGCCGAACCCGAGCCTGTGAAGCAAGAGCCGGCTGTTTCTGTTCGGTCGTCGGTCAAGCCCGACTACATCGTCTGCTTGGAAGACGGTAAGAAGCTCAAGATGCTCAAGCGCCACCTGATGACGCACTACCAGATGACCCCTGAGCAGTACCGCACCAAGTGGAACCTGCCGGCGGATTACCCGATGGTTGCGCCGAACTATGCTGAGCAGCGTCGCGATCTCGCCAAGAAGATTGGCCTGGGCCGTAAGCCCAAGGCGGCAGCGGCGCCGGCTACGAAGGCCAAGGCACCTGTTGCGCGCAAGGCAAGCGCGCCGGCTGACAACGCCTAAACCAGCCTCTGGGCCGCGGCAAAACGTCGCGGCCCTGATCGGCCTAGATCATCAGCTGCCGAACGCTGTCGCGCTGTTGCTTGCCGAGATCTGCCTCGAGATCCCGACGGTAGCGGCTAAGCGCCGCGTATGAGCGAGGATCGCTCAGATCCTGCGCAAAACGTTGAACCCGCTCCAGTTCGCGGATCAGACCTACTGATACGGTCATTGCTACTCTCCGGCCCCCCGGATCGATGCGCCATCCTCAGAAGAAATACGTAAAGACTTGGTTAACGGCGGCTAACGAAGCGAGCGCCGTGCTGTTCAGCACGGGGACCTCGGCAGGTGCCGTGCGTTCTTTAGGCGTAGCAACACAGGAGCGCGCGATATGGCTGGCAATATGCCCAATTCGACAGGACCTGACGATCAGGAAGATCAGAAGAACCCAGGTGGCGACACAATCAATCCCACCGGCGTTTCGGTGGCCTCGCCTCCCAAAGGAAACGAAGCCGAAGACGTGAAAACGTCAGGTACCGACAACAGCTGATCGAAATTCTGCCGTAGGGCTCCCATGCGGAGCCTTACGGTCCGCGGTCATTCTGCACAGTTGCAATCTCGACACTGGTACGGACGGCGGGACTCGAACCCGCACGCCCCGAAGGGCAGGGGATTTTAAGTCCCCGGCGTCTACCATTCCGCCACGTCCGCGGGGGAGATCAACGATCCCGTTCAGCCCGCTTGCGATCGGCCTTGCGGGCCCGGCTAACCGCTGCTGCGTGCTCACGCGCACGCTTCTCAGAAGGCTTCTCGAAGTGCGTTCGCAGCTTCATCTCGCGATAGACGCCTTCGCGCTGGAGCTTCTTCTTCAAGACGCGCAGGGCCTGGTCGACGTTGTTATCGCGAACTTCTACTCGCATGCGAACTGTGCTCTCTTGGTTGATAGGCTGCACTACGGTGTGCCGGTTGCTCTAAGCAAGCAGCCGGCAGGTACTCAGTGTGACAGGATGATAGTGTTGGCTACTCAGCCGGTGTGGCTGCAACCAAGCGTTCCGCTTGGCGGCGGCCGATGCCTTCGCCTCGCTCGGCCATCCGCTCCCAGGATTCAGCGGCCGAGAGGCAGCGGTTGCGGACATTTGCCAAGGTAGTCGCTTCAGCCGCATCCCGCTGCTCACGTGCGCGGTCACGGTAAAATGCTGGGTTTTCAGCCATAAGTTTCCCCTCCGTCGGCTGATTAACGAAAACGGTCCCGAAACGTTGCCATGAGCGTAAGCGTCCGGTCTGGACCGTTCCTCCGCCTAACTGGGATCTAGTACTGCTCCGGTTCATGCCGCGGCACAGTGCAGTTGCACGTCGTCTCATGAGACTGTAGCCGTCGCGCGCAATCTGAAGGGCCCCCATGTACGCTGGCATAGTTTTGGCTTTGATCTTTGGACTTCTGCATCCTGAGGAAGCCGCTTCACCGGATCGAAGTAAAGCGCCATCGCCACGCGTTCCAGCTGGTTCGTTCATGGTTGATGATGATTATCCCAAGGAGGCGCTTCGCCTTAAGCAGGAGGGCAGTACCCAGGTATTGCTTCCTATAAGTAAAAGGGGAAGCGCCCTAGGGTGCAAAGTCTTAGATAGCAGCGGATCTCCAAGCCTGGACGAGGCAACATGTACGATGCTTCGTAAGCTCAAGTACAATCCAGCTCGAGATGCGGACGGCCGCACCGTCTCAGGTGACTTTATCACAAGGCTGCAATGGAAGCTGTCAGAACGCTAACGAGTGAAGCACTCCGTTTAGCTAAGGCGATTGCGTGGTCCGACCGTACATTTGAACCGATCGTCGACTTTCCGGACGTCATGCACGGCGAGACTTGTGACGCCCGCTATACGCCTTCTCGCCGCGGGAAGCTGACTGTCTCTTTCCCATCACACCACGACGTTCCGCGCCGGCAAAGCGGACGCTAAAAGCCGCTCTTCCGCTTCCGCCCGATTTTGTTGAAAAACTCGATATGCAACCGACAGCAACGCTGACCGCGTAACGTCGTTGCGATGAACGCCGGTTTGAAGTCACGATCGTGCACCGTTGGGCGGCGTTGCGAACGAGTCTTGCTCATCGCGAGCTGCTTCCGGCGCGCCTGAGCGTTTTTCAACAAAATCGCCCAATAGCGGACGTCGCACCCGTGTCGTAGAAGCGCGCTATGAAACGCGTCGAGAACCTCCCGCCCGCCTTTAAGCGCTACAGCAAGATGTTGGGGGTGTTGGACTTCGCAGTTTTCGACGATGCCGGCGGCACCGAGCAGGAAATTCTAACAGCAATTCCCCATGCGATAAGGCACGCCGGCACATTCAGTGAAGCAAAGCTGCGAGCATTGGGGTGCAAGCCGATCCGTGAGCGAGCTTTTTTCGGCGACTGGTACGATCTTGAGAGCGGAATGTTGCTGAAGGTCGGCAGCTACAAGTTGGCTGACGGATCGGAACTGCATAATCCGAAGCTCAAGAAGTTGGACGGCGTGAAATTTATGTCCGGGGCTGCGGCTTGCCCCGAGGCCGGTGTCGGAGGGCAGTTCGCGTACGCGTTTTCGAATCCACCCTATGGATTGAAGGGAAAGCCGAGCGAGGTGCAGTCGGTCTTTGACGACATCAGGGACTTTATCCTGCCGGCCACGCAGCAAAGTGCGATACGGGACTGGACCAGCCCCAATCTGCCTGACGTATCGGATTACTTCGCGCCCGGAATGGAATGGTGGGGCGTCTTCCTGTTTAGCGTCCACATCCCGGAAATACAACGGCTCACGATCATCGCAGGCTCCACCACCGACTGAAGGCACGGCGGCTAACGCCCCAGATGCGGACATTCAGAACTGATCCGTAGCGAACGACCCAGTTGCGAACACTCTCAGAATTAGCGACCTTAGCGGACATGATCCGCTTAAGCTCGTTAGCTGCGAGACTATGTCTCGGTGCTATGGCTGCCTCTCTTGGGGGGTGCGCAGCAGTTCCGCGTGCTACGGCGCTGCCTGACTCCACTTCGCTGCGTTCTGAGCACTGTGCGTGCAAGGAGGACGGCGACTGCGGCGTGTACGAGATGGTAGCTGGGAGGGTGGAGGTACGGAATGCTTCCTGCCGTTGGATTATCAAGGGTTTCAAAGCCGAGTGCAGTTTCGAGCACCGTTTCTGGGCGGAAGGTCTGAATGGCACCGAGGAGCCGGACGCTTGGTCGGCGAGCCGTGTCCTTCTACGCCCGTCTACGGCAGGCGACTGGTGTGCGCTGCCCCGCGAGAACTCGTGAGGTTGCCGACGGGGTAGCTTCTGATTGAACGTCAACTAACCACCAGGTCTCGTCATTCGCCATCGACAAAGCGGGGGCGTCACATAAAAGGGGCACGGATATACGGTAGCAACGCCAGCTCCGTGATTGTCAGCGGCAGGGAATGGAAAGGACGTTTGACAGGCTCTTACTTGCTCTGTAAAAGGTGTTTTACAGGGAGTGGTACGGATGTTCCGATCCAAGCAATATCTGATCGAGTTGGGGAGCGCGTTCGCACTGTACGCAGCCTTGCTCTTCGGTGCCGCAGCGGTCGAGCGAGCGATAGAGCCTACGGGTGCCTTGAAGCTAGCGATCAACCTAGCCCCGATGCTCGGTGCCTTTGCAGCGGCATGGGCGATCCTGCGCGCCTTGTGGCGGATGGACGAAATGCAGCGGCGCATCCAGTTTGATGCGATCGCCATTTCCTTCCTCGGCACCGCACTCATCACCTTCGGTTGGGGTTTCGCCGAGGGAGCGGGACTGCCGCATCTGCGAGCCTTTGCAGTCTGGCCCATCATGGGCACGCTGTGGGGCATCGGTTCGCTGATCGCCATTCGACGCTACCGGTGAACAACCGGATCAAGGAGCTGCGGCTTGCCCGTGACTGGAGCCAAGGCGACCTCGCCGGCGCGCTGTCCGTGTCGCGCCAGACGGTGAACGCGATCGAGAACGGCCGCTACGATCCGAGCCTTCCGCTCGCCTTCACCATTGCCGGCGTGTTCGGCCTCAAGATCGAAGACGTGTTCGAACCATAACTATTGCAACAGGGAGAATGTCATGCGTGCGCGAACCATGCTCGCGGCGATCGGGATCGCTTTGTCATCGGCGTCGATGGCGTCGGCACAGTCAGCCTCACCCCCACCAGCGACGGTTGAGTCAGACCGCATCTCGGTAACGGTCGAGGGCACCGGACCGGACGTGATCCTGATCCCAGGTCTGGCATCTTCACGCGAGGTATGGGCTGGCCTCGCTGCCCGGTTGCGGCAGGGCCATCGACTCCACCTTGTGCAGGTCGCGGGTTTCGCGGGATTACCTGCGGTGCCTGATCCAGACGGGCGGGTCGCCGCCCCCACGACTGAAGCCATCGCTAATTACATTCGACGTGAACGCCTCACGGCACCAACCATCATCGGCCATTCGCTGGGCGGTGAGGTGGCGCTGATGCTGGGTGCGCGTTATCCCGATCGGGTCGGGCGCTTGCTGATCGTCGATGCCCTGCCGTTCTACAGCCTGCTGATCGATCCGGCCGCTACCAGCGACAGCGTCAAGCCGCAGGCAGCCGTGTTTCGCAACGCAATGCTGGCGGCACCGGCCACACAGGCCGAAGCCATGCAATCCGCATCCATCGCCCGTCTCGCCAAGACGGAGGCGGTCCGGCCCGCCCTGATCGCGGCGGGAATCAGGTCGGACCGCAAGACCGTGATCGATGCCACCTACGAGCTGATGACCACCGATCTGCGCCCCGAACTTGGCCGCATCACTGCGCCGGTGGAGGTCGTCTATGCCTATGATCCCATCTACGGCGTGCCGGCGTCCAATATCGATGCGACGTTCCGCAATGCTTACGCTTCCACCCCGCACGTCAGCTTTAAGCGGATCGACGGCAGCTTTCACTTCGTCATGCTGGATCAGCCCGAAGCATTCGCACGGGTCGTCATCGACTTCCTCGGAGACGGGGTGACGGCAACGACAAACAGGTGATTTCCGAGGGGGCAGGCCGAGCCGGTCAGAACCGGAGGCCAGAGTAGGCCAAAACTGCACGACAAACCCTGTCGTTTTGCCCTACCATGCGGAAACCGGGTCGGAAGGGTTTGTCGCACATGCTGGTGGGGTACATGCGGGTGTCGTCGGCCGACGATCGGCAATCGGTCGATCTCCAGCGCGACGCGCTGATCGCGGCCGGCGTCGATGAGCGCCACATCCATGCCGACAGAGCGTCGGGCGCACGCGACGATCGTCCTGGCCTCAAGACCTGCCTCGCCTGGCTGAAGGAAGGCGACACACTGGTGGTGTGGAAGCTCGACCGGCTCGGGCGCTCACTGCCGCACCTCCTGTCAATCATCACCGACTTTCGCGAGCGCGGCATTGCCTTCCGCTCGCTGACCGAGGCGATGGACACGACCACGCCACATGGCGAGCTGCTGTTCTCGATGTTCGGCGCGCTGGCGCAGTACGAACGCGCGCTGACCCGCGAGCGGGTCATGGCCGGGCTCGCCGCGGCAAAACGTCGGGGACGGCAGGGCGGCCGGCCGCCGATGATTGATGCAGAGAAGATCGAGGCGATCACCGCCGCACTCGACGGCGGGGCCAGCAAGGCCGCGGTGTGCCGCAACTTCGGCGTCGCTCGCTCGACGCTGATTGATACGCTAGCGCGGATCGGGTGGACCGCCCCCGCCAAGGCCTGATCCCAATTGCCGCGCCGCTCCGTCCTGACAGAGGCGCAGCGCGCCGACCTCCTCGCCTTGCCAGAGGACGAAGCCGCGCTGGTCCGGCACTGGACGCTGAGCGCGGAGGATTTGCGCATCATCGTCAGCCGCAGGCGCCCGCACAACCGGCTCGGCTTCGCGATCCAGCTATGTGGGTTGCGCTATCCGGGGCGGCTGCTTCGGCCGGGCGAGGTCATTCGCCACGCCCCGCTCGCCTTCGTCGGCGAGCAGCTCGGCATCGCGCCGGAAGTGCTGGCTGACTATGCGGCGCGTGGTCCGACCCGCTACGAGCAGCTCGACACGCTGCGCGATGTGTTCGGCTTCCAGCCCTTCTCCCGGCCGGTGCGGACCGAGCTACAGGCGTGGCTCCTACCGCCCGCGCTGACGACGACCAATGGCGCGGCGTTGGCGAGGCTGCTGCTCGATGAATTGCGTCGGCGCCGGATCATCGTACCCGGCATCACGCCTGTCGAGCGGTTGGTCGGCAAGGCGTTGCTCGATGCCGAGCGCCATGTCGGCGACCTGCTTACCCGGAACCTCACCGTCATGCAGCGCGACCGGCTCGATGCGCTGCTGGACCGGCATGACCGGACATCAACCAGCGTGCTGGCGTGGGTACGTCAGCCGCCAGGCAAGCCGGGGCGTCGCACCTTTGCCGCGATCTTCGACCGTCTGGCGATCCTGCGCGCCATCCACCTCGATCCAGGGCTCGTTGCCGCGATCCACCCCGAGCGGCTGCGTCGCCTGTCACAGGAAGGCGCCCGGCTCACCGCCCAGCATCTCGCCACGCTCAACCCGGTACGCAGGCGTGCGGTGCTGGTCGCCACCGCGATCGAGACGCAGGTGACGCTGACCGACGATGCCGTGCTGATGTTCGAGCGTCTGTTCGGACAGCTGTTCCGACGTGCGGAACGTCGCGAAGAGGCTGCGCTGAAGCGCGACCGCCGCACCATCAATACCAAGATACGCCTGCTCGCCCAGCTCGGCGAGGCGATCATGACGGCGCGCGCCGAGAGGGCCGACCCTCTCGCAGCCGTCGAGAGCATCATTGGTTGGCACGCACTGGCGACGGAGGTTGAGGAAGCACGCCACCTCGTCCGTCCGGACCCGCTCGATCCGGTCGAGCTTGCCCGCTCGAACGCACCTATTCTCCGCCAGATCGGGCCGGCGTTCGTCGCCGCCTTCACGTTCGGCGCGGTGCCGGCCTGCGCTCCGCTCGCCCATGCCGTCGCCGTCATGCGCGACCTCGGCAGCGGTCACCTGCGCAAGCTGCCACCCGGCGTGGCGCTGGGTTTCCTTCGCACAACTTGGCGACGACGCATCGACCGCGCCGTCCTCGATCGGCGGACGTTCGAGTTCTGCGTGCTGGCCGAGCTGCGCGATCGGCTGCGCGCCGGCGACATGTGGGTCGAGGGCAGCCGACGCTATCGTGCCGTCGAACAACAGCTCATCCCTGCACCGGTGTTCGCCGCGATGCGCGACGCAGGGCCGTTGCCCGTGCCCGTCGCTGATACGCCCATGGGCTGGCTGGCCGAACGCAAGGCGTTGCTCGCGCGTCGATTGGCAGAGGTCGAAGCGAAGATTGCAGCCGATACGCTGGAGGACGTGCAGCTCGCGAACGGTCGTCTGCGTATCTCACCCCTGCGGGCGATCACGCCCGACGAAGCGGAAGGCGTGCTCGCCCCGCTCTACGCGCACCTGCCGTCGATCCGGATCACCGACCTGCTCGCCGACGTGGATCGCTGGACCGGCCTCACCGACTGCTTCACCCATCTGACGACGGGTCGGCCGCATGACGATCCGCGCGCGATCCTCACCGCCGTTCTCGCCGATGCTACCAATCTCGGCCACGCTCGCATGGCCGAAGCCTGCGGGCTGGTAACGCAGCGCCAGCTCGGATGGCTCTCCGCCTGGCACCTGCGCGAGGATAGCTATGGCACGGCGCTGGCGAGACTGGCCGAGGCACAGCACCGCATGCCGCTCGCGGCGATGTTCGGCAGCGGCACCGCGTCCAGCTCGGACGGGCAGAACTTCCCGCTCGACAGGCGGGCGCAGGCAACCGGCGCGATCAACCCGCACAAGGGCAGCGATCCCGCCGTCTCCTTCTACACGCACGTCTCCGACCGTTACGCGCCGTTCCATTCCAGGGTCATCTCTGCCGGTGCCGGCGAAGCGGCGCATGTCCTAGACGGCCTGCTCCATCACGGTGCCGACCTCGCGATCGAACGCCACCATACCGATGGGGGCGGCGTCTCCGATCATGTCTTCGCGCTATGCCACCTGCTCGGCTTCCGCTTCGCGCCACGCATCCCCAATATCGCCGCCCGACGCCTGCACCTGTTCGCCGACATGCGGCCCGGACCGGACATCGCTCCGCTCGCGGCACAGCCGATCGACGAGGCGCTGATCGCCGATCACTGGACGGACGTGATCCGGCTTGCGACCTCGATCCGCACCGGCGTCACCAGCGCATCGGTGATGCTGGAACGGCTCGGCTCCTACCCGCGCGCGAATGGTCTGGCGCTGGCGCTACGCGAAATCGGTCGCGTCGAGCGCACGCTGTTCACGCTCGACTGGATCGAACGTCCCGAGGAACGACGCCAGGCCACGCGCGAGCTGAACAAGGGCGAGGCGCAGAACGCTCTCAAGCGCGCGATCTTCTTCCATCGCACCGGCCGCATCCGCGACCACAGCCTGCAAGCCCAGGGACACCGCGCCAGCGCGCTCAATCTGGTCGCCGGCGCGATCGTGCTGTGGAACACCACCTACCTCGAAGTCGCCATGCGTCACCTCGATCGGCAGGGTCGCCCGGTGCCGCCCGCCCTGCTCCAGCACCTCTCCCCGCTCGGATGGCAGCACATCAACCTGACCGGCGACTATCTCTGGGCCGGCCCCGGCACATCAGATGGTAAGCTGCGGCCCCTGCGTCAGACCACCCGACTGCCAGCATGATCGTCGCTACCGTATATCTGTGCCCCTTTTATGTGATGCCCCCTGATCGGATTGCGATCGATAGCAAAAGTTCGGTTAAGCCCATGCTGGGTATCCAATCCTCGGCTCGGGATACGGCTCTGACGTGTCAGCGCCTCTCAAATCATCACCGCTCCTTTGGCTTGATGTAGGCGCGCAGCGCCTCCGGCTCATCAGTTTGGATCATGGTTACGCCGCCACGAACCAGTCGGCCCCAGACAGCATCGGGGTCGCGTAGAGCATCTATGTCTCCGCCTACGCCCTCGACGGCGCCCTCCCAGAGGCTGTTTGCCCAAAGGCGCCCCTTCACCGATCGTGCGGCAGCCGCCAGCGGCGGCAAAGCTCGGACGGGCATGCGAGGCACTTCATAAGCGATGGGCCGGACCCGCGCGCGGCCCTGTTGTGCTAGAACCGTGGGGAGTTCGGCGCCGGTTGCGTCGGCCGAGGAGAGGATGGCGATGAAGGGCGCGGCATCATAGGGTGCTAGATCTGCCAAGGGTGGGCTGGCGATCCCCGCGTATGCCTTGACGATCACCCGCTCGACGGCGTTTGCTCTCCGAACCGCAGCCGCAACCTCGCCAAAGATTGCGTCTTTGACGTCCAGGTTGAGGATGATGCGGCCTCGGGCATGCGTCAGCATTTGATCGAGAGTCAGGACGCGCTGGTCCGTCAGAGCGGCGCCCTCGCCGCCCTCATTCTCACGCAGACGCAGTCCGTTGATCTGCGCAATTGTCATTGCCGAAACGCGACCATGCCCGTTGGTAGTGCGATCAACCGTTTCATCATGCATGATCACCAGGTAGCCGTCGCGGGTGCGGCGTATGTCGGTCTCCATGACGTCGACGCCGATCTCAATGCACTGTTCGAGCGCCGCGAGGGAATTTTCAGGCGTGCTCGCCAGGCCGTGACGAGGCGCAGGATTGTGGCAGCCACGATGCGCAATGATCACCGGGCCTGCCTGAGGATCGAGAATTTTGGCGCGTATCGCTGTCGTGCGGTCGGTCCGCTCAGCGGCAATCGTTCCGGACGTGGCTGCAGTCAGGGCCGCCGTCAGCGCAGCGGCCCAACCGATGAGTTGAAACATCTTGAGGGTCCTTCGTTCGCGAAATGGTGGGGTTAGAATTTGTATGTCGCGCTGAGACTGTAGCGGCGTCCGACCTGGCGGACTCCGGCCTGCAGATCGGGCCGCAGATTTACGCTGGTGATATCCTGCCTGTTCGTCAGGTTCTGGACATTGGCCGTTGCCGACAGGTTTCTTCTCAGGGTGTAGGTGCTTGACAGGTCAAGCTGCCCATAAGGTTCGCGTGAGGTCGCAATACTGCCCACGCTGCTGCCGGTCACATATCGGTCGCGCCAAGCGTAGGCGAGGCGAAGGCTGAACGGCTCGGCATCGTAATATCCGATCACGTTGAAGCTGTATTTGGAGACGAAGGGTAGCGCACGATTGCGGGTATCTCCGGCCGCGAACTTCCCCGATGCGTCCGTGTAGGTCGCGTTCAGCAGCATGCCGGTGTTACGAAGGCTACCGGTCAGGAAACGGAACGGAGCCTGGGCAGAAAGTTCGACGCCCTGGATCACCGCCGGATTGCCGTTGATCGGGCGTGTTAGAAAGATCGTGTACGGCGTCCCAACCGGGTCGGTAAGCGTAACCCGCTCTGTGAGGGTCTCAACGAAGCCGCTCAGCTCCTTGCGGAAGTAGGATCCGGACACGAGCGCATCTCGTCCGAAATACCACTCGATCCCAGCGTCATAGTTCAATGCGGTGAAGGGGTTCAGCTCTGTGTTCCCGGCGGTGCCCGAGCCGCCGTTGAACGTGTCGACGCGGCGCCCCGTTTGTATGTTCGCCAGCTCCGGTCGGGTCAGCGACTTGAACAACGAAGCTCGCGCCACGAGCGTTGGCGTTAGATCGTACCGAAGCTGCACGCTCGGCAGTGCGTAGGCATACCGATTTGTAAAGCGGGCGGGCAGAGTAGCGCCGCCTACCACCTGGTACCCGATCGAGGTCTGGTCGGTCCTCACGAAGCGGATGCCCGCGTTGCCGCTAAGCCCGCCGATTGCGAACCGGGCGAGCGCGTAGCTGAACGCCACCTCTTCGGTGATGTCATAGTGCGCACTCAGCACTTCGGGCACTGCATAACCATTGGGTGCCACCTGGCCGATCAGCTGATCGCGGTTGACCACCTGGATCACCCCGGGTGCGACTTGGGCGGCATCGCCCGAGATGTCGATAGGCCGATAATTCAAGAAGCTGGACAGGTTCGCGACTGACGAACTCGGCAGGCCTGCGGCGCGTCCATCATAGGAGCGGAACGACTTCGTCCTGTCGCGGTAGCCGCCGCCGAACTCGATGGAGGTTATTGGGCCCAGGCCCACCTTCCAGATGAAGTCGAGATCCGCGCTGTGTTGCCGGTCGCTGTCATAAGACGGCCGGTCGCGGATGCGGTTGAGCTCGGTATAGAGAGCCGGGTTCGTCTTGTCACCAAGGGCTGGCGTGGCGGTCACACCGGTGCCGTCGAAGGTGTAGAAAATGTTCGTGAAGGCGCTGCGCAGATCTATCTGGTTCCAGCGCGAAAAATCCTCGACCGCGTTCGAATAGCCGAGCTGCGTGTGCACGGTCAGAGTTGGATCGACTTCCCAGTCGGCGGACAATGCCCCCTGATACACCTCCTGGCGACGCTCGATCTGATTGTCGATGATGCGCATGAATTGGCTGGACGCCGGGAAGGTGCCGGATCGGAAGACGTCTCCGTCCCGCGTGAGGTCGACCGGAACCAGTGTCGCCGGCGCGCCCTCGATCGGAAAATCGAGACGGATGTTGTTACCCTTGCTGTTCAGCTTGGCGTAGATGCTGTCGAAGCTGAGCTTCAATCCGTCGATGGGGATCGCCTGAAGCGAAAGCGTGGCGTTGAGGCGGTGCCGGGCCTGCGTGTTCAAGAACACGGCGGGGTCAAGCGGGATCAGCGTGGCGTTGGCTATATCCCGCTGGGTTGGTGTGAGCTTCGACGCATTGCCGCCGATGGAATTGATGAGCGGAGTGAAACCGTGGCCTTGCCGGTTCTCGACGATGTCGCGGTAGTCATAGCTGATCCCTGCGGCAATGCCGAAGCGGCCATCCGCGAACTGGTCGGCGAAAATCACCGTAGCTGCCGGATTGAGCTTCTCCGACTGGTCGGCATAATTGCCCCGCACCGTAACTGAAAGAATGCGGTCCCTATACTCCAGCGGATGGTAGGTTTTAAGGTCGACCGTGCCGGCCAGGCCACCTTCGTCATCCTTGGCGGTCAGAGTCTTGCGGACGACGGCCGAAGAGATCAGATCCGAGCCCAGCACGTTGAACGAGAAACCCCGCTCGGTGCCCGGGTTTGTGGCGATCAATCCGTTCACGCGAACCTGCGTGAAGTTGGCTTGCAAGCCTCGGACGTTGATCGTGCCGCCTTCCCCGACGGAAGACCCCAGATCGCCTCCAGCGTTGGGTTCGACCGTGATCCCGGGGATCCGCTGAAGCGCCTCGCCCAAGTTGCTGTCGGGGAATTTCGCGATGTCCTCGGCCACGAGAGCATCGACGAACTCGGTCGCGTCCCGCTTCGTGCTAAGCGCACTACTGAGGCTCGCGCGAACGCCCGTGACAACGATATCGCCACCGTCCTCCTGGTTGGCTGCATCAGGCAAAGGCGCGTCCTGCGCTGCAGGTGTGGGCACCTGCGCGTCCTGCGCGAATGCCGGAGCGGAGATGGCGAAGACAGATGCGCTTGCGAGCATAAGCACGGTGCGCGTTCTGGCAGATTGAGTCCGCCATTCGCGATTGCGGTTGAAGGTATGGGTGATCATGTAAGCCCCCTGGATAATGCCGAGGAGGCCCTGTCAGACCGAAATGACAGATTTAGTTTTCTTTTAACAATTAAATCAGGCGATCTCGTGTATCGGCAGAAGCGCCGCTCCGACCGCCACTGCCCAGCTACCCAGCTGGGTGACGCGAAGAACGGGTTTGGGCGTGATCGGATGATCTTGGGCCCAGCTGCCTTGCCCCAGACGTGTTCCAAGTCGATCCATGATCTGTTGAGGCAGCGCGCCAGAAAGGACGATGGTGTCTGGGTCGAGCCAAGCGACCCCGGCAGCAACTGCATCCTCCAGTTGAACGGCCGCCCGCTCGATCCATTCCTCAACCACTTCGTGATGCGTTTCGAGAACGGTGGCGACCTCAAGCAAAGAATGGATTTTCGCACCTGCCTGCTGGAGATTGGCAAGAAGGTCGATGCCTGACGGGCGTGGCTTGTCACCCGGGAACAGCATGCCAACTTCGCCAGCGTTGCCATGCGCGCCTCGGAACAGGGCACGATCTAAGATGATTCCGCCCCCCACGCCGTGGCCGAGGAAGAACACGAGTGCGGTCCGGCATCTCCGCATCAGTTCCCCGTGGTAATATTCTGCAAGCGCGGCGAGAGACGCGTCATTCTCGACGCGCACGTTCATGCCAAGCCGATCCGCGAAGTAGCTTTCCAGCTCCACCTGCCGCCATCCGGACAGCCATGGCACCGCCCATCGGATGTTCGGATCGTGCACCGTCATAGGCCCAGTCGCGGCTACGCCGATTCCCAGAAAACGCGAGCGCATCAGCCCGTGAGTCATTGCCAGACCGCGCAACCGTCGCTCCACCGCATCCGCAAAAGGTCCGGGATCGGGACTGTCGAAGGGTTCGACGTCTCGCGCGATCACCGTTCCGGCGAAGTCCACGAGCGTCAGTTCGATCCAGCCGGGATGGGCAGTCACCCCGGCGGCGTATCCGGCGCGTCCCGAGATGGTGAGTGGCACTACCGGCCTGCCGCGCGGCGTGGCGTCGGGTGACGTTTCCTCGATAACGCCAATCGCGATCATCTCTCGCGTTATCCGCGTCATTGCTCCGGAATAGATGCCCAGATCGTTCGCCAGCACGATGCGCGGCGTGGGACCCTCCGTGCGAAGGCGCCAGACAATGCGCTTCTGCTCCGCCGTTAGACTGATCTCCGGCCGCTGTCTTGTCATCCGCCTCGCTTTCATCCTCGCGAGGTTGCGGATGAAGGGTAACGTCGGCCGGGGCAATAAACTTCAACCGCCGCATCAAAGATCGCTGATAGTCATGCTGCCGTCTTGCGGGCGGTGCATTCGCCTGCGTCCATGCCAAATCTTCCGCGCGCCAACGATAGGCTGGTCTTGAGCCCGGATGAGCACGGGAGGCAAATGGCCGTGTATGGCTTGGCCCACTTCGGCAAGAGCCTGATCTGGTATGCCAGCGAGATTGTATTCGCCTATTACCTTACGGAAGTTGCTGGGCTGAGCCCCTGGGCGATGGGGTGGGTGATCGGCATTGGCCTTCTTGTCGGTGCGCTACTAGACCCGCTCACAGATCTGGCGTTCGCGAATGCGCTCTCGACGGCACATGGGGCGGCCACGCTTCAATGGACAGGCGCATGCGTCAGCGCCGTCACTTTGACGGGGGTATTCCTCAACTGCTGGATCGCGCCAGCTTCGCGATTCGCGTTCATTCTCTGCGCCGCCGTCGCATTTCGCTGCGCTTATGCCATTTACGACCAAGCTCAGAACGCGATGGTTGGCGTCGCAACCACTACCCAGCGGGACCGCACCTCCGTATCGGCGCTGCGCCTCGGCCTGAGCGGGTTGGCTGCCTTGGTCATCGCTGCGCTAACCACTTGGCTCGCCAGAAGTGGAGGTTCGCACGTGTCCCAGCTTGGCCCTTGGTTCCTCGCCATTGCAGTTGCGCTTTCGATATGCGGCGCGGGCAGCGCTGGGCTTCTCTACCTGCACCGCGGCACGCGAGGCGAGGCTGGAGTGGCCGACGCGGGGCGGACAAGCGCTTGGGAACCGTTGCCAAGGGGGTGTCACCTTCCGCTAGCCCTAGCTTTCGGAACCGCGCTCACGATCCCCATCTTCAGCAAAGCACAGCCCTATCTGATTCACTATCTGAACAACTCCATGTTCTGGGGCACCTTTCTCGGCGCCGGTGTTCCGCTCGGTTCCATGTTGTCGCAACCGGCTTGGTCAGCGCTTTCCCGCCGCTACACGCGTCGAGAGATCGTCATGCTCGCATGTTCAATCCTGTTGATGGGGGGATTGATGTTCTGGGTGACCGCTGCAGAAGGATCAGTGGCTGCCCCGCTAGCAGCCCTCGCGATCGGCGCCGGCAGCGGTGGCGTGGCTATTGCGATCTGGGCGTCCTTCGGGGACGCGATCGAACGGACTAATGGCGGCAAGGGCTGGAGCTTCGGATTGCTCACCGGCAGTATGAAGCTCGGACTCGCGGCAGGAGCACTCGGTTTAGGTGCTGCATTCGACACTATCGATTTTCGAAGGGGCGACACGACGGCTCTTGTGACGCTGATGGGGCTGGGGCCGATCTGCGGAAGCGGCCTCTGCATGCTGCTCGCTGCGAGATGGCGCAGATGATAGAGCATCGCATCGCGTTGGCTCTGGCGGACCCCGGCTATTTCTCGGGTTCCCGAGATGCTACACTCCACCCACCTCCGTCGCCAAGACTATGGGAGCGATTCAGAAGGCGGACTTCATTGTTCACGCAGCCTTCGACACAAATCGCTGACCATCAGGTCAGACGCTGAGTCACCGCTCTCTAGCCCTCAACACGGGCTGACGTTCGACGGCTATGCGACGCCTGCGTGCCGCTCTCGCTGCGCTTTGGAGGCGAACTTCAACAGGGTCCACCGCCGCGATGCAGGGTTGAACAACCAGCGTCGCTCGCGTCACCTCGGCCACTTCCTCAAGGCCGTCCTCACACAGCTCCAACTACGTCGGACATCCGCAGCTTGGACGAGGCCTAGAAAGTCATGGGTTGGCTCCTGTAAACGGGCTTGTCAGCGCGTAGCAGCCGAAGCCGATCGCGTGGATCCGATGCCGCTGGAGCTAGCGCTGCATCTCAGCTTCGTTCAGCTTGCGCTGTGAATGCGCGAGTATCCCTAAGCATCTGAATAGTTTGCCATCTCCCCTTCGTGAGCTTCAGCATCTACAAGGCCGCCGACAATCACTAAAGATCCTCCAGCGGCCCTGGCCGAGGCAACACCGGCGGCTGAGTCCTCAAAAATCAGACACTCCGTAATTTCAACGCCCAACTCCCGGGCAGCTCTGAGAAAGCCTTCGGGATCAGGCTTCCCACGCGAGACATCCTCCGCTGCTATGATAATCTTCGGCAACGGTATCCCAGCGGCCCCAAGCCTGGCTGCCGCTAATTTCCGGGAGGCAGAGGTGACGATGGCCCATGGGGTTGATCCAAGCCTCGCGAGAAAGGCGGAAACACCTTCGATAGCGACGACGCCCTCGACATCCGCCGTCGCTGTGTCCAGCAGCCATCGCTCTTCCTCCACGATGCTCAATCCAGCACCGCCAAAACGCTGGATTAGCTCGGCGTCTTGGACGCCATGGCATTCGGCAAGCAGCGGCTCCGGGTTGATACCGTGCCTCCCGCACCAACTTCTCCAAGTGCGTTCAACCGCGACCGAAGAATCGATCAGCGTGCCATCCATGTCGAATAGGAGGGCGGCATATTGCCGGTCAAAGAATGAGAACATGACCGGGCTTTAGCGGCGTCGATACGATCATTCCACATGTGCGTCACACGACCATGCTACCTACGCGATTGGAGCTCTGGTAGAGAAGACGCACCATTGTGTCTTTCCAGGTCTTCAAGTTACACCTTTCCAGATTGTGTATGGCGAGGATAGAGATGCGTATCGGCGAAGAGGAAGCGGCCCGCTCGCTGGAAACAATGCAAGCGGCGCGTATAGAATTGGCGCGGAGGGCTCGCTGGTCGATGGGCCGGCACGCCATATCCGGCCTACTCATGGGGCTGCTGGTGGCGAGCTATGCGTTGCCCGGCGGTTGGCCGATCCTGGGTGTCGTGCTGTGCATGTTGGCGGTCGCGGTGGTCATCGACCACGACGCCA
This sequence comes from Sphingomonas xinjiangensis, assembly GCF_014199255.1. GTDB lineage: Bacteria > Pseudomonadota > Alphaproteobacteria > Sphingomonadales > Sphingomonadaceae > Sphingomonas > Sphingomonas xinjiangensis. The sequence goes on along the minus strand of NZ_JACIJF010000008.1, from coordinate 144,789 downwards.
ACCGCGACGGGCTCGTCGTAAGCGGCTCTCGGGCGGGGCCGACGCGCAGGCTAACCATCGGTCTCGGTCTTGTGGCGATACTGGCTCTTGGCATCGCGGTGTTCCTTCGCCAGCGGCTAGGCATCGCCTGGGCGCCGGTGCCGTTTGGCGTTATCGTCGCGCTTGTGTGCACCGCAGGCAGCATGCGCTGGGAGCAGCTGTATCGGGAGGAGTTGGCCGGTGTCGAGGGGCGCAATTGACGGGCTAGACCCACTGATCCACCCGCCTGCGCGCCTGCAGCTGATGGCCTTGCTCGCCGAGATGACAGAGCTCGAATTCGCCACCGGCCGTGACGTGCTGGACGTGAGCGACTCGGTTCTGTCCAAGCATTTGTCGCAACTGAGTGAGGCGGGCTATTTAGAGCTGCGCAAAGCGACGGTGAATGGTCGCCAACGGACCTGGATCAGCGCGACTGGAAGGGGAACGAAGGCATTCCGGCTCCACGTCGCGACGTTACAGAGACTTGCCACTAAGGCCGGGCACCTCAATTGATTGAGCACGCAGGATCCATGACCGTAAACCGGAGGCATTGGGGTGCGCGCTCATGAACGGCTCGCGGAAAGGGCCTAGTGACTCCACTCGACCAATCGCGGCTATCCGAATAGGCCCTCAAAAGCCGCCGGTCCGGTGTCCATCAAACGTCGGTCGTTCGACATCGCCGCAGCGCTGCTCGGAAGCGGCCGGTCATCTTCAAGGCAGTTAGCGGCTACATCCAACTCTGGACATGAGCCGACGCAGAAAGGGCAGCCGAGCAGCGGACAACCGGCCCAGTAGCCGTTCTCAAGATACTTGGCCCTGCCAGGCGATCTGCATGCTTGAACCCATCGCGCTTGGCAACCGCGCAAGCATCCGAGCTTGACCAGACATAACAGCACTTATACATCCTGGCGATGGCTCCGTCTTCCCGAACCCTTGGTACACTTGTACGTCGCCTTCTCGAGCTGCTGGACGGCGAAGTTGAGGCGACGTACCGCGCATCGGCTCTGACCTGGCGGCCCCGCTATACCCCCATTCTGCGCGCTTTAATGCAATCCGGCCCCGCGTCGATCAAAGCGGTAGCCGTCAGGATTGGCGTCAGTCACTCGGCGGTAAGTCAGACCGTCTCGCAGATGAGCAAGGACGGTCTGGTCACCCTGGAGCCGGGCAAGGATGGTCGAGAGCGGATCATCGCCCTTACTGATAAAGCTGAGAGGATGATCCCGGCTCTGGAGCGTCAATGGGCGGCGACCAACGCCGCTGCAGACCAATTGGACGCCGAGCTTACCGCGCCGCTTACCGGCATCCTGACGGAGGCGATCGTCGCCCTGGAACACCGCTCATTTGGCGAGCGCATTGCCTGCGAAGGCCAGATCACGTCGCCTTCAAAGTAAACAATCAAATCCGGGGGGTTATCACATGCATTCGACGCTGCCGTTGCCGAGCAGGATCTCACGCGTTCTTACCAATGGACAGGGTATCCACTCGATCGCGCTCGGTGAGCGCAGGGTCTTGCATCCTGGGCGGCTGCGCTGGCTGAGAGCCATTGCATGGGCCGTGGCGCTGTTCTTCCTGGTTGCCTTCACCGCATTTTCCACGTCGGAACTGCTGAGTGGTGTCTGGCCCAAGACAGCGGGTTACGCGCGGCTTGTGGCAAATCTCATTGGAGCGCTGGTGGGATTGGGCATTTATGGCCTTGCAGTTCGGCTAGCCGAAAACCGCGCGCCTTCGGAGCTTGCATTGCGACCACTTCTGCCGGAACTTACCGCCGGCCTGCTTATCGGCACCGCCATGTTCGCTGCCGTTATGGCGATAATGGCGCTGTTCGGGCTTTATCAGATCCGCGCTTTGGGTGCTGCTCCGGCCTGGATTGCCGCGGGCAAGGCGATTCAATCCGGCGTCGTGGAGGAGATCATGATCCGCGCCGTCCTGCTGCGCCTGGTTTGGCGAGCATTCGGGCCGTGGGTGGCGTTCGCCGGCTCCGCTGCCCTTTTCGGCTTCGGCCATATCGCCAATCCGAATGCAACGGTCTTTGCAGCGGTCTGCATCGCACTCGAGGCGGGTATCATGCTGGGGGCCTTTTATGCGCTGACGGGCCGCCTCTGGGTGTCAATAGGTACACATGCCGCATGGAATTTCACGCAAGGCTATATCTTTGGCGCGGCGGTATCCGGTGGCGATTTCGGTCCAGCAATCGCCAACAGCACAGCGCGCGCAGGCTATCCGGAGTGGCTGACCGGCGGTTCGTTCGGACCCGAGGCCTCCCTGCCAGCTCTGGTCATCTGCTTCCTAGTCGGCGTGGCAGTTATGTGGCGGGCTTGGCGAGCAGGCCACCTTGCCAGACAGTTTACCCACCAGGCCGCGGGTTAAGTGTCGGCCTAGCCCTTAGATGCCGCGGTCTGGAACCCTGACGTCGACCGCATTAGGCTGCACATCTCGAACTTAGTCCGCGAGGATGAGGCATTTCCGCTTTGCGGTATCCTTTCCTGGATGCAAACGGTCAGCTCCCCCACCCAGACGTTGACGTAGGACCCGTGAATCTCAACCTGAATGAACGGCAGGTTATGGGAAGCAGAGAAGGCGTCTAGAAGGGCAGCAATTGGCGCAAAGCCGACCGGCTGATTTGCGTGACCCGAATGGCGGGTTTCAGCAAGAGCCGCCGCTCACATCAACGGCGCTGAATGTCTTGAGCTGGTCGAGAGCTGCCGCCCGCTTCGCACTGGCGCTGACCTAGAAGCCGCTACTCAGGCCGCCCGCTTCGCTTTCCAACTTTGGCGATCGATCGTTTAAGCCCCGGCGGGAACATCATGGCTTGCAGTGGCGGCGATCCTCCGAACGGCTATTCGAACTCGAATTCCCCGCAGCCGAAGCTTGACCCATCGTGTGTCCGTGTCTGTTCCAGAGCAGCACCTCCCGCGAAATTTTTGGACGACATCGATGAGGAAGTGCGATGCAAGTGGCCGCACCTAGTATGCTTGACACCCCGTCTTTTTATTGGGAGCCGGAGAACAGAAGATTGGGGCTGGCGATTTTCTTGATGCAGCAGGTGGTCGATCCTTTAGACAGGCGCTTCATTGTCTTCGTTCGATCTGTTCAGAGGCGTTCTGCCGGATGAGCAGGATCGCATTCGAGACGATCATAGACGTCTCACTGTCGAAGATCATGAATGTCGCCCAGTTGAAGGTGATGTTGAACAAGCGTGTCCTGAGCTTAGTCAACGACTTCGAGGACGGGAAATGGCTCGGCAGTCGGTTCCAGAGCTATCTATGGGACAACATCGCCCAAATCGCGCTCTCCGCGCGGGAACGCCTTGCCTTGGCGGATCAGAGCCACTCGGCACTTGTGGCTGCCGCTCGGAAACTCAGGCTCATCGACAAGGACGAGGTTGGTCAGGGGAGCGAGATCACGGAGGTCTCCCTCTACGGAATAATGAAAAATCATTTCGGCGCGCTGCCGTGCCAAAAGCGATCCATACTGTAGGATTCAAGACTTAGCGGGTAATCCTTTTCACATGCAGGTGTGACTGCCTGCATGTTTCATCTTGGCAGCAAGCAGGATAGGATTGGCGAGGGGAAGCTCGAGCGACTTCACCTTCTTCTCGGTGCCCGTCTTGTACTGATATCGCACCGTAAGCTCATTCATCCCGGAAGAATCAGCGTACTAGGAGTCCGCAAGCTTATGGGGGGACGTTGGCAAGCTTTAGGGGGCAAACTCGCAATCTTTTGGGTGGCGCTACATCACTCGGGCAGAGCGTCACCGCACCGAACTACTCGGCGCCTATCTCGCCTAAGGCTTCTTTGCCGCCGCAGTGCGGGAATGAGGCCCGAGGTCACGAATCGGGCTGAGATCGACCGGAGGAGACTTGGCCCGCCTCACTGAAGCAGTGACGTGAGCTTGGCCCAACCTTAAGTGGGAATTGGCCCAGACTTAGCTGGGCGTCACATTTCGAGTGGTGGGTCCGATGGGATTCGAACCCATGACCTCTCGATTAAAAGTCGCTTGCTCTACCGACTGAGCTACGGACCCACATCGTCGCACCTAGGCATCGGAACCGAGCGGGTCAACCGGGTTGCGAGTTGCCGGACCGTTCGTCCGGTCAGGGGGTCGCGCCAGCGAGGAACGATCCGCAGCAGCGGATCGAGTACGAAGCGCCGCTGCCGAAACGCGGCATGCGGCACCGTCAGTCCGTCGCTCGACCAAGCACCGCCCGACCACAGCACGATGTCGAGATCGATCACTCGGCTGCTCCACATTTGTCCCCGCCGCCGGCCGAAGCGTCGTTCGATCGCCTTGAGCCGGCGCAGCAGGGCGGGAGGAGCCTCGTCGCTTTCTATCACGGCCGCGGCATTGGCGTAGCGGCGCTTCGAGGGCCCCAGTGGCGCGGTTCGCAGGACCGGTGACACCGCTTGGACCCCGCCAACCGCCACCAATGCGGCGGCAAGCTCGCGTTCCGGGCTGCCATGCCGTCCCCGCCGGTTGGAACCCAGCGCGATCACATAGCGTGCGGCAGCCACTCCCCGGCTCAGATGTCGGCAACCAGCCTGCCGTACAGCTCCGGCCGGCGATCGCGGAAGAAGCCGAAGGCGGCGCGGTGACGCTTCACCCGATCGAGGTCCAGCGTAGCGGTGATGATGCCGGTCTCCTCGCGGTCGAGCTCGGCCAGAATGTCGCCCCGCTCGTCGGTGATGAAGCTGGTGCCGTAGAAGGTCTGGTCATGTTCGGTGCCGACGCGGTTGGCAGCGACCACCGGCACGACGTTGGAAACCGCATGCCCGACCATCGCACGGCGCCACAGCCGTGCGGTGTCGAGGCTGGTGTCATGCGGTTCCGAGCCGATCGCAGTGGGGTAGAACAGGACTTCGGCACCCATCAGCATCATCGCGCGGGCGGTTTCGGGATACCATTGGTCCCAGCACACCCCGACGCCCAGCTTTGCGCCCGGGCCGTTCCACACCTTGAACCCGGTATTGCCGGGGCGGAAATAGAACTTTTCCTCATAGCCCGGGCCATCGGGAATGTGGCTCTTGCGGTACACGCCCGCGACCTTTCCATCCGGGCCGATCATCGCCAGGCTGTTATAATGGTGCGGGCCATCGGCTTCGAAGAAGCTGGTCGGGATGTGAATGTTCAGCTCGGCGGCGAGCGCCTGCATCGCCAGCACCGCCTTGTGTTCATCGACCGGCTTGGCATTGGAAAAAAGGCCTTCGTCCTCGACCCGGCAGAAATACTCGCCTTCGAACAATTCGGGCGGCAGCACGACCTGCGCGCCGCGGCCGGCGGCCTCGCGCACCATTTCGCTTACTGCCTTGATGTTGGCGTCGATGTCGTTGGTAAAGGCGAGCTGCAGCGCGCCGACGGTGATCTGGGTCATCTGGTCGTCCTTCAGAGCCGGGGCAGTTGCTGGCTGATGCAATGCACGCTGCCGCCACCGGTCAAGATATGGTCGGCGCGTACGCCGACGATGTCGCGGCCGGGGAACAGTGCCGCCAGCGCATCGAGCGCGGGCTGGTCATTCGGCTGGCCATAGACCGGCGCCACCACGACGGCGTTGCCGATGTAGAAGTTCATGTAGCTCGCCGGGATGATCTCGCCATCCTCGTCCAGCACACGGCCGGGGGAGGGGAAGCGGACCACTTCGGTCCCGGCTGCCTCGGCGCGGGCGGCGGCGTCCTCATAGATGACAGTGTTGGGATCGTCCTGCGTGCCCTGCGGCACCAGAAGCCGGTTCTCACCGACAAAACGGGCCAGATTGTCGACATGGCCGTCGGTGTGATCGTTGGCCAGTCCCTCGCCAAGCCACAGGATCGAGGTGTAGCCGAGATCGGCCTTGAGCCGCGCCTCGATGTCCTCGCGGCTGAGGCCGGGATTGCGGTTTGGGTTGAGCAGGCACTGTTCGGTCGTCACCAGCCGACCGGTACCGTCCCCGTCGATCGCACCCCCTTCGAGGATCCAGCCATGGCGCTCGGCCTTGAGCTGGGCACGCGCCGCCAGGCGTGCGCCGATGTCCTCATCGCCGGGCAGGTCGTACTTGCCGCCCCAATAGTTGAAGTCGAAGTCGTGCGCGGTGCCGCTGCCGTCGAGGATTGCGGCGGTGTCGCGCAGCCAAATGTCGCCGAACGGTTCGACCACCACCTCGGCATGCGGCGCGAGGCGCTGCGCGGCCTGTGCGGCCCGATCATCGGCGGCGACCAGGATGACCCGCTCGCCGCGGCCATCGGCATGGACGGCGTTGGCGAAGGCGGCGACTTCGGCCTGGGCGGGTTCCAGATCCTCAAGCCACAGCTCGGCGTGGCTGGGAAAGCCGATCCATACGGCGTCGTGCGGCGCCCATTCGGCGGGGGGACGGAGAGTCATGGCGCGCCATGTAGTGGGTTGAAGGGGGGAAGGGGAGGGGTGGCGTTCGATTCCTCCCCGTGCCGGGGAGGATCGAAGTCACTTCACGCTTGCCCGGCTCTTGTCGCGTACGGCGCGGAATTCGGCATCGGGGTACCAATTCGGCCAGGTGCTGCCTTCCGCCAGTTGGCGGCCCAGCGTGTAGAAGATCCCCAGATCCTCCAATGCGCCGTCCCAGTTCCAGCTGTCGGAATATTCGTCCTGCGGCTTGTGATAGCGCAGCTCGATATAGGACTCGGACGCCTTGCGCCCCGCTTCCTTGCCGCCGACGCGCAGGTCCTCGCCGCTTTCGCCATACAGCATCGGCACGCCGAGCTTGGCCATGCTGAAATGGTCCGAACGGTAATAGGAGCCCTTTTCGGGCGTCGGCTCGGCGACGATCACGCGGCCCTGCGCCGCGACGATCGGCTTCACCAGATCCTCCAGCTCGGACTTGCCGACGCCGATCAGCACGAAATCCCTGGCCCGGCCAATATTGTTGACGCCGTCCATGTTCACGCCGCCCACCGTCTTTGCGAGCGGATAGACCGGGTTCTCGGCATAGAATTTGGAGCCGAGCAGACCGGATTCTTCACCCGTTACCGCCAGGAACACCATTGATCGCCTGGCTGGGCCCGCCTTCACCTGCGCTTCAGCCAGCGCTACCAGCCCGGCGGTGCCCGACGCGTTGTCGAGCGCACCGTTGCAGATGTCGTCACCGTTCACTGCGTCGCAGCGGCCCAGATGATCCCAATGCGCGGAGTAGAGCACGACCTCGTCGGGCTTAGCGGTTCCGGGCAGGATGCCGACGACGTTCTTCGACGCCTGTCGGCGGATCGTATTGTCGAAGCCGAGCGAGGCCTTCACGCCCAGCGGTACCGCCTTGAAGCCCTTGTGCTTGGCTGCTTCGATCAGCGCCGGATAGTCCTTCCCCGCGCTGGCGAACAGCGCCTTGGCCGCGTCCTGTTGGATCCAGCCGATCGCCTTGGACTGGTCCATGTGGTTGCCCGGGGTATCCTGTTCCAACTGCGGGCCGGTCCAGCTCGACTGGACCACGCCCCAACCGTAGGCGGCGGGTTCGGTATCGTGGACGATGATCGCGGCGGCGGCACCCTGGCGCGCAGCCTCTTCGAATTTGTAAGTCCAACGTCCGTAATAGGTCATGGCGCGACCGCCGAACGGGCCGTCCAGCCCTTGGATCTGCCAGTCGGGATCGTTGATCAGGATGACGACCGTCTTTCCCTTCACGTCGATGCCGGCATAGTCGTTCCAGCCGCGCTCAGGCGCGTTGATGCCATAGCCGACGAACATGACGTCGCTGTTCTTCACGTCGGTGCGCGGCGTCACCTGATAGGTCGCGATCACCATGTCCTTGCGATAGTCGAGGCTGACCGGTGTTTTCCCGCCGGTGAAGGTGAGCGGCTGGACGTTGCTGCCGGTGATTTCGACCAGCGGCACGTCTTGCACCCAGCTGCCCTTGTTGCCGGGCTTGAGCCCTGCCTTCTGGAAGCGCTCGACCAGGTAGCGCACGGTCTTGTCTTCACCCGCAGTGGCAGGCGCGCGGCCTTCATATTCGTCCGACGAGAGCGTCCTGGTGACGGTCTTGAGCGTGTCGAGCGAAATGGCCGGCGCGGTCTGCGCCGAAGCGGCCGTGCCGGCGAAAAGAAGGGCAAGGGCGGAAGCGGCAAGGCGCATGCAGGCTCCTGACGAAGGTGAGAGGCGGCAGTCTGACAGGCGGAGAAGACGGAGGGAAGAGCCGGTGCCGGGGCGAACTTGCGAATCAGCGCGGGGCCGGAGGGGTGCGCCGACAACCAACCTTTTGGTTGGTTGAACAATCCGAGGATTCCGGCCGCTTTCGAGGCATTCCGCCGCTGGTGAAGTTGAGGAAGTTGCGGTCTGGCGCAGGTTCGTGCGGCGGGCAGAAGGAGGTCGAACGGGCATGAAAAGGATGAGAGCAGGGCAAATCCAACATTACCAGCCGATTTCCCGCTGAGGGGACCGCCACAGCAGCGCACCGAGAGCATATGCGGGGGCTCTCCGCCAAGCACGGCATGCGCAACGTTTGCTTATTCGCCGGCTCTGGCGCTGCCGCGCTAAGCCTTGCCAAGCAAAAAGGGCGGCCCCGCGGGACCGCCCTCCATTGTTTCGGCTGACGCCCGAGACTTAGCGCGAGTAGAACTCGACGACCAAGTTCGGCTCCATCTTCACCGGGTAGGGAACCTCGTCGAGGGTCGGTACGCGGTTGAAGGTGATCTTGGCGGCGCCGTCGGGTGCGACATATTCCGGAACATCGCGCTCGGACAGGGCCTGCGCTTCCATCACCAGCGCCATTTCCTGGGCCTTGGACGAGAGCGACACGGTCTGGCCGGGCTTGATGCGGCGCGAACCGATGTTGCACTTCTCGCCATCGACCAACACGTGGCCGTGGTTGACGATCTGCCGGGCCGACCAGATCGTCGGCGCGAACTTGGCGCGGTAGACGATCATGTCGAGGCGCTGCTCGAGCAGGCCGATCAGGTTCTGGCCGGTATCGCCCTTCAGGCGCGACGCTTCCTCATAGGTCTTCTTGAACTGCTTCTCGGTGATGTCGCCGTAATAGCCCTTGAGCTTCTGCTTGGCGCGCAGCTGGATGCCGAAGTCCGACATCTTGCCCTTGCGGCGCTGGCCGTGCTGGCCGGGACCGTATTCGCGCTTGTTGACCGGGCTCTTGGGCCGGCCCCAGATGTTCTCGCCGAGACGGCGATCGAGCTTGTGCTTGGCGCTGTGGCGCTTCGACATATTCAATCCTTGGCAAATGCTAACAACGTTGGTCCCGGTCTTCGCCTGCTGATCTCACAAGGAGGGCAGGGCCACCGCTTCACCGGGGTGCAGGGCCATTGCGAAGCGGTGGCCGTTAGCGGCGGGGGTCCGCCGAGTCAAGCTGGACAGCGCCCGTAGGGGTCGGCATGGAGCGCCGATGCACGAGATCCGCGATCCGCAAGCCTGTCAGACGATGACCCAAGTTCGCGCGGGAGTCGACGCGGTGGACCGCGAACTGGTCGCGCTGCTCAAGCGGCGCTTCGGCTATATGGACGCGGCGGCGCGCATCAAGCCGGAGCGGGACATGGTGCGCGACGAGGCCCGCAAGCGCCAAGTGATCGACAATGCCGTCAGCGAGGCGCGGGCGGCAGGTATACCCGAAGCCGCCGTGGCGCAGCTGTGGGAGAACCTGGTCGAAGCATCGATCGCCTATGAGCTTGATCGCTTTGACCGGCGCAGCGCCGCCCGCTGAGCCGGGCTGCTTTGCGAACCGTTGGTGCAGTTAACGACCAGGCGGCAACCGCAGCCGTTCAGTTCCCGCCGCGGTCGCGTTGATAGGCCTGCACCCTGCTGGCGTCGGTGGCGTTGTTCGCGTCGATCGTCGCCCATTCCGACTTGGTGTGGCACGTCCGCTTGGGCATGCGCGATCCGGTAGGTTGGACTTGCCTGCAAATCTTCTTTTCCGCCGTTCCGGGCTTCGGGCTGGAAGGTGCATCGTTCTGTTGCGCGAGCGCTGGTGAAGCAACGATCAGCAATATAGCGGGCAGAAAGGGACGCATCGGCAGACTCCCACAAGTACAGAAGCTGTGCATCATACAGTTTCCGCCCGGCGGGCAAACTGGAATCGAACTATTCGGCGTCGCCGGTGCTTCGATGGCGTTTCCTGCCGTTGAGCGCCGACAGCACGCCCCGGAACGTTCGCATTTCCTGGCTCGACCAGCCCGGCTTGGTCAGCATCGTCCGCAGCGTGCGGCGCGTGGTGGGGACTCGGTCGGGCGGAAAGTAATAGCCGCTATCCTCGAGCATCGCGTCGAGATGGCCGATCATGCCTTCCAGCTCTTCCTGCGATGCAGGTGGATCCAGGTCGGTCATCGGCGGGCTTTCGAGCGCGGCGCCCTTGGACCATTCATAGGCTACGAGGATCACCGCCTGGGCGAGGTTGAGCGATCCGAATTCGGGGTTGATCGGCACGGTGATGATCGTGCGTGCGAGCGCGACGTCATCCGTTTCAAGCCCTGAGCGTTCGGGGCCGAACAGGATCGCCGCCCGGCCCCGCCCGGCGCGGATGTCGCTGGCGGCGACTTCGGGCGTCACCACCGGCTTGGTGACGCCGCGCTTGCGTACCGTGGTGGCATAGACATGGGCGCAGTCGGCCACTGCGTCTGCGACGGTTTCGAACACCTGCGCCTTTTCCAGCACGATGTCGGCGCCGCTTGCGGCAGGGCCGGCGCTGGGGTTGGGCCAGCCGTCGCGCGGGCTGACCAGCCGCATCTCGGTGAGGCCGAAGTTGAGCATGGCGCGCGCGGCCTTGCCGATATTCTCGCCCAATTGCGGGCGGACCAGGACGATGACCGGGTTCATGGCTTGGCGACTTCGTTCACGCTGCCGGCGAATTCCTCGAAGTCCCTGGCTTCGCGGAAGTCCTTATAGACGCTGGCGAAACGGATATAAGCGACCGAATCCAGGCCCTTGAGCCCTTCCATCACCATTTCGCCGATGCGCTGCGACGGGATGTCGGTATCGCCCTGGGTCTCGAGCTGGCGCTGGATGCCGGATACCAGCTTCTCGATCTGCACCGCGGTGATCGGCCGCTTGCGGCAGGCGGTGGAGACCGAGCGCAGCAGCTTGTCGCGCTCGAACGGCTCGCGCCGCTCCCCGCTTTTGAGCACGGTCAGGTCGCGCAGCTGGATGCGCTCGAACGTGGTGAAGCGCGCCGCACACGCCTCGCACTGGCGCCGCCGGCGGATCGCCGCCCCGTCTTCGGTGGGGCGGCTATCCTTTACCTGGCTGTCTTCATTGGCGCAGAAGGGGCAGCGCAATTACATCTCCGGATAGATGGGGAAGCGTTCGCAGAGCGTGCGGACGCGGGCCTTCACATCGGCCTCGACCGCGGCATCGCCGGCTTCACCCTTGGTGCGCAGGCCGTCGAGCACGTCGGCGACCATGTTGCCGATCTCGCGGAACTCGCCCGTGCCGAAGCCGCGGGTGGTGCCGGCTGGCGAGCCGACGCGGATGCCGCTGGTCTTGACCGGGGGCAGCGGATCGTTGGGGATGCCGTTCTTGTTGCAAGTGATGCCCGCGCGTTCGAGCGCCTCGTCGGCATCGCGGCCGGTGACGCCCAGTGGGGTCAGGTCGACCAGCGCGAGGTGCGTGTCGGTGCCGCCCGAGACCAGGTTAGCGCCGCGCTCCTTGAGGGTGGCGGCAAGCACCTTTGCGTTCTCGACGACTGCGGCGGCGTAGCTCTTGAAGTCCGGCTGGAGCGCTTCGCCGAAAGCCACGGCCTTGGCGGCGATCACGTGCATCAGCGGGCCGCCCTGAAGGCCCGGGAAGACGGCCGAGTTGATCTTCTTCGCGATCGCCTCGTCATCGGTCAGGATCATGCCGCCGCGCGGGCCGCGCAGCGTCTTGTGCGTGGTGGTGGTCACCACATGGGCGTGGCCGAACGGTGTCGGGTGGACGCCCCCCGCGACCAGACCGGCGAAGTGTGCCATGTCGACCATGAAGATCGCGCCGACTTCATCGGCGATCGCGCGGAAGCGGGCAAAGTCGATGTGGCGCGGATAGGCCGAGCCGCCGGCGATCAGGATCTTGGGGCTATGTTCCTTGGCGAGCGCCTCGACCTGGTCGAAGTCGATCAGATGATCTTCCTCGCGCACACCATATTGGACCGCGTTGAACCACTTGCCGCTCATCGCCGCGCGCGCGCCGTGGGTCAGGTGGCCGCCGGCGTCGAGGCTGAGGCCGAGGATCGTGTCGCCGGGCTTGGCGAGCGCCAGCATCACTGCGCCGTTCGCCTGCGCGCCCGAATGCGGCTGAACGTTGACGAAGCCGCAACCGAACAACTGCTTGGCGCGATCGATCGCCAGCTGCTCGACTTCGTCGGAGGGGTGGCAGCCCTGATAGTAACGCTTGCCGGGATACCCCTCGGCATATTTGTTGGTGAACACGCTGCCCTGGGCTTCGAGCACCGCCTTGGAGACGATGTTCTCCGACGCGATCAGCTCGATCTGATACTGTTCACGCTCAAGCTCGTGCCGGACGCCGGCGAATACCGCGGGGTCCACATCGGCGAGCGTCTTGGTGAAGAAACCGTCGGGCTGGAGCCCTGCCGTTTGCGGGTTGGTGCTCATGGTCAGGCTCCTTGCGGGTTGCTCAGCTTCTCGACGCGACGCTGGTGACGGTCGCCAAGAAAGTCGGTGGACAGAAAAGCGGAGATGCACGCCTTGGCCATCTCGATCCCCGTCAGGCGGGCGCCGAGCGCGATGACGTTGGCGTCGTTGTGCTGGCGGGCGAGCGACGCGGACAGCGGCTCCGACACCAGGGCGCAGCGCGCGGCGGGCACGCGGTTGACGGCGATCGAGATGCCGATGCCCGATCCGCAAAGCGCGACGCCGAAATCGGCTTCACCGGCGGCGATCGCACGCGCGAGGGCATAGCCATAGTCAGGATAATCGACGCTATCGGTGCTGCTAGGTCCGAGATCGGACACCGTCCATGCTTCGTTACGCAACCATTCCGCGAGTTCTGCCTTCATGGCAAAGGCGGCATGATCCGAGGCGATGGCGATGCGGCGCGACATGCGCGCGCTCCTACGCCGGAGTGGCCGTCCTGGCTAGTTGGAGAGATACATGCGCAAACAGATTTTCGCCCTCGCCCCCGCGCTGCTGATCCTGGGGGCATGCTCGCAATCGTCGGACGATAACCTGCAGAACTCGCTCGACCGCGCAGGCGACGCGATCGAGAACGTCGCGTCCGACGCCAGCGATGTGGCGCAGAACGCGGCCGCCGATGCCGGTGCGACGATCGGCAACGTCGCCGACGATGCGGGCGACGAGCTGAGCAACGCGGCGGACGATGTCGGCCAGCGTGCCGACCGCGTTGGCGATTCGATCGAGAACGAAACCCGCTGATCGGCCAAGTCGCGGAGCGGCATGATCGCTCCGCGACACCGATCTGTAAACGGCAGGACGCCGGATCGTCATACCCGCCCGCTAAGCACGGCTTCCAAGCGCTCCGGTGCGTGGAGCGTCCTTGCGGGGAAGCCTGATGGGTATTGCGGCCAAATCACCCAAGAACGGCGCCGTCCGCGGCGCGGTGCATCGTCACGAACATCTGAGCAAGGAAGGGCTGCTCGAGCGCGCCTTCACCTTCGCCTTTCGTGGCCTGGTCTATGCGCAGATCTGGGAAGATCCCGACATCGACATGGAGGCACTGGCAATTACGCCCGACAGCCATGTCGTCACCATCGCCTCGGGCGGGTGCAATGTCTTCTCCTACCTGACCGCCAACCCCAAGGCGATCACCGCGGTGGACCTCAACCCCGCGCACGTGGCGCTCAACAAGCTGAAGCAGGCCGCCGCGCGGCACCTGCCGGATTATGCCGCGTTCCACCGCTTCTTCGGGCAGGCCGACAAGGCTGAAAACGTCCAGGCCTATTGGCGCTATCTCCGCCCACATCTCGACGATGCGACCCGCGCCTATTGGGAGCATCGCTCCGCCACCGGGGTGCGCCGGATCGAAGGGTTCAAGACCGGCTTCTACAAGCAGGGGCTGCTCGGCAAGCTGATCGGCTTCGTGCATTGGCTCGCGCGCCGCTATGGCATCGATCCTAAGGAGATCCTCCATGCGCGCAGCATCGAGGAGCAGCGGGCGATCTTCGACGCCAAGCTCGCGCCGATTTTCGACAGGAAGTTCCTGCGCTGGTTGGTCGATCAACCAGCGGCACTGTTCGGGTTCGGCATTCCGCCGGCGCAGTATGACTTGCTCAAGGCCGACGACCAGGCCGGGATCACCGGCGCGCTCAAGAACCGGCTGCGCAAGCTCGCCTGCGACTTCGATTTGAAAGACAATTATTACGCCTGGCAGGCGTTCGGCCGCAGCTATGGCGAGGAGCCCGAGGCGCCGCTGCCGCCTTATCTTCAGGCCAGGAATTTCGAGACGGTGCGCGACCGCGCATCGCGCGTCGAGATCCGTCACCAGAACATGGCCGAGTATCTCGAATCGATGCCGGCCCAGTCGCTCGACCGCTATATCCTGCTCGACGCGCAGGATTGGATGACCGACGCGCAGCTGACCCGGCTGTGGACTGCGATCACCCGCACCGCCAAGCCGGGCGCGCGGGTGCTCTATCGCACCGCTGCCGCGCCCGACGTGGTCCAAGGGCATATCCCCGACACGCTGCTCGGTCAGTGGGACTATGCGCCTCAGGCGCTACGCGACGACTGGACCCGGCGCGATCGTTCGGCGGTGTACGGCGCGACGCATCTCTGGACGCTGAAGCCGCACGCATGAGCGGCGCAGGAGCGGCTGCCGACCAGAAGGGGCTGATGGAAACGACCTATGGCTTCCATCGCCACATCTACGACTTCACGCGGAAATTCTATCTCTTCGGCCGCGATCGATTGATCCGCCAGCTGGCGCCACCCCCCGGCGGAACGGTGCTGGAGATCGGCTGCGGCACCGCGCGCAACCTAATCGTCGCAGCGAAACGCTGGCCGGAGGCACGTTTCTTCGGCTTCGACATCAGCGAGGCGATGCTGCAAACCGCGCGCGCTTCGGTGGCGCGCCACCGGCTAAGCGACCGCATCACGCTGGCGCAGGGCGATGCCGGCGATTTCGACCTGGGCGCGCTGTTCGGCATCCCGCAGGTCGACCGGGTGTTCATGAGTTACACCTTGTCGATGATCCCACCCTGGATCGCGGCCATCGAACAGGGCGCGCGAGTGCTGGCGCCGGGCGGGAGCCTGCACGTCATCGACTTCGGCCAATATGAGCGGTTGCCGGCGGTCGCGCGGCGCCTGCACTTCAAGTCGCTCAACGACTTTCATGTCTATCCTCGCCGCGACTTGCCGGAGGTGCTGGAGCGAGTCGCCGCGAAGCATCAACTGCGCGCAGAGTTGACTCCGCTGTTGCGCGGCTATGCCTGGGCGGGAGCGCTGCGGCAGGGGTGAAGCAAGGCCCGCGGCGCGGTTATGCAGTGCCGCGCGTCAGCTCGGTATAGGCGGTCCAGTCCGGATCTTCGAACGTCGCGAACTCGAGCGGATAGGGCGCGGCACCCGCGAGCGCTTCGTTGAGCCCTTCCTGAAAGCGTTCGAAATCCTGCGTGTAGATGCGCCATTCCCGCGCGCCATTGGCCGTAATCACCGCAACGCCGGTGCCCCAGCCGTCATGATCCATCGCGGCGAAAAGCTGTTCCTCGAACGCCGTCATCTCGGCGAGCAGGTCTTCGCCGGGGAAGGCGCCAGCTTCAGCTTCGAACGGCCAGCGGATCACCACCAGATCGGGGTTCTCCTCCCGCTCCACTTCGCTCGGCGGCTGGGCACGCACCCGCGCGATGATCGGGGTCTCGCCCGCCGCGCTGGTCAGGAACAGCCACCCGTCAGCATCAGGGCCGACGTCGCTCATGCCGCCCGGCGCAGCTCCAGCCGGCCCCAGATTTCGACCAGCGCATCGACCAACTCGCGCATCATCGCTTCATTGTGGGCGGGGCCCGGCGTGAAACGCAGCCGCTCGGTCCCGCGCGGTACAGTGGGGTAGTTGATCGGCTGGACGTACACGCCATACTCGGCGAGCAAGACGTCGCTGATTTTCTTCGCCTTTACCGGATCGCCAACCATCAGCGGCACGATGTGCGTGGTCGACTGCATCACCGGCAGCCCGGCATCAGCCATCAGCGCCTTGAGCTGCTCCGCCGCAGCCTGCTGGCCGTCGCGCTCGGCGCGCGATGCCTTGAGGTGCTTGACGCTGGCGAGTGCGCCGGCGACCAGCACCGGCGACAGCGAAGTCGTGAAGATGAAGCCTGGCGCATAGCTGCGGATAACGTCGATGATCACTTGATCGGCGGTGATGTACCCACCCATCACCCCGAACGCCTTGCCCAGCGTTCCTTCGATGATCGTCAGCCGGTGCGCCACGTCCTCGCGCTCCGAAATGCCGCCACCGCGCGCACCGTACATGCCAACGGCATGGACTTCGTCCAAATAGGTCAGCGCATTATACTTGTCGGCCAGGTCGCAGATTTCGGCGATCGGCGCGATGTCGGCGTCCATCGAATAGACGCTCTCGAACGCGATCAGCTTGGGAACGCTGGGATCGTCGGCGGCGAGCAGTTCTTCGAGATGTGCCAGGTCGTTGTGGCGGAACACGCGCTTTTCACAGCCCGCATTGCGGATGCCCGCGATCATCGACGCGTGGTTGAGCTCGTCCGAATAGATGATGCATCCCGGCATGATCTTGGCGAGGGTCGACAGCGTCGCTTCGTTCGAGACATAGCCGGAGGTGAAAAGCAGCGCGCCTTCCTTGCCGTGCAGATCGGCAAGTTCGTGCTCGAGTTCGATGTGGTAGTGGGTGTTGCCGCCGATGTTGCGCGTGCCGCCCGAGCCCGCGCCGACATCGTGGAGTGCTTCCTCCATCGCGGCGACGACCTTGGGGTGCTGCCCCATGGCGAGATAATCGTTCGAGCACCAGACCGTGATCGGCTTGGGTCCGTTATGGCCGGCAAAGCAGCGCGCGTTGGGGAACATGCCCTTGTTGCGCAGGATGTCGATGAACACGCGGTAGCGCCCCTCGGCATGAAGTCGATCAATCGCCTGATTGAAGACCCGCGAATAATCGACGGCGGGCACGGCGCTGTCAGTGCTTTGCATGGCAGGGGGCAATACCCTCAAAATCGACGGGTTTCCAGTCTCGCGCGATTTCCAAATTCGATCACGGCGATCGTTCCGTTTGTCCCGGGCCCCCGTCCCGCCCAATTCGGCGCTGGCGTCGCTAAAGTTGATCCCAGTCAAGACTCCGGAGCGTGGAAATGCTATGGAAATGCCATCGCAGACGACTCGCTGCTTCAAGCAAGTTTGCGGCCGAGAGACAGTGTTCTCCCGCTTGAAATGGAGCGTAGCCATGACGAGCCATGACTTCGATTATTTCACTCGCCGAGAGCGTGAAGAGCGGTTGCGGGCGGAGCGGGCAAAAGGCTCGATCGCGCGCCGCGTGCACCTTGATATGGCGGAACGCTATGCCACGATGCTCCAAAACCTCGTCATGCTGCCAACGGCTGCTTAGAGCGACTCCGTCGCGCTGAGCCCGAACCGTGCCAGCGCGGGCGCGAGCGCGTCGGTATGCGCTGTGCGCTTCGTGAACACGGCGCGCCCGGAGGCGTGCTCGTCCGGCCAGGTCTGGCCTTCCAACAAATGCTGGACGCGGCGGGCAATGCCCGGACCGCCATCGACGAACGTCACCCGATGCGGCGCGACTGCTGCCATTTCGTCCTCCAGCAGCGGGAAGTGCGTGCACGCGTTGACGATCATGTCCAGCCGGTCGCCTTGGGCCTGCATGAACAAGCCGTCGAGTTCGGCACGCAGCCGCTCCGGATCGGGATTGTGCCCCCCCAGCTTGGCTTCCGCGATCTCGACCAGCGCCGCCGAGCCATAACGCAGCACCGTGCAGTCGTCGCCGAAGCGTCGGGCGAGATCATCGACATAAGGCTGGCGCACCGTCGCCTTAGTACCCAGCACCCCGATCACGCGCGTGCGGCTCTGCTCGGCGGCGGGCTTGATCGCCGGCACCGTTCCGACGATCGGCACGTCCAGGGCGGCGCGCACATGCTGGAGCGCGATCGTCGAGGCGGTGTTGCACGCAATCACGATCAGCCGTGGATCATAGCGTTCGGCCAGCCGCCCGAGCAGCGCGGGCACGCGCGCGGCGATCTCCGCTTCGCTGCGCGTGCCGTACGGAAACCCAGCGGAGTCCGCGACATAGACGAGCGGCGCGTGCGGCAGCAGCTTGGCCGTCGGTGCCAGCACCGACAATCCTCCTACACCGGAATCGAAGAACAGGATCGGGCGCGAGTCAGCCATGGCGTTGCGAATGGCCATGGTGCGAAGGCGCGTCAACGGGTGGCACATGCTGGTGCGAGCCGTCCCGCTTTGCTTGCGGCACGTCATTGCGCCGCCGCACGTATCGGCTATGTTCTGGTCCGAAGGGGGATGCTGTTGTTCACGCAAATTCCATGGGCAGCGCCGGCGATCGCCATTCTGCTCGGCTATCTTCTTGGGTCGATCCCGTTCGGCGTCCTGCTGACGCGCTTCGCGGGCGCGGGTGATCTGCGCACGATCGGCTCGGGCAATATTGGCGCCACCAATGTTCTGCGCACCGGGCGCAAGGGGCTGGCGGCGGCCACGCTGCTGCTCGACCTTGGCAAGGGCGCGGCTGCCGTGCTGCTCGCCGAGGCGCTGTTTCCCGGCACCGCGCCGCTTGCCGGCATGGGGGCGTTCCTGGGGCACTGCTATCCGGTTTGGCTGAAGTTTCACGGCGGCAAGGGCGTCGCGACGCTGATGGGCATCGTGGTTGCGCTGCATTGGCCCGCAGGCCTGGTCTATGCGGCGGTCTGGCTCGGCTTGCTGGCGGCGCTGCGTATTTCCTCGCTGGCCGGCATGACGGCGGCGATCAGCGCGCCGGTGAGCGCTGCCTTTTGGGGCCGGATTGACTTGGTGCTGCTGCTGCTGGGGCTGGCGCTCATCGTGCTGTGGAAGCACCGCGAGAATGTCGACCGGCTGTTGAACGGTACCGAGCCGCGGATTGGCAGCAAGCGTGACTGATCCGCGCGCGCCGCGCCTGAGGCTGCTGCGCTCCGCGAATATCGGCCCGGTCAGCTATCGGCAGTTGATGGCGCGCTTTGGCAGTGCCGAGGCGGCGTTGGACGCGATCCCCATGCTGGCCGCGCGTGGCGGCGGCAGGGCGCCGATACTCTCCGAACCTGCGCGGATCACGCGTGAGATCGCGGCGGTCGAGCGGCTCGGCGCCGCCTATCTGTTCCTTGACGATCCCGGCTATCCTCCGCTCCTGGCCGAGACCGACAGTGCGCCGCCGGCTTTGATCGTGCGCGGCAACCCGGCGCTTGCCCGGCGGACCTGCGTGGCGATGGTCGGCGCGCGCAACGCCTCGGCGGCGGCATGCCGCTTCGCGCGCGAGCTCGCGTTTCGATTGGGCGAGGCGGGGGTGACGGTGGTGTCGGGGCTCGCCCGCGGCATCGACACCGCCGCGCATCGCGGCGCGATCGGCGGCGGCACGGTGGGGGTGATCGCCAGTGGCATCGACATCACCTTTCCGCCGGAGAATGCCGAGCTTCAGGAGCAGGTGGCCTGCGAAGGTTTGCTGATCGCCGAGCAACCGCCCGGGACCGAGCCGCTCGCCCGCTTCTTCCCCTCGCGCAACCGCATCATTGCCGGCATGTCGCAGGGGACGGTGGTGGTGGAAGCCGCGCCGCGATCCGGCTCGCTGATCACCGCGCGTTTAGCCGCGGAGGCGGGGCGCGACGTGATGGCGGTTCCCGGTTCGCCGCTCGATCCGCGTGCGCAAGGGTGCAATCTCTTGATCCGTGAAGGCGCCACGCTGATCCAGACCGTCGACGATGTCCTGGAATCGATCCGGCCGATCGATGCGCGCGCGGTACGCTCCCCATCCTTCGGCTTCGGAAACGCACCGCCGCAGGATGCCAGCGATGTTGAGCGCCGCGCCGTGGAAGCGCTACTCGGACCAGTGCCGGTCTCAGTCGACGAGCTGATCCGCCAGGCCGGCCTGGCACCGGCAGCGGTGCAGATGGTGCTGCTCGAGCTGGAACTGGCGGGGCGGCTGGAACGGCATGCCGGCGCACGTGTGAGTCTGGCCTAAGCCGCTACCTGCGCGAACGCGATCCGCCGTTCGGTACATAGGTTATTCGAGCAGAGCCGTCCGCCCAGACGGGCAGATACAACCCTTGCCCGCCCGCTTGCAGCACGCCGGTGCGCACCTGGCCGATGTCGGCGCGGATGACAAAATCGCCCGCGCGCTTTTCTACAACGGCCCGCTGCACTTTTCCGAGCAGTTCGTGAAAGTCGTCCGTGAAGTTCTGGGTAAGCGAATCCGCCACCGCTCGCGATACACCTGGCGCATTGACCAGACGAACCAGCAGGTCGCCACCGACGCCGTCGGTGTCGCCATCCACCGCAAGCTGCGTGAACCCGACGCGCTGGGAATTTGCCGCGTTTACTGGCTGCGCCGTGATCCATACCAGGCCGCGCGTTTGTTCGCGCTGGGCTTCGCGCCGCGCCGCGAGCGTGATGCCCAGCGCGAGCCGTCCGCCAGTGGTGGCATAGGCGGTCACGTTCTCAAACCGGGCGACGACCTGTCCGATGCCAGGCACGTGGAACGGGCGCAGCGAGCGCTTGACCAGTGCTTTCAGGATGACGGGTTCGAGTTGCGCATAATCCGCGATGACCGGAATGAAGAAGCGCAGCTGCTCGCCGCCTCCTTCGCGTGACAGCGGCGGGAGCGGGATTGCCGCGGGGTTCTGCGGACGTGGGCCGACAAAGGTCTCGGTCAGCGCCTCCATTCCCAGGCGCAGCCGCAGCGTCTTGCCCGAGAAACGATATCCGCCATAGCGCAGCCGCTGTGGCGTGATCCGCATCCATACCGGCGGATTGTCAGCATTGAGCTGTAGCGACGTGAAGCTTTGTGCCCAGGCATCGGCAACGCGAGCGCGGATGTCGAGCTTCGCCACTTCGCGCGGCAGAGTGCGTTCCAGATCGCGAACGATCGGCTGAAGCCTGGCATCCGCCTGGTCAGTGAAGGTGATTCGCTGCCCGAGAAAGTCGATGCCAGGTGCGTCCGTCCAGTCATAAGCGAGCCGCACGGTCGCACGGACGCTCCAGTCGTTCTGCAGGGCCAGTCGGATGCGGGCATGCGCCATCGCCGATCCGGTTGCGGTTTCGCCTGCCAGCACGCCGCCCACGTCCCGGGCGCTGATCCGGGCGTGAATGGGGACGTCGGCGATGATCTCCTCACCGTTCCCACGCAGGCGGATCGGCGCGCGGGTGACCGTGCCGACCACGGCGCAGCCCAGTGCCGGCGTGACCTTGATCTTGGCGCCGAGCAGCTTGACCCGCGCCGGCGGTACGCATTCCTTCACCTGGCGGTTGATCGACCAGAGCGTGTGCGGGATTTCGCGTTCCAGCGCTTGCGACAGGATGGCGGTGTCGACATCGAGCGGAACGGCAAGGGCGGAAAGCTGGCGCGGTGCTTGGATGGGATCAGTCACGCGCGGCGGCGGCTCGGCCTTGTGGCTGCCGATGGCCACTATCATGGCGACGCTGACAAACAGCATGGCGAGCGCGACCCCGATGATCCAAAACCGCCGGCGGCCGAAGGGACGATGGGGCAGGGGCTGCGCGCTGGCCAAGGCGGACTCCGAGGACGAGTGATCCGCACACGATACGCTGGATCACTCGTCTCGGTTCCGTAACTACTTTCCGGTCACGAGAACGCGCCAGCGATCCTGCCGAGGATACCCACCCGCAGTTCCTTCTTCAGCTGTGCGGCAACCTTGGTCTGCGCGGCGGCGGCGTCCTTCACCACGAGACCCATGCCGAAGAATTCGTGGGTAACACCTTCATAGCAGGTGTAGCTGGTGTCGACACCGGCGGCCTCAAGTCGCGCGGCGAGGATCTTGCCCTCGGTACGAAGCGGATCGACGTCGGCGGCGATGATCATGGTCGGTGGCAGGCCCGCGAGGTTCGCCGACACCAGCTTCAGCCGTGGATCCTCGGTCTGGCCTTGACCGTCGAAGACATGGCTCACGAACCATTCCATGAACGGCTTGTTGAGCGGCACCGCGTTCGCGTTTTCGAGATAGCTGGTGCTGTTGGTGTCGTTGTCGGCGACCGGATAGACCAGGATCTGCGTCACAGGCAGCGGGAAGCCTTCGTCCCGCGCGCGGATCGACACGTTCGCGGCCAGGTTGCCTCCGGCACTCTCACCCATCACCGCGACTCGCGTCGGGTCGCCGTCGAAACTGGCGGCGTTCTCGATCACCCACTTATATGCGGCCCATGCATCCTCATGCGCCGCCGGGAACTTGTGCTCGGGCGCCTGGCGGTAGTGACACGATACGAAGATGCAGTCGGTGGCGAGCGCCAGCGCGCGCGGCGTCGAATCATACACGTCGAGATCGGCAATGACCCAGCCGCCGCCATGGAAATAGACCACCACCGGCTTGGTGCCGGTCTCGTTCTTGCGGCCATACAGGCGCGCCTGTATCGCGCCGCTCGGGCCGGGAATCGTGAAGTCCTTGGTCGCGACGCCCAGATCCGCGTCGGGATCGATGCCGCGGTTGCGCATGACCTGCTTGGCGCCGTCTGCCGGTGTCGGCTGCTTGCGCGCTTCGGCCGGCGACAGCGTCCAGGGCGGCGTCAGGCCCAGCTTCTGGGTTTCGTCCAGCACTTCCTGCATGCTGTGGTCCAGGCGCGCGGATCCGTCCGCATCGGAGCCGAAAAGGACCATGCGCTCATCTCCAATTGATCTGTGTTGATTCTGCGAGAGAACGAAGCGAATCCCGTGCCGTTCCCGATGCTTGGCCGAAATCTTGCCCCGGCGGCTGGCCTTCGCCGCGCCCCCGGCTTAGTGGCGCGGGTTGACGGCTGCCGTGTCGGCTCCCCACTCTCGTACGCGTACACGTAAGGACTTCCGAGAACTTCATGCAGCTTGTCATCGTCGAATCGCCCGCCAAGGCGAAAACCATCGAGAAGTATCTCGGCAAGGATTACCGCGTCCTGGCCTCTTATGGTCACGTCCGCGACTTGCCGCCGCGCGACGGATCGGTGAACCCCGATGAAGGGTTCGCGATGGAGTGGGAAACCTATGCCGACAAGAGCAAGCAGCTCAAGGCGATCGCCGACGAGGCCAAAAAGGCGGACCGACTGATCCTCGCCACCGATCCCGATCGCGAGGGTGAGGCGATCAGCTGGCACGTCCAGGAAGTGCTGCGACTGAAGAAGGCGCTGCCAAAGGAAGTCGAGCGCGTCACGTTCAACGCGATCACCAAGCCGGCGATCCTCGCGGCGATGAAGGCACCGCGTGAACTCGACACCGACCTGATCGACGCATACCGCGCCCGCCGCGCGCTGGATTATCTGGTCGGCTTCACCTTGTCGCCGGTGCTGTGGCGCAAGCTGCCCGGCGCGAAGTCGGCGGGCCGTGTCCAGTCGGTGGCGCTGCGCATCATCGTCGACCGCGAGCGCGAGATCGAAAGCTTCAAACCCCAGGAATATTGGTCGGTAATCGCGGAACTGGAACAGGACGGCACGCCGTTCCAGGCGCGCATGGTCAAGTTCAAGGGCGACAAGCTCGACCGCCTGTCGATCGGCGACGAAGGCACCGCGCTCGCCGCCAAGAAGGCAGTCGAGGAAGGCCGCTTCACCGTGGTGTCGGTCGAAACCAAGCCCGCCACGCGCAACCCGCCGCCGCCTTTCACCACCTCGACGCTTCAGCAGGAGGCGGCGCGCAAGCTCGGCTTCTCGGCGAGCCACACCATGCGCGTCGCGCAGGGTCTCTACGAGGACGGCGCGATCACGTACATGCGTACGGACGGCGTTCAGATGGACGGCGGTGCGATCCAGGAAGCGCGCAAGGCCGTCGCCACCCGCTATGACGGCAGCTACGTGCCGGACAAGCCGCGCCAGTACCAGACCAAGGCGAAGAACGCGCAGGAAGCACACGAGGCGATCCGCCCCACCGACTTTTCCAAGGACAAGGCCGGTAGCGGCGACCATGGCCGGCTGTACGAGCTGATCTGGAAGCGCGCGCTCGCCAGCCAGATGGCGTCGGCGCGCATGGAGCGCACCACCATCGAATTGCAGGACGGCACCGGCCAGCACGCGCTGCGCGCCACCGGCCAGGTCGTGCTCTTCCCAGGCTATCTCGCGCTGTACGAGGAAGGGCGGGATGATGAGGGCGACGAGGACAGCCGCCGTCTGCCCCGTATGAGCGAAGGCGCCGCTCCGGCAAAGAAGGCAGTGAATGCCGAGCAGCATTTTACCCAGCCGCTGCCGCGCTTCTCCGAAGCCTCGCTGGTCAAGCGGCTGGAGGAGCTCGGCATCGGGCGCCCTTCGACCTACGCGTCGATCATCCAGGTGCTCAAGGACCGCGCCTATGTTCGCGTGGAGAAGAACCGCTTCTTCGCCGAGGAAAGCGGGCGCCTGCTGACGGCGTTCCTCGAGCGCTTCTTTGAAAAGTACGTCTCCTACGACTTCACCGCCGAGCTTGAGGAAGAGCTGGACGACGTGTCGGGGGGGCGCGCGCTGTGGCAGGCAGTGCTCGAGGCGTTCTGGAAGGACTTCAAGCCGCGCACGTCCGAAGTGATGGAGCAGCAGCCCTCGGCGATCACCGCCGAGCTCGACCAGTTCCTTGCGCCGTACCTGTTCCCGCAAAAGGCCGATGGCTCCGATCCGCGGCTATGCCCCAATTGCGGCAATGGCCAGCTGGCGCTGCGCGGCGGCCGCTTCGGCGCGTTCATCGCCTGCTCGAACTATCCCGAATGCAAGTTCACCCGCCGCTTCGCCCAGCCCGGCGGCGAGGGCGAGGATGCGGCACCCGAAGTGCTCGGCACCGACCCGGACACCGGGCTCCAGGTCGAGCGCAAGTCGGGACGGTTCGGGCCTTACATCCAGCTTGGCGACGGCAAGGAGGCGCCCAAGGCGTCGATCCCCAAGGATATCGAACTCGACCTAGAATGGGCGTTGAAGCTGCTCAAGCTGCCGCGCACGATCGGCAATCACCCCGAGAGTGGTGAGCCGATCACCGCCTCCATCGGCCGCTATGGGCCGTATCTGGCGCATGCCGGTAAATATGCGCGGCTACAGTCCACCGCTGACGTGTTCGAGACGGGCATGAACGCCGCCGTGGTCAAGCTTGCCGAAGCGGCGGCGGGCGGCGGCCGCCCGGCACGCGGCGCGGCGCGCGAGCCGCTGAAGGTGCTAGGCAAGCATCCGCGCAGCGAGGCCGAGATCAAGCTGATGGAAGGCCGCTATGGTGCGTATGTCACCGACGGCGAGACCAACGCGACCTTGCCCAAGTCGATCGACAAGGAGCAGCTGACGCTGGAGGAAGCCGCCCAGCTGATCGACGCGCGCGCCGCGGCGGCGCCGGCCAAGGGCAAGAAGAAGGCGCCTGCGAAGAAGAAGGCACCGGCCAAGAAGGCTCCCGCCAAGGCCGCGGCCAAGAAGCCGGCGGCGAAGAAGGCTGCGCCGAAGAAGGCTGCGCCGAAGAAGGCTGAGGCTGAGGAGTAGATACCTCCCCCGCACGGGGAGGGGGACCGCGCAAGGCAGTTGCGGGGTGGAAGGGCCACAGCCAGCGGCGGCGGTTATCCCCTGTGCTTGAGAAGTCCCGCGCCTGCGGCGGCGCGGCCCCTCCACCATATTTGCGCATGGTCCCCCTCCCTGTTCCGGGGAGGTATCATGAGATTTGGGGAGACCTTAGGCCGCGCGCAGCTGCGTGCCGCGCAGCCAGGCGCGTGCCGCCTTTTGCGCGTCGTTGATCTCACGTGCGGTCATGTCCTCGGCGATCTCGGCGCGGCACAACTGTGCCTCGCTGCTGCCCGACACGGCGGCGATGTTGAACCATTTGTGCGCTTCGGTAAGGTTCACGTCGACGCCATCGGCGCCGCTCGAATATACCATTCCCAAGTCGTAGCACGCTGATGCGTCGCCCTTGGCCGCATCGCGCAGCCGGCTTTCGATCAGGAAACGTGCGCTCTTCAGGCTGCTGCCCATGACGTCACCTCAAAAAATCTGATCCCTCTGATCAGTGGTTTTGGCGGTGAAGTCGGAAGAAAAGGTTAACGGGGTTAACCGTGTTCATTCGTAGTGACGGGAATGTTGTCGATCAGCCGCGTGCCCCCGATCCGTGCCGCACCCAGCAGGCGCATCGGCCGGCCCGCGACCGGATCGCCCAAGGTTTCAGCATCGGCCAGCGCCACATAGTCGACCTCGAAGCCGGCGGCGGCCAGCGTCTCGCGCGCCTGCGCCAGTGCGCCCTCGGGATCGTCGCCTTTGGCGATCGCGCGTTCGGCAAAGCCCAGCGCGCGGGGCAGGGCGACAGCGCGCGCCCGCTCTTCGGCGATCAGATATGCGTTGCGCGAGGAGAGCGCGAGGCCATCATCGTCGCGATAGGTGGGCACGCCCAGGATCTCCACCGGTAGGTCGAGATCGGCGACCAGGCGGCGGATCACCTGCAATTGCTGCCAGTCCTTCTCACCGAAAAGCGCGACGTCCGGCTGCACCTGGTTGAACAGCTTGGTGACCACGGTTGCCACGCCGTCGAAATGCCCGGGCCGTGCGGCGCCATCCAGCACTTGGCTCACCCCGGCAACGGACACTGTGGTTTCGAAGCCTTCGGGGTACATGACTTCCACCGGCGGCAGCCACAACAGGTCGGCGCCCGCCGTCGACAGCATCCGCGAGTCGGCAAGCTCCTTGCGCGGATATTTCGCCAGATCCTCGTTCGGCCCGAACTGCTTGGGATTGACGAAGATCGACACGATCACGCGAGTCGCGGCGCGCTTTGCCGCTTCCACAAGCGCCAGATGGCCGTCATGCAGCGCACCCATGGTCGGCACCAGCGCCACACGCTCCCCGGCGGCGCGAAACGCGGCAACGGCCTCGCGAAGGGCAGGAAGCTGACGGACGGTTTGCACGACTTGGGTCTTTCGATAAAGCAGGAGCGCGGCCTTCTATGGGCAGGAGGCGGCGCGATCAACAAAGGAAGTCTTCTGGGTGACCGAGGCAGCTAAGCGCTTGCACGTTCTCGTTTTTGCAAACGAGAAGGGAGGCACGGGCAAATCCACCACTGCCGTTCATGCCGCCATCGCGCTGGCGTTCAAGGGCGCGCGCGTGGCGTGCTTCGACCTGGATCACCGCCAGCGGACGATGGGCCGCTATCTCGATAACCGCCACGCCACCGCCAAGCGCAAAGGCCGCGAACTGCCGATCCCGGTCTATGAAACGCATGACGGCGAAAGCATGGACTTCTTCGCCGAGACGCTCGACCGGCTGGGGCAGGACGCCGATTTCCTGGTCATCGACACGCCGGGCCGCGACGACAAGTTCGCGCGGATCGCGGTGACCAACGCCGATACACTGGTCACGCCGATGAACGACAGCTTCGTCGATTTCGACTTGATCGGTCACGTCGACCCGGAAACCTTTCGCGTGCAGCGCCCGAGCTTCTATTCCGAGCTGATCTGGGAGTCGCGCAAGCGCCGCGCGGGCGCCAATGGCGAGACGATCGACTGGGTCGTGCTGCGCAACCGCATGCAGCATATCGAGGCACGCAACATGCGCCGCGTGTCGGAAGCGATCGACCAACTGTCCAAGCGCGTCGGCTTTCGCGTGATCTCCGGCCTGTCCGAGCGCGTGATCTATCGCGAGCTGTTCCCGCAGGGACTGACCATGCTCGATGCCCGCGAATTCGGCGAAATGGGCCTCAGCCATGTCGCCGCGCGGCAGGAGCTGCGTGAGATGATGGCCGGGTTGGCGCTGCCCGAGCATGCGCTGCCGGCGGTCGCCTGATGGTCAAGCTGATCCTCGCGCTGCTGGTGGTCTATGGACTCTATCTGTTGTGGCGGGGACCCAAGCGTTACACGGCGGGCCGGCCGATCAAGCGCCGGGCGCCAAAGCCCCGCGGCGGGGCGCGGGGTCTGCCGGTGGCCGTTTCGCTGGACGAGGCCGAAGCGCGCGCGATCCTCGGTCTCCAGGCCGGGGCAGGGCGCGACGAGATCAAGGCGGCGCACCGCCGGCTGGTGTCCGCGGTGCATCCCGACCGCGGCGGATCCGAAGAACTCACGCGCCGCGTGAACGCCGCACGCGACCTTTTGCTGCGCCGCTGACGCGACTGCGCGCCATTCGCCGCGAAAACGGCACCTGTTACGCCTCCGAAATTGAAACTTCTCCCCGTTTCGCGGATTGGGCGAGCAACATCTTCCCGGAGGCATCATGACGCATCGTTTCGACCCCACCTCGCTGCGCGAGTACGACATCCGCGGGATCGTGGGGCAGACGCTCGGGACCGAGGACGCCCGCGCGATCGGCCGCAGCTTTGCCACGCTGCTGCGCCGCGCCGGCGGGCACCGCGTGGCGGTGGGCCGCGATGGCCGCCTGTCGTCGCCAGAGCTCGAGGCTGCGCTGGTCGAGGGGCTGACGTCGTGCGGATGTGACGTGGTGCGCATCGGCATGGGGCCCACGCCGATGCTCTATTATGCCGAAGCGACGCTGGAGGTGGATGGCGGCATCCAGATCACCGGCAGCCACAATCCGGGCAATTACAACGGCTTCAAAATGGTGTTCCAGCACCGCCCGTTCTTTGGCGAGGACATTCAGGGGCTCGGCCGGCTTTCGGCAGAGGGCGACTGGGACGCGGTCGAAGCGGGCGACGCAGGCACTGTTACCGACTATGACATCGAAGACGCCTATGTCGGTCGCCTGCTTGCAGGCTATGCCGGCGGCAGCTTCCGCATCGGCTGGGACGCGGGCAACGGCGCAGCGGGTCCGGTGATCGAGAAGCTGGTTGCCCAGCTTCCGGGCGAGCACTTCACCATCTTCACCGATGTGGACGGCAACTTCCCCAATCACCATCCCGATCCCACCGAGGAAAAGAACCTTGCCGACCTCAAGGCTTTGGTGGCCGAGAAGGGGCTCGACTTCGGGCTGGCGTTCGACGGCGACGGCGACCGGATCGGCGCGATCGACGGCCAGGGCCGCGTGATCTGGGGCGACCAGATCCTGTCGGTGCTTGCCGAGCCGCTGCTCAAGGCCGAGCCGGGCGCGACGGTGATCGCCGACGTCAAGGCCAGCCAGGCGCTGTATGATCGCATCGCGGAGCTGGGCGGCAAGCCGGTGATGTGGAAGACCGGCCACAGCCTGATCAAGACCAAGATGAAGGAAACGCACGCCCCGCTCGCCGGCGAGATGAGCGGCCACATCTTCTTTGCCCAACCTTTCTACGACTATTACGGCTATGACGACGCGCAGTTCGCCGCCGTCCAGCTGATCCGCGCGGTGCACACGATCGGCAAGTCGATGAACCAGATCAAGGACGACATGCCGGCGATGATCAACACGCCGGAAATGCGCTTCCAGGTGGACGAGAGCCGCAAGTTCGCCGTGATCGACGAAGTGCTCGAGCGGCTCGAAGCCGAAGGCGCCGATGTCGACCGCACGGACGGCGCGCGCGTGAATACCGCCGATGGTTGGTGGCTGCTGCGCGCGTCCAACACGCAGGACGTGCTGGTCGCGCGTGCCGAAGCCAAGAGCCAGGAAGGGCTGGACCGGCTTATGGCGATGATCGATGCACAGCTGGCCGCGAGCGGCCTTCAGCGCGGGCCGCAAGCGGCGCATTGATCCAACGCTAGCCCCTCCCGTTCTGCGGGAGGGGCTTAGATGCTGGCAAAATCGGCGCCAAGGCCCCACATCCGCCGTATGGCTCCGCCACCTCCCCAGATCATCCGCGTCATCGACCTCGAAACCACCGGCCAGGCTCCTCCCACGCATGGCGTGTGCGAGATCGGCTGGCAGGATGTCGTACTGGGGTCGGACGGGCGCTGGGAGCTGCAAGGGGAGGGCGGGCACCGGCTGGTCAATCCAGGCCGCCAAATCCCGCCGCTGACCATGGCGGTGCACCATATCCGAAACGAGGATGTCGCCGATGCGCCATACTGGCACGATGTCGCGCGACCGATCCTCGACCCCTGGCCGCGGCGGGTCGCGCTGGCAGCGCATCGGTCGGACTTCGAGGAGCAATATTGCACCGCCGCGCTCACCCGCGGGGCCGACTGGATCTGCACCTGGAAGTGCTCGATGCGGCTGTGGCCGGGCTCGCCCGGCTTCTCCAACCAGATGCTGCGCTACTGGCGGATGCCCGACGGGCTGGAGCATGAGCGCGGCCTTCCGGCGCACCGCGCCTTCCCCGACGCCTATGTCACCGCGCATCATCTGCGCGACATGCTCAACGAAGTCGGCGTCGAGCAGCTGATCCAGTGGTCCAAGGAGCCCGGCCTGTTGCCGCGCGTGCGCTACGGCCCCGACCGCGGCAAGGAATGGCACGAGATCAGCGAGGAGTCGCTCGCGGGCTTCCTTACCGACCGTGACGTCGATGTCCGTCATACAGCCGAGCAGGAATATTTCAGGCGCACCGGCGGCGGCGCAGTGACGCGCCGGGTGACGAGGCAACCGGAACTGTTCTGACACCCTCCCGGAGTAATTTCCGGGGCCGTTAAGCTATACCGCGCTCAGCCCCGCCCGGCGATCAGCGCGCGCACGGACTCCAGCACCCAGCCATAGACCATGTGCGACGCGGTCCCATACATGTGGGTGACCAGAGAGGTCTCGGTCGGCGCAGGCGCCAGCCCTGCGGCAGGCACCGCGCCTTCGTCCAGCAGCGCCGAGGTGGCGATGCCATAAGCGGTGCCGAAGCCTGCGCTCGCCTCCGGCTTGTACTCGGCCAGCACACCATAAATGCCGCCCAAAACGCCGCCGACCAGATAATGCACCGCTTGCCCGGCCTGCTCGCGATACGGCTCGGGCACGGGCTCGCCGACAATGACTTCGCTGGCGGCGTCTGCGGCCTTCACCGTCGACGGATCATCGTCGCTCCCGCCTTGATCCGGCAGCAGCTTTTGCGCCTGCCCCTGGAATGCTGCCATCGCCGCGGACGCGACCAGCCCCGCCGCCACGCCTGCGGCCAGCCCAACAAGCGGTCTTGGAGTCTTGGCCATGCTGATGCTCCGACAAGTGAACGATCCGAACGCCCGTCATGGCCGCCGGGTCCGCAGGATCAGTAATTGATCCGCGTGGCGATCAGCTTACGCCTGGCGAGCTGCGCCTGAACGCTGTCGGTGCCGGCCAGATGCCCCGCGCCCACCGCCAGGAACACCGTGCCGGGCTGAGCCATACGCTTCTGGATCCAATCGGCCCAATGGACATTGCGCTCGGTGAGCAGGATTCGGGCGACCTCTGGCGTGTCGCGCAGTTCGTCGTTCATGGTCCGGCCCAACGTCTCGGGATCACCGGCCGACCAGGTCTTGATCATCGCGCCGAGGATCTCGCCAGTCTTGCTATAGTCGTCGAGGGTCGAGACCAGGAACTTCACCTGCAACGGCTCAGGCATCGTGTCGAAATAGCCGAGCTGCTGCTCGATGGTTTCCAACCCCAGCACCGGCTTGTTCGCTGCGATGGCAGCGGCAGTCAGCACCTTGTCGGCGCCGCTGTTGGGATCATAGCCGAGCTTGGGAAGCCCCGCGACGCTCAGCGTGATCGCCGCCATCCACGGATCGAACCGGTCGAGCGCCGCGGCGGGAATGCCGAGATCGGCCATCGCCGCGGCATAGGCCTGGCGCTTGTCTGCCGGCAGCTTCTCGGTAAGCGTCGGCCCAACAGGGTTGACGGCAATTCGTTGCACCAGTTGCTGGGTGGTCGCCTGGTCTGGCTCGACCATCTCGACGACCAGCTGGTCGCTCTTGTCGAACGCAGCCTTCACCGCTTCGTCGAACCAGCTCAGCCCCGGCTTCAGCACATGCACCGTGCCGAACAGATAGATGGTAGTGTCCGCGTCCTTCACCACCCACAAGGCGGGGTCGGAGTCAGTGACGGTCTGGGCATGGACGGTCGGTGCCACCGACAGCGCCAATGCGGCAAATGCGCGCGGCAGGAATTTCAGCATGTCTCTCCACTCGGGAAGCGTGGGTAGAGGCTATCAGGTCCGCCGGGGTTAAGCGAGGTCCTTGAGCGGTCGGCTCGCGTCAGCAAGCGCGGTGGGATCGGCGGCGATACCTTCGACCACCAGCTTGCGGCCCTGAACATAGTCCTTGACCGCGTTGACGCAGTCGAGCGCGATCACTCGGCCTTCGCGCAGATACACGACCGAAAAGCTGCGCGCTGCCGGATCACCGCGCATGATCGCCGCGTCATGGCCCGCCGACAGGCCGACCGTCTGGAGCTTCAGGTCATATTGGTTCGACCAGAACCACGGCACGGCGTCGTAATCCGCGTCCAGGCCAAGGATCGCCTTGGCGGCGACGCTTGCCTGGTCATTGGCGTTCTGCACCGACTCGAGCCGGGTGCACGCGCCCTCGGCGTACCGATTGGCGTGCAGCGCGCAATCGCCGACCGCGAAGATGTCCGGTAGCGACGTGCGGCATTGCGCGTCGACCAGCACGCCGTTGCCGCCCTGCGCGCCCGCAGCGAGCAGCGGTTCGACCGCCGGGATGATGCCGATCCCGACGATCGCCATGCCGGCGGGCACGACGCTGCCGTCGGACAAGCGGACCCCGGTCACACGGTTGGCACCTTCGATGCAGTCGACTTGCGCGTCGAGGCGGAGGTCGACGCCATGCGCGCGGTGCTCGTCCTCGAAAAAGCGCGACAGCGGTTCGCCGGCGACACGGGCGAGCACGCGATCCTGCGCCTCCACCAACGTCACCTGTTGGTCCAGCTTGCTCAGCGCCGCCGCCGCTTCCAGGCCGATATAGCCGCCGCCAATCACCACCACGCGCGTCACGTGGGGCAGTTCGCCGAGCAAGCGGTCGACATCGGCCCGGTTACGCACGGTATGCACGCCGGCCAGATCGCCACCCGCGCAGCTTAACCGCCGGGCATGCCCGCCCGTCGCCCAGATCAGGCTGCCATAGTTTATCGCTTCCCCCGCAGCGGTGGCGACGCGGTGCCCGCCGGGATCTACCGTCACTACCTTCTGCCCGAGCAGCATGATGACGTTCCGCTCTTCCCAGAACGCTGGCTGGCGGATCAGCAGCCGCTCCCACGGCTTGTCGCCGGCTAGATACTCCTTGGAGAGCGGCGGCCGTTCATAGGGCAGTTCCGGTTCCTCGCCGATCAGCGCCAGCGTGCCAGTGAAGCCGTTCTGCCGTAGCGCGATCGCCGCCTGCGCGCCGCCATGGCCGGCGCCGACGATCAGCACGTCATAGTGCGTCATGCCTTCAGCCGCTCCGCGTGCCAGGCGACATGATCGGTCATGAAGGTCGAGATGAAGTAATAACTATGGTCATAGCCTGGCTGGCGCCGCAGCGTCAGCGGGATTCCGGCCGCTGCGCAGGCCGCTTCGAGCAACTCGGGCCGCAGCTGCTCGGCCATGAACTGGTCGGCATCGCCGATATCGACCAGCAATTCGTCCACGCGTGCCCCGCTTCCGATCAGCGCGCAGGCGTCATATCGCGCCCAGGCGGCGCGATCCTGGCCGAGATAACCGCCCAGCGCCTTCTCGCCCCACGGCACCAGCGCCGGCGCGACGATCGGCGCGAACGCCGACACGCTGCGGAAGCGCGCCGGATTACGCAGGGCGATGGTGAGCGCGCCATGCCCGCCCATCGAATGGCCGGTGATGCCTTGCCGATCCATGTCGGCCGGGAATTCCGCGGCGACCAGCGCTGATAGTTCCTCCTCGATATAGGACCGCATCGCGAAGTGCGCCGCCCAGGGCGCTTGGGTCGCGTCGACATAGAAGCCGGCACCCTGGCCGAAGTCATAGGCGTCGTCATCGGCAACGCCTTCGCCCCGCGGCGAGGTGCCCGGCGCTACGAAGATCACCCCGTGCTCGGCGCACGCCCGGCGATACTCGCCCTTGTCGGTGACGTTAGCGTGGGTGCAGGTGAGACCCGACAGATACCACAGCACCGGCAGCCTGGCACCTTCGGCATGCGGCGGCACATAGACCGAAAAGGTCATGGGCGTGCCGGTGGCGCGGCTTTCATGCCGATACACGCCCTGCACGCCGCCATGGGCCTGATTGGTGCTGAGTGTTTCCATCGCCATCGCTCCTCTTCGATCCTCTTCCCGGCAGGTAGAAGCGAATGTCAGTACACCACCACGCTGCGGATGCTTTCGCCGGCGTGCATCAGGTCGAAGCCCTTGTTGATCTCTTCCAGGCTCAACACGTGCGTGATCATCGGGTCGATCTCGATCTTGCCGTTCATGTACCAGTCGACGATCTTGGGAACGTCGGTGCGGCCCTTTGCCCCGCCGAATGCCGTGCCGCGCCAGTTGCGCCCGGTGACCAACTGGAAGGGGCGCGTGGCGATCTCCTTGCCCGCTTCCGCCACGCCGATGATGATGCTGGTGCCCCAGCCACGATGGCAGGCCTCCAGCGCGGTGCGCATCACCTCAGTGTTGCCGGTGCAGTCAAAGGTGAAGTCCGCGCCGCCATCGGTCAGCGCCAGGATCTCGGCGATGACATCCTCGCGCGACTTGCCCTTGCCGTTGATGAAGTCGGTCATGCCGAAGCGGCGGCCCCATTCCTCGCGGTCGGGGTTGATGTCGACGCCGATGATCTTGCTCGCGCCGGCAAGTCTGGCGCCCTGGAGCACGTTGAGCCCGATGCCGCCCAGCCCGAACACGACGGTGTTGTCGCCCACCTGCACCTTGGCGGTGTTCACCACTGCGCCGACGCCCGTGGTGACGCCGCAGCCAATATAGCAGCTGGTCTTGAACGGCGCGTCCTGGCGGATCTTGGCCACCGCGATCTCGGGCAGCACGGTGAAGTTCGAGAAGGTCGAGCAGCCCATATAGTGATAGATCGGCTGGCCCTTGTAGCTGAAGCGCGTGGTGCCATCGGGCATCAGCCCCTTGCCCTGGGTGGCCCGGATCGCGGTGCACAGATTGGTCTTGCCGCTCAGGCACGACTTACACTGGCGGCATTCGGGGGTGTAGAGCGGGATGACGTGATCGCCAGGCGTGACACTGTTGACGCCCGCGCCGACTTCGCGGACGATGCCGGCGCCTTCATGCCCGAGCACGCTGGGGAACAGCCCTTCCGAATCGAAGCCGTCGAGCGTGTAGGCGTCGGTGTGGCAGATGCCGGTCGCCATGATCTCGACCAGCACTTCGCCGGCCTTGGGGCCTTCCAGGTCCAGCTCAACGATCTCCAGGGGCTTCTTCGCTTCGAACGCGACAGCGGCGCGGGTCTTCATGCAAACGGTCCTTAGTTCCGGGAATGTTTGGCTAATCGGGCAAGGCGCGGCGGCATGCAAGGCGCAAGCCTGCGCCTCCCCCTGGACCCTGCCGCGATGGCATCGAACGGAACTGCTTTCCAATCGCCGGCCGGCCCGGCTAGCGTGTCGCCATGCCGTTGCCAGCACTGACGCTCTTCGCCCTTTTCCTGGCCTTGCCACTTCAGGAGAGCGATCCTCCCGAAGCCGATCCCGCGCAGGTTTCCGAAGTCGACGCGATCAACTGCCGCCTGAACGTGCCCAGCTATACCGGCTTCGCGATGTCGTTGGGCGGCAAGGACGGCATCGCCCGAAAGCGCGGCTGGAAGCAGGTCGGATCGGGTGACGGGTTCCTGCTCGAATATCAGCTGCCGGCGCCGATCACGGTCGCGGGTCATCGCACGCAGCGCGTGGCCTTTTCCGGTGACTCGATCCTGGCGATCCTGGATGTGCCCGATCCGGCGGTGCTCGCCGGTCCCGAGCAGATCACCAACGACTTCGACATTGAGCCGATGATCGCCGAGCTCGTCGCCTCGGGCAAGGCGACCCGCGCCCAGATCGAGGCGGAGTTCAAGTTCCGCAAGTTTGGCGGCGAACGCATCCTGAAGGAAGAAACCGAAGCGGCGGGTGAGGGGGAATCGTTTGGCAGCCACATGATGGTTGCGCGCACCATCACCAACGCGGCGACCCACCCGGGCAAGACCCTGTATGGCTGCGCCTATCGGATGGAGGTGCTGGACAAGGACGGGGCACCGCTATGATGCGGAGGAAAAGGGGAGCGAACTCCTGACGATCTGGAGCTCGACAGGGTGATGCAGCCGCCATCTGAGCGATGCGTGGGAGCGGTTCGGCATGGCCGTGCCTACGCGCTGATAACGCTGATCCGCCCGATCGGGTGGATCGTTACCATTTCGACCTGAAGGGGAAAATGGTGCTGCCGGTGAGGATTGAACTCACGACCTCAGCCTTACCAAGGATGCGCTCTACCACTGAGCTACGGCAGCACTCGCCGGCCTGACTGGCCGGGTGGAGGGCGCCTATGTGCTTGGGCGCGCCTGATTGTCAATCGGAAGTTTTACGGTTTATCGCTGAAACCATGACCGACACCGAAAAGAAGGCCCGCCTAGCCGCCGCGCTGCGCCAGAATCTGCGCAAGCGCAAAGCGCAGGCGCGCGAGCAGATGAGCGAAGCGGAACCGCAGCGCCTGCCGAACCCGGACACTGGCGCCGGCTGACCTCCAAACCTTAGCCGCAAACCAGATCCGTTTTCCGGTATCAACCTCCCGACGCTGCCGCCGTCAGTGGATCGGCGCGCACTTCTTTTCGAGCCACTCGCGCGCACCCCCCTCAAGCAGCGGCCCGATCAGCGTCAGCACGCGCGCATGATAGGCATCGAGCCATGCCAGCTCCCCGGGGGCCAGCAATGCCGGCTCGATCAGCGTCCGTTCGATCGGCACGAAGGTCAGCGTCTCGAAGCCGAGCATGCGCTGCTCGGCGCCCGGAATCTCGCGATCGACGATCAGCACCAGGTTTTCGATGCGGATGCCGAATTCGCCTGCCTTGTAATAGCCCGGCTCGTTGGACAGCATCATGCCTGCGCGCAGCGGCTCCAGGCTCTGGCCGCCGGGGTAATTGGGCTGGGCGATCCGCTGCGGTCCTTCATGCACCGACAGATAGGCGCCGACGCCATGGCCGACGCCGTGGCCGAAATCGAGGCCCACTTCCCACAGTGGCCGCCGGGCGAAGCTGTCGAGCTGCGCGCCGACCGTTCCGTCGGGGAATATCGCGGTGTCGATGGCGATATGGCCCTTCAGCACACGGGTGAAGCGGTCGCGCATCTCTGCGGTCGGCTCGCCCACCGGCATGACCCGAGTGATGTCGGTGGTGCCGTCGGCATATTGCCCGCCCGAATCGATCAGATAGAGTTGCCCCGGCTCGATCTTCAGGTTCGACTCTTCGGTGACCTTGTAGTGCGGCAGCGCGCCGTTCGGCCCTGTCGCGGAGATCGTTTCGAAGCTCAGGTCCTTGAGCAGCCCGGTCTCTTCGCGAAACGCCTGGAGCTTCGCCGCGGCGGACAGCTCGGTCAGTTCGCCGCCCGGCGCGGTCTCTTCGAACCACCGGAGGAATCGCACCATCGCGGCGCCGTCGCGCGCCTGTGCCGCCTGGTGGCCCGCGATTTCGGCGGGGTTCTTGATCGCCTTTGCCAGCACCACCGGATCGCGCACGCTCAGTATCTTGGCGCCGCCCGCGTCGAGCGCGTCGAAGATCGCCGACACTGCCCGCTCGGGGTCGGTTGCCACGCGCTTGCCGCTCAGCGCCCCCAGCGCCGGCGCAAACGCCGCACGGTCCTGGATGCGGATCGCGTTGCCCAGATGCTGGCGCACCGCGTCGGGAACCTTGTTGGCCTCGACGAACAGGTCGCCGGTGCCGTCGGCATGAACGATGGCGTAGGCGAGCGCGACGGGAGTATGCGACACGTCGCCGCCGCGGATGTTGAACGCCCAGGCGATCGAGTCCAGCGCGGACAGTACCACCGCGTCCGCGCGGCGCTCCCCCAGCCACTCGGCGATCTCGGCACGCTTGGCCGCCGACGATTTGCCCGCCGCCTCATCGTCCTGCACCGAAAGCAGGGCGTCGGACGGCAAGGGACGGTCGCCCCAGACGCTGTCGATTGGATTGCGCTGCACCGCGACCAGCTCGGCGCCGCGCTCGGCCAATGCCTTGCGCACTTCCTCGACCCAGGCGCGGGTGTGCAGCCAGGGATCATAGCCGATCCGCCCGCCCTGTGGCGCATGCGCCTCCAACCAGGCGGCGATGCTGGTCGCCGGCACGCCGACATACTCCCATTCGCTCGCCGAGACCTGCTGGCGCACCTGGATCGTGTAGCGCCCATCGGTGAAGATCGCCGCCTTCTCCGCCAGCACCACCGCGCTGCCCGCCGATCCTTGGAACCCCGTCAGCCAAGCGAGACGCTGGGCGTATTCGCCGACATATTCGGACATATGCTCGTCGGTGAGCGGTACCACGAATCCGTCGAGACCATCCTGCGCAAGCTGGTCGCGAAGGGCGCGGAGGCGGTCGGCATAGCTGGACATCAGGCAGGTTCCACAAGTCAGACTGGTGCCGGCACCCCGGCTCAGCGCGTATGTGGCAGATTGGGCCTTGGCGGGACAAGGGCGGGCTCGGTAACCAGCGACCAGCCTGCGGGCAAATAATCCAGGGACATGTAGAAGTAGAACGCGCAGGAGCCGTCCTTGCGGTAGCTCGCGCCCTTGACGATCCCATAAGCGGTCGTGCCGCTGAACACAGGCCCGCCGCTGTCGCCCCCCTTGCAGGTAGGCCCCGCCACCGCCACCCAGGTCGGCAGGCATGCGCCTCCGCACAGGTCGCCCGCGGGCGCGAAAT
The DNA here is from genome assembly GCF_014199255.1 of Sphingomonas xinjiangensis. GTDB lineage: Bacteria > Pseudomonadota > Alphaproteobacteria > Sphingomonadales > Sphingomonadaceae > Sphingomonas > Sphingomonas xinjiangensis. The sequence continues at coordinate 106,185 of NZ_JACIJF010000008.1, read as the reverse complement.
CGACCAGCTCGACTTCGGCGCAACTATACCCGCTGCTCTCGCCACGATGGCAGATAAAATCCCCGGCGCGCGTGCTCGGCCGGCTCACCTGGCGCTCCACCGGCCGCTCCACGGTGCGGGCGGTGTCAGAATAAATCAGCGGCCGCTCGGGCGCCGCGCCGGCAAAGATCTGCACGTCGTGATAGCCCCAGCCCCATTGCCCGACAAAGCTGAGCGGCAGCGTGCTTCGGTCCGGGGCATAATAGGTCATGTCGTCCAGGCAGTGCGCCGCGGTGGTGATGCCGCTGCGGGTCGCGTCGCGGACGGGGAAGCCGGTGGTGCAGCGATAGCGCTTGCCGTTCGCCGGATCGATCCCGTCCACGCGTGATCCGCCATGCAGCCCCAGATTGCGGTCGATACGGTCCATCACCCGCACCTGCACCGGTACGCCGGTCAGCGCCGACAATTTGGCGTCGAGTGCGCCTGCGCCCCCCTCCTGCGCGGTAACCACGTTGCCCGCGATCACCACCAGCTCGCCGGTGCGCGGATCGAGCCCCATCGAGGGCGGGGAGGGCAAAGCGGCGCGGATCGCCGCCTGGTGATAGGTGATCGCCCACACCACGCGTTCGCGGCTCGCCTTGGCGCCGGTACGGAAGGTGACCGGCACGGTCATGCCGCCCGCACGGATGCGCCGCTCGGGAACCGCCTCGCTGCCGGTCAGATATACGATGATGCGGTAATCGGGCCGGTGCTGGATCGATATGCCGGCCAGTCGGGCGCGATACTGGTCCGCGATCGCGTCGGTGACCGGGATGCTGTCGGCCTGCGCATGCAGCCGCCGCAACGCCTCGTCCTGCGCCACGCCGTACAAGCGGGCATATTCGCCGGCATCCTGCGCCAGTGCTTGCGCGCGCGTCTGCACCTGCGCGGCCGCCGCTCCGGCACTCACCATCAAGAACGCGGCAAGCGCCGCCGCCACACGCTTCAGCAATGCACACCCATGCCCACGATGTAAGGCGCCGCCTGCCCCTGCGCCAGCGTTCGACAGCAGCCCTCTTGCTGAAGTAAGGCCGCTTGCATGAACGACTTTCCCAAGCCGCCCGTCGCCCAGACTCGCCCCCACAGCTTCACGCGTCACGGCGTCACGCATGAGGATCCCTGGGCCTGGCTCAAGGACCCGAACTACCCCGACGTTACCGACAAGGACGTGCTGGCCTATCTGGAGGAAGAGAACCAGTATTTCGATGCGGTGATGGCGCCGCTCAAGCCGCTCAGCGAGCGGTTGTTCCAAGAGATGCGTGCCCGCATCAAGGAAGACGAATCCACCGTGCCGCAAAGGGACGGCGACTGGATCTATTGGACCGATTTTGAGACCGGCGGCGAATATCCGCGCTGGTGGCGCAAGCCGGTTGCGGGCGGCGACGACCAACTGATCCTGGACGAGCCCGCGCTGGCGGAAGGCAAGGAATATTTTCGCCTAGGCGCGCTCAGCGTCAGCCCCGATGGCCGCTACTTGGCTTATGCGATCGATGACAATGGCTCCGAGCGGTTCGAAGTGCGCGTCAAGGACCTCGGCACCGGCGATCTTCTTCCCGACACCATCCCCGGCATGCTTTCGGAGATCGTGTGGACCGCTGACTCCGCGGGCTTCCTCTACGGCCTTGCCAACGAAAACTGGCGCACCGACAATGCCCACTGGCACAAGCTGGGCGAGCCGATCGAGCAGGACGTCGAACTCTTCCGCGAGGCCGATGAAGGGTATCGCGTGGCCGTCGGCGAAGTCAGCTCGCGCAAATGGCTGACCATCGCCACGGGCGATCATGTCACCAGCGAGATCTACCTGCTCCCCGCCGACAATCCCGCCGCCACGCCGATCCTCATCGCCCCGCGCAAGCCCGGACGCGAATATGACGTCGACGAGCATGACGGCACGCTGTTCATCCACACCAACGACACTGATCCGCAGTTCCGCCTGGTCACCGCGTCGATGGACAATCCCGGCGAATGGACCGAGCGGATCGCGCCGTCGCCGCACTTTTACATGACCGGCGTCACCTGCTTCGCCGACTTCTTCATTGTGGAAGGGCGTGAGGATGGCCTCGATCAAGTCGAACTCCATCATTACGACGCCAGCATTGCCCCGACGCGCCTGAACTTCCCGGAGGCGAGCTATGTCGCGGGCCTGGGCGACAATCCCGAATATGGCGTGGAAAAGCTGCGTCTGGGTTATGAGTCGATGGTCACGCCCGGCACGGTGCAGGACTATGACGTCGCTACCGGCGAACTCGAAACGCTGAAGGTTCAGGAGATCCCGTCGGGCTACGACGCATCGAAGTACCGCACCGAACGCCTCCACATCGCGGCGCGCGACGGGACGCAGGTTCCGGTCTCGGTCGTCTATCCCGCCGATTTCCCGCGTGACGGCACGGGCAAGCTCTATCTCTACTCCTACGGCGCCTATGGCCATGCCGTGGCGCCGGGCTTTTCCACCAGCCGCATGTCGTTCCTCGACCGCGGCATTGCTTTCGCCATCGCCCATATCCGCGGCGGCGACGATCTGGGCCAGCAATGGTATCATGACGGCAAGCTGGAAAAGCGCACCAACACCTTCAACGACTTTGTCGACGTGGCAAAGGGGCTGATCGAACTCGGCTTCACGGCCCCGGGTCAGATCGCCATTGCCGGTCGCTCTGCCGGCGGCGAGTTGATGGGCGCGGTGGTCAATGCCGACCCCGAATTGTGGGGCGCGGTGATCGCCGACGTGCCGTTTGTCGACGTGCTCAACACCATGCTTGACGAGAGCCTGCCGCTCACCCCGGGCGAATGGCCCGAATGGGGTAACCCGGTGGAGGATCCGAAAGCGTTCGAGCTGATCCGCTCCTACAGCCCATATGACAATGTGAAGCCGCAGGCCTATCCGCCGATATTCATTTCCGGCGGCCTCAACGATCCGCGCGTGACGTATTGGGAGCCCGCAAAATGGGCCGCCCGCCTTCGTGCGACCAAGACCGACGATAACATCCTGCTGCTCAAGACCAACATGGGTGCCGGTCATGGCGGCAAGTCGGGCCGCTGGGAAAGCCTGAAGGAATATGCCGACGAAATCGCCTTCATCCTCTGGCAGCTGGGGGTGGAGGGCTAACACCAAGCCCCGTGCCGACGGCAGGTAGGTTGGGGGCTTCAGCCAGCCGCCAAGAGCTCCGTCAGCCCGGCCTCAGGCCGGGCTGACGAGGGCATCTCGGCTAGGGGGCGTCCGTTTCGCGCACCACCAGCACGGTCTGCCGGCAACATTGGTGGCAGAAGGCGAAGTCGAACACCGCGCTGAGAACCCAGGTCTGGGCCGGAATGTCCCATTCGGCCCATGCCTCGCGAGTCACTGCAGTTCCGCCGCAATGTTCGCACCCATGTTCGACCCGAGGAGCATCGCCTTCTGCCATGCGCGACTGTAGCGTGCAGCAGGTCCGATTTGGCGCAGAATGTGTCCGAAACGGATATAACGCCACGTCGCTCCGATCCCGCGCCGATTGTCCGCCGACGCCGCCGATCCGGAGCGGCTGTCCATCTCTTGCTAACAAAGCCGCCGCTACAGCCCGGCCATGCGTTCTCAGTTTGCGTACCGCCGCGGGCGTTCCCGCCCGAAATCCCGTTTCCACCGCAGCCTGCTGGTCCTGCTCGGCGCCGCCGCAGCCAGCGTTGCCGCCGCCAGTTGGGAGGCGACGTTCGGCCCGCCCATCGCCGAAGCTGCAAAGCCAGTCGCTATGCATTTCGGCCTGTGCCACCGCGGCGGCGGCACCAATTGCGTGGTCGATGGCGACAGCTTCTGGATCCAAGGCGAGAAGGTGCGCGTCGCCGACATCGACGCGCCTGAGACGCATCCCCCGCGCTGCCGCGAGGAAGCGCGCCTCGGCAACGCCGCCACCCGGCGGCTTCAAGCGCTGCTCAACGAAGGCCCCGTCACCCTCGCGACGGAGGGGCGCGACACCGACCGCTATGGCCGCAAGCTGCGTGTCGTGATGCGCGACGGCCGATCGCTAGGGGATCAGTTGGTCGACGAAGGCTTGGCTCGTCCCTGGGAAGGCCGGCGACGCCCCTGGTGCTAGCCTTTCACCCGCGGGGCTGCTGCTCGGGTGGTACCGGCGTCAGCTCGTATAGTTCGAATTGCCCGGGCGCGGCGCCGGCCACTGCCATGCGCCAGCGGAAATTGCCCACCCGCTCCACCACGCCCACCACATCGGCGGCTTGGTTCGTGCCATAAGCCAGCGCATTTTCCCCCGCGCGGCGCTGCTTGGCGCCCAGAAAGACGTAGCGGTCGCCATCGGGATACAAATAGCCCGCGGTCGGCGCGGTGCCGGTCTGCTTCACGAAGCCAAGTCCGTCGGATTCGCCGCTGACGTGACAGAAATCGGGCTTGCCCTTGCGGATCGCCGCCCTGGCGACACGCAGCGCGCGGCAGTGATAGGCGCCAGGCGGAAGCGTGGCATGGTCTAGCGCGACGCTGGGATCGAGCAGGGGAGCCTGGGCCTGGCGCTGCCGCGTGGGCACCTTCGCGCCGAAACCGGCAAGCCGCTGGGGCAATGTTTCGAGCGTGAGGCGATCGTTGTCCGCGATCGTCGTGCGCCAGGTGACGGGAGGCTCGACTTCCTCGACGGTGGCGATCGTCGCCGGCCGCTTGTGTCCCGCGCATGCGGAGAGCCCGGCGATCAGAGGAAGGAGCAGAAGAAAGCCGTTACGCCGTACCATGAGCCACCTTGCAGCTGCACCGGCGAGAAAGCTGCCGAATGCGTTACCAAAAGGTGAAGGGCGCGGGTTAACGAAGCGTAAAGATGTCGCCCAGCCGAGTGGCTGATGCGATGAGACGCGGGCGGCGTTGCCGCTGCCCGCGTCCCGTCAATCCAGCATCAGAAGTGTGCGATCACACCTGCAAGCGGCTGGAAGCTGTTGAAGTCCTTGCCGAAGCTGTTCAGCTCGAGACGGAAGCGGATGCCGGAGTTGCCGGTGATGCCGCCCAGGCCGATGTCCTTCGGGCCGACTTCCACGCCCAGACCGGCGGTGATGTCGTGGAAGTCACGGCTGTCGTCGCCCAGACGGTCGAAATTGACCCACTGATAGCCAGCCTTGGCGTAGATCATGCCGCTGTCGCCCAGACGGACGCCTGCACGGCCGGCAACGCCATATTCCCAATCGATCGCGCCCGAGAAGCCCTTGGTCACGTTGCCTTCGGCACCGACGAACACGGGGCCCAGCGGAACGTTCACGCCCAGCACGCCCTGCACGATGCCGCCGTCATAGTCCTGGCCGTTCGACGACGCCGGGATGCCGGCGGGGATCTTGTGATCGTCAAACTGTTCCCAGCCGCCCATCACGCCGAAATACGGCTCGATGCCGAAAGCAGGCGTACCGTCCGGCGCGGAATCGGTGACGGTGGTGTCGGCGGTGGTGGTGGCCGTCGTGTCAGTGGCGGTGGTGCCATAGTCCTGAGCGAAAGCGGCAGTCGGCAGGACGGCGGCAACGGCCGCGGCAACAAGCAGGGAACGCATGATAGAAAACCTCTTACGCAGAATAAAAATGACCGGCACCGCAGGCCCCGATACGCCGGGCTCAGGGCGATGCCGGTGCGGGCAGAAGCGATAAGTTAGGGTTTTGTTGCACTGCGGCTAGAGCGAAATCGCGAAAGCGCGCCGAACTGTTGCTCAAATGCCACGCTGCTTTCGGGCCAGAAAATGGCGGAAAACCGGCGTTTGCGCCTCCGGGTTGGCGGAAGGTCCACCAACTCCCACAGGGTGTGACGGGTTCGAACCGTACGTTACAAATCCGTGACATTTTCTGTCGCGCTCGCCTTAATTGCTGCGGGCGCAAAAAAATCGTGCGGAGCATGGAACTCGCGAGCGTGGGGGCGCCCGATCCCGCCCGAGTACCTTCAAGACGTGCCGGTACTAGGACGCGTCACCCCGGCCTTGTGCGGGACTTATATACTTGACGTACTAGCGTACCTGCGCTAGTTCGAATGTATGAATATCACCGGCCCCATCTACAGCGACGCGAACAAGGCCCGCGAGCACCTTGAAGCCCTCCACTGGCCGCAGGGTCCGATGTGCCCGCATTGCGGTTGCATGGGGAACATCAAGAAGCTCGCGGGCAAGTCCACGCGCCCCGGCGTCCACAAGTGCAACGACTGCGAAAAGCCGTTCACGGTGACGGTCGGCACGATCATGGAGGACAGCAAGATCCCCTTGAACAAGTGGCTGATGGCGTTTGCCCTGATGAGCAGCAGCAAGAAGGGTATTTCGGCCCATCAACTGCACCGCTCGCTCGGCATCACGTACAAGTCGGCGTGGTTCCTCGCTCACCGCATCCGCGAAGCGATGAAGTCGGACGATATCACCCCGCTTGGCGGCGCAGGTAAGACCGTCGAAGTCGATGAAACCTTCATCGGCGGCAAGGAGAAGAACCGCCACAAGAGCATGCGCGCCAATCGCAACATGGGCGCGAGCTGGGGTAAGGAAACGGTGTTCTCGCTAGTGGAGCGCGACGGCCGCGTTCGCTCCATGCATGTTGCCAGTGTCACCGCCGCGAACCTTCGCCCTATCATGATCGAGCAGATCAACGCCGCCTCGATGCTCTGCACCGACGATGCAGGACAGTACCGCCACATGGGCCGCGATTTCTCGCATGAAGTCGTGAACCACGGTTCCGATGAGTATGTGCGCGGGAAGGCCCATACGAACACCGTGGAGGGCTATTTCTCCATCCTGAAGCGCGGCATCATCGGCTGCTACTTCCATGTCAGCCCCGCCCATTTGCACCGCTACCTCGCGGAATTCGACTTCCGCTACAGCAACCGTTCGGGTGTTGGCGTGAACGATGCCGAGCGCACCGAACTCGCGATCAAGGGCGCTCGCGGGCGTCGCTTGGCCTACAGGCAACCTGATACGCTCGCTGCCTAAAATCCACGAAGCGCCGCGCCAGATCGGCACGAAGCGCAAGCGTTACTTTCGGTGAGACTCCTTCGATCGCTTGAGGATATCCTCATTGCTGATCGGGGGAGTCGCCAGCGCGCGACGAAGCAGATCGTCTCGTCGCTGGTCACTTTCGTATTGGCGGTCTCTCTCGTGCGTCATACCCGCCTCATTACACGTCTGGACGCTCTATGAACACCGACCGCAGCTGGCGACCCATAATCTTCGTTGAGGAGCCTCCCGAAGAACGGGACGCCGCTCGCCATTTGATGCTCCACATTCTCATGTTGGATTCTCATGAAAGCAGCTTCCGAGACGCTGTGCGGCTGCTTGAACACGTCGAGACCCTGCTATCCAAGGCCGATTCCGCGCGAGACGATGTACTAACGATTTCATCTTGGGGAACAATCGCAGCAAACCATGCTTCCATAACCATCGCCAACTTTCGCGACACGATCTCTGCGATTGCCAGCGCTGCGGGCCAATGCGCTTCGCTCAAGGATCGCATTGACATGAAATCGCTTGGCTTGATGGTGGAGAGGCTCGCTACAGCTTTCCCTAACCATAAAGAAAGCCGCGACGGCTTTGCCCATTCCGCTGATAAGATGTTCAGTCCAGAGAAAATAGCAAAAAACCAAGGAGAGCACGAGACGTTCTTCCACAATCATCTTGAAGGGCGTCGACTCAGCTACATGATAGATGGCAAAATAGCGACGCTAGACCTTACAGAGGAAAGCCTTTCCATGCTCACATCTATCAAGGACGATGTCTACGAAGCTTTTCGGAAAGTGTCCGTGCGGTAGCCTCCAAGTCGAACTTACCGTCAATGACCCAGCATCGGGGCTCTAGCTCGTCAATATAGGCAACGGGATACCCAGGGGCAGGGCATAGAGCCCCCGCGATCATCTCGGGCGTAATCTCAATTTCTAGCGCCGGCCTGTCGGTATCCTCGTTACCAGCTTTTGTGCGGTACGTCACGTATATAACTCCCGCCTTGTGCCGGGGTTGACCATCCTCAGGCTGTGCAGCCGATGACCGCAGACACGCCCTGCGTTTACATCCTCCCAGCGGCTATAACGGCGCGCTGTATGCCGCCGTGACCTCGAACCTGCCCGCGCGCATGATCCAGCATCGCGAAGGCGGGTTCGACGGGCGCACCAGAAGTACGGGATCAAACGTCTAGTATATTACGATACTGGAGAGAGCATGGCGGGAGCATTTGCGCGCGGAAAGCAGCTCAAACGGTACCGCCGCAAATGGAAGCGCAATCTGATCGAACGGCAGAATCTGGCGTGGAACGACCTGGCGGTGGGGCTAGGTCCCCGCCATTAGGTGCATCGCCCAGTAGCAATGTGGACCCCGGCACAAGGCCCGGATGACCTGTTTGTAAAGTTCCGCAGTACCAATCTGCCTCACCTCCCCTGTTTGTGAAGGCTGAAGACGCTTGTCCTCCTCGCGCGCAATCCACGGCGGTTTTGCGCGTAGGGGCGTCTCAGCCCGACCAGGTCAGAGCAGCATTGGCGTCGCGACTACTCCGCCGCGACTCCGGCGGTCGAGAACATGTCGCCCTCGCTGGCATCCTCGTTCGCCACCGGCGCCGCCTTGACCTTCTGGCGCTTATCGAACGAATCCCACACTTCGTTCCACTGGCCGCGCGTCGCGCCCTTGGAATATTCGGTCGCGCGCTGCTCGAAGAAATTGGCATGCTCCACGCCATTCAACAGCGGGGTGAGCCAGGGCAGGGGATGCTCGTCGATCATGTAGATCGGCTTCATGCCCAGCTGGCCCAGCCGCCAGTCGGCGATGTAGCGGATGTACTTCTTGATGTCCTTGGGCGTCATGCCCGTCACCGGGCCCTGCTCGAACGCCAGGTCGATGAACGCATCTTCCAGCCGCACGGTGGTTTGGCACTGGTCGGCGATGTCGTCCTTCACTGCCTTGGTCAGGCAGTTGCGCTCGGCGCAGAAGGCATGGAACAGCCGGATGATCCCTTCGCAGTGCAGGCTCTCGTCGCGCACCGACCAGCTGACGATCTGGCCCATGCCCTTCATCTTGTTGAAGCGCGGGAAGTTCATCAGCATCGCGAAGCTGGCGAACAGCTGCACGCCTTCGGTGAAGCCGCCGAACATCGCCAGGGTGCGGGCGATATCCTCATCGGTATCGACGCCGAACTTCTGCAGATAGTCGTGCTTGTCCTTCATCTCGGCATATTCGAGGAACATGCCATATTCGCTCTCGGGCATGCCGATCGTGTCGAGCAGGTGGCTGTACGCCGCGATATGCACCGTCTCCATGTTGGAGAAGGCGGCGAGCATCATCTTGATCTCGGTCGGCTTGAACACCCGGCCATATTTCTCGTGGTAGCAATCCTGCACTTCCACGTCCGCCTGGGTGAAGAAGCGGAAGATCTGGGTCAGCAGGTTGCGCTCATGGTCGGACAGCTTCTGCGCCCAGTCGCGGCAATCCTCGCCCAGCGGCACTTCCTCGGGCAGCCAGTGGACCTGCTGCTGGCGCTTCCAATATTCGAACGCCCAAGGGTATTCGAAGGGCTTGTAGGTCTTGCGGGCTTCGAGAAGCGGCATGGGGTTACTCCGGGATGAACTAGAATTGGATGGGGGTAATGCTTTCGACCGGGATCAGTCCGAAAGCGAAGGAAGCAAGGACGAGGAATATGATCGGGCCGCCGATCATCAAGGCGCGTCCGAAGCGCGCCAACTGATCGGATGCCGAGACGCGTATGCCGGTGGGCCATTCGGACTGCGGGCGTGTTGACAGCCGGAGCATCCACCTTCCGAGCAGGAAATCGCCGACGCCCAGGGTTGCGCCGACGACCAGGAGAATGACCGCGCTCACGCCGCGCCCGCCAAGGTCGCGACCGCCGCGAAACCGCCCAGGAACAGCCCGAGCGCGAGCAGCATCATGCCGCCGATGCGCAGCGCATAGGCCGCCGCTTCCGTATCGGCCAAGCGCAGCGCTTCACGCGCTAGCGCCGGCTTCACCATCGTTGCTAGCCCCGTCGCGCCGGCGGCGCCGCCGATGCCTGCCATCAGGATCAGGCTGCGGGTCATCGGTGGTCGATCACGGTGCCGCGGTCGCGCACCACGCGGGTGCGGTACACGACCTTCTTGCCGCGCCACGCGCCGACGCCGAAGAACCAGATGCCCAGAAAATAGCCGAAGTCGTACCACCCGCCATTGTTCGGCACGGCATAGACCGCGACGTCGGGCATGAAGAGGCTCAGCGCCCAGGCGATGGGAAAGATGAAGCCGTGCCAGATGCCGAACACCAGCCCCGGTGCGTCGGCCTGTACTGCGCTCGGCGCCTGGCGTGCGCATGCCGCGAGCAGGGCAAGCAGGCTCAGCGTGGCTGCGGTACGAAGCGTCTTCATGCCCCTATCCCTCCGTATGAGTGACGAAGCCTGCGCGACCCTGCATCGTTTCGCTGCCGCGCGCGTTCAGTGCGCGAACCAACCACGGGAGACCTCAAATGGCCGACGCAACTGCAATCCGCGAACATATGGAAGTCATCGGCGCCGATGGCGTCCATGTCGGCACCGTCGACAAGGTCGAAGGCGACCGCATCAAGCTCACCAAGAAGGACTCGGGCGCGCAGATCGAGGGCGCCGAACAGTCGCATGAAGGGCATCACCACTTCATCTCGCTCGGCCTCGTCGCCGATGTCGAGGGTGACCAAGTCCGCCTCTCGGCCAATGCCGATGTCGCGGTGACGTTTGAGGAAGAAGAAGGCGGGCAGCCGCTCTGAAGCCATGTGCCCTCCCCCCTTGCGGGGGAGGGCCCTGCTTGCCGGACGCTGTCTTTCCGCCAACGGAAAGTCGCCGTGCGGCGGCAAGTCGAATGAACCTGTTTCCATCGAGACCTCCCTCCGCAACAAGCCCGGCAAGGCTGTTTGCCTGAAAGTCAGCCTAGCTGATTCGGACGATCCTTGCCACTGCCAAAGCAATCAGCCGTCGGAGTGGATTAGGAGATATCCACAATATCTTGGGTTCTGGCCGGGCGCCGCAACCAGATGTCGCGGTGCGCTACGGCGTCGAGCACCAGACGGTCTTTCCGGAAGTAAGCCAAACTTTTCGCCGCCGGCCATCAGGCAGGGCCCAGCAGCTAGCGCGCGATGCCTATCGCTGCGCGATCGCGGCGTCGCTGGCCAGCTTGTCGGCGCGCTCGTTGCCGGGGTGCCCGGCATGCCCCTTCACCCACACCCATTCCACGCGGTGCGGCTCCGCAGCGGCGAGCAGTTCCTGCCACAGCTCGGCGTTCTTGACCGGCTTCTTGTCGGCGGTCCGCCAGCCATTCTTCAGCCAGCCGTGGATCCACTTGGTCAGCCCGTCCATCACATAGCGGCTGTCGGTCGACAGCGTCACGCGGCACGGGCGCTTGAGCGCCTTCAGCCCCTGGATCGCCGCCATCAACTCCATGCGGTTGTTGGTGGTGTGCGGCTCGCCGCCTGACAATTCCTTCTCGGTATCGCCCATGCGCAGCAACACGCCCCAGCCGCCCTTGCCGGGGTTGCCCTTGCACGCGCCGTCGGTGAACATTTCCACATGCGATAATTCGGTCACGCGAACAGCGATCCTTGGTTCTTGTAGGTTTGGAGCCGCCGCCAATAGGCCAGCGGATCCTTGCGCGTCACCAGCGCGTCGGCGGGCGTGTTCAGCCAATCCCAGGCGCGCGACAGCAGGAAGCGGATGCATGCGCCCTCGCACAGCGCCTGAAACGCCGCGCGCTCTTCTCCGGTCAGCTGAATCGATTGCTGATAGCCGTCGATCAGCGCCTGGCCGATCGCCCAGTCGCCGTGCGTGCCGGTCGCGTCGAAGCTCCACGCCGTGTGCATGATCGCGAGGTCGAACGCGCGGCTGTCGGTGCAGGCGAAGTAGAAGTCGATCAGCCCGCTCACGGCGTCGCCACGCATCAGCACATTGTCGGGGAACAGATCGGCATGGATCGTGCTGCGGGGCAGGGCAGGGTCCCAGGCTGCGAGCACACGGTCGAGCTCCTCCGCCAGCGTGTCGTGCAGCCCAGGCTCGACCGCGTCCAGGCCCCGCCCGCACCGCTCGAACAACGGGCGCCACTGATCGGCGCCCATCGAATTCGCCCGGACCTCAGGGAAATCCTCCGCCGCCCGGTGCAGCTGGCCCAGCGAAACGCCTGCTGCCCGTGCCTGCGCCCGCGTCGGCTGCGACAGCGACACGCCGGGCAGGAACTCGATCAGGCACGCCGGCCGCCCTTCGAGCGCGCGGATCGCCACGCCGTCGCTGCCACGGATGGCGCGCGGAACCGGCAAGCCCGCTGCGGCGAGATGATCGAGCAATGCCATGAAATAGGGCAGGTCGCCCGCCGCGACTCGTTTCTCATACAATGTCAGGATGAAGCGGCCTGCGGTGGTATCGACCAGATAATTGGTGTTCTCGACGCCCTCGGCGATGCCCTTGGCCGATACCAGCTCCCCTACGGCATAGCCCTGAAGGAATGCGGACAGGCTTTCGGTGGAAACGAGCGTGTAGACGGCCATCAGGCCGCTTCGAGGCCGCGGGGCAGCTTGAAGGTGACGTTTTCCTCGACCGTCTCGACTTCGCGTTCGCGCACGTCGAACCGCTCGGACAGCTTCTCGACCAGCTCGCGCACCAGCAGCTCGGGGGCCGACGCCCCTGCGCTGACGCCCAGCGCGCCCACGCCCTCAAGCCACGCCCAATCGAGATCCTCGGCACGCGGGATCAGATAGGCGGTGGTGCCCTGGCGCTCGGCAACTTCGACCAGCCGCAGCGAGTTGGACGAGTTCTTGCCGCCGATCACCAGCATCAGGTCGACCGACGATGCGATCGCTTTCACGGCGCCCTGGCGATTGGTGGTGGCATAGCAGATGTCGTTCGGCCCTGGCGCCAGGATCGCGGGAAAACGCCGCTGCAATACCTCCAGCGTCGCCGCGGTATCGTCCACCGACAGCGTCGTCTGCGTCAGGAAGGCCAGGTTGCTCGCATCGGCGATCTGGATCCGTTCGGCGTCCTCCGGCGTCTCGATCAGCGTCATCGCGCCCTCGGGCACCTGGCCGAAGGTGCCGATCACTTCGGGATGCCCCTTGTGGCCGATGAACAGGATGTGCCGCCCCGCCGCGACCAGCCGCTCGGCCTGGCGGTGGACCTTGGAGACCAGCGGGCAGGTCGCGTCCAGATAGGACAGGCCGCGCTCGGCCGCCTTGGCCGGCACCGCCTTGGGCACACCGTGCGCGGAAAACACCACCGGCACGCCGTCGGGCACCTGGTCGAGCTCCTCGACGAAGATCGCGCCTTGCGCCTTCAACGTATCCACCACGAACTTGTTGTGGACGATCTCATGCCGGACATAGACCGGCGCGCCGTATTTCTCGATCGCCAGTTCGACGATCCGGATCGCGCGGTCGACGCCGGCGCAGAAGCCGCGCGGCGCGGCGATCAGCAGTTCAAGGGCGGGTTTCGCGGCCTGGTCCATCACGCCTCGCGCTCTACGCGATTGCTTGCGCGGGCGAAAGGCGGTTCCTATGGTGCCGGCCGTTTCCGGACCGCCTCCAGTCGCGGCCCGTGTGTTTGTGAAAGGTGTTCCGCCCGTGTTGCTCGCCAAGCTCGCCGTTCCTGCCCTTGTCCTGCTTGCCGCAGGCGGCTGCGCCCGCACCGGTGAAATCACCGCCGGCGGCATCTCCGCGGTGCGCTCGGCCTGCCCGCGCGTCGGCGTCACCGCGGGCACCGGCGACATCACCTTGTTCAACCCGCCCGCCAGCCGCGAAGCTTCGGCGATCGACGTCACTGCGACGTTGACCAATCTCCAGTCGACCTGCCTCGATTCGACCGACCCGATCAACACGGTCGTCACCTTCGACGTGCTCGCCCGCCGTGCCCAGCCAGGGCCCGCCCGCGACGTCACGCTGCCTTATTACCTCGCGATGGTGCGCGGCGGCTCGTCGGTGGTAGCCAAGACGGTCGGCCAGGTCACCGTGCACTTCGCCGAAGGCCAGATCCGGGCCCAGGCGCGCGGTCAGGCGACTGGATCGGTGTCGAAGGCGGCCGCCACCCTGTCCGACGATGTCCGTAAGAAGCTGACCGAGCGCCGCAAGGCCGGCGACGAAGCCGCTGCGATGGACCCGCTCTCGACCCCCGAAGTCCGCGACGCCGTTCTCGCCGCCACGTTCGAGGCGCTGGTCGGCTTTCAGCTGACCCAGGACCAGCTTAAGTACAACGCGACGCGCTAAGCCCGATTGACTCGCGCCCGCGGCCCCGCCAAGGCTCGAACGTCGATGCCGGGCGACCGGCATGGGCACGCGCGGGAGAGTAGGGGCGGGACCTCGGATCGTAGCTGGCTTGCCAGCGGTTCGATCTGAGCAACAAAAACCCCTCGCCGAAGGAGCAACCGCCCCGGAATCTCTCAGGCACCGAGGACCGCGCGCGCACGACACTCTGGAAAGCGCCGCTTCAGCAGCGGCCACCGAAGGGGTAAGCGGGCCTATTGGCGCGTGAAAGCTCTCAGGTCCCGTGACAGAGGGGGCGATGGAACCGGCGCACCGCAGGCGCGCGTTCCGTCGTCGATCCACTGCGCCGGAACCGTGTTTGATGAGCCAGGACGTGCAAGAACCCGAAGCCGAAGCGCTCGTGCCGGAGCTGCTGCCGCTCGTCGCATGGCACCGCGCCCGCGGTGGACGCATGGTCCCGTTCGCCGGCTACGAGATGCCCGTTCAGTATGAAGGCATCATGGCCGAGCACCTCTGGACTCGCGAACATGCCGGGTTGTTCGACGTCAGCCATATGGGCCAGCTGCTCTTTTCGGGCGCCGACGTGGACGCCCAGCTCGAAACCCTGCTTCCCGGCGACATCAAGGGGCTGACGGCGGGCCGCATGCGCTATTCGCTGCTGCTCGCCGACAATGGCGGCATCCATGACGACCTGATGGTCACGCGTCTCGGCGGCGACAACGCGTTCGAGATCGATGCCGGCGCCTTCTACATGGTCGTCAACGGCGCGACCAAGTGGGACGATCTTGGCGTATTCCGTGAAGCGCTCCCTGACGAAGTCGTCATCAACCATCTCGACGAGCAGGCGCTACTCGCGCTGCAAGGCCCTGAAGCGGTGACCGCGCTCGAGCGCGTGGTTCCGGGCGTGGCATCGCTGGTCTTCATGACCGCCGCCGCGTTCGAATGGCAGGGCAACCCGCTCTGGGTCAGCCGCTCGGGCTATACCGGCGAGGACGGTTTCGAAATCTCGGTCCCCGGTGACGCCGCCGAGGCCTTTGCCGAAGCGCTCTGCGCACAGAGCGAAGTCAAGCCGATCGGCCTGGGCGCCCGCGATTCGCTCCGCCTTGAGGCTGGCCTGCCGCTCTACGGCCACGACCTCGATCTCGACACCAATCCCGTCGCTGCCGATCTCGGCTTCGCGCTGTCCAAGCGCCGCCGCGAGGAAGGCGGCTTCCCCGGCGCCGAGGCGATCCTCGCCGACCGCGCCAACGGTTCCGCCACCAAGCGCGTCGGCCTGATTGTCGAGGGCCGCCAGCCGGTTCGCGAAGGCGCCACCGTGGTCGACGACAGCGGCGCGCAGATCGGCACCGTCACCAGCGGCGGTTTCGCCCCGTCGGTGCAGAAGCCGATCGCCATGGCCTATGTCCCGGCCGCGCTCGCCACCCCCGGCACCCGCGTGACGCTGAGCCAGCGCGGCAAGACCCATATCGCGGAGGTCACTTCGATGCCCTTCGTCCCCCACCGCTATGTCCGCAAGGGAGCCTGAGACATGAGCCGCTACTTCACCCAAGACCATGAATGGATCCAGGTCGACGGCGACACCGCCACCGTCGGCATCACCACCTATGCGCAGAGCCAGCTCGGCGACATCGTGTTCGTGGAAACCCCCGACGCCGGCAAGACCGTCGCCAAGGGTGACGACGCCGCAGTCGTGGAATCGGTCAAGGCCGCCTCGGACGTCTATGCGCCCGCCAGCGGTACCGTGGTCGAAGGCAACCCCGCGCTCGCCGACAACCCTGCGCTGGTCAACGAAGACCCCGAAGGCGAAGGCTGGTTCTTCAAGCTGACCCTGTCGAACGCGGCAGAGGTCGAAGCACTGATGGACGAAGCAGCCTACAAGGACTTCGTCGCCGGGCTCTAAGCTGAACTGCTCCCCTCCCTGCAAGGGAGGGGCTGGGGGTGGGTCGCGAGCGCAGCGAGCGCCTGCCGCACCCCCAAAGAGCGACGCCGGAGGCATCGAGCCTCCGCCGCCGCTAACACCCACCCCCGTCCCCTCCCTTGCAGGGAGGGGGGAGAACTGGTCGAAATGCGCTACCTGCCCCTGACCGACACCGACCGCCAGGCGATGCTCGCCACCATCGGCGCGGGATCGATCGATGACCTCTTCATCGACGTGCCCGAATCCGCTCGCCTCTCGGGCCCGATCGCCGGCCTGCCGCCGCACGCCAGCGAACTCGCCGTCGAGCGCCACATGACCGCGCTCGCGCGCAAGAACGTGGTGGCAGGGGAGGTGCCCTTCTTCCTCGGCGCCGGCGCCTATCGCCACCATGTGCCGGCATCAGTCGACCACATCATCCAGCGCGGCGAGTTCCTCACCGCCTACACCCCCTACCAGCCCGAAATCGCCCAGGGCACGCTCCAGGTGATGTTCGAGTTTCAGAGCCAGGTCGCGCGCCTGCTCGGCTGCGACGTGGCGAACGCGTCGATGTACGACGGCTCGACCGCCTGCTGGGAAGCGATCTCCATGGCGCGCCGCCTGACCAAGCGCGGCAAAGCGATCCTCTCGGGCGGCGTCCACCCGCATTATGTCTCGGTGGCCAAGACCATGGCCAAGTTCACCGGCGATCAGCTGGTGACGTCGCTGCCCACGCTCAGCCCCGAACCCGACACGCTCGATCTGATCAACCAGATCGATGACGACACCAGCTGCGTGGTCGTCCAGTACCCGGACATCCTCGGCCGCATCGAGGACATGAGCGCGCTCGCTGATGCCGTCCACGCCAAGAAGGCGCTGCTGATCGCCGTCGTCACTGAGCCGGTGGCATTGGGCGTGATCAAGTCGCCCGGTGAAATGGGCGCCGACATCGTCGTCGGCGAAGGCCAGTCGCTCGGCGTCGGTCTTCAGTTCGGCGGGCCCTATGTGGGCCTGTTTGCCTGCTCGGAAAAGCTGGTCCGCCAGATGCCGGGCCGGCTTTGTGGTGAAACGGTCGACGCAGAGGGCAAGCGCGGCTTCGTGCTGACGCTCTCCACCCGTGAGCAGCATATCCGCCGCGAAAAGGCGACGTCGAACATCTGCACCTCCTCGGTGCTCTGCGCGCTCGCCATGTCGGCGCACATGACGCTGCTCGGCGAAGCGGGTCTCCGCCGGCTGGCCGAGATCAACCACGTCGCCGCGAGCGCCGCCGCCGATCGCCTCGGCGAAGTCGATGGCGTCGAACTGGTCACCGACCGCTTTTTCAACGAATTCACGCTGAAGCTGTCCAAGGAAGCACGCCCGGTCGTCCGCGCGCTGGCCGACAAGGGCATTCTTGCCGGCGTGTCGCTGGGTCGCCTCTATCCAGGCGCCGACGATCTGCAGAACGGCCTGGTCGTCGCCGTCACCGAAACCACCACGGAGGAGGACGTCGAAACCCTTGCCTCCGCGCTACAGGAGGTGCTGGCATGAGCACGATCAACCAGTCCGGCTGGCGTCCCACCTCCCCTGAAAAGGGTGAAGGCAGCAGCGACACCTTCACCGGCAACCGCGCATTGATGCTCGAAGAGCCGCTGATCTTCGAAATCGGCTCGAATGAAACCACCGGGGTCGACTTCGGCGAGGCGCCTTCGGGCAAGTCGCGCCTTGGCGGCCTTGAGCGCGCCAAGCCGATCAACCTGCCGGGCCTGTCCGAGCCCGAGGCGGTGCGCCATTACACCCGCCTCAGCCGCCAGAACTACGCCATCGATCTCGGCCTGTTTCCGCTCGGCAGCTGCACGATGAAGCACAATCCGCGCCTCAACGAGCGGATGGCCCGGCTGCCCGGCTTCGCCGACGTCCACCCGCTGCAGCCCGTCGACACGGTGCAGGGCGCGTTCGAGGTGATCCACCAGCTGGCGCATTGGCTGGTGACGCTCACCGGCATGCACTCGGTGGCGATGAGCCCCAAGGCCGGCGCGCATGGCGAGCTGTGCGGCATCCTCGCGATCCGCGCCGCGCTCGACGCCAAGGGCCAGCAGGCGCGCAAGGTCATCCTGGTTCCCGAAAGCGCGCACGGCACCAACCCCGCCACCGCAGCATTCGCGGGCTTCACCGTCGAGGACATTCCCGCGACGGCGGAAGGCCGCGTCAACCTGGATGCGCTCAAGGCACGCCTCGGCCCCGACATCGCCGGGGTGATGATCACCAACCCCAACACCTGCGGCCTGTTCGAGCCCGACCTCAAGGCAATTTCCGACGCGGTCCATGAAGCCGGCGGATACGTCTATTGCGACGGCGCGAACTTCAACGCCATCGTCGGCCGGGTGCGCCCGGGCGATCTCGGCGTCGACGCGATGCACATCAACCTGCACAAGACCTTCTCCACGCCGCATGGCGGCGGCGGACCTGGCTCGGGACCGGTGGTGTTCTCGGAAGCACTCACCCCCTACGCCCCGCTGCCCTTCGTCGAGCGGCAGGGCGACCATTTCATCCTGGTCGAGGAAGAAACCGCGGGCGAGCATCATGCCGGCAGCTTCGGCCGCATGGTCGCATTCCACGGCCAGATGGGCATGTTCACGCGAGCCCTCACGTACATCCTATCGCACGGCGCCGATGGCCTGCGCCAGGTCGCCGAGGATTCGGTGCTCAACGCCAACTATGTCCTGCGCGCGATGGAGGATGTGCTCGACGCGCCCTTCGCCAAGTCCGGCCCGTGCATGCACGAGGCGATCTTCAGCGATAAGGGCCTGGCGGAGGGCTTCTCGACGCTTGACATCGCCAAGGGGCTGATCGACGAGGGCTATCACCCGATGACGGTGTATTTCCCGCTGGTCGTCCACGGCGCGATGCTGGTCGAACCGACCGAGACCGAGAGCAAGGCGACGCTCGACCAGTTCATCGGCGCCTTCCGCTCGGTGGCGGCCCGCGCCAAGAATGGCGAGCCCGCGCTCAAGTCCGCACCCCATCACGCGCCTCGCCGCCGCCTCGACGAGACGCTGGCCGCACGCAAGCCGGTGCTGGCGTACAAGGACGCGCCCAAGGCAGAAGCCGCAGAATAACGCAAAGCCGCCATCCCCGCGAAAGCGGGGATGGCGGGCGACCTATTCCGCCGCCGCTTCGATCCGGCACCGGTCGCCATCGGGAGCAGGCGCCTTGCCGCGCAGTGTCGCCAATTCTACCCGCGCCGCCTCCATATCCGCGCGGAACGCCGCCTCCGCATGCCACCGCGCCACTAGGGCCGCGCCGGCCAGGAACCCAGCCTCCACCGCGCTGCGGCTGTGCGATCCGCACACGAAGCGGCTTTCGCCATAGATTCGTCCGCGCCGCAGGATCTCCGTCGCCCGCTCGGGGACCAGCTCCGCCAGCACCAGCGCGGTCGACCAGCCCGTGGAGGTATGTCCGGACGGGTAATCGCCATTGCCCGCCAGATGCTCGGTCCTGGCCTCGCAGATCTCGCCCGGCTGGCTGAGATAAGGCCGCTTGGCAGCGAAGCCCGTCTTCGCGCGCCCGGTCATGCCGCCGTCGCTCATCCGCGCGAACAGTGCGGCCAGCTTTGGGGCCGATTTGGCGTTCAGCTTCATGCCCAGCGCGCAGCCAAAGGCCGTGAAGCGATCGTCGCTTACGTCGCGCGTCGCGAGCGTCCAGCGGTCGCTCCCCTGCAAGGCGCGTGTGGATGCGAAGGTGGCGCGGTCATCCTCCGCGCGTGCCGATCCTGGCTGGGGCGGGGCGGGGAGTACCTTCATCAGGTCCGGCACCGCCTTGCCGTCGAGATACCCCGCCACGCGCTGGTCGGCGCCAACCAGCAGCAAGGCGCCCAGCGCCAGCGCCGCGACCTTCACTTGCCTGCCTCCAGGTCACCGCATCCAGCCGGGCGCCGCACGGGATTGCACCGCGCCACCATGCCGCCCGGCAGTGTCACGCGATACCCCCCGCCGAAGCGCGGATCGGCCCACAGATAATCGGTCGACACGAATTGCGCCCCACCGCGCAGCGCCGCGTCGCGAGGTTTGGTGTCGTTCGCCCGCGCCTCGCGTGTGTTCGCGTCGGCTCGCGTCCGCACCAGGAACCCTGCCGCCACGGCCCGCCGGATCCGCTCGGCATCCTTGATCGGCTCGTTCAACGTCAGATAGGCCGCCGCCGGCGAGGCTTCGTCGGTGTTGATGAAGAACACCCGCCCCTCCAGCGACTTGCGCGCCCCGCGATACACCGCAACCTTGGCCGGCGGCTCGTCCAACGCGAACAGGAACTTGCCGCGCGACGCTTCCAGCAACGGCCAGTTGTTCGCCAGCACGGCGTCGCGCAGCGTCGGGAACGTGCCCTGCACATCGTCGGGTGTGATCAGCTTGTCCGGCCCCATAACCGACCGCACTTCGGCGTCCAGCGCGTCATAGGCCGCCTCGTCATAGGCCAGCGCATTGATCCCGCCACGCGCCGCGTTTTGTTCGTCCTTGGCGTTGAACATCAGCAGGATCGGCACGTGGCGCGGATTGGCGTCCGACCAGGCGCGGATCGCCTTGAGGCACTCGGTCAGCAGCACGCAACTCGACCCATTGTCGATGCCGGGAATGTGCAGCACCTTAAAGCCGGGCACGCGCAGCTTGGGGTCATTCGATCCGCGCGCATAATGCCCGCCGCGCGGATCATAGTTGACGTCGATCTCCAGCTGCCGCGCCCCCGCGTCGAGCTGCTCGGCGAGCGGCCGGTGCGCGTAATCCAGCGCGTTTGCCATCTCCGGCGCCGCCGTGCGCAGCGTCGCCATCGTTTCGGCCGGCATCGCCAGCTTGTAGCTGTTGTGCGTGCCGATCACCGCCACATCGTTGATGCGCAGCGGCTGCTCCTGCGCCAAAGCTGGCATGGCAAGCAGAAGCGCGGTGGTGACGAACGCAAGACGCATTGGCGAACTCCCAAAACAACCCCCTCCCCGCACCGGCAGGAAGGGGGTGCAGTCACGTCAGAAGCGGAACAGCACCGAACCCTGCACCGCCCGGCCAAAGATCGGCCGCGCCAGGATCACCGGGCCGTCCGCCTGCCCGGGCACCGCCTGCTGTCCGCCGCCCTGGCCCAGACCCAGCGTGTTGGACAGGTTGGTGCCCTTCACCTGCACGGTGATGTTGGGCGTGATGTCGGCTTCGGCACTGGCGTTGAACACCGAGAAGGGCGGCAGCTTCACCAGATTGGCGTCGTCATTATACTTGTCGCCCTCGTAGCGCCATTCGCCCAGCACCCGCACGCGCCCGTTGAACAGGTTGAGCCGCGGCCGCACGCTGGCCAGCACCTTGGGCATCGACGATGGGCGGTTGTCGTCGAACGATGTCGCCACCGGCGCCCCGTTGACGATGGTGTTGTAGGTATAGTTCTTGAACTTGGGGTCCTGGTACGTTGCCGTCGCCGACACCTCGAACCACTTTACCGGGCGCAGATTGGCTTCCAGCTCGACGCCGATCGTACGCACGTCGCCATAATTGATTTCCTGCACGATCAGCAGCGACGCCGGATCGATATAGGTGTTGGTGAACTGCACGTCCTTGAAGTTGTTGTAGAACACCGTGGCGAACAGATTGCCCCAGGGCTGCTGGAACTTGATGCCGCCCTCTGCCTGTTCGATCGACTGGCTGCGCACCCCGGTGGGCAACACATTGTCGCGATACTGGCCGATCATCGGCAGGCGATAGGTGTTGGTGTAGCGCGCGAACAGCCCGGCATTGGGCACGAACTGCCAGTTCACGCCGACGGTATAGGCATGGTCGTCGAACGACGGCTTGAACTGGTTGAACACGCCCGATCCGCCCAGAACATTGTCGTCCGCCAGCGTCGTTGGGTCGCCCAGATTATAGCTGCGCACCGCCTCGCTGACACCATACAGCCAGATCTTCTCCCAGCGGAAGCCGGCGTCGACGCGCAGCTGCTCGTTGATCTGCCATTCGTCGGAGATGTAGGCGGCGATGTCCTCATAGCCGCCGACCGAATGCGCGAAGCGCGACTCGTAGCGCGAGATGCCCATGTCAGTCACCCGGCCGACGACCGTCCCCGCGCCGTTGACCGCGACGATGTCGAGCAGCCGCGCGTTCGGCGCCACTTCGGTGATGCCCACGCCGTCATTGCGGTCGTGCGACCAGTCCGCCGTGGTGCCGTAAAAGCCCAGCTTCACGTCATGGCGGCCGATGCCGGTTTCAAACACATGGCCCAGTTCGACCATGCCGATCATCTCTTCGATCGGGTTCTGGATCGACTGAAAGGTGTTCACGCCCACCAGCCCGTTGCCGTTCGCACCGGCCGGGAAGGGGGTGCCATCGGTCGCATAGACCAGCCGCACGTCCGTCGCGCCCGGGAAGGCCCGCAGGGCATTGGTGCGCACCGAGCTCAACTGCGCCGCCTGGGTGGTCAGGTTGTTGAGCCCGCGCGCGTTGCGGTTGGTGTTGCTGTCGCGATAGCGCAGGCCACCGCGCAGCGTGGTGCCGCCGCCGAACTCGACATCGCCCTTCAGCGTGACCTGCAGGTCGCTCGACTGGTTGAACAGGTTGAAATCGGCGGGGCGAACGCCGCGCGGCGTCTTGATCTTGACCAGCCCATCCTCGAACCCGGTCAGTGTGTCGTCATGCCCGTTGAACCCGGCAAGCGGGCGCAGCTTGTCGCCGTCGCGCACCAGCGGAATGGCGTCGAAGAAGAAGTTGTTGTCCTCCATGTACTTCACGCCGAACGACAGGCTGCCGTTGGTGAAGTCCTTGGAAACCAGCACGCGGCCTTGGCCGCCCTTGTTGGCGGTCGGCCCGGGATCGCGGACGCCGTCGTCCTTGTTGTAGAAGCCGCCGGCCGAGAACACCCAGCCATCGGCGATCGGGCCGCCCAGCCACACATCGCCGCGCAGCTGCCCGTAATCGGACGTGGTGAACTTCACCAAGCCGCTCAGCTCGGGCGTGCCCTTGCGGGGGATGAAGTTGACCAGCCCGCCGGGCGCATTCGACGCGAAGATCGACGAGGGGCCACCGCGCACCGCCTCGATATTGGCATAGGTCTCGTCGATGCGCAGGAACTGGTCGACATTGATCCAGTTGATGCCCGGATCGTGCTGGATCGGCAGGCCGTCCTCATACACGGCCAGCGACTCGTATCCGCCGCGCGGAATGCCGCGCACGCGGATGTTGTTGGCGGTCACGCCCGCCGAACTGTCCGCCCACACGCCCGGGATCTGCTGCATCGCCTCGGCCAGATTGCCGATCGCCCGCTCGCGAATATCGTTGTCGCTGATCGTGGTGATCGAATAGCTGGCGTCCACCTTGCGCTGGATGCTGTTGCCCAGCCGCCCGGTGACAAGGACTTCCTCGCCCTGCGCCGCATCGGTGTCGCGGGCCATCGGATCGGACGAAGCCTGATCCGCCGCGGTATCGGCATCGGCAGCCTGCTGCGCCTGCGCGGTATGGATGGAGCATGCGAGCGCGAAAAGGGCTGCGGTCGCGCGCAGCGAGGTGGTAAACTTCATGATGGACCCCCGTCATTCCGGCCCTCCCGGCCGGTTCGAAGGCGCCTATGGCCGCGCCGAATGACGCCGCGCGGTCAGGACGAAAACAGTTTCGCGACCGTTCCGTTTCACTTCCATTGCAATCCCCTCCGGAGGGGGAGAGGGACCAGCGAAGCTGGTGGCGGGATAGTTTCCGGGGGCGATGCGGCATGAGGGGAAACGCCCTTTAGCTCACCGGCGCATCGCTCGCCGCCACCGTCCGTTCCACTCGCCGCACCCGCTCGCGCCATACGATATACAGCCCGCTCCCGATGATCACCGGCGCGCCGATCCAAGTGTAGGGCGTCGGCCAGGCCGCGAAGATCAGCCACCCGTACAGCGTGCCCCACACCAGGCTCGAATAATCCATCGGCACCACCACAGACACCGGTGCGAAGCGCAGCGAGCCCGTCAGCGCCAGCTGCCCAAATCCTCCGACTACGCCGATCGCCACCAATATCGCCCAGGTGCCGGCATCATGCGCTTGCACCTGAAAAGCGTAGGCGATGCCGAGCGGCGGCAGCGACAGTACGGAAAACCAGAACACCGTCGTGCCTGCGCTCTCGGTCGTGCCGATCTGCCGCAACAGGATCGCCACGATGGCAACGAACAGCGCGGCCAGCAGTCCGACCACTGCACCGAACAGCGGGATATGCGTGCTCCCCGGCTGCGCGACGATCAGCACGCCCAGAAACCCGACCATCACCGCGCCCCAGCGATGCCAGCCGGTCGGCTCCTTCAGCACCAGCGCGCCCATCAGGGTGGCGAAGATCGGCACGGTGAACTGAAAGGTCGTCGCTTCCGCCAATGGCAGCAACAGCACCGCGCCAAAGGTGAACACCATTCCTGTCAGCCCCACCGCCGTTCGCGACAGATGCGCGCCGAACCGCTTGGTCCGAATCGATCTCAGGCCGGGGCCCATCGCGATCCACCCCGTCACCACCGGCACTGCCCAAAGCTGGCGGTGAAACATCGTCTCGGCCAGCGTCGCCCCCCGTGTCTCCGCCAGCTTGATCAGCGCCGACATGGTCGACATGCACAGGATCGCGAACAGTCGCAGCCCCAGGCCGGTAAAGATGCGGTCGGATTGCATGGGCGCGGTAATCACTTCCTCGCTTGGTCGTTTACCCTGCCGGCAGCAGGATAGGGAGCTAGGGCGTATCGGCATTCAGCCTTGGACTATCCTCTCCTCTTGATACGCGAGAGGATAGCGAAGCTTGGCAGCTTGCTGCCTAGCGACGCTTGGAGAGGGGTAGAGCGGCGCCACGCGCCCCGCGGCTGCTGCGCAGCCGCACCCCCTCACCCAGCTTCGACCAGGGCTTTGCTTCGCAAAACCAAGTCTACGCAACCCTCTCCCCCTTGCAGGGGGCGAGGGAAAATAAGCTGAATGCCGATACCTAATAGTACAGCGCCCTAAGCTCCCTGAACCCCGCGCTCAACCCGCGTGAACGGTGCACCCTTTGCTCGGTCCACCCACCGCGCTAGAGGCACCCCATGATCAAGCGCGCCCTCAACGTCACCCGCGAAGCCGATTTCGCAGCCTGGTACCAGACCGTCATCACCGAAGCGGACATGGCCGAGGAATCCGGCGTGCGTGGCTGCATGGTGATCCGTCCCTGGGGCTATGGCATCTGGGAACGCATACAGCGCCTGCTCGACGACCGCATCAAGGCGACGGGCCACGAAAACTGCTATTTCCCGCTCTTCATCCCGCTCTCCTATTTCGAAAAAGAGGCCGAGCATGTCGACGGCTTCGCCAAGGAGATGGCGGTCGTCACGCACCACCGCTTAGTCCAAAAGGACGGCAAGCTCGTCCCGGATCCCGAGGCCAAGCTCGAGGAGCCGCTGGTCGTGCGCCCCACTTCCGAAACGGTAATCGGCGCCGCGTTCAGCCGCTGGGTGCAGAGCTGGCGCGACTTGCCCGTGCTCATCAACCAATGGGCGAACGTCGTGCGCTGGGAAATGCGCACCCGCATGTTCCTGCGCACCGCCGAGTTCCTCTGGCAGGAAGGCCACACCGCCCACGCCACGGTCGAGGAAGCGCGCGAAGAGACCATGAAGATGCTGGAAGTCTATCGCAGCTTCGCCGAGGATTGCTTGGCGATGCCGGTGGTCGCGGGCGAGAAGCCGGAGAATGAGCGCTTCCCCGGCGCCGTCGCGACCTATTCGATCGAGGCGATGATGCAGGACGGCAAGGCGCTCCAGGCGGGCACCAGCCACTTCCTCGGCACCACTTTCTCCAGCGCGCAGAACATCAAGTTCCAGAACGCGGAAGGTCAGCAGGAACTCGCCCAGACCACCAGCTGGGGCGTGTCGACTCGCATGATCGGCGGCCTGATCATGGTCCATGGCGATGATGACGGCCTGCGCGTGCCGCCGCGCGTCGCCCCCTGGCAGATCGTGATTGTGCCGATGCTGCGCGACGTGCCCGAGGATCAGGCGATCACCGACTATTGCAAGGCGCTCCAGGCCGATCTCGCGAAGCTGTCGGCACTTGGCGAGCCCGTTCGCGCGCTGCTCGATTTGAAGCCCGCCAAGGCCGCGACCAAGCGCTGGGGGTGGGTCAAGAAGGGCGCCCCGATAATCGTGGAAGTCGGCGGCCGCGATGTCGCGGGCGGCAACGTCTCGGTGGTTCGCCGCGACCGGCTGTACCGCGAAGATGGCAAGCTCGACAGCGCCGTGATCGCCCGCACCGATTTCGTGAACGACGCCGCGCAGATGCTGGAAAGCATCCAGACCACGCTGCATGAGCAGGCACGCGAGCGGATGGACGCCAACATTACCCGAGGCATTACCGAGTTCGCCGAACTCGAGCAGGCGTTCGAAGGCGAGAAGCCCGGCTGGGCCGAGGTCAACTGGGCCAAGCCGACCGGTGCCGATCTCGACCAGGTCGTACAGCGCCTGAAGGCGCTCAAGCTCACTTTCCGCAACGTGCCCTCCGATGCCAGCCCGGCGCAGGGCGCGTGCATCTTCACCGGTGCGCCCGCGGTCGAGCGGATCCTGGTCGCGCGGGCCTACTAACGCCCATGCGCACGCTCTTCGCCTCCCTGCTCTATCAGGAGCCGCTCGGCGACGCCGATCTCCTGGAGGAGCTGGAGGCGTCGTGCCTGCAATTGGCGCAAGAGGACATCGCCGGGCGCCGCTGGTGCAAGGCGCATGGCTATCGCGGCTACACGTCCTACGCTTCGCTCAACGACCTTCCGGTCCGTGATCCCGCGTTCGCGGACCTCAAGCGCCTGCTCGACCGCCACGTGGCCCGCTTCGCGCAGGCATGCCATTTCGAACTGGCGGGCAAGAAGCTCAAGCTCGACAGCCTGTGGGTCAATGTCCTGGACGGGAAGGGCGGGCACGGCGCGCACCTCCACCCGCACAGCGTCGTCTCCGGCACGCTCTATCTCGCGCTGCCGCCGGGTTCGCGCGGGCTGAAGCTCGAGGATCCGCGCCTGCCGATGATGATGGCCGCGCCCACTCGCCGCGAAGACGCGCCCGAGCTGCTTCAGACCTTTGTCGAGATCGTGCCCGATCCCGGCACGGTGCTGCTCTGGGAAAGCTGGATGCGCCACGAAGTGCCGCCTGGCTCGGGCAGTGCCAAGCGGATCAGCGTCAGCTTCAATTACCGCTGGTAGGCTTCAGCAAATCACCAGCGTGAGCGCGCGCATCAGACTGCGCTCGATCGGTGCGTCGAAGCGGCAGCCGACCTGCTCGCCATCGTTCCAAACCACGCTCGCCGCGATGGGCATGCTGCCGTTGAAGCGCAGCCACAGCCGCTCGCCTTGCGGATATTCGGCAGGGCAGGAGAGGCGGCAGCCATAGACCGACAGGTCGCGCAGCGTCGCCTCATCGGCTTCGTCGCCATGGGCGCGCACGGTCGCGGGGGTGACGAGGACGCGGTGGCGCGGCTCTCCGCGCTGCTCGACCAGCGCAGGCGTGACGGCTCGGTACTGTGAAAACCTGGTCGCCATGCTTGCTCCCTCTCGGGCAAGCTTAACCTAAGTTTGTCATCATCTGGTTAACGCAATTCGCTCCACCAGGTAGCGAACCGCGCCTGTTCCTCCGGGAGCATGTGCAGCCCCCGCTTGCTGCGCCGCCACAGCACGTCCTCCGGTGTCCGCGCCCATTCATGCGCCCGCAGCCAGCGCGCCTCCACTTCGCTCAGCCCGGCGCCGAAATCCTGGCCCAGATCGCTCGCCTCCTGCACCGGCTTCAGCATCTCACGCGCGGCACTGCCATAGGCATGCGCCAGCCGCGCCGCCCGCGCCTTACCCAGGAACGGCCAGCGCTGCGCCAGTTCCTCGCCCAGCCTGCCCACATCGGCAATCGCGCCGCCCGGAAACACCCGCGCCCGCGTCCGCGGCTGGACTTCCACGCCCATCGCCCCGCCGATCTTCGCCACCGCTTCCTCGGCCAGCGCCCGCGCCGTAGTGATCTTGCCCCCGAACACCGACAGCAGCGGCGGGCCACCGTCGTCCAGTTCCAGCACATAATCGCGCGTCACCGCCTGCGCCGCCGCGGCGCCATCATCGAACAGCGGCCGCACGCCCGACCAGCACGACACGATGGCAGCGGGCGAAACCTGACGCGAGAAATACCGGTTCACCGCGCCGCAGAGATATGCCTTTTCCTCCTGCGAGCACACCGCGTCGGCCGGATCGTCCACCGGCACGTCGGTCGTCCCGATTTCGGTGAACTCGCCCTCATAGGGAATCGCGAACACGATCCGCCGGTCGGGTTGCTGGAGGATATAGGCATGGTCCCCCTCGAACAGCTTGGGCACGACGACGTGGCTTCCCCTGACCAGCCGCACCCCCGATCCGCTCGCCACTCCGGTCCGGTCGAGCACGCCGCGCACCCACGGCCCGCCCGCATTCACCACTGCGCGCGCCCGCACGCTCCGCCCGTCCGATAGCCGCACGCGCCAGCCCTCCGCCTCGCGCACGGCCTCCAGCATTTCGACGCGCGTCGCGATCTCCGCCCCGTTCGCCGCCGCATCCAGCGCATTGGCGACCGTCAGCCGCGCATCGTCCACCCACGCGTCGGAATAGACGAAGCCGCGCGGCGCGCCCTTCAGCGGCGCCACATAGTCCGCATCCGCCGCCCGCAACCCGCGCGAACGCGGCAGCGAAGACTGCCCGCCCAGCAGGTCGTAGAGCCACAGTCCCACCCGCACCATCCACCACGGCCGCACATCATGGGCATGCGGCAGCACGAAGCGCATCGGGCGGATCAGATGCGGCGCTGCCGCCAGCAACCGCTCGCGGTCCTCCAGCGCCTCATGCACCAGCCGGAACTGGTAGGTTTCGAGGTATCGCAGCCCGCCATGGATCAGCTTGGACGATGCCGAAGAGGTATGGCTCGCCAGATCGTCCTTCTCGACCAGCAGGACCTTCAGCCCGTTCAGCGCAGCCTCGCGGGCGATGGCGCAGCCATTGATGCCGCCGCCGATGATCAACAGGTCATAGGACACGGAGCTAACCTAGGAAGTTGGTACATGGCACGCGAGTCCCTATGTGAGGGTTGAATGGCAAGAACCAAGACAAGAGCAGGCCTGCCCACCCGGCAGCAGATCCTCGACTTCATCACGTCCTCCGACACGCCCGCCGGCAAGCGCGAGATCGCCAAGGCGTTCGGCCTGTCCGCGCAGGACAAGATCGCGCTCAAGGCGCTCTTGAAGGACATGGCCGACGAAGGCCTGATCGACGGCGGCCCCGGCCGCGCGTTCCACAAGATGGGCGGCGTGCCCAAGGTCACGGTGCTGCGCATCACCGACAATGACGGCGACACCGTCTGGGCGGTGCCCGAGCGCTGGGAGGCCGAGGGCATTCCCGTGCCCCGCCTGCGCGTGCGCGAACCGCGCGGCAAGCGCGCCGCGCTCGCCATCGGCGACCGCATCCTCGCGCGCACCGAAGAAGCCGGCAACGGCCTCGTCGCCCACCCGATGAAGAAGCTCGCCAGCGGCGAGGAGCAGGTCCTGGGCGTCGTCCGCGAAGAGGATGGCCGGCTCTACCTCCACCCGGTCGACAAGCGCGAGCGCAATGTCTACCCGATCTCCGAGCGAAAGGACGCCGAACCCGGCGACCTCGTGCTCGCCAACAAGGCCGGCAAGCCGCCGCGCATCTTCGCCCACGTCACCGAGATTTTGGGCGACCCCTTTGCCCCGCGCAGCTTCTCGCTGATCGCCATCCACAAGCACGGCATCCCCGACGTCTTCTCCGACGAACTCCTCGCCGAAGCCGAGCGCGTCTCGAAGCAACCCTTGGGCGAGCGCGAAGACCTCACCCATCTCCCGATCGTCGCGATCGACCCCGTCGACGCGCGCGATCATGATGACGCGGTCTGGGCCACGCCCGACGACGATCCCAAGAACGAAGGCGGCTGGAAGGCCGTGGTCGCCATCGCCGACGTGTCCTTCTATGTCCGCCCCGGCTCGGCGATCGACCGCGAGGCGCGCAAGCGCGGCAATTCGGTCTATTTCCCCGACCGCGTCGTGCCGATGCTCCCCGAGATCCTGTCGGCCGAAGTATGCTCGCTCAAGGAAGGCGCCGACCGCGCCGCCATGGCCTGCCACCTTCAGGTGTCGAAGGACGGCGCGCTCAAGAGCTGGCGCTTCACCCGCGCCGTCGTCCGCATCGCCGCCAACATCCCCTATGAGAACGCCCAGGCGCTGATCGACAAGCGTCCGCTGCCTCATGGCGCGGCAGGCGCTGGCGAAGCCACGGATGCCGACGCGCCCTACACTCAGTCGGCCGAGGAAACGCAGCTCCGCGACATCCTCGCCCCGCTCTGGGACTGCTGGCACGCGCTCTACCGCGCCCGCCAGAAGCGCGAGCCGCTCGATCTCGACTTGCCCGAGCGCCGCATCGTCCTGGACGAAAAGGGGCGCATCATGTCGGTCGCCCCGCGCGAGCGGCTCGACGCGCACAAGCTGATCGAGGATTACATGATCGCCGCAAACGTCGCTGCGGCCAAGGCATTGGAGGCGAAAAAGGCGCCGGTCATGTACCGCGACCACGAGCCGCCGACGCGTGAGAAGCTGACCGCGCTCAAGGATTATCTGGCGACCTTCGACCTCGAATTCGCGCTCGGCCAGGTGATCCGCCCGGCGACCTTCAACCGCATTCTTGAGCGGGTAGGGGAGTCCGACGCCCGCGACGAGATCATGCAGCAGGTGCTGCGCACCCAGACCCAAGCCTATTACGGCCCCGACAATACCGGCCATTTCGGCCTTGGCCTCGGCAGCTACGCTCACTTCACCTCGCCGATCCGCCGCTATGCCGATCTGGTCGTGCACCGGTCGCTGGTCGACGCCTATCGCCTCGGCCCGGGCGGGCTGACCGCAGAGGAAGCCGGCAGCATGGACCGCATCGGCGAAAGCATCAGCCAGCTCGAGCGCCGCGCGATGGAGGCCGAGCGCGAAACGGTCGACCGCTATGTCGCGGCATACCTGTCCGAACATGTCGGAACGGTCATGGACGCGCGCATCACCGGCGTGCAGAATTTCGGCTTCTTCGCCACGATCGAGGGTATCGGCGGCGACGGGCTCGTCCCGGTGCGCGATCTGGGCTCCGAGTATTTCCGCTATGACGAAGCGAGCCAGCGCCTGATCGGTGAACATTCAGGCGAAGAGTTCAAGCTGGGCCAGCGCCTCCAACTGCGCCTCGCCGAAGCCAACCCGGTTTCCGGCGCGCTGCGCTTCGAACTCCCCGACGGCAAGGGCTCTGCCGGAAGTCCGGCGAGCGAAACCCGCCGCGGCAAATCCGGGCCACCCCGCGTCCTGAAACGCCGCGGCCGCCCCGGCAATATCCGCCACCAAGGCAAGAAGCGCTAGCGCCTAGGCCAACCCATAACGCCCCTCCCTGCTAGCAGCGAGGGGCAGGGGGTGGGTGCGCGCGTCTGCGCGCCAAAAGAGACTCAGACCTACACCATCAAAGCCCCAGCCGCGGCATCGAGCCCCGCCCGGCGCTAAACCCACCCCTTGATCCCCTCCCTTCCAGGGAGGGATAAATGGGTTGAGAGCGCGCGCTTACCGTCCCAAACGATCCTCCCCTTGCAGGGGAGGATCGCTTAACCCGGATTGCCCCGGGCCCGCACATCGTGCCACCCTCCGCGCACCAGCGCAGGGGGCCATCACCATGAACGTGCAAACCGCCATCACCACCGGTCTGGCCGGGCGCACCCGCCGCGGCATCATCGCCGTGCTTCTCGCCCAGCACGCCATCACCCGCGAAGATGCCGTCGCCTTCATGCCCCGTACCCCAGCCGAACAACGCGAGTTCACTCGGCTACGGGCCACCGGCGCTATCCAAGACGCGGGCCCCAACCGCTACTGGCTAGACCGCGCGGCACTCCACGCTGACAACGAAGCACGCCGCCGCGTGCTGATACCGCTGGCCATCGTCCTGCTGCTGGTCGCGGCCATCATTCCGCTGTTTTTCTACAAGGACGTGCCCTCGATCTCGATAACCGGGACGAGCCGCTAGGCGCCCTCACTCCACCGCGAAGGTCAGCCCCGCATGCGCCTCCAGCCGCGCCTTCAGCGCTTCGGGCATCAGCGCACCGGGCGTCCAGATCCCGCCCTTGCCCTCAGCCGGCACATCGCGCAGCAGGCATAAAGCGGACTCCGCGATCATCTTGCTGGTCGATCCATAGCCCGGATCGCGGTCGCCCTTCACCGACACGGTGACGCGTTCTTCCGACGGCATCTCGGCGACAAAGGCGATGTCGTAGAACCCGCTCTCGCGCGCTTCCTTGCTCGGCCCTTCGCCCGGCGCCGGCCCTTTGTTTCCGCTCAGCGGGTTCAGCTTCGCGACCGCCTCGGCCGCCGCCCGCCCGACTTCGCCCAGCCCGGGCACCACCGTCATCTCGTCATATTGGAAGTCGGCACCATAAGGCTGGCCCGCCAGAAAGTTGGTGCGGTGCACGTTCTTGGTGTTGATCACCGCCATCATGAACGGCGCGACCCAAGCGGCGACGGCATCGTCGTAATGCGGCACCATTCCGTTCGGCTGGTGCGGCCCGGCAAAGCCCGGCGCCAGCGAAAAGGGGTCCACCATCAGCTTCAGGATCGCCGGATCCTGCGCGGCGGCTGCTATCGACGCCTTGGCGCTGGCAAAGGTCCCGCCCGAAAACGTTCCCTTCATCGCCCGGATGCGGCCCTTCACGCGCGGCGCCGCCCGCCCGAACCGCCGCCGCGCCTCGGCCTGCGCGAACCACACCCCCAGATCGAACGGAATGGAATCGAACCCGCAGGAAAACACGATCCGCGCGCCGCTCGCTTTGGCGGCGTCGTCATACTTATCGATCATCTGCCGCATCCAGGCCGGCTCGCCGCACAAATCGACATAGCCCGTGCCCGCCGCCGCGCACGCCGCCAGCAACGGCTCACCATGCAACTGGTACGGACCCACGGTGGTGATGACCACGCCAGCCCGCGCCACCATCGCCCTTAGGGCCGCAGGATCATCGGCGTTGGCGGCAAGCAGCGGCGTACCGGCAGGTGCGCCTATCTCGTCGCGCACCTGCTCCAGCTTGGAGAGCGACCGCCCCGCCATCGCCCAGCGCACGCCGCCATCGCCATAGCGCTGCGCCAGATACTCGGCCACCAACCGCCCGGTGAACCCGGTCGCGCCGTACAGAACGATGTCGAACTCAGCCATAATCCTCTCCCTTTTTGTTGTCATTCAGCAGCAACCCGCTTGCGGGGCGATCTCATTCTCCCCTCCCTGGAAGGGAGGGGCTGGGGGTGGGTGCCGCCGAGGCACTCGGCGGCGCGGGACAGGATGAACGCAGCGGCGCCTTCCGGATTGGACAGGACGTCCGAGTTCCACAGCCGAGTGACGCTCCAGCCCTGCGCCTCCAGAAACGCCGATGGTTTGTCGTCATAGCCAGCTTGTTCGAGATGCTGGCTCCCGTCGAACTCGATTGCGAGCTTGCCCTGCCGACAGGCAAGATCGAGGATGAACGGCGCAACCACCAGCTGCCGTGTAAAGGCGGGGCGGTGATGCGAGAGGAGCCGCCAGACCGCAAGCTCGGCCACTGTCGGACTGTTGCGCATCTCGCGCGCTCTTGCGGTCAGTTCAGGATCGATCCGCCGGCGCATTACTCGAGCGTAGCGTGGCTCGCTGCGCTCGCCAACCCACCCCCAGCCCCTCCCTTTCAGGGAGGGGAGCAGTGGCCCGATCCCGCAATCAACTCCCCTCCCTGAAAGGGACGGGGGCGGGTGCGCGCGTCTGCGCGCTCAAAAAGACTTAAGCTACCAGCTTCGAACAGCTCCAATCGGGCATGGAGCGTCGCCGGCGCATTCGACTCATCCTCTCAGTGGGGCTGGGCCTATCCCAACCTCACCCCACCTCACTAAACTGCAACGCCGCCAGCCGCGCATACAGCCCGCCCTGCGCCACCAGCGCGCCATGCGTCCCGCTTTCCACGATCCGTCCTTCGTCCATCACGATGATCCGCGCGGCCGCGCGTACGGTCGCAAGCCGGTGCGCGATCACCAAAGTCGTGCGGTTCGCCATCAGCCGTTCCAGCGCGTCCTGCACCAGCCGCTCGCTTTCGGCGTCCAGCGCGCTCGTCGCCTCGTCCAGCAACAGGATCGGCGCATCGCGGAGCAGTGCGCGCGCAATCGCGATCCGCTGGCGCTGCCCGCCCGAAAGCCGCGCGCCGCCTTCGCCCAGGAAGGTGTCGAGCCCCTGCGGCAGCGCGCGCAGGAACTCCGCGGCGTTGGCGGCTTCCGCCGCGGCCCAGATCGCGTCGTCGCTGGCATCCCAGGCGCCATAGCGCAGATTGTCCCGCGCCGAGGCTGCGAAGATCACCGTTTCCTGCGGCACGATCGCCATGCGCGCGCGCACCTCGCCCGGATCGGCGTCGCGCACCGCCACGCCGTCGATCCGCACGGTGCCGGCTTCGGGGTCGTAGAAACGCTGCACCAGCTGGAACAGCGTCGACTTGCCCGCACCCGATGGGCCCACCACCGCCACCGTTTCGCCGGGCCGCACGTCCAGCGAGAAGTCGTTCAGCGCCGAAACCTCCGGCCGGCTGGGATAGCGGAAGGTCACTTGCTCGAACGCGATCTCTCCGCGCGGCGGCTGCGGCAGCGCCACCGGTTTGGCCGGCGCGGCGATGTCGGGCTGCTCGGTCAGCAATTCGGCCAGCCGGCTCGCCGCGCCCGATCCCCGCAGCAGCTCGCCATAGACTTCGGTCAGCGCGCCGAACGACCCGGTCACCAGCCCGGCGGTGATCACGAACGCCGTGATCGCGCCGCCCGAGATGCGCCCTTCGGCCACGCCCGACACCGCGTCCCACATGATCAGCGTGATGGCGGTGAACAGCACTCCGATCACCAAAGCGGTCATCACCGCGCGCAGGCCGAAGCGGCGCTTGGCGGCGGCGAAACTGCGCTCGACCGCGCCTTCGAACCGCGCGCTCTCGCGGCGTTCCTGGCCGAACGCCTGGACGATCCGCATCGCGCCCAGCGTCTCGGACGAAGTCGCGCCGATCTCGGCGATGCTGTCCTGGCTGGTGCGAGAGAGCGTGCGCACGCGTCCGCCCAGCCAGACGATCGGCAGCACGATCAGCGGGATGCCGACCAGCAGGTACGCTGCGATCCGTGGCGACAGCGCGAAGAGGTAGATCAGGCCACCAATGCCGGTCAGCAGATTGCGCAGTGCGGTGGAGACGGTGGTGCCCACCACCATCTCGATGATCGCGGTGTCGGAGGTGAGCCGCGACGCGATCTCGGACGGGCGGTTCTCCTCGAACCATTTGGGTGGCAGGCGCAGCAGGTTGCGGTGCACCGCCACGCGCATGTCGGCAACGGTGCGCTCGCCGACCCAACTGACGAAGTAGAAGCGCACCGCCGTCGCGACCGACAGCGCCAGCACGACCAGCAGCAATCCCTGGAAATACACGCCGATCTTGCTTGTGTCCGCGCCCGCGGCGAAGCCGTTGTCGACAATTTTCTGGAAGGTGCGCGGGATCCACAAGGTGGCGATCGACGACCCGATCAGCGCCAGCGTCGCAAGCGCCAGTTGCAGCGGGTAGCGGCGGGTAAAACGCCACACGATCAACAGGTTGCTAAGCTTGCGCTTGGGCTGCGGAGCAGGGGCGGGATCGGCCATGCGGGGCGGACTAGCGCGAATGCCGGGGCAGGGGAACCGTTGAGCGGAAGTCTACGCCTAAGCCCTTGATAAGCAGGTGTAAGCGGTTTGCAGGACATCCGTTTTCCGCGTCGACAAGATACTGGCCACCGCATTTTCCCGGAAGCGTTCCTTCGTTGCGGTGCAACAAGGCGACGCTATATTGATCGGGAAAGCCGCCGCACTCTGCTGCGCGTGGCGGCGGAAGGAATTGGATGCTGTACGACGCCTATGAAATCCAGCGCTCGCTCCTCGCGGGTGCGAGTGCGTTCGCCAACTTCTCTGCAGGCCTGCTCAACAATCCCGCCAACCCCTTTGCAGCATGGGGCGGCGGCCCGGTCATGGCCTCGGCGCTGGAAGTCTTCGCCCATGCCTCCGCACCGCGCGGCAAGCCGGACTTCGGGCTCGACCGCACCACTGTCGATGGCCGCGAAGTGGATGTCCATGAAGAGATCGTGCTGCGCAAGCCGTTCGGCCAGCTCAAGCGCTTCGTGCGTCAGGGTGTGGAGGGTGGCCCCAAGCTGCTGATCGTGGCGCCGATGTCGGGGCATTATGCCACGCTGCTGCGTGGCACGGTGGAGCGGATGCTGCCGGTGGCGGACGTCTACATCACCGACTGGCGCGACGCGAAGCAAGTGCCGCTCAGCGACGGCAGCTTCGACCTGGAAGATTATGTCGACTACATCATCGCCTATCTCGAGCATATCGGCGCCCAAGGCGATCCGCGCGCGCATATGCTGGCGGTGTGCCAGCCATCGGTCCCCAGCTATGCCGCAGTGGCGGTGATGAGCGCCGATGCGCATCCCAACCGGCCCAAGACACTGACGATGATGGGCGGTCCGGTCGACACCCGCGAGGCGCCGACCGCCGTGAACACACTCGCGACCGAGCGGCCGTTCAGCTGGTTCGAGCAGAATGTGATCGCGACGGTGCCAGCGACCTATGCCGGCGCGGGTCGGCGGGTCTATCCGGGCTTCTTGCAGCTTGCCGGGTTCATGACGATGAACCTGGGCAGCCACATGATCAGCCATTGGGAGATGTTCAAACATCTCGTCCAGGGCGACGACGAGAGCGCTGATGCAACGATGCGCTTCTACGAGGAATATCGCTCGGTCTGCGACATGACCGCGGAGTTCTATCTCCAGACGATCGATCTGGTGTTCCAGACCCACGCGCTGCCCAAGGGCGAGATGATTCATCGCGGGCGCAAGGTCGATCCGGCGGCGATCACCGACATCGGCTTGCTGGCGATCGAGGGCGAGCGCGACGACATTTCGGGGCTGGGGCAGACCAAGGCGGCGCTGACGCTGGCGACCGAGCTTCCCGATGCCAAGAAATTGTATCACATGGCCGAAGGCGTCGGCCATTACGGCATTTTCAATGGCTCCAAGTGGCGGACGCGGATCGCGCCGGTGCTGGAGCAGTGGATGGCCGCGAACGACTGAGCAAGCGCTCCTCCCCTTTTGCAGGGGAGGAGCGAACAGGTCAGGCCTGCGACGATTCCGCAGTGGTTTGAACCTTGGCGTGGCTGCTGCTTTCGCTTGGGCGGATCGTGCCGCCGAACAGCATCTTGACGCGGCCGCTGACCGAGATGTCGGTTTCCCACAGCTCGGCGCTGTCAATGTCGAAGCGCAGCAGCGCCAGGTTCGGGTCTTCCTTGCCTTCGGGGAACCAGGCTTCGGCCTGCTTGTCCCACAATTTGTCGATCAGCGCGGGGTCGTTGTCGATCTTGGCGGTGCCCGACAGGCACGCGAAATAGTCGTGCCCCTTGGACACATAGTGGGCCATGCCATCGCCGCCCTTCGCCAGGCGATTGTCCTTCCCGATGAAGAAGAACAGCGTGTCGACCTGATCCTTGTCGAGCTGCGCGGTGAGCGGGATGTGATGCCCGCCGTCCATCAGCCCGACCATGACGAACGGGCTGTCCGCCATCTTCTGCCAAAGGTCCTGCTTGAGTTCGGCGGGGGTCTTGTCGGCCATCGGTTCCTACTCCGTTTGTATCGGTTCGGCAGGACAACGAGGCGAGCGCGGCAAGGTTGCAGCATCAGGCGGTGCGCGTCAGTCTAGGCGTGCGGCGGCAATCCCGCCGCCGTGAAAGGGAGTATGCACAATGTCGCTTGCTGACTTGTGCCTGGTCCTTGGCGTGTTGTTCGCCTCCACCACCTTGGTGCTCAAGGTGGTGGAGGTAGCACGCTGCAAGTAAGCACGACGGGAGGGCTCGGCCTGGCAGCCGGGTCCCAAACGAGTTGGGCCCCGATCGCTGGCACGATCGAGGCCCAGGAACCGGAGTACCGGTGTCGCTTGCTTCACTAAATATAAGCGCGGGCGCTTATATGCAACGAGTCGCTTACAGTACCTCGAACAGCCCCGCCGCACCCATGCCGCCGCCGACGCACATGGTGACCACCACATACTTAGCGCCGCGCCGCTTGCCTTCGATCAGCGCGTGGCCGGTCATGCGCGCGCCTGACATGCCATAGGGGTGGCCGACCGAGATCGCGCCGCCATTGACGTTGAGCAGCTCATTGGGGATGCCCAGCTTGTCGGCGCAATACAGCACCTGCACCGCGAAGGCTTCGTTCAGCTCCCAAAGGCCGATATCGTCCATCTTCAGGTTGAAGCGCTCGAGCAGCTTGGGGATGGCGAAGACCGGGCCGATGCCCATTTCGTCGGGCTTAGTGCCGGCCACCGCCATGCCGACATAGCGACCCAGCGGCTGAAGACCTCGGCTGGAGGCCAGCTTCTCCTCCATCAGCACGCAAGCCGCGCTGCCGTCGGACAGCTGCGACGCGTTGCCCGCAGTGATCGTGCCGTTCGGCAGCACCGGCTGAAGCCCGGTCAGCCCTTCCAGCGTCGTTTCGGGACGGTTGCCCTCGTCCTTCGCCAGCGTGACTTCCTTCTGGCTGACTTCCTTGGTCTCCTTGTTCACCACGTTCATCGTCGCGGTGACCGATACGATCTCGCCGTCGAACTTGCCCGCGGCCTGCGCGGCGGCGGTGCGCTGCTGCGACTGGAAGGCATAGGCGTCGGTGCGGTCGCGGCCGATGCCATAACGGCTGGCGACCACTTCGGCGGTCTGGAGCATCGGCATGTAGATGTCGCCCTGGATAGCCAGCAGTTCGCGATCGGGCTCGATGCGTAGCTGCGGGGTCTGCACCAGGCTGATCGACTCGACGCCTCCGCCGACGGTGATGTCCATGTTGTCCTGCGTGATCTGCTTGGCCGCGGTGGCGATCGCCATCAGGCCCGACGCGCACTGGCGGTCGACCGACATGCCCGGCACGGTGGTCGGCAGCCCTGCGCGCAGCAACGCGTTGCGGGCGATATTGCCGGCCTGGCTACCCTGTTGCAGCGCGGCGCCGAAGACGAGGTCGTCGACCTGCGCACCTTCGATGCCGGCGCGTTCCACCGCTGCCTTGATCGCGTGGCTGGCGAGGGTCGGCGCAGCGGTGGCATTGAACGCACCGCGATAGGCGCGGCTGATCGGGGTACGGGCAGTGGAGACGATAACTGCGGAGCGCATGGTTCTTCCTTTTCAGACGTAGATGAGCGCGATCCATTCGGCGATCAGCGCGGGTTTATCTGCGCCCTCGATTTCGAGGGTGTATTCCTGAACTTGTTCCCAGACGCCGGGCTGGCGTTCGGCGAGCTTCAGCAGCTTGAAGCGGCCGCGCACGCGCGCGCCGGAGCGAACCGGCTGGAGGAAGCGGACTTTGTTGCCGCCATAGTTCACCCCCATGCGGGCACCAGTCATCTGCGGCCCGCCGGCACGTTGGCTGAGCATCGGCATCAGCGAAAGCGAGAGGAAACCATGCGCGATAGTGCCCCCGAACGGCGTCTGCGCGGCTCGCACGGGATCGACATGGATGAACTGGTGGTCGGCGGTCGCATCGGCGAACTGGTCGATCATCCCCTGGGTGACTTCAACCCAATCCGATAGCCGCTCGGCGCCGACCTGTTCGGCCAGTTGCTGCACCGTCACTGCGTTCACCGGGGCTGTCCTCCTGCGCAATTTTCTATCATAGCGCTGGGCATATCTAGTGACCCCGCGGGGCTTCTCGCAAGCCTCGCCCGACCGAGATTTTGAAAATGCAGAGTGACGTAGCGTCCAACCCGCGTGCTTCCATGGAAAAGCTGCATCGGGCGAGCGAACCCGATGTTCTAAAACCGCTTGCGGAGCGTGCGCGGCTGTCGCCCGAGTCGCGCGGGCGGGTGATGGGGCATGCGCTGGGGCTGCTCGCTGATCTGCGTGCGGCGCAGACCCGCGGCTGGGTAAACCAGTTCCTCCAGGAATATCGGCTGAACTCGTCGGAAGGCGTCGCGCTGCTCAGCCTGGCCGAGGCGTTCCTGCGCGTCCCCGATCCCGAAACCGCCGACCTGCTGATTGCCGACAAGATCGGCGATGCGAACTGGAAGTCGCATTCCGGCAAGTCCAACTCGATGCTGGTGAACAGCGCCACCTGGGGCCTGATGCTCGGCCGCGCGCTGGTCGGCGACGAACAGACCGGATCGCTGCGCCGGCTGATCAGCCGCGCCGGTGAGCCGTTCGTGCGCCAGGCGGTCGGCGCCGCCATGAAGCGGATGGGCGAAGTCTTCGTGATGGGCCGCACCATTGACGAAGCCATGAAGCGGATGAAGAAGCCCGAGAACCACGGCTTCACCGCCAGCTTCGACATGCTGGGCGAGGCGGCGCGGACCAAGGCCGATGCCGAGCGCTACTTCCAAGCCTATTTCGAAGCGATCCGCGCGGTGGGGCGTGACCCCAAGGCTGGGCATTCGATCTCGGTCAAGCTGTCCGCGCTGCACCCGCGCTACGAAGTCGGCCAGTACGACAAGTGCGTCCCCGAGCTGACCGACATGCTCGCACAGCTAGCGTCGGAGGCGTGCAGCCAGCGTATCCCGCTGACCGTCGACGCTGAGGAGAGTGAGCGGCTCGACATGAGCCTCGACATCATCGGCAGCGTCGCCAAGCGTCCAGAACTGAAGGGCTGGGACGGCTTCGGCATGGCCGTGCAGGCCTATGGCAAGCGCGCGCGCGCGGTGATCGCCTGGGCCGACCAGCTCGGCCGGCCGATGCACGTCCGGTTGGTCAAAGGCGCGTACTGGGACAGCGAAATCAAGCGCACCCAGGTTGAAGGACTGAGTGACTATCCGCTCTTCACCCGCAAGTCGGCGACCGACGTGTCCTATCTCGCCTGCGCGCGCGATATGCTCGACGCGCGGAACATCGTGCCCGCTTTCGCCAGCCACAATGCGCTCACCGTCGCCACCATCCTCGAATGGGCGGGCGACAGCCGCGACTTCGAGTTCCAGCGCCTCCACGGCATGGGCGAGGGGCTGTACGAGCGGCTGGTGCGTGAAGAGGGCTATCACTGCCGCATCTATGCGCCCGTGGGCGGCCACCGCGACTTGCTGGCATACCTCGTGCGGCGCCTGCTGGAGAATGGCGCCAATTCGAGCTTCGTCCACCAGCTTGCCGACGAGCAATTGAGCGAAGCCGAACTGCTGGCGGATCCGGTCGAAAAGATCATCGCAGTGGGTGGCGTGCGCCATCCGAGCATCCCGCTGCCGGTCGAGCTGTTCGGCGAATGGAAGAACTCGGGCGGTATCGACTTGCAGGAGCGCAAGATCCTGGCCGAGACCGCCGCTGCGGTGGCGGCGTTCCCGTTCAGCCCGGTGCCAAAGGGCACGGACTCCGGCGCCGCAGCGGAGACTCGCGCCGCGACCGGCCATGTCGGCGCGGCGATCGACCGCGCGGCTGCAGCCTTCCCAGCCTGGTCGTCGCGCGGCCGTGAGGAGCGCGCCACGATCCTCGAACGGCTGGCTGACCTGCTGGAGGAGAACCGCATTCCGCTGATGTCGCTGGCGGTGAAGGAAGCGTTCAAAACGCTGCCCGACGCCATCGGCGAAGTACGCGAAGCCGCGGACTTCTGCCGCTATTACGCCGCGCGTACGCGCAGCGATCTGGCCCCGCTGGTGCTTCCGGGACCCACGGGCGAGCGCAACGAGCTGCGCATGGAAGGGCGCGGCGTGTGGGCAACCATCGCTCCCTGGAACTTCCCGCTGGCGATCTTTCTCGGCCAGGCCGTCGCCGCGCTGGTGACCGGCAACACCGTCATCGCCAAGCCCGCACCGCAGACACCCGAGATCGCCCGCGCCGCAGTCAAGCTTGCCCATCAGGCGGGCGTACCCGAAGACGCGTTGATCCTGATCCCCGGCGGTCCGGAGATCGGCGCCGCCATCACTGCCGATCCGCGCATCGCCGGCGTGGCCTTCACCGGCTCCACGCCCACTGCCAAGAAGATCGCCCGGTCGCTGCTCGAAGGGGATGATCGCCCGATCGTGCCGCTGATCGCCGAGACCGGCGGCATCAACGCGATGATCGTCGATTCCACTGCGCTTCCCGAACAGGTGGTGGCCGATGTGCTCACCTCCTCCTTCCGCTCGGCGGGCCAGCGCTGCTCGGCATTGCGCTTGTTGCTGCTTCAGGAGGAAGTCGCCGCGAACGTAATCGAGATGCTGCGCGGCGCGATGGAGCAGCTGGTGATCGGCGACCCCGGCGATCCCGCCACCGATGTCGGCCCGGTGATCGACCAGGCGGCCTATGACCATCTGATGGGCTATCGCGAGAGCGCGAAGGGGCGCTGGATCAAGACGCTGCCCGTG
This sequence comes from Sphingomonas xinjiangensis, assembly GCF_014199255.1. Classification (GTDB taxonomy): domain Bacteria; phylum Pseudomonadota; class Alphaproteobacteria; order Sphingomonadales; family Sphingomonadaceae; genus Sphingomonas; species Sphingomonas xinjiangensis. Next base: position 63,792 of record NZ_JACIJF010000008.1, on the reverse strand, counting down.
CCGGCGCAGGGGCTGTTCGTCCCGCCCACGATGGTGCGGCTGGACTCCATCGACGACCTATCGCGCGAATGGTTCGGCCCGATCCTGCATGTCGCCACCTGGAAAGCCGGCGCGCTGGAAGAAACCATCGCTCGCATCAACGCCAAGGGCTTCGGCCTCACTATGGGGTTGCACAGCCGTATCGCCCGCTCGGCCGAACTGACCGAGGCGCGCGCCCGCGTCGGCAATCTCTACGTCAATCGCTCGATGATCGGCGCAGTGGTCGGCTCGCAGCCGTTCGGTGGCGAAGGCCTGTCGGGTACTGGTCCCAAAGCCGGTGGCCCGCACTATCTCCAGCGCTTCTGCGCAGAACGCTCGGTGTCGGTCGACACCACGAGCGCGGGCGGTAATGCGACTCTGCTCAGCCTGGACGAAGGCGGGATCTGAGTGGCGGTAGATCCTCCTCCGGCAGGAGGAGGATCTAGCCTGCGCCGGTCCCATCCACCCGCACGATTTGCGGATCGGGATATGGCATCACCAGCGTGCCGTCCGGCGCGGCGGTGTATGTCGTCTGCGTCGGATAAGGAATGTTGATCTTCTCGGCGGTGAACCGCCGCAGGATCGCCGTGGCAATGCGGTCGCGCGTCGGATGTGCGATGCTCCAGTCGCTGGTCGGCACCTCGACGATCAGCTCGTAGTCGAGCGAACTCGCGTTGAAATTGGCGAAGCCTGCGCGAGGTGCCGTAGCGCCTTCAGCCTCGACGATTTCCCTGAGCATTGCCGGAATGCGGTCCAGCGTCTCGGGCGGCGTTTCATAGGCAACGCCCAGCATCCAGCTAAAACGGATGTGGTTGCGGTCGCTGAGGTTCTGGATCTCCTTGTCCAGCAACTGCCGGTTGGAAATGATCCGCAGCTCGCCGTCGAACGATCGCACGCGGGTGGATTTCAGCCCGATTTGCTCGATCGTGCCCGAAGTGGTGTCGTACTTAATGTTCTGGCCCACGCGGAACGGCCGGTCGAAGATGATCGACAGCGCCGCGATCAGATCGCCGAAGATGCCCTGCGCCGCCAAGCCAATGGCGATGCCGCCGATGCCCAAGCCCGCAACGAGCCCGGTCACGTTCACCCCGACATTGCTCAGCACCATCACGGTGGCGACCGCGAACAGCGCGATTGACACCAGCAGCCGGATAATCCCCAGCGCGCTGGCGAGCCCTTCGTTGTGATACGTCTCCGACGTGGTGCGATGCTCGATCGCACCGAAGATCAGTTCGCGAACCCAGATTGCGACCTGGAACACGGCGGCGACGGTGAACAGCACGCGGATCGTTGTCGCGACGGTCTGCGGCGGCTGCGCATAGCCGGACACCAACTGCAGCGCCGCCATGATGATGAAGAAATTGCCGGTCTTCGCCAGCGCCCGACCGATGATCGACGTCCAATTGGCGGTGCCTGAGCCACGGCTGCACAGCCGGATCGCCCAGGCACGGATGCCATGGAGCAGCAGCACGATCGCCGCCGCAATCCCGCCCGAGATCAGGATCTCCAGCCAGTGGTGCTGGAACCACGCGAACGAATCGTGGAACAGGCTGCGCGCCTGGCTTTGAAGCGATTGGCCAGGGGGCAGGATGGGCGTCGCAGTGCTTTTGTTGGTCATGCGAAGGGTCAGGCGGCCTTTTGCTGTTGCAGGTCGTCGATGATTTCCTCTTCGAGGAACTGTATCAGCCCGCGCTCGTAGCGGGTCAGATAACGGGTCGAGCGCGGCAGGCGCAGCCCGGCGCGGAACTCGGCTTGCGCCACCTTTTCCTTGGCCAGCTCTATCAGCCGCGGATGAACGTAGGATTTGCGCGCGATCGACGGCGTGTTGCCCAGCGCTTCGGTCACCGGCTCCAGCACCGACTTGATGCCGACATAGTCGCTCGCGCTGGCCAGCGTTTGGAATGCGATCACGCTGGCGCCCCAGGTGCGGAAATGCTTGGCCGAAAACTGGTCGCCCATCGCCTCCTGAATGTAGCAGTTCACGTCGGTGGAAGTCACCGGATGCGCCTCGCCGGCATCGTCGACCCAACGGAACAGATTTTGTCCGGGCAGGTCCTGACACCGCTTCACGAAGGCGCTCAGCGTCCGGTCGGTCACCGTCATGATCCGCATCTTGCCCGATTTGGCGCGGAACTGGAGCTTGAGCGTCTGCCCCTTCACCTTGGCGTGGCGCTTGCGCAAAGTAGTCGCGCCGAAGCTCTTATTCTCCTGCGCATAGGCTTCGTTGCCGACGCGGATGGTGCCAAGGTCAAGCAGTCGCACCACAGCCGCCACCGCCTTCTGCTTGCTAAGCCCGCGCAGCTTGAGGTCGGCCTCGACCCGCTCACGCAGGCGCGGCAGGCTGTGGCCAAAGCCCGAGCAGCGGTCGTATTTCGCCGCCTCCTGTGCCTCGCGAAAGCCCGCATGATAGCGATACTGCTTCCGACCCTTCTCGTCATAGCCGATCGCCTGAATGTGGCCGTTCGGGTCGGGGCAGAACCAGGCCTCGCGATAAGCCGGCGGCAGGCCGATCTTGTTCAGCCGGTCAATCTCGTCGCGGTCGGTGATCCGCTCACCATCGGCATCCCAATAGCCCCACCCGTTGCGCACCTTGCGCCGGGTGATTCCCGTTTCCTGATCATCGACATAGACGATGTCGGTGGCTGCCATGACGTCCTCGCGAGTGGTCCCAGTGAATGCCTGGGGACCCGCGTTCGTTCCGGGGGTAGCGGTCTAGACGGCCGCGGCGCGGAGGCGGGGCAGGGCGAGGCGGTTCGCCCAGCGTTGTGCCGGACGCTCGACCAGGTGATAGAGCGCCACCGAACTGACAAGCACCAGCAGCAGGTATAGCGCCAGCAATGCCCCGCCGATCATCCCGCTTGGCCCCACCAGTACCAGCTTGAAGGCGAACCACAGCAGGAAGTGGCCCAGATAGGTCGCGTAGCTGATCTCGCCCAGATAATGCAGCGGCGCGCATTCGAGCACGTTGCCGGCGCGCCCGGCGCTGAGCGCCAATGTGAGGAGCAGCGCGGCGAGACCGGCAGGCAGCGCCAGCGTCTCAGGCAGCAAGCCGGAACCGGCGCAGGCGAGCAGTCCGACTCCCAGGAACGTGGAACCAAGCGCAGCGTGGAGCCATCGACTCTGCCACCGCAGCCAGAGCGCGCCGACGCCGGTACCCGCAGCGAACTCCAGCAGACAGCGCAGCATGCCCAGGCGAGGGATCGCCTCGCCTAAACTTGATGCACCCTGCAATTGGTACCCCATGTGCAAAAGCCCGAGCAGAAGCAGCACGGCCAGCACGATCACCGCGGACGGCGTGCGGCGCCAGTCGACGCTCAAGACGAGCACCGGAAACAGGAGATAGGCGCCAAGTTCGCACGAGATCGACCAGGCTGGGTCGTTCCAGCGGAGCGCATCGGTAAAGCCCCAATTCTGAAGCAGCAGCAGGTGCAGCGGCAGTTCGGCCCAGGCGAATTGCTGCGACTGACGCCCTGTGGCGAGCAGTGCGAGCGACAGCAATGCCGCGACGGCCAGCATGAACAGGTGCAGCGGCCAGATGCGGGCCGCGCGCCGCTGGAGAAAGCGGGGAAGCGCGCTCAGTCCCCCGGCGCGCAGCATGTCGGACGCACTCAGCCAGATCACGAAGCCCGAAAGCAGGAAGAAGAAGTCGACCGCCAGATAGCCTTTGGACAGCAGCGCCTCGGCAGCGGGCGGCAGGCCGGCGATCGAGAGCCGGACATGGAACAGCACCACTGCCCAGGCGGCAAGCCCGCGCATGCTGGTCAGTGCCTTCAACTCGCGCGTCACACCGCCGCCACCCGCTGTCGCCGCAGGGGCCGCCACGCCGTCTCGGCGCGCTTGCGCGCCATATAGGTGTCCAGGCCGATCTGCGCACCGATCAACATGTACACGAAGGGCTGGAAGGCGATGGCGATGAATGCCGCGCCCAGCATGTAGATGATGTGCCCGTTCTGCAGCGCGGAGGCGAGCGGGCTGATCCATTCATCGCCGGGTTGGGGATCGCGGTAGCGCCGACGCAGCACTTCCATGCGGAAGATGCCGATAGCATTGATCACCAGCCACAGCGCCAGCCCGGGATAGCCCTGTTCGCCCAGCATTTCGAAATACGCGCTGTGATAGGCGCGGGCCTGGTCAACCTCCAGGCTGCGCGCAACCTCGGCCTGGCCGCCCGCCTCGACCACATTCACTTTTTCATAGCGGATCTTGTTCTGGCGATACGCCTCGAACCCGCCGCCCAGCGGGTGGTCCTTGGCGTAGTCGATCGTCCACTGCCACACTGCCAGCCGCGTAGAGGCCGACGCGTCGCCTTGATAGGTCTTGATCGTTCCCATCCGCTCAGTGAACGATGCCGGCAGGAACGGGATCGCGGCAAGCCCCAGAAAGGCAAGCGCGCTCAGATACACGATCTTGCGCTTGGCGTCGCGGATCAGCAGCAGCGCGAGCAAGGCGATGCAAACCAGCCCGGTTCGCGTCGAGGTGCCTACCGGGATCAGCAGGCATGCGAAGATCAGCGCATAGCAGAACCCTTTCACGCGCCAGTCGGGCGGGAACACGGTGCCAAAGCGCGAGAACCACAGGATCAGCGGGATGATCGCAATCGCGACCGTGGAGATGGTCGACCCCTCGTACAGCCCTGAATTGTTGGTAACCATCAGGTTCAGTTCGCCATACCCGCCGCCCGAACCCAGCGTCTTGATCCCGCCGACGATGATGATCGACGCGGCGGATAGCACCATGAACAACAACAGGCTCTCGATGCGCAGCCTGGTGCGCAGCGTCAGCGGCAGAAAGGCGGCAAAGGCCAGCGCCTTCCACACCCACGCCCATTTTTCCAACGCCTCCAATTTGAAGTCGGCGTTGAGCGTGGTGTAGAGACAATATCCGAGCAGCGCGACGATCAGCAATTGCCGCGGCGCCATGCGAACGTCGCGCTTGTCGTCGATCACCAGCCAGCCGAGCACCGCCAGGGCTACCGCGATCATCGAGATCGGCACCGCGTTCAGCAGCAGATAGGTCAGCCGCTGCGGCGAGACGATGTCGATATAGGCGTAAGCCAGCACGAACAGGAACGGCCGGCGAAAACCCGTGCCGATCAGCGCCAGCAGGAATGCGACAAAGGCGAGATCACGCACCGGGCTTGCCCCAGCGGCGCTTGCCGGGCGCAGGCTGCTGGTCCTGTGGACCGGCTTCCTGGTCGAGGTCCGGCCGGCGCAGCAGCAGGAACGCGGCCAGCAGCATCAGCCCATGGGTGATACCCAGCGATAGATTGTCGATCATCGGTCCATCGCTCCTCTACACGGCTCTTGGTACCCGAATGCAGTTGACGCGCCGTTAAGGGCTCGCATGGCAGGGAGCGGCCATGCGGATCCTCCACATCCTGGACCACGGCTTGCCGCTGCATAGCGGGTACACCTTCCGCACCCGCGCGATCCTGAAGGCGCAGATCGCGCGCGGCTGGAACGTCGCGGCGGTCACCGGGCCCCGGCATGGCGAGAGCCCCGTGGCGGAGGAAGTGGTGGACGGCCTGCGCTTCTTCCGCACGGTCGCACCCGAGCCCGCTCCAGCGCCGCTGGGCGAATGGCGCGAAATTCGTGCTTTCGCGCGCCGTATTCAGGCAGTGGCGGAAGCTTTCGGCCCAGACGTGCTGCACGCCCATTCCCCGGTGCTCGACGCCATCGCCGGTCAGCAAGTCGCCCGTCGCCTAGGGCTACCCTTCGTGTACGAGATCCGCGCCTTCTGGGAAGACGCGGCGGTCGGCAACGGTACGGGGCGTGAGGGCAGCTTGCGTTATCGAACGACCCGCGCGCTCGAAACCCGCGCGGTGCAGCGCGCCCACGCGGTCGCGGTGATCTGCGACGGGCTTCGTAAGGACCTGATCGGCCGCGGCATCGGCGCCGACAAGATCTTCGTCTCGCCCAATGGCGTCGATCTCGGCCTGTTCGGAGCTCCGCTTCCCTATGACGATGCGCTGGCTGCGCAGCTCGGCCTCGCGGGTTGCGAGACGATCGGCTTCATCGGCAGCTTCTACGACTATGAAGGCCTCGACGTGCTGATCGACGCCATGCCGGCGCTGATCAATGCCCGTCCTTCGATGCGCCTGGTGCTGGTGGGCGGCGGCCCAACCGAAGCCGCGCTACGCGCGCAAGCGGCGGCATCTGGTGCTTCGAACCGCATCCATTTCCTTGGCCGGGTACCGCATGATCAGGTCGAGCGTTACTACAGCCTTATCGATGTGCTGGTGTACCCGCGAAAGCAGATGCGCTTGACTGAATTGGTCACTCCCTTGAAGCCCCTGGAAGCGATGGCGCAGCGGCGGCTGGTGGCAGCGTCGGATGTCGGCGGCCACCGCGAACTCATCCGTGACGGCGACACGGGCACTTTGTTCGCGCCAGACGACCCCCGGGCACTGGCGCGCGCCGTCGCAGCCCTGTTCGCCGAGCGTGGACAGTGGGAAGCCCGCCGCGCCCGCGCCCGCGCTTTTGTCGAGGCGGAGCGCAACTGGGCCGACAATGTCGCGCGGTATGATTCCGTTTACCATAGTCTGGCACAAGGCCGACTCATGAGAGACTCGCGGCCGCGCATGCCTCCGGTGAACGCATGAAGGCACCCATCGCCTTGCTGGGTGCGGCGCTCGTCGGCGCGCTTGCGGCACTGGTCGCGTTGGTGCTGCCCACCGCGGTGCTGGAAAGCATCGTCATGGGCAGCGGCCTGCCGGCGCTTGTCGCCGCGGCGGAGCCGCCGCTCGGCTTCACTGCCCGCATCTGCCTTGCGCTCGGCGCAGGCGGGTTCTTCGGGATCATGGCTGGGCTGACGCTGTTCGTGCTGGTCGGCACCAAGACCGTCGACCTTCAGACCGCCAGGCCCAAGCCGCAGCCGGACAAGGATCGCGCGCCCGTACTACGCCGCGCCGATGCGCATCCCGATGCGCCGCCGCGGCCACCGCTGATGGCCGCGCGCGATCTGGGCACGCCGTTCCTGGAAGTCGGCGCCGATCCCCAAACCCCCAAGCCGCTGCCGCTTACCCCGCGCAAGCCCACCGAACCTGTGGTCGAGCGCCCACTGCTCAAGCCCGAAGCGCCGGTCGAAGCCGAACCGCTGCCGCTACGAGCTGCCACGGCCCAGCCCCCCGCGACGCTCGAGCCCGTCGAGCAGCCGCTGCCGGAGGACCTTGATCAACCGCTCGCCGCGTTTGATCCACGCGCCGTGCCGGATGTGCCGCTGCCGCCGCCGGTGCTTCCCCCGATCAAGCCGAAGCCCGAGGCCGTGGGTGCCAGGCCGCAACCTGTGCCGGTGGTTGTGCCGGCGACCGCGCCCGCCGAGCGGATCGAGGTGTTCGAAGTCACGCCGCAGCAACGCGCGCCTATCGGCACGCCGGCGTACCCGTTTGCCAATGCCGCACCGTTAAAGCCACGCGGCGAAGAAGCGCTTGCCCGTCCGGAGACCGAAGCGTCGGTTCACGCGCTGCTGGATCGGCTGGAGCGCGGGGTTATTCGCCGGGGCGTGCAGACCCAGGCGGCGATGCCCAAGCCCGAACCGCGCCTTGCGCGTGGTGAGGATGGCGGACTCGAAGACACGCTCGCCAGCCTGCGGCGCATGGCCAGCCGCGCCTGACAAGGCGTCCCGCGGACGGGCGCAGAAGACGAAGCTCCCGCGCCCCCGCCAGCACTTACCAGTTGCGCCAGCGGCGATCCCAGCTCTGATACCGGCCCGAATGGCGCGCCCGCTGAAGCTCACGGCGGCATTCGCGCAGTTCGCGGTTGTACTCGCGGCGATTGTCGGCGCGGCGCAGCTCGCGGCGGCACTCACGCTGTTCCTGACGTACTTCACGGTTGCGATGGCCGCGCTGGGCGTCCCCAGCGGTTGCACTGGCGGCGGGAAGGGCAACGGCCAACAAGCCAACAGCCATCAAAAGCTTGCGCATGAAAACTCTCCACTGGTGCCGGTGCGGCGATCGCCCCGGCTCGACTGCGTAACGTCCTTCACCGTGGCGGGTCTCCGAGCCCTTTCCGCTTTGCCGCACGGTTAGCGTTCCTCGACCGTGAGCGCCTCAAGGCAGAACTCGGTCCACCCGTCATGGCGATCCACCTGTGTCACGGCGATGTCGGCAAGCAGATGGCGGCGCAGCGCGAACTCGGCTTCCGACAGCCCTGCCAGCCAAGCGTTCAGGAGCGGCGAGGTGCCGGCCCGCATCACGATCCTATGGCGCGCGCCGGTAAAGGTCGCGCTCGCCCAGCGCGTCCAATCGGCGTGCGCCAATGCCGCCGCGCAGCCCGCATCCGCCGCGGAAGCGAGCAATGCGCGACCCAGCAGCGTCGCGGCGTCGGGCCCCCGGCTCACGGCCGGGGCTCGTGCGACGCCAGGAACGCCTCGATCCGCGCAACCATCTTGGCGCGCGGCTCGCGCCCGTTGCGCAGGTCGCGCACCAGCCGGCCGTCGCCGACGGCCAACCTTCCGAACACCGTGTCCTTCATCTGCGTACGCCGCAGGAATCGTTCGATCTTTCGTTGCACAGACACCCACTTGCTCCCTCCTGAGTCGCTGACTATGATCCTGTTTTGTTCTTCAAATCCAACTTGTCTAGGAAATTCCCTACGACTACGGAGATCTCATGGATGAAGCCGATCAACGTGCCGCGCTTGAAGCGCTGATGGCGCAGCACGGCATCGGCTTTGCCGAGCTGTCGCGGGTGATCGGGCGCAATCCCGCTTATCTTCAGCAATATGTACGCCGCGGCAGTCCGCGCACCTTGGCGGAGGGCGACCGTCATCGGCTGGCGGCGTTCTTCGGCGTGCCCGATGCGCAGCTCGGCGGCCCGCACGCGTCGGGGTTGATCGAGATCGCCCGCCTGGACGTCGGCGCGTCGGCAGGCCCCGGCCGGCTCCCCGATGCGGAGGCCGTGCGGCGCCCGGGCGAACTCTCCCCCGCGCTGTTGCGCCAGCTCGGCGTCCGCCCGGAGGCGGCGTCGATGATCCGCGTCGAAGGCGACTCCATGGAGCCGCTGCTGTCGAATGGTGACGAGATCCTAGTCGACCGCGACCGGGCCGAAGTCCGCGCGCGTGGCGGCATTTTCGTGATTCGTGTTGACGGCGCGCTGATGGTGAAGCGGCTGCGGCCCGCCTTGGGAGGGGGCGTGGATGTGGTGAGCGAGAACCCGGCCTATCCCCCGCGCCATTGCAAGCCAGGCGACGTCGAAGTGATCGGCCGGGTCACTTGGATGAGTCGTTCGCTGGTGTGAATCACGCGCCCGGCTGCGGTCATGACCGTCGGAGGGCTGGCACCTACGTCGCGATCTATGTACGCACGCGCCGCCATGCATGCTTTTGGGAACGGCGTGTGGATGCCAAGGGGACGACATGAAATTGCGTATGATGCTGTATGCCACGCTGTCGGCAGGATTGTTGCTCGGTGCCACGCCGGCACAGGCGCAGTTTGGCGGGCTGGGCAAGCTCGCCAGAAAGGCCGGCATCGGCCTGCCCAAGCTGCAAAAGGATCCGATCACCACCAGCTTGCCGGATGCACAATGGGGCGATCCCACGCGGGACGGCTTCGTGCCGCGCGAGCCCAAGCGCTCGCTGGCGACCCTGCAACGCACCGCCAATGGCGGGTTCGTCCTGCAACCGGGCTATTACAGCTTTCATGACCAGAGCTATTGCCTTCATGCCGGCACCTATGGCCCAGGCGGGGGAGAGGGCTATCTCTACGCGCCGCCGCTTGGCGCCGCGCGCGAGGCGGTCATGGCGATCGTGCGCAATTCGGTCGCGCATCCGGAGATCGACCAGCATGAGATCCAGGCGCTGCTATGGGCAATCGTCGCGCGCGCCAAGTTCGAGGACCTGTCGAACGAGCACAAAATGGTCGCCGCCCAGCTTCTCACGCCGCGTCAGCTTGCGGGCCTGAACCGCAGTGCGCTCGACTTTCTGGGCCAATCCATGATCGCCAACAATCTGCCGCGTGAGCTTCGCCAGATCATGCAGGCCGAAGCGGACCTTCGCCGCATGCTCGCGACACCTGGCACCAGTTTCGCGGAACTGGAACGGGTGGCCGTGCTGGCCGGCCTCGCACCCCAGGGCCCGGGCAGCATGGGCGTCCCGGATGGCCGCTGGAACCACCACCCGGACGGCTATTATGTCCGCTACCTCCCGCACGGCTACACCAACACGACGGTGGAGATCTGGGTGCCGCAGGATGGCGAAGGGGCAGGTGTGGAGTTCGATCCCGCGACGCACATTGCGGTGCCCGGCAACACCGCGCGCCAGCGCCTCATTCAGTCCGGGCGGCCCTACGCCAGCCGCTGAGTGAAATGGCGGCCGGGGTGCTCCGGCCGCCTCCAAATCCGCAAGCGGCTTTGCTGCCCGGTAGGCGGCGTCATGAACCCGCTGATGTCACCATTCGATGCCGATCTTGCCGAAATGGCTGCCGCTCATCTCATGACGGAACGCGTCCGCCAGTTGCTCCAGGGGGAAGCGGCAGTCGATCACGGGCTTGATCGCGCCGCCATCCAGCGCGCGGACGAACGCCTGCTGTTCCCGGCGGCTGCCGACGATCAGGCCTTGGAGCCGGGCCTGTTTGCTCATCAGCGCCGCGGTCGGCACCTCACCACTGGCGCCGGTCAGCACGCCGATCAGCGAAATATGCCCGCCGACGCGCACTGCCTCGATCGATTGGGCAAGCGTTCCTGGTCCACCGACCTCGACAACATGATCGGCGCCGCGTCCGCCGGTCCAGTCGCGGATCGCGCGCCCCCAATCCTGCTGCATGCGATAGTTCAGCGTGAAGTCCGCGCCCATGCCGCGCGCCCGCTCCAGCTTCTCGTCCGATGAGGAGGTGATGGCCACGGTGGCGCCCATCATCTTTGCGATCTGAAGCGCCCAGATCGATACGCCGCCGGTTCCCAGTAGCAGCACGATGTCGCCGGCCTTCAGTGCGCCATCGACGACCAGCGCCCGCCACGCGGTCAATCCCGCAGTGGTGATCGCCGCCGCCTCGACGGCGTCAAAGGCTTTGGGAGCATGGGTGAAGGCGGTCGCCGGCAGCACGACATGCTCCTGCGCGAAACCGTCGATGCCGTCGCCCGGTGTGCGGCTGAAATCGCCGACACGCGGCGCGCCGTCCTGCCAATCGGGGAAGAAGCACGATACCACCATGTCGCCCACGGCGAACTCGGTCACGCCGGTGCCCACCGCCGTCACCTTGCCTGCACCATCAGCCAAGGGCACTCTGCCGACCGCGCTCGGCATCCTGCCCGTGGCGACGCCAAGATCGTGATAATTGAGCGTGCTGCCGTGCAATTCCACGCGCAGCTCGCCAGGACCGGGTTCGCCCGGATCGGGCCGTTCTTCAAGCATCAGCCGGTCCAGGCCGATTGGGGACCCCAGCGCTATGGCCTTCATGCGAAACTCCTCATCGCGTTCGAAGAACCAAACGCGGAGAGCCGCAGGTCGGTCCCGCTCAGCGGGTCCGTCTGCGGTCGATCAACCATGTGCCCAGCGCAAGCACCAGGCCTACGCCAAGGCCGATCACGAACCCTAGCGAAGCCTGACCCTGCGTGAAGCCGATCGCAACGCCCAGCATGATCGCAAGGGACAGGAAGCAGCCGCCGGCCATCGGCGTCTGGGATGAGGAACTAGCCATAAGCCGGCATGTATCTGACGTGCTGCGCCGACGCCACTCCCGCGAACAATGGTTAGCGGCGGTTCACCGTGACTGGCTGCGGAAGTTTCAGACCTGTGTGGCAAAGGAAGCGTGCACGGTTCTTGAAACCGCGTGGGTCGGAGTGATCATGGAATATCTTCCCTATCTTGGTGATGCGCGCGAAGTCGCCGACGCGAACGAACTGATCCGCGCCTTTGGCGAGCATGCCGGTTCCGAAGCTGCGGCCCGCGCCGACCGCAGCCGCGACGTGGGCAACCACATCCATTTCTGCCGCTGGCGCCAGATTGAGCGGCTGGTAGTGCTTATGTCGATCCCGCGCGCCATCGGCACCGTGCACTGATCGGCTTTCGACGAACTAAATCTTGATGTTGCGTGTTGCGAGGCGGACCTTGTAAACCTTCGGCGAGTTCAGGTGGTTAACTGAACCTTCGAGGCCGAATGACTACCCCTCAAATACTTTCGGCCTGTGTGCTGGCCGGCATGATGCTGCTCTTCGTCTGGGGGAAGTTCCGCTACGATCTCGTGGCGGTGATGGCGCTGCTCGCCGCGTTGGCGGTCGGCATCGTCAAGCCCAAGGACGCGTTCACCGGCTTCTCCGACGACATCGTCATCATCGTCGGCTCCGCGCTGGTGCTCTCGGGTGCGGTGCAGCGCTCTGGTGTGATCGAAAGCGCGATGCTGCTTCTCCAAAAGCGCGTGAAGCGCGTCCGCTCGCAATTGCTGCTGCTGACCGCCAGCGTTGGTTTCGCCTCGGCGCTGGTCAAGAATATCGGCGCGCTGGCGATGATGATGCCGGTCGCGTTTCAGATGGCCAAGCGTTCCAAGGCCACGCCCGCCGTGTTCCTGATGCCGATGTCGTTCGCGTCGCTGCTCGGCGGCCTCATCACCCTGATCGGCACTTCGCCCAACATCATCGTCAGCCGCGTGCGCGAAGAGATGACCGGCCAGCCCTTCGGCATGTTCGACTATGCCCCCGTGGGCCTTACGCTGACCGTGGTCGGCCTTATCTTTCTGCGGTTCGCCTATCGCCTGATGCCGCGTGACCGTCGCGGCGCAGTCACGCTTGGCGAGGCCATCGACATCAAGGATTATGTGACCGAGGCCGAGATCCCCGCCGGCTCGCCAGCGGTGGAGGAGACGGTGTCGCAATTTCGCGAACGCCACGACCATGAAGTCACCATCCGCAGCATCATGCGCGCAGGGCTTCGCTCCGCGCCGTTCCCCGATGCCACGCTGCAGGCGGAGGATCTGCTGATCCTCGCCGGCCCTCCCGAAAGTCTGGAGCGGGTGATCGCCGCCGACGGGCTGGAGCTGGAAGGTCAGCACCGCGAAGCGTCCGAGGGATCGGGCGACGATATCGGCGTGATCGAAGCTGTGATCGGCACGGACTCCGCGCTCGTCGGCTACACGGCGGGCCGCCTCGGGCTGCACGAACGCTTCGGGGTGAACCTGATCGCGGTGTCCCGGCGCGGCAAGCGATTGGCCAAGCGGTTGGGCGAAATCGAACTATGCCCCGGCGATGTGATCGTGCTGCAAGGTCCGCTTGAACTGCTGATGGAGCGGCTGCGCGATCTCGGCTGCCTGCCGCTTGCCGAGCGCACGCTGCGTCTCGGCAGCGCGCGCAAGGGGCTGTTGCCGCTCGCCATCCTGGGCGTGGCGATGCTGGCGACGGCAACCGGCTATGTCCCCGTTGCCGTGGCGTTCTTCGCCGCGGCGGCGCTCACCGTCCTGTTCGGTGCGCTGCCGGTGCGCGAAGCCTATGATCATGTCGAATGGCCGATCCTGATCATGCTCGGCGCGCTGATCCCGGTCAGCGATTCGCTGCGCACCACCGGTGCTACCGACCTGATCGGCGAGGGGCTGTCGCAATTTGCCGCCACCCTCCCGCCTTGGGGCGCAGTGGCGCTGATCCTGGCGGCGGCGATGGCGGTGACGCCGTTTCTCAACAATGCCGCCACCGTGCTGGTGATGGCCCCCATCGCCGCTACCTTCGCCGGCGGGCTCGGCTACCGGCCCGAAGCCTTCCTGATGGCCACGGCTGTGGGGGCGGGCTGCGACTTCCTCACCCCCATCGGGCATCAGTGCAACACGCTGGTGATGGGGCCGGGCGGGTACAGGTTCGGCGATTATGCACGGCTCGGTGCTCCCTTGTCGCTGTTGGTGCTGGTGATCGGCACCCCGCTCATCCTATGGGTCTGGCCGATTTAGGGCAGACGGAGACGCGGCATGGCACGGGCGGCAAGGATCGAGCGGACCGGCGGTCCTGAGGTCATCGGCTGGGCGGAGATGGACTTGCCCGATCCCGGTCCGGGCGAAGTTCGGATGCGAAACACCGCGATTGGCCTCAATTTCATCGACACCTATCACCGTTCCGGCCTCTACAAGGTCGCGCTGCCCAGCGGCCTCGGCCTTGAGGCGGCCGGCGTGATCGAAGCGGTGGGCAAGGGCGTCGAAGGGTTTGCGGCCGGCGACCGCGTTGCGACATTCAGCACCATCGGCGCCTATGCCACCGCCCGCAACATCGCGGCGTCCAGCCTGTTCAAGCTGCCAGACGATGTCAGCTCCGAAGTCGCGGCGGCGGCGTTGCTCAAGGGGTGCACCGTAGAGGCACTGGTCGAGCGCGCGGCAAAGGTGCAGCCCGGCTGGACGGTGCTGGTCCACGCGGCCGCCGGCGGTGTCGGGCAGCTGTTGGTACAATGGCTCAAGGCAGTCGGTGTCACTGTGATCGGCACCGTCGGCCGTCCCGAAAAGGTTGCGGTCGCGCACGCCGCAGGTGCCGATCATGTCCTGATGTCGCGCACCGACGATGTCGCAGCGCGGGTGCGAGAGATCACCGGCGGCGAGGGTGTCCCGGCCGTGTTCGACGGCGTTGGCGCGGCCACATGGGAAACCTCGCTCAAGGCGTGCGCCCGGCGCGGCCTCGTGCTGAGCTATGGCAACGCCAGCGGCCCGGTCGAGGGGGTGAATCTCGCCTCGCTCAACGACCATGGGTCGCTGTTCGCGACGCGGCTCAAGCTTTATGACTATTACACGACGCCACAGGAGCGCGCTGCCGGTGCCGCCCGCCTGTTCGGCCTGCTCGCCTCGGGTGCGGTGCGCCCCCAGATCGGCCAGCGCTTCGCGTTGGAGGATGCGGTGCAAGCCCATCGTGCACTCGAAGCGGGCAACACGACGGGCTCCACCTTGCTGATGCCGTAAAGGCTTAAACGAGTTCACCCAGTGCGGCCGCGTCGAAGCCCTTCAGGCTCTCACGGTCGTTCGCCTTCACCTTGGTGACCCATTGCGGATCGCTGATCAGCGCACGGCCGACCGCGATCAGATCGAACTCGTCGCGTTCCATGCGCTCAACCAGGCGTTCGATGCCGACCGTGGTCGAGCTTTCACCGCCAAACGCGGCCAGGAACTCACCCGAAAGTCCAACCGAGCCGACGCTGATCGTTGCCGCGCCGGTCAGCTTCTTGGCCCAGCCGGCGAAGTTCAGCCCCTTCTCGCCGTCCAGCTCGGGGAACTCGGGCTCCCAGAAACGGCGCTGCGAACAGTGCAGCACGTCCACGCCGGCATCCACCAGCGGCTGCAGCCAGTCGGCCAGCAGCTCGGGCGTCTCGGCGAGCTTGGCGGCATAATCCTGCTGCTTCCACTGGCTGACGCGCAAGATGATGGGATAGTCGGGGCCGACCGCTTCGCGAATTGCGGACACGACTTCGCCGGCGAAGCGCGACCGCTCGCGAATGCTGGCGCCGCCATAGCGGTCGCTGCGCTCATTGGTGCCCAGCCAGAAGAACTGGTCGATCAGATAGCCGTGGGCGCCGTGGATTTCGACCGTGTCGAAGCCCAGCCGTTTGGCGTCGGCGGCCGCGCGGGCAAAGGCGGCCACGGTGTCGGCGATCGCTTCCTCGCTCATCGCCTCGCCACGCGGCGTACCCGGCGCGAGCAGGCCCGACGGGCTTTCGACCGGGGCATCGGGCTGGAACCCGTCCATGCCCTTGGTCGATCCGGTGTGCCAGATCTGCGGGCCCATCTTGCCGCCGGCGGCATGGACATCATCGATCACTTGCTTCCATCCGCCAAGTGCGGACTCGCCGTGGAAGAACGGAATGCCCGCCATGTTGCGCGACGCCGGACGGTCGATCACCGTGCCTTCCGACAGGATCAGGCCGACGTCTGCCTCGGCGCGGCGACGATAATAAGCGGCGTGCGCATCGCCTGGGATGCCGGCCGGGGCCATGGCCCGCGTCATCGGCGCCATGACGATACGGTTCTTGAGTTCGAGCGACTTGATACGAAAAGGGCGAAACAGCGCATCGGCAGAGGACATTCGGAAGGCTCCGTGGCAATGAAGCGGTGTAGGTATAGCTGCTGCACTGGCATTCAATGGGTGCTGGGCCTGAGCCAGGTCTTCGGTTTCGCCAAGCAATCGGGCGGCGAATAGGGCCAGCACTGCCATTGCCGCAAAAGACAAGAAGCGCCCCGGCCGAAACCGGAGCGCTTCCTGAACCCGTAACCGGGCGTCGCGCTTACGCGCTATAGTACATGTCGTATTCGACCGGGCTCGGCGTCATTTCCCAACGGGCGACTTCGGCGCGCTTGATATCGACATAGGCCGCGATCTGGTCGCGGGTGAACACGTCGCCCTTCAGCAGGAAGTCCATATCGGCTTCCAGGCTGTCCAGCGCTTCACGCAGCGAACCGCAAACCGTCGGTACCTGCTCCAGTTCGGCCGGGGGCAGGTCGTACAGGTTCTTGTCCATCGGGTCGCCTGGATGGATCTTGTTCTGGATGCCGTCCAGGCCGGCCATCAGCAGGGCGGCATAAGCGAGATACGGATTGGCGAGCGCGTCGGGGAAACGGAACTCGACGCGCTTGGCCTTGCTGCCCGCGCCATAGGGGATGCGGCACGATGCCGAACGGTTGCGCGATGAATAGGCCAGCAGCACCGGCGCTTCATAACCCGGGACCAGCCGCTTGTAGCTGTTGGTCGACGGGTTGGTGAAGGCGTTCAGCGCTTTGGCATGCTTGATCACGCCGCCGATGAAATACAGGCACATGTCGGAAAGGCCCGCATAGCCGTTGCCGGCGAACAGCGGATTGCCCTTGTCCCAGATCGAAAAGTGGGTGTGCATGCCCGAGCCGTTATCTTCCTTGATCGGCTTGGGCATGAAGGTTGCGGTCTTGCCATAGGCATGCGCGACCTGGTGCACGACATACTTGTAGATCTGCATGCGGTCGGCGGTCTGGACTAGCGTGCCATAGGTCAGGCCAAGCTCGTGCTGCGCGGCGGCAACCTCGTGGTGGTGCTTGTCGCAGGGCAGGCCCATTTCGATCATGGTCGAAACCATTTCGCCGCGGATGTCGACGGCGCTGTCCACCGGCGCGACGGGGAAATAGCCTCCCTTGGCGCGCGGGCGATGCCCCATGTTGCCGGCTTCATACTCGCGGCCCGAATTGCCCGGCAGCTCGATGTCGTCGATCGCGTAATAGCTGGTCGAATAGCTGTTCTCGAAGCGCACATCGTCGAACATGAAGAATTCGGCCTCGGGGCCGACATAGACGGTGTCGCCGATGCCCAGCGACTGGAGATAGGCTTCCGAACGTTTGGCGGTCGAACGCGGATCGCGGGTGTACAGCTCGCCGGTCGAAGGCTCGACCACGTCGCACACCAGGATCAGCATCGGGGTGGCGGAGAACGGATCGGTCCACACCGCGTCCAGGTCGGGCTTCAGCACCATGTCGGACTCGTTGATCGCCTTCCAACCCTCGATCGACGATCCGTCGAACATCAGGCCGTCGGTAAGTTCATCCTCGCCGATCAGGCCGGCCACCATGGTCAGGTGCTGCCACTTGCCCTTGGGATCGGTGAAGCGCAGGTCGACCCACTCGATCTCCTGGTCCTTGATCATCTTGAGGATATCGCTGGCCGAATTCGCCATGGTAAGCCCTTTCGCTCTGTTTCGTGCGCCCATCGAATCGGGCAATATTGTTGCTTGTGCAGGCGCGGCAATCGCCCCTGCGGGAGCGCGCGTCAAATCGCGTTTTCGTTGCGCTCCCCCGTGCGGATACGCAGTGCCGTTTCCACGGGAATGACGAAGATCTTGCCATCGCCGATCCTCCCGGTCTGCGCGGCGTTGGCCACCGCCTCGACCACGCGCTCGGCCAGCGAGTCCTCCACCACGACCTCAAGCTTCACCTTGGGAAGAAAGTCGACGACATATTCCGCTCCGCGATACAGCTCGGTGTGGCCCTTTTGCCGGCCAAACCCTTTGGCTTCAGTCACCGTGATGCCGCTCACGCCGACTTCGTGCAGCGCCTCCTTCACTTCATCTAGCTTGAACGGCTTGATGATGGCTTCGATCTTTTTCACGTCAAACCCCCAGGATCCGAGGCACTACACCCAGCGCGCGTGTCGCAACAACCGTGCCAAACGGGGATCTCACCATTGCCTTGGGTTGCATACCGCCGCTGACGAGACAAGTGCCCGCTAAATAGGCATGGCGCGGAAAGATGCTCGTTAGAAGGGCAGTGTGGAACTTCGTTGAGCATCCGGAACAAGCTTCATAGCTTCACGTTTGCGCACATCGGAATGGAACCGTTCGTGAAAAGCTTTTTGCCTACGAGTGCACCGGCGGGTATTACGGCGGTGCTGCGCAAGTGGTGATCCGACCAGTCGGTACGCGGAAGAGGGTGACGTCGTGGCGAGCGGCCCCTTGATCATCATGGCGCATGGCTTGATGGCTATGAATTCAGCTGAGCGCGCGCGGTTCCGCATCACCAGCGCGATCGGCGACTTTAGCGCTCAGGACGTCGCCGAGCTTCTGCATCATTGGCGAACGCCGCAGCGAGGCTGAGGAGGGCGAAGCTGCTGAGAACGCGCGGCTTGTGCTGGAGCGAGCCGGGATCAGTAGGGAGGGCGATCAAATCCAGCCGGGCTCTGCGTGAAAATCTCGCAGCCATCCTCGGTGATGCCGATCGAATGTTCGAACTGCGCCGACAGCGAACGGTCGCGGGTCACCGCTGTCCAGCCGTCGTCCAACACTTTCACGTCGGCACGGCCGATGTTGATCATCGGCTCGACAGTGAAAATCATTCCCGGCTTCAGTTCGGGCCCGGTGCCAGGGCGGCCGACATGGACCACTTCGGGGGCGTCGTGGAACACCTGGCCGATCCCGTGGCCGCAGAAATCGCGTACGACGCCATAGCGGTGCTTTTCTGCATGCCGCTGGATGGCGTGGCTGATATCGCCCAGATGATTGCCGGGCTTCGCCTGCTCCAGGCCGAGCATCAGGCACTCATAGGTGATGTCGACCAGCCGGCGCGCCTTGATCGGCACATCACCGGCCAGGTACATGCGGCTGCTATCGCCATGCCAGCCGTCGAGCAGCGGCGTCACATCGACGTTCAGGATGTCGCCATCCTTCAGCTTGCGGTCTTCCGACGGGATACCGTGGCAAACCACGTGATTGATCGAGATACAGCTCGAATGGGTATAGCCGCGATAACCCAGCGTCGCCGGCACCGCGCCGGCGTCCAGCGTCATCGACCGAACGATGTCGTCCAGCGCCTGAGTCGACACGCCCGGCACGACGTGGGGCACCAGCGCATCTAGGATTTCCGCCGCCAGCCGGCCCGCCTTGCGCATACCGGCGAAGCCCTCGGGACCATGCAGCTTTATGGCATTCGAACGGGCGTGCGGCGTGTCGGCGGTAACGGTCACATATTCGGTCATGCGCGGCCATATAGGCGTTTGCACCCGCCTTTGCGAGATCGTACGATTACGGCATGAGCGAGCGCATCTGGACTGCCGCCCTGGTGGTGATCGGGGACGAGATTCTTTCCGGCCGCACCGTGGACAAGAACGTGACTCAGTTGGCAAGCTGGCTGAACGTGCAGGGCATCCGCCTGGCGGAAGTTCGCATCGTGCCGGATGTGCAAAGCGCGATCGTCGAGGCGGTGAACGCGCTTAGAATTCGCAATGACTATCTGTTCACCACGGGCGGCATTGGTCCGACCCATGACGACATCACCGTCGATGCGATTGCGGCGGCGCTCCAAGTGCCGGTCGTCGTGCATCCCGAAGCTCGGGAGGCGCTGGACGCCTATTATGCGTCGCGCGGCGGCTTGACCGAAGCGCGGCTCCGCATGGCCCGCGTACCCGAAGGCGCGGACCTGATCCCCAACCGCATGTCGGGTGCCCCTGGCATCCGGTACGGCAACATCTTCATCCTGGCCGGCGTGCCGCACATCGCCGCGGGGATGCTCGACGCGCTGACCGGCACGCTCGAAGGCGGCTTGCCGGTGCTTTCGCGCACCGTCGGAGCCTGGGTCGCGGAAAGCGAGATCGCCGATCTGCTGCGCGAAACGGAAAAGGCGTATGAAGGCGTGTCGATCGGCAGCTATCCGTTTTTCCGCGAAGGCCGGGTCGGCGCCAACTTCGTCGTCCGCGCCACCGATCAAGCGCTGCTCGACGCTTGCGCCGATGCGCTCACCGCCGCGCTGGCAGAACAGGGCAGGGCGCCGGTCGCCGGAGGCATCTAAACCCGCCTTCGCCTTCTAGCCCTCTCCCGCTTGCGGAGAGGCTTGGGTGAGGGCGCTTCTCCCAGCGCAGGCGCACACCTACTTCGCCAACCCGGTAACCACCGTCTTATAGTACACGATCGACGGCGCGATCTCGCTCAGCGGCGTGCGCTCGTTCAGCCCGTGCGAAAAGCTGTCGGACGACTTCATGAAGATTGGGCTGATGCCATAGCTGGGCACGCCCTTCGCGCGGAACCACATGCTGTCGCTGGCGCCCGCCGCCATCACCGGCACCACCGGCACCCCCTTGAAGCGGGCATGCACCGCGCGCCGGACCAGCTGCATCAGGTCGGCCCGCACCGGCGATGCGTCGCTCGCCACGGTACCGGTGTCGACATAGCGCACCTTTACCTCCGGGTCCGCTACGATCTGGGTAAGGGTCGCCTGGACCTGCTCAACCGACGTGCCGGGGAAGATACGGCAATTCACCGTCGCCGCGGCGCGCTGGGGCAGCGCGTTGGACGCGTGGCCGGCAGTCACCATCGTCGCGACGCACGTGGTGCCCGTCTGCCCAATGAGGCCAGGGTCCGCGCGCAGCACCGCGCGTGCCTCCAGATCGTTGGGATTGGCCGCGAAACGGCGCATCGCCCCTGCGATCTTCGGGTCCTTGGCCTGCGCCGCCGACGCCTCCCAGCTCGCTTTGGTCACATCGTTGACCTGGCCGGGAAATTGGTAGGTCTCAAGCCGCTCCAGCGCGTGCGCCAGCTGGTAGATCGCATTGGGCGTGCGCGGCGCGCTCGAATGTCCGCCCGGGTTGGTGACGCTCAGCTCGTAATCGCCATAGGTCTTTTCCGCGCCCTCCACGCCGAAGATCACTGGCTTTCCATTCTCGTCCAGCTCCCCGCCACCGCCGTCCAGGTTCAGCAGCAGCTCCGCTTCATGATATTGATTTGCAAGAGCGGCGGTTGTCTTCATCGCCGTCTCTTCATCACCCGACAGCAGCACCACGATGTCGCGGCCTGGCATATACCCCTCGCGCTTGAGCTGACTCAGCGTCGACAAGAACGTAGACAGATCATATTTCATGTCGCTCGCACCGCGACCGAACAGATAGCCATTCTCAATTACCGGCGTGAACGGGTCGCGTTCCCAATCGGCTGGCTTGGCCTCGACCACGTCCATGTGACCCGATACCAGGATCGGCTTGGCTCCGTTCTTCGCCGTGCCCCGATAACGCGCGACGAGGTACGCCGTGTCGCCCAGCTTCTCGACCCGCACATCCTCCGCCGCGAAACCGCCGGCCACGAGTGTGCTCTTCAGATAGGTCGCGTAGTCGAAGGTCTGGTTCCCCGGTCCCGCCACGGTGCGAAATGCGATGCCGCGCTTCAGCAATTCCAGCGCTTGCGCTTCCGCTTGCGGATTGGATTGGGCGCGCGCCGCACCGCTCGCTGCCAACAGCCCAAGTACGGCGAACCCCGCAACCCGCATCTTCAATCTCCCAGGTGACCCGGCGACGCTACCCGGCCGACGGATCAGGTCAACAGCGAAGGGGCTTAACGTGGAAGATCATCCAAAGTGCTGAATGACGCGATGTCCGTGTTAGAAGCGATATAGAGGAACCGCCGGAACGCTGCAGTACAAGAACCAGCGCTTCACGCTTCACCCGCACGGCAGCCCGAACGGGTCCGCCGATCAGGGTGGCGCTGAATTAACTTGCCGCGTCTCGCCAAAGCGTCGGGCAAGGCGAGCTCGCGGCGATCCTCAGCCGCCCTGAGGTATCAAGCGGCCATGGTGCGCGCGTGTCCCGCTACGCGGCAGTCTCCGCCGTCACATACATGCGGCAGACAAGCCCCTCGGGCCGGAAGTCCACCTGCGTGCTTTGTTGTCCGTGCTGACCAAGCCCGCGCGCGATCAGCGTCTGGCCGAAGCCCATCTTTTCCGGCACCACCACGCGAGGACCCCCATCCTCCTGCCAAACGATCTCGATCAACCCGTCCTTTGGCGATGCGCGGATCGAGATACGACCGGTTTCGGTCGACAGCGCGCCATATTTGACGGCGTTGGTGACCAGTTCGTGGAAGATCAGCCCCAGCGCGACCGCGGTATCCGGCACGACGCGCACATCGACACCCTCGATCCGCACGCGCTCGCTCCCCACGGTGACATAGGGCGCCAGCTCCGCGTTGATCAGTTCGTCGAGCGTCAGCCCATCCCATGTGCCCTCCGCGAGCAACGTGTGTGTCGCGGCCAGCGCTTCTAGCCGACGCCCAAAGGCTGTGCGGAAGTCGGCCAGATCCTTGGCGCCGGCAACCGTGCGATAGGCGATCGACATGACCAGGGTCAGCGTATTCTTCACGCGGTGCGTCAACTCACCGACCATCAGCGCCTGGCGCTTTTCGGTGGCCCGGCGTTCGGTCACGTCGGCGATGGTGACGATGCACCCAAAGATCGTATCGCCCGTCTGACGCAGCGGCGCCGCGCTTAGCAGCACGTCGCGAGTCCTGCCGTCCTTGGTCAGCGTCGCGTCGACGCCACGCACCGCAGTCCCGGCCAGCGCGACGCCGATCAAGTCGCTCCCCGCCATCAACCCCGAACTCAGTGCGAAATCGAGCGGAAAGGCCACGTCAAAGGGTTTGCCGATGGTGCTTCCATCATGGAAAGGCCGCACGCCGTTATTGGCGTGGGTGATGTGCCCGTCTTGGTTGCAGACCACCACAGCTTCGTTGGATGAAGCCATTATCGCGCGGCCTATGCGATCGCTCTCATGCGCCGCGGCGGCTTCGATCCGCTCGGTGACATCGGTGAAGGTCAGTGCGCAGCCATGGCCGAAGCCGAGCGAGAGTGGTGCGGCGGTTACCTCGACATGGCAGTGACCGCCCGCGCAGGGCAGGGCGATCTGCCGGCTTCGGCGGTGGCCATCCGCCTCGTCGATCAACGCGCTGACGGCGCGCGCGGCCGTTTCACCCAGCATGTCGAAGATGCTTTGCCGCTGAAGCTCCGCCGCATTCAGGCCGAGCAGATTGCAGAGGGCACTGTTGGCGTAGATCAGCCTGCCCTCTGCATCGAGCGCGGCCGCGCCGATGTCCATCGCCTCCATGAAGGCGCGGTAGCTGTCCTGCCCCCCAAGCGCGAAGATCTCGTCGGATTCCGCGCCGCGCACCACGAGTGCGTCGACTTCGCCTTCGCGGATTGCGCGTAGCGTTTCTTCGGCTTCGGCCAGGCGCCGGCGCAGATCCGCCTCACGCGCTTCCATCTGCGCTGGCTCGGCTGCTGCCATCACCCTTCGACCTTCAAGTGCACCAGCACCTTCTGTTCGTCCGACAGGTCACCGATGATCTTCTGGACCGGGACCGGGAGGGAGCGGACCAGGGTCGGGATCGCGACGATGTTGTGCTCGCGGGCAAGCTGCGGCTGCTGGCGCAGGTCGACCACTTCGATTTCGACTTGACCCGCCATGTGCTCGGCGGTGATCCGCTCCAAATTTCGGATCGCCGCCACGGATTTGGGTGTCTGGCCAGCGATGTAGAGTGTGAGCTTCAGCGGATTGCCTGCCTGTTCCATGTCTCGTCCTTTGCTCACGATCCGCGTGTTCCACGGCTCGCGGCCATTTCCAAGGCATCCGTCCGCGCCTGATCCAAATAAGCGTTCTCTTGGACGACAATGCTTTTCAGCTCGATTTCATCCGCTTCGAGTTCGGCATTTAGCGCCTCGATCTGCGCTTCGGTGCGGCGGCGGCGCTGCGCGATCTTCTCCTGCAACCGCGTGATATCGGCTGCCCGCGCCACTTCCGCGCGGCGCGTGCGCGCCTCTTCGAACCGCCGCGCGGAGCCGGTGAGCGCGCCACTTTCGCCCAAATACGGTTCGATCAGGCGGATACCGTCGCTGCTCATCACGAATTCGCGCACTTGATTCGAATGGGCGATGCCGCGCGCCTTCAGCAGATAAAGCTCGCGGTTGAACTCGCCATGCACCTCGCGGTTGAGCAGCAGGATCCAGGCATCCATCAACGACGACAGGCCCGCGTCGGTCTTCGCTTCACCTTGAAGATGGGCCAGGTGCGTGAAGACACCGGTGATCCCATGCGCCTTTAGATAGTCGATCATGCGCAGCAGCATGGCCTGCACCTCAAGCTGCTCGCCGGTATCCATAAACGCCGAGATCGGATCGAGCACGACCAGCGAAGGCTGGAACTTTTCGATTTCGCGCAGCATCACCGCCAGGTGCATTTCAAGGCTGTAGAAGGTTGGCCGCGACGCCACGCAGTTCAACAATCCAGCATCGATGCACGGCTGAAGGTCCATGCCGATCGAGCGCATGTTACGCACTGTCTGCTGCTCGGACTCTTCGAATGAGAAGTACAGCGCACGCTCGCCGCGTCCGCATGCGGCATGCGCGAAGGACGCGCCGATTGTGCTTTTGCCCGAACCGGCCACGCCGCTCAGCAGGATCGAACTGCCGCGATGAAAGCCGCCGCCCGACAGCATCGCGTCCAGATCGTCGATCCCGCTGGCGATCCGTTCCTCGAACACCTGATGGCCAAGCCCGATCGAGCTGACCGGCAGCACGCTGAACCCGTCCTCGCCGATCAAAAAGGGGTATTCGTTGGTGCCATGGGCGGTGCCGCGATATTTCACGATCCGCAGGCGGCGCGTCGAAACCTGATTGTGCACGCGGTGATCGAGCAGGATCACGCAGTCGGAGACATACTCCTCCAGCCCCTGCCGCGTCAGCGATCCGTCGCCGCGCTCGCCGGTGATGACTGCGGTCAGTCCCTTTTCCTTCAGCCAGTCGAACAGCCGGCGGATCTCGGCGCGGAGGATCGCCGGGTTTTGAAAGGCGGAAAACAGGCTCTCGATCGTGTCCAGCACGATGCGCTTCGCGCCGATCTCATCCACAGCCAGTTCAAGCCGCAGGAACAGCGCTTCCAAATCGTAATCGCCGACTTCGGCCAGTTCGGCAGGATCGATCGCAATATGCTCGATGTGGATCTTCTTCTGCTGCACCAGCGCGTCAAGCTCGAAGCCTAATGAGGCGACATTGTCGACGATGTCCGTCGGCCGCTCCTCGAATGTCACGAAGACACCCGGCTCGGCCTCGTCGCGGGCCCCGTTGACCAGGAAGGTGGACGCGAACAACGTCTTACCGCACCCAGCCGACCCGCAAACCAGTGTGGGCCGCCCCGCCGGCAAGCCGCCCAGCGTCAGATCGTCGAACCCGCTGATGCCCGTCCGCGCCTTGGTAATGCCGTCCGCCACTTGCCTGCAAACTCCTTGTGTCGCGCGGGCTTAGGTCAGGAGCGGCATCGCGGCAATGCACTCGATGCTCTTGGCGGAGCAGAAGGGGGGAGCAGAAGTCGGCGTCAGCGAAGGGCCGGTGCGCCCGAGCCGCGTTTCGGCGGAATTTGCGTTGACGATGCGGCCCGCGTCATGGCACTTGGCCGCAGCGCTCGCGGGTGTAGCTCAATGGTAGAGCAGAAGCTTCCCAAGCTTACGACGAGGGTTCGATTCCCTTCACCCGCTCCATCACTGCAAAGCGCTTTGGTTCACCCGC
The DNA here is from genome assembly GCF_014199255.1 of Sphingomonas xinjiangensis. GTDB lineage: Bacteria > Pseudomonadota > Alphaproteobacteria > Sphingomonadales > Sphingomonadaceae > Sphingomonas > Sphingomonas xinjiangensis. The sequence goes on along the minus strand of NZ_JACIJF010000008.1, from coordinate 38,064 downwards.
ATTGCGCTTCGAACGCGGCCTGCACGGGATCATATTGCACGGTCTCCATCGCACGATACACTTCCTGCTTCTGACGCAGGGTAGCGGCGGTTCTGCGGCGGAACATGCGAAGCCAGTTTAGCGACACCTGAGCTCTCCCGATCTTTCGATACGGGCCTATCCTCGCGCATCCACCTTACGCGGGGGTTAAGCGCGCGCTACGCACTTCACCGCGCATCACCCGTGACGGAGCGGCTTGTTTGGTGCCGATCATGATCAACGTGGTGCCTTTAAATCTCACCGCCTTCTGTGAATTGATCCACGTCTTCGCCAAAAGGCACGTAAAACTCCCAATGTTTGCGACCCGGAACGAATAATGTGCCGTATCTTCTTGTATGTCATCATCGGGCGGTGCGGAACGTATCTTCTCTGACAGGGGTTTTAACTCCCGTGTTCCACAGGGCACATCAAGTAAAAGCTCTGATGAATTAGGAGAAATATCATGGGTCCTCTTAGCGATATCTTCGGCGGCGACAACAGCAACGCTTCCTCGAGCGAAGGTTCGGGCAACAGCAGCGATTTCATGGGCGATTTGACCAGCACCGTCGGCCTGGACGCATCGTCGTCGAGCGACAGCTACTCGGCCGATGAAGACGGCAATGTCGACGCGAACTCGACGGACAACGCGCTGAACCTCGACACCAGCACGGATGGCCTGCTCCACGGCGTCACCGACAGCTTCTCGTCGTCGAACGACTCCAGTTCCGACCAGTAAGTCGAGCGATTTTCGTCGGAAAGGGCAGGCCGGAAACGGCTCGCCCTTTTCGTTGGGTCTTGGCCGGTCGCGGGCGCGGCTGGGGGCAGGCGGCAGATAGGATCGCCCCGCCTCAGCGGGCGCAGATCTTCACGCGCGCATTGACCCAGCAGCCATTCTGCCAGCGGACGCGGCCCAACGGATCGCCCGCGCGGTTGTCCCTCGGATCGGCGTTCCAGCTTGCCTCACCGCGTCCTGCACGGCTTTCGTCGACTTGCGCGAAGTGCGACCGCCGTGGTTTGCCGCCATCCCAGGTGTTGAGGGTATAGCCATGGCCCCCCAGCGGAAACACCCGGCAGCGGCCGTTCACATGTACCTTGCCGTCGACCCGCAGGTAACATCTGCGGAGGGTCGAGCGAACCGGCGCGGGCGCTGGGGCAGCGGCGATCAGCAGGGCGGTAACAATGAGCATGAACGGGTTTCCTCCGGCTTTAGCCGGCGAATGCCGACTTCGGGATATGCGTGATGCGGCAAGCAAGGTCGGCTTCCCCGCTCGCCACTACATAGTGATCGCCCGCATCGGCTATACCGGTGGTGAACACCACGTCGCGCACGTACATCTTGTCCTCTAGCGGGCGGGTAAGCTCGGGGCTCGCCTCCAGCAGTGGCGGGTGCTGCGTGCGCACTACCTGGGCGGGATCGTCGCGGTCCAGGATCGACCAATAGGTGCGATAGACGCCGACGATCTCCTTGGGCTCCACCCCGTGCCACAGGGTCAGCCAGCCATCCTCGGTTAGGATCGGCGGCGTGCCCCCGCCCATCCGCGCGGTTGCCACCGTTGCCGCATGCGGCCGGATGCCGGGCTCGCGATGCGGCTTCCAGTGCAGCGCGTCGGGCGAAGTGGCCAGGTTGATCGACGGACCCGCGCGCCATTCGCTGCCAGGCGGATAGGCGAAGTACAGGTCGCCGAGCGGCCGCGTCTGCGCCCAGAACTGACCACCGACCTTGCCTTCGAAGATCAGCATGTCCTTGTTCTGGTGATCGAGCACGATGTCCTCGAGCTGATAATTCAGCCCGTCGTCCGAGCTGTAGAGCGTCGTGCAATGCCGCTCCGGGCTCACGGAGCAGGTGGTCATCAGCCAGCGCCCGTCGACCTTCGAGACGCGGGCATCCTCGACGCCATAGCATTGGAAGCCAGCCTGGGGCGCGATTGCCTTGTCGTAATGGGCCGCCACGACGTCCAGCCCGTCCGGCGACAGTTCGACCGGCAGGATCCAGGACAGCGACGTGAGCGCCATCACCCGCCAGCGGCCGCCGTGGATCAGGAACTTGCGCGGGTCGGACGTGTCGACCAGATCGAGCGGCCAAGCGTCGAGCAAATAGCGCCCATCGTTCCAGCGGATCGCATGAACATGTCCGTCGAACACCGGCTTGCGCAGCGCCTCCGCGACGCGCACGAACATCGCCAGGTTCCCGTTCGGTAGCCGCGTCAGCCCCGGATTGAACGCGCCGAGCACATAGGTTTCGGCGTCCAGATGCCCAGCGAGCGGCGACCGGCTCAGATCCACGTCGTCGGGGCCGAACACCAGCCGGTCGACGTCGAACGTCATCGCGTTTGCAGCCGCGGCTCGACCCGCATCAGCGACACCACCGTACGCCGCGGCTGAGTGAGCATGAAGTGCGCCGCCGCGGCGATGTCCTCGGCGCGCAGCATGTCGCCATGCGCAATCATCTCGCGCTGCTTTTCGACCGGGGTGTCGGGCAGCTGCATGTCCGATCCGGTCAGCCCCGGCTCGATATTGCCGACCTTGATGTCCTTCTCGGCCAGTTCCTTGCGCAGCGCCTCGGCGAACGCCTCTACGCCGGTCTTGGTCGCGACATAGACCGTGGAGCTGCCGCCGCGCGACACTGACGACATCGATCCGATAAACACGATGTCGCTGCCCGCGCCCATCCGGTCCACCGCCGCCTTGGCCACGGTCATGTGCGACGTCAGGTTGGTGTCGACGGTGTAGCGGATGTCGGGCGTATCGGTCTCGTCCAGCCCATCCGCGGCAAGCCCCGCGTTGATAATGGCGATATCGACGCCGCCCAGAAAGGCTTCGCCAGCGGCGATGAACCGGTCGACGCCATCCTGCGTGGCCAGGTCGACGGCGACGCCGTCGCCTTCGCCCACTTCGCGGATGCGCGCCAATGCGTCGTCGAGATGCTCGGGCGTGCGCCCGCACACGAACACCTTGGCGCCTTCGGACGCGAGCAGCACCGCAATCGCACGGCCGATGCCAGTGGTGCCCCCGGTGATCAGGGCGCGGCGCCCGGCAAGGCTGGGCTGCGCGGTATGTGCGTCGGTGGCGGAATCAGTCATGAAAGCGGCTCCGTGCAGGCGGGATACGCCCCGAACAAGGATCGGCCGGCGCTTAGGTTCCGGTCACCACGCTATGCTGACCCGCCCATTCGCCGGAACGTGAAATTCGATGCGGTCCTCGACTGCGTGCCCGCGCACCCGGTCGCCCGCCATGGTGGTAACGGTGAATTCGGGCAGCTTGGCCTTGCCGCTGCGGATCAGGCACAGCCGGGCGGTGCATCCTTCCGCGCCGCCCAGCTGGAAGTTCAACGCCCGCTCGCCGGGGCGATCGCTCGCCAGCAGGAAATGGTCGCAGAACATCGCAAAGGGCGCATCGCGCACCGGGTGGAAGGTGCGGCTGGCGAACACGAACGCCGCGCCGGCGCCATAGATCTCCTGCCCGACCTGACCCGCCTGCTGCCCGTCGACATACAAATCTTCGACCGGGAAGGAGAGGTTCCGGTCCACATAACTGTTGCGGACATTCTCGCTCGCCACGGCGTCTTCGGGCAGGGCGTCGGGATAATAGAACCAGGCGCGGTCGAGCGCGTAGCGGCAATATTCACCCAGCAGGAGCCGCACCGCCGGCTCAAGGTCGGGACCGCTGTCCTTGAGATAGCGCTCGAACGCCGCAAAGCTGTCGAAGCACTCGTACATCGCCATGTAGGGCGCGTCGTGAAGCGCGGTTACGCCCAGGAAGTTGCGGTAATGCTTGGCGTGGTCGATCTCGGACTCCCAGATCGAGGCGTTGTGGAAAAAGCTCGCCAGATAGACATAGCTCTGGTCGAGATAGGCTTCGTCGTTGGTGATCCGCCACAGCCGCATACACGCCGACGCGCCCCAGGCGGTCAGGTTGGCCTGATAGTTCAACTCGAACCGCATCCCGCGCGCGGCATCGATCGCCGCCCGCGCTTCATCCAGGAAACGCTTGTCGTCGGTCAGCTCGAACGCCTGCAGCATGACATAGGCATAGATGCCGCCGACATCGGTCTGACCCAACCCGGCGTCATCTCGCGCCGCGGTGATGATCGAGAAGTCCGTGACATTGTACTGGATCGGCCAGCGATAGTCGAAATGGTGCGCCGCCTCGATCCCGAAGTCGACCGAGTCGATGAACAGCTTGCGCGCCCGCTTGTCGCCGTCGATCGCCAGCCGCCCCAGATTCATCAGCGGGTGGTAGAGATACCAGCTGTCGACCGCGTCCTTGTCCTTGTCCGGCCCCACATTGGGCAAATAGCGCCGCATCGTCTTGAGCTTGGAATCATAGAATTTGCGCAGGCCCGCCTTCAGCTCGCCCAGCAGGGGCACGTCTTCCTTCTTCCACGCCTCATAATCGCGGATCGAGGCGAGCACCGACATCTGCACCATCGAATCCGGATATTCGGTCGCGGTATAGGGGTGGATGTAGCGGAAGCCGTAGTGGCGGATCGTCGCCTGGGGCGCCTGGTCGAGGTCGTGCAGCGAGCGCTCGGCGCGGCCCACCCAGTCGCGGAACTGGGTCGGCGGCAGCTCCAGCCGCCGGTAAATCGCGCCCAGCAGCATCAGATACCGGTGCGCCATCACCGCTTCGTCGGCGTCCGCCTCGTCGTGAAACGCCAGGTAGCTGTCGAGCACCGCCATATCCGCGCCCTCAGGTAGCGGGTCGAGCGGCGGCTTGCCTTTTTGCGGGGCGGTTGGCGGCAAATAGCCGATCTCGGGCCATTCCCCCCCGACGGCACCGTCCGGCTTGGTCCCGGTCGCTTCGAAATACGGGTTCAGCGTTGTGAAATTCTGGAAGTACAGCGTGCTGCCGAACGCGGGGTCGGTCATTCGGAAATAGCTCACGCCTGCGTTCATGCCGCGCTGCGCCGCTTCCACTTGTCCGACTGCGCCGGCCGGATCGTCATTCGCGTCCAACGGGTACAGGTCGCGCGGCAGGAACGGCACCAGCAGCGGCGCGCACGGGCGCAGCCAGGTCGTCACGCGCAGAACCGGCAACGCATCCTCGTGCAGGCGGATGGCAATCGTCTGGCGCCCGATCACCGTGTCGAATTCCAGCCGCAGTGTCTCGTCGCCCTCGGCGCGACGCGTGCGCACCTCGCCGCACCCGCCCGGGGCATGTGCGGCCCGCAATGCTATGCCGCCACGCCCTCCGCGCCGCACGATCACCCACAGCGCGTCGCGCCCCGCACATACCGCAACCGTTCGCCCACCCAGCGCCAGCGCGGCGACTTCATCCATGCCGCTGCGCAGTTCCTCGCGCAGCAACAACACGTTGGGCGACACGCCCGGCAGCTTGCCGGCCTTGGGCCTGGCCGGGAGGGTGGTGGTCTTGGTCATGGGAAATCAACCTCCATGTATTGCAGCGGTTTCTGAAGCTAATCTCGATCAGCGAAGCGCTGGCGGCGCAGGAAACGGGCGCGCAGCGACGCATCGCGAAGGAAGCCGGCGGGAAGGTCGGTCAGGCCGCGCAACCCCGCCACCGTGGAAATATTGCGCACCGATCGGCGGGTGTGGAGCAGCACCTGCTGCACCATCTCGCGCCGCCGAATTTCGCCGGTTTCCTGCACCAGCGCCAGGCGGTGGATGGCATACAGCCCCAGCACTCCGGCGATCAGGAAGTAGAAGTCCCATTGCGACAGCCGCAGCGGCGACACGATCGCCACGCCTTGCGGGCTGGTCCAGCGCAGCAGCAGCTCGAACTGGCGCAGGCGGAAGAAGTCGGCGAACGCACCGCCCAGGATCGGCGCGATCCCCGCCGCCACCGCCGTCGCGAGGCCCGCCGTCGCGACATAGGCGGTGGACGATCCCTTGGGTGACAGCTTCAGCGCGATCGAAGTGGTGGCCAGGGTCGCCCCCGCGACTGCGCCGCCCATGATCAGGTGCAGCACCACCAGATACGCGACCAGCCAGGGGCCATGCGCGATCTGCGACGCGCCGATCATTGCAACGATGCAGGCGATGTAGGTGGGCGCCGCGACCAGTAGCACCGACTTGTTGGCAAACCGGTCCGCCAGCGCACCCCAATTACGCAGCGCGATCAGGTTGGACAACTGGCTCACCACGCTCAGCACCATGACAAAGGTCATGTCGAAGCCGAGCTGCTGGACGATGAACACCGTGAAGAACGGCGTCGCCAGGTTGATTGCGAATTGCCAGGCGGCGAGAAAGATCGTCAGCTGCCGGAAATTGCGGTCCGTCAGCGGCTCGCGCAGCAGCGCCATCAGTCCCAACTGCACGTCGGGTTGCGGCGGCATCGCCGGCTCGGGAATGCGTGCCGTCAGCCAGGCACTGACCAGCCCCGACACGAAGCCCAGCCCGTAGAGCGCGCCGAATGTCACGCTGCGCCACCACGAACCTTCGGGCGTGCGGTCCAGCACTACTGCGGCGGCAATGCCGGCCACTAGGCTGATCGCCGCGGCGAAGCTCGTCCGCCGGGCGAACACCCAGCCCAGTCTATCCTCCGGCGCCAGGTCACGCATCCACGCGCTCCACGCACAGCTGCCCACCGCCGCCATGCCGCACAGCACCAGCTGCCCCAGGATCAGAGCACCGATCGCCAGGTCGCGCGGCAGGAACGCCGACAATGCCATCAGCGCCAGCATGCCGCGCCCGATCAGGCTGGATGCTACCGAGATAAGCTTGCGCTGCCGCAGCCGCTCGACAAGCAGGATCGTCGGCGCCTGGAGCAGCTGCCCCAGGAACGGCGCCGAAGCCAGTACCCCGATCACCAGGTTCGAAGCGCCCAGATGCAGTGCGAACGCGGTCAGGATTACCCCGCTGGTCAGTGCGGTGGTGGTGCTGGCGAAAGCGGATTCGGTGACGAGCTGGCGCAGCGCATAGTCACGCTCGGGTTCGCTGACGCTGTGCTGCGGCTGTAGCGCCATAGGGTCCGGCCTCGTGCTCGGGTGCGAATGTCGCTGAAAGGCTTTGTGCGGGGGGAGGTTCCATTGTTGCTGCACCACGCAGAAGACCGGGACCAAACGCCGCGTCGCGCGTTGCCGGGGCCATGGAAAAGCTCTGGTTCATCACCAACCCCAATTCCGGATCGGCGACTCGCCCCAAATGCGAGGCGTTGGAGGCCGTGTTCGAGGAGCGGGGCCTGGCGCTTGTCGGTCGCACCGAATTTCCCGAGCAGGACCTTCCCGGACCCGCCGATCTCGATCGGGCCGACGTCGACACGGTGGTGCTGTTCGCCGGCGACGGCACCATCAATGCCGCGCTGCGCGCGCTGGAGCAGTGGCAGGGCGCGTTCCTGATCCTTCCCGGCGGCACGATGAACCTGCTTGCCAAGGGACTGCACAGCGAAACCGATCCGCACAAGATTGTGCACGCCGCGCACCAGTGCGACCGGCGCGTGGCGCTGCCCTATGTGGAAGCCGGCGCACATCGCGCGTTCGTAGGTCTGATCCTCGGCCCCGCTGCATCCTGGTTCCGTGCGCGAGAGGCCGTGCGCGACGGCAAGATCGGACGCCTGTTCGGCGCCGCTCGCGCCGCGCTTCGCCGTACCTTTGGCGGCCGCGGCATCCGCGTCGATGGTGCCAAGGGGCTGGGCGACCATTATCAGGCGGTGTTCGTCACGCCCGACCTCCAGGGCCTTGAAGTCACGGGCGTCGACGCGCGCGACTGGCGATCGATCGTCCAGCTCGGCTGGGACTGGATGACCGGCGACTGGGTCGAGGCGCACGCTGTCACCCAAACCCGCGCCGACGGGCTCCGCGTCCGCGGCAAGCGCCGTGTGCTCGCCCTGTTCGATGGCGAACCCGTCACGCTCGACCCTGCCGAGACGATCAAGGCTGGCAAGAGCCTCGAGACCTTCATCGCCACCCGCTCTGACCCGGAGGTACCCGCCGCATGACTCGCATCTTCCATGTCAGCGACGTCCATTTCGGCCGTGAGGATACCGAGGCTATCGAGTGGTTCGATCGCAAGGTGCAGGAGGAAAAACCCGACGCCGTCATCATGACGGGGGACTTGACCATGCGCGCGCGCGCCGCCGAGTTCGAAGCCGCCGGCAAATGGCTGCAAAGCCTGCACGTGCCGGTGACGGTGGAGGTGGGCAATCACGATCTGCCCTATTTCAATCTCTTCGCCCGCTTCTTTACGCCGTACAAGCGCTACAAGGCGATCGAGCGGATGATCGAAAAGCCGCTCGACGTGAAGGGCGTGGCGGTAGTGCCGCTCAAGACCACCGCCCGCTTCCAGTTCCGCACCAACTGGTCGAAAGGCTATGTCGGTACGGGCGCGCTCCAGAAGACACTCGCGCTGGCCGAGGCCGTACCCGCTGGCGATTTGATCTTCATCGCCGCGCATCATCCCTTGATCGAAGCCGGCACCCGCGCGACGTCGATGACGCGCCATGGCCGCTCGGCACTCGACGCACTGGCACAGGCCGGCGCGCACGCGGTGCTGTCGGGCCATGTCCACGACCCCTTTGACGTCGCGCACGAAGTGAACGGCCGCACCGTCCGCCTGATCGGCGCCGGCACTCTTTCCAAGCGCACCCGCGACAAGCCCCCTTCGTTCAACGAGGTTCGCATCGCGGGCAGCAGCTTTGAAACCGTCGCCCGCTTCAAAGGCGAAGGCGCCGTCCCCCTCTGAATCCCCCGTGCCCGGGAGAGTGCAAACTACCGCACCCGCGTCCCCACCAACGTCCCCTTGGTCCCCGCATGAACCAACGCAAACTCGATCCCAGGCCAGCGCCGCCGCCAGCGTTGCGCCACGACGCGCTCGCCCGGTCGCGCCGCATCGTCGAGCAACACCGTGCCGCCCACCGGCAGCCGGTCGAACAGTGTCTCCGCTGCCCCGCGAACGAACGGGTGGATCGTCCAGGGCGGCCCGTCGATGATCAGCAGGTCGATTCGTGCGGGCAGGTTGCCATGGTCGTACCAGATGCCTGGCCACCCGCTTGGCGCGCGGCGGAACGGTGTCGCGCGCAGATCGGCGTCGACGCCGTTGTCGCGCAGCCACTGCCGCGTCGCCTGGACGAAGCCAGCATGCTGGTCACAACTGATCAGCCGCCCGCCGCCATTGCGTTGCAGTGCCCGCGCTACCACCAGGCTTGACGCGCCCGCGCCCAGTTCCACCACTATTTCAGGCCGCTCCGCCTCGATCTGGTCGACCAGCAAGGTCAGGAACCCCGTGTCCGCCTTCCAGCTGCCCAGATGCGGCAACGCGTCGGGGGCCAGCCCCAGCCGCTCGACCAGCGCCGCCTTCGCCTCCGCCGATCCGCCGGACAGGCTGCGCAACAGCCACGGCCAGTTCAACAATCCGAAAAAGATCAGCTGCGCGATTTCGGCAGGCGTCCGCCGCACGCCGTCGGGCCATACATCGTCATCGGCACGCGGCAGGAACGACGTCAACTCACGCGAGGTCATCGGCACCCTCTTTGAAGCCGGGGATGCTTACCGTCTCACCTAGCGCTTGTCTCGGCCCAAGATCAGCCGCGGAACAGCCCCAGCGGTCCGCGCCCGCCGCCGCTCCACGTGCTCCAATTGGGGAACACATAAGGCATGTCCGCGTCCGACACGCCGTGCCAGCGCGCGATGGCACCGATATATTCCTCCTGCGACACTGCCGGCACGAAGCGCCCGTCATTGGCGATGTCGTTGGCCCCGCCGAGCACCGGATCGGGATAGGCGCCAAAGATGCCGCCCGGCGTCACATTGCCGCCCACCACCAGGTGGTTGCTGCCCCAGGCATGGTCGGTGCCGTTCTGGGCATTGCCTTTGAAGGTACGCCCGAAATCGCTCATCGTGAACGCGGTGACGTTCTCGCCCAAGCCGATCGCCTTCATCGCCTTGTAGAAGCCGGCCAGCGCCATCGCCAGGTCGCGCAGCAGGTTGGCGTGGGTGCCGGTATCGTTGTTGCCGCCGCCGACCTGGCCCGAATGGTTGTCGAACCCGCCTTGGCTGACGAAGAAGGTCTGGCGGTTATGCCCCAGCGTCCCGCGCGCCTCGATCACCCGCGCCACGCGCATCAGCTGGCGCGCCACATCGCTGGTAAGCGCCGCGCCGGTGTTCGGATTGACGAAATACCCATCGACCGCGCCGGTCGCGGTCAGGATGCTATTGGCGGTGGTCGCCTGACCATAGGCACCGGTCATGTCGCGCGCTGTCGCCTCGGTCACCACGCCATACGATGCGCCATTGGCGAAGGCGTCGACCGCCGCGTTCTTGGCCAGGTTCGCCGCCCCCGTGGCGCCGCTGAAGCCATTGCGCCCCAGCGTGCCGGTCGACGGCAGGACCAGCGCGGAGCTGGTCTTGCCGATCGTCGCCAGGTTCGACCCGCCCAGCGAGATCATCGACGGCGTCGCGCTGGCGCCCGCCCGGTCGCTCAGTCGGCCCATGAACCCGTCGACGTTGAACTCGCGCGCGCGTAGTCCCTGCCAATGCGCCTGCTCATCGGCATGGCTCATCAGGTTGGACGGGCGCAGGTCGGCGCGGCTCTTGTACGTGTCCTTGGTCAGCGGGGCGAACAGTGTGCCCGCGTTCAGCACCAGCCCCAGCCCACCTTCGTCCCACACCGGGCGCAGCGCGTCCATCGCCGGGTGCAGCGCATAGCTGGCGTTGGTCAGCGGGGTCAGCGCCGCCGCCTTGATGCCCACGCTCCCGCGTGACGACAGATAGGTGGCGTGCCGCGCGTCGGTCGGGATCACCATGTTCCAGCCGTCGTTTCCGCCGAACAGGAAGATCCCCACCATCGCGCGATAGCTCCCGCTCGGGGCGGCCATCGCGGTGGTGCGGCCCAGCTGGCCAAAGGCGGCGAGCGCGCCGGCACCGGCGGTCAGGCGCATGAACTCGCGGCGTGAAATCGTCATCGTGTCGGATCCTTACCGGTCGACCAGGAACAGGGGGCTGGAGGCCGCGACGTACAGCATCATCTGCGCGCGCTTGCGGGCCTGAATGGTCGGGTCGGTGTTGGTGATCGGGCTCGCCGCGGCCTTCAGCGCGTCCTTCTGCGCCTGGCTCAGCGTGTTGGCGAACAGAAGCAGGTTGATGCGCGCCACCATGCCGTCCAGGTCCGCGCCGAACGCTTCCCAGGCCCCCCATTGCGGCTGCGTCAGCGAAGACATCGGCAGCCCGGAGTCGACCGCGAATTCCGCCCGCGTCGCGTCGCCGCCGATCGTCCAGTCATAGACGAAATTGTGCCAGCGCAGCACGTTGGACGTGTTTAGCAGCTTGGATGCCGGGCTCTTCAGCGTGGGCGATCCGGGCAGCGGATAATCGGGCGGATAGAAGTTGAACACCGATGGCGCGCGCATCACCGGCTGGGCCAGCCCGCCGTCGCGCGTCACGAACACATAGCCGTCGGTCGAAAAGCCGATCGCGCGCGCCAGCGCCGTCATCAGCAGGATCGGCTCCTTGACCTTGCCCGCATTCGGACCCGGCGCACCGCGAGCCTCCGCATCGGTCAGGATCGCGCGCACCACCGCCTTAAGGTCGCCGCGCACCCCGCCGCCATTGTTGGCGAACGCCGCCGCCACTCGCCCGATATAGCCCGGCGTGGGATTGGACGTGACCAGCTGCCCGATGAGGAAGCTGGCGACGCGCGGCGCGGTGGAGGGATGGTTGAACGCCACGTCGACCACAGCGGCCACGCTGGCGTCCTGCGCCGCGCCCGCAGGCACGGTGACGCCCAGGAAGCTCTTGGCGGTGCTGTCGTACCGCGCCGGGTTGGGGATCATCGGCTTGGAATAATCGCGCGCATTGCCGTCGCTGGTCGCCGCGCCGCCGACGCGCGCATAGGTCCAGCCGGTCAGCGCCCGCGCAACCGCCTTGACGTCGTCAGGCGTGTAATTCGCCACCCGCGCACCCGTCGCGTCGAGCACCGGCGTCCCGTCCATGTTCAGCTGGTCGGGCCCCATCGAGAACAGCTGCAGCAGCTCGCGGGCGTAATTCTCCGACGGCGCCGACTTGTTGCTATCGGCCATGTCCAGATAATCGCCCATATAGCCCAGCATCGTCACCTGGGACAGGATGTCGCGATAATTGCCAAAGGCATTGGCCAGGAAGATCTGGTTGAGCGCGGCGATGCCCGCGGCCGAATTCACTTCCTGCTCCGACGCGACGATCAGCTGGCCCAGCGCCAGTGCCACACGTTGGCGCAGCTGGTCCTGACCCATCACCGCATCGGCATAGAAACGCATCGCCACCGGCGTGCGCGAGAAATGCGCGCGCGAACACACCGCGTCGCCGCTGGCGCAGAAATCGCGGCGCACTTCGCCAGCGGCGAGATCGGCATAGCTACTGCCCGTGGCGGCGAGCTGCTCGTCCAGCCAGGCGTTCACCCCAATGTCCTTGATCCGGGCCACCAGCGCGGGCGTGGGCCCGAACGTAGCCTGCTTCGCCAGCCGGGCCGCATCACCTTCGGTGAAGCCGACGGGGGTGGGGGCGGGTAGCGGCGCGACGACGCCGCCGCTGTCGCCGGCCGAAGGCCCGCCGCCACCACCACCACCGCCGTCGCAGCCCGACAGCAGCGCCAATGCCATGCCGGCGCCCAGCATGAGCGTACGCTTGAACCCGATCACCCGCTAATCCCCCGCACGTCGCCAAACGGGCGATCTGCATCATTATGAATAGAGGATTTGCAGGCTTCTCCCAACTCGTAGAGCTACTTAAGTGCCCTTCGGGAGCTGCTGTACGGCACCGTGCACCGGTTCCCCGGGGCTGGAAGACCTGGTTGCGCGCGATGAAAGATCGCAGCGAGGCGAGCAATCGGCCAGGGCTCGCGTCGAGTGCGACGGATCACTCCACGTCTGTTCGAGCGACCTCCGCGGCTTGGGGCGAACGATCTTCGTCCCACGCGCGGACCAGTGCCGGCCGCACAAACGGAAAGGGCGGCCCGTTGCCGGACCGCCCCTTGTCGCATTCGAAATCGAACCGCTTTTTAGCGCTTCGAGAACTGGAAGCTACGACGGGCCTTCGCCTTGCCGTACTTCTTACGCTCGACCGTACGGCTGTCGCGGGTCAGGAAGCCTGCTGCCTTCACCGGTGCGCGGAGCACCGGCTCGAAGCGAGTCAGCGCCTGGCTGATGCCGTGCTTGACTGCGCCGGCCTGGCCCGAAAGCCCGCCGCCCTTGACGGTGCAGACCACGTCATACTGGCCCTCACGCTCGGCGACGCCGAACGGCTGGTTGATGACGAGGCGCAGCGTCGGACGTGCGAAATACACTTCCTGGTCGCGGCCGTTGATCGTGATCTTGCCGGTGCCGGGCTTCAGCCATACGCGTGCGACGGCATCCTTGCGGCGGCCGGTGGCATAGGCGCGGCCATACTTGTCCAGCTCCTGCTGGCGCAGCGGCATGGTCGACACAGGAGCCTGGGTCACCGGAGCGGCGGTCTCGCCACCTTCGGAAGCCTCAACCGGCGCACCTGCGGCCAGGTTGCCCAGATCGGAAAGGGACTGGCGGTTGTCAGACATTATGCGCCCACCTTGTTCTTGCGGTTCATCGACGCGATGTCGAGCACTTCGGGGTTCTGCGCAGCGTGCGGATGCTCGGTGCCGGCGAAAATGCGCAGGTTGCGCATCTGCTGACGGCCAAGAGGACCGCGCGGGATCATGCGCTCCACGGCCTTTTCCAGAACGCGCTCGGGAAAGCGGCCTTCCAGGACCTTGGCTGCGGTGATTTCCTTGATGCCGCCGGCATAACCGGTGTGCTTGTAATACACCTTGTCCTGCAGCTTCTTGCCGGTGAACCGGATCTTGTCGGCGTTGATCACGATGACGTTGTCACCGCAATCGACATGCGGGGTGAAGCTGGGCTTGTGCTTGCCGCGCAGGATGTTGGCGATGATCGTCGCCGCACGACCGACCACAAGGCCGTCGGCATCGACGATGTGCCACTTCTTCTCCACCTCAGCCGGTTTTGCCGACTTGGTGGTCTTCATCAGCTCCTTCATGGGGCCGGGACCTTTCGTATGAAACGCGAACGCGCCGCCAAAGGGGCAGCGCGATTGAGCGCCATTTGCTCGGCAGCCACGTAAAAGTCAAGCAAATGCGTGCCATTGCTGACGGGTATCATGATACCATGCCGGTAGCCGGTGCTTCAGCCGGTGACGTCGTGCACCCATTTGAACACGGCGGAGCCTGCCGCGACCGGCCACGCCTCGATCACCGGCAGGTCATAGGAATGCAGCGCCGCGACTCGCGCGCGCAACGCTGCCACCAGCTCGGGGGTCGTCTTGAACAGCACCGGCACTTCCTGCGCCCGCTCGATCTCGCCTTCCCAGCGATAGAGCGATACGCACGGCGCCAGGATATTGGCGCAGGCGGCGAGCCGCTCCACTACCATGTCGGACGCGATGCGCTCGGCCTCTTCGCGGTTGGCGAAGGTCGCGTGCACCAGTGCGATGTCGCTCACGCGCGCCGCCCCACGACATGGGCGCCCCAAATGGTGGCAAGCAGCAGCAGCGCGCCGGTCAGCTGATGCAGCGCGGCCAAAGTGATGTCGACATGTGTCATTACCGTGGCGATACCCAGCAGGATCTGGATGCCGAACGCGCTGTGGATCGCCACGGATGCCGGCCGCTCGATCGGCTTGGCGGCGCGCGCGAGCACGATCAGCGCTGCCACCGCGACCCAGGCCCACCACCGGTGCACGAAATGCACAACCGCCGGATCGTTGATCAGCGCGTCCAGCATCCCGCGCCCCTCCACCGTCGCGCCGGGGAAGAAGCGTCCGTTCATCAGCGGCCATTGGTCGGTCACCAGTCCGGCGTTCAACCCCGCCACCAGCGCGCCGTACAGCAACTGTACGAACAATATGGCCAACACGGCGCCGCCAAGCGGCGTCAGCCGGGCAGGGCGGTTGTCGCCCGTCCGCGCCAGCCAGCGCAGATCCAGCGCGGTCCATACGATCCCCGCCAGCGTGAACAGCGCGACCAGCAGGTGCGTGGCAAGGCGCGTGTGCGCCACATCGGTGCGCACCGACAGCCCGGACTTCACCATCCACCAGCCCACTGCCCCTTGCAGTCCGCCCAGCGCCAGCAGCGCCACCAGCCGCCAGCCATAGCCGCGCGGGATCTGCCGCCGCACCGCGAACCACAGCAGCGGCAATGCGAACGCCAGCCCGATCACGCGCCCGAGCAAGCGGTGCAGATATTCCCAGAAGAAGATCTGCTTGAACCCGGACAGCGTCATGCCCTGGTTCAGCTGCCGATATTCCGGGATGCGCTTGTAATCGTCGAATTCCGCCTGCCACTGCGCATCGCTCAATGGCGGAACGATGCCCGATACGGGCTTCCACTGCGTGATCGACAGCCCCGACTCGGTCAGCCGGGTGATGCCGCCGATCACCACCATCAGCACGATCAGGATGGCGACGGCGAACAGCCAGTTGGCGATGGCGCGTGGCCGGGCGGGGGAGGCGGATTGCAGCATGGATCCGGCTTACTGGCGGTGTGGCGCAAATGCGATAGCCGGCGTAAAATCGGAATTATCTGCTTTATTTTATACTCGGACATATTGTCGGCTCGGATTGCCGACGATATGGCGAAAGGCTCAGGCAGAAAACTGCCAGCAACATATCAAAGGGGAGGCTGTATGAAAGCCAAAGCGCTTCTGTGCGTATCTGTGTCCGCATTCTCGATGATTCTGGCCGCGTCGCCCGCCGCCGCGCAGGACATGTCCGGGCAGGCGCAGGAAGCGCCCAAGCCGGCAGGACCATCGGATCAGAACGTCAATCCGTCCGCTCCCGCGCCGTCCGAACAGATCGACTCCGCCAGCGCGAACGATGAGGTTGTCGTCACCGGCCTGCGCCGCAGTCTCGAATCGTCGCAGCGGATCAAGCGCGAGTCCGACGGCATCGTCGACGCGATCGTCGCTGAGGACATCGGCAAGCTCCCCGACACCTTCGCATCCTCCGCGCTTCAGCGCGTCGCAGGCGTCAACGTCACCCGCGGCGGCGGCGAGTCCGCCGGCGTCACCGTGCGCGGCCTGCCCGATCTGACCACCACCTATAACGGACGCCAGATCTTCACCGCCGAAGGCCGCTACGTCCAGATCCAGGATTTCCCCGCTGGCACTGTTGCTGCGCTGGAAGTCTACAAGTCGGGCCTCGCCCCGCAGATCGAGGGCGGCATCGCCGGCGCCGTCAACGTGCGCGGACGCCGTCCGTTCGACTTCAACGGCTTCGAACTGTCCGGCTCGCTCAATTATGTGCATTCCGAGCAATCGCAGGGTGGCGTGCCCAATGGCAATCTGCTGATCAGCAACCGTTGGGATACCGGCATCGGCGAGATGGGCCTGCTGGTGAACGCCTCCTATGTCGGCATCGACTTCCTGGATTCCACCCGTGAGCAGTCGCTGGTGATCGGCACTACCAATGCGACCAACGCACCGGGAAACGCGGGCCTGCGCTTTCCTGACGCGCAAGGCAATTTCCTCGGCTACGGTAGCCGCTTCCGCCCTTCGGCCAATGCCGCCTTCCAGTGGAAGCCGACGCCCGAACTGGAAATATACGCCGACGGTCTGTTCCAGGGCTTCCGCTCAAAGGACTATAATCGCTGGATGTTCATCCCGATCTTCGGCGATGGCATGACGCTGTCGAACGTCACCACGATCCCCGGCACCAATAAGATCTCGACCGCGACCGTAACCGGCGCTGCGCGTCCCGACGGCTACACCGGCTCGTTCAACGGAAAAACCGACACCTACCAGTTTGGCGGCGGCGCGATCTGGACAAAGGATCGGCTGCGTCTCTCGGCCGATGTCGCCTACACCGACAGCCAGTACAGCGCGAACAACGTCAATATCGATTACGCGGCCGCAAGCTCGCCAGTGCGTAACGTTCAGTTCGATGCCGCGCACGACGGCGGGCCGACACAGAGCTTCGTCAACTTCAATCTCGGTGATCCCGCCAACTTCATCAGCCGCGGGCTTTGGCAGGAGTTGCTTGTGGTCAGCGGCCAGGACCTCCAGGCACGTGCCGACCTGTCCTACGACCTCGACCTGGGCTTCCTGAAACGGTTGGATGTCGGCGTGCGCTTCGCCGATCGCGATGCCGGCCGGGATCTGGGCAACCTTTACATCAACAATGAAGGCGCACGCGTTCCCCTGACCTCGCTTCCCGGTCTGGACGTTCGCACCGGCCTGCCGGGCTTCACTTATAACCGGGTGCAGCCGAACGTCTTCTATGCCGCACCGACGCGCGACAGCATCCGCGATAACCTCACCGAGTTGCGCAGTTTCTTCGGCGTGCCCGCGGGGATCCCGCCCTTCAACCCGGCCGAGAACTTCCGCGCCAACGAGAAGTCCTATGCCGCCTATGCGCAGCTGAAATACGGCTTCGAGCTCGGCTCCACGGTCCTGGACGGCGTTGTCGGCCTTCGCGCGGTCAAGACCAAGACCCAGATCGACGGTTTCTCACGGGAAGAGGGCGTGGGCGGTGTAATCACCAACCCGGCGGTCTCTGCTGAAAGCGAATATACCGACTATCTGCCCAACGCGAGCGCGCGCGTCGGCCTCACCGAAAAGCTGCAGCTGCGCCTTGCCTATACGCAAACGCGCACTCGGCCGAACTTCTTCGACCTTCGCCCGAACCTGTCACTCGGCCAGCCGGTGATCCTCGCACCAGGGGATCCCTGCCTCACCGACGCTACGCCTGCGGTCTGCGTGGAGCGCCTGCGCCGCGGCGGTTCGGCCGGCAACCCGAACCTCAAGCCGCTCACCTCGGACAATTACGACGTCAGCCTGGAATATTATTTCTCGCGGACCGGATCGCTGACGGCGGCGGTCTTCCGCCACGATGCGCAGGGTTTCCTGGCGACCGTGGCAGACCGCTCCAGCCCTGGCTTGCGCATCGATCGGCCCGTTAATCTGGGGCAGACCCGTATCCAGGGCGCAGAAGTGACCTTCACCAGCTTCCTCGACATCGACGGGCTGCCGGATTGGGCAAAGGGCTTCGGCATCCAGGCCAATGGCACCTATCTCGACGCGAAGGGCGATCTTCAGCCGAACTTCGCCTCGACGCTCGGCAACGAGCAGCAGGTATTCCCCGGTGTCTCGAAATGGGCGTACAACTTGGTGGCGCTGTACGAAAAGCCGCAATTCTCGGCGCGTCTTGCCTATAACTACCGCTCGACGTTCGTGACCGGTTACACGCTCGAAGCGCTCGACCCGATCGCACATGCGATCAAGGAAAAGGGTCGCGGCCAGCTCGACTTCTCGACCTCGATCACCCCGGTGCCCAACATCACCGTCGCGTTCGACATCGTGAACGTGCTGGGCAACCCGCTCCAGCGTTCGCGCCAGTATAGCGAGAACGGCGACAGCTACGCCCGGCAGGTGCTGTATCTTGAGCGCAGCTACTCGCTCGGCGTCCGCTTCCGCTTCTGACGGCAAAAAGGGGGAGCCGCTTGGCGGCTCCCCCTACTTCCAACGCTGGAAACCGGCTGCTTAGGCCCGCGCGCCGCCCCCGGTCGCGCTCGCCTCGTTCCAGCGCAATGCCTTCAGCACCGTGTCGACGATATGCTCGGCGTTCAGCCCCGCCTCGTCATATTGCTTCTGCGGCGAATCCTGGTCCTGGAACGTGTCGGGCAGCCGCATCGTGCGCAGCTTGAGACCCGCGTCGATCAGCCCCTCGTCGCTCGCCAGCGTCAGCACATGCGCGCCCAGGCCCCCGATGGCGCCTTCCTCCACGCTCACCGCCACTTCGTGCGTGGTCAGCAGCCGCCGGATCAGCGCCTCGTCCAGCGGCTTGGCGAAGCGCAGGTCGGCGACCGTGGTCGACAGCCCCTTGGCCTCCAGCGCGTCCGCCGCCTTCAGCGCCTCGCCCAGCCGCGTGCCGAGCGACAGGATCGCCACGGTCTTGCCCTCGCGCACGACGCGGCCCTTGCCGATTTCCAGCTTCTGCGGGACCGCGGGCAGGGGCACGCCCGTCCCGTTGCCGCGCGGATAGCGCACCGCGATCGGCCCCGAATCATGTTCGGCGGCAGTATAGGTCATGTGCGCCAGCTCGGCCTCGTCTGCCGCCGCCATCACCACGAAATTGGGCAGCGTCGCCAGATAGGTGACGTCGAAGCTGCCGGCATGCGTCGCCCCGTCCGCGCCGACCAGCCCCGCGCGGTCGATCGCAAAGCGCACCGGCAGGTTCTGGATCGCCACGTCGTGCACCACCTGATCATAGGCGCGCTGCAGGAACGTCGAATAGATCGCACAGAACGGCCGCATCCCCTGCGCCGCCAAACCGGCGGCAAAGGTCACCGCATGCTGCTCGGCAATGCCGACATCGAACGCGCGCTCGGGATGCTTCTGCGCGAACTTGTCCACGCCCGTGCCCGACGGCATCGCCGCGGTGATCGCCACGATCCGCGCGTCGGTCTCCGCCAGCTTGGCCAGCGTCTCGCCGAACACATTCTGATAGGAGGGCGGCCCGGGCGGCGCCTTGTCCTGCGCGCCGGTGATCACGTCGAACTTCTGCACGCCGTGATATTTGTCCGCCGCCGCCTCGGCCGGGGCATAGCCCTTGCCCTTCTTGGTCACGACATGGACCAGGATCGGCCCGTGCTCGCTGTCGCGGACATTCTCCAGCACCGGGATCAGGTGCTCCAGATTGTGCCCGTCGATCGGCCCGACATAGTAAAAGCCCAGTTCCTCGAACAACGTGCCGCCGGTCGCCATGCCGCGGGCATATTCCTCCGCCTTGGCCGCGGCGTTGTGCGCGCGCTTGGACAGCTTGCGGATCGTCTTCTTGGCGAACTCGCGCAGCCCCAGATACTCCGACGATGACACCATTCGCGCCAGATAGGCCGACAGGCCTCCCACCGGCGGCGCGATCGACATGTCATTGTCGTTCAGGATCACGACCAGCCGGTTGCCCGCCGCCTCGGCATTGTTCATCGCCTCATAGGCCATGCCCGCGCTCATGGATCCGTCGCCGATCACCGCGATGCCCTTGCCCGGCTTGTCCGACAGCTTGTTGGCGATCGCGAAGCCCAACGCCGCCGAGATCGAGGTCGACGAATGCGCCGCCCCGAACGGGTCATACTCGCTCTCGCTGCGCTTGGTGAAGCCCGACAGCCCGCCGCCCTGGCGCAGCGTGCGGATACGCGAACGCCGCCCGGTCAGGATCTTGTGCGGGTAGCATTGGTGGCCCACGTCCCACACCAGCTTGTCGTCGGGCGTGTTGAACACATAATGGATCGCCACGGTCAGCTCGACGACGCCCAGGCCCGAGCCCAGATGCCCCCCGGTCGATCCCACCGCCGAGATCGTTTCCTGGCGCAGCTCGTCGGCAAGCTGGCGCAGCTCGGCGGGCTTCAGCGTGCGGAGATCGGCAGGGGTATCAACCGTGTCGAGCAGCGGCGTGGCAGGCATATCAGACATCGAACGCTGTTACTCCAGCCGTCCGCCGCTGTCGAATACTAGCGTCGCGCTGGTTGAACGCGCAGGCCGCGCATTCCCGCCCGCTCAGGCGCAGTCGGCGCACTTTCCCCGCACTTCGATCACCGGCCGCACCGGCGAAAATCCCGCGCCTTGCGCCGCCGAGCGCACATTGCGGGTGATCGAGTCGTCGTCGATATGCGTGGTCTGTCCGCAGCTGTCGCATACCAGGAAGATGCAGTCGTGCAGGCAATCGGGATGCGCGTTGGCGATATAGGCGTTGGCGCTTTCCACCCGGTGCGCCAGATTGGCGCCGACGAACAGGTCCAGGATGCGATACACGCTGTTGGCGGCGACGCGCCGCCCTTCGATCTTGGAAACCGCTTCGGCGATGTCATACGCCGATGCCGGCTTGGCAAAGCCGGCAAGCACCTCGAACACGCGCTCGCGCATCGCGGTCCATTGCTCGCCTGCCTTTTCCAGCGTGGACTGTGCCGCGCGGGTCAGGTCGCTGCCGTGATGCTCATGATGATCGTGCGCGTGCATACCCTGATTTAAGCCTCGCGGCGGCCCGCCGCAAGCGGGGCGGGGTGCGGCTTCGAAATAGCCGGCAGGCGCCACCCTGCCGGCTTGGGACGTTTTAGAAGCTGGCCCAATCGTCGCTTCCGCCGGCGGGCGATATGGACGCCGGAAGCGGCTTGACCGGCGACCGATAGCCCGTTTGCGCAGCCGTGGATTGCGCTGGCGAAGCGGGACGGAAGGACTTGGGCGCGCCGTTGCCGACGTTGAACTTCGCGGCCTGCTCGGCCATGGTCAGGACCTCGCTGGACAGATTGCGGGCGGCAGCCGAAGTCTGCTCCACCATGGCCGCGTTCTGCTGCGTCGATTGATCCATCGTGCCGATGGCGATGCTGATTTCGGTGATGGCAGTCGACTGCGCCTGGTTGTCGCTTGCCATCTGTCCCAGCAGGGTGTGCACTTCCGCGACATTGCCGGAGATGTTGGCAAGCGCCCCATCGACCCGCTGCACCATATCCACGGCCGACACGATGTCGGTCTGCGTAGCGGTAAGCTGCTCGCGGGCACGCGCCGCTTCTTCTTCCGAGCGCATCGCGAGTGCCGATACGAGATCGGCGACGACTGCGAAGCCTCGACCGGCTTCGCCGGCCCGACCAGCCTCTACGGCCGCATTCATCGCAAGGACGCGGGTCTGGAACGCGATCTTGTCGAGCCCTTCGATCACGCTGTCGATGCCCTTGGCGCCATCGGCAACCCGGCCCATGGCCTGCACGGCCTGATCGGTGATCGCGCGGCCTTCCGAAACCGTCGTGACGGCGCCGTCTGCACTTGCCACGGTGCGGGAAGCGGCAAGCGCGGTTGCCTTCAGCCGCCCGTCCATCTGCGTGACGGCAGCCGAGGTTTCCTCCAGGCTGGCCGCGTTCGCTTCGGTGCGGCGGGCAAGGTCTTCGGATGCCTGCGCGATTTCGCCCGATCCGGTGCGGATGCCAGCCGCGCTTTCGCTCACGGTGCTGATCAAGCCGCGCAGGCTGGTCAGCGCTTCGTTGAAGTTGGTCTTTACCGTCTGGTAGCTCGGCGAGAATTCGGCGGTGATCTGCGCGGTCAGGTCGCCCTGCGCGAGCTGTCCCAGGCCATTTTCAAGCGAGTCGACGACGCGCTTCTGCTCCTCGTCGGCAAGCCTTTGTGCGGCTTCGATCTTTTGCTTTTCGACCGCGGCGTCGCGGAACACCAGAACCGCCTTGGCGATCTTGCCGATTTCGTCGCCGCGATCGGTGCCCTGGACCTCGATGTTGTTCTGACCGCGGGCAAGGCTGCCCATGCGCTCCACGACCTCGCCAAGCGGGCCCGTCACGGTGCGGCGGATGCCGATCACTGCGAACGCGGCCACAATCGCCAGGCCGCCGATGGAAGCCGCGATCAGCCACCAGATCGTATTCGCGGCGGATTCCTTTGCTGCTATCGCGCCGGCGTCGAGATCCTTGTCCTGGCGTGAGATCAGCGTGTCGAATTCTACGTCGATCTTGGCGTACAAGTCGCCGCCGGCATCCTGACCGATCTGTTCGGCGCCGCGAACATTGCCGGCGGTCATCAGGCCCTCGATCGGCGCCATCATTCGGTGGTAGTCGGATAGTTCCCGCTCGATCGTGGCGAAGGTGGCGACATCGTCTCCTTCCATGAAGGGCTTCAGTTCGCCGAGCAGCTGGCCAAGACCATTACGCTCCGCGTCGATCTCCCCACGCAGGCCGGTGAGCTTTTCAGTGTCGGTCTCGATCAGGCGTTCCAGCCAGACCTGATGAAGCTTGGCCAGCTTCTCGCTCGCCGCGGATGCCAGCTTCACGCTCTCGGCCTCGTCGCCGATCAACTCGCTCGTGGTATTCGAAAGCTTGGTAAGCTGCAGCGATGCTCCCCCGACGATCGACAGCGTCAGCATGGCCAAGATGCCGATCACCAGCAGGATCTTGGTCGCGATACCAAGATTGGACAAAACGCGCATTGAAGCCTCCTTGATCCGCCACGAGCGGGGCGCGGACAAAGCGCCGCCCATCCGTAGTTTATAGCAAGAACAGAACATGGCGGGTCAGCCATAGGTAGATATACATAACCATTCACCTAAGCAAAGTGCGCCTATAATCAAAACATTGAGAGGGTCGAGATAAAGCTTAGGTTATAGTAAATGAAGAATGAAAGCCTGATTTTCGCCGCGACAGTTTCTTCGATCATGTGCATGATGCCGGGCGTCGCACATGCGCAGACCGAAGGCAGTACTTCGGACGCGGTGAAGATTGAGGCCAGTTACATTGGCGACGTTATCTATGTCGCCCAGGGGGAACGTAGCCCCAAGCTGTACCTGGTGCATGATGCCGAAATCGCCGCCGAGGTCGCGCTGGACCGCTGGTCCGGCACATCGGGTACGACCCTGGGCGTGCATTTGCTTGCCACTGGCGGCGGTCGTCCGAACGATGCGGCTGGAACGTTGCAGGGCGTCGACAATGTCGAGGTGGGGCCGCACCGGCTGAAGCTGTACCAGGCGTGGGTGGAGCAGGCATTTGCCGGCGGTCGAGGCAGCTTCCGCTTCGGGCTGACCGACCTGAACACCGATTTTTACCAGAACGATTCTGCCGGCGTGCTGCTAGCCCCAGCATTCGGCATGGGCTCCGAACTGGCCGCGACTGGGCCCAACGGCCCCTCGATCTTTCCCTCGACCGCACTGACCGGGCGCATCTCCTTGTCCATGGGCAAGTCGGGTTATTTTCGCGCCGCGGTGGTGGATGCCAAGGCCGGGGTGCTGGGCGATCCGGAAGGCGTGGATTTTTCGATGCGCCACGGCGCGCTGGTGATCGCCGAGGCCGGCGTGATCGCCAATGGCAAGATCGGCGTTGGCGCCTGGCGCTACACGCGGCGTCAGGATGACATCCGTGCGCTGGCGGCGGACGGATCGCCGGTGCGGCGGATCGCCGCAGGTGCCTATGTCATCGCCGACCAGAAAGTCGGCGGGACGACGGATCGGCCGGTCAACGCCTTTCTCCGCATTGGCGTTTCAGAAGGGAAGACCACGCCGTTTCGCGGCGGCTTCCAGGCGGGCGTGCTGATGTCGGGCGTGCTTGCCGCGCGGCCTCAGGGACAGCTGAGCTTCGGTATCCAGCACGGGCTTCTTTCACGTGGCTTCCGCCAAACGCTGGTCGATGAAGGCTTCCGCACCCGACGCGACGAGTGGGGCCTCGAGCTGACCTATGCCGACCAGGTCCATCCTCATCTGACGGTGCAGCCCGACATTCAATATGTGCGCCGCGCCTACAGCGCCACCGGCGGCCGCGACACCGTCATCCTCGGGATGCGCTTCAGCGTCAGCAATTAGCGTCGGCAGCAGGGGGCGGATCGTAGCCTTGCGAACCAGGACCATGTCCGCTCCGCAGGACAGGGAAGGGCGGGCATGCCTAAGCGTGCAGGCAATATGCCGGCGCGAGTCCGCCTCCGCGAAGCTTAATAGGTTGCGCGCCGGTTCAGGTCGTGGCCCAGCGCGAGCAGGCTGACGCCCATCAGCGTCCAGAAGGTTTCGAACCCGCCATGCGGGATCGACAGCGCGCCCGCCATGATGCCAAGGCCGAACGCGCCGACCACCGCCGGCATGAAATAGCCATGGCTCACAATGCCGCGGCCCAGCGTCAGCACGCCCATGGCGATCGCCAGCATCAGTCCGATTTCGTGAATCGCAGGATGCACCAGCGCGCCGGCCGAAGACAGCACGGTGAGCAACACCGTGGTCGTGACGCAATGTACCACGCACAGTCCGCTGAGCCCGATCGCGAAGCGATCGAAGCGCGCATCGATGCTGCCCCAAACACGGGCAAGCGGGGGACTCAGCGTCATGGGTGACCATATAGAGCGGGATTGGTCACGGTACAATATAACATCAGCCCCGGAGTTCCGAACTACGGGGAAAAATCGCTTAATGATGGATGAAAGCGAAAATGGCCGCGCCAGTGCGGCCGTAGACCGAGTGGCGCTCTAGGGTACGCCACTCGGCCACGCCCGCTTAACCTAGATAGGTTTGCGGCCGATTTTTCCAAGGGCCTTGCGCCGATGCACATGGCGGGCGCGGCCCTTCGAGGGGGCGCTCATCGGCCTGCGCCCAGATAGTGCGCCTGGGCCGCGTCGGTCGCGCTCACCGCCAGCAATGAACGGGCATCGGCGGCGGAACGGGGTAGTCCCGACCGGTCGGACGCGGCGTCGAGCACGCGGTCGAGCAGCGCCTGGCCTTGCTCCCACCAGCCGATTCCGCTGGCGGCGTTCAGATGGCCCTGCGGCCCGGCGTCGACGAACACGCTGCCCCAGTCCTTGGCCAGCGAATGCGCCTTGCCGATCCCGATCCAGGGATCGTCGCTGCTCGCCACAACGATCGACGGGAAGGGCAGCGGCGTGGTCGGAGCGGGGCGGAAATCCGCCAGCGCGGGCGGCGCGTCGGCCCGGTCTACATCGGGAGGCGCGACCAGCAGTGCGCCGGCCACGGGCCGGCCAAAGGGCTGGGGGAACAGCTCGGCCCACCAGGCGACGGCCATGCAGCCCAGGCTGTGCGCGGCGAGCACCACCGGCGCCTGCGCGCTGCGGATCGCCTGGTCCAGCTTGGTGACCCAGCTGTTGCGGTGTGGCGTGTCCCACATGCCCAGCTCGACGCGGTGGGTGTCGGGGCGCGACTGTTCCCACAGCGTCTGCCAGTGCGACGGGCCTGAGCCGCCGAGCCCGGGGACGGTGAGGATGATTGGCGATTGTTCGTCAAACGGACTGAAGATGGTCATGTTTTCCGCTCCTGCGGGAGGAGTTGGCCGGACCCTCTTGGTAATTCCCATCAGCTAAGTAGACAATGGGCGCTGCGACAAAGCGCGGCGGCGGCGCGACGGCCTGTGCCGGGTTTAGCTGCCGTACAGCGCTGCCTCCGCCGCGCGCCGCTTGGTGAGGCCCGGCAGGACGCGCCCCGCCGCCTTGTTCCACCGCGCGAACTGCGTTCGGGCGTCGGCATAGTCGCCCGCCTTGTGCTGCTTCAGCAGCGTGCTGCCCTTCAGATTGCCGATGCCGACATTGTAGGCGAAGCTTACCAGTGCATCGAACTGGTGCTGGTTGGTCAGGGCCGTGCCGATCGCCGCCGCCACTTGAGTGGCGAAGCTCGCCAGGTCCTTGGCCAGCCGGGCGTCGCATTGCTGCTGCGACCAGATCACGCCCGGTTTGACGTCGGCGCCCGTGGTGCCCCAGCCGACCGTCCACGGATCGCCGCCGGTGCCGGGGTCGGGATAGGCGACGAACCGGCCATCGGCCTGTTTCTTGGCGCACCCCTCGAATCGCTGAACCAGCTGGATGCAGGCGGCACTTGGCGTCATCGAGCACACTCCCCCAATCGCGGTCTCGACCACGCTATTGAGCGGCCGAAATCCAACATTGCAACAGGCTTTTGCGCGACGCCTGCCCGATTGGGTCCGTTGCGGTTGCACAGGCGGGGCGGCCACGCCTAAACGCCGCTCCATGGCCAAGCAGCGCGTCGATCAACTGCTCGTGGACCGCGGGCTCGCGGAAAGCCGCACCCGCGCCCAGGCGCTGGTCATGGCCGGGCTCG
This sequence comes from Sphingomonas xinjiangensis, assembly GCF_014199255.1. Taxonomy (GTDB): domain Bacteria; phylum Pseudomonadota; class Alphaproteobacteria; order Sphingomonadales; family Sphingomonadaceae; genus Sphingomonas; species Sphingomonas xinjiangensis. The sequence goes on along the minus strand of NZ_JACIJF010000008.1, from coordinate 11,565 downwards.
TCTATATCGGCGACCGCAAGGTCGAAAAACCCGGTGTCAGCGTCGACGAGATAGTGGCCTTGGACGTCCGCGGTCGCGATCACCCCTGGGTTTCGCGCGGCGGCATCAAGCTCGCCCATGCCCTCGACCATTTCGGATGGAACGTCGAAGGCTGCGTGGCCATCGACGTGGGGTCCTCCACCGGCGGCTTCACCGACGTGCTGCTGACCAACGGCGCCGTGCGCGTCTATGCAGTCGACAGCGGCACCAACCAGCTCGCCTGGAAGCTGCGCCAGGACCCCCGCGTGGTCGTGCACGAACAGACCAGCGCCCGCATCCTTACCGACGCCCACATCCCCGAACCGATCGACCTGGTGGTGTGCGACGCCAGCTTCATCGGCTTGGCCAAGGTGCTCGACGTGCCGCTCCGCTTCACGCGTCCCGGCGCCCGCCTGGCGGCACTCATCAAGCCGCAGTTCGAAGCGGGCCGCGAGGAAGTCGGCAAGGGCGGCGTCGTGCGCGATCCCGCCGTCCACGAACGCGTCTGCGCGCAAGTGGCTGACTGGCTCGTCTCGGTCGGCTGGAACGTGATCGGCGTTACCCCCAGTCCGATCACCGGCCCGGAAGGCAATGTCGAGTTCCTGATCGGCGCAACCCGCCCGGGCTGACGCCTTTTCACGGCTGCGAAACTGTTTACTAAACCTGTTCCTGCAAGGGTGCGCCCGAACAGGGGAGAAACGATTTTGCGTGAACTCGCGTCCAAGAATCAGTTGCGTCTCGCGTACTTCCGCTGGGCGGTGGTCACCGTCCCGTTGATCCTGTTGCTCGGCTTCGCTTCAGGCCGTGCGGCACCAAGCGGCGACGAAAACGCGTGGTTCATGGCACTCGACAAGCCTGCAATCATGCCGCCCGGCTGGGCCTTCCCCGTGGCGTGGAGCATTCTTTACATCCTGATGGGCCTGGCGTTGGCGATCGTCATCAACGCGCGCGGATCGCGCAAGCGCCGCCCGGCGCTGGCCGTGTTTATCGTGCAGCTCCTGCTCAACCTCGCCTGGACACCCGTGTTCTTCGGCATGCACCAGGTCGTTGCCGCGCTGGTCATCATCGCCGCGCTGATCGTCTGTGTCGCATGGACGATCTTGCTGTTCTGGCAGGTTCGCCGCACCGCCGGCATGCTGCTGCTGCCGTATTTGGTCTGGGTTTGCTTCGCCTTCGTGCTGCTCTACCAACTGCACCAGCGTAATCCCGACGCGCAAAGCCTTGTACCTTCGCGCACGACGGACCAAATTGAGATCCGATAGTTTCTTGGGAATTCAGACGATGCAGACCGACAACCGCCTGTTCGACGATTTCGTGAAGTTCGTGAATGGTGCGGCGGGCACCGTGGCAGGCATGGCGCGTGAGACCGAATCCGCGGCGCGCGAACGTGCGCGCGAATGGGTCGGCGGCCTGGATTTCGTCGCGCGCGACGAGTTCGAGGCTGTCAAAGCGATGGCAGTCGCTGCCCGTGACGAAGCTGATGCACTGAAAGCGCGCATTGCCGCGCTAGAGGCGCAGCTTGGTGCCAACGCTGCCGCTGTCGGCGGAGCTGCGCAGGGAGACTCCTGATCGCATCCATCCACGCCTTTTCCACAGCTTTTCGACAGGGTTCCGATCGGCCTGCTTGTGCGTTCGGAACAGCATTGGCAGGACCCCGTTCCGCCAATGCCGGCGTGTGGAGGTCATGATGCTGGACGAAGCGGAGTTCGACCGCGACGATGCGGCGCCCATCGACATGCTGGAGAATTACTTCGCCGCGCATGGCTGGACGCACCAGCGCGAGGACGAAGAGATCGTCGCTAAGGTCAAGGGCAGCTGGACCGAATATGAGCTTCGCGCGATCTGGCGTGAAGATGACGGCGTGCTCCAGTTTCTCGCCTTTCCGGACGTCCGTGTTGCCGATGATCGGCGCGCGGCGATGTACGAGGCGATCGGATTGGTCAACGAGCAGCTATGGATTGGCCATTTCGAACTATGGTCCGCCAGCGGCATTTTGCTCTATCGCCACGCCGCCATGATCGACGGCTCTGGCGAGCCGACATTGACCCTCGATCAAGCCGAGCTGCTGATCGAGAGCGCGATCGACGAATGCGAGCGTTTCTATCCGGTATTCCAGTTCGTCCTCTGGGGTGGCAAGACCCCTGCTGAAGCTTTGGCGTCGGCGTTGATCGAGACTCAGGGCGAGGCATGAGTGGCGACAAGCCGACCATGTGGCTGCTCGGATGCGGCAACATGGCTGGCGCAATGCTCCAACGCTGGACCGAAAGCGGCACGCTTGCCGCTGAAGGCGTCTTTGTAGTCAATCGCCACGACGGCGATCTGCCGGTCGGCGTGCGGCAAGGTAGAGCTTTCCCTATGGACGGGCCGCCGCCGCGCTATCTGCTCCTGGGCGTCAAGCCGCACCAGTTGGATACTCTGCCTTCACTCCCAAAGGCGCAAGTGGGCGGGTTGCCGACGATTATCTCGATATTGGCCGGCGTGGACATTGCGAGCCTTCAGAGCCGTTTTCCCGAGTACCTGATTGTCCGTGCGATGCCGAACTTGCCGGTTGCGCTTGGCAAGGGCGTGGTAGCGCTGCACGGGGCGCGCGACCTGGCGATCGAGGTGTTGATGGCGCCACTCGGCCTTGTAGAATGGATCGACGATGAAGTGCTGTTCGATGCCGTGACTGCCTTGGCTGGTAGCGGCCCTGGCTTCGTGTACCGCTTTATCGACGCGCTTGCCGATGCCGGAGCCGCACTGGGGCTCCCAACGGAACAGGCGCAACGCTTGGCCTTGGCAACAGTAGAGGGCGCTGGCGCCTTGGCGGCCACGTCAGCCGAGATGCCGGCAGTGCTCGCCGACCGTGTTGCTAGTCCCGGTGGCTCGACGCGCCAGGGCCTGGACGTTCTCGACCGGGAGGACGCACTCAAGCATCTGATTCACGACACGCTGGCTGCGGCGGCCCGCCGCAATGCCGAAATGGCAGCCGACGCGCGCCGCTGAGCATAGTTCCGTCGCGGCTGGTAGCTCGCTGTGGAGGTGTTTGATGTGCAGGCGGGAGTCATGCGGATCACTGCCGTCACGGAACGCCCTCGTCGCCAAACTGTTCTGCTTCCGATTCCTTTATCAACGGAGGCTGACATGGCTACGACCACGGCTACGCGAGACAAGAATGGGCGTTTCAAGCCCGCGTCCGACACCGGCAAGAGCGGCAATGGGAATCTGGGCATGATGGCGGGCGCCGTCGCTGGCGGCGCCGCATTGGGATTGCTTGCAATGCTGGGCCGCAAGGCGGCGATCCAGGCGCCCAGTGCGCTCGCTGGCAACTGGGACGACGCCCTCAAGGCTGAGCATGCCGCAACGCTCAAGGTCTTCGACGCCATCGAAGCGACCGACGAAAAGTCGACGATGAAGCGAGGCATGCTGCTCTCGCACCTCAAGCACGCGTTGATGAAGCACGCGGTCGAGGAAGAGAATGTGATCTATCCCGCGCTGCGCGAGATTGGCCAACAGGAAGGTGCGGACGAGCTCAACAAAGAGCATGGTTATGTGAAGCAGTATCTCTATGAGCTGGAGAACATGCCCAACGCTTCGCCGGAATGGATCAAGAAGGTTCGCGCGTTCCGCGCCGATATCGAGCATCACATGAAGGAAGAGGAAGAGCATCTGTTCCCGATGCTCCGCGCGCAGCTGTCTGAGGAAAAGAACAAGCAGCTAACTGCGACGATGAACAAGGAAGGCTTCAAGGTAGCCTGAAAGGACCGCCTCCCCCGGTAGAACGGGGGAGGCGTCTGTTACGGCGCTGAAAGCGCGTATGAGCCGATCAGCGCCTGAGTTCGGCGACGCGGCCACGCTCGCTTTCCGGCACCAATCCTTCCAACACTGACCAGAACCCGCCGACGGCACCTTGGCCTGCGCTGGAGTAGGCGCCCGCCAATTTCTCCCGAAGCGCGTCGAATAATTGCGCCTCCAGTTCGGCACCCGCAGAGGTCAGCCTTAACAGCCGCTGCCGCCGATCGCGATCCCCGGTACGCGTCTCCACCAGGCCGCGCTCTGACAGCTCGCTCAGCACGCGGCCTAGAGACTGCTTGGTGATCGCCAGCAGCGCCAGCAGCTCGCTGACCGTTACATCGGGTTTGCGGGCGATGAAATAGAGCGCTCGGTGATGCGCGCGCCCCAGCCCCTGCTTGGCAAGCGCCGCATCGATGGAGCGCGTGAGATGGGCATAGCCGAAATACAGCAACTCCACTCCGCGCCGGATTTCGGGTTCGCGCAGGAATAGCGGCGAAGCAGGAATTGGGGCAGCCATGTTGACCATCTTTGCCACTCGGCTTAGGCCTTCGCAACCCGACGCCATCGCCTATGGACGCTCTCATGCACGATACCACGATCCTGGATTACGAGTTCGAGGCGCATCCTCAGCCCGTTACGGCGGGCGACCGGGAGTCCTTGCTGGCCAATCCCGGGTTCGGGAAGATCTTTACCGATCACATGGTGGTCATCCGCTATTCGGCCGACCGCGGCTGGCATGACGCACGGGTTCAACCGCGCGGTCCGATCCAGATCGATCCCGCATGTGCGGTGCTCCACTATGCGCAGGAGATCTTCGAAGGGCTGAAGGCATATCGCCTGCCCGACAATGGCGCAGCGCTGTTCCGACCGGCCGAAAACGCACGCCGTTTCCGCGAGTCCGCAGAACGCATGGCAATGGCGCCGCTTCCCGAAACGATGTTCCTGTCTTCGATACGGGAGCTGGTCCGCGTCGACCGCGACTGGATTCCCGAAGGGGAAGGTGCTTCGCTGTATCTGCGTCCCTTCATGTTCGCGAGCGAGACCTTCCTGGGGGTGAAGCCCGCAAGCGAATATCTCTACATGGTAATCGCGTCGCCGGCGGGCGCCTATTTCAAGGGTGGCGCACCCTCTGTGACCTTGTGGACCTCCGAGCATTATACCCGTGCCGCCCGTGGCGGCACCGGAGCGGCAAAGTGCGGCGGCAACTATGCAGCGAGTCTGGTTGCCCAGGCCGAGGCGATCCGAGAGGGTTGTGATCAGGTCGTGTTCCTTGACGCGGTGGAAAACCGGTTCGTCGAAGAGCTTGGCGGCATGAACGTGTTCTTCGTTTTCGAGGATGGGTCGATCCAGACTCCACCCCTGGGAGGTACCATCCTGCCCGGGATCACGCGGGACTCGTTGCTCACCCTTGCCCGCGACGCAGGCATCGTCGTGCGTGAGGCACCCTATAGGATGCAGGACTGGCAGAAGGACGCTGAGAGTGGTCGGCTGCGCGAGGCATTCGCGTGCGGCACGGCGGCGGTGGTGACGCCGATCGGGCGGGTCCGCGGTCGCGGCTTCGACTTCACCATCGGTAATGGCGGTCCGGGCCTCCTCACGGAGCAGTTGCGAAGCCAGCTTACCGCAATTCAGCGAGGCACAGCGGCGGACCCCCACGGCTGGGTTGAACGTTTGTTCTAAGGGGGTATAAGCCCGCTTCCCGTTGGGGCGTCGCCAAGTGGTAAGGCACCGGTTTTTGGTACCGGCATTCGTAGGTTCGAATCCTGCCGCCCCAGCCAATCCCTTGTTATCAGCTACCAGTTCGCTCAAGCGCTGCGCTTTGGCGGGGCGAGGCGGCCTCTAATTTTGCAGAGCGGCGGGTCGACGCAACGGATGCGCGTTCCGCAAGTTAGCCCTCTCAAGAGTTTTGTCTCGGGAGCGGATCATGAACTCACCGCAAAGTGATGAGCAGGGCGTGGGCCTTGCTGAAGTGACGGAGGTCGCACGCTCCGATCATCAGGTTACCGGCGTCACCGTCAGTCCAGGTGGCCGCATCTTCGTCAACTTTCTGCGCTAGACTGAGGACTCGCCTGTCTCCGTTGCCGAGTTGCTTTCCGAAGGGGCGCTCAAGCCATATCCGGACGCGAAGTGGAATAGCTGGCGCAACGCCAATGGGTGCTCGACCCTGCTGCGCCTGGCAATGAGAAAATCTCGAAGGTGGGCCCAAGCTCATCCGCATCGATCTGGCATGCGATCAAGTAACCAAAGCCTTCTCCATTCCTGAAGATGAGGCGCTTCAAGGGACCTATCTGAACGACATCCGCTTCAGCCCGGATGGCCGAACCGGCTATATCACTGACTCCGGCACGTGGGGTGCGATCATCATCGTGGTCGACTTGAAAAGCGGGGCTTCGTTCCGCGCGTTCGACGGTCATGCATCGACTCAGATGGAAAGGACGTGATCGACGGGGTGCCGCTTCGCCGACCCGATGGGCGTCAGCCGGCTTTCTCGGCAGACGGTACCGCGATCGCGAACGACGGCAGCAAGCTCTACCGGCAAGCGCTGACCGGCCGCACGCTATACGCTGCCTACCGGGCTCTTCTCGTTCACACCTGGGCCTTAGGAGGAACCTATTGCCAGGCAGACCGAAGGCCAATGCTGCTCCTGCTGGTCAAGCCTCTGCCAAGCCCGCGTCCGTGCAGCCCGTGACCGCGGCCGTAAGGTTGGCGCAACGTCGCGTGCTGGTGGTCGAAGACGAGCCGCTGGTGGCACTCGAACTGATTTCCATCCTTGAGGAGGCCGGCGCTGAGATCATAGGTCCGGCCTTTACGGCTGGCGCTGCGATCGAGATCATCCCTACCGTCAAGCCTGACGCTGTGCTCCTCGACGGCAATCTTCAAGGCAGTCGCGTCGAGATGGTGGCCGAAGCATTCACGCTGTATGAACTGCCGTCCGTGGTCGTGACCGTCTATGGCCGCGAGCATCTCCCAACTGCCTTCCGCCATATTCCCGTGATTGAAAAGCCGTTCGACCGTGGTCAGCTCGTCGCTACCATCATGAACCGATTGCCGGCACAGAAGCGCTGACCGCCTGATCTCAGCGCCAGCGAACAGTGAGCGGAGCAGGCATCCAGTCATGCGCGATCATGCCGAATCCCCAGGGCAACTGGTCGAGCAGTATGTCGAGGACCTTGGTCTCGATGTCCAGCGCCCAGCCACCAGGCTTCTTTGTTAGCCGCCCTCCGCGCTGTAGAAAGGTCTCGCGAAGTGCCTGAGGAGAACTTTCAGACAGCGGCGGCCAATTGGCCCGAATAGTGCCAAGGAGCATACGGCCTATCCGCAGTTCTTCGGCATTGAGGTCGACCTCAGGCCAGATCGCATCGCAAGGCATCAAGCCGCAGAGGAGCTTGGGAAGCGCTAGCTCCGCCTCCGCTGTGTCGCTGCGCCCGTCGGCCAGCCACTGAAGCAGGTGCGGTGCGCGCTCCTGGATCTCTCGCGAAGCCCATCGCCAGCCACCCCCTTTATCGCGCTCGATCCATTCCAACGCTTCGAACAGTCTCGGCAGGTAGGCGGATGTCAGAACCAGCCCAGCATTGTTCAGCCAGATTGCCGAATCCGGTGCCGCCTCTGATGCGGTTCGCTCGGCCTGAGCCTTGCGGGCGCGCGCACGCAGATTCAGGGCGATCCGAAGCGGTGCATCACGCATGCCTTCGAGGGAGCGGGCAAGCGCTGTTTCCACCTTGTAGCGGAGCGACGCCAGCGGGGCCGGGCAGCCGGCACCCCCATCGAGCATGAACCCCGTCAGCCGCATCACCGCGTGCTTGTCGGAGGTTGCGGCCGCCAATATCGCCAGCCATTGTTCCTTCCTGGGGACCGCAGCGCCCGCCAGTCGTCGGGCATGGCCGATACGTTCGGCGACATGCAGAAGCCCGGGGACCAAGCCAGGCGCAACCCAACCGAGTAGCGCTGCCCTTTCTCCGTCGGTCAGCGCCGTCACTAGCATCGCTCGGCGCCGCGGATCTGCCAAAGCCTTCCGCACTGCCGATGCGCGTGGGGATACCCCGAGATCCAGCAAACTGCCGACCCGGCTAATCAGTCCAGTGGAGGAAGCGGCAGTCGCCTGCGCGTCGCGCATTTGTTCTTTGTCAGCCGTTTTCCGTATGTCGCCAAGGAGCCGCTTCAGCGCCGACTGCTCGGACAGGCTGGCCAGCGCCGCCAATTGCCTCAGCCATTCTTCCGCCAGATCCCCTGATCCCGCGCGCCAGTCTGCCGATACCAGAGCGCGTGCCAACGCCTCCGCCACCTTTTTGGCTGGTACCGCCCGCCGACCGGCATATTCGGTAAGCCGCCGCCCGAGTGCCAGAACGTGCTCCTTCGCCGGTCCGGTCAGTGCGGCGTAGTCCAAAGCTGCGGCGACTATTGCGTCGACGGATGCGCCCGACAGCTCCAGCACCGATAGAGGGTGAAGACGCAGGGCTGCCGCCAGCGCGTATTTGGAACGGCGTCTTGACGAAGTCGCGACCGTTAGATCGTGCTCGGGCGTCGAAATCGAAACACGCTCGATACTCTTGCTTGGCGACATGAGCCGGCCAATGGCTCGACGATCTTGCACCGGGAGCTGCGATAGCATCGCGTTCGCCACAGCTTCCCAGACGCGCCCGCTCAACGCCGATCGGATGTCTAACAACTCGCCCATTTGCTCCAGCTTTCGCTGGCGCTCGATCAACCGCCTCGCCGAGCGGCTCTGAACGACGCTGGGCCACATCCATGTATCGCCAGCAGCGCAGGCCGTGTTTGCTGTGCCGCCTTCAGGCCCAAAGGCATCCTTGCGCGAAAGCCTGAAGCGGAGAGATCGTCGCAATCGCCTCACCGGCACGCCTCGGTGTGCGGCAAGGCCTTTGACAGTTCTCTGCAACAACAGCTCGGCGGGATCGGTGTCGTCCGTGATCGCCGCCACTGCGATCAGCACCTCCCAGTCACGCCCACGGCAGCCACCCGCTCGCGCCAGCGCCACCATCGCTCTGCGCAGATGCAGGGGAAGCAGCTGACCGATAAGTGCTTCGGCTTCTGTCTCCGTTGGGGCCAGCATCGTCAGCCGCCCTGCGTCCGCGACAGCCAGCCTTTTCAAGAAGTGGCGGTCCGCAAATGCCGCGCCCCGAAAGATTGGCCTACAAAGATTTTCAACAGGTTCGGCCGGCAGTGTATCGAGCGAATGCCTGACCGGCCACATAGCGGCGGCGGCACCGGTAGGGTCGCTGCCACTTGTGCGCCCTTGAACCGCAACTGCGGCCGCAGCGCGCGGTCGGGCCTCACCGCTCTGAAAGCCTGCTTCGTACGAGGCTAACGCGGCCAAGGCGACGACCCTGGTTTCCAGAGGCACCTGTTCCACCGCCACGGCCAGCTGTCGGTTCGCCTGTGGCCAAAGGGCCTGAACGGCCCGCTCGAGCGGCAGTAACGCTTCAAGCCGCGCCAGCGCACCGGCCGATCGGGTCAGCGCCAACCGCCGGACCAGCCAAGCGAACTCGGTAGGACGCGCCCGCCATACGGCGTGCGCGATCAGACGGACTTCGGCCAACTGCGCCTCGGGCCAGTGCCCGCGCTCGACGAACAAGTAACGCGTCAACCGGCTTAACGCGGCGGTATCCACCAGCATCGCCGGCTCTTCCGCCATCAATTGACCGAGTATTTCGACGAGCGACCCTGGCGCCCGCCGCCGCCTCCCCAATGCCACCAGCCCGCGACGCAACTGCCGCAACAGAGAAGAAAGCGACGTGCCACTTGCTTCGGCGAGGCTGCGCAGCAGACGACGCAGGAATGCCTTGCGGTTCGCCTGCAATCCTGATTGTCCCAAAGCGTCCCGCAGCACGATCGTCCATAGCATCTCCGCCAACTGCTCGGCACCGGTCGGAACGACCGGCTCCTCCTTGTGGCTCGTCTGAACTTCGTGAACATAGCCAAGCACACACGCAGCGTGCACCGGCTCCAGCCGGTGCAGCAGCGCGGCAAGCATCCGGTCGGACATTTGCCGCACGAGCCTGCGCAGCAGTAGCTCGCTTCCCCCCCGCGCGCGAAGCATCGCCACCAGCGCCATTGGTTCGGCTTCGACCAGCGCGTTCAATATGTCGTCGGGTGCGGTCCGGACATCGATGCCGCTGCCATAGGGCCATGTGCCTTGCGCCAGATAGTGTTCGAACGCGTCAAGCATCGCGCCGGCGCCCGGCTTCCAGGTGGCGCCGTTCCGCTGGATGAACCGCTGGAGCAGTGCCGACCACAGGCGCTCCGCCAGTCGGGCTGGCACCGCGTCCAGTTCCTCGGGTCCAAAGCTACCCAGGTCGACGACGAGCCGGTCAAGTTGAACGGTCTCGGGGATGTCGAACCGGTCGAGCACTTGCGCAATCGTCGGCATCCATTTTCGCCGGTTCAAATCGCCGATCCGGTCGATCAAACCTGCATCGCACAGCCGTTTGGAGCTATATACCGCGATGCACAGCCGCTCGGCGACGTGCGGAGTCGCCGGCAATCCTTGCTCAGGAGCATATTTAGCCAGGAAGCAGCGCAGTTTTGACGAACTCGCGCTCCACCTCGGCGCGCACGACTTCCAGCCCGACGGAGCCGAACTCGGTCAGCTTCAGGGCCACGCCGCGCAGCACGTTGATCAGGGATCCTCCACTCAAGGGGTAGTCGTCCGCCAGCTTCCGGAACTCTTCCGGCGTCAGTGTCAGCCCCGGCAGATCGCTCATCAGCTTTCGCCAGAGCCTCAGCCGCGCCTTCGTGTCAGGGATCGGGAAGTACACCATCGCCTGAAACCGGCGCGCAAAGGCCGCGTCGATATTCCCCTTCAGATTGCTCGCCAGGATTACCATGCCGGGGCAGTCCTCGATCCGCTGCAGCAGATATGCGATCTGCTGATTGGCATGACGGTCATTGGCGCTCTGTGTATTGCCACGCTTCCCGAACAGCGCGTCGGCCTCGTCGAAGAACAACAGCATGTCTCCTTCGTTAGCTTGGTCGAAAAGCGCGCCTAGATTTTTCTCGGTCTCGCCGACCCATTTGCTCACCACCCGCGACAGGTCGACGCGGTATACCGGCTTGTTCAGCAGTTTGCCCAAAACCGCGGCTGTTATGGTCTTGCCCGTGCCCGGTGGCCCATGAAACAGGGCACGGTAACCTGGCTTCAGGTGGCGCTTCAGGCCCCATTCTTCCATCAACCTGCGCTCGTGCCGCGCCCAAGCCAGCAACGCCTCGATTTCCTCCGTGGCGACCTCGCTCAGCACCAGATCGGCGCGGCCATAGGGCGTTTCCACCAATTGTGCGGGAAAGCCGGGTGCGAAACGCCGATCTGCGCCTCCTCCCATCAGGCGGTCCACCCAGCGCCGCGCAACCACGATAGGCGTCCAGGGGCCGGGCTCTCCCTGATCCTCCGGCAGGAGCAGGATTCGCTTCGCCTGCAACGGGGCATACGAAGCGAATAGCCGCATGGCTTCCAGCCGGTGGTCCATGGCCTCACCCGCAAGCAAAAACAACGCGGTTTCCCGCGTGGGAAGAAAGCCGAGCCCGCCCCTCGCCGTTCCGCCGAATTCGGTGAAACGGCGCTGGGTCGCCTCGTTTTGAATCTGCAGCATGTCGAGTGCTTCCGGGCGAAGCTGCGGCAGGAGCCCAAGCACTAGCACCAGCCGTTCGGCCGGCAACAATTCCGCCTCTAATACCAACCTGCATTGATCAGAACCGACATGCCCACTGGCGCCGGCCGATGGTCATGATGCGCCAAGGCTGATCGACGAGCCTGTTCCAAGC
>NZ_JACIJF010000007.1 GCF_014199255.1 Sphingomonas xinjiangensis | reverse complement strand
GAGGCTTGGAACAGGCTCGTCGATCAGCCTTGGCGCATCATGACCATCGGCCGGCGCCAGTGGGCATGTCGGTTCTGATCAATGCAGGTTGGTATAAGTCCGCGCGCGGAGGCGTGCGGGCGCCGTTGGCGGGTGGCTGGGGCGTGGGCGGCGGTGGGGATTGGCCGCTGGGATATGAGGCGCAGGCGCGCGACGGGTATTTGCGCAATCCGGTGGCGCAGCGGGCAGTGAAGCTGGTGAGCGAAAGCGTGGGCGGGGCGCCGCTGGAGGCGTCAGACCCCGACCTGCTGGCGCTGGTGCAGGCGCGGTCGGGCGGGCAGGCGTTGACCGAAGTGGCCGCCGCGCAGCTGCTGTTGCACGGCAACGCCTATGTCCAGCTGCTGAGCGACGGCAAAGGCCGGCTGCGCGAGCTGTATGCGCTGCGGCCGGAGCGAGTGAGCGTGGAGGCCGACGCGCAGGGCTGGCCGGTGGCGTATCGCTACAAAGTCGGGGCGCATGTCACGCGGCTGCCGGCGGAGGATGCCGCGGGGCGTCCGGCGGTGGTGCATGTGAAGGCGTTTCATCCGCTGGACGATCATCAAGGGCTGGGATGCCTGGGGGCGGCGGCGGGGACGGTGGCGATCCACAATGCCGCGACGCGATGGAACAAGGCGCTGCTCGACAATGCGGCGCGGCCTTCGGGCGCTTTGGTCTATGATCCGGGCGAAGGGGCCGTGTTGTCGGCGGGGCAGCGCGATCTGCTCAAGGCCGAGCTGGAAAACGGCTATTCGGGCGCGGCGCACGCCGGACGGCCGATGCTGCTGGAAGGTGGGCTCAAATGGCAATCGATGAGCCTGACGCCGGCGGACATGGATTTCGTCGGGCTGAAGGCGGCGGCGGCGCGCGAGATCGCGCTGGCGTTCGGGGTGCCGCCGATGCTGATCGGGCTGCCGGGCGACAATGCCTATGCCAATTATCGCGAAGCCAACCGGGCGCTGTGGCGGCTGGCGATCCTGCCGCTGGCGGCGAACTTTTTCGCCGCGCTGAGCGGGGCGTTGCGGCCGTGGTTTGCCGATGCGCGGGTGGGGGTGGACCTGAACCGGGTGACGGCGCTGGCCGAGGACCGCGAGCGGCTGTGGCGGCAGGTGGCGGGGGCCGAGTTCCTCAGCGACTCCGAGAAGCGGGCGATGCCGGGACTGTGAGCGTGCCGACATTGCAGATGCGGGCTTCGCCGTCCCAGGTGCCGCCGGCGCTCGCGCATTTGTGCACGAGCACCGCGTCCGTGCGCCACAGCCAGACCAACAGGGCGGCGAGCAGGACCGTGGCGAGCACGGCCAAGGGGAACAACCAGCGGCGCATTCGCCCGGCCTAGGCGCCGGGGCGGTGCGCCGCAACCGGGAGCGGGAACATGGAAGACGGAACGGTGCTGGCGCGGCTGATGGAGCAGGCGCGCGGCGATGGCGCGAGCGTGGGTACGCTGCGTGCGATCGCGAAGGAAGCAGGGGGATTGGGGGCGCGGCGGGCGCTCGCCCGGCTGGGGCTGGAGGATGCCGGCGCGGCCAAGGACATGGCCGAGCTGCGCGAACTGCTGGGGGCGTGGCGCGACGCCAAGCGGTCGGCGTTCAAGGCGGCGTGGGGATCGTTCGGGCGGATGATCGCGGCGCTGGTGCTGGTCGGACTGGCGGTGAAGCTGGGCTTTCCCGGCTGGCTGAAATGAGGGTGCGGTTCGCCGGGTACGCGGCGGTGTTCGGCGTGGCGGACCGCGGCGGCAACGTGCTGCGGCCCGGCGCGTTCGGGTCGCCAGCGAGCATGCCGCTGCTCTGGCAGCATCAGGGGTGGCCGGTGGGGCGGATCGAGCTGTTGGGGGAAGACCGCCATGGGCTGCGGGTGGTCGGGTCGGTGGAGGAGGCCAGGCTGGCCGAGCGCGTGGCGAGCGGCGCAGTGACGGGGCTGTCCTTCGGGTACCGGGTTGCGGAGGCGCGGCAGGGGCTGCGGCGCGAAATCCGGCGGCTGGAGCTCATGGAAGTGAGCCTGGTCGCGCAGCCGATGCAGCCGCTGGCGCGGGTGCATGCGGTGGAGACTTTCTGAATTTCTGAGTTGGGGCTTCCGCCTGCGGCGGCCCCTCCACCATCCGCTTTGCGGATGGTCCCCCTCCCCGAGCGCAGCTCGGGGAGGGTCTTTTGGCGTGGGGAGATGGTGATGGACGGGATTGTGACGAGCTTCGAATGCGGTGGAAGCGGCGGGCGTGGTGACGGCGCGGCCGATGCTGGCGGGCGGGCGAGCGGCGAGAACTGCCGCGTTCGACGGGTTCCTGCGCGCCGGGCATGGCGCGGTGGAAGTGAAGGCGATGTCGGGGGTGGACGGCGCTAGTGGCGGCTATGCGGTGCCCGAGGAGATCGATGGGCAGATCGACGCGACGCTGAAGGCGGTGTCGCCGATCCGCGCCATCGCCAATTTCGTAAAGGTGGGAACGAGCGGGTACCGCAAGCTGGTGGCGAGCGGCGGGTTCGAGAGCGGTTGGGCGGCGGAGACCGCGGCGCGCGACGAGACCGAAACGCCGGTGTTCAACGAAGTCGCGCCGCCTTCGGGCGACCTCTACGCCAATCCGGCGGCGAGCCAGGCGATGCTTGACGATGCCGCGTTCGATGTCGAGGCATGGCTGGCGAGCGAAGTGGCGCGCGAGTTCGCAACTGCCGAAGGCGCGGCGTTCGTGCGCGGCAATGGCGTGAACAAGCTCAAGGGATTCCTCACCGGGCCGGTATCGGCGCAAGGCGACGCGGCGCGGCCGTTCGGGACGATTCAGTATCTGGCGAGCGGGGCACCCGGCGCCTTCGCGATCAACCCCAAGGAGCGGCTGATCGACCTGGTCCACGCGCTGCGCCCGCCATACCGCCAGGGCGCCTGCTGGGTGATGAACTCGGCCACGCTGGCGCGGGTGCGCAAGTTCCGGACCAGTGATGGCGGGCTGCTGTGGGCGCCGGGGCTGGCGATGGGACAGCCCGGCACGCTGCTCGGCTATCCGGTGTTCGAGGCCGAGGACATGCCCGACATCGGCGCGGATGCGCTTGCGGTGGCGTTCGGCAACTTCAAGGCGGGATATCTGATCGCCGAGCGGCAGGAGACGCAGATCCTGCGCGATCCGTACAGCAACAAGCCGTTCGTCTACTTCTATGCCACCAAGCGCGTCGGCGGAATGGTGAGCAATTCGGAGGCGATAAAGGTGCTCAAGTTCTCCGCAGCCTGACGGGCGGCGGAGCGGGCCGCGCCGGCGCGGGGGCTACGGCGCGGCCCCTTTTCTTGCGAAACATAGGAGGGGTTTATGGACGCACCGCCATTTCCGGCGGCGGCGCTGGCAGCCGCGCGCGACGCGGCCAAGGCGCATCTGCGCATCTTGGGGGACGCAGAGGACGCGGCGCTGAGCGGGCATGTCGCGGCGGCGATGGCGCTGTGCGAGGCGTTTACCGGCGCAAGCCTGATCGTGCGCGGCTGGCAGGAACTGCTGCCGGCGGACCGGGCATGGCGGCGGCTGGAGGTGACGCCGGTGACCGCGATTGAAGCGGTCCGCACGCCCGATGGGGCGGCGTTGCCGGCGGACCGGTTCGCGATCGACCTGGACGCGGTCGGACAAGGTTGGGTGCGGGTGACCGCGCCAGGCGATGCACGGCTGGTGCAGGTCGGGTTCCGCGCGGGGCTGGCTGAGGGCTGGGACGCGCTGCCGGCGCCGATCACGCAGGGCGTGGTGTTGCTCGCGGCGCATCTGTTCGAAGCGCGGGCGATCGGGGGAGCGCCGCCCGCGGCAGTGGCGGCGTTGTGGCGGCCGTGGCGGCGGGTGCGGTTGTGATGGAGCGGCTGGAGGCGCGCGCGAGAGCGCGCGGCGAACGCGCGGCGGCGGACGCCGCGTCGCGGCTGGGCGAGGACGTGCGGGAAGCCTTTCCAGAGCTAACCGTGGACGTCGAGCCGGAGCCGGTGGTGGTGCGCGGGGCCGGGCTCGGGCGGCGGATGCTTGCCGAGCCTGGCTTACGCTGGCTCGGAGGACTGCTGCGATGAGCGCGCATGACGTGCTGGCCGACGCGCTAGCGGCGGTGCTGGGCGGTCATGCGCCGCTGATGGCCAAGATCAGCGGCGTGTTCGATGCGCAGCCAGTGAGAGGCGTGCGGCCCTATGCGCTGGTCGAGGATGCGCTGCTGACCGATTGGAGCACCAAGGATCTCGTTGGGCGCGAAGGGCGGCTGAGCGTCACCCTGTTCGATCAGGGAGTGTCACCCCGGCGGCTGCGCGGGCTGGTCGGCGAGGTCGAGGCAGCGGTGCTGGGGTTGCCGCGGATGTTGGGCGAAGGCTGGCGGGTGGCGAGCCTGAGCGCGGTGCGCAGCCGGGTGGTGCGTGAGGGCGAAGGCCGTTGGGCCGCGCTGTGCGAGTTCCGCGTGCGGATGCTGGCCTAAGCGAGATGGTCGGCCTGTTCTGGCATTGTTTGCGCGAGCCGTTCGCCGGGAGGCGCGAGGTGTTCGCCGAGAATGTGGTGGCCGGGGGGCTGGTGGCGGCGACGCCGGCGCTGAAGGTGCTGATCGGCCAGATTTTGGCGGGGCGGTGACGGGGGAGGATTTCGGCGGGTGTTCCGCTCGTCTCGCTGGGCTGGCGGGACTGGTGTTCGGGTGGAGCCCGGACGTCTTTTGGAATGCGACGCCGGCTGAGCTGGCGGCGCTGGTGGGCGCGGCGCGCGGTGAGGTGGTCGCGCCGCCCGGGGCGGCGGAGGTCGCGCGGCTGAAGGAGCTTTTTCCCGATGGATGAAGAGATCGAGCGTCCGGTGGTCAGCGTGCGTGCCGATACGCGGGCGTTCGCCCAGGATGTGGCCGAGATGCGGGGCAGCCTGGAAGGGCCGCTGGAGGCGGGCGTCAACCGCGCGGGGCAAGCGATCGAGACGGCGCTGGGACGCGCGGTGCGCACCGGCAAGCTGGGGTTCGAGGATCTGCGCGGCGTGGCGCTGGGGGTGATCGGCGAGATCGCGTCCAGCGTGCTGCGGATCGTCGCCGTGCAGCAGATCGGCTCGCATGGATTGTCACCGGCCGCCGAACTGCGGCGCAGGAAGGGTGGGGATAGGATATGAGCCACGATGGGACACCACGGCTGGGGCTGCCGATGCTGGCGGCGGGACAGGCGCAGAAGGAAATGACGCACAACGAGGCGCTGCTGCTGCTGGACGCACTGGTGAGCGGCATGGCGACTGCGATCGGTGCCGAGTCGCCGCCGGATAGGCCCGAGGACGGGCAGTGCTGGATCGTCGGTGCGGATCCGACCGGTGCTTGGCAGGGGCATGCGAACGCACTTGCAGCATGGTCGGCAGGAGGATGGCGTTTTCTCGCGCCGCGCGAGGGCATGCGGGTCTGGGCGGGGGCCGAGACCGGCTTCGCGCTGTTCCGCGACGGTGATTGGCGCATCGGAGAGGTGCATGGGAAAGTTTTTGTCGAGGGTGTACAGGTAGTTGGCAGAAGAGGTCTCGCAGTCGCGGAACCAGCAGGGGGTATAGTGGTTGATGGGCAAGCGCGGGCCGCAATCGTTGCGGTACTGGAAGCATTGCGTACGCATGGTCTGATTGCCTCGGACCAACTGTGACGATGATGCAACAGTCCCCCGATTTGTGCGCTTGCGTGGATACATTCGTTTCGATAGTGATTTTGTCGCTGTCTCAGTGACAATCGAGAAAGGGGTTTAATATGCGGAAGCTTGCCATTACCTTGGCGCTAGCGACCACCGCGCTCAGCACGCCCGCCCTTGCCCGCGACAACGCGTGGTATGTGGGCGTCGAAGGCGGCGCGATGATCGTTGAAGACATCGACTGGAACGTTGGTTCGGTCGAAGACGCGCTGTCTGTTGATCACAACTATGGCTATGACGTCGACGCGACGGTCGGTTACGACCTGGGCGTGTTCCGTCTTGAAGCCGAAGTCGGCTACAAGTCGGCAACCGTCGATGGCCTGACCTCGTCGGTCCCGCTGCCTGGCGCAGTGGCTGGCAGCTATGACGGCGCCGGTGGCCGCACCACCGCGCTGAGCTTCATGGTCAACGGCCTGTGGGACTTCGGTGATGACGACGGCGTGCAGGGCTTTGTTGGGCCCGGTATCGGTGTCGCCCGCGTCAAGTCGCGCCTCGCGCTGAGCACCGCTTCGGACATCGTCGATGACTCCGACACGGTGGTTGCATGGCAGGCGATCGCGGGTATCCGCGCACCGCTGTCCGACAATGTCGACGTCTCGCTGAAGTATCGCTTCTTCAACGCACCGGGCGTCGACCTGGTCTCCGCCAGCGGCGCAGAAGTCAGCGGTCGCATGCGTTCGCACAGCATCCTGGGCGGCCTGACCTTCAACTTCGGCGCACCTGAGCCGATGCCTGAGCCCGTCGCTCCGCCGGCTGAGCCTGCTTACACCCCGCCGCCGGTCGCTGAAACGCCGCCGCCGGCAGTGGTCTGCACGCCTGGGCCGTACATCGTGTTCTTCGACTGGGATAAGTCGGACATCACGCCGGAAGCTTCGAGCATCCTCGACAACGCGATCAGCAACTATCAGAACTGCGCGAACACCCGCGTCGTCCTGGCAGGCCACGCTGACCGTTCGGGCTCGGCCAGCTACAACGTTGGTCTGTCCCAGCGTCGCGCTGACTCGGTCAAGGGCTACCTCACCGGTCGTGGCATCTCCGACGGTGTCATCTCGACCGAAGCGTTCGGTGAAAGCCGTCCGCGCGTCGACACCGCCGACGGTGTCCGCGAGCTTCAGAACCGCCGCGTGGAAATCACGTACGGTCCTGGCTCGGGCATGTAATCCTGCCCGGTCCATCCGGACTGGAAAGAATTGGGGAGGCCGGGCAACCGGCCTCCCTTTTTCTTTGTCTACCTCTGTTGGCAGCGTGACGGAGCTTGGACCCGGAACACGCCGGCCCTTTCAGCTTCTTCGGGAGCGGCTTAGCGGCCGCGCCGGTCTCTCCCAGCGCGAAGCGATGGCCCTGTGGTGCAGGCACTTGTGCGCGGGAGGCGGCCTGCTTGTGCTTGGGCATTGCTAGCCCGCTACCGGAGCATGATCCACTACCGGCCGCCGGCGGGCCTGCGCCGCTGAACCTGGGAACGGGGTTGGCAAACCTAGTCGGTCAGCGCGATCGCCACTGCGGCCTGTGCATGAAGAGCCGTGGTGTCGAACAAGGGGACCGCGCTGTCGTCAGGGCGCACCAACAGCATCAGCTCGGTACAACCCAGGATCACGGCCTCCGCACCATTCTGCACCAGGCGCGAGATGACACCTCTGCATGCTTCTCGCGAGGTTGGCAGCACCCGGCCACCAACAAGTTCGTCGTAGATGATCCGGTGAACAATAGCCCGGTCGATCTCACCGGGAACGATGACGTCCAATCCATGCCGATCGCGCAGCCGATCTTTGTAGAAGCTGTGCTCCATCGTAAAGGCGGTGCCAAGCAGCCCTACCCTGCGGATACCCGTGCTCTTGACTCGCTCCGCCGTTGGATCGGCGATATGGAGAAGGGGTATGCTGGTCGCCGCTTCGATCGCGGACGCCATTCGATGCATCGTGTTCGTGCAAATCAGCAGCATATCCGCACCAGCCGCTTCGAGCCGCTGTGCGGCATCCACCATCGAGGCCGTCAACCCGTCCCAGTCACCCCGCTGCTGGAGTGCTTCGACCTCTGAGAAATCAAAGGACCAGAGCAGGCACCGGGCAGACGCAGTCGCACCGAGCCGGTCGCGAACCCCCTCATTCAAAATGCGATAATATTCGGCAGAGCTTTCCCAGCTCATGCCGCCGATCAAGCCGATCATCCGCATGCCACGCTCCTTTGGCCGATCCTAAGGACCCGATTCGGGCATGCAAGCGCAACCGGGTGCAAGCGCACCGGCTTCTCTAGGCACTGTCCACGCCGCAGCCGATCAGGCGGCAGGTTCCGAGGCCGGAGCAAGTGCTTCCGCCAGCCAATCCGCGACCAGGGCATCGCCCAGCGCCTCCACCCGGCGCAACTCGACCATCAGCCCGAAATGCGGGTACACCGCGCGGGTGCGGTCGCCCGCTTCCGCCAGCGGCGCCACCACCAGGCGGCGGCTGACTTTGGCGCGATAGTGCATGCGGGCGGTGTTCTCCTGTCCGACATAGCAGCCCTTGGAATAGCTGACGCCGTTCAGCGGCTCGGCATTGCATTCGAGCCACAGCGTCTTGTCCTGGCCGAGCTCACCCGCGCCCTCGGTCACGCCAAGCGACAGGCGATGCGCGTGCCAGTCGAGCGCTGGCGCGCCTGCCGCTTCCCCAAGCCAGCGATAGCCCAATGCGGCCAGGCGCGGATCGTGCGCCCCTTGCCCGCTATTGCGCGACCAATGCGCGCCACCCTCGACCGGCTCAATCGCGATCGCCCGGCGCAGGCGGTACATGGTGAGCCGCCGCGCGAGCGTCTCGCGCTGCGTGGCCTCGCAATCGATCAGGACCGCATCGCCATCGTCCCAGAGGATGAAGTCGAACAGCGCCTTGCCCTGCGGTGTAAGCAGACCGGTCCATTGCGGCTGCCCGGGGGTCACGCGCGCGAGGTCCTGCGTAAGCAGCCCTTGCAGGAACCCGCGCACGTCCTCGCCCGAGATGCGGAGAAGCGCGCGGTCGGCGAGCCATGTGCCGGGGCTGGTTTCAGTCATGGCGAAAAGGTAGGAGGCGGCGGGCGCGGAAAGAAGAGGCAAACATGGCACGGATCGATCTGAAGCTGACGGGCGGGCGAGTGCATTTGCCGGGCGGGCCGGCGGACGTGGATGTGGGCGTCTCTGGTGGGCGCATCGTCGCCATCGGCAGCGTCGGCGACGCGGGTGCGACCGTCGACTGCACCGGGCTCGACATCCTGCCCGGCGTGATCGACAGCCAGGTCCATTTCCGCGAGCCCGGGCTTGAGGCCAAGGAAGACCTGGAAAGCGGTAGCCGTGCCGCGGTGCTGGGCGGCGTCACCGCGGTGTTCGAGATGCCGAACACCAAGCCGAATACCGACAGTGCCGGTGCGATCAACGATAAGCTGTCGCGCGCCAAGGGGCGGATGTGGTGCGATCACGCTTTCTATGTCGGCGCGACCAACCATAATGCCGATGCCCTTGCCGAGCTGGAGCGGCTGCCGGGTACGGCCGGCGTCAAGATCTTCATGGGCGCGTCGACGGGCGACCTGCTGGTTTCCGACGACGACAACCTTGCTCGCGTGCTCGCCTCGGGCAAGCGCCGCGTCGCGATCCATGCCGAGGACGAGGCGCGGATGAACGCACGGGCGGGCGAGCGGATCGAGGGCGATCCGCGCTCCCATCCCGTCTGGCGAGACGACGAAAGCGCCTTGCTGGCCACCCAGCGAATCCTGCGGCTGGCACGCGCGGCCAAGCGCCGCATCCATGTGCTGCACGTGACCACGCCCGCCGAGTTGGCGCTGCTGGGGCAGCACAAGGACATCGCCACCTGCGAAGTGACACCGCAGCACCTGACCCTGGCGGGCGAAGAGGCCTATCCGCGGCTGGGCACCTATGCGCAGATGAACCCGCCGATCCGATCTGGCGCGCACCGCGACGGGTTGTTCGAATGGCTGCGTCAGGGCGTGGTCGATGTGATGGGATCGGACCACGCGCCGCACACGCGCGAGGAAAAGGCCAGGCCCTATCCGGCGAGCCCGAGCGGCATGCCCGGCGTGCAGACGCTGCTGCCGCTGATGCTCAACCATGTCGCCGAAGGACGGCTGACGCTGCAGCGGCTGATCGACTTGACCAGTGCCGGGCCGCAGCGGGTATTCGGCATTGCCGGCAAGGGGCGGATCGCTGTTGGTTACGACGCCGACTTTACCGTGGTTGACCTGAAGGCGCGCTGGACGATCCAGGAAAGCTGGCTGGCGTCGAAATGTGGCTGGTCGCCTTTTACCGGCATGACGCTGACCGGCAGGCCGGTCGGCACCTTCATCCGCGGCGCGCAGGTGATGTGGGAAGGCGCGCTGGCGGACGCGGCCATCGGCGAGCCGGTGCGGTTCGAGGCCGTGGAGTTCGGTTGATCGCCTCTTTCGCTTGAGGTGGGGCTGCCTATCTGAAGGATCGAGCGGCCGCGCGGTGTGGCCGGAGATCCAGGCATGCCGTTCACTGCTTCCAGTAACGCCGACCGGACCAGAGCCGCTTTAGGCGCGTCGGCGCTGACGGTCGCGCTGGGCGCGGGGCTGATCTGGGGTTTGGCCGTCCACCGGACGGCGCGCGAACCGGCGGCGTTGGCGGTGTTCCAAGTGCCGCCCGCCGTTGTGCCGCCCGAAAAGCCCAAACCCGTTCAGCCGCGCCGGCGGACCGGCAGGCCGGAAGGGGAAGCGTCGCCGCCGAACCTGCGTGCCGAACCGACCGAAGTGGTTGCGCCAACGCCTGTGATCCCGCTTCCCGTGAAGCCCCCCGTCGTCGCTGCGCCGATCGCAGGCACCGGCGCGATGCCTTCGGCGGGCAGTGCCGACATTCCGGGTCCGGGCTTCGGCAGCGGTGGTGTCGGCAAGGGCCGGGGCAGCGGCGGTGCTGGCGATGGCGACGGCGACGGTGGCGGGCGAGAGGAGACGCCGCCCGAATGGGTCCGCGGGCGGATACGCGACTCCGACTTTCCCGACGCACTCGCGGAGACCGGCATCGGCGGCACGGTGGGGGTGCGCTATACCGTCTGGACCGATGGCCGCGTCGTGGATTGCGAGATCACGAAGTCGAGCGGCAGCCGGTTGCTCGACGCTACCACCTGCCGGCTTATCCGCGAACGCTTCCGCTTCAGGCCGTCGCGTGATCGGCAGGGGCGTGCCGTTGCCGCGACAATCGTGGAAAACCACAGCTGGATGGTCGAGCAGCTGCCGCCCGATCCGGCGCCTGCGCCACGACGGCGACGCGGGCTGTTCGGGCTTTAAATAGCGAACGTCCAGGCGAGCCCGGCGATCGCACCCAGCTGCACCATCGCGACAAGCTGAAGATAAGTGGAGAAGGGTTGCTTGCGCGTCTTGTGCCGAAACAGGTGCCGGGCAAGGAACGCGGCCGGGGTGCCGCCGAACAGGGCAAGCGTGAGCAGGTCCCGCTCGGGAACCCGCCGCTTGCCGGCGACCGCACGACGTTTGTCGTCGCGGAAGCGCAGCAGCGTCCAAAAATTGACTGTAAGCAGGCTGGCCAATGCGAGCGGCAGGATAGTCATACCGCGGAACGACGCGGGACAACTATGATCCCACGCGCGGTTTGATCGTGGGGTGTCAGAAGGGCAGCCAGCGCTGCTTCTCGCTGAACTTCATGTACCCGGCGTTCACGCCCAGCCGCCAGCCGACGCCCAGCCGCACCGGGATCAGCACCACATCGCCGCGACGCATGTAGCTTGCCGAGAACCCGCCGACGAAATAGGCGCGGCCCTCGCCGGACGGGAACCGCTTGTAGAGCTCCTGGCTGTCGTAGAGATTATAAACGAGCACGAACACCTTGTTAGCGTCGCCGCCAACGTCGAAGCCGATCGAGGGGCCGGTCCAATAAACCGGGCGCTCGCCTTCGATGCGGTGGAACATGCGACCCGAGCCATAGCGTAGCCCGACGCCGATGGCGCCCGCCGCCTCGCTGCCCGCGATATACGCGTTGGGGCGCCCTTGATCCTTCAGGATGTTCTCGAGGAGCCCGGCAAGACCCGAGGCCCCCTTGCCGAACACGCCTTCCGCGGCGCTCAACAACTCGTCCTGCTCAAACGTGTCGGTCGCCCGTTCGCGCGCGTTGGTGGCAGGTGCGGCCTGCACCGGCGCAGCAGGTTGCGGCCGCGGCTGTGCGGGTTCCGGTTCGCGATACGGGCCATAGTCCGAAGGAGCAGGGCCGTCCTGCCGGACTGGCGGCGTGTCTAGGTCCGAATCGATCGCGGTGTTGGGATCGATGGTCGTCATCTGCGCCGTGGCGGGCACCGCCGCCAACCCGATCAGCGCCGCCGCCACGCCCGAGAACCACTTGCCGATACGCATAGCCGATTGCCCCAAAACCCCGGAATTTACTGGTGCACCATAGAGCCGGGCCACTGACGCTACAATGAACAGGCGGCACGGAGGAGCAATTTAGCACCTTCTCGTTTCTTCCCGTTGATCCCCGGAAAATCCGTCGCTATAGCGCTCGACCTCTAGCCCCTTCCGGAGACGTGGGTGAGTGGCTGAAACCAACGCTTTGCTAAAGCGTCATACGGGAAACCGTATCGAGGGTTCGAATCCCTCCGTCTCCTCCACCGGCGCGCGGGCTATCACCATCATCACCGATCACGCGCCACATTCGCTGGTCAGCGGCATTGAACGGGCGCGCAGCTAGGCCTAAGTCGCGGTCCTGTTACCGGTACCGTTGAGATTGGAGTTCTAGAGATGGCGCTGACTGGAGAATTGTTCATCGCGGCGAAGCGCGTGAAGCGGGATGGCCCGGGCTTCAAGGCGATCGCCGCCGCGACGGGCCAAGAGATCGAGCCGAGCTTCAGCAACGCGACGACCGAGGACCTGGAAGCGGCCTGCGCGGCGGCCCAAGCGGCGTTCCTGCCTTATTCCAACCTGCCACGTGAACAGCGCGCCGCCTTCCTCGAAGCCATCGCCTCGGAAATCGAAGCGCTTGGGGACGCGCTGGTGGAACGCGCCATGCAGGAAAGCGGCCTGCCTCAGGCGCGCCTGACCGGTGAGCGCGGCCGCACCGCCGGCCAGCTGCGCCTGTTCGCCAAGGAGCTGCGCCTGGGCGACTATCTGCGCGTGCGCATCGATCATGCGATCCCGGACCGGGCTCCGCTGCCCAAGCCCGATCTGCGCCTGCGCATGGTGCCGCTCGGCCCGGTCGCGGTGTTCGGCGCCAGCAACTTCCCGCTCGCCTTCTCAGTAGCGGGTGGTGACACCGCCGCGGCGCTTGCCGCCGGCTGCCCCGTGGTGGTGAAGGGGCACAGCGCGCATCCCGGCACGTCCGAGATGGTCGCGGGCGCGATCCTCAAGGCTGCCGAGCAGACCGGCATGCCCGAAGGCGTGTTCTCGCTGGTAAACGGCATCGGCAACGAGATCGGCGGCGCGCTGGTCAGCGATCCGCGCATCAAGGCGGTGGGCTTCACCGGCTCACGTGGCGGTGGCCTGGCGCTGATGAAGCTGGCCCAGGCCCGCCCGGTGCCGATCCCTGTCTACGCCGAGATGAGCAGCGTGAACCCGGTGTTCTTGCTGCCCGCAGCGCTGGCGTCGCGCGCCGAAGCGCTGGGCAAGGCGTATGTCGCCTCCGTGACGATGGGTGCCGGCCAGTTCTGCACCAATCCCGGTCTGGTGCTGGCGATCGAGGGCCCCGATCTGGAGCGCTTCTTGGAAACCGCTTCGGAAGCGATGACCGGCTCCGCCGGCGCGACCATGCTGACCCCGGGCATCCACAAGGCCTATGAAAGCGGCGTCGCCAAGCTCGCCTCGGCCCCTGCGCTCAAGCTGCTGGCGCAGGGTCAGGAGCCGACCGGCCCGACCTGTGGCCGCGGTGCGCTGTTCACCATGACCGGCGCGGACTTCATCGCCGATCCCAGCCATGCCGAGGAAGTGTTCGGCGCAAGCTCGCTGCTGGTGCGCTGTGCCGATGTCGAAGAGATGCTCAAGGTCGTCGGCTTGCTCGAAGGGCAGCTGACCACCACGCTACACCTTGATGACGCCGATACCGAAATCGCGCAGCGGCTGGTGCCGGTGCTCGAGCATCTGGTGGGGCGCATCCTGTGCAATGGCTGGCCGACCGGCGTCGAAGTGACTGACGCAATAGTTCATGGCGGTCCGTTCCCCTCGACCTCGGACGGACGCAGCACGTCGGTGGGTACGCTGGCGATTGACCGCTTCGTGCGGCCGGTGTCGTACCAGGACCTACCCGAAGCCCTGCTTCCGGCTGAACTGCGCGAAGACACCACCACTCCGCGCCGCGTCGACGGCAAGCCGACGGTTTAAGCGCTCTGGCCTCCCCTCCGCGTAAGGGGGACCAAGGGGCGGATTTCAGCGCCGGCCGAGGCTCAATGTCTCGGCCGGCGCCTTCGTGCGCCAAAAGATTGCATAAGCAGTCTCCGGCGAAGGCCGGAACCCGGCTGCAACGCGGTTCGAGACGGCAGCCGTCCCTCCGAATGCGTCGAGCCTGAGCCGCGGCATGCGCCGGGGAACCAAGTAGGGTGTCGTTCCGGGTGGGTGTGGGGTCAGTCTAGCGGAAACGCCGCTTCCGCCGTCTCCGCCACGCGAAAGCGTAGCGCGATCTCGTGCCGGTACGTCTGCCCCGGATCGAGTCGCGCAGAAGGAAACTCCGGCTGGTTCGGGCTATCCGGGAACCGCTGCGGCTCCAGGCATAGCCCGTCATGCGCGCCATAAACCCGCCCGCTGGTCCCGGGCGCACCGCCCGCCAGGAAGTTGCCGGTGTAGAGCTGCACGCCGGCCTCGGTGGAATGCACGTCCATCACTCGTCCGGAATCAGGATCGAACAGCGTCGCGATCCGCCGCACGCTGCCGAAGTGTCCATCGAGCACGAAGTTATGGTCATACCCCGCCCCGATGCGAAGCTGCTCGTCCTCCACTGCGATGTCTCGGCCCACCGCATGCGGCGTACGGAAGTCGAACGGGGTGCCGCCGACCGCCTGCAAGGCGCCGGTCGGGATTTGCGTCACGTCCACGGGAGTGAAGCGCGCTGCCGGAATTTGCAGCAGATGGTCTAGGATCGTTGCCCCGCTCGCCTCGCCGCTCAGGTTGAAATAGCCATGCGAGGTCAGGTTTACGATTGTGGGCTTATCGGTGGTGGCGGTCAGCACGATCGCCAGCCCGTCTTCCTCCAGCGCGTAGCGTACCTGCGCGCGTAGCGTGCCGGGGAAGCCGTTGAATCCGTCCGGGCTCTCCACGCTGAAGGTCACCGAGTGCGCGTCCTGCGCCTCGACTCGCCAGAACTGCTGATCGAACCCCAACGGGCCCGAATGCAGGCTGTTGGGGCCATCGTTGCACGCCAGCTGGTACGCGCTGTCGTCCAGCGTGAAGCGCCCGCCCCCGATCCGGTTGGCGTAGCGGCCGGCGATCGCGCCGTAGAACCGCGGTGCTCCCCGATACGCCTCCAGGTCCTTGAAACCGAGCATCACGTTCGCGGGCATGCCGTCGCGATCGGGCACTTCCAGGATGCGCAGCGTCGCGCCCAGATTGAGAAACTGGGCGCGAAAGCGGCCACGGGCGAGTTCCACCGTCTCGATGGTCCCGCCCGCTACCCGGACCTCGGGCGCTCCGCCGCTCACTTTGCGCCGGGGCACATCGCGGTTGCGGGGGCGGAGACGATGCGGATGTCGGCGATCGACACCGTCAGCGGCCCCGATGCCTGCACCACGAAAGGCGCGGTGACCTTGGTCAGGTCGACGCCGTTGGTCTGGTAGCATTTCAGCGCGATATTGGCGGTGCGCCAGGTGCCGGTCTGGCCGGTGAACAGGCTGGTCGCATCAATCGCGCCGGTGTTGGTGCCGCCTTCCATCAACAGCTTGGCCGAACCGGTAGCGGCGCGGTCGAGCTTGTAGCTGATCTGGAGCGACAGGTCGGCATTCGACTCGCGCACCAGGTCCAGATTGCCGCCGCCGATGCGCAGCGTCGCCGGGCCGCTCGGCCAGGTCAGCTGCAATGCGCCTTCCTGTGTCTGCGGGCCATCGACCGGACGGCGGGTGATGCGGCTGTCGGTCGCAAGCGAGAACGGTGCAGGCGCCGCGCCCTTGGCGAAGAAGGTGCTGGTGTTTGCCATTGATGGGTCAATGCCGGACACTTCGCTCAGCTTCGCCACCTTGCCCGGCTTGGCATAGCTCAGGCCATAGCCCAGCGGGAACAGCGGATTGTACCCCGGCTTGCCCTTGTTCAGGTTGAACTGCGCCGCCGTCTTGGGCCAGCTGTACGACAGACGCCCGGTGAAGTCGCGGCGGGCCTTGCCGGCGGCGTTGCCGATCAGCACGTCGGCCACGCCGGCACCTTCGCTGCCCGGCAGCCAGGCGGCGACGAACGCGTCCGACGCATTGAGCTCGGGGTTCACCCACAGCGGGCGGCCCGACAGGAACACCGACACCACCGGCACGCCTGCATCCTTGTAGCGCTTGAGCAGCGCCAGCGCCTGCTTGTCGCCCGGCTGGAATTCCAGCGTGCGCACGTCGCCGCGCATTTCGGCATAAGGCTGTTCGCCGAACACGACGATCGCAACATCGGGCTGCGCGGTGAAGTTGCCGTCGGGCGAGTAGGTCGCGGTGCCACCGCCGGCTTCCACGGCCTTGCGGATGCCCGAAAAGATCGTTTCGCCATTGGGGAACAGCTCGTTGCCGTTGCCGTCGCCCTGCCAGCTAAGCGTCCAGCCGCCAGTCTGAAGCATCATCGAATCGGCGCCGGGGCCGGCGACCAGCACCCGCGCGCTGGCCTTGACCGGCAGCACGCCGTTGTTCTTGAGCAGCACCAGCGATTTGGCGACCGCTTCGCGCGCTACGGCACGGTGCTCAGGCGCGCCGAGCACGCCCGGCTTGCCCTCAAACGGCCGCTCCGCCGCGAACAGGCCCATCTTGGCCTTCACGCGCAGGATACGGCGCACTGCGTCGTCGACGCGCGCCATCGGCAGCGATCCGTCGCGGACATGGGCCAGTGTCGAATCGTACAGCCCCTTCCAGCTATCGGGCGCCATCGCCATGTCGAGCCCGGCGTTGAACGTCGCCGCGCAATCGGTGTTGGTGCAGCCCGGAATCTGGCCATGGCCGTTCCAGTCGCCGACGATGAAGCCCTGAAAGCCCATGCGGTCCTTCAGCACGCCGGTCAGCAGCGACTTGTTGCCGTGCATCTTGGCGCCGTTCCAACTGGAGAAGGACGACATGACCGTCAGCGTGCCGGCATTCACCGCGCCCGGATAGCCGGCGTTGTGGGTCTTGATCAGCTCGGCTTCGGACACGCGCGCGTCGCCCTGATCGATGCCGTTGAACGTGCCGCCATCGGCCAGGAAGTGCTTGGCCGACGCCGCAACCTTGCCCTTTTGAATGCGGTCGGTGGTGTTCGGCTCGCCTTGAAGCCCGCGGATCATCTCACCGGCGTAGCGGCGGACGATCGCTGGATCCTCCGAATAGCCTTCATAGGTGCGGCCCCAGCGATCGTCCTGCGGCACCGCCAGCGTGGGGCCGAACGCCCAGTCGATCCCCGCCGCTGCAGTCTCGGCGGCGGTCGCGGCGCCGATGCGGCGGATCAGCGCGGGATCGTTGGCGGCGCCCAGCGCGACGTTGTGTGGGAAGATCGTCGCACCGATCACGTTGTTGTTGCCGTGCACCGCGTCGACCCCGAACATCAGCGGGATGGGAACATGGCCGGGCCGCTGCTCCTGCGCGATCGCCCGGAAGGCGCGGGCGGTCGCCACCCATTCGGCCTGGCCCGCGCGATCGTCGCCCGCCAGCGGCGGCGAGTTGCCGCCCGCGAGGATCGAACCCAGCGGATAGCGGCGCAGATCCTCGGGCTTGATGCTGGCAATGTCGGCCTGGATCATTTGCCCAACCTTTTCCTCGACGCTCATCTGCGCGAGAAGGTCGGACACCTTCTTTTCGGTCTGCGCGTCGATCAGCCCCTGGCTCTTGGCCGCTGGCCACTTGGCGGGCGTGGCCACGGCCGGGTTTCCCGACAGCGCTGTCGGCGCTTGCTGCGCCAAGGCCGGCATGGCCCAGAACATGGTTGTCGTCAGCAACAGCTTCACGCCAGGCCGCATCATACTCTCCCTGTGTTTGTTATGCGTCGGGATAAACGATGATCGTGCCTCAAGTCCACGGCGCCGTGCTCGTGCGGCTATCGCTAGAGGAGCAGGCGCTCGATTGCGTGCGCCATGTCTATGTCGCGCTGCGAGAGTCCCCCGGCGTCGTGCGTGGTCAGCAGGATATCAACCCGGTTCCAGACATTGGACCATTCGGGATGGTGGTCCGCCTTTTCGGCGAGCAGCGCGACGCGGGTCATGAAGCCGAAGGCCTGGTTGAAGTCCGCGAAGGTCAGCCGCCGCGTGATCGCGTCGCGCGCGGGTTCGTGAGTCCAGTGCGCTAACTGCGCCAGCGCTGCGGCGCGTGCTTCCTCGCTCAACCGTTCCACCATGACAGCCTCCTTGCCGCGCCTTTGCCGCTCCGCCTATGGACTTGGCCATGAACGGGCAAGCGCCAACCCATGCACCCGACGCCGCAGTGATCGAAGCGTTGGCGCGTGCCGCACTGGCGCGCATCCCGGAGCCCTTTGCGCGGCATCTGCACGATGTCGTGCTGGTGGTCGAGGAGTTCGCCGATGTGGAAACGCTCAACGCGCTTGGCATTGACGATCCGTTCGAGCTGACGGGACTGTATCACGGCCAACCGGTGGGGGAGAAGTCGGCCTTCGATTCCGGAACGCTGCCTGACCGAATTCATCTCTACCGGCGCGCGCTGCTCGATGAGTGGGTCGATACCGGGGTTTCGCTGGAGGCCTTGGTCAGCCACGTGGTGGTGCATGAAGTGGGGCACCATTTCGGATTATCCGACGACGACATGCACGCGCTTGAGGATGGCGAATGAGCGCTGCGCTGGCGTTCGAGGATGTTGCGTGCGTGCGGGGCGGGCGATTGTTGTTCGAGGAGGTCGGTTTCGCGCTCGGGCCCGGAGACGCGCTGCTGGTGCGCGGGCCCAACGGGGTTGGCAAGTCCAGCTTGATTCGGATCGCGGCGGGGCTGCTGCCACCTGCTGCGGGTACGGTTCGGGTTGACGGCGGGCGGGCACTGCTGGCGGAGGGGATTGCGCTGGATTCCGAGCTTTCGCTGGGGGAAGCGTTGCGGTTCTGGGCGGGGTTGGAGGGGCGTGGCCACTATCTGGTCGACGCGGAAAACAGGGTCGGCTTGCGTAGCTTGAGTCGCGTGCCGGTGCGGTTGCTGTCGACGGGGCAGCGGCGGCGGGCCGGATTGGCGCGAGTGATTGCGAGCGGGGCGCCGGTGTGGCTGCTGGACGAACCGGCTAACGGATTGGACTCAGGCGCTATTTCGATGCTGGAGGACATCGTCGCGCGGCATCGCGCCGAAGGCGGCATCGCCGTGGTCGCGACGCACCAGCCCATAAGCCTGCCGGGCGCGCAGGAACTCACGCTGTGAGCGCGTGGCTGCGGATCGTGCTGCGCGAGGTGCGGCGGGCGTGGAGCAGCGGCGGATTGCTGCTTCCGGTCGCGTTTTTCCTGTTGGTTGCGATCCTTTTTCCGTTCGGGATAGGCCCCGACGCGCGATTGCTCGCCCGCATCGCCCCAGGCGCGGTGTGGGCGGCGGCGCTGCTCGCCGCACTGTTACCAGTCGAGCGGCTGGTCGCGCCGGATCTGGAGAGTGGCGTGCTCGACCAGTTCGCAGTGCGCGGGATTCCCGACGGCAGCGTCGCCGCAGCCAAGATCGCCGGACACTGGCTGGGGTTCGCGCCGCCGCTGCTCGTGGCAACGATCGTCGCGGCGGCGCTGCTGCATCTGCCCGAGGCGGCGCTGCCGGCGCTGCTGGCGAGCCTGGCGATCGGCACGCCCGGACTTGCGGCGCTGGGCGTGGCCACCGCCGCGCTGGTGGCGGGGCTGCGCGGGGCAGGCGCGCTCGCCGGGCTGATCCTGCTGCCCTTTGCCGTGCCGCTGCTGATCTTTGGCGTGGGCGCAGCGTCGGGACAGCCGGGCGCGATCAAGCTGCTGGGCGCGGTCAGCCTGTTGCTGGTGGCCGGGTGCCCCGCCGCGGCGGGCGCCGCGATGCGGATGGGGCGGTCCTGAGCCCGCTCAGCGGCTCCAGCGCGCGAAGATCGCGGTGGGCAGCATCAGCCCGCGCGCTTCCTCGCGAACGGTCAGTTCGCCGGCTTCCACCGTGCCGCCCAGATCGGCGAAATGCTGGCGGACCAGTTCGCCGATCGCCAGCGCCGACATCCGCACGGCATAGACGGTCAGGAACAGGAAGCGCGACTCCGCGTCGAGCAACTGGCGGCAATCGGCGACGAGGCCGGGCAGCCCTTCTTCGAGCTTCCACACTTCGCCATTGGGGCCACGGCCCCATTTGGGCGGATCGAGGATGATGCCGTCATAGCGCCGCCCGCGCCGAATCTCGCGCGCGACGAACTTGCCCGCGTCGTCGATCATCCAGCGCGTGGGCTTGTCGGCCAGGTTGGACAGGACGGCGTTCGCCTTGCCCTCCGCCACCGATTTCTTGGACGCGTCGACATGGGTGACCTTGGCCCCCGCCGCCGCCAGCGCAAGCGTGCCCACGCCGGTATAGCCGAACAGGTTCATGCATTCGGGCGCGTCCATGCCGGCGACCCGGCCGCGCATCCAATCCCAGACCGGCGCCATGTCCGGAAAGAAGCCGAGATGGCGAAACGGCGTGTTCTGCGCGGTGAAGCGCACTTCACGCCATGACAGCGGCCAGCCCTCACGCGGCACGTCCCGGGCGAACTGCCAGCGGCCGCCGCCATCCTCGTCAGATCCGGGGATGAACTCCGCGTCGGCATCCCATTCGTCCGATGCCGGCGCCCACATCGCCTGAGGTTCGGGGCGGATGAAGCGGAAGCGGCCATAGCGTTCGAGCTTGCGGCCATGGCCGCTGTCGATCAGGCCATAGTCCGCCCAGGGCTCGCCGGTCATCGTCACCAGGTTCATGGCCGGGGGATCGCCCGTTCCGCGATGTAGCTGCTGACCGCCTGATAGGTGCCGGGCAGCGTGTCATAGCGTTCCTCACGCTGGTGCAGGTCGCCGACCCGCGCAGGCACCGTCGGGCGCACGCCCGTCGCGCGTTCGACGGCATCGGCGAACTTGGCCGGATGCGCGGTGGCCAGCGTGACGATCGGCGTGGCCGGATCGAGCCCGCTGGCGCGCGCCGCCGCCAGCCCGATCGCGGTGTGCGGATCGATCACCTGGCCGGCTTCGGCATAGGCCCAGCGCATCGCTTCGTTCATGCCATCCGCATCGACGGCGTTGCTGGCGAAGAGCCCGGCGGCGCCGTCGCGCTGCGCATTGGTAAGCTGCATCGCGCGGGCAGCCTCGAACCCGCGCATCTGATCGCCGATCGGCGCGCCGGCGAGATCGAACAACAGCCGCTCGAAATTGGAGCTGACCTGGATGTCCATGGAGGGCGCGGCGGTGGGAGTGACCGTGCCGGTCGAATAATCGCCCGACGACAGCGCGCGGTGGAGGATGTCGTTGATGTTGGTGGCGACGATCAGCTTGGCGACCGGCAGACCCATCTTCGCCGCGACATAGCCGGCGAACACGTCGCCGAAATTGCCGGTGGGCACGGAGAAGGCAACGGGTTTATCCGGCGCGCCCAGCCGCACGGCGGCATAGAAATAATAGACCACCTGCGCCATCAGCCGGGCCCAATTGATCGAGTTCACCGCCGATAGCTGGAAGCGCCCGGCAAAGCGCGGATCGTTGAACATCGCCTTCACCAGCGCCTGCGCATCGTCGAAGCTGCCGTCGATGGCGATGTTGTGAACGTTGGGGGCGAGCACGGTGGTCATCTGCCGCCGTTGGACTTTGGACACGCGCCCCTTGGGGTGGAGCATGAAGATGTCGACGCCGATGCGCCCGGCGACCGCGTCGATCGCGGCGCTGCCGGTATCGCCGGACGTGGCCCCGACGATGGTCAGCTGAGTGCTGCCGCCCGCGAGGAAGCGTTCGAACAGCTGGCCAAGCAGCTGGAGCGCGACGTCCTTGAAGGCGAGCGTGGGGCCGTGGAACAGTTCGAGCAGCCAGTTGCGGTCGTCGAGCTGAACCAGCGGCGTCACCGCGGCATGGGCGAAGCGGCCATAAGCGGTGGTGCACAAAGTGCGCAGCGCGTCTTCATCCAGGTGCGGGCCGACAAAGGGCAGCATCACCCGGACGGCGGTTTCGACATAAGACAGGCCGGCAAAGGCGGCGATCTCGTCCCTGGTAAAGGCCGGCCATTGTTCGGGGACATACAGCCCGCCGTCGCTGGCGAGCCCGGTCAGGGTCGCTTCTCGGAAGCCGAGCAAAGGCGCGGCGCCGCGGGTGCTCTGATAGCGCATGGCTTCCCGGTTAGCGGGCGGGGCGGAGCGTCACAAGATAGGCAATGTTTAGCGCGGGTATCGGTGGGGGTGGGAGACTTGCGACGCGGGTGGAGGGTTAATCGCCACGAGCGAATGGTCTTGTGGCGGTCCCCCTCTCCATTCCGGGGGGATCAGGCCGTGAACCCATAAGCGCGACGGCAGGAAGCACCCCAGGTGCAGACGCTCAGGACCGGGGTGCGCGCTCTCCAAATGCGGACGCCCATTCAGGCGACGCGGCGTCGCTGGAACCGGGCCGATAGCTGAACGGCCGATCCCCGTTGAGAAAACAGGAAACCCGACCGACAGTTTCCGGGTGGGTCCGGGCGCAGCCTGTCGGGCGCGGCATGCGCCAGAAGACATAGCCGCAGCCGAACGATATGAGCGCAGGATGACCCGGCTGCTACTGTTCAACAAACCTTTCGGGGTCTTGTCGCAATTCACCGACCGCGGATCGCCGACGCTCCGGTCGACATTGTCGGACTTCATTGCGGTGAAGGGCGTCTATCCCGCCGGGCGGCTCGATCGCGACAGCGAGGGCCTCCTGTTGTTATGCGATGATGGGCGGCTGCAGGCGCGCATTGCCGATCCCCGCTTCAAGATGCCCAAGACCTATTTTGTGCAGGTTGAAGGTGATCCGCAGGAGCCGGAATTGGAGCGCTTGCGGCAGGGCGTCCGGCTCAAGGATGGCATGACCCTGCCTGCCGATGTTGCGCGCATCGACGATCCCGACCTGTGGCCGCGCGACCCGCCGATCCGCCAGCGCAAACTCATCCCCGACAGCTGGCTGAAAATCACCATCCGCGAAGGGCGCAACCGGCAAGTGCGCCGCATGACCGCGGCGGTCGGGTTGCCCACCCTGAGGCTGGTCCGCTGGTCGATCGGCGACTGGTCTGTCGCCGGGATCACGCCGGGCCAGTTCGAGGAAGGCTCTAGCCCGGGCGAGGTCGTGAACGCATAGCGGCCCGCTGTTGGCAACGCACCTGAATGTCCGAGGGTGGGTGGAGAGCGGCAGAGCGGCTTTCGGGAGCGCTAAGGGGATAGCTGTCGTTGCGGCTAGGTGCACCCGTCAGCGCCGGCATACCTCGTCTTCTGCATACCATCCGGGAAGCCTCTGCTCAGCTTCATAGGGCACAATGGGAAGGCTGGGCTCGATTGAAGCGACGCCTGCGATAACATGGAAACGCCAGTAACTGCTCCAATTGCCCGAAGGCGCGATATAGCGAACTTCACCGCACACGATCCCGCTCTTCGGAACTGCTAAGTTACGAAATTCCGGATTGGGGCCGCCCGGTGCTTGAACCGCCTTCGCGACCTCCTGCTTGGCAGCCGAGATGTCCGCGCCAGCATCACACCCTGTCATTCCGAAGAATGATGCAAAGCCTATCACCTTGAGAGCCCGCTTACTCATCAGCGGAGCATGTAGCGGAAGCACATTGACCGCAACTGCGGCGACAGCGATCCAATAGGACGATAAACACATGTCTGCTTTTCGGTTAGTGCACTTCGTCGGTGCGAACGTCTGATTGTGGGCGATTGTGTTGAAAAAGGCTCGCTTGCAGTGGTGTCGGCGGTCTGATTCAATCGCCGCAAGGTGAGCGGAGATGAGCCGATGATGGGCGAGCGGACGGTGGCGCAGGAGGCGCTGTTCTACAGCTTCAGCCTTGAGCGGCATGTGCCGGCGGACCATCTGCTGCGCTCGATCGACCGGTTTGTGGACCTATCGGGCATCCGCGAGGAGCTGAAACCCTTCTACAGTAACACGGGGCGCCCCTCGATCGATCCGGAGCTGATGATCCGGATGCTCATCATCGGCTATTGCATGGGCATCCGGTCCGAGCGGCGGCTGTGCGACGAAGTGCATCTGAACCTGGCCTATCGCTGGTTCTGCCGGTTGGGGCTGGACGGCGACGTGCCCGACCACTCGACCTTCTCGAAGAACCGGCACGGGCGCTTCCGCGACAGCGACCTGTTGCGCCGGTTGTTCGAGACAACGGTCGCACGTTGCATGGCCGAGGGGCTGGTGGGTGGCGAAGGGTTTGCGGTCGACGCCAGCCTGATCCGCGCCGATGCCAATCGTCAGACCGGCGGTCCGGGCAGCGATGGCATGCCGCCGGACGCCGACAGCCGTGCGGTACGCGAGTATTTCGCCGTTCTCGACGATGCCGCGTTCGGCGCCGCGACCCCGGTGGTGCCCAAGTATCTGGCGCCGGCCGATCCGGCATCGCGCTGGACCAGCGCGCATCGCGGGCCGGCCTTCTACGCCTACTCGACCAACTACCTCATCGACCTCGATCACGCCGTCATCATGGACGTGGAAGCGAGCACCGCCGTGCGTCAGGCCGAGGTGACCGCGTGCAAGCGCATGATCGCGCGGGTGCAGGACCGCTTCGGCGTCTGGCCCGAGCGGCTGGCGGCCGATACCGCCTACGGTTCGGCGGAGATGCTCGCCTGGCTGGTCCACGAGCGTGACATCCAGCCGCACATCCCGGTGTTCGACAAGTCCGCCCGCCGCGACGGCACGTTCGAGCGCGATGCCTTCATCTACGACCATGACGACGACAGCTACGTCTGCCCTGGCGGCAAGCGCCTGCGCCCCAGGAACCGCAACTTCGCAACCGCTCGGGGCGATGTCGGCCAGGACGGCTTCATCCGCTATCGCGCGCGACAGCAGGACTGCGGTGGCTGCGCCTTGCGGGAACGCTGCACGCCCAACATGCCCGCGCGCAAGGTCACCCGCTCGATCCACGAAGGGGCTCGCGACCTTGCCCGCGACATCGCCACCACCGACGCTTACGTCACTTCGCGGCGCCAGCGAAAGAAGGTCGAGATGCTGTTTGCGCACCTCAAACGCATCCTAAAGCTCGACCGATTGCGCCTGCGCGGTCCAAACGGTGCCAGGGACGAGTTCCATATGGCAGCCACCGCCCAGAACCTCCGCAAGATGGCCAAGCTTATCCCGTTGGCGACACAGCCACTACCCGCCTGAGCCGGTCGACGCTGTACCGCGCAACTTGGCCGCAGCTTGCCTCCGGTCCGCACCCCGACTTCTTCAACACAATCGGGCGGAAGCGGACAGGCAGCTATCAGGCAGAGGGGTAGCCGCTACAGCCGTTGCGAATTGCCCGAAGTACCGGCATCAACTGGCTCGTGCGCGGTGGTGGGAAGTCTGATGTTTACTCGTCGTAGTGTGCTTGGTTCGGGGTTGTCGGCCATGTCGTTCGTAGCATTGCCTGCGGCGTCTCAGGTCGCCCCGCGTGGTATGGCGCCGCCCCCGCCGTCCTCTGACGCCTATGGCTTGAAGAGCATTTTCGGGCCTTCTTTTGAGTATGAGCCGGTACTTCGGGCGCTTGGGGAGCCCGCGATTCTGGACGAAGCGGTCAGATTAGACGAAGCAACATTCAGAATAACCGAAAGCTATTCCTTTCGTCGCCCAAGGTCCGCCAGGATCATCTTCCTTCCTGGCGCCGAGGTCAGCGCAATGGCCGTCATAAAGCAGTACGGCACTGCTCTGTTAGCCGAGAAACCCACTTCATCGATCCGTGTCTTCGGTGCTCGAGAAAGCTTGAAGATACGCGAATTGGTTGATGATGAAGAGCGGTTTTGGAACGCCTCACCAAGCCCGCCAGACTGGAGCGAGATCTCATGTAGGGGGCGAAATGGCGGTCAACCTTGCGTTCCCGCGACGGATGGAGGAGCTTCCCTGCTAGAGGGCCGAGTAGGCGCGAAGGCGCACGCTATTTTACGCAGAAATCCTTCGGCAACTGAGCTCGTTCAGGAGATTGCTAAGCTCGTTTTCTAGCGCCTAGAAGGCAATTCCAGCAGGCAGGTGCGCCACCTATCGATGCTCCGACTTTCGATCATGACCAAAGCGGATGTGCCCCGCTACCCTAAAAGATGAACAAACGTCGGCTTGCAGGCAAGCTCTGGGCGGGCGCCATTGACGGGAATTGGGGCGACTGCGGTCCGGCGGTTTTTGGATCATTTGGACGTTAAGCAGACCTTCCCTGCACGGAATTTGGACATGCAGGAGCTAAGTCGCGTTCACGCCATTGCCCTTGGGAGACGATGAATGTTGGCGGTTCTTCTGACGCTTGCTGCCGCTGTGACAGACAAGGAGGTGATCGCCAGATTCGATGATCCCGCTGCCAGGCGGGAGGGGATCGTGGCTGAGCAGATCGCGCGCCCGGCAACGATCTTAGCGGAGTCGTTCGCCGACGCCTTGGTAGAAGCAGAGAGGCTAACCTCTTGGGGCCCTCAGGATCCAACAAGCTCAGAGCCCGGCAGCCGGTTGGAATGGCGAGCTCGACATGCCGCTAACGGCCGAGAAGTTGTGGTCTATTTCTCTCCAGCCAAACAGTCGGTGTGCAGGATACGCCGGCAACGAGGAGGTTTGTCCGATGTTCATTGGCGAGCCATTCGATGGTGCGCCGCTTCGCTTGGCAGCACGCTCCCTGCGGAGCGGGCACCGCCTATTCGCGCCAACTGACGGCAGCTTCGAGGACCGTCGTCTCTAGGGCTGAATGGCTGACTCTGGGCGCTTCCTGCCGTTTTCACATTTGTGAGTCTACGGCCGAGGTATCAGCGGCACGCGGGACCGAGGAGGCCGTTTGGCGGGTGCCTGGGAAACGGTTGCCAGGATTGCCGATCACCGCTGGCCCTGCTGCCGGTTGCCGCCGGCCGCGAAAGCTGATTTGAGGCTTCGCGCAGAGGGGCTTTGACGCCCTTCGCCCGGCGCATACGGGCTCCGGATCGGTTGCTTCAAATCGTCTCGCGATCGGCTTCCTCGCCCAGTAGCGCGTACAAAGGCACATCGGCAGGGTTTTGGATCTTCAATGAATTATCGCCATTCCTTCCATGCGGGCAACAGCGCCGATGTCGTGAAGCATAGCCTGTTGATTGCCCTTGTCCGGGCCTTGCAGCAAAAACCGGGCGCGTTGACCCTGATCGACACCCATGCCGGGTGCGGGCTCTACGACCTCGGCGGCGAGCAGGCCCAACGCACCGGCGAAGCCGCACAAGGCGTGTTACGGGCCTTTGCCGACCCGAACCCCTTGTTGGGCGACTATCGCGCCGCCGTACAGGCGGTGAATGTCGGGGCAGAGCCGCGCCTCTACCCCGGCTCGCCACGGTTCCTCGCGCAGCTCTTGCGCCCACAGGACGGGCTGATCCTCAATGAAAAGCATCCTGAGGACGCGCACGCCCTGCGCGGCGCGATGCGCGGTACGCCTGCCGCCGTGCATGCGCGCGATGCTTACGAGCTTTGGCTGGCGATGCTTCCGACCCGAACGGCGCGCGGCGTGGTGGTGGTCGATCCGCCGTACGAGCAGACAGACGAACGCGACCGCATCACAGCCACCCTCGCCGCGGCGTACCGCAAATGGGCGCATGGCGTGATCGTAATCTGGTATCCGCTGAAAGACCGTGCGACGCATCAGCGTTGGAAGAACAAGTTGCGTACGCTCGGTATCCCGAAATTCATGGCCGTGGAGCATTGGTTGTATGATGCCGATCAGGCCGGCATCTATAACGGCGCGGGCCTTTTCATCGTCAATCCGCCCTATGCGTTCACGCAGGCGCTGTCGCCTCTGCTGGAAGCCCTTCGCGCGGCGCTGGCACCAGAAGGGCATCGAGGCGAGATCACAGCGGATTGGTTGGACGATTGATAACGACCCATCTCGGTCGTTCGATTTACGAGACTAACGCTTAGATGGAGACAGGCCGGGTGCGGTTTCGCAGGCGGAGGGCCAAGACGTAGATCACCGTCGCTACGGCGGCGAACAGGAACCATTGCACGCCATAGGCAAGATGGTTGTTCGGCACCGAGGACAGGTCGGGCGCGGCGTTCGCGGCGAGGCCGGGCGGGGGCGTGTCGGCGACCAGCATCAGGCGCTGGGGCGTGTGGTCGAACAGGGCGGCAACCATCGGGCGGCTGTCGGGTGCGTGGCTGAGATAGCCCTGGACCATGCCGCCCTTCCACACCGGCTTGGCCAGCGGATCGCGGGTAGTGCCCAATTGCACGGTCATGCCGGGGCCCTCCGCGCCGGTGCGGCATTCGACGATCCAGCGGAAGCCGGCGGCGCCCGCGCCTTCGATCCTGCCCGAAAGCGGTTGGAGGCACATGGCCGACACGCGGCGGAACAGCAGCCGATCATCGGTGGTGCGCGGGAAGGCGATGGGCGGCTTGGCCGGGTTGGCCGCGAGCTGTTCGAGAAAGGCCAGCTTCTTGGGACGGCGATCGGCCAGCTGCCACACGCCGAGCCCGATCATCGCCGCCACCGCCAGCATGACCAGGAGTGTGGGAATGATGGGCACGCGCCGCATCAATTGTCCTTCCGGATGCGGCCTTCGCGCGCCTTGTTGCGGAATTCGAGCGCGAGCAGCCAGCCCTTGGCGATGCGCAGGGTGAGCACGGTCATGATGAGGCTGAGCGGCAGCCAAAGCAGGGCATGGACCAGGAAGCCGGGTTCGAAGGCGAGCTCCACGACGACCGCCAGGATGGTGACGATCGTGCCGATGCCCAGCGTCAGGAACACCACCGGCCCGTCGCCGACATTGAAATCGCGAAAATCGAGGCCGCAGTTCGAACAGGTATCGGCAAAGGCGAGATAGCTGCGGAACAGCGTCTTGGCGCTGCAGCGCGGGCACACGCCCTGGAGCCCGGAAGCAATCGGGGGAGGCAGCTGGTCGCCACCTCCCCCGGCAGGAGTATTGGATTGTTCGGTCACGTCAGCCGGCGTGGACCGGCGCGCCCCAGCCGCCCCAGACATAGATCGACGCGAACAGGAACAGCCACACCACGTCGACGAAATGCCAGTACCAGGCAGCGGCTTCGAAGCCGAAATGCTGGCGCGGGGTGAAATCGCCCTTGTACACGCGGATCAGGTTCACGATCAGGAAGATCGTGCCGACCAGCACGTGGAAGCCGTGGAAGCCAGTCGCCATGAAGAAGGCGCCGCCATAGCTGGAGCCGCCGTCGCTGCCCGCCTTGAAGGGGAAGGGGGCGTGCATGTATTCATACGCCTGAATGCAGCTGAAGATCAGGCCGAGGATGATCGTCACCCACAGGCCCTTTTTGACGCTGTCATTCTCGCCGACGCCCAGCAGACCCCAGGCGCCGCGCAGCGCGCCGCCGCGCTCGTTGTGGAGCAGGCCGTGATGCGCCCAGGTGACGGTGCAGCCCGAGCAGAGCAGGATCAGCGTGTTGAGGAGCGGGAACTCCCAGGCGTTGATGACTTCCATGCCCTTGGGCGGCCATTGGCCGGCAACGGCCTCCACCGTGGAGGGAAACAGCGAATAATCGAACCAGGCCCAGAACCAGCCGACGAAGAACATCACTTCGGAGGCGATGAACAGGATCATGCCATAACGCAGGTGCAGCTGAACCACCGGCGTGTGATCGCCGCGATTGGCTTCCTTTATCACGTCGGCCCACCAGCCGAAAAAGGTGATCGCGATCAGCGCCACGCCGGCGAAGAACACCAGCCCGCCCGAGGCCACCGAATGCATCCACATGATGCCGCCGGCGGCGAGCACCAGTGCCGCCATCGACCCGAAAAACGGCCAGATGCTCGGCGGCAGGATGTGATATTGGTGGTTCTTCGCTCCAGCCATGGTCCGTCCCTGTTCCTTGCTTTGCCGTTGCTTAGCTTGCCGTCTTGCCGGAATCCACCGGGTAAAATGTATAGGAGAGCGTGATCTCCTCAACGTCCCGGGTATCGGGATCGTTCAGGATCGCCGGATCGACGAAGAAGATCACCGGCATGCGCACCGTCTCGCCGGGCTGCAGCGTCTGCTGGGTGAAGCAGAAGCACTGGATCTTGGTGAAATACTTGCCGGCCACGGTGGGCGTCACGTTGAAGGTGGCGGTGCCGGTGACCGGGGTCTTGCCGGTATTGCTGGCCGTGAAAAACGCCATGTCGCGGCCGCCGATATCGATCGTGTCGGCGCGGCGTTCGGGCTGGAACTTCCACGGCATGCCCTGGGCGACGTTGCTGTCGAAGGCGACGGTGATTTTTTGCCCGACCCGACCCGGCGCGCGGCTGCCGCGCTGGGTGGTGCCGTCGAGCCCGGTCGCCTGGCAAAACATGCGGTAGAGCGGCACGCTGGCGAAGCCCAGCCCGGTCATCGAGCACACGCCGACGGCGGCGAACAGCGCGGTGCGCAGGTTGCGGTTCACGGCGCGTGGCCCTGGCTGATCTTCACCAGCGAAATGGCGAACACCAGGGCGACAAAGGCGAACAGCAGCACCGCCATGACGCGCGCGCGGCTTTGCTGGCGCGCGCGGATCACCTGGCTTTCGGTCAGCGCCTTGGGCGCGGAGAGAAGATCGTCACGCTTGGTCATGCGAACCACCGGTCGGCGACCAAAGCGCCGAAGATGAGGAACAGATACAGAATCGAGTATTTGAACAGGCGCTTTTCGGGCACCATGGTATCGTCCTGGGCCGAAGTGCGCGTGGCGACTTGCAGCGCAAGCGCCAGGAACACTGCGTTCAGCAGCACCGCCGACCAGCCATAGAGCGCGCCGGCCAGGCCAAGCGGCCAAGGCGCCATCGCCGCCGCGATCATCGGCAGGGTGTAGATGCCGATCTGCGTTCGCGTCACTCGCTCCCCGGCGACGACCGGCAGCATCGGCACGCCGGCATTGGCGTAATCGGTCTTCACGAACAGCGCGAGCGCCCAGAAGTGCGGCGGAGTCCACAGGAAGATCAGCGCGAACAGGAGCACGGGCAGCAGCGCGACGTCGCCGGTCGCCGCCGCCCAGCCGATCAGCGGCGGGAAGGCGCCGGCGGCGCCGCCGATCACGATGTTCTGGGGAGTGCGGCGCTTGAGCCAGATGGTGTAGATGAAGACGTAGAACAGGATCGAGGCGGCAAGGATCACCGTCGCGGCCAGGTTGATCGCGAAATACATCAGCCCCAGGCTGAACCCGGCCAGGCCGACGCCGAAATGCAGCGCGGACTGGCGGTCCATGCGCCCCGCGGGCAGCGGCCGCCCGGCGGTGCGCCGCATCTTGGCGTCGAGATCGGCCTCATACCATTGGTTGAGCGCGCCCGCCGCGCCGGCGCCCAGCGCGATGCACAGGATCGCAGTGAAGCCCAGGATCGGGTGGATCGGCACCGGCGCGGCAAGCATGCCGCACAGCCCGGTGAAGACGACCAGGGTCATCACCCGCGGCTTGGTCAGCGCAAGGAAATCGCGCCAATCGGCGGGCAGGGCAGCGGGCGAGGCGAGGGTGCTGGGCATGACTCGGCTATGGCTATAGGAGCGCAGCGAGCCAGGGGGAAGGGTGAGATGGCGCGGGCACGTTCCTGCAAGCGGGCCAGGGACTTACCTTTGCGTTGGCGGTGCCGGCTTGCATCGCGCGGGGGCGGTTAGGGGGTGTTGCCCTGCTGGCGGGGCGGGAGTTCGTTCACGCCCTTCTGGGTCTCGCCCGTGGTCTTTTCCACCTGGTGCTTGGACCACAGGAAAAAGCCCGATCCGAACAGCGGGAGCAGCGTGAGGATTGCCCAGCCCAGGCTTGCGCCGCGGCTGCGCAACATGCCGCGCTTGCGGAGCGCCATGCCGAGCGCGAACAGCAGCACCGTCGCCGCGACCAGCGCCAGAAC
Source organism: Sphingomonas xinjiangensis (assembly GCF_014199255.1). GTDB lineage: Bacteria > Pseudomonadota > Alphaproteobacteria > Sphingomonadales > Sphingomonadaceae > Sphingomonas > Sphingomonas xinjiangensis. The sequence goes on along the minus strand of NZ_JACIJF010000007.1, from coordinate 155,478 downwards.
CACGCTTATTCCGGTGTTCGCCGTTCCCTGACCCATGCACCCATCTCCGTGTTTGAGCGTGCAACGCGCCTCATCGCCGCAGGTTGCGCACGGGCAGGGCGGACCAACAAAAGAGCGCCCCGGCTGGTGGCCGAGGCGCTCCTTCGTTTCAGCGGGGATCGGGTGCTCAGTCGATCCGCGGCAGGGTCTCGAACTGGTGGAACGGCGGCGGGCTGGACAGCGTCCATTCCAGCGTCGTCGCGCCTTCGCCCCAGGGGTTGGCTTCGGCCTTCTTGCCCGAGAACAGCGACCAGATGATGTTCACGAAGAAGAACACCATGCCGAGCGCCATGATCTCATAGCCATGGCTCGCGATCTGGTTCCAGTACGCATAGGCGTCGGGGTAATCCGGGTAGCGCCGCGGCATGCCCTGAAGGCCCAGGAAGTGCATCGGGAAGAACAGCACGTTCACGCCGATGAAGAACACCCAGAAGTGCAGCTGGCCGAGCAGTTCGTTGTACATCCGGCCCGAGATCTTCGGGAACCAGTAATAGAAGCCGGCGAACAGCCCGAACACCGCACCCAGCGAGAGCACATAGTGGAAGTGGGCGATCACGTAATAGGTGTCGTGCATGTAATCGTCGACGCCGCCATTGGCGAGCACGACGCCGGTCACGCCGCCGACGGTGAACATGAAGATGAAGCCCAGCGCCCAGACCATGGGCGTCTTGAAGCTGATCGAGCCGCCCCACATCGTCGCGATCCACGAGAAGATCTTCACGCCGGTGGGCACCGCGATCACCATCGTCGCGGCGGTGAAGTACATCTTCACCGTCACGCTGAGGCCGGTCACGAACATGTGGTGCGCCCAAACGACGAAGCCGACAAAGCCGATCGCGACCATGGCGTAGGCCATGCCGAGATAGCCGAACACCGGCTTGCGGCTGAAGGTCGCGACGATCTGGCTGATCATGCCGAACGCCGGCAGGATCATGATGTACACTTCGGGATGGCCGAAGAACCAGAACAGGTGCTGGTACAGGATCGGATCACCGCCATAAGCCGGATCGTAGAAGGCCGTGCCGAAATTGCGGTCGGTCAGCAGCATGGTGATGGCAGCGGCAAGCACCGGCAGCGCGAGCAGCAGCAGGAAGGCGGTGATCAGCACCGACCACACGAACAGCGGCATCTTGTGCAGGGTCATGCCCGGCGCGCGCATGTTGAAGATGGTGGTGATGAAGTTGATCGCGCCCAGGATCGAGCTGGCGCCGGCGATGTGGAGCGACAGGATCGCCATGTCGACCGACGGCCCGGGTTCGCCATACGTCGAGAGCGGCGGATACACCGTCCAGCCGGTGCCGGCACCCCCGCCGACGAACGGCGAGGCGAGCAGCAAAGTGAACGCCGGGATCAGCAGCCAGAACGACACGTTGTTCATGCGCGGGAACGCCATGTCCGGCGCACCGATCATGATCGGCACGAACCAGTTGCCGAAGCCGCCGATCATCGCGGGCATGACCATGAAGAACACCATGATCAGGCCGTGCGCGGTGATCAGCACGTTCCAGAAGTGGAGCGCCTGGTCGACGCTCTGCGTGCCGCCATGGAACAGCCCGGCCCAGGTCGGCAGATACTGAATGCCCGGATCGGCGAGCTCGGCGCGCATCAGGCCCGAAATCGCGCCGCCGATGATCCCCGCGACGATCGCGAAGATCAGATACAGCGTGCCGATATCCTTGTGATTGGTGGACATGAACCAGCGGGCGAAGAAGCCGGGCTTATGCTCGCCTTCATGATGGTGATCATCGTGCTGGTCGTAAGCGCGCGCATGGGGATCATGCGCCACATGAGGAACGGCGGTGTCAGTCATTGCTTTGGTCCGCTTGTCCGAGGCCCGCGGGGTTCTGCGTGGCAGGCTTGTTGGTCACCGCGGGTGCGGCGGTTGCGTTGACGGTCGGCGCGCCTTCGTCGGACGTGCCATTGGCGGTGTCGTCGGCGCTGTCGTTGCCGGGTTCCGCCGGCACCTTGCTGCCGGACTGCGCACCGGCCTGGCCCGGCATCTTGCCGCCCTTGGCCGCGACCCAGCGCGCGAACACGTCGGGCGCCACCGCTTCCACGGCGATCGGCATGTACGCGTGGCGCGTGCCGCATAGTTCGGAGCACTGGCCGAAATACAGGCCGGGCTTTTCGATGATGAAGCTGGTTTCGTTCAGCCGACCCGGGACCGCGTCGAGCTTGATCCAGAAGGCAGGCATGGCCCAGCTGTGGATCACGTCCTGCGCGGTCGTGACCAACCGGATCGGAACGCCGACCGGAAGCACGACGCGCGTGTCGGTCGCGAGCAGGCGGGGACCGTCGGCATCGGTGCGGAAGCGCTGGCCGGGTGCGACTTCGGTCTGCTCCTTGAGCATGTTCGACGTCAGCTGGATGCCGCCATGATCGGGATATTCATAGGACCAGAACCACTGGTTGCCGATCGCCTTCAGCGTCACGGCATCCTTGGGCGCCGGCTTGAACTGGGCGGCGAGCAGCCGGATCGAGGGCACCGCGATCGCGATCAGGATCAGCACCGGCAGCAGCGTCCACACGATCTCCACGACCGTGTTGTGCGAGGTCCGCGACGGCGTGGGGTTCGCCGCGCGGCGGAACCGCACCATCACATAGATGAGCAGCGCCAGCACGATCAGCGTGACCACCGTGATCAGCGGCAGCAGGACCATGTTGTGGAACCAGTGCGCTTCGCGGCCATTCGGCGTGACCTGGTCCTGGAGCCCCCAGAGCTTCGCAGTCGGCTGGCCCATGCCGGGAACCGCCTTGGTCACCGGACGGCCCGCCGCGTCGAGCGTCGGATCGGCAGTCACCGGAGTCGCCGCCGCCGTGGTGGACGGAGTTCCCGCCGGCGCGCCGGAGGTTCCTGCCGACTGCGTCGGTGACGCTGCGGGAGGCGCGGTGGTAGTCTGAGCCTGGCCGGGTGCGGCAAGCGCCAGCCCCGCTGCCAGGACAATCGAAGTCAACCCAAGCATGCGCATCGTCTGTGTTCACCCTGTTCGCGAAGGCGCCGTAGGCGAGATAAGGAATGGTCCAATTGCAAGGGGGTATACCCGCCTCAAGACACTTCTCAACCTTTTTCGAGCGTGGTTGCGGCGGCGTTGGGGCGTCCCTAAGAGTTCGGCGAAGCTTGTAAATGGGAGTGCAGACTTGAGCGGCGACGCGATCCTGGAAGAGTTCCGCAGCGCAGGCGCGCTGTTGGAAGGGCATTTCATTCTGTCTTCCGGCCTGCGCTCGCCGATGTTTCTGCAAAAGATGCGGATTTTCGAAGATCCCGTGCGGACCGAGCGGGTCTGTTCGGCGCTGGGGGCGCTGATCCGCGAATCGTTCGGCGCGGTCGACATGGTGATCTCGCCCGCGATCGGCGGCATCATCCCGGGATACGAGACCGCGCGTGCGCTGGGCTGCAAGGCAGTGTTCGTGGAACGTGAAGACGGCGAGTTCCAGCTGCGCCGCGGCTTTGAAATCCCGCAAGGCGCACGCGTGGTGATGGTGGAGGACATCGTCACCACCGGGCTTTCTTCGCGCGAATGCATTGCCACGATCCGCAAGCATCCCGGCACGCTGCTGGGTGCCGCCTGCATCGTCGACCGTTCGAACGGCAAGGCCGATGTCGGCGTGCCGTTGGTGTCGCTGACCAAGCTCGACGTGCCGGCCTATCCCGCCGACCAATTGCCCCCCGAGCTTGCGGCGATCCCCGCAGTAAAGCCGGGGAGCCGAGTGCCCGCATGACCGGGCCGCTGCGCCTGGGGGTCAATATCGACCATGTCGCCACCGTGCGGAACGCGCGCGGATCGGGCTATCCCGATCCCGTGCGCGCGGCGTTGCTGGCGGCGCAGGCGGGAGCCGACGGCATCACCGCGCACCTGCGCGAGGATCGCCGGCACATCACCGACGACGACATCGCCCGCCTGTCCGCCGAGCTGCCGGTGCCGCTGAACCTGGAAATGGCGGCGACGCAGGAGATGCTGGCGATCGCATTGCGCCACCGGCCGCACGCGGTGTGCATCGTTCCTGAAAAGCGGGAAGAGCGCACCACCGAGGGCGGGCTCGACGCCGCGGGGCAGTTCGACCATCTCGCCCCGATCATTGCCGCGCTGCGCGACAATGGCAGCCGCGTGTCGTTGTTCATCGAGCCCGATGCGCGCCAGATCGACGCCGCGATCCGCCTGGGCGCGCCGGTGGTCGAGCTGCACACCGGGAAGTTCGCCGAACTGGAGGGCGGCGCGCAGGCCGACGAGCTGAAGCGCCTGGCGGATGCCGCTGCCCTGGCTGCCAAGAACGGGCTGGAGCCGCATGCGGGGCATGGCCTGACCTTTGACAATGTCGTGCCGATCGCGGCGATTCCGCAGCTGATGGAGCTGAACATCGGCCATTTCCTGATCGGCGAGGCGATCTTCGCGGGGCTGGGTCCGGTGGTGCAGCAGATGCGCTTGCTGATGGAATCGGCGCGGTGATCCTCGGCACCGGGTCCGATCTGTGCAACATCGAGCGGATCCAGGCGTCGCTCGACCGGTTCGGCGCGCGGTTCGAGAACCGCGCTTTCACCCAGGTCGAGATCGCCAAGGCCGACCGGCGCCCGCACACCCGCGCGGCCACGCTCGCCAAGCGGTTCGCGGCCAAGGAAGCCTTTTCCAAAGCAGTGGGAACCGGGTTCAAGGCAGGCGTGTTCCTGAAGGACATCGGTGTCGTCAATTCACCCTCCGGCGCGCCGACCCTGGCGCTCACCGGGGGAGCCAAGGCCAGGCTTGACGCCATCACACCCGAGGGCCACGTCGCGAAGGTGCATCTGACGTTGACGGACGATCATCCCTGGGCCTTCGCCATGGTGATGATCGAGGCGCTGGCGGTCGGGAAGGACGAGTGATGGCCGCGGACGAGTTGGCGTTGACGCATCAGGATTTCGATTTGAACGAACACACGCCTGCCCGCCGCCGCACCGATTGGTGGGCCGAGGTTCGCGGCATCCTGTGGCTGGTGCTGGGCGTGCTCGCCTTTCACAGCCTGATCGCCAAGCCCTTTTACATCCCGTCCGAATCGATGATGCCGAACCTGTTGGTGGGCGATCGGCTGGTGGTCACCAAATATCCTTATGGCTATTCGTTCGTCACCCCGACCTTTCACTTGCTGCCGTTCATGCCCGGGCGGCTGTTTGGCCGCGTGCCCGAGCGCGGCGATGTCGTGATCGTCACGCCGCCGGGATCCGAGACCGACTACATCAAGCGCGTGATCGGGCTGCCGGGCGACCGGATCGGCGTGCGCGCCGGTGTGGTGTACCTGAACGGCACTGCCGTGCCGCGCCGCTTGCTGGGCGAGCGCGACATCCCCGCCGACGCCAATACGCGCTGCGACGAAGAGCATTATCCCGGGCGCCGCGTTGCGCTTTCCGGCGGGCGTGCCGCGTGCCGCCTGCCAATCTATCGCGAAACGCTGCCCAACGGGCGTTCCTATGACACGATCGACAAGGGCTGGAGCCCGGGCGACGAGTTCGCCGAGATCCGGGTTCCCGAAGGACGCGTGTTCCTGATGGGTGACAATCGCGACAACAGCGCCGACAGCCGCTTCTCCACTGCCGAGAATGGCCTGGGCGGGCCGGTGCCGTGGGAGAATATCGGCGGCCGTGCCGAGTTCATCACCTTCTCGCTCGACGGCAGTGCCACGCTCAACCCGCTGACCTGGCCGCGATCGTTCCGCCAGGGGCGTGCGGGCAGCTCGCTCCACCCCAACAAGGGGCAGTGATGGCGAGCGGGGTTCCTGAAGCCGAAGGCATCCAGGTTACCCGCGAACCGGGGCCCAACGAACTGCGCGACCCGATGACGCGGGCCGAGCTGAAGCGCGCGTCGGTGTGGTTCGGGCTCGGCATCGCCATCGCGCTGATAGTGCTGCTGATCCAGCCGCTGCTGATCATCTTTGCCGGGCTGGTGCTCGCGTCGATGCTCGATGGCGGCGTGCGCCTGCTCGGGCGGGTGCTGCCGATCCCGCGCGGCGTGCGCCTGTTGATCGTCGTGCTGCTGGTCGCGGCGTTCATCCTCGGCACGTTCTACCTGACCGGCATGCAGATCGCGCAGCAGGCCGGCCAGCTGCGCGAGACGTTGCAGATCCAGGGCAACCGCGTCGCCAGCTGGATTTCAAGCCTGGGCCTGATGCCGGGCCGCTCCGACCTGACCGGCATGGCGCAGCAGGCGCTGGGATCGGTCGGGCGCCTGACCTCGGCGGTGGGCACGGTACTCGGCGCCGGCGCCAGCCTGGTGATGATCGTCGCGATCGGGCTGTTCGTGGCGATGGAGCCGCGCATCTATGAGCGGGGGCTGCAATGGCTCGTGCCGATCGACGCGCGCGATCACGTCTCGCTCGTCATCGGCCGCATGGCGCGCGTGCTGCGCCTTTTGCTTGCCGGGCGGCTGCTCGGCATGGTGTTCGAAGGGACGCTGACCTGGATCCTGCTGTGGATCGCCGGAGTGCCGATGGCGCTGCTGCTGGGCATCATCACCGGCATCCTGGCCTTCATTCCCAATATCGGCGCGTTCATCAGCGGGCTGTTGATGGTATCGGTGGGGTTCAGCGCCGGGCAGGATCAGGGGCTGTGGGCGATCGCCATCTATTTCGCGGTGCAGAATTTCGACGGCTATGTGCTGATCCCGCTGATCGCCCGGCGAACGGTGGACCTGCCGCCGGCGCTGACCCTCTCCTCACAGATCCTGGCGAGCACGCTGTTCGGCGTGATGGGGCTGGCGCTGGCTGACCCGATGGTGGCGATGATCAAGGTCGCGCTGGAAAGCGAGGCGGAGCGCGCGGCGGGGCTTTCGGACCTGCGTCGCCGCTTTCGCTGGCGGCTGGGGCATCGCGACACCGGCGGCGCGATACCCCCCTTGGCGGAACCATCACCCCAACCCTGAGGTTTGGCAGCGAAAGGGGAGGGGCACATGCTGCTCTACGATTATTTCCGCTCGTCCGCGGCCTATCGCGTGCGCATCGCGCTGGCGCTGAAGGGCGTCGCTTATGCGCGCCGCCATGTCATGCTGCTGGAAGACCAGCAGCGCAGTCCCGAGCATCTTGCCCGCAATCCGCAAGGGTTCGTGCCGGCGCTGGAGGCCGAGGGGCGCGTGCTCACGCAGAGCCTGGCGATCATCGACTGGCTCGACGCGCGCTATCCCGACCCGCGCCTGATCCCGGCCGATCCCGACGCGCGGGCGGAGGCGCTGGCCCAGACGATGGTCATCGGAGCCGACATCCACCCGCTCAACAATCTGCGGGTGATGCGCTGGCTGAAGAACGAAGGCGGGCTGGACGAGGCGCGGCGCGACGCCTGGACGCGGCATTGGATCGCGCAAGGCTTCGCGGCGCTGGAGGCGATGGCGGGCAACGGCCTGTATCTGGGCGGTGACGCGCCGGGGATCGCCGACTGTTTCCTGGTGCCCCAGATGTTCAACGCGCGGCGTTTCGGCGCGCCGCTGGACGCGTTTCCCAAGCTGGTGGCGGCCGATGCCGCCGCCTGCGCCCTGCCGGCGTTCGCCGAGGCCCATCCGAATCGAGTTGCACCCTGATGAAGTATCTTGCCTGTTCCGCGGGACTGCTGCTGGCCGGCCCCGCGCTGGCGCAGGAGGTGCCCGACACCGAGCCGCAGGAGGTGGTCGTCACCGGGCGCGGGCTCGATGTGCCGCCGGGCGAGGCGGCGTATGATGTGGTGGTGATCGACCGCGAGCGCCTGGCGAATACCGCGAGCGGGCGGCTGGAGGACGTGCTGCGCGACGTTGCCGGCATCGCCCAGTTCCGCCGGTCCGATTCGCGCTCGGCGCATCCGACCAGCCAGGGCGTCACGCTGCGCGGGCTGGGCGGCAACGCGTCTAGCCGCGCGCTGGTGGTACTGGACGGCGTGCCGCAGACCGACCCGTTCGGCGGCTGGGTGGCCTTTCCCGCCTATCTTCCCGAGCGGCTTGCGAGCGTCCGCGTCACGCGCGGCGGCGGCAGCGGCTTTGCCGGGCCCGGCGCGCTGGCCGGCACGGTGGAGCTTGTCAGCGGCAGCCCCGGCGATCTCGGCCCGCTGCTGCTGCGCGCCGATTATGGCAGCCGCGACAGCCTGGATGCGGCGGCGGTGGCTTCGGCGGCGCTTTCCGGAGGCTTCGTCACCGCGGCGGCCCAGTTCACCCGCGGCGACGGGTTCACGCCGATCGTCGCGGGGGATCGTGGGCCCGCCGACCGGCCCGCCCCGTACGAGCAGGCGAGCGTGGCGCTGCGCAGCGTGTTCGATGTCGGCGCGGGAACCGAGCTTCAGGCGAACCTATCGGGCTTTCGCGATCGGCGCGACCGGGGCATCGACTTCACCGACGTGCGCAGCGACGGCGCCGACGCCAGCCTGCGGCTGGTGAACCGGGGCGAATGGGGCTGGTCAGCGCTCGCCTATCTCCAGACCCGCAGCTTTGCGAGCGGCTTTGCCAGCGTGAACGTCGCGCGCACTGCCGCGACCGCGACGCTGGACCAGTATAATGTCCCCGCCACCGGCATCGGCGGCCGCTTCGAGATCCAGCCGCCGGTGGGCGGCGGCGTCACGCTGCGCCTGGGCGGCGACGTTCGCAACGTGTCGGGCCGCACGCAGGAGCGCTATACCTTTGTGAGCGGCGCGCCCACGCGCCAGCGGCAAGCGGGCGGCGAAAGCACCACGCTGGGCGGCTTTGCCGATGGCAGCTTCGAATCGGGTGCGCTGACGCTCAACGTGAGCGGGCGAATCGATCGCTGGACGATCACCGATGGATCGCTGGTGGAGCGTCCGCTCGCCGGCGGGGCGCTGCTCACCGACCTCGCTTTTGCCGACCGCAGCGGCTGGGAAGCGACCTGGCGGGCTGGTGCGGCCTTCGAAGCCGGCAGCGTGACGCTGCGCGCGGCGGCCTACCGCGGATGGCGACTGCCCACGCTGAACGAACTGTATCGCCCGTTCCGCGCCGGCGCCGATGCGACCGCGCCCAATGCCGAACTCGATCCCGAACGGCTGATCGGCGCCGAGGCCGGGCTCGACTGGCGCCCGGCAAGCGCGGTTACCCTGCGTGCCACCGCCTATTGGAGCCGAGTCGACAACGCCATCGCCAACGTCACGGTGGCGAACGGCCCCGGGACCTTCCCGCTGGCGGGCTTCGTGTCCGCCGCCGGCGTCTACCGCCAGCGCCAGAATCTCGAAGCGGTCGAGGCGCGCGGCGTCGAACTGGACGGACGCGTTGTGCAAGGCCCGCTCAGCCTGTCGGCGTCCTACGCCTATACCGACGCGCGCGTGCATGCCTCGGGTCTCGCCGCGCCGCTTGACGGGCTACGTCCCGCCCAGACCGCGGAGCATCAGGCCTCCGCCACGCTCGCCTGGTTCCGCGACGCGCTCGGCGGATCGCTCACGGCACGCTATATCGGCCCGCAGTTCGAGGACGATCAGAACGGCCGCGCGTTGGCCGACGCCGTGACGTTCGACGCGGTCGTCTCCGCCCCCGTGACGGACAGCCTTTCGGTGGAAGCGCGCGCCGAGAATCTGAGCGATGCGCGGGTCGAGGCGACGATCAGCGGCGCAGGCATCGTCGAGCGCGCGACACCCCGCACGCTGTGGCTCGGGGTCCGCTACCGGATGCGCTGAGCCGCGAGCCGGTCGAACAGCGCCAGATAGTCGCGGACCGGATCGCCGGACGCGATCTGCGGCGCAGGGCGCGTGCGCCCCGGCGTCAGCCAGCCGTCCAAAGCCGCGACCAGCGCGCCGGCGTCATCGCGCGCGACGACCGTCCCCAAGGCGGGCAGGTGGACGATCTCACGCACGGCGACGCTGGAGTCGGTGCTCACAACCGGGGTGCCGACCGACAGAGCCTCGCGCAGCACGCCGGGCACGCCTTCAAAGTCCGACGCCAGCACCGCGACCGTGGCCCGTTCCAGCACCGGTAGCGGGTCGGCGGCATGGCCGGGCAGGAAGACGCGGTTCTCCAGGCCCAGCGCAGCAACCTGCGCTTCCAACGCTCCACGCAGGCTGCCTTCGCCCAGGATCAACAAAGACACGGCCTTGTCCGCGAGATGCGGCAAGGCCGCGATGACGCGATCCCAGCGTTTCTGCGGCTCCAGCCTGCCCACGCCGGCGATGTAGCGCCCCGGCGGCAGCGGGGGGAGGACGGCACCGGGCACCAGACGCGCCGCCGGATTGGCGATCACGCTGACTCGGTCTGGCGTTATCTTCATTTCCGCCACCGCCTCCGCCGCCATTGCCGGCGTCATCGCCACCACCTGGTCGAGGAAGCGCGGATGCAGCCGCAGCCAGCGGCGATAGCCCCAGGCCGCGGCGCGGCCGAGCTCCGGGCGCACCAGTGCATTGGATATCTTGCCCACAATCGGCGGGGAGCTACCGCCCAGCCGCAGCCGGATTGCCGCCGCGACCCCGGTGTAATGGTTCCCCGGGCAGAAGAGGATGTCGGGCGCCATGGCCCGCACGTCCCCGGCAGCGGCGATCATCGCCCGATAGCGCGCATCGTGCAGCGCGACGATGTCGAGACCGGGGGGAAGTTCGCCGGCGAGCGGTCCCTCGCGGCTTCCCAGCACCAGCGTCACGCGCCGCCCCACGTCCAGCCAGCCTGCCGCCATGCGCAGCATCGCCCGTTCGACGCCGCCGCCGCGCAGGCTCTGGGCGAAACTGAGGATGTGGTTGGCGGGCGGCGGGATGTGCTGGGGCATGGGCAATTGCGGTTTGCCACGCTTAGGCCAAATTCGTCCCCGCAATAAACCGCATTCTGCTGTCATTCAGCACACACCGCATATACGCTGGGCCGATGGTCCCGGCACATGGGCGGGCGAACAGAGCGAAGAACGAGTATCAGTGACTAGCCCGGTTGTGGAGGCTTCGGTGAACACCAGCGTTGTCGAAGCCCCGTCCTTGACGGCTGGCCCCGATCTGGCGGGCCTGGAGCCGGTGGAGAAGATCAAACGGCGTTGGCCGATATTCCTTGGCGGCGCGCTGACGCTGCTGATGGTCGCCGGACTGGCGCGCGAATTGTTCGATGCCGGCCTGGTCGGGCTCAGCAAGGCCGCGCCGACAAACCCGCTCTTCTACATCGTGTTCGCGATCTATTATCTCGGGCCGCCGACCTTCGATTACATCATCTTCCGCCGGCTGTGGCGGATCCCGCTGGCCGGCATGGCCGCGCTCCACAAGAAGCGCATCTCGAACGAAGTGCTGTTCGGTTATACGGGCGAAGCTTATTTCTACGCCTGGGCGCGGCAGCGCACGCAGATGGTGGCGGCGCCCTTTGGCGCGGTGAAGGATGTGACCATCCTGTCGGCGATCGCGGGCAATGCCGTGACGCTTGGGGTGGTGGCGCTCGCATTGCCCCTGGGCATCAGCCTGCTCACGGCGATCCAGCAAAAGGCAGTGCTCGGTTCGATCGCGGTGATCATCGGTACCTCGGTGCCGTTCATGCTGTTTTCCAAGCGGGTCTTCTCCCTGCCGCGGGGCACGCTGTGGTGGATCTTTGGCGTCCACTGCATGCGGCTGATCGTCGGCGCCATTTCCATTGCGCTCGCCTGGCGTTTCGCCATGCCGGACGTGGCGCTGGGCACGTGGCTGTTCCTGGCGGCGGGGCGCCTGCTCGCATGGCGGCTGCCGCTGGTGCCGAACAAGGAGCTCGTCTTCGCGACATTCGCCATCATGGTGATCGGCCAGGGGCAGGCGCTTTCGGAGCTGATGGCGCTGATCGCCGGCCTGGCGCTGCTCTGCCACGTGGCGCTGATTGCAGGCTTTGGCCTGCATGCTCTGATCAAGAGGATTCTTTGATGTCTCGCTTTCCCCTGTTCGCCGCGCTTGGGCTTGCCGCTTGTGCGCTTCCCGCCGCCGCCTCCGCGCAGGATTGGATGGATGGGTCGTGCGCCGCGGGTGCCGGGCCGCGTCTGTATGTGAACGTGGACGGGCTGAAGGACCGCACCGGCCTTCTGAAGCTGGAAATATATCCCGCCAACGAAGCGGACTTCCTCAAGGACGATCGTGACTTGAAGAAGGAAGGCAAGCCGTTCCGCCGGGTGTGGAGCAGCATGCCATCGGCGGGCACGGTGAAGCTGTGCATCCGCGCGCCCAGCGCGGGGCAATGGGCGGTGCTCTTCACCCATGACCGCGACGGCAAGAACAAGTTCAACTTCTGGCAGGACGGCGCCGGCTTCCCCAGCAATCAGCGGCTCGGCCGCAGCCGGCCCAAGCTGCGGCAGGCGCTGGTCAATGTTCCAGCCTCGGGCGGCCAGATCACGATCCATGCGCAGTATCTGAAGGGACTGGGCGGCTTCGGCCCGCTCTGATCCCGCTCGCCAGATGCGTATCGTCGACGTCAACGAATTCTATTCGCCCACGGGCGGCGGCGTACGCACCTATCTCGACCGCAAGATGGGTATCCTGGCCGATATGGGTCATGAACTCACGGTCCTTGCCCCCGGATTGCAGAACGCCGTGGAGGATCGCCCCGGCGGCGGGCGCATCATCTGGATCAAATCGCCCCCGCTGATCCTCGACCGCAATTACTGCATCTTCGTGCGCGACGAACCGATCTGGGAGCTGCTCGACGAGCTGCAGCCGGACATCGTCGAGACCAGCTCGCCCTGGCGCCCCGGCTGGACGGTGGGGCAATGGCAGGGCGCCGCGCTCAAGGTCTTTTTCGCGCATGGCGACCAGATCGGCGCCTATCCGCAGCGCTGGCTCGACAGCGTCGCGACGCCGATTCAGGTGGAGCAGGCCTTTGCCTGGTACACGAGCTACTTCAACCGCTTCCTTGGCTATTATGACGCGTTCGTCACCAATGGCCCTGCGCTTGCCAAGCGCTTTCGCCGGCGTGGCATGCACGTCGACGCATCGATGCCGCTGGGGATCGAGCGCAGCTGGTTCTCACCGGACTTGCGTGACGAGAAGCTGCGCGTGTCGCTGCTTGAACAATGCGGGTTGCCGCCCGGGGGACATCTGCTGCTGGGGCTCGGCCGGCATCACAAGGAAAAGCGCTGGCCGCTGGTGATCGATGCGGTCGAATCCGCCGCGACCGACCTGCCGGTCGGCCTCATCCTGATCGGCGACGGGCCGGAACGCCGCAAGCTGGAGGAACGGATTGCCGACAGTCCGCATATCCGCATCTTCCGCCCGGTCTATGATCGCGTCCGGCTGTCGCGAATCATGGCAAGCTGCGACGCACTGATCCACGGCTCCGATGCCGAGCCGTTCGGGCTCGTCGCGTCCGAAGCGCTGGCATCGGGTCTGCCGCTGATCGGTCCGGATGAAGGCGGCTTCGCCGAACTGGCGGACCCGGTCTATGCCGAAACCTATGCCGCGCGCGACGCGCTTTCAGCCGCCGATGCCATTCGCCGCATGGCGGCGCGCGATCCGCTGACGTTGCGCGCCGCCGCACGCGCCGCCGCGGGGCAGGTGCGCAGCGATCACGACCATGCGGCCGAGTTGATGGCCTATTACGAAGGGTTGCTGGAAACGCGCGGGCGCGTTCGCGCCGCGTGAGGCGGGCCGAGCAGCAGCACCCGCAAGGAGCTGCCCTCTAGCTGCAGCACGCGCATCGGTCGCGCCGCCGCGACGCGGGCCACCAGCGCATCCAGCGCGGGGTCACCGCCAGCCCATTGGCCCTCACCGCCGAGCAGTACGATCCCCGGAAGGTCGCTCGGCCGCAACTGTGCGGCCGAGATCAGGTGGAAGCGCGCCTCGTCGTCGGCGGGCAGCAGCCCCTTGCTGCGAAAGTAGAACGGCCCCGATGCGAAGCGCCGGTCGGGCAGGCGTGCCGCGGCCGGCAACAGATGCGGTGCCAGGGTGGCGACCGGCCCGGTGGCCTGTTCGGCATCGAGTATGCGCTGGATCGCGTCGCCTTCCCTCAGCGCGCGCGCCATGGGCACGCCATCGCGCGCCGCGGCGCCCAGCGCGAGCAGTGTCGGCACGAGCCCGGCGAACGCGAAGACGGCGAAGATCGCGCGCTGCTTTGCGCCGGGCGCTTCGATCCGCCAGATCCGTGCCAGGCGCAGGAAAAGCGGTGGCAGCACGGGCAACAGATATTGCCGCCAGGTCGGCTCGGGAAGCACGGCCGATAAAAGCCCTGCGAGGATCAGCACGTCGAGCAGCGTGTCGGTTCGCGCGCGGCGCAGTCGCGGCCACGCCACCACCGCGAGCGCGGGCAATGCCGCGCCCAACGCCAGGAACTTCAGAAGGTCGAGAACGCGAAAGCCGAGCGTGAGCTTATAGGCGCGCCCGCCGCTCGCATAATATTGCGCCGGTGCGTCGGCCGGGAAGGTGAAGGCGCCGAACAGGAACGCATCGGGTGCCTGTGCCGCAAGAAGCAGGACCAGCCCGGTCGGAACCGCTGCGCCCAGCGCGACCCACAACGGACGATGATCGCGGTGCCACAGCGCCCACATTCCATAGGCCGCGGCCGGCAGCGCATAGCTCGCCTTCACCGCCGCCGCGGCCGCCAGCAGCAGCCCGATTGCGGCAGCCATGGCCGGCGTACGGCGGGTCTCGCCCGCCAGGATCAGCCACAATGCGCCGGTGAAGAAGACGAGCGGCAGGGCGTCGTTGCGGGCGACGCCGGTGCCGAACAACAAGATGTCGGTGCTCGCCAGCAGACAGCTCGCCACCAGCGCGGCCCCGGCTGGGACGCGTGCCGAGCGTGCCGCGCGATAGACGAAGAAGATCGCAAGCGCGCCGAGGAGCGCGTTGATCAGCCGGAGGCCGGGATATGCCAATTCCCCCATGACCCGCACGATCGGGGCGAACAGCAGCGGCTGGAGCGGCGTTTGGAGATAGGCATAGTCGCGGTACGGCAAGAACCCTTCGCCCGACAGCACCGCCGCGGCGACATATTGGCTTTCGTCATGGTCGATCGGGCGCACCATCGAAAGCAGCGCCAGGAGGATGGGCAGCGCTATCGCCCAGACCAGGGGCGGGCGTCGGCGCAGAGCTTCACGTAGCGCCAGTCCGAACGGTCGATGCCCGTCTGGCTGGATCGTTGCGGCAGTCATCGATCGTTCACGCGCAATCTCCGGCAGCGGCGCAGATTTTCGCCTGCGCGCTTACACGCGATTTCCGGCGGCAACCAGTTGCCGCGCTTGGGGCGCGCTCAATCGAGCGACTTGGACGCCTGTTCGAAGCTGTCCTTGCTCAGCCCCGGCGTGGCGACGATCCGTTCCAGCTCGGCGCGCATCGCCGCCCCGCGGCGTGCGTCGAACCGCTTCCACCGCCCGAGCGGCGGCAGCAGCTTGGCCGCGGTCTGCGGGTTGAGCTTGTCGAGCGCGATCAGCTGGTCGGCGACGAAGCGGTAGCCCTCGCCCGAGGCATGGTGGAACGCACGCTGGTTGACGCTGAACGCGCCGATCAGCGAGCGCGCGCGGTTCGGGTTGGCGAGCGTGAAGGCGGGATGCGCCGCCAGCGCCCGTACCACCTCGCCGGTGTCGTCGCGCGACGACAGCGCCTGGGTCTGAAACCATTTGTCGAGCACCAGGCCGTTGCTGCGATAGCGGTCATAAAAGGCCGACAGCGCCTGTTCGCGCAGCGGCGACTGGCCGTTGGCGAGCGTGCTGAGCGCACCCTGGCGGTCGGTCATGTTGTCGGCGCCCGTGAACTGATCGAAGGCGAGTTGCGGCGCGTCCTGCGCCCCGCTGGCGGCGATATAGCCGAGCGCGACCGAGCGGATGCGGCGCGCGCCCTTGGCCGCGGGGGAATATTCGAAACGGTTGGCGATGCTGCCTTCGTACGCCGCGCGCCACTGGTCGCCAAGCGCGGTGCCGAGGTCGCGGCGCAGCGCTTCGCGGGCGCGGAAGATCGCGTCGGGATCGACCACCGCCATCTGGTCGCCGATGAAGCTGTCGGAGGGGAGCACCACCGCTTCGGCGATAAAGGCGCGGTCGAGCGCCGGATCGGTCAGCGTGTTGCGCACCGCTTCGATCACCGCGCCGTGATCGGTGCCGCCACTGGCCACCGAGGCGACCAAGGTGTCGAGCATCAGCTGCTGCATCGCCTCGTATCGGGCGAAGGGATCGTCGTCATGCGCCGATAGGAAGGCCAGGTCGGCAGCGGTGCGATTGGTCTCCACCACCACCGGGGCGGAGAAGCCGCGGTTGATCGACAGCACCGGCTGTTCGGTCAGGTTCTCGAACACCAATTCGCTGGTGTCTTCCTTCAGCAGCACCAGTTGCTCGTCGCCCATCGCGCGGCCGGTCTCGGCGCCGAACAGCTTGAGCTTCAAGGGCAGCACCATCGGCTCCTTTACGCTCTGGCCCGGGGTGGCGGGCACGCTCTGGCGCAGCGTCAGACGGGCCTTGCCATTGTCCATCGCCAGATCGGCCGAGACGCGCGGCGTGCCGGCCTGGGTGTACCAGCGGCGGAACTGCTCCAGATCGACGCCACCGGCTTCCTCCATGCAGGCCACGAAGTCCTCGCACGTGGCGGCGGTGCCATCGAACCGCTCGAAATACAGGTCAGTCGCTTCGCGGAACTTGGTCGGGCCCAAGATCGTGTGCATCATCCGGATAACTTCGGCGCCCTTGTTATAGATCGTCGCCGTGTAGAAGTTCGAGATCTCGATATATTCATCGGGACGCACCGGATGCGCAAGCGGGCCGGCGTCCTCTGGGAATTGGCTGGCGCGCAGGCCGCGCACATCCTCGATCCGCTTGACCGCCGCTGAACCCTGGTCAGCGGAAAAGCTCTGGTCGCGAAAGACCGTGAAGCCTTCCTTGAGGCTGAGCTGAAACCAATCGCGGCAGGTGATGCGATTGCCCGACCAATTGTGGAAATATTCATGCGCCACCACCGTGGCGATCGCGTCATAATCATAGTCGGTGGCGGTGTCGGGATCGGCGAGGATGTAGCGGCTGTTGAAGACGTTCAGCCCCTTATTCTCCATCGCGCCAAAGTTGAAATCGTCCACCGCGACGATGTTGAACACATCCAGGTCATATTCGCGGCCATAGACCTTCTCGTCCCAGGCCATCGACAGCTTGAGCGCTGCGAGCGCATGGTCAGTCTTGGCGAGATCGGGCTGGCGAACCCAGATGCCGAGCTGCACGTCGCGGCCCGACATCGTCCGGAAGCTGCCGGTATTGGCAACCAGATCGCCCGCGACCAGCGCGAAGAGGTAGCAGGGCTTGGGGAAGGGGTCGTGCCACTCGGCCCAATGCCTGCCGCCCTCGCCCTCCCCCTGCGCGATCGGATCGCCGTTGGCGAGCAGCACGGGAAAGCGCGCCTTGTCGGCGGTCATCCGTACCTTGTACCGGCTCAGGACGTCCGGCCGGTCGGGGAAGAAGGTGATGCGGCGGAAGCCCTCCGCCTCGCACTGGGTGCAGAGAATTCCCCCCGAAGCATAAAGCCCTTCGAGCTGCGTGTTGCGCTCCGGCGCGATCTCGACTTCGGTTTCGACCACATGGGCGCCGCCGCCGAGCGGAACCACCAGATTGCCGCCGTTAAGCGACCAGCCCTGCGCTTCCACGCCGTCCACCTTAACCGACAGCGGCGTCAGCCCGTCACCGTCCAGCACCAGCGGCCGGGCATGGTCGCCGTTGCGCGTCACGCTGAGCGCCGCCCGCACGCGCGTGGCGGCGGGATCCAGGTCGAAATCGAGCGCGATTTCCGGCACCCACCAGTCGGGCGCCCTATAGTCCTCGCGGCGGATTACATGGGGAACCTGGGTTGCGATCTGAGCGTCTGCCATAGCGCAGCGATATAGGACGAAGTCCCCGCGCCGCCACAACAAAACTGGCCGCTTGCCTATGGGCGGCACGATGCTACCGATGACCAAGTTTCAGTCTTTCGAGGACTTTCCCGAATGCTTCGACTGTTTGTGCCGCTTACCCTTGCCGTGCTGCCTGTTTCCATCGCCTGCGCGCAGGATCAAACACCGGCACAGAAGAACGCCGTCCTGAACGCAGAGCTGCCCGCCGACCAGGCGGCATTGAAGAGCCATGTGATGTTCCTGGCCTCCGACGCGCTGAAGGGCCGCGAGGCGGGCACCCCGGAATTCGACATCGCCGCCCAATATGTCGCCGCGCAATTCTACGCCGCCGGGCTGAAGCCGATGGGCGATCAGGGATCGTTCCTGCAAAAGGTGCCGCTGGTCAGCTACAAGGCTGCCGACCAGGGCAGCATGATGGTGGCGGGCAAGCGCGGCCAAACGGTCACGCTGACCTTTGGTGACGACTATCTGCCCGGCGCCAACCCGGAGACGCCGACCTTCAACCTTACCGCGCCGGTGGTGTTCGTCGGCTATGGCATCGAAGGGCTGGGCCGCAACGATTACAAGGGCATCAACGCCAAGGGCAAGATCGTCGCCTTCTTCCCCGGCGCGCCGAGCAGCTTCCCCGAAGAGGAAGGCGCGCACTTCTCCAGCGCGTCGAGCAAGGCCGAGATCGCCGCACGCCACGGCGCCGTTGGTTATATCCAGCTCGAATCGACGCTCGGCGGACGGGGAAATTATCCTGTCGCTGCGATGCGCGCCGGTTGGGACCGGCCGCGCGTCACCTGGGGCAACCCCGACGGCACCGGCCACATTCCCGTGCCCGGGGTACCGTCGCTCGGCATCCTGAGCAAGGCGGGCGCGGCCAAGCTGTTTGCCGGTGCGCGCACGCCCTGGACCACGATCGCCAAGCAGGCCGAAAAGGACGGCGCGGTGTTCAAGGCGATCGACCTCCCGGCCAGGCTGACCGTCACGTCCAAGACCGCGCTGACGCCGATCACCAGCTACAATGTCGCGGGCTTCCTGCCCGGCAGCGATCCCACGCTGGCGAAGGAAGTCGTCGTGCTTTCGGGCCACCTCGACCATATCGGCGTGGGCAAGGCGGATGCGGCGGGCGACACGATCAACAACGGCGCGCTGGACGACGCGGTGGGCATCGCCTCGCTGATCGAAGAAGCCAAGCGGTTCAAAGCGGACAACAGCAAGCCGCGCCGTTCGATCCTGTTCCTGGCAGTCACGGCGGAGGAAAAGGGGCTGGTCGGCTCCGATTACTACGCCAATCACCCCACGGTGCCGGGCACGATCGTCGCCGACGTCAATCTCGACATGCCGATCATCACCTACAAGTTCCAGGACATCGTGGTGTACGGCGCCCAGCATTCGACGCTGGGCCCGATCGTGGAGAAGGCAGGCGCGGCGATCGGCGTGACGCTGTCGGAAGATCCGTTGCCCGGTGAATCGATCTTTACCCGCTCCGACCATTATAACTTCGTGAAGAAGGGTGTGCCCTCGGTCTTCCTGTGGCCGGGGGCCGGCGGTCCGGGCCGCGCGGCGATCGATGATTTCATGAAAAATCACTACCACCAGCCTTCCGACCAGATCGGCATCGTCCCGATCAACTGGGAATCGGGCGTGCGCTTCGTCGATGTGAACTATCGCATTGCCCGCGCGATCGCCGATGGCGACCAGCGCCCGCTGTGGAACAAGGGTGATTTCTTCGGCACCTTCTACAACGGTCCCGGCGCCAAGTGACCGTATCCCGCCGTCTCCCCTCCCTGCAAGGGAGGGGCCGGGGGCGGGTGCCGAGCCGCCAAGCTCGGCTTGGCGCGGCGATATGGTTGGGGGCGCTGGCGCTGTTGGCGCTGCTCGCCCCGGTCGCGCAGGCGCAGCAGCTCCCCCCCGATCAAGCTGCGCTCAAGGGACATATCCAGTTCCTCGCAGCGGATAGCCTGCATGGCCGGGAGGCCGGCACGCGGGACTTCGACATCGCCGCCGATTATGTCGCGGCGCAGATGCTCGGCGCGGGGCTGAAGCCGGCGGGCGCGGATGGTGGCTGGTTCCAGCCCGTGCGCCTGGTCGGCTATCGCCCAGACAAGTCGAAGTGGACGCTGACTCGTGCGGGCAAGCCGCTCCCGCTCATCTCCGGCACCGATTTCCTGAACGAGCCCGTGCCCGCCGCTGCCGACTTTGCCGCGCAGGGGGCGATGATGTTCGCCAGCTATGGCATCGTCGATCCGGCAAGCGGGCGCGACGATTACCAGGGCCTGGACGTGCGCGGGAAGATCGTCGCGATCTTCGCGGGCGTGCCCAAGGGCCTGTCGACCGACATCGCCGCGCATTTCGGCAACGACGATCAAAAGGCGCGGCTGGCCCAGGCGCGCGGTGCCAAGGCGGTGCTGATCCTGGAGTCCGCGGCCAGCCGCGCCGACTATGCGTTCGACGCACTGGCACCCTATTGGAGTTACGAACGCTTCGGCTGGGCCGGGGCGGACGGCAAGGCGCACATGATCGCGCCCGGTGCACCGGTGGCCGGCTATGTCAGCCGTGCGGGTGCGGAAAAGTTGTTTGCCGGCTCGCGCCTGCAGTGGCGCGCAGTGATGGCGGCGGAGGAAGCGGGCACGCGGCTGCCCACCGGCCCGCTCGCCGGCACGCTGCGCATCGCGAACACCACGCGCACCCGCATGCTGGACAGCCGCAACGTGATTGGCGTGCTCGAGGGCAGCGATCCTGCGCTCAAGCACCAGTATCTCGTCCTGTCCGCGCATCTCGACCATGTCGGCGTGGGGCAGGCGGTGGACGGCGACACGATCTACAACGGGGCGATGGACAATGCCGCAGGCATCGCCACGATCCTGGAGGTCGCCCGGCGCTTCCAGGCCGATGGCGTGAAGCCACGCCGATCGATCCTGTTCGTGGCGCTGACCGCCGAGGAAAAGGGGCTGGTCGGCTCGAGCTACTTCGCCAACTTCCCGACGGTGCCGCGGCAGGCGTTGGTCGCCGACATCAACCTCGACATGCCGATCCTTACCTATCCGCTCCAGGACCTCGTCGTGCTGGGCGGCGAGCGTTCGACGCTCGGACCCGCGCTTGCGGCTGCCGCGGCGGGCGAGGGGCTGAAGGTCGTGCCCGACCCGTCGCCCGAGGAGATGTTCTTCGTCCGCTCGGACCATTACAGCTTCGTGCAGGCCGGCATCCCGGCGGTCTCGGTGGATACCGGCCCGGGGGGCGAGGGGGCGGCGGCGCAGCGGCTGTTCCTCGACGACGACTATCACCAACCCTCCGACCAGATGAACTTGCCCTTCAACTGGGCCTCGGCAGCCAAGTTCATGCGAGTGAATTACGCCGCCGCCCGGGCGATCGCCGACGCGGACGAACGGCCGCGCTGGAACAAGGGGGACTTTTTCGGGACGCTGTTTGGTGGCGATGGCGCGAAGTAGCCGTCCGATTGCGACATCCAACCAGTTCCCCGGCGCAGGCCGGGGCTCAGCTTCGGCGTATCTGGAGATCGTCGAACACCCTCGCGACATCATGGCAACTGGGCCCCGGCCTTCGCCGTGGAACCGCTCTTGGTTAAGCTGAAACAGACATGCGCCTGCTGATCTTCGGCCCCGGCTACACCGCTTCAAGGTTGATTGCGCGTCTCGCTCCGCGCGGCTGGCGCATCGCGACGGTTACCCGCGACGGCGACTTGCCGCTTGGCGACCGGGACCGGGTCGGGTTCGAAATCGCAAACGCGACACACATTCTTTCTAGCATCCCCCCGGCGGGTGACATCGACCCCGTCCTCCAAGCCTACGGAGCGGACCTCGCGAACGCTTCGGCCTGGCTCGGCTACCTCTCCGCCACTGGCGTCTATGGCGACACTGGCGGCGCCTGGGTGGACGAGCATGCCCCCACCGGCACGGGCCGCCGCGGTGCCCGCGCGGTTGCCGACGCCGGCTGGGCGGCGCTGCCGAATGCCCGCATCTTTCGCCTGCCGGGCATCTATGGCCCGGGCCGTTCGACGCTGGAGCGGGTGGTGCGGGGGGAAGCCAGGCGCATCGACGTGCCCGGCCAGGTCTTTAGCCGCATCCATGCCGACGACATTATCTCGGGCGTGATCGCCGGCTTCGATGGTCCGCCGGGCCCCTACAATCTCGCCGACGACGAACCCGCGCCGCAGAGCGACGTTGTCGCTTATGCCTGCCGGCTGCTTGGGCTGTCGGTACCGCCGCTGGTTCCGCTCGAGAAGGCCAACCT
Source organism: Sphingomonas xinjiangensis (assembly GCF_014199255.1). Classification (GTDB taxonomy): domain Bacteria; phylum Pseudomonadota; class Alphaproteobacteria; order Sphingomonadales; family Sphingomonadaceae; genus Sphingomonas; species Sphingomonas xinjiangensis. The sequence continues at coordinate 133,513 of NZ_JACIJF010000007.1, read as the reverse complement.
AAGCCCACAGGCACATGCTTTCTACGCCGAGAATCGCCGCGTCGCCAACGGCAAGGCCAAGCGCGTGCTCGGCTGGCGCCCGCGCTACCCCGATTACCGGTTGGGCCTGCGCGCTCTGAGCGCGATCACCAGTCCCGCCATCACCAGCACCGCGCCGCCGCCCGCCAGCAGCGACCAGCGATACCCTTCGAACACCGTCGACAGCAGCATCGCGATCACCGGGATCAGCACACTGGTATAGGCCGCCTTGGCCGGCCCGATGACGCGGATTAGCTGGTAATAGATGCTGAAGCTCAAGGCCGAACCCAGCACGCCCAGATACAGGATGCCGGCGAGATAGCTCCACCGCGTCTCGATCACCGGCGCACCCACCGTGCTCCACGCGAACGCCGCGTCCACCCCTGCGCCGATCAGCATCGCCCAGCCCAGCGCGGTCGACATCGGATAGGCCCTGGCCCAGCGGGTCGCCTGCATGACATTGGCGGTCGAGGCGGCCAACACGCCGAGCGCCGCCGTGCCGATGCCGATCATCGCCGCGCCGGTTCCGGCCGCGCTCAGCCGCGCTTCGTGGATGAACAACAGCGCGACACCCGCCATCGCGACCACCGATCCGGTGATCAGCTGGCGGCCCATCTTCTGGCCGAGGAAAAGGCGGGCGAGAATGGCATTGGGCACCAGCAGCAGCGCATAGACCACCGCCACCACGCCCGAGGTGATGTGCAGCTCGGCGCGATAGACGAAGTTGAAGTTGAGCACGAACTGGGCGACGCCCAGGCATGTGGCAAACAGCACGCCGCTCAAGGGCAGCCGGAGCCCGTCGCCGCGCGCGATCGCCCAGCCGAGCATCACCACGCCCGCGATCACGAACCGGTAACAGACCGACCAGCTGGGCGGCACGACCGCCAGCTGATCGCGGATCACCAGCCAGGTCGATCCCCAGATCAGCGTGACCAGGACGAAGGGGACCAGCACCTCCAGCCGGGCCGAACGCGGCGGCACGGGTTCAACCGGCGGCTCGACAATCGGCTTGGCGTGCAAGAGGATGCGCCTCACGTCAGCTTCGCGATCGCGTCCGCCAGCGGCCGGACCGCCGCTTCCGCCTGATCCCAGCTGGTCACCAGCCGCACTTCGCCTGGCGCCCAGTCATAAAAGTCGAAGCCGAGCGCGCGCAGCCCCGCCGCTTCTTCCGGCGTCGCCTTCAGGAACACTTCGTTCGCCTCAACTGGGTGCACCAGCCGGTGCGCGCCCGCCGCGTCGGCAAGCAGCTGCGCGGCCACGTTGGCGGCTCGGGCGTTTTCGAGCCACAGGTCGCCGTCGAGCATCGCCAGGATCTGCGCCGCCAGATAACGCCCCTTGGACAGCAGCAGCCCGGCGCGCTTGCGTCGGTACAAGGTCACGTCGGCCAGTTCGGGCTTGAAGAAGATCAGCGCTTCGGCGCTCATTCCGCCATTTTTGACGAAGCCGAAGCTGAGCGCGTCGACGCCCGCGCGCCAGGTCACGTCGCCGGGATGGCAGCCGAGATGCGCAACGGCATTGGCGAAGCGCGCCCCGTCCATGTGCAGCCCCAGCTTGCGCTCGCGCGCGACGTCGCCGATGGCCGCTACTTCTTCGGGCGTATAGACCAGCCCATATTCGGTCGCGTTGGTGATTGAGATCGCGTGCGGCTGCACCTGGTGCACGTCGTTGCGGATGTTGCCGAGCACGCCCCGCAGTGCCTCGGGCGTGATCTTGGCGCCCTGGCCCTCGACCAGCATCAGCTTGGCGCCATGGGTGTAGAATTCGGGTGCGCCGCATTCGTCGTTCTGGATATGGGCGTCGCGCGAGCACAGCACCCCGCCATGCGGCGGGCACAAGGCTGCCAGCGCCAGGCAGTTCGCCGCGGTGCCCGACGGCACCCACAGCGCCCGAACCTGCGTGCCGAACAGCTCGGAAAAGCGCCCATCCAGCTGCTTCGACCAGCGATCGCCGTCATAGGCAGTGTCGAGCTGGTTCACCTCCAGCATCGCCTGAAGTACCTGAGGGGAAACCGGGGCGGCATTGTCCGAAAAGAAGCGCATGCTCAGTCCCTTGGGCCCGCGCGCGGTCCGGCGTCAACCGGTCGTGCGCGCGTCAGAAGCCCGGATCGTCTTCCGGCGGCTCCCCTTCGCTTGCTTCCTCGTCCCTGCCACGCCGGCTGTTGCCCCGCCGCAGCGGCGGACCGGCCTCTTCCTCGCCCTCAAAGGGCGCGGCGCGCGGGTCGATCACTTCGGTGTCGATGCCGGCGCCCTCGATCATGTCACCGACGCCGTTCAGCACATCGTCCAGGCTGACGGCATTGTCGCCTTCAACCTCGACCGGCGGAGGCGGCGGCAGCTTCAGGTCCATCGCGCGGACCATGAAGTCGCGCCAGATCCGCGCCGGCAGCCCGCCACCCGACGCGCCCGGGATCGGCGAATTGTCGTCGTTGCCGATCCACACGCCCACTACCAAGTCGCCCGCCCAGCCGACGAACAGCGCGTCGCGCGCGTCCTGCGTCGTGCCGGTCTTGCCGAACGCCGGAATGGGAAGCGCCGCACTGCGCCCGGTGCCGCCTTCCACCACCGTTGCCAGCAGCGAGCGAAGATCCTCCAGCTCGCCGCCCGGAATCCGGCTCGCCCCGCCCAGCCGCTTGGCCAGCCAGTCATCGGCTTCTTCCACCTGATCGAGCCCGCTCGGCCGCACCGGGTAGCTGCCGTTCGCGATCGCTGCATAGGCCGCGGTCAGCTCGAGCAGCGACACGCCCGAAGTGCCCAGCCCGATCGACGCGTCGTTGCCGATCGGGGTGGAAATGCCCAGGTCGCGCGCCGCCCGGGTCACGGCGCGCACGCCCAGTTCGTTGGTCAGCCGCGCCGCGACCACGTTACTCGACTTGGCAAAGGCCTGGCGCAGCGTGATCGGTCCGGCATAGCGTCCGTCGCTGTTCGCTGGCTTCCAGTCGCCGATGGTCACCGGCGTGTCGTCCACCATCGTGTCGGGAGTCATGCCCGAACGCAGCGCGGCCAGGTACACGAACAGCTTGAAGGTCGAACCCGGCTGGCGCCGTGCCTGGGTGGCGCGGTTGAACGGGCTCTGGCCGTAATTGCGCCCGCCGACCATGGCGACGACGCGCCCATCGGGCTTCATCGCGACCATCGCCACCTGGGTGCCGCGCAGCCCGGCGCTCTTCACCACCCGCTCGGCGGTCTGCTGGAGCTTGGCGTCAAGCGTGGTGCGCACTTCCTGCTCGGTCGCCACGCCGCCCGCCCGGTCGCGCGCCTGGGGCAGCACCCAGTCGGCAAAATACGTGCCGTTGGGCAGCTCCTTGCTCTTGCTCACCCGCAGCACTGCCGGGCGCACGCGCCGCCCCTCGGCTTGCGTGAGCAGCCCGGCATCGACCATCGCGCCGACCACCAGCTTCTGCCGTTCGCGCGCGCCCGCCAAATTATCGGTCGGCGCCAATCGCGACGGCGCCTTGACCAGCCCGGCGAGCATCGTCGCTTGGCTCACGGTCATCCGCTCGGGCTCGACGCTGAAATAATGCTGCGACGCGGCGCGCAGCCCGTAGGCATTGTCGCCGAAATACACGTTGGACAAATAGCGCGACAGGATCTCGTCCTTGGTCAGCCACGCCTCCAACCAGAAGGCGATCAGCACTTCCTGGAACTTCCGGGTTGCGGTGCGATCCAGGGTCAGGAAGGCGTTCTTGGCCAGCTGCTGGGTGATCGTGCTGGCGCCCTGCGACCTGCCGCTGGAGGTGGTGTTGTGCCACGCCGCGCGCAGGATGCCGCGCGGATCGACGCCCCAATGGCTGTAGAAGCGCCGATCCTCGATCGCGACGAACGCGTCGCGGACATGCTCGGGCAGCTTGGTCACATCGACAGGATCGCCGATCACCCCGCCGCGCCGCGCGATGGGCGTGCCGTCGCTGGCCAGCAAGGTGATCGACGGTGGCACCGGCGGCTGGAGCGACTTGTTGAGCGGCGCGGTCACCGCCAGCCAGCCCACTGCCACGAAGAACAACAGGATTAGCGCGGCGATGCCCCGGCTGATCCAGCGCAGCACGTTGCGCCGCGGCCGTGGCGGAGCGGGCAGGTTGGTGGAATACGCCTCCGGCTCGGCCGCGCTCCCGTCGGGAAAAGGCGGCAGCGGTGGCGGCGGTGGCGGCGGCGGGCCTGGCCGGTACGGATCGTCAGCTTGGCGGTAGGATGGCGAGGCGCCGCCCAGATCGAGCGGTTCGGGCCGGGGCGCGCTTACCGGCCGCCACGGCCGTGCTTCTCCGATGTCCGCCTCCGCGGCGCGCCGCCGCAGGGGAAATCGCATATCGTCAGAGCCGGAGTCACGCGCCATCCACCATTCCTAGGAGATCGCCGGCCCCGTTTCAAAGGCTTAGCGGCGGAACGTGTGCTAGTATAGTGATACAGCGTAACGCTCAAGCCTCCAGTTCTACGTCCCAGTACAGCCAGTCGCGCCAGGTGTCGTGCAGATGGTGCGGCGGGAAGCGGCGGCCATGTTCCTGCAACTGCCAGCTCGTCGGGCGGATCGGCTGGATGTGGAGCGGCATTGCGGCCTGTTTGGGGGTGCGTCCGCCCTTGCGGAGGTTGCATGGCGCACAGGCCGTGGCGACATTCTCCCAGGTGGTGCGGCCGCCTTGGGCGCGGGGAACGACATGGTCGAAGGTCAGATCGCGCGGGGAGCCGCAATATTGGCAGCAGAACTTGTCGCGCAGGAACAGGTTGAAGCGGGTAAAGGCGGGAAATTGGGAAGGCCGGACATATTGTTTGAGTGCGATCACCGAAGGAAGCTTCAGCGCCGCGGTGGGACTTCGCACCTCCCGCTCGTAATAAGAGACGACGTCGACGCGTTCGAGAAACAATGCCTTGATCGCGGTCTGCCACGGCCACACGCTGAGCGGATAGTAACTGAGCGGCGTGTAGTCGGCGTTCAGCACCAGCGCGGGGCAGCTGTCCGGATGACGGATCAGATCGGGATGGTACATGCAGTCCCTCGCCTGACGTGTTACGTCCCACCATCTTGCCAGGAAGCGTGACGTGGTCATGACAGCACAGCCCGTGAGTGGCGGTCAAGGCCCCCAAATCATGCCCGTACAGACCCGCTTCGCGCCCAGCCCGACCGGTCGACTTCATCTGGGTCACGCCTTTTCGGCGGTCCAGGCACATGATTTCGCCCGCGCGCAGGGTGGCCGCTTCAGCCTGCGTGTGGAGGATATCGACGGCACCCGCAGCCGGCCCGAGCATGTCGAGGGGATCCTGCGCGATCTGGAATGGCTGGGGCTTGAGTGGGACGGCGCGGTGACCTTCCAGTCGCAATGGCTCGACCGGTACGAGGCCGCGCTGGCCCAACTGCGGGACATGGGTCTGCTCTATCCGTGCTTCTGCACCCGCGCCGACATCGCCGCCAGCCTGTCCGCCCCGCATGGACCGGAAGGGGCGGTGTATCCTGGTACATGCCGGGGGGGAGCGGACGCCGACCTGTCGCAACCCCATAGCTGGCGGCTCGATGTGGAGCGTGCCCTCAAGATCCTCCCCGAGCTTGCTCGGGGAGGGGGGCCGTCGCGCAGCGATGGTGAAGGGGCCGGCGCCCCCGCACCGGTTATGCCGGCGCACCCCTTCACCCCCAGCTTCGCTGGCGGTCCTCCTCCCCGGGACGAGTTCGGGGAGGATATTTGGTGGCACGATGCGTTCGCCGGCTGGGTCCGCGCGGACCCGCGCTCGCATGGCGACGTCATTCTCGCGCGCAAGGACGCGCCGGCCAGCTACCACCTGGCGGTCACGCTCGACGACGCTGCCCAAGGCATCACCCATATCGTGCGCGGCAAGGACCTGTTCGAGGCGACCCACGTCCATCGCCTGCTCCAGGCGCTGCTCGATCTCCCCACCCCCGAATACCGTCACCACGGGCTTCTAACCGGCCCCGACGGCCAGCGGCTCGCCAAGCGCCACGGCGCGCCGACGCTGGAGTCGCTCCGCCTCGCGGGCGAGAACGGCCGCGCGCTCGCCGATCGCCTGCGCGCCGGTCTGCTGCCGGTTGGATTCGCCGCGGCAAAGGCGTAGGCTCGCTCGCATGAACCTGTTCCTCGTCCTCCTGCTCGTGGCCGTGATCCTCTCGGTCCTGTTCGTCCTCATTCGAGGATTGGTGAACATGGCCGGCACGACTCAGGCCGACCTGGAAGGCGAGGGGCCGAGCGAGCGCGCTCTGAAGTCCAACAAGCTCATGCAGCAGCGCATCCTGCTCCAGGCGTTGGCGATCGGTCTGATCGCGATCATCCTCCTCTTCGCCTCGGCGGGGAGCTGAACAAGAAATAACTCCCCCAGAGCTTTGCTGGGGGAGGGTGACCGCGCCCGAAGGGCGTGGTGGAGGGGCCGCCGCAAAGACCGCCACCATGCTGCGCATGATCCGCCTCCTCAAGCCCGCTCGGAAAGGTATGAGGCAGTCCCGCTTGCTCAAATCCCGCTTTCCGCGTCTATGCCCGCCAACGCCCTTCGCGAGGAGCCCATGGTCAAGCTCAACAAGATCTACACCCGCACCGGCGACGACGGCACCACCGGCCTGGTCGATGGCTCGCGCATATCAAAGGCCGATCCGCGCATGGTCGCGATCGGCGATGTCGACGAAGCGAACAGTGCGATCGGCGTAGCCCGCGCCGCGCTGGGCGCTGGCGCCTTCGACGATCTGCTCGCCCGCATTCAGAACGACCTGTTCGATCTTGGCGCCGATCTCGCCACCCCGGCGGAGATGGAAGGCGGGCTGCGCACCGTGCAGTCTCAAGTGGACTGGCTGGAGGCGAGCATCGACGGGCTCAACGACCAGCTCGCGCCGCTGACCAGCTTCGTGCTGCCGGCCGGTGATCCCGGCGCGGCGGCGCTGCACCTCGCCCGCGCCATCGCCCGCCGTGCCGAGCGCAGCGCGATCGCCGCCGCGGAGGTAGCGCCGGTGCGCGACGAGGTTCTGCGCTATCTCAATCGCTTGTCCGATCTGCTGTTCGTAGCTGCAAGAGTGGTGAACTTTCGCGGGCGTGGAGACGTTCTCTGGGTACCAGGCGGGTCGCGCTGAACGGCGCGGCTTGACTGCCGGGCATTTGCGAGATAGAAGAACATTATGAGAACGGAGCGCGGTCTGGCCCCGGCTTGTGCGGGACTCTCAGCGCGTTTCGCGCAGGTAAGGGCGTTGTCCGAAGCGTTGGTTGCGCCGCTCTCCGACGCCGATGCGACGATCCAGTCGATGGACGATGCGTCGCCGGCCAAATGGCACCTCGCGCATACCAGCTGGTTCTTCGAAACCTTCGTGTTGCGCGACCATGTGCCTGGCTATCGCATCCATGACGAACGCTTCGCGTTCCTGTTCAACAGCTATTATGAGGCGGAGGGCGCGCGCCACGCCCGGCCGCATCGCGGTCTGTTGTCGCGCCCGTCACTGGACGAGATTCTTGCCTATCGCACTGCGGTGACCAATGCCGTGCTCGCCGCGGTACCGGATCTGCCGCCAGAGGCTGAGGCGCTGGTGGCGCTGGGCTGCCATCATGAGGAGCAGCATCAGGAATTGCTGCTGACCGACATCCTCCACCATTTCTCGGTCAACCCGCTTCAACCGGCGGTGTGGCCCGGCGCGCCCAAGGTCCCCGTCGGCATGCCCGGCCCGATTGGTTGGATCGAAGGCGCCACCGGCGAAGTTTGCATCGGCGCGAACATCGAAACTTCCTCAACTTCACGCGATGTCGATAATCGGGTGAGGACGACAACTTACTCAACTTCACCACAGGCACGAGGTGAAGTTGAACGGGCGCAGACCGCAACTTCGTCAACTTCACTCCCCTTCGCGTTCGATTGCGAAGGGCCGCGCCACCGCGCGCTGCTGCATCCGCATGCACTGGCGGACCGCACCGTCACCAATGGGGAGTGGGCCGCGTTCATCGCCGATGGCGGCTATCGCGATCCGCGCCATTGGCTGTCGGACGGCTGGACCTGGGTTCAGCGGGAGGGCATCGACGCGCCGCTATATTGGCAGCAGCGGGACGGCGTATGGACTCGCTTCGGGCTGGACGGCCGCCGCCCGATCGATCCCGCCGCGCCCGTCACCCATGTGAGCTTTTTCGAGGCGGACGCTTATGCCAGCTGGGCTGGCGCGCGCCTGCCGACCGAATTCGAATGGGAAGCCGCCGCCGCCGCACATGATCCCGCCAGCGGCAATCAACTCGACACCGCCGGCCCGGTCGAGCCACGCCCCTCCATCGGCGGCCCGGCCTTTTTCGGCGATGTCTGGGAATGGACGGGCAGTGCCTTTCGTCCTTATCCCGGCTTCCGCCCACCCGAAGGGGCGGTTGGCGAATATAACGGCAAGTTCATGAGCGGCCAGTTCGTGCTGCGCGGCGGCAGCTGCGCCACCCCGCGCGGGCATGCACGCGCCAGCTACCGCAACTTCTTCTACCCGCATCAGCGCTGGCAGTTCACCGGCGTTCGTCTGGCCAAGGACCTCTGACATGCGCAAGCAGGAGCCGGGCGAGGGCGAAGCCAGCCTGACCGACCCGCATTTCCGCGCCGATGTGCTGACCGGTCTTGCCGCCCGCCCGCGCGCGATCCCCGCGCGCTGGTTCTACGACCGCCGCGGCTCGGAGCTGTTCGAGGCAATCACTCGGCTGCCCGAATATTATCCCACCCGCACTGAAACCGCGCTGCTCGAGCGGATATGCCCGGATCTGGACGTGACGGCGGGCGCGGCCGTGGTCGAGTTCGGGTCGGGCTCCTCGGCCAAGACGCCGATCCTGCTGCGCTGCATCGAACCAGCGGCCTATGTGCCGATCGACATTTCGGGCGATTTCCTCCGGCAGTCGGCGCGGGACCTCGCCGCCGATTTCCCCGGCCTCGCGGTGCTGCCGGTCGAGGCGGATTTCCTCCGCCCGGTGCCGCTGCCCGAACAGGTCGCGGGCATGCCCAAGCTCGGCTTCTTCCCGGGTTCGACCATCGGCAACATGGACGCCTATCAGGCAGTCGACCTGCTCCGCGCGATGCGGGTCTGGCTGGGCGAGGGCGCCAAGCTGCTGATCGGCATGGATCGCGTGAAATCGCCCGACATCCTGGTCCCCGCCTATGACGACGCGCAGGGCGTCACCGCGGCGTTCAACTTGAACCTGCTCGATCGGATCAACCGCGAGCTGGCGGGCAGCATTCCGCTCGACGCCTTCCGGCACCGCGCGATCTGGAACGACGAAGCGTCGCGCATCGAGATGCATCTGGAGGCCACGAGCGACGTGGCGTTCGAAGTGGAAGGGCGTCCCTTTTCCATGACGGCGGGCGAGACCATCCATACCGAAAACAGCCACAAATATGGCGAGCGCGGTGCGCGCCTGATGCTCCGCGCCGGCGGCTGGACACCCGTGCGCGAATGGACCGACCCACAGGGCTGGTTCAGCCTTATCTTGGCCGAGGCGCAGCCGGTTCCGCAGGCGCCTTGAGTATCAACGGAACACCGGCTTCGCCGTCCAGCGGCGCAGCCAATTGGTCGATCCCCGGCATGGGTCCATCGACCGCAGCTCGATCAGCCGAAACCTGCGTCCGTCCCACACATATTCGGCCGATTCGCCGCAATCGCCGATCCCCCGCCCCTTGGCCCGGCTGCTCAGCACGCTGCGCTCGGCCTCCCACCAGCCGTTGGTCAGCATGGGCGCGGTGTCCGACCCTTCGTTGCTATAGTCGAGATCGGCCACTGCAACCGTGCCGCCGCGCACCACGAACGGCACCAGCAGCGTGTTGTACGCGCCGGAAAGGCACGGCAGCAGCGCCAGCGTCGCCCCGCCGCCCAGCGCCGCGGTCGACACTTCCATCGGATCGCTCTCGCCCGCGTCGTCGCACTCGGCCAGCTTCACCATTCGCGCCTTCAGCGCCTTGGTGATCGCGGCCGGCTTGCCCGAGGCACGCAGCGCAGCCACTTGCGGCGCTGCGATCGCGGCCGGCACGCTGGAAGCTGGTTTGGCGCCCTTGGCCACCGCGGCAGTAACCGTGCCGGCACGTCCCTGCTCGGCTTCGATGAAGCGCAGCGCCGCCGCCGACCCGCTGAGCGGCACGGTCATCACGAGCTTGCCCGCATGTTCGATCCGCATCGCGGTGCCATTGGCCATTGCCGCTACGATCCGCGCCGCTTCGGCACCGGTAATGCGGATGCCGCCCTTGGCGGGCGTGTTGCGAACCACTTCCGCTCCGTCGATCTTGACCGCGACCACACCTTTCATCTCGCCGGTTTCGATGGTCACATCAAATCCCGCAGCCGGGCCTGCTTCCCGCGCAACCGACACGTTGAGCGGCCCGTCCTCCGGCCATTCGGCTTCCTCAGGGATCAGCGAGGTCATCTCGCATGCCCGGCTGTTGTCGCACGCCACTTCCCAATCGCCGAACCCCTTCTCCGTGCCGGGGGTGGGGACAGCTTGGGCGGCGGCAAGCAGTAAGGCGTATGTCAGCATAAGCGTGGCCTAGCCGAGTTGCCGCGGCGCGAGTAGGGGCGGCGCGAAGCCAAAGGAGAGCGATGGATGCGTACGGTTGGAGTCATCGGATCGGGGCAGATGGGTGCAGGGATCGCCCAGGTGTCGGCACAGGCAGGCTATACGGTGCTGCTCTCGGACGTCGACCTCGCCCGGGCCGAGGTGGGGAAGGCGGGCATCGCCAAGCAGCTTGCCCGTGCGGTCGACAAGGAAAAGATCACTGCCGCCGACGCGCAGGCCGCGCTTGATCTGATCCAGCCGCTTGGCGATGTGACCGGCATGGCGCCGTGCGACTTGGTCATAGAAGCGGCCACCGAGCGTGAGGCGATCAAGCGCACAATCTTCGAGAGCGTCGGCAAGGTATTGGGACCGGACGCGATCCTCGCCTCCAACACCTCGTCCATTCCCATCACCCGGCTGGCCCAGGCTGCGCCCGATCCCGCGCGCTTCATGGGCGTGCACTTCTTCAACCCCGTGCCAGTGATGGGGCTGATCGAGCTGATCCGCGGCCTTGCCACCGCCGACGCGACCGTGGCCGCAGTGGAGGCGTTCGGGCAGCGGCTGGGCAAGCGCATCGTCCACGCCAATGATGCACCGGGCTTCATCGTCAACCGCGTGCTGATGCCGATGCTCAACGAAGCCTGCTTCGCACTGGGCGAAGGCGTGGCGACGATTCCCGACATTGATGCCGCTTGCCAGCTCGGCCTCAACCACCCGATGGGCCCGTTCACGCTCGCCGACTTCATCGGCCTCGACACCTGCCTGGAGATCACCCGCGTGCTGTTCGAAGGCACCGGCGACCCCAAATTCCGCCCCGCGCCGCTGCTGGTGAAGTACGTCGAAGCCGGTTGGTACGGCCGCAAGACCAAGCGCGGCTTCTACGATTATTCCGGAGCCGAGCCCGTGCCGACCCGCTGATGCTGCGTTTCCGCCCCAATTGGGCGGAAGCGTTCAGGGCAGGAGCAGCCCCGCCAATGCCGCTGACATCAGGTTCGCGAGGCTGCCCGCGATCAGCGCGCGCACGCCCAGCTTGGCGATCATCGCGCGCTGGTTGGGCGCAAGGCTGCCCGTCGCCGCCATCTGGATGGCGATGGAGCTGAAATTAGCGAAGCCGCACAGCGCGAAGGTGATGATCGCTTTGGTGCGTGGCGCCAGTTCGGGATTGTTACCCAGCTGGATGAACGCGACGAACTCGTTCAGCACCACCTTGGTCCCGAACAGTCCGCCGGCCTGCACCGCTTCGCGCCACGAGATGCCGAGCAGGTACATCACCGGCGCGAACACCGTACCGATGATCTTCTGGAAACTCAGGCCCTTGAACCACAAGGCCCATTCGGCATTGCCACTGGCATAATAGACCCAGTTGCCCGCGCCGCCGAGCAATCCGTTGGCGAGTGCCACCAGCGCCACGAATGCCAGCACCATCGCGCCGACCGCGACGGCGATCTTCACGCCGGTCGAGGCGCCGCTTGCCGCCGCCATGATTAAATTGGCAGCGCGCTCTTCCTCCAGATCGTGCTCGGCGACCTTGATGACTTCCTCTTCCGGATCATCACCCAGGGGCAGCTCGCCCTCGGGCACTGCCGGCGTATCCGGCATTATGATCTTCGCCATCAGCAGTCCGCCCGGCGCCGCCATGAACGACGCGGCGAGCAGATACGGCAGCGACGCCGGCCCCAGCAGGCTGGCATAAGCGGCGAGGATCGTGCCCGCGACCCCCGACATGCCCACGCTCATCACCGCGAACAGCTGCGACGGGGTAAGCCGCGCCAGATAAGGACGGATCACCAGCGGCGACTCGCTTTGACCGACAAAGATGTTGGCCGCGGCGCACAGCGATTCGACCTTGCTGGTGCCGATCACCTTTTCAATGCCGCCGCCGATCCAGCGAACGACGAACTGCATCACGCCCAGATGATAGAGGATCGATACCAGCGCCGCGAAGAAGATGATTACCGGCAGCGCGGCGATGGCGAAGCTGGTGCCGCCCAGCTCGGGCTTGGCCAGTGGGCCGAACAGGAAACTGGTGCCTTCGCCGGCATAGCCGAGCAACGCGGCTACGCCGCTGGACATGCCGTGCAGCACCGCCTGGCCCCAACCCGTACGCAGCACCAGCACGGCGATTACGACCTGCAATCCGAATGCTGCACCCACCACGCGCAGCCGGATCGCGCGGCGGTTGGTGGACAGCGCATAGGCGATCGCCAGGATGGCCAGCACGCCGAAGATGCCGATCGGGAAATGATTCATGCGGTGAGACAGGGTCCTAAGGGCGGCGCGCTGAATTTGGCCAGCGAAAGCGGGACCATACACGCTGTGCCGATTCTCGCCAGTAGCGGGATCGCACGCATCTTGCCGCAGCGCCCGCTTTGCCGCTAGCGTCCCGCGGATGGACAGTCTCCGGCCCGCGGGCACGCGCTCGCTCTTCGCGCTTTCGATCTTCTACGGCGGAATGGTGTGCATCGCCGGCGTGCTCGGCAACAAGCAGGTATCGCTCGGCCCGGTGTCGGAACTCGGCAACTGGGTGGGCGTCGGCCCGCTCGCGGTAGAAGCGGGCATCTTCGCGTTCCTGCTGCTGGTATCAGTATCGAGCGCGGTCGCCGAACTGCACGGTCCGTCGACCGCGCGGCGACTGGTCGTGGTCGGTTTCGTGCCGCTGGTCATGTCGGTGCTGCTGTCGTTGCTGGTGCTCAGCCTGCCCGCTTCGCCCAGCATGGAACCCGAGCGGCTCCACGCGTTCGACATGATGATGGGCGCGACGCCGCGCATCTGGCTGGGTGGCATCATCGCTTATGGCATTTCGCAGATCCTGAATGTCACGATCTTCAGCTGGCTCAAGGGCCGGGGCGGCGGCCTGCTCTGGCTGCGCGCAGCGATCGCCAGCGTGCTGAGCCAGATCACCGACACGTTGATCTTCGTCACCGTCGCCTTCTACGGCATCTTCCCGATCCAGGAGTTGCTGGTGGGGCAGATGCTGACCAAGGTGGTGCTCAGCCTCGTGCTGGTGCCGCCGCTCATCTATCTGTTCGTCTCGATCGGCCGCTCGCTGGACAAGCGCCGCTCGCTTTGAGGAACATTGCGGGCGGGGGTCGCCGCGCCTAAGGGGCGCGGATGACCGATCACGGACCCGATCCCGCGCTGCTTGCCAAGGCAGAGACGCTGACCGAGGCGCTGCCCTATCTGCAGCGCTATGCCGGCGCGACCTTTGTCGTGAAATATGGCGGCCACGCCATGGGGCATCCGGACCTCCAGCGCCGGTTCGCTAGCGATGTGGTGCTGCTGAAGGCTGTCGGCATCAACCCGATCGTGGTGCATGGCGGCGGGCCGCAGATCGGCGCCATGCTCAAGCGCCTTGGCGTCGAATCGCAGTTCGTCGGCGGCCTGCGCGTGACAGACGCCGAAACCGCGCGCATCGCCGAGATGGTTCTGGCCGGATCGATCAATAAGGAAATCGTCGGCTGGATCGGTCAGGCCGGCGGGAAGGCCGTCGGCATTTCAGGCAAGGACGCCGGCCTTGTCACCGCCCGCAAGGTGGAAGGCCGCGGTGCCGATCCCCTCCAGGGCATCGAGCGCCATGTCGATCTGGGCTTCGTGGGTGAGCCGGTCGCGGTAGACCCCGCCATCCTTCACTCACTCGCGGCACAGGGATTCATTCCGGTGGTGGCGCCCGTGGCGCTGGGCGCGGATGGCCACACCTACAACATCAACGCCGACACCATGGCTGGCGCGATTGCCGGTGCATGCGGCGCGGCGCGCTTTTTCCTGCTGACCGATGTCGCCGGTGTGCTCGACAAGTCGGGCGACCTAGTGACCGATCTGGATGCCGAACGCATTGCTGCGCTCAAGGCCGATGGGACGATCTCAGGCGGCATGATCCCCAAGGTAGAGACCTGCATATCCGCCGTAGCCGCGGGCGTGGACGCCGCAGTGATCCTGGACGGCCGCGTGCCGCACGCGCTGCTGCTCGAGATATTCACCCGGCGCGGTGCGGGTACGCTCGTCCACGCTTGAGGGTGTTCCCCGCCAAAGCTTTCCTATATCGTCAGATCAACCGAGTTTCGCGGAGACAATCTTGAATTCCTTCCTGATCATGCTCCTGCAGATCGTGCAGCTGCTTCTGACGGTCTTCACCTTCATCATCGTGGCCCAGGCGATCCTGTCCTGGCTGATCGCGTTCAACGTCATCAACACATATAACGAGTTCGTTCGCTCGCTGTGGAACGGGCTGAAGGTCGTGACCGAGCCGGTGTATCGCCCGATACGCCGGGTGCTGCCGGATTTCGGCGCACTCGACATCTCGCCGCTCATCGTGCTGCTGATCCTCTATATCCTCAACAACTATGTCATTCCTTGGCTGATGATCCAGATCGCCAACCCCGGTTATCCGGGCTGAGTGCCCGCCTGGCGGGGCAGCGCTGACGCGATCGAGATCACCGTCCGCGTGACCCCACGGGCATCGCGCGACGTGCTGGCGGCGGGCACCGCGGACCATTTCGCCGCCCGCTTGGCAGCGCGGCCGGTCGAAGGCGCTGCCAACACCGCACTGGTCGCGCTCGTCGCCAAGCAGTTCGGTGTTTCACGCCGCGCGGTCACCTTGCTTGCCGGGGAAACCTCCCGGCTGAAGCGGCTCGCCATCACCGGCGACGTTGCAATGCTGGAACAGATCGCCCGCAGCCTCTATGGGATGGGGCATGACGGCTGAACTGATCGACGGCAAAGCATTCGCGGCGGGCCTTCGCGCCCGCGTCGCGGCGCAGGTTCCCACTTTCCAAGCGGCTGCGAGCCGTGCGCCTGGCCTTGCCGTGGTGCTGGTCGGCGAGGATCCCGCCTCGGCGGTCTATGTCCGCTCCAAGGGTAAGCAGACGCGCGAAGCCGGTATGGAAAGCTTCGAGCATCGCCTGCCCGCCGACACCGGCCAGGACGACCTGCTCGCGCTGGTCGAACAACTCAACGCCGATCCGGCGGTGGACGGCATCCTCGTCCAGCTGCCGCTGCCGCGCCATATCGACGAGCAGGAAGTGCTGCTGCGGATCAGCCCCGACAAGGATGTCGATGGCTTTCATCCGGTCAACGCCGGCCGCCTCGCAACGGGGATGGAGGGCTTTGTGCCTTGCACGCCGCTCGGCTGCCTGATGCTGTTGCAGGATCGGCTGGGTGACTTGTCCGGCCTCGACGCCGTGGTGATCGGCCGCTCCAACATCGTCGGGAAGCCGATGGCGGCGCTGCTGACGCAGGCAAGCTGTACCGTCACTGTCGCCCATTCGCGCACGCGCGATCTTGCCAGCCATGTCGCCCGCGCGGACATCGTCGTCGCGGCGGTTGGGCGCGCCAACTTCGTGCAAGGCGATTGGATCAAGCCGGGCGCAACGGTCATCGATGTGGGCATCAACCGCGTCGAGGGGAAGCTGGTGGGGGATGTGGACTTTGCCAGCGCGATGCGCGTGGCCGGGGCGGTTACACCCGTGCCGGGCGGGGTAGGGCCGATGACCATCGCCTGCCTGTTGCGCAACACACTGGTCGCGGCGCACCGCAACGCCGGCGTACCGCTCGCCGGGGATGTTCTCGCCGGCATTGATCGTCCCGAACGCACATGATCGAGCTCTTCGTCTCCGCTTTCGTCACCTTCTTCGTGGTGATCGACCCGCCCGGCTGCGCGCCGATCTTTGCGGGACTGACGTCGGGGGCGAGCGCGGTGCACCGCCGGGCGATGGCCGTGCGCGCGGTGCTGGTGGCCGCCGCCATCCTGTTCGGCTTCGCATTGTTCGGAGAGGCGCTGCTGCATGCGCTGGGCATCAGCCTCAACGCCTTTCGCATCGCCGGCGGCATCATGCTGTTCCTGATCGCGCTGGAGATGGTGTTCGAGCGTCGCACCGAACGCCGCGAAGACCGCGCCGAGAAGGTCAAAGCGGACGAAGAGATCACCGACATCTCGATCTTTCCGATGGCCATGCCGATGATCGCGGGTCCCGGCTCGATCGCTTCGGTCATGCTGCTGATGTCGAAGACGCAGGGGCTCACCCAAAGCATCGTCGTGCTCGCGGCAATGTTCGCGATCCTCGCGCTCAGCCTGCTCGCGCTGCTCGCCGCAGGCCCGATCATGCGGCTGGTCGGCGCGAAGATCGAAGCGGTGGTGTCCCGCCTTCTTGGCGTGCTGCTCGCCGCGCTCGCCGCTCAGTTCGTTATCGACGGGATCACGACTTCCCTGGTCGTGGGTCGCGCGGCGACGGGGCACTGACCGACGCGTCGGGCAGGTCGTAGCGGATCCGCCACAGCTTGAACGGTGAGTTCGCCGGCAGCGCCATCGGCTCCAGCCAGTTCGGCACCCGGCCGCGATACAGCTGCGAGAAGAAGCCCTGCGGCCCGCGCGATCGGTAGATCGTCGTTTCCGACATGTCGGGGCAGATCAGCAGATACTGCGCCTTGTGCCGTGCCGCGATCGCGCGAAAGCCGCCCGTCGGCCCGGTGAAGGCGTGGTGCACGTCCAGGATCGCGTCGCCGTTGCGGTGGTAGGGGCCGGCGATCCCGTCATGATGGGTGATGGTGATCAGCCGCGGACCCATATCGACATGCGTGAACAGGATCGCCTTGCGATAGGCGTTCAGGGGCAGCAGCGACGACACGCGCCCGCACGCCGCATTCGCCTTGGCATATTTGGCCGGCGTCGCTTTGCCCGGCTTGTCCGCGGGCAGGAACGGCAGCGCAAGGCCCGCGAACAGGCCGGTCGCGACCAGGAATGCCACGGCGGACCCGACGATTCGCACGGCCATGTTGGACCGGGTCAGGAACCAGGGAATGACGATCCAGGCCAGTGCGGTCGCGCCCGGCACGCTCAGCATCTGTGCGGCAGGACCCGCGCGGACCTGCCACAGCAGCATTGCGCCGGCAAAGGCCGTAAACAGCGCGATCGCTGCCCAGGCGATTGCCGCCGCGCTGCGCCGCGCCCGCCACGTGGCGAGCAGTGCCCCGATGATGCCGACTACGGGAAGCGCCGCCATCGGGAAGGCGTTCTTGAGCGGGTGCTTGTAGATCGGCCGCGCCTCACGGACGTTGTTGAGCCAGGTTCGCGCCAGCTCGTCAGAGACTTGCTCGGGCCGGCCCAAGCATTGCGGGAAGAACAGTGCGAAGCCTGCGACGATCACCGCGCCTACCGCAGCGGCAAGGGCAAAGCGCACCCAGCGGCGTTCCGCCGGCACAAGCGACAGGGCGAACAACAAGCTTCCCGTTGCGACCGTAACGCTGAGCCAGACGGGAGTGAGCGCGTCACACCGCAGAACCTGGTTCGCATTGGAGGCGAACAGGGCAAAGCCAAGCGCCGAGCCACCTGCCAGCGTCAGCCCGTGTGCCGCTATCCGCCGCGCGTCCGCGCGATCCCAGATCCAGCGCAGCACGATGATCCCGTCGGCCATCGCGCAATAGGGCAGCATCTCCAGCCCGATGGTCAGCGACACCGCACTGGATATGCCCACCGTCGCGCCGCCGCGTGCGCGGTTCGGATCGGCCAGCCCCGCCACTGCCATCGCCAGGCAGGCGAGCTGCCAGCCATGATGGTCGATCCGCATCGGCGCATACATGGCCATGGTCGCGGTGCAGCTCATCAGCACCAGCATCGCCATTGGCCAGGCATAGCCCGCCACCAGCCGCCGAACGGTCAGCGACAATGCAGTCATGGTGAGCGCGAGCGGCAGCAGCGGCGCAAGGCCGCATGCCCATTTCTCCGCCGCTTCCACGCCCAGGAACGGCCGCAGCAGCAGGATCAATCCGGCAATCGGCAGATCCACCAGCCGCGACCAATGAATGTCGAAGCCGCCCAGTGCAGGATCGAGCCGATACTGGCGCAAATCGTACCAGCCCTGGCCCGCAAGCAGCGCGCGAACCTGCATCAGCCGCATATTGTCGTCGGTGTCGTTCAGCACCAGCCAGTGAATATTGGCTTGGCGCTGGACCAGGTACCAGGCGACCACGCAGCCCCAGAACGCCAGCATCCAGCCCAGCCAGTGGCGGTCCAGCTCGTGATCCAGGCGGAACCCGCCCCATGGCTTCAGCTTCAAAATCGCTTCCCTCGCTCGATCTCCCGCATTAGGGCGGCGGCTTGCGCGAGGGCAAGCTGAAGTGACGGCCGTTCAACGACGAGTGGAAACCTTGCTGGAGAGCGGTCTGCTCGGCCAGTTGATCCGGTTCGTGATCGCCGGCGGCATCACCACTGGCTTGTACACGCTGGTATATTCGCCGCTCGCGGGCTTGGGCATCACTTCGGAACAGGTCGCCAATATCTGCGGCTACCTGGTCGCGATGACCTCCGGTTATGTGCTCCACAGCAAGTGGAGCTTTCGCGGGCATGGCGCCGAGGCGACGAAGACCAGCTGGCGCTTCTTCGTGGTGTCGCTGGTCAGCTTCGGGCTCAACACCGTGTTCGTCTGGATACTTACCGACGATGCCATGCTGGCGGGCCCCTGGTGGTGGCCGCTGATCCCGATCCTGTTCGTGACGCCGCTGGTCACTTTTGCACTTAACCGTTTCTGGGTATTCGGCTGATATGGACCGCGTCGTTTACGATCGCATGGCTGCGCACGACACCACCCATTGGTGGTACCGCGCCCGCCGCGACATTCTTTCGGACTTTCTCGCACGTGAGGCGAAGCTGCCCGCGCAG
Source organism: Sphingomonas xinjiangensis (assembly GCF_014199255.1). Taxonomy (GTDB): domain Bacteria; phylum Pseudomonadota; class Alphaproteobacteria; order Sphingomonadales; family Sphingomonadaceae; genus Sphingomonas; species Sphingomonas xinjiangensis. The sequence continues at coordinate 114,380 of NZ_JACIJF010000007.1, read as the reverse complement.
GCGCGCATCCTCGAAATTGGCTGCGGCACCGGCCACAATCTGCCGATGCTTGCCAGCTATGGCGAAGTCGACGCGATCGAGATTGACGAGGCCGCTGCGGCCAAGGCCAGCGAGCGCTTGGGCAAGCAAGTCGGATCAGCGCCGCTGCCCGAACTGAATGGGGTCGAACCCGCCAGCTACGACATGGTCGCGGTGCTCGACGTGGTCGAGCATGTCGAGGACGATGTCGCCGCGCTTCAGGCGATCGCCCGCGCGCTCAAGCCTGGCGGCAAGATCCTGGTCACCGTGCCCGCGCACCAGTGGATGTGGAGCGCGCATGACGTGGTGAACCACCATAAGCGCCGTTATTCCAAGGCATCGCTCGCCAAGGCGCTGGATGCAGCGGGCCTGCGCCCGCACAAGCTGGGTTACTTCAATTCGCTGCTGTTCCCGGTGGCGGTCGCGGCGCGCTTTGCCGGCAAGCTGATGGGCAAGGACGACAGCGACGATTCGCCGCCGCCCAAGCCGCTCAATGCGCTGTTTCAAACGATCTTCGGCCTGGAGCGGCACTTGGTCGGCCGCGTGCCGCTGACGCCGGGCCTGTCGCTGATCGTATTGGCGACGCCGAAGTAACGTCCCCCTTCTTGGACTGCGCTTACTCGGCAGTTTCGCTTCGCACCGACTGCGGCGAAACCCGCACCTCGCCTGAATCCTCGAAGCGATAGCCGAGTGAGGCGTGGCCTTTAACCGGCCCGGCGACGTCAGCGACTAGGTAAAGCGGCCGCCGCTTCGATTCGACGTACAGCCGCCCAAGATACTCGCCGATCATCCCCAGCACGAACATCTGCACGGCGCCTAAGAACACCACCACCAGCATGGTCGATGTCCAGCCCTGCACGGCATTGCCCATCAGCCAGCCGACCAGGATGTAGAGCATCAGCAGCAGCGACGCCCCGGTCAGCAGCAATCCGACATGGCTGGCAAAGCGCAGCGGCGCAGTGGAAAAGCCAGTGATCGCGTCGAGCGCGAAACGCACCATCTTGCCCAGCGGATATTTGGTCTCGCCGGCATGCCGCTCATGCCGGTCATACACGAACGGCAGCTGGCGAAAGCCGACCCATGCGACCATTCCGCGAATGAAGCGCGCCTGCTCAGGCAGCGACAGGAATGCGTCGAGCGCACGCCGGGTCATCAGGCGGAAATCGCCGGTGTCGAGCGGGATAGGGGTGTCGGTGATCCGGTCAAGCATGCGGTAGAACACGGCCGCGGTCAGCTTCTTGAACAGGCTCTCGCCTTCGCGCTTGCGGCGCACGGCGTAGATCACATCCGCGCCTTGGGCATGCATCAACTCGCGCATTGGCCCCAGCAGCTCGGGCGGATCCTGGAGGTCGGCGTCGATGATCAGGATTTCTTCGCCGGCGCACAGGTCCAGCCCGGCGGTCAGTGCCAGCTGGTGACCATGGTTGCGCGACAGGTTGATCGCCACCAGGTGCGGGTCCGCCGCGGACAACCGCTGCATCACGCTCCAGCTCCCATCGCGCGACCCATCGTTGATCAGGACGATCTCGTAATCCTCGCCCACGACGTCGCGCGCAGCCGCCGAGATCCGGGCGTGTAACATGTCGAGACACCCTTCTTCATTGTAGCAGGGTACGACGACGGAAAGTTTGGGCCGCTTCATGGGCGCGCTGTCTAGCGGCTCACACCGGCCCCGTCGATTCCGAAGCGGCGGTGGCGGCATGTCGGGGACCGGCTGATGCGACGCTCGCTGTGCTGCACGGGGGCGTTGTTATCGGAGTAGCTGCACGTTCAGGAAGCCCGATACCGCTGTGGATGCATAACTCCAGGTGGTCGCTTCCACCCAATTGCGGACGTTCAAGCGGGCAATTCAAGCCGCTAATGAGCGGTCAACCGCCCACCGGAGACTTGGACGCTTCTTTCTGTCCCGATGGCGGTTTGGGGAAAACGGATTGCGCTTGTCGCTTCCAGCCTGATTGGCAGGGCCGATTTCCTGCTGAGCGTTTCGTTTTTGGGGCGTCGACCTCGCACCGGGTCCAAAAGCAGTTAGAAGACAGGGAACGGGACGAACGCAACGGCAAGGCTCGCTAGCTGTGCGGCTTCAACAAAGGAGCCGATGAATGAAACTGCTGGGCGGTAAGGTAGCCATCATCACGGGGGCCAGTTCGGGCATTGGGAAAGCGGCCGCGCTGCTGTTCGCCGCAAACGGTGCGTCCGTGGTGCTCGTTGCCCGGCGGCGAGCGCCACTGGACGCCGCCGTCGATGAGATCAAGGACCGCGGTGGTCGTGCGCTCGCGGTCGTTGGAGACGTCACGGAAGAGCGAACACATGATGAGGCTGTCGCTGCCGCACGAGCGACGTTTGGCGGTTTGCACATCGCCTTTAACAATGCGGGACTGGTGGGAGCGTTGGCACCGCTGGCAGAAATCGAACCGCAACAATGGTCAGAGGTCCTGGCTGCAAATTTGACTGCAGCGTTTCTCGGCACCCGATCACAGATCCCCGCCATGATCGAGCAGGGGGGCGGCGCGCTCGTTTTCACGAGCAGCTTCGTCGGCAACAGTGTAGGATTGCCCGGCATGGGTGCCTATGGAGCAGCGAAGGCAGGCCTTCTTGGCTTGGTCCGAGGCATAGCGGCCGATTATGCATCAACCGGCATCCGCGCAAATGCACTACTGCCTGGTGGCACGGCTACCGACATGGCCGGGGATGATGCCCAACGCGATTGGGCTGCCGGTCTCCATGCAATGAAGCGGATCGCTCAACCCGAAGAAATTGCCCAGGCAGCACTGTTCCTAGCCTGCGACATGTCCAGCTTCGTTACAGGATCAGCGCTCTGGGCTGACGGCGGCAACGCAGCGGTTAAACTGTAACCATCCTCCAGAACCGCAGCTTCCAAGCGTGACTGCTTGGATGCCATCCGGTCTCGCCATCGCTTGCGGTGACCTGGCATCGGCGCGGGTCGCCTCTCATCGCACCGCAAACATGGCCTCAGGAAACTGATACTGGCTTGACACATCATCCTTTTCCGGACGGCCCGCAATTCACCCGGACACCGACCTTTTCAGGGAGGTGCGCCAGTTAAATCCGCTCAGCCTCGCTGACTGCGTCGGCTGCCCGCAGGCCCGCCAGCAGCCGCATCAGATGTGCGGCGTTGCGGACTTCCAAGTCGAGGGTGTTGGTGTGAAAGGTCGTGTCGCGGCTATCCATGCGCAGACCGAGGATATTGGCCTTGTGCTGGCCGATCAGTGTGGCGACCGCGCCCAGCGCGCCGGGCTCGTTCTTGAGCGTGATCGAGATGGTGGCTGTGCCGCCTTCGGCCTTGTCGCCCCATGTCAGGTCGACCCAGTCCTCTTCCTCAGTGTCAGCAAGGGCCGCGCAGTCGATGCGGTGCACCTCGATCGGCTGGCCTGCGCGGCGGACGCCGATAATCCGGTCACCCGGCACCGGACGGCACCCGTCGGAAAAGCGGAACGCGACACCGGGGGTCAGCCCCTTGATGTCGATCGCATGACTTTGTGGCGGCATTGCGTGGTCGGCACCTTCAGCCGATCCCGGCATCACTGCGTCCATGACCTGCGCGTCGGTCACCTGGCGCTTGGCGATCGCCTCCATCAACGCGCCCTCATCGGCACATTTCAACCGCTTCAGCGCGTCGCCGAGTGCACTCTCCCCAGGCGGGGTGGGTAGGCGCTGGACGATTTCGTCGTAAAGCTTGCGGCCGAGTGCGAGCGTCTCGTCGCGCTCCCTGTGGCGGATGTGCCGCCGGATCGCCGCGCGGGCCTTGCCGGTAATCGCAAAGTTCAGCCAATTGGGCTGCGGCTCCTGTGCCTTGGACCGCAGGATCGAAACCTGATCGCCTTGGGCGATCTCGGTACGCAGCGGGACGACCTTGCCGTTGATCTTCGCGCCGACTGCCTGATCGCCCAGATCGGTGTGCACCGCATAGGCAAAGTCGATCGGGGTCGCGCCCTTGGGCAGCTGGATCAGCTCGCCCTTTGGCGTAAATGCGAAGATCCGATCCTGGTACATCGCCATGCGTGTATGCTCGAGCAGCTCTTCGGGGCTCTCGGCATGTTCCAGGATCTCGATCAGGTCTCGGATCCAGCTGACCTGCGTATCGGGGCGCACTGCGCCCTGCTTGTAAGCCCAGTGCGACGCGACGCCGAATTCGGCCTGCGCGTGCATGTCGCGGGTGCGGATCTGGATTTCCACGCGCGTATCGCCGGCGTGCATGATTGTGGTGTGCAGCGATCGGTAGCCGTTGCGCTTGGGGGTCGAGATGTAGTCCTTGAACCGCCCCGGCACCATCGGCCAGCGGCGGTGGATCACGCCGAGAGCGCGATAGCATTCCTCTTCGGTATCGACGATCGCGCGGAACGCCATAAGGTCGCTCAACTGCTCCAGGCTGACATGCCGCTCCGACATCTTCTTCCAGATGGAAAAAGGATGCTTTTCGCGTCCGCTGACGTCGGCTTCGATGCCGCCGCGGGCAAGAAGCTGGTTTACGCCGGCCGCGATCGTGGTGATGCGGTCTTCACCTTCGACCCGCAGCGACTCCAGTCGCTTGGTAATCGACTCATAGGCTTCAGGCTCGAGCACCTTGAAGGCGAGCGTCTGCATCTCCTTCATGAACTCGTACATGCCGATCCGCTCCGCGAGCGGGGCGTAAATATCCATCGTCTCGCGTGCGATGCGTCGCCGCTTGTCCTCCTTTTTGATGAAGTGCAGCGTGCGCATGTTGTGCAGCCGGTCGGCGAGCTTGACCAGCAGCACGCGGATATCGTCCGACATCGCCAGCAGGAACTTGCGCAGATTCTCCGCGGCGCGCTCGCTCTCGGTCTGCGCCTCGATCTTGCTGAGCTTGGTCACGCCATCGACCATGCGCGCGACATTCGCACCGAACAGCCGCTGGACTTCCTCCGGCGTCGCAACCGTATCTTCGATCGTGTCGTGCAGGATCGCCGTGGCGATCGTCTCGTCGTCCAGATGCAGGTCGGTCAGGATGCCTGCGACTTCGATGGGGTGGCTGAAATAAGGGTCGCCATTGGCCCGCTTCTGTGTCCCATGCGCGTTGACCGAGAAGACATAAGCTCGGTTGAGCAATGCCTCATCGGCGTCGGGGTCATAGGACAGGACCCGGTCTACAAGTTCATACTGGCGCAGCACGGTATCTAAATGGGGCCGCGAGCGGCTGATTTGCAATGAAATAGCGCGCGCTTCAGCCGCTTAGTGCCACCAATCGCGCGCGCACCGCGTCCGACACCGGTCTGGATCGCTGGCCGGTGGAGTCGATAGGGACGTTCACGATCTCCACTTTCGCGTGCAGATCGCCGGTCCGGGCGATCACACGACGTTGATCGTCACCCCGCCTTGCTGGACGGGACGTTGACGCCCATTGACTGGAGATACTTCTTCACGTTGCGCGCCGCCTGGCGCAGGCGCTGCTCGTTCTCGACCATGGCGATGCGGACATAGCCTTCGCCATTCTCGCCATAGCCGACACCCGGCGCCACGGCGACTTTGGCATGGGTCAGCAACTGCTTGGAGAACTCCAGCGACCCAAGATGCGCCAGTGCTGGCGGCAGCGGCGCCCAGGCGAACATCGACGCTTGGGGGGAGGGAATGTCCCAGCCCGAACGGCCAAAGCTCTCCACCAGCACGTCGCGGCGCTTGTGATAGAGTTCGCGGTTCTTCTCGACGATGTCCTGGGGGCCGTTGAGCGCCGCCACCGCCGCGGCCTGCACGGGCGTGAAGGCACCGTAATCGAGATAGGATTTCACCCGCGTCATCGCGGCGATCAGATGCTTGTTGCCTACCGCGAAGCCGATCCGCCACCCCGCCATCGAATAGGTTTTGCTGAGCGACGTGAACTCGATCGCCACGTCCTTGGCGCCCTCTACCTGCAGGATTGAGGGCGTCGGCTTCCCGTCATAATAAAGCTCGGAATAAGCGAGGTCGGAGATGATCCAGACCTTGTTCTCACGCGCCCAGGCGACCAGGCGCTCGTAAAAGGCAAGGTCCACCGTCTCCGCGGTCGGATTCGACGGATAGTTGATCACCAGGATGCTCGGCCGCGGCACGGTGAAGTTCATCGCCCGCTCTAGACTCTCGAAATAGGCGTCGTCGGGCGTGGTCGGCACCGCGCGGATCGTCGCGCCGGCGATGATGAAGCCGAAGGTATGGATCGGATAGCTTGGGTTCGGCGCCAGGATCACGTCGCCCGGCGCGGTGATCGCGGTGGCGAGGCTCGCCAGCCCTTCCTTGGAGCCCATGGTGACGACGACTTCGCTCTCTGGGTCGACGTCGACGCCGAAGCGGCGGCCATAATAATTCGCCTGCGCGCGGCGCAGCCCCGGAATGCCCTTAGACTGCGAATAGCCATGCGCGTCGGGCTTGGCCGCGACTTCGCACAATTTGTCGATCACGTGCTGCGGCGGCGGCAGGTCCGGATTGCCCATGCCCAGGTCGATGATGTCCTCGCCGCCTGCGCGCGCCGCGGCCCGCATCCCGTTCACTTCGGCGATGACGTAAGGCGGCAGGCGCTTGATGCGGTAGAACTCTTCGGACATGTCCATCTCTTCGCTGGAGGGCGGCACCCGAACGCGCCGCCCTTGCGTTGATACGGCATATGCACAGTTTCGGGAACGCCGAGTTGCACGGGCTGTCACGAAAGCGACGCGGGAGACAAACGCATGGCCGATACCATCACGCCGACGCCAAGCCTGGAGGAACTCCAGCACTGGACCTGGGTGCTCGGCCGCGCGCAGCAGATGATGCTGGAAAACGGCTTCGACCTGGCCACGGCCAAGCCCGCCGACAATCCCTACGCCGCGATGTTTGACCCCAGCGCCGCGATGCGCGCGGGCGCGGATTTCTGGGCCGACACCATGCAGCTGTGGCAGCGCTTTCTGGACCCTGCCCACGCGCAGCCGTTCGAGGAGACCCCCGAGCAGGCGAGGGACAGGCGGTTCAAGGCGCCGCAGTGGCGCGAGCAGCCGGTGTTCGATTTTCTGCGCCAGAGCTACTTCACGCTCGCCGACCACCTGTTGAAGGGCGTCGATGCGCTGGAAGGTGTGGATCCGCACCAGAAGGAGCAAATCCGTTTTGCGACCAGGGGCTTCATCGACGCGATGAGCCCGACCAACTTCCCGGCCACCAACCCCGAAGTGTTGGAGCATCTGGTCGACACAAACGGAGAGAGTCTGCTCAAGGGCCTGGGCAACATGCTGAACGACTTGGCCAAGGGGCAGCTGACCCAGGTCGACCCGCACGCCTTTGAGATCGGACGAAATTTGGCGGTCACGCCGGGCAAGGTGGTGAAGCGGACTCCCTTATACGAGCTGATCCAGTACACCCCGGTCACCGCCCAGGTCTTTCGCACTCCGCTGATCATCTTTCCGCCCTGGATCAACCGCTTCTACATCCTGGACCTATCGCCCGAGAAGAGCCTGATCCGCTGGGCGGTGGAGCAGGGGATCACCGTGTTCGTCGTGTCGTGGAAGTCGGCCGACGCGACCATGAAGGACGTGGTGTGGGACGATTATGTCGAGCATGGTCAGATCGACGCGATCGACACCGTGCGCGGGCTGCTTGGCGTCGAGGGAGTTCACGCGGTGGGCTACTGCGTCGCCGGCACCACGCTTGCCGCCACGCTGGCGGTGCTGGCGGCGCGCGGCCAGGCGGACAGGGTCAAGAGCGCGACCTTCCTCACCGCGCAGGTGGACTTCTCCGAATCGGGCGACCTGCGCCTGTTCGTCGACGACGATCAACTGGCGATGATCCGCAGCCTAGGCGCCGAAGGGTTCCTGGACGGGCGCTACATGGCGGCGACCTTCAACCTGCTGCGGGGGCGCGACCTGATCTGGAACTATGTCACCAACAATTACCTGATGGGCCGGGATTATGTGCCGTTCGACCTGCTTCACTGGAACTCGGACGTCACCAACCTCCCGGCTAAGTGGCATCTGAGCTACCTCACCGACTTCTATCGCGACAACAAGCTGGTGAACCCCGGGGCAATGGCGATCGGCGGCACGCCCATCGATCTGGGGCAGGTGACCACGCCCACCTATGTCCAGGCGGGCCGTGAGGACCACATCGCTCCGGCGCAATCGGTGTGGAAAATCACCCACCACTTCAAGGGACCGCTACGTTTCGTGCTCGCCGGGTCGGGTCACATCGCGGGCGTGGTGAACCCTCCCTCGTCAGGGAAGTATCAATATTGGACCAATGACGCGCAGGCCGGCTCGCTCAGCGAGTTCCTGGCTGGGGCGCAAGAGAACAAGGGAAGCTGGTGGCCGGACTGGGCAGGCTGGATCGCCGCGCGCGATCCGCACAAGGTAGATGCATCGGGCGCACGCATCCCGGGCGAGGGCGCGCTCCCCGCGATTGAGGATGCGCCGGGAGCTTATGTACGAACCCGCTGAAAAGCCGCGATTTTCACAAGTAAAATAGTGTTGCTGCGCCGCACAACGCACTTGCGGAACATGCACGCGAATAGTACATGTTGCGACGCAGCATTCATCCAGAGGACCGAGTCGCATGGCTACCAACGGACCAAAGGCGGGCAAAGGCGCGCGCACCAGCAAGCCGATCCTCTCCGTGGCAGAGGCTGCCGTTCCCATTGCCGAGAAGTCCGCGCCGGATTCGGTGATCGAGGCAGCCGCCCCGATCAACCGTTCAGGACCGGTCCCGGCAGTGGCTGCGTCGCAGGAAGTACCCGAAACTGTTGAAGCCACGGCAATGCAGGCTCAGCCCGCCGCCGTGCAGACCATCAACGAAGTCGTGGCCGCCGAGGGGCTGGTGCGCGACAGCATCGTCAAGGAAGTCAGCACCATGGACACCACCGTCGAGAACAACGGCGCGAAGGCGCACGCACTTTTCACCGATTTCAACGACCGCACCCGCGCGGCCGTTGAGAAGTCGACTAAGCTCGCCGAAGAAGCCGGTGAGTTCGCCAAGGGCAATCTGGAGGCGCTGGTCGAGTCGAGCCGGATCGCCGCCAAGGGTCTGGAGAGCTTCGGCCAGGACGCCGCCGACTATGGCCGCAAGTCGTTCGAGAACGCCACCTCGGCGATGAAGACGCTGTCGACGATCAAGTCGCCGACCGAGTTCTTCAAGTTCCAGAGCGATTTCATGCGCGGCATGTTCGACGCGTATGTCGCCGAGACCTCCAAGAACACCGAAGCGATGATCAAGCTCGCCGGTGACGCGGCGCAGCCGCTGTCGAACCGCGTTGCGGTCGCCGTCGAAAAGGTGAAGACTGCGGCCTGAGCCGTTCACGTCCGAACACGAAAGGGCGGTTGCCACTCGGCGGCCGCCCTTTTCCGTAATGGATCCGCGCAGCACGCTCATCGGGCGACGACACACGCACTTAAGCGCGCCGCCGCCTTGCCTCTGTCCCATCGACGCCATATTTTCACAGCGTGATGATCGAACCAGAAAATTCCGTGATCAAAATGGCCGAGGACGGCGATCATGACGATGGCCGCGACGGCCGTGACCCCTCGGTGGGCCTCGCGACTCGCACCCGCAGCCGCACCAAAAAGCCTACGCCATACCGCGTGCTGATGCTCAACGACGATTATACGCCGATGGAGTTCGTCGTGCTGGTGCTTCAGCGGTTTTTCCGCATGACGATGGAGGAAGCGACGCAGGTCATGCTCCATGTCCACCAGCGCGGCGTCGGTGTGTGCGGCGTGTTCAGCTATGAGGTGGCGGAGACCAAGGTGACGCAGGTGATGGACTTCGCCCGGCAGAACCAGCACCCCCTGCAATGCACGCTGGAAAAGGCGTGAGCACTTAGGGTTTCGCGTGGGCGGCGGTTGCGATGGTTCGCGCCGTACCTTGAACGTCGACACCCGCAGGCATTGAGCTGGTTTGCAGCACCCCTGTTCACCGGCGAAGGCCGGGGCCCAGCTACGATGCGGTTTGCGAGGGCTGCCTCTGCTTCCTGGCTTGGCGAAGCTGGACCTCGGCCCCCTCCAGGGAACTGCTTCCGTTCGGGCTGCTGGCGGCAAGTGCGCCTGTTTCGCGCGCGAAGGAGGAGTGATCCTTCCTTTGTCTCCCGGGCTTGAGCCGGGATCCCGCTTCTTCTTCTGTTTGCCCAAGGCAGCGGGACCCCGGCTCAAGGCCGGAGTGAAGTAGGAGACAATATGACGTTAGGTCTGCACCCTCAGGCCGCTGGTAGCCAGCTGAGATCCAGCCCCTCATACCGGTTCACATAGTTGGCCGCACGCGCCAGGGCGCGTTCGTCGACCAGCGTCACCTTGCCGGCCTCGCGCGCGATCAGCCCGTCTTCTTCCAGCTGGCGCAGCATGCGGTTGACGTGCACCGCAGTCAGGCCGGTAGCGTCGCCCACCTCTTCCTGCGTCAGGCCCAGGGCGAACACATTGGCGATGCTCTTGTCCGACACGCGTAGTCGGTTACGCAGCTCTAGCAACAACGCAGCCACGCGCGCCTTCGCGCTGGTGCGGCCCAACGCTGCCAGACGGTCGGTCAGGGCCACGCGTTCGATCTGCGCATGCACCATGATCATTGCCGACAGACGCGGGTGCGCAGTCATGATTCCGGCCAGCGCCGTGCGGTCGAACGGCGCGACGGTGCAATCCGACAACGCTGCCAAAGTCTCGGGCGCTTCTCGATAGATCGCGCTGGACATGCCGAGCATGTCGCCCGGGAACAGAAAGCGCAGGATTTGCCGGCTGCCATCGTCCAGCAGGACGTAGCTCATCATCAGGCCCTTGCGGAGGATGAACATCTCGCCGCAGGGCTCGTTTTCACGCTGAAGCACCGCCCCGCGACGCACTTGCCGCTGGCGTGACTCGAGCTTTTCCAACGTCGAACGCTCGTCGGACGTCAGTTCAACAAGCTCGCTCAATATCTCAGCGAAACAACTAATCGCCACGCTCTTCGCTTCCCCCACCGCCGATGCAAAGCAGTACCTTGGAATCAATGCATTAAAGTCGATCAATGCCCATCAACGGCCTGCCGCTTGCACCGCGCTCGGGAGCGAGTAGAAGCTCGGCATGGACCGAATTCTCATCCGCGGCGGCAACCGCCTTTCCGGCAAGATCACCATCTCCGGCGCGAAGAACGCTGCGCTCACGCTGATGCCCTGTGCCTTGCTGACCGATGAACCGCTGACACTGCGGAACCTGCCACGCCTTGCAGACGTGGACAGCTTCGGACATCTACTGAATGTCCTAGGTGCGTCGACGGCAATCGAAGGTACCCGGCCCAATGAATTCGGTCGCGTGATGACCGCGCGCGCGGGCAATCTCAGCTCCACCGTCGCCCCCTACGACATCGTCCGGAAAATGCGCGCTTCGATCCTGGTGCTCGGCCCGCTGGTAGGCCGCGCGGGCGTGGCGACAGTGTCGCTGCCTGGCGGCTGTGCGATCGGCAACCGCCCGATCGACCTGCACCTCAAGGCCCTGGAAGCAATCGGGGCCGAGATCGAACTGGCGGCCGGTTATGTGAAGGCGACGGCGCCGGGCGGGAGGTTGCGGGGTGGCGAGTATCGCTTCCCGGTGGTGTCGGTTGGCGCAACCGAGAATGTGCTGATGGCGGCGGTTACCGCCCGGGGCACCACGGTGCTCGACAACGCCGCGCGCGAGCCCGAGATCGTCGACCTGTGCAACCTGCTGGTCGCGATGGGCGCCTCGATCGACGGCATCGGCACCGAGCGGCTGGTGATCGAAGGACGTGAGCGGCTGCACGGCGCGACCTACAGCGTCATGCCCGACCGGATCGAGGCGGGCAGCTATGCTTGCGCTGCGGCGATCACCGGCGGCGACCTGGAACTGGTCGGGGCGGCGGCGGGCGACATGCGCGCGACGCTGGACGCCTTGGTCGAAGCCGGCATCACCGTCGAGGAGCGCGCCGATGCGATCCGCGTCGCCGCGCCGGACGGCATCCAGCCGCTGACGCTGTCGACCGCGCCGTTCCCAGGTTTCGCCACCGACATGCAGGCGCAGTTCATGGCGATGCTGTGCATGGCGCAGGGGACGAGCACCCTCACCGAGACGATCTTTGAAAACCGCTACATGCATGTGCCCGAACTGGCGCGCATGGGCGCCGACATCGCCGTCAATGGCCGCACCGCAGAAGTGCACGGCGTCAAGAAGCTGACCGGGGCTCAGGTCATGGCAACCGATCTGCGCGCGTCGATGAGCCTGATCCTGGCCGGCCTCGCCGCCGAGGGCGAAACGCAGGTCAACCGAGTCTATCACCTCGACCGTGGCTATGAAGGGCTCGAAGAGAAGCTTCAGCAGGTCGGCGCCGACATCGAGCGCGTAGGCGACGGCTAACGAAACAAACACCTTCCCCTCCCTGTAAGGGAGGGGATCAGAGGGGTGGGTACAGAAAAGGCCGAGGCTCGATGCCTCGGCCTTTTCTTTTGTCTCGCGCTGTTGGAGAGCGCTGCGCGCGCGCACCCCCAGCCCCTCCTTCCTCCCCCGGCAGGGAGGAAGCGCATTTGCTCAGCGTGCCGTACTCATCGAATAAGGCCGCGCCGCCTGACTGGTGCCCCAACTCTTGTTCGGGATCGCCTGCATGGTGAAGCGCAGTTCGCCGCCGGTCATTAGCTCCTCATGCCGCAGAAAGCTGCGCTCCAGCGGCTTTCCATTCAGCGTCACACGCCCGACATAGTGGTTCGCGTCGGACAGTCCGTCTGCCACGACAGTGAAGCGCCGGCCATTGGGCAGGTTCAGCGCCGCGCGTGAAACAAACGGTCGGCCGATCACATACTCGTTGGACCCCGGCGCGACGGGATAAAAGCCCAGCGACGTGAACACGAGCCAAGCCGACATCTGTCCAAGATCGTCATTGCCCGACAACCCGTCGGGCGTCGGCTTGTATTGGCTCTCAACGATCTGCTTCAGCCGCTCCTGCGTCCGCCAGGGCTGGCCGGCATAGCTGTACAGATACGCCACATGGTGGCTCGGTTCGTTGCCGTGGATATATTGGCCAATCAGTCCTGCAATGTCCTCGGCATGGCTGTAGTCGACTTTGGAATTGTCGAACTCGAACATCGCGTCGAGCTTCTTCACCGCCGCCGCGTCGCCGCCCAGAAGCTTGAACATCGCCGCCTGGTCCTGCGGCACGAACCAGGAATATTGCCAGGCATTTCCCTCGGTATAGTCGCTGCCATAGTTGATCGCGGTGGGATCGAACGGCACGCGGAAGCTGCCATCGGTCTTGCGTGCGCGCAGGAAGCCGGTTTTCGCGTCGAAGCTGTTGCGCCAATTGCCAGCACGCTTCTCGAACTCTGCCGCCACGTCGCTTTTGCCTAATGCGCGCGCCATCCGGGCAATGGTCCAGTCGTCATAGGCATATTCGACCGTCTTCGACGCCGCCTCGGGCTCGCGGTCGATCGGTACGTAGCCAAGCTTCATATAGTCGCCCAGACCGCCATAAGGCGCGTAGCGCGCGCTGGCGGTCATCGCGTCGAGCGCCTTGGCGGGATCGAAGCCGCGCACGCCCTTCAGATACGCGTCGGCGATCACCGGCACCGCGTGATAGCCGATCATCGTCCAGGTCTCGCGCCCCTGGAACTGCCACACCGGCAGGATACCGAACGGGCTCGCCTGCTGGCTTGCGATCAGCGAGTTGACGAAGTCGGCGTTGCGCTGCTCGGGCTGGACCAGCAGCAGCAGCGGGTGCTCGGCGCGGAACGTGTCCCACAGCGAAAAGGTGGAATGAAAGGTGAAGCCCTTCGCCTGGTGCACCTGATCGTCCGGGCCGCGATAGCGTCCGTCCGCGTCCGACAGCACGCTCGGTGCGACGAGGGTGTGGTAGAGCGCCGAGTAGAAGGTCTTGCGCATCGGCGCGGGGGCGTCGACCTCAACGGCGCCAAGTGCCTGTTCCCAGGCCTTGCGCGTCGTGGTGCGGACCGTGTCGAACCCGCCGACTTCGCTGTCCAGATTGGCGACCGCGCCGTCCTCGTCGACGCTGGAGATCGCCACCTTCACTTCGAGCGGCCGGTCGAGCACGCCGAAGTCGAGCCGGGCGACAAGCGCAGTGCCGTGGAGTTGGGCGGCATCGTCGGCGCCCCGGCTGGGTCCCTGAAAGCCCTTATACGGCACCTGTTCTTCGCGATTCAGAAAGGCGTGGCCGGTCAGCGGAGCGGAAGGGCGGATCGCGAAGTAGAGCTTGCGCCCCGGTGCCCAGCCGCGCGTCTCGCGCATGCCGGTGATCGTGCCGTCGGGGCGCAGCCTTACGGTCGACCACAGGATTTTCCCGGGATAATTGTACAGCGAACTGCGCAGGTCGAGCAGCAGGTGCGCCGCCTTGCCCGCCGGAAAGGCGTAGCGCTGGACGCCCACCCGCGTGCCGGCGGTCATCTCCGCCCGCACGCCGCTATCCGCCAGGGTGACGGCGTAATAGCCCGGCTGCGCGGTTTCGCTGGCATGGTCGAAGCGCGAGCGATAGCCCGACCCCGGCTGCTTGGCGTCGCCCGGCTCTAGCACCACCGTGTCGCCAGCGACCGGCATCATCAGGAAGTCGCCCAGGTCCGAATGCCCCGCACCCGAAAAGTGCGTCATCGAAAACCCCTGGATCGTCGGATCGTCATAGCGATACCCCGCGGCGTGCCCGTAGCATTCGCGGATCAGGCAGCCGGTGTCGGTGTCGGGGCTGAGTTGCACCATGCCAAAGGGGGCGACGGCGCCGGGAAAGGTGTGCCCCTCGCCGCCCGTGCCGACGAACGGATCCGCCGCTGCATAAGGCGTGCCCCCGGTCTCCTGCGCAGCCAAGGGCGTGGTGGCGAAGGCGAGGGCGGCGAGCGCCGTGGCGGCGCAGCGGAACTGGTGGCTCATGCGTACGTTAGAGCATGACGGCGACTCTGTTCCAAGCGTGTCATATTGCGCTTGCGTTACAGGTACTTGGTTCATGCTGCTTCCTTGGCCCCCGGAACCAACCGCGCCTTCTGCCGGTTCTGACCGTTAGCAGGAGAGAGACTTCACCATGGCTACACGTATTCGCGATCTCCGAGACGCATCGGGTTCGCAGTTCCTGACCGACAGTTTTCAACGCGGGCTCGCCCATTGGAATCGCGAGCGGCTCGAGCCCGGCTTCCCGAGCGACGACTGGCAGCGCACGTTCGATCGCGACCTGCGCATGCAGCGGCTGGAAGGCGCGTTCCTTGAGGAACTGCGCGCCGAAGTCGCCGACGAAGCCGCTGCCGCCCCGACCGACGTCGAAGGGTTCATCGCTTGGTTCGAGGATCTGAAGCAGGTCGGCCCCGGTCAAGGCGACCCGCTCTTCCCCTGGCTGGCGGAGACAGCAGACAAGGAAGAACTGCGCTGGTTCTTTGAACAGGAAGCAGCAGGCGAGGCAGGCTTTGACGATCTCGTGGCGATGACGCAGGTCAAGCTGCCCACCCGCCCCAAGCTCGAGCTCGCCCGCAACTATTGGGACGAGATGGGCCACGGCACCGAAAAGGGCATGCACGGCCCGATGCTCGACGCGCTGGTCGACACGCTCCAGGTCGAGCCGGTGATCGAGAACACCGTGTGGGAAAGCCTGTCGCTTGCCAATGCAATGACGGCGATGGCGACCAACCGCCGCTATGCGTGGCATTCGGTCGGCGCACTCGGCGTGATCGAGCTCACTGCCCCGATCCGCGCGGACCTCGTTGCTAAGGGTCTCAAGCGCGTCGGCCTGACGCCGAAGGAGGCGCGCTACTTCACCCTTCACGCCGTGCTCGACGTCAAGCACAGTGAGGACTGGAACCGCGAAGCCATCCGCCCCGCAGTGGAGGAAGACCCCCGCCGCGCCACCGCCATGGCCGAAGGCGCGCTGATCCGCCTGAAGTGCGGCGAGCGCTGTTTCGAGGCGTACCGCGCTCACCTTTGGGGCTGAACGCTCGCTTCAGCGCTGAACAAAACACCCCGTAGCTTGCCGCTCCGGGGTGTTTTTCCATCTTCAAACCGCCTTCAGTGCCTCCTCGAAGTCGGCGATCAGGTCGTCGGCATCCTCTACGCCGATCGAGATGCGCACGAGGTTGTCGGTGATCCCCAGCGCCTGCTTGCGCGCTTCGGGCACCGACAGGTGCGTCATCCCCGCCGGGTGGCTCGCCAGCGTTTCGGTGCCGCCCAGCGACACGGCGAGCTTGGCGATCTTGAGAGCGTCCAAGAACGCGAAGGCCTCGGCCTCGCCACCCTTCAAATAGAGCGAGAAGGTCGATCCCGCGCCGGTGCAGTGCCGGCGATAGATATCGGCCTGGCGCGCATCGTCGCCGCGCTCCAGGAAGCCTAGATAGCCGACCTTCTCGACCTTCTCATGCCCGGCCAGGAACTCGCACACCTTGGCGGCATTCTCGCCCGCCCGGCTCATCCGAAGCTCCAGCGTTTCCAGGCTGCGCAGCAGCATCCAGGCGGTGTTGGGATCGCAGATCGTGCCGATCGTGTTGCGCATCGAACGAATCGTGTTGATGTGCTCCTTCGATCCCAGCACGCCGCCTGCGACCAGGTCCGAATGCCCGCCGGCATATTTGGTCAGCGAGTACACGACGATGTCGGCGCCCTGGTCGAGCGGCTTGGCCCAGAGTGGACCCAGAAACGTGTTGTCGATCGCGATCGGCGGCTTGTTGGCGCCGGTGAAGATCGCGTCGCGGCTGGCCGCCACGGCTTCGACGTCGACCAGCGCGTTGGTCGGGTTTGCCGGGCTTTCCAGATAGATCAGCGCGACATTGCCGCTCGCCGCCTTGCCCAGCACCGCGTCTATCTCCTCGCGGGTGGCGCCTGCCGGGAAGTCGAGCCAGTGGATGCCGAAGCGGCCCAGGATGCGCGCGATCAGCGTCTCGGTCGCCGCATAAAGCGGCCCGGAATGGACGATCGTGTCACCGGGCTTGACCATCGACAGGAACAGCGTCGCAATGGCCGACATGCCGCTGGAAAAGGCCAGCGCGTCCTCGGCCTCTTCCCACAGCGCCAGGCGGTCCTCCAGGATCTCCTGGTTCGGTCCATTGAAGCGCGAATAGACCAGCCCCTCGGCGCCGCCCGGGCGCTTGCCGGTTACGCCCTCGAAGTGGCGCTTGCCCGCCGCGGCATTGGGGAACACGAAGGTCGAGGTAAGGAAGATCGGCGGCTTAAGCGATCCCTCGGAAAGTACGGGATCATAGCCATGCCCCATCATCAGCGTCGATGGCTTCAACTTGCGTCCGCCGACGTGCTCGACATTGGCCTTGGGCCGGCGCCGGGGGGTGCCGCCGGTCAGGTCGGCTTCGGTTTCGTCGGTCATGATGCTCTCCGCTATTCTGGATCGTGACAAGTGTAACGATCACCGACGCGGTTTCTACCCACCTGATCTCGGATCAGCGGGGCACGGTGTCGTGCGCAGGTTCAAATCCTCCCCTGCTAGGGGGAGGGGGCGCGCATAGCGCGACGGAGGGGTGTCCTCGGTTCGGCTGAAGCCGGACGCGCAAGCGGGGATGCCCCCATCAGCCCTGCGGGCTGCCACCGCTCCGCCGGGAGAGGATTTCAGTGCTTCCTCGGTTCCCCGGCCCTCGCCGGGAAACTTGGATGTGCGGCAGCTTCTTAAGCCTCAGCCCAGTCCGATGATCGAAATCTGGCGGCCATAATCCGGCTCGCCCCGATGCGTCGCGCGGCGGTAGCTGAAGAAGCGGTCGGCATCGCCATAGGTGTCGAGCCCCAGCATCTCGACCGTCTTGACCCCCGCCGCTGCCAGGCGGTGGGCGACATAGGCTTCCAGATCGAACCGAAAGTGCCCGGGCTTGCCGTCGGCGAAGAAGCGTTCGTTCTCCGGCTCGGCGTCGGCAAAGCGTCGGAAAAAGCTTTCGTCCACTTCATAGCTCGCTCGGGCGATGCAGGGGCCGATCGCCGCCGCCACGCGTTCACGCCGCGCGCCCAGCGCTTCCATCGCGGCCAGCGTCGAATCGGTCACCCCGCCGATCGCGCCCTTCCACCCGGCATGCGCCGCGCCGATCACGCCGGCCTGCCTGTCGGCGAACAGCACCGGCGCGCAATCGGCGGTGAGGATGCCCAGCGCGAGGCCTGGCCGATTGGTCACCAGCGAGTCGGCGCGGGGCCGCAGCCGCTCTTCAAAGGGGCTGAGCACCGTCACGGCGTCCGCCGAATGCACCTGGTACAGCGTCACCAGCGTCGAACCCGGCAGCACCGCGTCCCGTGCGCGCCGGCGATTCTCCTCGACCACCGCCGGATCGTCCTGCGACCCTGTCCCGACGTTCAGCCCGGCGTGCACGCCCTCCGAAACACCGCCACGCCGCCCGAGAAAACCATGCGCCACGCCGTCCAGCGCCCGTGCGCGGATCACCTTGACGTTCACAGCGTCAGGCTCATGAGGCGGTCGTCATCGATATGGTTGCCGACGCGAAACTCGTAACGGCCGATTTCTACGAAGCCGTGCCGTTCGTAGAAGCGCCGTGCGCGATGATTGTCGACGTACACGCTCAGCACCAGCCGCGCTCCGCCTTGCGTCCGCGCCTTGCCGATCGCCCAGTCCATCAGCGCCTGCGCCGCGCCGGTGCCTTGGCCGCGTTCGAGAAGATACAGCTGGCGCAGTTCGATCGTCGGCGGGCCGGGCTCGACCGGCAGCGACACCGGCCCGATTTTGCAAAAGCCGATGGCCCCGGCTTCGTCCTCGGCCAGCCGGGCGGCCATCCCTGGCCTCGCCAGCTCCGCCGCCCACGCCTCGGGCGTGAACCCGCCCAGAAAAGCTGCCAGATCGTCCGGCTTGTAGAGGCTTCCAAAGGTTGCGACGAAACTCGTGCGGAAAATCGCGTCGATCGCGGGCAGATCGGCCGCGCTGGCATCGCGGTACCGGATCATGCGAACCCCGCCGGCACCGGCCAGCCCGGCGCGGTCAGCGCCATGACCTTGAACAAGTCGCCCATCGCTTCGTCGCCGATCAGCCTGTCGCGGTCCGCCGCCAGTTGCTCGGCACGCTCCGGCGCGGCCCGCGACAAAGCCTCGGTCCGTGCTTCGATGCCCAGCGCCTTTAGGAACGCGCCCTGCGTCACCGCGCCATGGACCACCATCCCCTCGGCCTCCGCGGCTTCCTTCAACGTGCCGAAATCGACATGCGCGGTCAGGTCGGCTTCGCCTGGCGCGTCGAAGGGATTGGCATATTGATGGCCGCGAACGGCCTGCAACGTGTCGCCGATCGCCGGCCCTTCATAGCCATAGTCGATGATCAGCGCCGCGCCGCCCTGCTTCTCCAGCCGCGCCGCCAGCCCGCGCAGTATCGCGACGCTGGCCGGTGAGGTCTCCAGGATCGAGCCGGCTGCCGCCTCGCGCAGGGGTTTCGGAATGATCATGTCGAAGCTGCGGTCGCCCGCGATCGGCAGGAACAGCGTGTCCTGGCACGCCACCAGCCGCTCGCGCCAGCCATCGGCGGTCGCCACCAGCTGGCGGATCGGCAGTGCGTCGAAGAACTCGTTGGCGACGACCAGCAGCGGCGCGTCCTCGGGCACGCCGAGCAGATCGAGATGCCATTCGGCGCCGGGCACGCGCTCCGCCTGGGCGGTGCGCAGCGTCGGGCTGTTCTCGATAAGGTGCACCGGCGGCTGCATGCCGGCCTTGCCCAGCACCCGCAGCGCGTCGGCGGCCAGCGTGCCGCGGCCGGGGCCGAACTCGACATAGCGGTGGCTCTGCGCCCCGGCGCGTGCGGCAAGGTCCGCCAGCCACGCACCGATCAGCTCGCCGAACATCTGGCTGATCTCGGGCGCGGTGGTGAAGTCGCCGCGTGCGCCCAGCGGATCGCGCGTGCCGTAATAATGCGCGTTCGCGGCGCCCATGAACTGCGACAGCGGGATCGGCCCGCCCAGCGTGATCGCGCGGGCAAGGCGTTCGGGCAGCAGCGGCTCGGGCGCGGCGGTTGAGTCGATCATCGGCTCGGCTCGGCTCAGGCCACGCTCTCCGATCCCGCGATCGGCTCCACGCGTTGGCGCCGGCGCTTGGACGTACCGATCAGGTACACCCCGCCTGCGATCATGGGCAAGCACAGCCACTGGCCCATGTGCAGCCCGGTCTGCTCCACCAGCCACACCAGCTGCCGGTCGGGCTCACGGAAGAATTCGACGAAGAAGCGGCACAGCCCATAGCCCAGCAAGAAGATGCCGGTGAGCTTGCCCGGCTGGTAGCGCGAATCGCTGCGCCAGAAGAAGAACCACAGCACCACGAACAGCAGGATGCCCTCCAACCCGGCTTCGTACAGCTGGCTAGGGTGCCGCGCGGGCTCGATCATGCCCGGCTCCACCGTGTTGCGGAACACGATTGCCCAGGGGAGGTCGGCGGGTTTGCCCCAAAGCTCACCGTTTACGAAATTTGCGAGCCGGCCGAAGAACAGCCCGAACGGCACGCAGCACGCGACATAATCATGCACGCGAAGCCAGTTGAGCCCGTGCCGGCGCGCCAGCAGGATGATCGCGATGGTGGTACCGATCACCCCGCCATGGAACGACATGCCGCCGTCCCATAGCTTCAGCACCTGGATCGGGCGCGTCAGCATGTCGGGGGCGTAGAACAGTACATAGCCCAGCCGCCCGCCCAGGATGATGCCCAGCGTCGCATAGAATACCAGGTCGTCGGCATGGCGCCGCGCCATTGGCGCGCCCGGCTGATCGAGCAGCTTGAGCAGGTACCACCAGCCGATCAGGATGCCGGCGATGTACGCCAGCGAATACCATTTGATCGTGAAGAAGCCGAGCGACAGCGCGACCGGGTCGAGCCCCAGGTCCTGAAAGCGGATATGGCTGCCGGCAGCGGCGGCGAGTAAGGTCGAAAGCACGATCGTCGGTTCCCCGGCTATGGGTGTCGCGCACCGATAGAACAGCCGCGTGGCAAACCCAAGGCCGAAGCGCTGGCCAGCGCATGGCGAGCGCGATAGAGCGTGCTGCATGGCTCCAGACCATGGCACCTCGGGGAGGATCGACCGCCGCACGCTGCTGATCGGCGGCGGGTTGGGGGCAGGGCTGTTGGTCGCCTGGGCGGCATGGCCACGCACCTATCTTCCGAACCTGACCGCGGCGCAGGGGGAGACGCTGTTCGGCGCCTGGATCAAGATCGGTACCGACGGGCATGTCACCGTCGCCGTGCCGCAGCTGGAAGAAGGGCAGGGCGTCTATACCGCGCTCCCTCAGATCGTTGCCGACGAGCTGGGCGCCGAATGGAAGATGGTCGGGGTCGAGCCCGCGCCGCTCAATCCGCTCTATGCCAACCCGCTTGCCGCCGAGACCTTGTTCGAAGCCGCGTTCGCGCGCGTGCCGGCGTCGCTCCGCCGCAGCTACGCGACGCGCAACGCGCTGGTGCTGACCGGCGCCTCGACGTCGATCCGCACCTTTGAGGATCAGCTGCGCCAGGCCGGTGCCG
Source organism: Sphingomonas xinjiangensis (assembly GCF_014199255.1). GTDB lineage: Bacteria > Pseudomonadota > Alphaproteobacteria > Sphingomonadales > Sphingomonadaceae > Sphingomonas > Sphingomonas xinjiangensis. The sequence continues at coordinate 93,027 of NZ_JACIJF010000007.1, read as the reverse complement.
CCGCCCGCGTGCTGTTGCAAAAGGCTGCGGCGCGTCGATGGGGTGCCGACTGGCAGACGCTGACCACCAGCCGCAGTTTCGTGGTAAACGGCACGCAAAAGCTCGGTTTCGGCGCGCTTGCCGCCGATGCGGTGGGTGAAAGCCTGCCCGATCTGCTGCCGCTGCGGGTGGGTGAGGACCGGCTGACCGGCCGTGCGGTGCCCCGGCTCGACGTGCCGGCCAAGGTGGACGGCACTGCGCTTTTCGCCGCCGATATCCGCCTGCCCGACATGCTCCACGCCTCGATTCGGATGGGCCCGGCCGGCGACACTGCGCTGGTGAAGCTCGATCGCGCCGCCGCCGACCGCATTCCCGGCATGCGTGCGGTGGTCACGGCGGAGAATTGGGTGGCGGCGGCCGCGGATCATTGGTGGGCGGCCGACCGCGCGCTCGACGCGATGCGCCCGCGCTTCCGCGCCCCCGCGCAGGTGGTGAACACCGATTCGATCGAAGACGCGCTGTCCTCCGCCCTCGACGGTGCGGGCACCCGCATCGCCCAGGGCGGCGATCTTGCCGCCACCTTCCGCGGGGCCCGGCTGATCACTGCCGAATACCGCGTCGGCCTTGCCCTTCACGCCACGCTTGAGCCAATGACCTGCACCGCCCAGTGGAAGGACGGGCGGCTCAGGCTCTGGCTCCCGGCCCAGGCCCCCGTCCTCGCCCGCGCCGCTGCCGCGCATGAAATCGACGTCGACCAGAACGTCGTCACCGTGCACCCGACGCTTGCCGGAGGGTCGTTCGGCGCCAAGCTGGAAGTGGAGATCGCCCGCCAAGCCGCGCGGCTCGCCAAGGATCTGGGCCGCCCGGTTCAGCTGACCTGGCCGCGCGGTGAAGACTTCCGCCACGACCGCTACCGTCCCGCCGCCGCCGGCCGCATGGCCGCAAAGCTAGACGCGGCAAACCGCATCACCGGCTGGCTCGCCAAGATCGCCGCGCCGGAGACCAGCCGCGAACTCTCGGAGCGATTGCTCGAGGGACAGCTGCTCGCGGCCGCATCGCTCAAGCTTCATTCGGGCGACCCTGCCGCGGCCGCCGGCGCCGTGCCGCCCTACGCCATTCCCAATATCGCAGTGGACCATCACGTCGCCGCGATCGGCGTGCCGACCGGCTATTGGCGCTCGGGCGCGCATAGCTACACCTGCTTCTTCACCGAAAGCTTCCTTGATGAACTCGCGCACGTCGCGGGGCAGGAAGCGGTGTCGTTCCGCATGGGCATGCTCGGGCAGCAGCCCCGACTTGCGCGCTGCCTGCAAATGGCCGCGCAGCTCGGCGGATGGCAAGGCGGGCAGCCCGGCAGCGGCCAGGGAATTGCGTGCCACAGCTTCCGCGGCTCGCACATCGCGGTGATGGCCGAGGCGCACCTTGCCAGCGACCGCCGCGTGAAGGTCGACCGGCTGGTCGCGGCTGTCGACTGCGGCCGCGTGGTCAATCCCGATCTGGTCACGCAGCAGATCGAAGGTGGACTGATCTTCGGCGTGGCCGCAGCGACGGGCTGTTCGACGGGCTTCAGCGAGAATGTCGCTGATATCGGCGATTTTTCGGAACTCCGCCTGCCCACGCTCGCTGACGCGCCGGAGATCACCGTCGAGATCGTGCCCAGCGTCGAGAATGCCGGTGGGGTCAGCGAACTTGGCGTTCCTCCGGTGGCACCCGCAATCGCCAACGCCTTGCAAGCGGCTACCGGCGTGCGCTTCCGCCGCCTTCCTTTGCTTTCGGACGTAGAATGAACCACCCCGCCGATCACCCGCCCGTGCCGAGCCCGCGCATCGGCGTGCTCCTCGTCAACCTGGGTACTCCTGACGCCGCGGAGCCCCGCGCGGTGCGCCGCTATCTTGCCGAGTTCCTCTCCGACCGACGCGTCGTGGAAATCCCGCAGATCCTGTGGCAACCGATCCTGCGCGGCATCATCCTCACCACGCGTCCCAAGAAGTCCGCCCATGCCTATGCGCAGGTCTGGAGCGAGCAAGGCTCCCCGCTTGCTGCGATCACCCGCGAGCAGGCGGCCAAGCTGCAAGGCGCGTTCGGCGAGGGCGTGATCGTCGACTATGCGATGCGCTACGGCAATCCCGCCATTCAGGAACGATTGGCTGCGCTGAAGGCGAGCGGCTGCGAACGAATTCTGGTGGCGCCGCTCTATCCGCAATATTGCGCGGCGACGACGGCTACCGCGAACGACATGGCGTATGCCGGCCTAGCCAAGATGCGCTGGCAGCCGGCGCTACGGACCTTGCCGCCCTATCATGACGATCCCGCCTATATCGATGCGCTTGCCGGGTCGTTGAACGAATCGCTGTCACGGCTCGATTTCGTTCCAGACGCGATCCTCGCCAGCTTTCACGGCATGCCGGAGCGCACCCTGCGCCTTGGCGATCCCTATCACTGCCATTGCCGCAAAACAGGGCGGCTCCTTGCAGAAGCGCTTGGGCGCGAACTGCTGGTTACGTTCCAATCGCGCTTCGGCCGCGCGAAATGGCTTGAGCCCGCGACTGACGTGGTGCTCGCCGGATTGCCTGCCAAAGGCATCAAGCGTGTCGCTCTGGTCGCCCCGGGCTTTTCGGCCGACTGTGTGGAAACGCTTGAGGAACTGTCGATCCGCGGGCGCGAAACCTTCCTAGAGGCGGGCGGCACGGACTTCGCCTCGCTTCCCTGCTTGAACGCCAGCGAGCGCGGTATCGACATGCTGAAGATAATCTTGCGCCGCGAACTTGCCGGCTGGGTCTAGGGTGCCCTAGCGTCACATGATTGAGGGAGAGGAAGATATGGCACGGGTAGCGATCGTCACCGGCGGCACGCGCGGCATCGGCGAAGCGATCAGCCTGGCGCTGAAGGACCTCGGCGTCACGGTTGCCGCCAATTATGCCGGCAATGTCGAAAAGGCGCAGGCCTTCACCGAGCGGACCGGCATCCAGGCCTATCAATGGGACGTGGGCGATTTCGATGCGTGTGCGCAGGGCGTGGCGCGCGTCGCCGCGGAACTCGGACCGATCGACATCGTCGTCAACAATGCCGGGGTCACGCGCGACGGCACCATCCTCAAGATGGACCGCGAGATGTGGGAGGATGTGATCCGCATCAATCTTGGCGGCTGCTTCAACATGGCGCACGCGGCCTTCCCGGGCATGCGCGACCGGAAATGGGGCCGCATCGTTAATATTGGATCGATCAACGGTCAGGCAGGCCAATATGGCCAGGTGAACTATGCCGCCGCCAAATCGGGCATTCACGGCTTCACCAAGGCGCTGGCGCAAGAAGGTGCGCGGTTCGGCGTAACCGTGAACGCTATCGCGCCAGGCTATATCGACACCGACATGGTCGCCGCGGTGCCTGCCGATGTGCTGGACAAGATTGTCGCCAGGATTCCGGTCGGCCGCCTTGGGCAGGCGAGCGAAATCGCGCGTGGCGTGGCGTTCCTGTGTTCGGAAGAGGCAGGTTTCGTGACTGGATCGACATTGTCGATCAACGGCGGCCAGCACATGTACTGAGGTTCGCACGAGGACCTGCGGCTTACAGCGGTCCGCAACGGAAAAGGGGCCGGCTCCGATCGGAGCCGACCCCTGATCCCTCGATACGCTACGCGAGGGAAACTGTCCGATCGAACAATGCATGATGGTATGGGTTAGTTGCCTTGACCCATTGCTGAACAGCTTTGTTATCGCCCGTTCATCTTCAAAGCGCTGGCTCCGCACCAGCAAAGGGCTATGACCGCGCCGATGCGTGGCGTTCTTCCGCTCCTGGCCGTTGCCTTTCTGCTCACCCAGACGAGTTCCACGCCGAGCATTCGTCAGATCCTGGGCGATCGCCCGAACATCGCCGTGCAGCCCGTGCAACTCGATGCCCGCCATTCTGGCCACATACGGGTGGGGGCGCTTACCTGGCTCGGCGGGGTACGGCTGACGAGCCAGGACCCCGCGTTCGGCAGCTTTTCGGCCATGCTGCTCGACGGTGACCGATTCACTCTGCTGAGCGACTACGGCAACGTCGTGCGCTTTCGCATGGGGGCGGACTGGCGCCCACGCGAAATTCGCTTTGCCGATCTGCCTGGTGGTCCGGGCACCGGCTGGGAGAAGCATGACCGCGACGCGGAGTCGATGACTGTCGATCCGGCGAGTGGCCGCATCTGGGTCGGTTTCGAATGGGCGAACGCGATCTGGCGGTTCGACGGCGGATTCAGCCGCACCCAATCGCATGCCGAGCCCAAAGCGATGCGCGACTGGCCTACGGGCGGCGGGGCCGAGGCGATGCTGCGGCGGCGCGACGGCACTTTCCTCATCATCAGCGAGGATGCGCGGCCCAAGGACGACGAACATTTTCCTGCGCGGCGCGGCCTGCACTTCTCAGGCGACCCCACCGACAAGGATCGGCAGCCGATGCCCTTCCTGTACGTTCCGCCCGCGGGCTATGATCCGGTCGACATGGCCGAGCTGTCCGATGGGCGCGTGCTTGTGCTCAACCGGCGCTTCTCCATCCCCGATCTGTTTACCGCCAAGCTGACGCTGATCGATCCGCGCGGCCTAGGCGCTGGCCAGGTGCTGCGGGGACGCGAACTCGCGACGCTAGCGCCGCCGCTTCTGCACGACAATTACGAGGCACTAGCTGTCGGTCAGGAGGGCGCTGATACGATCGTCTGGATTGCATCGGACGATAACGGCGAAGTGTGGGAGCAGTCGCTGCTCCTGAAGTTCAAGCTGAGCCTGTAGCTGAACGCAGCCAAACGACGAAAGCCTCGGCCGCTGCTTTGAACGCCGAGGCATCACAAACGCCTACGCCCCCGCAGTGGCGAGGGCGCAAGATCCGACGCCATCTCGGCATCGGGCAAGGAAGGAAGGGCGCCGGCCGGCGCCCCGCCGCTCAGGCCGCTTCGGCGGTCTGGGTCGACGCCTTGCGCACTTCGCGCTTCAGGCGGCGTGCGCGCAGCGAGAGGTCCTCGTCGCGAGTCTTGAGCAGCCAGTTGTCCAGGCCACCGTTATGCTCGACCGAGCGCAGGCCGTGCGTCGACACGCGCAGGCGGATGCTGCGGCCCAGCGAATCGGAGATCAGCGTGACGTTCTGCAGGTTGGGCAGGAAGGTACGCTTGGTCTTGTTGTTGGCGTGGGAGACGTTGTGTCCCACCTGCCGGCCCTTGCCGGTCAGCTCGCAAATGCGCGACATCGCTTCAGATCCTGAGTTGCGGCCTAAGCCGGAAAGGCCGCGCCAGTACCGCCAAAGCAGTGGGGCGTCAACCGATTCTCCACGCGGGCATGCCGCCGGAGCACGTGATCGGGCGGTGAAATACAGGTACCAGGATGCGCAGGCAACCAGGGCAGGAGCCGTGCGTTAGTTACGCGACCGATTTCAAAGGGAACCCGAATCATGCGCTTGATCCTTGTGCTGCTGGGGCTGGCGGCCCTGGTCGTGGTGGGCTTGCTGGCCACCGGCATGATCAGCCTTGACGCCTATGGCGGCCGTCTTCCCACCATCTCCGCGGAAACCGGCAAGGTTGCGGTCGGCAGCAGCAACCGCACTGTCGAAGTGCCCACGGTTGAGATGCGCAACACGACCGTGTCGCTGCCGACGATTGAAGTGCAGCAGGCGCCGCCCGCCACTACCGCACCGACGCCGGTTCCCGCGCAGTGAGCGGCGCCACTCCCGCGCGAACCGCGGCAGCGGTGCTGTTGCCGCCGCTTGGCGTGTATCTGGCGCGAGGTGCGGGACGCGATTTCGCGGTAGCCTGCGCGCTCACGGTGCTTGGCTACCTTCCCGGCGTTGTGTTTGCACTGTGGAGCGTGTTTCGTGGGGAGGCGCCTCGCCCCGGCATTGCCTGAAGCGTGACGCGCGGCGGCAATCGCGATAGGCCGCGGCCATGTTTCCCTTGCCTGAACCAATGCGCTTGGCGCTCGCCGCCGCCGCCAATGCCGCTGCGGGCGGCGAGGTGCCGGTGGGCGCCGCGCTGGTACGAGGCGGCCAGGTGATCGCAGTAGCGGCAAATGCGCCGCGAAGGCTCCACGATCCGACCGCGCACGCGGAGATGCTTGCCATTCGGGAGGCTGCGCGCGTCCTCGGGCGCGATCGGCTCGAGGATTGCGATCTGTGGGTGACGCTGGAGCCGTGTGCGATGTGCGCCGGGGCGATCGCCCTGGCCCGGATCGCGCGGCTATATTGGGGCGCTGGCGATCCCAAGGGCGGCGCTGTGGAGCACGGGCCGCGCTTTTTCACCCAGCCGACCTGCCATCATCGTCCCGAACTTTATTCAGGCATCGGCGAAGGCGAGGCCGGCGAACTGTTGAAGGGCTTCTTCCAGGCGCGTCGTTAACGGCTGGGCATGCTTGTCCGGCCGCCAAAGGCACCTGGATCGGATCAGCCCAGATTACCCTGGGTCACCGGCACCAGCTTGATCTCGACGCGCCGATTCGCGGCTTTGCCGTCCTCGGTCTCGTTGCTTGCGATCGGCTGAGTTTCGCCAAAGCCGCGAGTGGCGAGGCGGGCCGTCTCTACGCCACGCCCAACCAGGTAATCGGCCACTGCCGTCGCACGCTGCTCCGACAGGCTGAGGTTATAGGCGTCGCTGCCCGTCGAATCGGTATGCCCGTACACATCGACATAGGTCTGGCGATACTCGCGCAGCACGTCGGCCACTTGATCCAGCGTCGGGCGGAACTGCGGCTGGACGCTCGCCTGATTGGTGGCGAAGGTGATGCCCGACGGCATGCTCAGCACCAGATCATCGCCCTGACGAATCACCTGCACGTCGGTGCCAGCTGTACGGCGGCGCAGTTCCTGCTCCTGTCGGTCCATATACGCGCCGATCCCGGCACCGGCGAGCGCGCCAATGCCGGCGCCCAGGATCTTCTCGGTACGGTCGCGGCGCCCGCCGACCAGATCGCCCAGCAAATAGCCGCCGACCGCGCCCACGCCGCCGCCGATCGCCGCACTCGACACCCGCCGCTCGCCGGTGACCGGATCGGTTACGCACGCTGAGGTAAGCGTCGCTGCCGCCAACCCTGCCATCAACCACGCCCTGCGCACTATCAATCTTCCTTCTTCTGTTCGGGTTTGCCCCAACCAACCCGCTGCTCGGGACGCTTGTTCCAGTGCCGCAATCAACAAGAGCGCGACAAGCGGTTGTGAACCCCCGGCTTGTGCCTGTATGGCGTGCGGCACATCATGTACGCTCCCTTCCCCTGGATCGACGTTGCGATCATCCTCGTGCTGATCGCCGTGAATGGCCTCTTTTCGATGTCGGAGCTGGCGATTGTTTCCGCTCGGCCCGCGCGATTGGAGGGGTTGGCACGCACCAGCCGCGGCGCTGCCACGGCGCTGCGGCTCGCCGCCGACCCGGGCAAGTTCCTATCCACCGTGCAGATCGGCATCACGCTGATCGGCATCGTCGCAGGCGCCTATTCCGGGTCGAGCCTAGGCACGCCGGTCGCGCAGCGGCTTCAGGGGCTGTTCGGGCTCGAGGCGGAGACGGCGCAGACCGCGGGCATCGCGCTGGTGATTGCCCTAACCACCTATGGCTCGCTGATCGTCGGCGAACTGGTGCCCAAGCAGTTCGCGCTCCGCTCGCCCGAGCCGATCGCTGCAACCATGGCGCTGCCGATGCTGTGGCTCAGCCGCGTCACTGCGCCGATTGTATGGCTGCTCGACCGATCCAGCGCGCTTGTTTTCCGCATGATCGGCCTCAAGCGTGAATCGGAGAACCGCGTAACCGCTGAGGAGCTTCACCTGCTCGTCGCCGAGGCGTCCAAGTCGGGCGTGATCGAGGAGCATGAACGCTCGATCATCTCTGGCGTGGTGCGCCTGGCCGACCGGCCGGTACGCGAAGTGATGACGCCGCGTACCGATGTTGACTGGCTCGACGTCGATCTCGATGCCGCGGGCATCCGCGAGGCGCTGTTGCAGACGCCGCATACCCGCCTTCCGGTGGCGGAAGGATCGATCGACTCTGTGATCGGCGTGGTTCAGGCGCGCGACATCGCCGCCGCGCTGTTTCGTGGCGAGGAACTCGATCTGCGCCGCTTGATGCGCGCGGCTCCGGTGCTGCCCGATCAGGTCGACGCCATGGATGCGCTCGGCGCACTTCGTAAAGCGGAGGTGCCCATGGGCCTCGTCCATGACGAATATGGCCATTTCGAAGGACTGGTAACGCCCGCAAACCTCCTGGCCGCGATCGCGGGCGAGTTCGCCTCGGATGCCGAGCCTGGCGAAAACCCCAACCTGATCGTTCGCGAAGACGGTTCGTTTCTGGTCTCGGGCCAGATGCCGGCCGACGCCCTCGCCGAGCGCATCGGCCTCGAACTCCCCGAAGACCGCGATTACGCCACGGTGGCCGGCCTAGCGCTCGCGGTTCTCAAGCACCTGCCAAATGAAGGCGAGACCTTCACCGAGCAGGGATGGATCTTCGAGATCGTCGACATGGACGGGCGCAAGATCGACAAGCTGCTGGTGCGCGAGGAGGACTGAGACGGTCCCGGCCGGCGTTATAGCCGGCCGAACTGCGCCTCATATCCGGCGGTGTCGCCGGCCGCCAGGAAGCGGGCCTGCTCGATCCAGCGGTCGCGCTGCAACCGTCCCTGAAAATCGCCAAGCTGCGCGTCCAGCGCCGCCGCTTCTTCCGGGGACATTGCCGCCAGCTGCGAAAAGCGCGTGATGCCTAGCGCGCGAAGCCGCTCGACCAGCTTGGGACCGACCCCCTTCATGCGGGTGAAATCGTCCGCTTCGTCGATGGGCGACGGCGCTGGGGCCGATGCAGCCACGCTGGCCGGCGCCGCGTCCATCGGTGCCGCCGCGGGGATTGGCTCGTCGGCGAGCGGTGCCGGCTCGCGTACGGGGTCTGCGGCGGGCGGACTCGCCGGCAGTTCGGCGTCGCCGAGCGGCGGCGGGGAGGGGGCTGCCGGCGGCGCGGCGGGCGTTGGTTTGCGCGTGTCGGCGTAATGGACGTCACCATGCGCTTCCAGTTCCGCGCGTCCCTGCTTGCGCCGGGTAGCCAGCCGGGCGCCCCACCACAGGATCAGCAGCGCCGCGATCACTCCGAGGCCGATCAGCACGAACGGCAGCGTGAGCCAGTCCTGCCCGGCATTCAGGATCGCCGCCGGCGTCGGCGAGGCCATCTGGTCGTTCACGCACACACTCCAACTCTGTCCAATTCCGTAGCGTCACAACTGCATAGCGCCGCAAAGGAGCCGCCGAACGCGGCAAATTCCTTGCGACGGCCCTTAGTCCAGGGCTGTCTTGAGCGGAACCACTGTCCTGTCGAGCGCGTATTCAGGCCGCGGGTGGGAACGCAGGGAGAATAGATCACATGAAAGCCCTTATGGTAGCGGCCGGTGCCGCAATGTTGCTGGCCGGCTGCACGTCGGCCACCGAAGCCGACGTGCCGGTAGCCGCCGCCGATCCGATGTCGCCGCTCAGCGCGCCGGGCTATATGGCCATGGCAGCCAGCAGCGACCTGTTCGAGATCGAGTCGAGCCGTCTCGCGCTTCAGCGCTCGCGCAACCCGCAGGTACGTCAGTTCGCGCAGATGATGATCGATCATCACACCCGCACTTCTGCCGACCTGATGGCGGTCGCGCGTCAGACCGGCATGAACCCGCCGCCGCCGCAGATGCTCCCGCCGCAGATGGATGCCATGGCGCGCCTTCAGTCAGCGGGCCCGATGGACTTTGACGCGGCCTATAAGCGTGAGCAGATCGCCGCCCACCAGCAGGCACTGATGCTGCATCAGAACTATGCTGCACAGGGTGACATGGAGCCGTTCCGCATGGCGGCGTCGCGTACCGTGCCGATCATCCAGAGCCATCTCGACCAGGCGCAGATGCTTCCCGACTATGCGCCCGCACCGGCTCCCATGCCTGCTCCCGCTGGTTCGGGCGAGCGGGGCCGTTAAAGATCCCGGCATGACCAACCCCAACTTCGCGCGCGCCCGGTTTCCCCGGGTGCGCGCACCATTGCTCGCCCTCGTGCTCGCCGTGGCGTTGCCGATGGCGCCTGCCGCCGCGCAGACATCGCCCGCGCTGATCGATGCGTTGGAGGGAGCCGACGCGTCGTCGCGCGAGATCCGCGCCTTTTACCGCGCCCGCGCCTTTGAGCCGCTCTGGATCCGCGACGACATGGTCGGGCCGGAGGCGGCCACGCTGCTGACCCTGATCGAGACCGCCGAGCTGGACGGCCTCGATCCCGACACCTATCGCCCGCGCACGATCGCCAAGTCGCTCGACCGCGCCATGGACGGCTCGCCGCGCGATTTGGCCAAGGCCGAGATGCTGTTGTCCCGCGCCTTTGTCGCGCTCGCCCGCGACATGCTGCGCCCGCGCGACATCGGCATGCTCTACAACGATGCCGAGCTTGCCCCGCGCCGCGTGGAAGCCGACGCGCTGCTCGCCCAGGCCGCCACTGCGCCCTCGCTGCGCCAGCATCTTGAGAGCATCGGCTGGATGAATCCGGTCTATGCACGGCTGCGCAACGCCGCCGCCGCCGAGTATAATGGTGACTCGCCCGAAGCGGACCTGCGCCTGGTCCGCCTAAACCTCGATCGCGCCCGGGCGCTACCCGCCAATCTCGGCAAACGCTACGTGCTCGTCGACGCCGCCGCTGCACGCTTGTGGATGTACGAAGACGGTCGCGTCGCCGGTACGATGAAAGTGGTGGTCGGCCGTCCCGATCAGCAGACTCCGATGATGGCCGCGCTGATTCGCTATGCCAGCGTGAACCCTTATTGGAACGTCCCGCCCGATCTGGTGGCAGAGCGGATTGCGCCCAATGTTCTTCAGGAAGGCGTGCCGTACCTGAAGGCCAAGGGCTACCAGGTGCTTTCCGACTGGTCGGACTATGCCAAGGTCGTTCCCGCCGACCAGGTCGACTGGAACGCGGCTGCCAGCAACGTCGTGCAGTTGCGCGTCCGCCAGCTGCCGGGGCCGGCAAATGCGATGGGCCGCGTCAAGTTCATGTTCCCCAACAAGCTGGGCATCTATCTTCACGACACACCGCAAAAGACGCTGTTGAAGGAAGAAGCCCGCATGTTCAGCGCCGGCTGCGTGCGGTTGGAAGATGCGCCGCGTCTCGCTCGCTGGTTGTTCGGCAAGCCCGTGCCGATGGGCACCGGCAAGCCCGAACGCCGCGTCGACCTAAGCGATCCGGTGCCGGTGTACATCACCTATCTGACCACCGGCGTTGAAGGCGGGCGGCTGGTCTTGCGCGACGACGTATACAACCGCGACGAGGTACAGCTCGCCAGCCGCTGACCCCGCCATGCATCAGAGGCGCGCGGGTGTGGGCAGGTGGCGGACGGAGCGGCGCAGCAGTCAACCCGGAGCCGCGGCGGAGCCGTCGAGCAGGCCGCCACCGATGTTGATCTCGGTTCCCGTGACGTAGGCCGCCTCGTCGGACGCAAGCGTGGCCGCCAGCGCGGCCACCTCATCGGGCAGTCCGAAGCGCCGCAGCGGCGTGTCGGCCACCAGCGCCTGCATCTGCCCCTCGCGTTCCGGGCCGGTGCCCAGCATCGGCTCCCACATCGGCGTGAGGATCGCCGCCGGGTGAATCGAGTTGCAGCGAATTTTCCACCCCTGCTGCGCGCATTAAAGCGCGACCGTTTTGCTGTGGTTGCGGATCGCCGCCTTGGACGACGCATAGGCGGCACAGCGCGGAATGCCGACCAGCTCCGAACGCGAGGATATGTTGATGATCGAGCCCGTTCCGCGCGCCTTCATCGCTCGGATTGTATAGCGGCAGCCGAGAAACGTGCCGTCCAGGTTGACGCGGTGCACCGTCCGCCAGTCGTCCAGGCTCGCATGTTCGGGATCATGCGCCACCATGCCGCCTTCGAAGCCAGTCACGCCGGCATTGTTGACCACCACATCGACGGCAGGAATGCGTTCAGCCAGGCGCTGCCAAGCGGCTTCGTCGGCGACGTCGAGTGGTTCGAAGCGGCATCCGATCTCGTCAGCTGCCCAGCGCTAGCCGTCTGATCAACGTCGGTCAGGATGACGATCCCGCCAAGCGCGCTGCAATAGCGTGGCCGATGCCACGCGCCGCGCCGGTAACGACGCACGTCTTGTTCTTCAGTCTTTGTATGATGTTCTCGAAGCCAGCGTCCAGGCGCACGGATGTGCGCCTCGGGGATTACCGTGCCGCTTCAGCGGTGGCGCTGGATCATGTCGAGAACTCCTTGGATGGCCTATTTCTAGGGACGTTCAGGCCTGTCCGGCAAGCGCGTAGCCTTGCCGGACGCTCCAGCCTCACTTGTGCTCACGCGCCACTTCGCGCCAGCCGATGTCGCGGCGGCAGAAGCCGGTGGGGAAGTCCAGCGCGTCCACCGCACGGTATGCCGCCGCCTGCGCTTCCGCCACACTTGCGCCGGTCGCGGTCACGTTGAGAACGCGCCCGCCGCTCGCCACCAACTGCCCGTCGTCCAGGCGGGTGCCCGCCTGGAACACGCGCGCGCCGGTCGCCTCGGCCTGTGCGATGCCGCCAATGGCGCCGCCGGTCTCTGGCGTGCCGGGATAGCCCTTGGCCGCCATCACCACGGTGAGCGCGGTTGCATCGGCAAAGCGCGGGGCAGGGCGGCCAGCCAGTTCGCCCTTCGCTGCGGCGACCATCACGTCGAGCAAGTCGTCCTCCAGCCGCATCATCAGCACCTGGCATTCGGGATCGCCGAAGCGCGCATTATATTCGATCAGCTTGGAACCCTGTTTTGTCAGCATCAGCCCCGCATACAGCACCCCGACATAGGGGGAACCCATCCGCGCCAGCGCCTCCACCGTCGGCCGCACGATCTCGTCAATCGCCTGGCGCTCCAGCGCTGCGGTCAGCACCGGCGCGGGGCTGTACGCGCCCATGCCGCCGGTGTTCGGGCCGGTATCGCCATCGCCGACGCGCTTATGGTCCTGTGCCGAACCGAAGGGCATCAGGTGCGTGCCGTCGGTGAGCACGAACAGGCTGGCTTCCTCGCCCTCCAGGAACTCCTCGATGACCGCGCTACCGCCCGGTACCGTAAAGATGCCGCGCACTGCCTCTTCGGCCTCCTCGCGACTGAACGCGACCGTCACGCCCTTGCCAGCCGCCAGGCCATCGGCCTTGATCACTACCGGCAGCGGAAAATCCTCCAGGCTCGCCAGCGCGCCGTCGCGCGATTGCACCCGCACATAGCCGGCCGTCGGGATCTTCTCGCGCTTGCACAAATCCTTGGTGAAGCCCTTGGACCCCTCCAGCTGGGCCGCCGCCCGGCTCGGCCCGAACACGCCGATCCCCATGGTGCGCAGATTGTCGGCCAATCCGTCGACTAGCGGCGCTTCGGGCCCGATCACTACGAAGCCGATCGAATTGCGCAGGCAGAAGTCGATCACCGCGCGTTGATCGCCCACCGCGATGTCGACCAGCGCTGCGTGCTGCGCTATTCCCGGATTGCCCGGCGCGGCGTATAGCTTCTCCAGGAGTGGCGACTGCGCCAGCTTCCAGGCGAGCGCATGTTCGCGGCCCCCCGATCCCAATAGCAGGACGTTCATGCCCGACCCCTTTGTTGATACGTCATTCGGGCGGCTCGTAGCCGAGCCGGTCGCCGGGGACAACGCACCCGCCATGAGCGTGTCCGAACTCTCGCAGCGGCTGAAGCGCGTGGTGGAGGGTGAGTTCGGCCATGTCCGGCTGCGCGGCGAGATTTCGGGGTGGAAGCGCGCCGCTTCGGGGCATGCCTATCTCTGCCTCAAGGATGCCGATGCGATCATCGACGGCGTGATGTGGCGCGGCGCCGCCGCCGCCATTTCCTTTGCGGCGCAAGATGGGCTTGAGGTCGTCGCCACCGGCAAGCTCACCACTTACCCCGGCCGCTCGAAATACCAGGTGGTGATCGAACGGCTCGAGCTGGCGGGCGAAGGCGCGCTGATGGCGCTGTTCGAGAAGCTCAAGGCCAGGCTGGCGGGCGAGGGGCTGTTCGACGCGCAGACCAAGAAGCCATTGCCCTACATGCCGCGCACCATCGGCGTGGTGACTTCGCCCACCGGCGCGGTGATCCGCGACATCCTTCACCGCCTGGCCGACCGCTTTCCCAGCCATGTCCTGGTCTGGCCGGTGAAAGTGCAGGGCGAGGGCGCCGCCGCCGAAGTCGCCCGCGCCGTCCGCGGCTTCGACGCGATGCCCGTCGACGGTCCGGTGCGCCGCCCCGACCTGCTGATCGTCGCGCGCGGCGGCGGCTCGATCGAGGATCTGTGGGCCTTCAACGAGGAAGTGGTGGTCCGCGCCGTCGCCGACTGCACCATCCCGGTGATTTCGGCGGTGGGGCATGAGACCGACACGAGTCTGTGCGATTATGCCGCCGACCTGCGCGCGCCGACGCCAACCGCCGCCGCCGAAATGGCGGTGCCGGTGCTCGCCGACGTGCGCCATACCGTCTCCACGCTTGCCCACCGTACCGATCGCTGCGTGCGGCGCTATCACGAACGCGCCTCCGAACGGCTTGCCGCGCTGATCCGCGTGCTGCCGCGCCGCGACGCGCTGCTCGGTCCCCAGCGCCAGCGGATGGACGATCTCGGCGCCCGGCTCGGCCGTGCGCTGGAGCGGCGCGTCACCGTCGCCCGCTCGCAGCTCGAGCGTTCGGCCGGCGCGCTGCGCCCGGCGATGCTCGACCAGCGGCTGCGCGCCGCGACCGAGCGGCTGTCCGGCATCGCCCGCCACTTGGAACTAGTGCATCCCGAGCTGCCGCTTAAGAAGGGCTATGCTTGGGTGGAAGCACGCGGCAGCGGCAAGGTGATCGGCACGGCCGAAGGCGCCCGCGCCGCCCAGGCCGTGACGCTCCACTTCCAGGACGGCCCGATCGACGCGCGGGTTGAGCGCGCCGGCGGCAAATCCTACGCTGCGGCCAAGCCCGAACAGCCGAACCTGCTGTAGACCGAACGGAGCCTTCCATGCTGATGTCCAACGCGCGCCCGGCGCGCCTTCATTATCTCGCAAACAGTTTCCGCGTGCTGAGCCCGGGCGATCATGTTCCTTGCGCGGTCAGCGGCGAGCGCATTCCGCTCGACGAGCTGCGCTATTGGAGCGTGGAGCATCAGCAAGCCTATCTCGACGCGCAGCGGGCCGCACAGGTGCTAGCAGCGGGATGAGGGGACGTCGCGCCGCGCTCGCCGTCCTGCTCCTCGCGCCTGCCACGACGCCCATGTTCACGCCTGCGGTTGCGCAGGCGGTTAGCCGCTTCGGCCTGCCTTCGTCGCTCACCCAGGGCGCGCTCGTGCTCGGCACCGCACCCGCCGGCGCTGTCCAGATCACGCTCGACGGCCAGCCCATTCCGATCGCCACCGATGGCCGCTTCGCCATCGCATTCGACCGCGACGCCGCTCCGGTTGCGACGCTTGCCGCCCGTCTGCGCGACGGGCGCGAAGTCCGCGAGCAGCTGATCATCGCGCCGCGCGGCTGGAACATCTCGCGGTTAAACCGTCTGCCTAAATATCCGGTGCCCCGGCCCGAGTTCGAGCGCGTCCGCCCCGGCGAACTCGCCCGGATCAAGGCCGCGCGCGCGCAGCACACCGATGCGCAGGGGTGGCGCCAGCCATTCCTGTGGCCGACCACCGGCCGCATCTCGACGCTGTTCGGCTCGCAGCGCATCTATGCCGGCGAGCCCGGTGCCTTCCATTCCGGGATCGACATCGCCCGCGCCATCGGAACGCCAATCGTGGCGCCCGCCGATGGCGTGGTGATCCTGGCTGCTGATCACCCCTTCACGCTAGAAGGTAACTTGTTGATGATCGACCACGGCATGGGTCTCAACAGCGCCTTCCTTCACCTATCGCGCATAGACGTGAAGCCGGGCGATCATGTTCGGCAAGGGCAATTGATCGGTGCCATCGGGGTCAGCGGTCGCGCCACCGGCCCGCACCTTCACTGGGGAATGAGGTGGCGCAATACCCGCATCGACCCGCTGCTCGTCACCGGGCCGATGCCCTAATTCAGGCGCTTGGCGCGGAAGCTGGGCCGACCGTCAAGCTTGGCGAAATAGCTGCCGAATGCGGCACGGCGCAGCGTCACCTTGCTGCCCGGCTTGACGCTGCCGATGATCGTGCGGCTGTCGCTCTGCGTCCAGCGCGCGCCCTCGGCGGTTGTGAAGGACACCCCACCTTCGCCGCTGCGCCCGAATGACGTGATCGTTGTCTCAAGCTCGATCGCGTCGTCTGCGCCGTCCTTATTATCGCCGTCAAAGATCGCGATCTTAGGGAGTTGGATACCGAACAGCGAGCGCTTGGCCGCGCGTATTTGCTTTTGGTCAACGATCACCACTTCCTTCCGAGACTCCGCTTGCTGCAGCGCATCAACTTCGCGCTCGAAACACGCCAAACGTTGCTGCGGATCGGCGATCGACCGGCACCGCACCACGCGGTCGAACGCAGCCGCCCGCTGGGACGCCGCGTCCTGACCGAAGGCCGCTGTTCCGAGAAAAGTGACGCAGGCGCACAGCGCAGCTGCAAGGAAGAAGGGTCGCACGAACATGGTTTTCTCCAACGCGCACGGATCGAGCGAAGGCCGCGCCGTGTTGCAACAAAGCTACATGGCGTGGGCGTTCCGCGTTTTTTTGTGCTGCCTACGTTTACAAACCTGAAACGCGCATGCAACTGTTCTTCCTTGATCAAAATGGCCGCACGGCGCGCGTAAATGAAACGCCGGCTGCCAAAGGGGAAAGTACAGCAATGATCAAAAGTTTCCGGACCACCTTGAAGATGGGGGCAGCGCCGCTTGTCCTCAGCGCCGCGTTGCTTGCGTCGCCGGCATTCGCACAGGACGCCGCCGACCAGTCGACCAACTCGCAGCCGACCACGACCGAAGCGCCGGTGACCCCGGCAGAGGGTCTCGACGTTAGTGCACAGGCCGGCGGAACCGAAGCCTCGGCACCCGAAGGTGAAATCGTCGTCACCGGTTCGCGCATTCCGCAGCCGAACCTAACCTCGGTCAGCCCGGTCACCGTGATCAACAACGAAGAGTTCAAGCTTTCGGGAACGACTCGCGTCGAGGATCTGCTCAACACCCTGCCGCAGGTTTTTGCCGACCAGGGTGGCCAGGTCTCGAATGCCGCGACCGGCACCTCGACTGTCAACCTGCGCAACCTGGGCAGCCAGCGCACGCTTGTGCTGATCAACGGCCGCCGTCTCGTTCCCGGCGATCCCAGCGACTCGGCTGCCGACATCAACTTCATCCCGGCGAACCTGCTGAAGCGCGTCGATGTGCTGACCGGCGGCGCTTCGTCGACCTATGGCGCGGACGCCGTCGGCGGCGTTGTCAACTTCATCATGGACACCGAATTCACCGGTTTCCGCATCGACAGCCAGTACAGCCTTTACCAGCACAAGAACGATGCTCGCAGCGGCGTTCGCGATGCGCTGAATGCACGCGGCTTCGGCTATCCGGATGGTGTAGTGGTGGACGGGGGCACGATCGATGCGACGGCGACGATTGGCGCGGCGTTCGACGACAATCGCGGCCATGTCGTTGCTTATGCTGGCTATCGCCGCATCAACGCAGTGACTCAGGCACGTCGCGATTATAGCGCCTGCTCGCTCAATTCGACGGCTGCCGGCGCGCTCTCGTGCGGTGGCTCGGCTACGTCCGCCAACGGCACCTTCTTCGCCTATAGCGGCGGCGCACTGAGTGATGTGGACGAGACGGGTGCTTCTACCCCTTATGCGAATGGCGCCTCTAACACCTTCCAGATCGGTCCGAACCGGACGCTAATCCCTGGTTCCACTGCTTACAACTTCGGGCCAACCAACTACTACCAGCGCCCGGACGAGCGCTACACCGCCGGCAACTTCGGCAACACGTTTTCGATCAATTGTGACAATCCGCTGCTTTCCGCACAGCAGCGCGGGATCATCTGCGCCACCGGGAACCTTGTTGCCCCTACGGTTACAGAAAACCCCGACGTTCCGGGCAGCTTCTTCCTGACTGCGCCTCCCTATTCGGCAACCGGTACGGTCTCCTCGCTCACTTACAATTATCAGAACTTTTTTAACAACCCGGCGGTGGGCGCGGCTGCGTTCTCGCCGTTCAACTTTATCGATCCAGCGACCGGGCTGACGTACAATCGAGGTTCGGCTCAGATCCTTCGCCGTAACGTTGAAGGCGCTCCACGCCAGGACGATCTGCAGCATACCAGCTTCCGCCTAGTGGCCGGCGCGAAGGGTGATCTTGGCAGCGCTTTCACCTATGACGCGTACTATCAGTTTGCCCGGACCAACTATTCCGAAACCTATCTGAACGACTTCTCGATCTCACGCCTTGGCCGTGCGCTTGACGTCGTGTCGGTGAACGGCGTCGCAACCTGCCGGTCGGTCGTCGATGGAAGCGACCCGAACTGCATCCCCTACGACATTTTCGGCACGGGAACCGTATCGCAAGCTTCCGTCAACTACCTTGCGACGCCGGGCTTCCAACGTGGTCAGGTTGAGGAGCAGGTCGCTTCGGCCTCTTTCACCGGCCAGCTCGGAAAATACGGTATCCAGTCTCCTTGGGCGAATGATGGCCTTGGCGTTGCAGTTGGTGCCGAGTATCGGAAAGAATCGCTGAACCTGGACACGGACGTGGCGTTCCAGACCGGCGACCTGGCCGGTCAGGGTGCCGCGTCGCTGCCGGTCAACGGTTCGTTCTCCGTTTATGAAGCCTTTGGTGAAGCCCGTCTGCCGATTGCACAGCAGAGCTGGGTCTACGACTTCTCGGTGGAAGGTGGTTACCGCTATTCCAGTTATGAAGTGGGTGCCCGGACCTTCTCGACGGATACCTATAAGGTCGGTGCCGATTTCGCGCCGGTTCGAGCACTCCGCATTCGAGGAGCGTACAACCGGGCCGTTCGCTCGCCGAACATTCAGGAGTTCTTCGCGCCTCAGCGTATCGCTCTCAACGGATCGACTGATCCGTGCGCCGATCGTGTGCTGACAGCGGCCGATGCCGGCTGTCTGGCACAAGGGCTTAGCGTCGGTCAGCGAGTTGCAAGCAATCCTTCGGCGCAGTATAACGGCTTGATCGGCGGCAATCCGAACCTGACGCCGGAGACTGCCAACACCTACACCGCTGGTGTGGTGCTGCAGCCGACTTTCCTGCCGTTCTTCCGCAACCTTGCGATCACGGTCGACTACTTCAACATCCAGGTCGAGAACGTCGTCCAGGGCATCGGCCAGGATACGATCCTGGCGGATTGCACCGCGAACGCGGCATCGCCCTATTGCGCCCTGATCAATCGCGACGCTTCAGGTTCGCTATGGCGTTCGCCCGCCGGCTTCGTGACCGACACCGACCAGAATATCGGCAGCCTGCAAACCTCGGGTATCGACATCGGCGCGAGCTTCTCGCAGGCGATCGGTGGGCTTGGCCAGATCGCGCTGAACTTTAACGGCACCTGGCTTAACAAGTTCGAGACCGACAATGGCGTTTCGGAGCCTTATGATTGCGCCGGACTGTTCGGCAACATCTGCGGCACCCCGGCTCCTGAGTGGCGGCACAAGGCGCGCATGACCTTCACGTTGCCGGATGGCATCGGCATCTCGGGTCAGTGGCGTTATTTTGGCCCGGTTGGCCTTGACGCGGCCAGCGGGCAGAGTTCGCTTGCGGGCACCGTTTCGGAGTTCA
Source organism: Sphingomonas xinjiangensis (assembly GCF_014199255.1). Lineage (GTDB taxonomy): Bacteria > Pseudomonadota > Alphaproteobacteria > Sphingomonadales > Sphingomonadaceae > Sphingomonas > Sphingomonas xinjiangensis. Next base: position 73,416 of record NZ_JACIJF010000007.1, on the reverse strand, counting down.
ACCGCCGAATCGGCTCCCAAAGCTATTTCGACCTGAACATGACGGCGAATGTGGGTGACCACTACACCTTCCGTCTAGGCGTTCAGAACCTGCTCGACCGTGACCCGCCGCTTATCAGCAGCTCCGCGTGCCCGGCCGGCTTCTGCAACGGCAACACCTTCCCGGTCGTTTACGATGCCCTCGGCCGGTACCTGTACGCAGGCATCACGCTGGATTTCTGATCCGACGCGATGTTCGGACAAAAGAGCTGGCGGGTCCGTCCTGCCAGCTCTCTTTGTATGTGCTAGGGGTGCGGCTCGCCTTGCACGCTGCGTGTCCCTTCCTCCCGTGCTACCCTTTTGCTGATGCCTCTGACTCCACTCCCTAAGGCTAACGATTCCCGCTCTCGTGCCGCGGTGATGGGCCGCGCCAGCGCTGCGCTGGCCAACGGCAGCGAGGTCGCGAGCCTCTCCGAAGTCGAAACCCTGCTTCCCTCCAACCGCCGCGATGCGCGGCTATGGCAGTGGCACGGCCTACTGCTCCGATCGCTCGACCGTCGGGAGGAGGCGATTTCCTCCTTCCAAACCGCAGCGCGGCTGCTGCCGTCGGACCTCTCCATCGCCCACGGACATGCTCGGGTGGTGCTCGAAGCTGGTCTCGACGCAGTCGGGCTGTTTGAGCGTGCCCGCAGCCTCAACCCGGTCGAGGGCGACGTATTGCTGGGACTGGCCGCAGCCCGCTTTGCCAGCGGCGACGCCACGACGGCCATGCGCGAGCTTCAGGATATGCTCGATTTGGAGCCGCGCTGGATCTCAGGGCATCAGACGCTGGCTCAACTGCGCAGCCTCCTTCGTGAGGGGCCCGCCTTCACTGCCTCGTTCGACAGGGCTCTGCAGGCGCGACCGCAGGAACCCGCTTTATGGCAGGCTTATCTAGCTACGCTCATCCGCGCCAATCATCACGAGCGCGCGCTGAAGCTGCTCGCCGATGCTCGCCAGGCGCTCGGCGCGCAGCCATTTCTCGATCAACTCGAGGTCATAGCTCGTTCCGAAGCGGGCGACTCTGCTGGTGCTGACCGGCTTTATGCGCGTCTGCCGGCGGATGCCGATGCAAGCGCGGCGATGCACCGCGTGCGTCACTTACTGCGGTTCGGCCGCGCCGACGCCACCCTGCCGATCCTCGACCGCTGGATTCACGCAGGCGAGGGTGCCGAACTCTGGCCCTATGCCTCAATCGCCTGGCGTCTTATTGGCGACTCCCGCGCTGCCTGGCTAGAGGGCGACTCCCGGCTGGTCTCGATCATCGACCTCGCCGAACGACTCCCGCCGCTCGACTGCTTGGCCGAGATGCTGCGTGAACTTCACCGCGCCCAGGCGCCGCATTTCGATCAGTCGGTCCGTGGGGGCACCCAGACAGACGGAGCCCTGTTCGCCCGTATTGAGCCCGAACTGATAGCCGTGCGCCAGGTAGTTCTCGACGCCGTCGCCGGGCACATCGCCCAACTTCCGGCACCTGACCCTCGCCATCCGACCCTCGCCCCCCGCCGCGACGGTGCGCCGCGGCTCGCCGGGTCCTGGTCGGTACGCCTGCGCGGGGGCGGCAGCCATGCGGCGCATGTCCATACCCATGGCTGGATAAGTTCGGCATTGTACATCGCCTCACCCACGCGCGCACCCGACGACCAGACCCGGGCCGGTCACTTGATGCTCGGCATCCCTCAGGCCGAGCTCGGCATCGACTTGCCGGCATATCACACCGTTGAGCCCAAGCCCGGCCGCCTCGTCCTCTTCCCGTCCACCTTGTGGCATGGCACCATTCCCTTCGCCGCCGGCGAGCGCCTAACCATCGCGTTCGACGTTGCCCGCCCGGCCATTGTTTGAGGTAATGACATGCACGAAGACATTTTGGCGCGCGCTGGCGGACGTCTGCGCGCCGGCGACCTCGCCGCCGCCCGGGTCATCGTCGAGCAAGGCCTGGCCGCCGCACCCGATGCGCATTCGCTCCACGCCTTTGCCGGCCTGCTCGCCGCCCGCGACCACGCGCCCGAGGCGGCAGCCACGCACCTTCGCGAGGCGCTGGCGCTTCGCCCGGACGATCAGCCGACCCGGACCAACCTCGCGCTCGTTCTCACCGACCTCGGCCAAACCAACGAAGCGCTCGCCGCCTGCGGGTCCGAAGCGGTAGTTTCGCCCCAGCTTGCGCGAATCCGCGCCTATCTTCGCCATCGTGCCGGCGAGCACGATGGCGCAGTGACCGACTATCGCCAGGTCGTAACCGCCTTTCCTGACGACTTCGAAAGCTGGAACAATCTCGGCAACGCGCTGACCGCCTCGGGCGCGACCCGAGAAGCCGGCAAGGCCTTCAACCGCGCCATCCTGCTGCGGCCGGCGATCCCGGAGCTGCGCATCAACGCCGCCAAGATGCTTTCGGAGGCGGGCCGCCACGCCGATCAGCGCGCCTTGATCCGCTCCGCTGCCCAGCAGTTTCCCGGCCAGGCAGACATCCACTACGAACTTGGCCTAGCCGAGAGCGCGATGCGCGACCCCGATCTCGCGGAGCTCGCATTTCGCCGCGCGCTGTCGATCGATCCGAACCACCTTGCGGCTACGCTGGAACTCGGCATGCTGCTCGAGAACCTCAACCGCCTCGACGATCTCCAGCAGTTGATCGCCCAGGTCGAGCGGTCCGACGGCGATGCGCCTGAGCTGGACTTCCTCCGCGCATCCGCGCTGCGTCGCGAGGGCGACTTCGCGGCCGCGCATGCGCTCGTCGTGCAGGTGCCCGAGACTATCGACCCTGTTCGCCGCGAGCATCTGCTCGGTGAAGTGCTCGACCGTCTCAACGATCCGGAGGGAGCCTTTGCCGCGTTTACCCGGATGAAGCAGCATACCCGCGCCCGCACCTCGCCCGCGCTGATGGCGGATGCCGATCGCTATCTGGCGAAGATCCGCGCCGAAGCCGCTCACATCTCCAATTCTCAGCCCCGCGAATCCGCGCCCGCTCCTCGGGCGTCAGGCACGCCGATCTTCCTCGCAGGCTTCCCGCGCTCGGGCACCACGCTGCTCGACACGCTGCTGATGGGCGTTCCCGGCGCGCACGTGCTCGAGGAACTGCCCGTGTTGGCCGCGGTGGAGGCCGAACTCGGAGACTTCACCCAGCTCGACTCGTTGAACCAAGACGAACTCGCCGCGCTCCGCGATACTTACTTTCAGGAACTGGACGGCATTGCTCCGCCGCTGCCAGGCGCGCTGATCATCGACAAGTTCCCCCTGCACATGACGCGGATGCGGCTCATCCATCGGTTGTTCCCCGACGCGCCCATCCTGTTCGCCGAGCGCCACCCCTGCGATGTGCTGCTCAGTTGCTTTATCTCGAACTTTCAGCCCAATCGCGCGATGGCGCACTTCTTCACGCTAGAAGGTGCAGCTGCGCTATACGACGCGGCGTTCACGGCCTGGACCCACGCGACTCAGGTCCTGCCGCTGCGCGTCCACCGCGTGCGCTATGAACGCGTGGTCGAGGACGTCGAGGGAGAGATGCGCAGCCTGCTCGACTTCCTCGGCCTGGCCTGGAACCCAGACGTGATTGATAATCAGGCGAGCGCCGCTAAACGCGGCCAAATCCGCACTGCCAGCTATGCGCAAGTGGGCCAGCCGATCTACCGCCGCTCGGCCGGCCGCTGGGAACGTTACCGCGAGCAGCTCGAACCCGTACTGCCGATCCTCGCGCCTTGGGTCGAACGGATGGGATACTCCATGGCCTGATACACAAAGCGGCCCGACCAATGGATCGGGTCCACCGCATGCTTACCCGACGCTAAGCTTCAGCGCACCGTCGCCTTCATCCACCTGCACGCTGGACCCATCCTTCACGTCGCCACGCAGGATCAAGTCGGCGAGCGGATCCTGGAGGTAGCGCTGCACCGCCCGTTTGAGGGGCCGGGCGCCATAGACTGGATCATAACCGACCCGCCCCAGCCACGCGCGCGCCGCGTCGCTCAGCGTGATGCCGATCTTGCGGTCCTTGAGCAGCTTGGCAACGCGGCCGACCTGGATGTCGACGATCGGCGCCATGTGCTCGGCGGCCAGCCGGTGGAACAGGATGATCTCGTCGAGCCGGTTGAGGAACTCGGGACGGAAATGCGCGCGGACGATCTCCATCACCTGCGGCTCGACATCCTCCACCTTCTGACCGTCGGCCAGATTGGTCAGATGTTGCGAGCCGAGATTGGACGTCAGGATGATGATGGTGTTCGAGAAATCCACCGTGCGGCCCTGGCCATCGGTAAGCCGTCCGTCGTCGAGCATCTGGAGCAGCACGTTGAACACGTCACCATGCGCCTTCTCGACCTCGTCGAACAACACCACCTGATAGGGTCGCCGCCGGACCGCTTCGGTTAGAACGCCACCTTCCTCATAACCGACATAGCCGGGAGGTGCGCCGAGCAGCCGTGCGACCGAATGCTTCTCCATGAACTCGCTCATGTCGATCCGCACCATCGCGTTGGGATCGTCGAACAGGAACTCGGCCAGCGCCTTGGTTAGCTCGGTCTTGCCGACCCCGGTTGGCCCGAGGAACAGGAACGACCCCAAGGGCCGGTTCGGGTCCTGCAAGCCGGCCCGCGAGCGCCGCACCGCGGTTGCGACCGCCTTCACGGCATCGGCCTGGCCGATCACCCGCTTGCCTAGCTGGGCTTCCATCTGGAGCAGCTTCTCGCGCTCGCCTTCCAGCATCTTGTCGACCGGAATGCCCGTCCAGCGCGCTACGATGGACGCGATGTCCTCAGACGTCACTTCCTCGCGCAGCATCGCGCCCTTGGTGGTCGCCTCCGCTTCCTCCAACTGGCGGGTGAGGGCAGGGATGGTACCGTAGTTCAGCTCGGCCATCTTGCCAAGATCGCCGGCACGCTGCGCCTGTTCCAGCTCGATGCGCGCGGCATCCAGCTGTTCCTTGATCCGCGATTCGGCGTTGATCTTGTCCTTTTCCGCCTGCCAGCGGCCGGTCAGCTCCGCCGACTGCGCCTCCAGGCTGACCAATTCGGCTTCGAGCGCTGAGAGCCGGTCCTTGGATGCGGCATCGGTTTCCTTCTTCAGCGCCTCGCGCTCGATCTTGAGCTGGATGATCCGCCGGTCGAGGTTCTCGATTTCCTCGGGCTTGGATTCCACTTCCATGCGAATGCGGCTGGCGGCCTCGTCCATCAGATCGATCGCCTTGTCGGGCAGGAAGCGGTCGGTGATGTAGCGGTTCGACAGGGTCGCCGCGCTCACGATCGACGCATCGGTGATGCGCACGCCGTGGTGCAGCTCGTATTTCTCCTTCAGCCCGCGCAGGATCGAGATCGTGTCCTCGACGGTCGGTTCGCCGACGAACACCGGCTGGAAGCGCCGCTGGAGCGCGGGGTCCTTTTCGACATATTTGCGGTACTCGTCGAGCGTGGTCGCGCCGATGCAATGCAACTCGCCGCGCGCCAGTGCGGGCTTGAGCAGATTGCCCGCGTCCATCGCACCCTCGCCTTTGCCCGCGCCGATCAGCTGGTGCATCTCGTCGATGAACAGGACGATGTCGCCTTCGCCCGCCTTCACTTCATCGAGCACGCCCTTCAGCCGCTCCTCGAACTCGCCGCGATACTTCGCGCCGGCGATCAGCGAACCCATGTCGAGTGACATCAGTGTGCGGTTCTTCAAATTGTCCGGCACGTCGCCATTGGCGATGCGCAGCGCAAGCCCCTCGGCGATGGCGGTCTTGCCGACGCCGGGCTCGCCGATCAGGACGGGATTGTTCTTGGTGCGCCGCGCCAGGATCTGGATGGTGCGGCGGATCTCCTCGTCGCGACCGATCACCGGATCGAGCTTGCCGTCGCGCGCCGCCTGCGTCAGGTCGCGGGCGAATTTCTTGAGCGCATCATAGCGGTCCTCGGCGCCCGCGCTGTCGGCGGTCTTGCCCTTGCGCAGCGCGTTGATCGCGGCGTTGAGACCTTCAGGCGTCACCCCCGCGGCGGCAAGCGCCTTGCCCGCGGCGGTCGTCGTCGCCAGCGTCAGCGCGAGCAGCATCCGCTCCACCGTGACAAAGCTGTCGCCGGCTTTCTGCGCAACCTGCTCGGCCTGGTCGAGCACGCGCACCAGATCATTGTCGAGTCCGGGCTGCTGCTGCGCGCCGCTGCCCGACACCGCCGGGATCCTGGCCAGTGCGGCGTCGGTGACAAGGAGCGCCTGCCTGGCATCACCGCCGGCCGCCTGGATAAGCCCCGAAGCCATGCCCTGCTCATCCTCGAGCAGCGCCTTCAAAAGATGCTCGGGCGAGATCCGCTGATGACTCATCCGGATCGCCACGGTCAGCGCCGACTGGAGAAACCCCTTGGCGCGATCAGAAAATTTCTCGAGGTTCATGCGTCCCCCTGTTGGTTACGGGGGTAAGGTAGTGTTGCTTTTGGGCAACACAAGGGCTCTGAGGAGTTGTGGCCTCAGTCCTCCTTCTCCTTCCTGGCCCGCTCCTCGAGTTCCGGCAATGTGTAGAAAATCCTAGCTTTGGGGAGTATCTGATCGGGATTACGAATAAGAAACTCGTTTGAGTCGAATTGTTTGCTGTGCGCGATAGTGCCGGGAACTCCGGCCCCAGGGGTCGAGCTCTTTACCCCCTTTATCGAGTCAACCGTCCGCCAGTATTCCGCTTCCTCACGAGGCGCGGAAATGCCCTCCTCGACTGCCTTGCCAAACGGGGGCCGGACCAGCTCGTTGTGGTGGCGGTGGCGGAGTTCGCCGCGGTCGGTAGTCTCATGAGTCTTTCCCAAGGCCACATCATATTGCAGGATTGAACGCTCCTCGCCCGCCTTCTGACCGCCACTTCCATACGTCACCGCTTTGTTCACTTGGTCGGACGCGTAGGTGCCCCTACCCAGCGCGCCATGCCCTTTGGCGAGAACGCCGAAGATTCCCGAATGATATTGCCCATAAGCAGGGTCGTGACCGCTTCTGGCGATATGTTCGGTACCGGAGGGGCCATGGCCCGAGTAGAGCGTCGTGACATTCGGATTTTGACCAGATTCTTCCATTTGCCTGGCGCGCGCCTTGAAGTTCTTCGAAAGTTCCGGGTTCTTCAACAGGTCGATGTTGGTAACGTTGATCGAAGGCGTATTCTTCGGATCGGTGCCCTGCCACGTCTTGCGACTGAACAGTGAGCCCATGGCGGTCCATAGGTTTCCCAAAGTTGGGTTCATCGCGGATTGCATCAGCGGCTGGGTCTCGTGGAGCGCGTCGCGCACATAGGGGCGCTCTCGGTGATTGCGCATCACTTCGTCATACTTTTCCCGATACAGCGGGTCTCGCTTGTGGAGCCTATAATTAGTCGGACTGTCGGGGCTCATATCTTCTTGCCCTGCTTGCGCGGGCCCACGATCTTGTTCCGGTCATGCTGTTGATACTGATCGTAGCCGAGGAGACCGGTGCCGAAGGTAATCGCGGTCTGCACTAGCCGGCGGCGCAATCGGCCCCCGGTGCACTGTGCGACGGGCTCGGCATATGGGGTTGCTCTGCGCGCTTCCGCAGGTTTGGACTCGACGCGCACAAGCGCCCGCGCTCCCATCACATCCGCCTCATTTTCCAGGTGCGGATCGTCATTCACCCCGACGCCGCGCGCCATCTGCAAGGTGGGCCGAACTCGCCCCTGCTTCTGCTGCACCACATGCCACGCCTCATGCGGCAGGTGCCTATCTTGTCCCGGCGCCAGATGGATGTCCGTCCCCTGCGCATAGGCATGGGCCTGCATCTGCGCCGGCTCGTCCGAATTGCGGTGCACGGTCACATCATCCAGCGCGATGCCGGATATCGCTTCCATGCTGGTGCGCAGCGGCTCGGGGAGGCCTTCGCTGCGGCTGGGCTTGCGGTGCACAGTTTCCGCCCGCGCGTTCAGTCGTGCCGCGGTCGCTGTGGCTTGCGTCACCGCGCTTCGGGCGTTCAGGCCATCGTGAACGGCGAGGTCCGAGGAGGACTCCGCCACCGGTGCCGCAACTCGGTCTGCCTTGCGCTGCGCATATGCCGCCATGCCATGCTCCCTCAACGGCAAGCATGCCCCAGCGGCCCCGCGGATCAAGCCAGGCGGGCGGGAGCCGCCTCCATAACGGAGCGGTCTCCTCCGCAAGTGCCCGCGATCACGAAGGTCGCTTGCGGGCGGGTACTCGCCTGTTATGCTCGGCCATCACACATCTCGGGGGATCCGATGAAGCCGTTCCTGATGTTCTGCAGCGCCGCCACCTGCGCGCTCGCCACTGCCACGCTCACGCCCGCCGCCACCGCCCAGACTCAGGCGAGCACCGCCAAGCCCGTACCCGTCGCCACGCTGGTGAAGCAGGTTGACATCCCCTATCAGAGCTTCACGCTCGACAATGGCCTCAAGGTGCTGGTCCATACCGACCGCAAGGCGCCGATCGTCGCGGTGTCCACCTGGTACGATGTCGGTTCCAAGCATGAGCCCAAGGGCAAGACCGGCTTCGCGCACTTGTTCGAGCATCTGATGTTCAACGGGTCGGAAAATGCGCCGGGCGACTTCTTCGAACCGCTTAAGCAGGTCGGCGCCACCGACTTCAACGGCACCACAAGCTTTGATCGCACCAACTATTTCGAGACCGTGCCAAAGCAAGCGCTCGACCGCGCGCTGTTCCTCGAAAGCGACCGCATGGGCTACCTGCTCGGCGCGATCACCCAAGGGGTGCTCGATGAACAGCGCGGCGTGGTTCAGAACGAGAAGCGCCAGGGCGACAACCAGCCTTATGGACTGGTCTATTACAAGGTGCTCGAAGAGCTGCTCGGCGGTACGCCTTATGGCCACAACGTCATCGGCTCGATGGAGGATCTCGACGCCGCCAGCCTTGAGGATGTGAAGAACTGGTTCCGCTCGCACTACGGTCCCAACAACGCGGTGCTGGTGCTCGCCGGTGACATCGACGTCGCAACCGCGCGGCCGCTGGTCGAAAAGTATTTCGGCGGCATCAAGGCGGGTCCCGAAAGCCGTCTGCCGGCGGTAACCGTGCCCACCCTGGCCCAGCCCAAGACGGTCACCATGAAGGACCGCGTCGCCGCCACCATGATCCTCAAGACCTGGGCGGTGCCCGGGCTCAACGACGCCGACGCCGTCCCGCTCGACGTGTTCGGCGAAGTGCTGGGCGGCCTTGCCAGCTCGCGGCTCGACAACGCGCTGGTCCGCAGGGAAAAGAGCGTGGTGCAGGTGTCCGCCGGCGTCCAGTCGATGGCGCAGCTCGGCATGTTCACCGTGCAGGCGATCGTGAAGCCCGGCGTCGACGCCGCCAGCGTGTCCCAGCGCCTGGACGCGATCATGACCGACCTGATCCGCAACGGCCCCACCGCAGACGAGGTCCAGCGTGTCGCCACCACCAACGTCGCCCAGCGCATCGCCGGGCTGGAATCGGTTGGCGGCTTTGGCGGAAAGGCCGTCGCGCTTGCCTCGGGCGAACTCTATTCGAACGATCCGCTGTTCTTCAAAAAGCAGCTTGAGGCGATGGCGCGCGTGACGCCGGCGCAGGTCAAGGCCGCCGGCGCCAAGTGGCTCACGCGCCCGGCGCTGACCATCATCGTCGAGCCCGGCCAGCGCGACGCCTATCAGGAAGCTCAAGGCGTCGCTGCCGCCAAGCCCGCCGCTGCCGCCCCCCAGGCCGAACCGGCCAAGGGCACCCGCGGCGCGCTGCCCGGCGTGGCGGCGGTCACCGACCTGGACTTCCCCGATGTCAGCCGCACCAAGCTGTCGAACGGGATCGACCTAGTCTACGCCCAGCGCAAGGCCGTGCCGATCACGCAGGTCGCGATGAGCTTCGATGCAGGCGCGGTTGCCGATCCGGACACCAAGCTGGGCACCCAGGGGCTGACCCTGTCGCTGCTCGACGAAGGAACCACCACCAAGGATTCGATCGCGATCGCCGAGGCGCGCGAGCGGCTGGGCGCGGTCATTGGCACCGGCAGCAGCGCCGACCGCACGTATCTGACCCTCGCCACGCCCAGTGCCAACCTCGCTGGCTCTGTCGATCTCTTTGCCGACGTGGTTCGTAACCCCGCCTTCGCCCCGGCCGAGGTCGAGCGCGTCCGCACCCAGATGCTGACCGGCATCGCCCAGGAGTTGACCAGCCCCCAGGGCCTCGCCAATCGCGCGCTGCCGACGCTGATCTATGGCAAGGGCAACCCCTACGCCAAGCTCGCGGCCGGCTCGGGCGAACCTGCTGCGGTAAAGGCACTGACCCGCGACGATCTGGTCGCGTTCCATCGCGCCTGGATCCGTCCGGACAAGGCGACGGTGTATGTCGTCAGCGACCGTCCGCTTGCCGAGGTGAGGGCTGCGCTCGACGCCCGTTTCGGCACCTGGCAGGGCCAGGGCACGGCAGGCACCAAGGCGTTCACCGTCGCGCCGCAACAGTCCGCGCCCAAGATCCTGCTGGTCGATCGTCCGGATTCGCCCCAGTCGCTGATCATGGCGGGGCAGATGACGTCGCTCGATCCCGCCACGGAATTGCTGCCGCAGCTCACCGCCAACCAGGTGCTGGGCAGCGGCTTCCTGTCGCGGATCAACATGGAGCTGCGCGAGAACAAGCATTGGTCGTACGGCGCGCGCGGCGGCTATAGCTGGATGGAGCGGGCGGTGCCCTACATGATCAGCGCCCCGGTCCAGGCCGATCGCACCGGTGACTCGATCAAGGCGATCCAGCAGCAGGTCCGCGATTTCCTGACCACCAAGGGCGTCACCCAGGCTGAGCTCACGCGGGAGGTCAACGGCACGACTCGCGAGCTTGCCGGTCGCTTCGAAACCAGCGGCGCGGTGCTCGGTGCGCTCCAGGAAAATGACCTGCGCCACCGTCCCGATAACTTCTATGACACCGTGGCGCAAAAATATCGCACCATGACCGTGCAGCAGCTCGACGCTGCGGCACGCGGCGCTCTGGACCCGAACCGGTTCGTCTACGTTGTGGTGGGCGACGCATCGAAGGTCCGGCCTCAGCTTGACAGCCTGGGCCTCCCTGTCGAGGTGGTTCCCGCAGCGGCGCTGGCGACTTCCGCCACCACCGCATCGAAGTAAACGGAGAGAGTGTAATGGCGAACGTTGACGGCAACTGGAACACGGTGACCAAGTCGCCGATGGGCGACCAGCAGGCAACGCTGAGCGTCCAGAGCAACGGCGACACCTTCACCGGCACCTTCTCGGGCGGCCTGGGCACGACCGACATCAAGGACGGCAAGGTCAGCGGCGACACGCTGACCTTCACGCTCGACATCACCGTGCCGATGCCGATGAGCCTCACCGTCGAAGCGACGGCCGAAGGTGACAATCTGAACGGCACCGTGACCGCCGGCGCGTTCGGCAGCTTCCCGATCACCGGCACCCGCGCCTGAGTCTTTCTCAGCGCTGAAACGAACAGGCCCGCTTCCGAAAGGAGGCGGGCCTGTTCGTTAAGAGTAGAAACGGCGAGAGCCGTCTCGCTTCCGACGCGCGCTGTCGAACGGATGTTGACCGCCGACGCCGTTTTGCGACAGCCTAGCTGGGCAGGGAGGACGCATGCATGCTTTGAATATCGGTCTGTCGCTAGCTTGGTGCTTGAGGCTTGCGCGTCTGCGGCCGCGGACACCGAACGGCGCAACCGTGCGCTTCATGGAGCTGGATTAGCTCGATCTGCGCGACGGCGCGGCTTGTACAAGTCGAGCCGCGATGGCGTCACGGTCGAGGTGCGATTCGAGGTCGACGTCGCCAAGCTCAATCCCGCGCGCCAACACGACAGCGAACGGATCGGCCAAACGGACAATGGAGTCATTGTGCTGCTCGCCCCTGACAGCTTCCAGGTCGGCAGCGACGCTATGCCATCCCGGGGGCAAGAGGCCGTGGCGCTGCAGCCGTAATCAAGAGACGGGGGAAGTATGCAGGATCAGCAGGTCTACGTTCTCGATCGGGACGAATGATGCGATTGTGGCTTTCCACAAAGGTGGCAGCAACAACCTGACCCAGGCTGACCAACTCCGGCGACGGTCTCAGACCCAAAGCCGGTTCGTGCTGAACTATTTCACCACCCCGAACACAAGGAAGGCCAAAGGGGCTGAACAGCTTTTCCGCCTCAAGCAGTTGTCGCGCTCTGTCGGCCCGGCCGCTTCACCCCCGCACCACCCGCGTCCAATGCCCCATCTTGCGGCCCGGCCGCACATCGCCCTTGCCATACAGATGCAGGTGCACCCCTGGCTCGGCGAGCAGCTTCGCCCAGTCCTCGGCTTCGTCGCCGATCAGATTGCCCATTTCCACCGACAGGCCCGTCAGCGCGGTCGATCCCAGCGGCAGCCCACAGATCGCGCGGATATGGTTTTCGAACTGCGATGTCTCGGCGCCCTCGATGGTCCAGTGCCCCGAATTGTGCACCCGCGGCGCCATTTCGTTGAACACCGGCCCTTCGTCGGTTGCAAAGAACTCCAGGGTCAGCACGCCAACATGGCCCAGCGCTTCGGCCACGCGCCCGGCCAGCGCCGCCGCCTCGGTCCAATGCCGCGCGATCTCCGCCGGCGCCGGCAGCGAGGATCGCGCCAGGATGCCCTCGCGGTGCTCGTTCCACGGCGGTGGATAGCTGGTCAGCGATCCATCCAGCCCGCGCACGGTGATGATCGAGAATTCGTGGCTGAACGTCACGAAACCTTCCAGTACGGCCGGCCGCTCGCCGATCTCGGCCCAGGCGGCCTCCGCCTGCGCGGCGTCGTGGATGCGCACCTGCCCCTTGCCGTCATAGCCCAGCCGCAGCGTCTTCAGGACCGCCGGAGCGCCGATCTTCGCGACGGCGTCCAGCAGCTCCTCGCGCGTCGTCACCAGCGCCCAGGGCGCGGTGCGCCCGCCCAGATCGCCGACGAATGCCTTTTCATGCGCGCGGTCCTGCGCGATCTCCAGGCTCTTGGCGCCGGGGCGCACCGGCACCTTGCCCGCCAGATAGGTGACCGGGGCCAGCGCGATATTCTCGAACTCGTAGGTCACGACATCGGCCTGCGCGGCCATTTCGTCGAGCACGATGCGGCTGTGATAATCGGCGCGGGTGAAGCTCGACGCGGTCTGCGCCGCGACGCTTTCGTCATCGGGTGCCAGGATGTGGGTGCGATAGCCAAGCTGCGCCGCCGCCACCGCGAGCATTCGACCCAGCTGGCCCCCGCCCAGGATGCCGATCGTCGAACCGGGCGCCAGAACGTCTGCGGGCGTGCTCATTGCGGGTCCACCGCGACGCTCTCGGTCTGTGCTGCGCGCCAGGCCTTGAGCCGCTCGGCCAGCGCGTCGTCGCTCGTCGCCAGGATCGCCGCGGCCAGCAGCCCGGCGTTGATCGCGCCGGGCTTGCCGATCGCCAGTGTGCCCACCGGAATACCGCCGGGCATCTGCACGATCGAATACAGGCTATCCATGCCCTTCAGTGCCTTGGACTCCACCGGCACGCCCAGCACCGGCAAGTGGGTCATCGCCGCCGCCATCCCCGGCAGATGCGCCGCGCCGCCCGCGCCGGCGATCACGACCTTCAGCCCGCGATCGGCCGCGCCGTGCGCGTAATCGTACAGCCGTTGCGGGGTACGATGCGCGGACACCACCTTGGTTTCATGCGCGACACCCAGCGCGTCGAGCGTCTCGCTGGCATGGCGCATCGTCTCCCAATCAGAGGTGCTGCCCATGATGATGCCAACTAAAGCTGCGTCCGACATGCTGTCCCCATGCTTGCGGAAGCGTGGCTTGTTAGTGGGGGAGGGGGGGGAGGGCAACCTCTGTCTCCCCTCCCTTGCAGGGAGGGGCTGGGGGTGGGTGGCGTGTTCGCGCTACTTGCCCTTTCAGGAAGCACGCGATCCGTATCGCCTGGACGCAACCCACCCCTTGATCCCCTCCCTGGAAGGAAGGGGATTGCCGTTGTCAACGCTCGTTCAAATAATAGCGATCCACCGCCTTTAGCGCGCCGTCCAGCTCATACACGATCGGCTGCCCAGTCGGGATCTCGAGCCCCGTGATCTCGTCGTCCGAGATCCCTGACAGATGCTTCACCAGCGCCCGCAACGAATTGCCATGCGCGGAAATCAGCACGCGCTTGCCCGCCTTGATCTCGGGCACGATTCGCGCCTCCCAATACGGCAGCACCCGCGCAATCGTGTCCTTTAGGCTTTCGGTCTGCGGGATCGCGACGCCCCTGTACCGCTCATCCTTGGCCAGATCCCATGCCGAACCTTCTTCGGGCAGCGGCGGCGGCACGTCGAAGCTGCGGCGCCAGATCTTCACCTGGTCGTCGCCGTGCAGCGCCGCGGTCTCGGCCTTGTTGAGGCCGGTAAGCCCGCCATAATGCCGCTCGTTCAGCCGCCAATCCTTTTCGGTTGGCAGCCACAGTCGGCCCATCGCCTCCAGCGCCAGGTTCAGCGTCTTGATGGCGCGGGTTTGGAAGCTGGTAAAGGTCAGGTCGAAATCGAGCCCCTTTTCCTTCATCAGCTCGCCCGCGGCCCATGCTTCCTTCTCGCCCTGCTCGGTCAGGTTCACGTCCCACCAGCCGGTGAAGCGGTTCTCCAAATTCCACGACGACTGGCCGTGGCGGATCAGGACGAGCTTGGGCATGGGACCTCCTTGCAACTGGTTGGGCAGGTCCTTAGCGGCTGGGGCGGGGCGGGCAAGCTGGTGGAGTGGTGACAATGGCGATCGTGCGGCAGACCCTGGTCTATGACGGCCCAGGCGGCCCCTTCGAAGGCGTGGCGGCGTGGGATGACGCCGTTGCGGGAGAGCGTCCCGCGGTGCTGGTCGTGCCCAACATCCTGGGGCAGAAGGAAGCCGACAATCTGAAGGCCGAGGCGCTGGCGCGGCTGGGCTATGTCGCGCTCGCCGCCGACGTCTTCGGCCAGGGCCGGCGCAAGACGGGAGCGTCCGAAAACGTCGCGGAGTATATGAACGAACTGAACGCCGACCGCGCGCTGCTGCGCGACCGGCTGTTCGCATCGCTGCACGCGCTGACCGAACTTTCTGTCGCCGATCCGGCCAGAACTGCCGCGATTGGCTTCTGTTTCGGCGGAAAATGCGTGCTCGACATGGCGCGCGCCGGGCTGCCGATCCTCGGCGGCGTGTCGTTCCACGGCGTCTATGACCGCCCCGATTACGCCAATGTGGCGCCGATCACTGCCCGGCTGCTGATCTGCCATGGCTGGGACGATCCGCTCTGCCCGCCTGACGTGACAGTAGGTCTGGCGCAGGAAATGACGCAAAGCGGCGCCGATTGGCAGCTCCACGCTTATGGCCATGCCGGCCATGCCTTCACCGACTTCGATCGCAAGCGCGGCGACAATCCCGCGATCGCCTATGAACCGCGTGCCGACCGCCGGAGCTGGCAGGCGATGGCGAACTTCCTGGAAGAGCTGTTCGCCTAGATCGCTCGCCGCCTATCGCTGGCCGAGATAGGATTGCAGATCGTCGCACCCGCCGATCCGCTCGTCGCCGATGAACACCAGCGGCGTCGTGCGCAGCCCATGTTCTTCCTTGAACGCTTCCACCTCGTCGCGGGTGGTCAGGTGGCGGTCGTCCACGGCATAGCCATGCTCTTCGAGCAATGCCTTGGCCTTCACGCCAAAGGGGCAAACATGGTCGGAAAGCACCATCCGGTGCAGCGTCGCGCTTCGTTCGTCGGTCATGGGTTGCGCAACTTCCAGGCCGGTGCAGGCGTTCCGTCCAACCCTGCCTACGCCACGAATTCAGGAACTTAGCCGATGCGTTTCCTTGTCGCCGAATGCGAGCCCCCGCAAGCGCGCGAAAAGCGGCGGGAGAGCGTCGGCCGCAGTTCGGGCGAAACCTATCTTGAGGTACTGCACAAACTCGCCCCCGGCGCCGAGTGCGACCGGATCAAGCCGACGGACAGCTGCGCCGAAATCCCCGGCCGCGAGGCGCTGACGGAGTATGACGCGGTTTTCCTCACCGGCTCGCCGCTTCACCTCTGGCAGGACAGCCCCGAGGCGCGTCGCCAGATCGACTTCATGCACAGGGTATTCGCCTCGGGCACGCCGTCCTTCGGCTCCTGCGCCGGCCTCCAGGTCGCCTGTGTCGCGGCGGGCGGCAAGGTGCGTCCGATGGGTGACCGCCGTGAGGCTGGGTTCGCCCGCCGCTTAGTCGCTACGGAGCGCGGGCGCGCCCATCCCTTGCTTGACGGGCGCCCTGCGAGCTATGACGCGCCCGCGATCCACACCGACGAAGTGGAGGCGCTGCCCGAAGGCGCCACCCTGCTCGCCAGCAACCGCGTCACGCGGGTGCAGGCTGCCGAGATCCGCTGCGGCGAAGGGGTGTTCTGGGGCGTGCAATATCATCCCGAGATATCGCTCCGCGAAGTTGCCGCCGCGCTGCGCCGTCAATCGGACGACTTGCTCGAACACGGCCTGGCGCGGAGCAACGCCGATGTCGAGCAATTGGCGCAGCAGGTCGACGCGCTGCATGCTGAGCCGAACCGCGCCGACCTCGCCTGGCAGCTCGGCCTGGACGATCAGGTCACTGTCCCCGAGTATCGTACCCGCGAGCTGCGCAACTTCATCGAACATCTGGTGAAGCCCACGCGCGCAAAGCGGGGCCGCTAGAGCACTCGCGACAGGAATCGGCTGAACGGATCGTCGGCAGGATAACCGGCAAGTGGGCCGCAGTCGGTAAAGCCGAACTGGCGATATAGCCCATGCGCCGCCTCGAACGCAGGGCCCGTGCCGGTCTCCAGGCTTAGCCGGCGATAGCCCCGCCCACGAGCCACCTCTAGGATGTGCCGCAACAGGGCTGCGCCGGTGCCGCGGCGCAGCTGACCGGGATCGGTGCGCATCGACTTGATCTCGCCATGCGTCGGATCGATCTCGCGCAGGGCCGCACAACCCAGCAGCCGGTCATCTTCCCAAGCAGTCCAGAAGCTGATTTCCGGCCGCTTCAGATGCCCAACATCAAGAGCATGGACGCTTTCGGGAGGAGAGTGCGCGTGCATGCTCTCCAGATGCAGCTGCAACAGCGCCAAGACCTGCGGATCGTCGAGCCCTCCCTCCCGGATCTGCATCAGATTTCGTCGATCATGCAGGCCAGCGTGTCGAGCGACGCATGCGCCAGCACCTTGCAGCGCGCCGGGGACCAGGCGAACTCGGGATCGGCGTTGGCGTCATGATCCTTGAACGGCATCTCTAGCGTCATCGCCACTGCGCTGAACCGC
Source organism: Sphingomonas xinjiangensis (assembly GCF_014199255.1). Lineage (GTDB taxonomy): Bacteria > Pseudomonadota > Alphaproteobacteria > Sphingomonadales > Sphingomonadaceae > Sphingomonas > Sphingomonas xinjiangensis. Next base: position 56,252 of record NZ_JACIJF010000007.1, on the reverse strand, counting down.
TCGGCGACCTGATTGGTCGACATCGACAGATTGGCCGTGCCCGGCGCCGACTTCGGATACCCCAACTCGGTCTGGAACTCGGGCGTTTGTGCAGCCAGTCGCTGCGCATAGTCATAGAACTTCTTGCCATGTGCGTCGGTCCAGCTGGGAATGCCCTCGAAGCCTGCCAGGAAGTTCGCCGGGATCGCCTCATCGCCATGCACGTCCATCGCGAAGTCGACACCGGTCTCGTCCATGCGGCCGCGGACGCACAGCACTTCGGGGCTGCGCTCGAGCGTGGGCGTGTGCCATTCGCGGTTGAGGTTCACGCCCGCGGCGTTCGTGCGCAGATGCCCGCGCCGTGAACCGTCCGGGTTCATGTTGGGAACGAGGTGGAAAGTCGCCCTCTCGCGCAGCGCCTGCGCCGTCGCATCGCCAGCGTCGGTTAGCTTTTCCAGCAGTCCTTCCATGAACCACTCGGCCATGGTCTCGCCAGGGTGCTGGCGGGCATAGAACCACACCTGCTTTGGTCCATTGCCAAGGCTCAGATAGTCGATCGGCTGGCCGTCCAGCGTCGTGCCGAGCTGAAGGTGCATAACGCCCGGCTGGGTGGCCATGCGCGCAATCAGATCGTGATGCCGCTCCATCGAATAGGGTGCGAAATAGGCGAACCAAGTCACGTCGCTGTCGATGGTTCGCGTGAATTCCAACACGCCGTTCGCGTAACTCGTCTCGGTTGTCCGCCAGTTCCCGCGGTCGCTGCTCCAACGCGCGCGGTAGCCCGGCCAGCCGAACGCATAGGCCGCTCCGCCCGCGTTCAAAATGCGGAAGGTCAGCGTCCGCCCCTTCGCGCCGGCAACGCGAAAGTGGAACCATTGGAAGAAGTCGGAAAGGTGATCCGCGACGATCTCCAGATCGATGCGGTCACCCTCGATGCCCACCAGACGGATATTGCCGCTGTCGAAGCCGGCGTTGATGTGAACGGTCATTTGACCGTGGTAGTCACCCCGGACTCGCCTGGGAAGTCCCTGAACAGCGCGCGCGAAAGGCGCACTGCCTGGTCGCGGGGGTCGCTGCCCTTGGTGCCGCTTACGGTCTCGGTGATCGCGCGACCTTCCCAGATCGTGCTGTTGTCGGCGCGCCGCCGCAGCTGCACCCACAATTCGGTGCCGACCACCTCGCGGGTCTTGCCGCCGCCCAAGCCGAAGTTCAGCCCGCCGCCCAGGCCGACGCCGCCCCCACGGCGCCCGCCGCCGAAGCCGCCCCCGCCCAGGCCGATCGACACAGGCGACTGCTCGCGTATCGTGCCACGCGGCCCGCGGCGGAAAGACACCACCCCGATATAGGCCGAGGGCATCGAACTGGTGGATTGGACATAACCCAGCCGCGCGAGTTCGGCCGCCACCGCGTCAGCATAGGTCTGGAATCCCGGTCCCATCACGATGCCTGCGCCGGTCAGCGGCTCGATCGCCACGGTGGTGCGCTCCATCGGCTGCCCAAGATGATAGCGCGTGACGTCCACCGGCGCCTGGCGGTAGGTGGTGGCGCACCCCGCGAGCAGCGTCGCGGCAATGGCGGCAACGGCAAGGCGGATCGGCTTGGACACGGGCGAAATCTCCTGTTTCGAGAGCGGAACGTCTCGCCAGAGTCCAACCCCGCCCGCGCCGACTCGTTCCAACGCGGCGCCTTGTGCCACGGGCGTGCACCTTGACTTCGCCGGGCCCTGACTATAGGCGGGCGCCTCTTTTTCGGCATTCCTTATAGTTTGAGAAGCGAATCGGTCATGAAGATCGTGAATTCATTGAAGTCGCTCAAGGGGCGGCACCGCGACAACCGCGTGATCCGCCGCCGTGGCCGGATTTACGTGATCAACAAGACGCAGAAGCGCTTCAAGGCCCGCCAGGGCTGATCCGCATGGGAAAGCCCAAGGCTGTCATCTTCGATGTCGGCAATGTGCTTTTTTCCTGGGATCCGCGCTTCTTGTACGAGCGTCTGATCGAGGATGATCAGGCGCTCGACGCGTTTCTGAAGGACGTGGTCACCAAGGAGTGGCATTTCCAGCATGACGCTGGACGCCCCTTCGCCGAGACATCGGCGGAGCTTACCGCGCTGTATCCGCATCATGGCGAGCTGATCGCCGCCTGGGGGCCGCGCTTCAACGAAAGCGTCGGGCCGGCGATTCCCGGCATGGCCGAGATCGTCGAGGAACTCGACGGTGCGCGCGTGCCCTTGTTCGCGATCACCAACTTCTCCGGCGAGTTCTGGCGCGAGTGGGTGCCGAACCACCGCGAACTGTTCGACCGCTTCCGCGACATCGTTGTCTCGGGAGACGAGAAGCTGGTGAAGCCCGATCCGGCGATCTACCGCCTCGCCTTAGACCGCTTTGGTCTTGAGGCGGCCGACGCCGTGTTCGTCGACGACAATGCCGCGAATATCGGCGCCGCCGCTTCGATGGGTATCCATGCGGTGCAATTCACCGACGCTGCGGCGTTCCGCGCCGAGCTGGTCAGCCTCGGGTTGCTCCACTAGCTATCGTCATCCCGGCCTTGAGCCGGGGTCCCGCTTCGTCTGTCGCTGCAATCCAGCAGGACCCGCTATGATGCGTAGCGGGGCGGAGGCTTACGCCTCGCGCCCCTCGTAATTCTTCAATTCGTCGCCCACGATGGTGACCACGTGCAGCACGTTGGTCGAACCCGGCGTTCCGAACGGCACGCCGGCAGTGACGATGATGCGGTCGCCCGCGCCCGCCAGATTGTGGCGCAGCGCCATGCGCTTGGCTTTGGCCACCATCTCTTCGAAAGAGCCGACGTCGCGGGTGTTCACCGCATGGGTGCCCCAGAGCAGCCCCGCGCGGCGCGCAGTTTCCAGCCTTGGCGTCAGCACCAGGATCGGCACGGTCGGCCGCTCGCGGGCGATGCGCCGCGCGGTCGAGCCCGAACTGGTGAAGCACACGATCGCCGCCGCCGAAACGGTGCAGGCGATGTTCTTTGCCGATTCGGCGAGCGCGTCGGCGGTGGTCGGGTCCGGCTTGGTTACGGTGAAGTGCACGCGGTCCCCATGAGCGGGATCGCGCTCCACGGCGTCGGCGATCGAATCCATCATCGTCACCGATTCGATCGGCCACTTGCCCGCGGCGCTTTCGGCGGACAGCATGATCGCGTCGGCGCCGTCATACACCGCGGTCGCCACGTCCGACACTTCGGCGCGGGTAGGCGAGGGCGATTCGATCATCGATTCGAGCATCTGCGTCGCCACGATCACGGGGCGGCCCAGGCGGCGCGCGGTCTCGACGATACGCTTCTGGAGCGGCGGCACTGATTGCGGCGGCAGCTCGACGCCCAGGTCGCCGCGGGCGACCATCACGCCGTCGCATTGCTCCACGATTTCCTCCAGCCGCGTGATCGCGCTGGGCTTTTCGATCTTGGCGAGCAGCGCGGCCTTGCCCCCGATCAGGCGGCGCGCTTCCATCAGGTCTTCGGGGCGCTGCACGAAGGAAAGCGCGATCCAGTCTACGTTCTGGTCGACGGCGAAAGCGAGGTCGCTACGGTCCTTTTCGGTCAGCGCGGCAAGCGGCAGGACCATGTCAGGAACGTTCAACCCCTTGGAATTGGACAGATATCCGCCGACCTCGACGCGGGTGACAAGCCGATCGGGGCTGGCGGAGAGCAGGCGCAGCACCATCTTGCCGTCGTCGAGCAGCAGGCGCGCATCGGCATGCGCGGCTTCGAAGATCTCACGGTGGGGAAGCTGGACCCGGGTGGCGTCGCCCGGCGTTGCATCACGGTCGAGCACGAACTCGCTGCCGGTTTCCAGCAGCACCTTGCCCTCGGCGAACTTGCCGACGCGCAGCTTGGGTCCCTGAAGGTCGGCGAGGATCGTGGTGGGACGCCCGCGCGTCTTTTCCAGCATGCGGATCGCCTGGATCACCGGAACCTTAGATTCCTGGTCGCCATGGCTCATGTTGACACGGAACGCGTCGGCGCCAGCGTCGAACAGGCGCTCGATCATCTCGGGCGAGTTGCTGGCAGGACCCAGGGTCGCGAGCACGCGGACCTTGCGGGATCGGGGGCTTACTGCCTGTGTCATATAAATGCTCCTCGCCTTGTGCGCGCTCGCCTCTAACCGCTATTGCTGAAGGATCAACTATGGAGACTTCCCTTGGCGACGCTCGACACGCTGGATGATGCAACCGCCGCGGCGGCCTTCCGCCGGCTGGTGCGGCATCTCCAGCACCGCAAGGACGCCGAGAACATCGACCTCATGGGGCTCGCGGGTTTCTGCCGCAACTGCCTGGCCGACTGGGTGATGGAGGCCGATGGCGCGATCACCCGCGACGAAGCGCGCGAACTGATCCACGGCATGCCCGCCGCGGAGTGGAAGGCGAAGCATCAGGGCGCAGCCACGCCCGAGCAGTTGGCCCGCATGAAGGCGAGCGTGGAGAAGAACCACCGCGAAGGCGCACTGGACGAGGCGCTCGACGAAAGCTTTCCGGCCAGTGACCCGCCCGCGATGAGCGAACCGGGCCGCTGACACGCGGGGCTTGAGCGGCGCGCAGGCGTCGATTAAGCGCGCGGCTTCCATCTTCATCGCCGCCCGCCCGAGCTCCGCGCGATTCGCGCAGGCCGTCCGCGATGCGGCGCCAGACCCACGGAGTACTTCCATGTCCGATTCGATTTCCGCCGAACAGCTCCGCCTCCTCATCGAGCGTATCGAGCGGCTGGAGGAAGAGAAGAAGGGCATCGCCGACGACATCAAGGACGTGTACGGCGAGGCCAAGTCGACCGGGTTCGACGTGAAGACGATGCGTTCGATCATCCGCCTGCGCCGCATGGAAAAGCACCATCGCGACGAGGCGGACATGCTGCTGGAAACCTACAAGCAGGCGCTGGGCATCTGATTTGCGCGCATGGGCTGATTTTTAGTTCACGCGAAGGCGCGAAGGCGCAAAGAACCGACCATTGCCCGCAGCCCCGCGCCTGGCTTAGAGACGCAGCACCGAATTCAGACGAGAGCGCAATGGCAGGCCATTCCAAGTTCAAGAACATCATGCACCGCAAGGGCGCGCAGGATAAGAAGCGCTCTGGCATGTTTTCCAAGCTCAGCCGCGAAATCACCGTGGCGGCGAAGATGGGGATGCCCGATCCCGACATGAACCCGCGCCTGCGCGCGGCGGTGAACGCCGCCAAGGCGCAGTCGATGCCCAAGGACAATATCCAGCGGGCGATCGACAAGGCGTCGAAGGGCGACATGGAGAATTACGAGGAAATCCGCTACGAAGGCTTTGGCCCGGGTGGTGTGTCCTTGATCATCGAGGCGCTGACCGACAATCGCAACCGCACTGCGACCAATGTGCGCGTCGCGGTGTCCAAGAATGGCGGCAATTTGGGCGCCAGCGGATCGGTGAGCCACGGCTTCGATCGGATGGGACTGATCAACTATCCCGCCAACGTTGGCGACGCGGAAAAGGTCTTCGAAGCCGCGCTGGAAGCCGGGGCCGAGGATGTGACCAGTTCCGAGGACGGGCACGAGATCTGGACCGCGCAGGAGTCGCTCCACGAAGTCGCCAAGGCGCTGGAGCCAGTGCTGGGGGAGGCGGAGGGCGCAAAGCTCGCCTGGAAGCCGCAGACCATGGTCGCGGTCGACGCCGAGGATGCCGCCACGCTGTTCAAGCTGATCGATGCGCTGGACGATGACGACGACGTCCAGACCGTGTGGGGCAATTACGAAGTTTCCGACGACGTGATGGAGAAATTGGGCTGATCTTCAGTCACGCGAAGACGCCACGGCGCAAGGTAGTTCTGGGGCCGCTATGCGGCCGAGGCGCAGAGGCGCGGAGACTTTCCGCTGCCGCGCACGCGGCCCCCTATTTCGATCCACCGCCAAGCCTGTGGGTTGCCGTGAGGTGGCTGACGCCGCAGAGGAACGCGGCTACTCTGCGCCTCCGCGCCTCGGCCGCGAAGCGGCCCTTAAGCGCTTTGTCCTCGCACCTTCGCGTAAACCGAATATGATCCTCCTCGGCCTCGATCCCGGCCTCGGCACCACCGGCTGGGGGCTCATCCGCGCCGAGGGGAACCGGCTCAGCCACCTCGCCAACGGCCAGCTCAAGACGGACACCAAGGCGCCGCTTGCCCGCCGGCTGGCGCATCTCGACGCGATGCTCGCCGCGCTGATCGCCGATCACGCGCCACAGGCCGCGGCGTGTGAGGAAGTGTTCGTCAACAGCAACGCGCAATCGACACTGAAGCTCGGCCAGGCACGCGGCGTCGTGATCTGCGCCGCCGCCCGGGCGGGGCTGGACGTCGGCGAGTACACGCCCAGCATCGTCAAAAAGGCCGTGGTCGGCACCGGCGCCGCCGACAAAGTTCAGGTTCACGCGATGGTGTCGCGCTTGCTGCCCGGCGTGAAAATCGCCGGGGCCGATGCGGCGGACGCGCTGGCGGTGGCGATCTGTCACGCCCATCACCTGGCTTCCGCACGGCGGCACGGCTGAAGCGTCGGTTGATCTAGCCGGCGATCGCCGGCTGGATCATCGATTCTCCACCAGCACCGTTCGCCCAGGGCGACGCCGATCGGGGGAGCGGGTGCGGACGGAAACGGGCCCGCGAACAGCCACCGGACCGGCATATGGCTGCCAGGGCCCATCGCCGTCGCGATACTCGATCGGCACGCCCGGCAGCTCGCTGTTTGCTTCCAGTCGCCCGTGAACGATCCGCGCACCGGGGGGCGCGAGCCGATAGTCGACGCCGTCGCGGTCGAGCTCGGCGAGCGCGGCGGCGGCACGGCCGGCGAACTCACGCCAGCCGGCCTCCACGGCGCGCAAGTCCACCTTGCCGTCGCCATTTGCGAAGCTCGTCCCTGCCACATAGGCTGGCTCCCAAGCGGGCTTGGGCGCCCATGCGCGTTCGGCGAAACCGAGCAAGCGCGGGAAGAGCATGTAATCGACTTGTGCGTCGCTGCGCACTGTCTCGCTCCACAGCTGCGCCTGCATGCCGGCAACGGCGCGCCCCGCCTGGCGCGGCTTGTCGTCCCGCAGGGTAACCGGTTGGTTGAGGATGTTGGTGCGCAGCGACGCGTTGGCGGGAAGGTTGTCGGGCATGAAGGCGAAGATCTGGAACAGCTCCACCTCGCGCGCGGCCCAGTCATATCCCGGCTCCTCGGGATCCGGCGCGTAGGGCATGTCAAGATAGCCGATGTCGGGGATGGACAGCACCACGCGCCAGCCGCGGTTCAGCTGGTCGTGCGCCTCCGCGACGCCGCCGGTGAACAGCCCGCCCCAAATATTGGACTGGACCGCGCGCGGCATGCGCTGTGTCGCGGTGTGGCCCATTCCGTCGCTCCAGCCGGCGACCCGGATGCGTTTGGCGGCGAGATCCTTCGACACGCGCTCGATGAAATGCGCACCAAGCTGCTTGGGTGTGAGTCCGGTCTTTGCCATCATGACCTGACAGGAGGGCGACTGCGACCAGGCTCCGGCGGTTTCGTCCGCGCCGATATGATAGGTGGTGAGCGGCGTGCCCGCGCGGCGATGCAGCGCCGCGAGTTCGTCCACGACGGTGCCAAGGAAGCGGTAGGTTTGCTCGCGGCAGACGTTCAGCGTGTTGTCGTCATAATTCTGGATGCTGCGATATCGGGTCGTGTCGTCTGGCTCGCGCAGGCGGAAACGCTCCGCTTCCGCCATTCGCCCAGCGGCGCGAAGCCGATCGTAGCGCACCTCCATCGATCGGATCGCGGCACGCGAGTGGCCGGGCATGTCCAAGGATGGAATGACCTCGATCTGCCGCGCCTTGGCCGCCGCGAGGATCTCTAGATAGTCGTCCTGACTGAAGAAGCCGTTCACGGGCGCATTGCGGGCGGGATCCGCGCCGAGCTGCGGTTGCAGGCAGGTGCGTTCCGACGGGTCGAGGCAGCGGAACCCGCCGATCTCGGCCAGTTCGGGAAGCGCCTTCACTTCCAGGCGCCACCCCTCATCGTCGCCCAGGTGAAGGTGTAGCTTGTTGAGCTTATACGCGGCCATCTGCTCGATGAGCTTGAGCATCTCGGCCTTGGAGTGGAAGTTGCGGGCGACATCGACGTGCAGCCCGCGAAAGCCCAGCCGGGGGGCATCCTGGACGGTCAGCGGGCGGAGCCGCCCACCTTCATGACGTGCCTGTTGCGCGAGCGAGCGTAGCGCATGGTTCGCGCCGGCCGCATCGCTCGCCTCGATGCGCACCGCGCCATCGCCGACATGCAGGCGATATCCCTCCGGCGGGCGACCGCGCCCTTTAACGATGCGAACGGGTACGCCGCCTTGGGCAACCTCCCCGGCGACCGCAGCCAGGGCCGGAGCGAGCTGTGCGCGGCCAAAGCCTTGCAGCGTCACCCGCATGCCGCGGGTCAGGTCGGTTGTCGCGCCGGCAGGACGCTGCACGGACAGGGGCTTGGGCAGGATCACAATGTCGGGCGTGGTTGCCGGGCCGCGCGTGGCATAGCGCTCAAACGCGCGTTCGGGCGTAAGCCAGCGGGTCCGGTCGGCGCTGTTGCCCGTCGCGAGAGCGGGATCGCGCATCGGAGACACGAACGGCAGCGTCTCCAGCCCGGTCTCCGCATCGATGCCGGTGCGTGTCGCGGCGATCACGCGCGGTGCCAGGCCCGGCGCGACCAGATACGCGTTGGGCATAACAAAGTTGCGCGAAAAGAAATGTCCCGAGCCGATGATTCGCACCCGGTAGGTGCGGCCCGCCTCCAGCCGCTTGCCCGGCTTGAGCGTAAGTGCGTTCAAGTCGCCGTTTATGAGACGGCTGTCGAACACGTCGCTGTCCACCGATAGGATGCGGCTGACATAGCCGAACCGGATCTCCAACTGATCGGTCTCGGCGGATAGCGCCGCAGGCACCGTGACCGCTATCTCAGAAAGAAAGCACCCGCCGCCGCCCGGGCAGCTTTTCGGCTGGTTGTCGACGATCGTGAAGCGATAGCCCAGGTCCGCCGCAAGCTGGTCGAGCGCCGCCTGGTCCTGCGCTGCGGCTGGCGCGGCAATGCCGAGCATCACGCCAAAAGCCAGTCGCCGCATGTTCGCCTCTCCTTGATTTGCGCCGAACCTGTCATCGCCGCGGCGGGTGGTCAACGGCGATGCCTGACCGGTGATTGCGCGCTTTGGCGTGGACGCCGGCGCGTTTTCCTGTTTCTTTCGCCACAAGGGGAGGCGAAAAGCCATGATAGCGCATCGTTCGACGGTACAAGGCGACGCACAGGCGGCGGGACGCTTATCTTCGGCGCCCAGGCCGCGGCTGGTGTCGCTGGACCTGCTGCGTGGGCTCGCAGTCATGGGGATGATCCTGGTCAACGCCGCCGCCGGCATGTTCTATTCGGTCAAGGCGCCGGTGTTTCCGCTGCTGCTGCATGCCTCATGGAGCGGGCTGACGCTCGCCGATCTGGTGTTTCCGGCCTTTTTGATGATGGTCGGCGTTGCCATTCCGTTCTCGATCGCGCGCGGCAGGGCCGACACCGTCGGGCGGATCGGATGGCGTACGCTGCGCCTGCTCCTGATCGGGTTCGTGCTGTCGAACCTGTACTGGTTCGCCGATTTCGGCTCGGGCGCATGGCGGCTGTTTGGCGTGCTTCAGCGGATCGGGCTCGTTTATGGCGCCTGCGCGCTGTTGTATCTGTGGCTGTCGCCGCGGGTGCTGGCGATCGTCGCGGCCGCGACCCTGCTGCTTTATTGGCCGATGACCTTGCTGCCCGCGGCCGACGGATTGCCCAACGACCTGTGGGTGCGTGGCCACAATTTCGTCGCGTCGGTCGACCGGGTGCTACTGGGCGCGGGAAACCATAATTATGTGAAGGGGCCCGAGGGCTATGACCCCGAAGGGCTGTTGGGCACGCTTCCGGCGATCGCACACGGCCTGATCGGCGTCTTGATCGGCATCTTCCTGCGCACCCGGCCCGAGCGGGGGGCGAGTGTGCCACTGGCCGCTGCGGGCGCCGCAATGCTGGTGGTGGGGCTTGCCTGCAGCATCGGCTTCCCGATCGTGAAGGACATCTGGTCGTCCAGCTTCGTACTGGTGACCTGCGGCCTGACCAGCCTCGCCCTGGCGGCGCTGCATTGGGCAGTGGACGGGCGCGACCATGTGCCCGGCGGCTGGCCGGCAGCCGTCGCGCTGGCATTCGGCTCGAACGCGATCGCCGCTTATGTGCTGCACATGGTGACGTCGGACATGATCGGGTGGGACCTGATGCTGCTTCCATACCGCGCGACCTTGGGCATCTTGCCGGGTCAGGTCGCGTCTTTGCTCCCGGTCCTCATCTACATGGCGCTGATCGCCTGGGCGATGATGTGGCTGCGCCGCAAGGGGTGGTTCATCAAGGTTTGAACGCCTACCCTGCTGGACGGACGTGTCTTATGCCCGCATGTTGCATGGACGACACTATTGCAGTTTGAATTTTCGGCGCGCCGCGAGGTGCTTGACAGCTTTTCCAATTCAACGAATACATCAAAATAATAGCGGAAATCGGGGATAACGCCCGGCTGCTCAGGGAGAGATCTATGCTTGCAGAACAGGTACGTTTGCGCCGATTTGCGCTTCTGGCATCCTCTGCGCTTGTGCTTAGCGCCGCCTATGCAAGTGCTGCCAGCGCGCAGGATGCGTCGGCAGCCACCGATCCCGACGCAAGCACCCGGCCACAGGACTCCGTAGCGGCGCCTACTCAGGCTGATGATGAGGGCACCGAAGTCGTCGTCACGGGCATCCGCGCCGCGCAGGCCCGTGCGATCGAAGTCAAGCGCGAAGCTGACAGCGTTGTCGACGCGATCAGCGCTCAGGATATCGGCAAGCTTCCCGACGTTACCATCGCCGATTCCTTGCAGCGCATTCCCGGCGTGCAGATCCGGCGCGAGGCCGGCGAGGGCGGGGCGATCAACATTCGCGGCCTGCCGCAGGTGACGACGCTGATGAACGGCGAGCAGTTCCTGGGTGCCAACTCGGTTACCACGGTGCAGCCGAACTTCACTGACATTCCCTCCCAGCTCTTTTCGGGTGCGACCGTGTTCAAGTCGCCCACGGCCTCGCTGCAGAATGCCGGCCTCTCCGGCACCGTGGACCTGCTCACCCGGCGCCCGTTCGACCTGAAGAACGGGCTGACGGTCTCGGCCGCCGCCGAAGCGCAATATGGCGACAAGACCAAGAAGTGGAATCCGTCGGCCAACGGGCTGATCGCGTATAATTCGGGCCGCTTTGGCGTGCTGGTCTCGGCCGCCTATAGCGATCTGACCCTGTCGAACAGCTTCCGCGGCATCCAGGATTATGGCGTGGCGCTGCGCAACGAGGGCGGCAGCGCGACCAATCCCGGCGATTTCGCGGTCGGCAACTACCAGCGCGATGCAAGCGGCGCGGTCCTGTACAACACGGCGCCGAATTTCGACGGCGATCCGACCACCTCATGCATCACCCCGGCCGCGTTCGCCACACCGCCCGCGGTGGGCGGCACGCGTTGCTCGGCGCTGACGGCGAGCCGCGGCACGCCGGTGCGCAACGCCGCGGGCGCGATTGTCGGCTTCGACGTGAATGGCGATGGCGACGCCAACGACGCGTTCATCACGCCGCAGTCGCATACCGCGTGGAATCGGATCACCAGCCGCGAGCGGCTCGGCGCCAATGCGTCCTTGCAGTTCGAATTTTCGGACGCGCTCCGGCTCACGGCGGACGGCTTCTATACCAAGCAGACGCAATATGACCGCACTGCGGGCTTCCAGTTCCAGGTGGTGGATTGGCAGTCCTCACCCTATCTGCCCACCAATTCGCGCGACACCGGGGCAGTCGTCGGCGGGTACAACCTCAACACCGTCCAGACCTACGCTTATGATCTGCCGAACTTCGACAGCTATTCCGAGACGTTCCGCATTCGCTCGGAATCGCAGAACTACAATCTTCAGCTCGACTGGAAGCCCAGCGACCAGTTCAAGGCGACGGTGCGCGGCGTCTATGGCAAGGCAAGCCGGAAGCTCGACCAGTCCTATGCGCAGTTCAACCTGACCGACGGCGCACAATGGGCCTATGACGGTGTCGGCAACTATCCCGCCTCGCTGGGCGGCGATGTCCGCTTCAACCCGACCGGCTACCGCGCCTACAGCCAGGACGCGACGGTCGACTATTCCAGCGGCGTACCCGTCTTCGCCTTCTCGCAAGCGTTCCTGGATCAGACGCAGGATCCGTCGCGCTATGGCCTGAAGACCATTTCGTCCGAGAACAATGTCTACCAGAATGGCGATTTGTGGGCCTTGCGTGGCGACGGTGAGTGGAACCCGAACGACACGATGCGCGTGAAGTTCGGCGCCCGCTATGGCGAACGCAGCGTCGATCAGTTCACCTTTGAACGCGTGTCGCCCTTCTATGCCGGCAACACCGACAATCCGAGCAATCCGGCCGCGGGCTGCCTGGTCAAGTGGAAGGCGTTCGACGTAAATCTGGGCGACGGCGCCTGTGCCGTGCGCGACGCTGCGGGCGTCCCGTACACGGCTGGCTTCACGCGCCTCGCCACCGATCCGATCTTCCAGGGGCAGGTGAAGCAGTACACGCTGCCGGCCGCCGGCACGCCGAACCTGTACGTGCTCGACCCCAAGGCGATGGACGACTCTGAGGCGTTCCAGAACAAATTCTATCCCGGCAGCATCAACAATGTGAATCCGGCGGACTCGTTCAGCATGAATCTGCGCCAGATCTCGGGCTATGCCGAAGTCGCGGGTCAGGGTGAGATGTTGGGCATGCCGTTCAAGATCAACGGCGGCGTGCGGGTGGTGAACACCCGTTTCACCGTGCGTCAAAACATCGTCGGCGTGCCGCAGCCTTACGGGGTGTCGGGCGTCGATGCCGGCGATCTCCTCACCACGCGTGAGTTCACCGACTTTCTGCCGGCGTTCAACCTGGCCGTGGACCTGACCGAAGGGCTCCGCTTCCGGGCCGCCTACGCCAACACCATGACGCTGCTCGACTTCCTGCAATGGGGCGGTGGCTTGAACGTCAATTATGCAATCAACACCGCGACCAACCTGTTCGAGGCGCGTGGTGCCAACGCGCGCGGCAATCCGCAGCTTGATCCGTGGCGCGCGGACAATATCGAAGCGAGCCTGGAATACTATACCGGCCGCTCCAGCCTAGTCGCGCTGGGCGCCTTCTACATCGATGTCGCCAGCTTCATCGAGAATAGAACCGTTATCCGCAATGACATCCCCGACAATGATGGCGTGATCCGCCGCGAGGTGCCGGTCGGTACGACGGCGCAGGGCAGGGGCGGTACGCTCAAGGGCCTCGAAGTGTCGGCACGCCAAGCTCTGGCGGATTATGGCGTCGATGGCTTCTTCGGCGGGTTCGGTGTCGACGCGAACTACACGCTTTCCCTCGGCGATGCCGGGCGCGTCGATCTTGCAGGCAACGACCAGCCGTTCCAGGACAATTCCAAGCACCAGGTCAACGCCGCGCTTTGGTTCGAGAAGTACGGGCTCCAGGCGCGCGTCGCCTATAACTACCGCTCAAAGCGGCTGGTGTCGTCCGACTATGGCGGCATCGCCGGGCTGGCGCAGTATCAGCGGCCGACCAACTATCTGGACGCGTCGATCTCCTTTGACGTGACGCCGAACCTGACGCTCTACGGCCAGGCGTCCAATCTGACCGCCGAGACCGAGCGCTATTATCTGACCTATGCGGATCAGGTGCTGTTCGAGAACATCTACGAGCGGCGCTTCATCGCGGGCGTCCGCGCCCGGTTCTGATCTCGATCCTTGCCATCGCCTATCGCCGCCGCGCTTGTTTCGACGAGTGCGGCGGTTCCGCTTTGGGCGGCTGATCCGATGCGTGGAGAAAAAGCATGGCGGAACCGATAGCCAGCATCGTGATCGTCGGCGGCGGCACCGCCGGCTGGATGGCCGCTGCCTATCTGTCCCGGCGGCTGGCTCACCTGAACATCGCCATCACGCTGGTGGAGAGTTCGGCGATCGGCACGGTGGGAGTGGGCGAGGCGACCGTGCCGGCGATCCGCGACTTCTTCGCCGCAGTGGGCCTGCGCGATGCCGATGTGCTGCGTGACACCGAAGGTACGGTCAAATACGGCATTCGCTTCGATGGCTGGAACACGCCGCAGGACAGTTTCTTCCATCCCTTTGGCCTGTATGGCGCGCCGGCGCGGGGAGTCGCCTTTCATCATTTCTGGCTAAAGCTTCGCCAAGCAGGCGACCCCACACCGCTGTCGGCCTATTGCCTCGCGACCCAACTCGCGCAGCACGGGCGATTCCTTCAACCCGCAGCACAGCCCGCGAACGATCTGGGCGTGTTCGACTTTGCCGTGCATTTCGACGCCTCGCGCTTCGCCGCACTGCTGCGCAGCCGCGCCACCGCCGCCGGAGTCACGCGCATTGATGCGCGCATCGACGAGGTCGAGTGCGATGGCGAGCGCGGTGGCGTAACCGGAATCACGCTCGAAGATGGTCGGCGGATCACGGGCGATTTGTGGATTGATTGTTCGGGGTTCGGCAGCCTGTTGCTGGGCAAGGCGTTGGCCGTCCCGTACGTTGACTGGCGCCGCTGGTTGCCGTGCGACCGCGCCATCGCGCTGCCATGCCGGGCGGCGAGCCCCGAGCCGGAGCCCTTCACTATCGCCAGCGCACGGCCAGCCGGATGGCAGTGGCGCATCCCGCTGCGCCACCGGATCGGCAACGGCCATGTCTATTGTTCGGACTTCATCAGCGACGACGCGGCGGAGGCGATGCTGCTGGACAGCGTGGAAGGGGAGCCGCTTGCCGCCCCTATCCGGCTGCGCTTCACCACCGGCCATCGCGCGCGCTTCTGGCACCGCAACGTCGTGGGGCTGGGGCTGGCGTCGGGATTTCTCGAGCCCTTGGAGTCGACCAGCATCACGCTGATCCAGTCGGGGCTCGAACGGCTGGTCCGTTTCTTCCCCGACACGAACTTCGACCCACGGCTCGCCGATATCTATAACCGCCAATCGGTTCTGGAGTTCGAACGGATTCGCGACTTTCTGCTGCTTCACTATTGGGCGAATGGCCGCGCCGGTGAGCCTTTCTGGGACCATATGCGGTCGGTCGAGTTGCCCGAGGGACTCCAGGTGAAGCTCGATACCTGGCGCGCCGGGGGCGAGTTCGTCCGCAACGAATGGGACACCTTCCAGGACCCGAGTTGGCTCAGCATGTACGCCGGGTTCCGGGATCTGCCCGCGCGCTATTCGCCGCTTGCCGACCAGTTCAGCACCGCTGATCTGTCGGAGACGCTGGCTCGCATGCGCGCGGCGATCGGGACGACGGTGGCGCAGGCTGAGCCGCATGAGGCCTATCTCGAGCGGGTCGCCGGCGACTGACCGGCAACCCGCCCGGGGTGCGGCGCTAGCGCGCCACCGCTACCGGCACCTCGGGCACGTTCCACCCGCGCAGCGTCAGCGACGGCGCCGCCGTCACGCTTACGGGATAGCGAATCTCGATCTGCTTGCGCTCGCCAGGCAGCAGCGCGACATAATTGTCGCTGTAAAAAGCGGGCAGGATACGCTTGCCCTGTCCGTCCACCAGCGTCAGCTTGGCATTGAGCGCCGGCACGGCGCTGGTGTTGGCAAGCGTCACCGCGATCACGCGATCTTCGCCGGCGACCAGGGGCGCCGCTGCGCTCGCGTCCAGCCGCACCGGCGCCAGATCGCTGAGCGCGCGATAAGCGGCGGTGTCGCGCCCGCGCCAATAGAAGTTCTCCGACACCAGCTGGCCTTGCGCGTCGTGCAGCTGCAGGCTGACGAGCACCATGGGGTGCTGCACGAAAATCGTGTCCAGCGGGATTGCCGACAGCGGCGTCGCGCGATTGGCCTCCGCGTCCACCTGGTCGCTGCGGGTGAAAAGCTCGCGGTTGTCGAGCCCCACCACCCGCGTGCGCGCGGTCAGCCCGCGCGCCGCGCTCTGCGTGGTGTTGAGCGCCACCAGTTCGTTGCCTGGCAGGTTCAGCTGTACGTGCAGCGGCTCGGCTGCCTTCTTGGCGCCGTAATAAGCCGCGTGCGTGTCATAGTCCCAGCTATAGATCTGCCACGCGTTGGAGGGCCAGGCCGGGTGCGTCATCCACAGCAGCCGGCCCGAATTCTTGGTCCACAAATGGCCCAGGAACCCCTCGTACATCGCCTTGTGGGTTTCGAGGTTCATCAGCTGCGCCTTGCGTTCGAAATCGGCAAAGCTGGTCGCGCCGCCGAACATCGTGTTCAGCGTCTGCATGAACGTCTTGGTGTCGCCATTCCCGGCAAAGTGCCAGTCGTGATAGGCCAGCGTGTCGCTGAGCGGCCACAGATCCTTCTCCGGCACCGATGCGCGCACGGATTCCAGCGTCGACAGCGACGGCGTGCCCGTTTCCACTGAGAACCCCGTCGCCAGATCGGTGAAATAGCCCGCCGGCGGACGGTAATTATAGGGGCCCGACCCTTGCAGGTTCACCACGTTGGAGCTGCCGGTGAACCAGCGCGTGCCGTCATGCTCGGCGACCACATCGTCCAGTCCTTCGTTGAGCGCCGGATAGGGTACGCCTTCGTTTCGGCCGAACCACAGGATGATCGACGGGTGGTTGCGGTAACGCTTCACCGTGTCGACGGCATTGGTGAGGAACAGCTGCGGGTCCTGCGGCTCCACTTGGAAGTTCTGCGTCGATTGCCAGAAATCGTTGAGCACCATCATGCCGTTCTCGTCGGCAAGCTCGAAGAACTCGTCTTCGTTGTTGTTGCCCATCCAGTTGCGGATGACGTTCATGTGCGCCTCTTTTTGGAGGCGGAAATAGGGTGCAAGCCGCGCGCGGCTGACCTGCTTCATCGCGTCGTCCATGCCCCAATTGCCGCCTCGCGCCGCGATCGGCACACCGTTCACGCGGATCGTCAGATGCGGCTCAGGCATCCGCTGCGGCACCGGCGTCACGGCAGGCGAGCGCTCGCCTGCCGGAGTCAGCGATTCCGCCCAGCCGTTCGGGCTCTGCTTGATGCCTTCATGCGTGACGTCGATCAGCTTGGTGCCGGCCAGCTTGCCATCGGTGGTCTGCACATTGACGCGGCGAAGCGCCCCGGCGCTGTCGAACAGCGACAGGTCGTAGCTGACCTCCCGGATGCCGAAGCGCTGCGTCTTGGCGTCGGACAGTTGTCCGCCCGCCAATGCCTCCAGCGACAATTGGTACAGCGCCGCCTCGCCATAGCCATTGGGCCACCATAGCCGCGGATTGCGCACGCGCAGCGCCGGGAACTCGGCGGGCGTGAAGGCGACGGCGGTGTCCCCCGGTTGCACGGTGACGCGCTTCTCCACCCGCACGTCGCCAAACGCGGCGCGCACCGTCACGTCCCGCGCAGCCGAACCCGAGTTCCGCACCGGCACCGTCACATATACGTCTGCGCTGTCGTTGCGCGGCAGCGGCAGGTCGGTGATTACCTGGGGGTCGAGGATGCGGACATCACCATGCGCCAGCAGCTCTACGGGACGCCAAAGTCCGGTATTGCGGTCACGGATGCCGGGGATCCAATCCCAGCCCTCCGTCGCGACGAAGGTCGGTCCATCAATGGCGAGCTGCCCGCCATTCTCCCCTACGCCGCCGGCGATCGACTGCTCGTGCGGGATGCCGGGGTGGGGCGGGGGCGACACATGCACCGCCAGCATGTTCTCGCCGGCCACGGGCACGAAATCGAACTGCCCGCGGATGAACGCGCCCTTGGTGGTGCCCAGCCGCTCGCCGTTCGCCCAGATCTCCGAGGCATAGTTGATGCCCCCGAACATCAGCGTCAGCTTCTTGCCGGCCGTTTCGGCGGGCACAGTGAAGCTGGTGCGATACCAATAATCCTGCCGCGCCAGCCGTTCCGGAATCGCGAGGTTGTTCAGCCCGTAATAGGGATGGGGATAGACGCCGCGGTCGACCAAGGTGGTCAGCACGGTGCCCGGCACCGTCGCCTCGCGCCAGGTGCCGCTCGCTCGCCCCGGGCGGGACAGCGCTGCGCCGTCCTCTTTCACCTCCGGTGCGGCGGCGAGTTGCCACCCGTTGATCGTCCAGCGCCCGTCCGCGCGCCGATCGAGTGTGGGCGCGTTCTCCACCGGCTTTGCGACCGCCGCCGTGCTCGTCTCGCCCCGGGCCTGGGGAAGCGTCCACGGGTCCTGCTGGCGCCACAATCCGGTGTTCGCCTGCTTCTGCCACTCCCAGCCGACGCCGACCCGCCAGATCTGCACCAGGTCGAAGTCCGGACGCTTGCGAACCGCCGCCGCGATCGCCTCGGGTGGCAGCGCGGCGGGCGTGAAGGTCGCGTGCACCAACGTCCCGCCGAAATGCCCGTCGGCACCAACCGGGGCGATTGCCAGCCGCGGTGCCACTGCCGACGACCGGGCGGAGACCGCGCCCGCACGCCTGCCGTTGACGTAGAGCGTCAGGGTTTGCCCGTCCGACACCGCCGCGACATGCGTCCATTCGCCTGCGCGCGGCGCGGCAGTGGCGGAAACGCTGCGCCCGCCGTCCACCGCCACCAGCCGTCCGCCACGCAGTTCGATGCCGCGCACCGGTCCGCCGCTGCCACCCAGCGCAAGCAACGCCGCGTTCTGGCGCGCGTCCTCGGGCCGGACCCAGCCCGACAACGACCATGCCGCACCTTGCGCCAGCGCGGCGTCGGCACCCGCCACGTCGCGCTCGATCCCGATCCCGCCCTTCAGGAACGCGGCGTTATACGGGCCGGCATTGTCCGGAACCTGGGCCAGGCTCGGCCCCGCAGCACCGGCAAGCAGCAACCCGGCGGCAAAGGATAGCGCACGCATTCAGTCTCTCCCTGTCGGCGCGGCGTCTGATGCTCCGCTGTCCCGACGATCAATGGCGTTGCGCCGAATGCATACAGAAAACGCCGCCGGACGATAGTGCCACGGCGCGTGCGGCCACGAAGGTGCGAGGATGCAAGTGGCGGAGCGGGAGGGATTCGAACCCTCGATACGGTTTTGCCGTATACTCACTTTCCAGGCGAGCGCCTTCGACCACTCGGCCACCGCTCCGCATGCTCTGGAACGCGCGGCCCTAGCCCGTGCGGGCGGGCTAGGCAAGCCGGCTTCGCCATGTCAGTCTCGCGCCCATGCTGAAACCCAGTCTCGCGCTCGCCGCGTTCGCCCTCGCGTCGCCGCTCTCGGCCCAGACCGCCGCACCTGCGCCCGGCGCGGCGGACGCAGCCGACGCCGATTGGCGCGCGATCCCCGATGACGAGATCCTGGTCATCACGCTTCAGGGCGGGCACCAGACCTTCCTCCGTCTCGCCCCCCGCTACGCCCCCGCGCACGTTGCCAACATCCGCAAGCTCGCCCAGGCGCATTGGTGGGACGGCACCAGCGTGTACCGCGTCCAGGACAATTACGTCACGCAATGGGGCGACGCGACCGAGAGCAAGCCGCTCCCGCCAACCGTTATCGCCAATCCGCCCGCCGAATATGACTGGTCCCGCTTCGACGGCGTCACCACGCTGGCCAAGCCCGACAGCTATGCCCAGCGCACCGGTCACAGCGCCGATGGCTGGCCGCTTGCCACCGATGGCAAGGCGGCCTGGCTCACCCATTGCTATGGCATGGTCGGCGTTGCCCGCGATCTCGCGCCCAGCACTGGCAGCGGCGCTGAACTCTACACCGTGATCGGCCACGCCCCGCGCCATCTCGACCGCAACATCGCGGTGGTGGGCCGGGTGATCGAGGGAATGCAATGGCTCTCCAGCCTGCCGCGCGGCACCGGCGCGCTCGGCGTCTATGAGAATGCCGCCGAACGTACGGCGATCCTGTCGGTTCGCCTGGCCACCCAGCTGCCCGAGGACGAGCGCCCGCGCTTCCAATACCGCGCGACCGATAATCCGCGCTTCGCCGCCTGGATTCGCAGCCGCGAGAACCGCGAGCCGCCCTTCTTCACCGTGCCGATGGGCGGCGCCGACATCTGCAACGCCCAGGCCTCCATCCGCCGCGCACAGTGACGGCGTTGACACACGGGTCCTTGAAGCCGGGGTAGGTGCTCCCCGGCAAAAGCGGGGCCCCCGTTAGAGATGCTGGCGAGTTGTAGCCTGCCGGTCGAAGGGCAGGGCAACTGGACCCCAGCCTCCGCCCGGGACGTCATCCTACTGCACTGGATTCGCGCCGCGTCAGGCGCTCAGCGCCCAACCCACTCCGCGACTTGGGTGGCCACCTGGTTCGCGGCCTGGTTCAGTGCAACACCCACGGCCGCCGACTCCACCACCGCCACCGGCGCCCGCGCTTCGAAGCGCCGCTTCTCGATCACCGTTTCGGGCCCGCGGGTCAGCGCCGCGTCATAGGTCACCACCGCTTCGCCCGTATCGGCGTTGATCCCGAACGCGCGCAGCTCGCCCTGAAGATAGGCGCCGGGATCGAGCTGCGACTGGCGCGTGCTCAGCACCAGCCGGCCGGTCTGCGCTGAAATCGTGTCGCCCAGCAGCCGCGCGAACAGCTGCGATGGGCGCTCCACCCACTGTGCATCCTTGACGTACGCGATTGCCGTCCCGCCGGTATGCACCGGTATGCGCGACGCGGCGAGTTCCTGCGGCACCGACGGGACCGACACGGTGATCGTCGCGGCGATATTGGAACGCTGCGATTCCCCCACCGGCAGCTGCACCGCCGGGTTCAGCGTCAGCAGCGATTCCGGCGTCTTGGCCCCGAAAGAGACGCAGCCGGCCAGCGGCAGGGTCAGCAAGGGAAGGGCGAGGATCAGGGCGCGCGTCTTCATGGGAGTCCTCACTTCTTCTTGGGCTCGTAATCGGGCAGCTTGGGCGATCCGATCAGGCTCGATGCACCGCCCTGGTCCAGCTTCTCGGCAACCGAGGCGAGCGAGGTCGACATGACCCGCAGATCCTGGATCAACTGACCTATCTCGGGGATGGTCTTCTTGGAAAACGCCTGCAGCCCCGGCCGGGCGTCGCCGATCGTGGAGTCCAGCGTCTCGACGCTGCGCCCGGCGGCCTGGATCGTTTTGTTCAGGTTGGCGATGGTCGGCTTCACGTCTTCGGCAAGCACGCCGTTGGTGGTTGCCGCTAATTCGCCGATCTGTTGCGACGCGATGCCCGCCTTTTGGATGGCGATGCGCGTTTCGGCCAGCGTCGCGGCGATTTCGGGTCCGCGGTCGGCCAGCGCGCGGGTGAGCCGGTTGGTGTTGGCCAGGATGCCGGCGATCGAATTCTGGTTGCGGTCACCAAGCAGCTCGGACAGCCGCTCGGTCAGCGTTGAAATGCGCTCGAGCAGCCGTGGCGCGGAGTTCAGCAGCGCGCCCAGCCCGCCCTGCTTGGTCGGGATGATCGGCACGCCCAGTGGACACGCCGCCTTGGGGTTCTGCTCGGGGCAGCGGATCGGCGACGCGCCCTTGGTCGCCCCGTCCAGCTGCACCGTGCTCGGGCCGGTGAAGCTGCCCTGGATCGACGCGGTGGTCCCTTCCAGGATCGGCACTTCGGGCTTCACGCTGACGCGCACCCGCACCAGGCTCGGGTCGGGCGCCCAGAAGGATATTTCCTTCACCTGGCCCGATGGCACGCCCGAAAAGTTGACCGCGGAACCCGCGCTCAGCCCGTCGACCGCCTGCTTGAAGAAGATGTCATATTGCCGCTCGTCGCCGCCGCTCAGCCGCGCCAGCCAGACGATGAACAAGGCCAGCATCGCCAACAGGATCAGCACGACGCTGCCGACCAGCACATGGTTCGAACGCGTTTCCATCAGAGCCTCTTGTCCTCGGGCGCCGGCTTGTTCCCGGCACTGGCGACCGCGGCGCGACCGCGCGGACCGTTGAAATATTCCTGGATCCACGGATGATCCAGCGCGAGCAGTTCGTCGATCGTGCCAACCGCGATCACTCTCTTGTCGGCCAGCACCGCCACGCGGTCGCAGATCGCATAGAGCGAATCCAGATCATGGGTGATCAGGAACACGGTCAGCCCCAATGTCTTCTGAAGCGACAAGGTCAGCTCGTCGAACGCCGCCGCGCCGATCGGGTCGAGCCCTGCAGTCGGCTCGTCGAGGAACAGCAATTCGGGATCGAGCGCCAGCGCGCGGGCAAGCCCGGCACGCTTCTTCATGCCGCCCGACAGTTCGGACGGGTATTTGGGCGCGGCATTGGCCGGCAATCCGGTCATCACCACCTTGTACGCGGCGATCTCCTGCAACAGCGCGGCGTCCAGCCCGGGATAGAACTCCTTGATCGGCAGCTGGACATTCTCGGACACGGTCAGCGTCGAGAACAACGCGCCACCCTGGAACAGCACGCCCCAGCGCTTGCGGATATTGATCGAATCGGTTTCCTCGCGGCCGATCGTGTTCTCGCCGAACACCTCGATCGTACCTTCCATCGGGGTCTGCAGCCCGACGACCGAGCGCATCAGCACCGACTTGCCGGTACCCGATCCACCGACAACGCCCAGGATCTCGCCGCGGCGCACGTCCAGGTCCAGTCCGTCATGGACGATCTGTTCGCCGAAACCGTTTCTCAGGCCCCGCACGCGGATGATCGTGTCTTCCTGTTCGCGGCGCGCCATCAGATCCAGCCGATCTCACTGAAGAATACCGCGAAGAACGCGTCGACCACGATCACCAGGAAGATCGCCTGCACCACCGCGGTGGTGGTGCGGCTGCCGACCTGCTCGGCGTCGCCCTCCACCTGCATGCCCTGGAAACAGCCCGAAACCGCAATGATCAGCCCGAACACCGGCGCCTTGACCAGCCCGACCCACAAATCGGTCAGCGGCACCACTTCGCGGATACGCTCGATAAAGGTGACGAACGGAATGCCCAATGTCGCCCAGGATAGCAGCGCGCCGCCGATGATCGCCACGACCGAGGCATAGAAGCCGAGCAGCGGCATCATCAGCACCACCGCCAGCGTCCGCGGCACCACCAGCGCCTCCATCGGCGACACGCCGATCGTGCGCATCGCGTCGATCTCTTCGGTCAGCTTCATCGTGCCCAGCTGGGCCGCGAACGCCGATCCCGAACGTCCCGCGACCATGATCGCGGTCATCAGCACACCCAGCTCGCGCAAGGTGATGCGCCCGACCAGGTTGATCGTATAAACCTCGGCACCGAACTGGCGCAGCTGCACCGCGCCTTGTTGGGCGATGACGATGCCGATCAGGAAGCTCATCAGCCCGATGATGCCCAGCGCGGAGACGCCGACCACCTCGAAGCGCTGGATCGTCGCGTTGAAGCGGAAGCGCTTGGGATGGGTGAACACGTTCCAGAATGCAATCAGCGTCGCGCCCAGGAAACCGAGCAGGCCGAGCATCGTCCCAGCCGACTTGGTCACTGCTTCGCCGATCTCGCCGACAACGCGGATCAGCGGACTGGCGGGCCGCGGTGGAAGCTCGACGGGTTGCTCCGCGGCGGCGACCTGCTCCAGCAGATGCTGCTCATCGGGCTCCAGCCCCCGCACTTCGCTCTGGTGATCGCGGGCGAAACGGTGGATCAGCCAGGCGCCGACCGTGTCGAGCCGCTCGACCCCGCTCAGGTCCAGCATCGCCACCGGTCCTTCGATGGCGTTCAGCCGGTCGGGCAGGTCGCGCAGGCACGCGAGCGAAAGATTGCCGGTGAAGCGGAGCGTGCCGCCACCGTCCTCGATTCGTTCAAAATCGGCGCTACCCCTCATCATCTGCACCTTTCGGCGATTTGTTCTCGCACGGCAAGCGGAAGCGCTGGCATGGGGAAGGGGCCTGCGCCTAGATGCGGCAATGCAGCACCTTGCGATCTATGACATGGACAAGACCATCACCGCCGCGCCCACCTGGACGCGGTTCCTGGTGAAGGCCGCGCGCCGGCACGCGCCCTGGCGGCTCGGCCTTCTGCCCGTGGTCGGATTGGCCGGGGGCGCCTATCTGCTGAAGCGGCTCGATCGCGCGGCACTGAAGCAAGTGTCTCACCGGCTGCTGCTCGGTCACAGCCTGGGCGCTGCCGACCTGGAGCGGGTTGCCGACGGCTTTGCCGCGCACGAGGCCGAGCATGGCGTGCTGCACGGCGCGCGGGCGCGCATCGCGGAGGATCGTGCGGCGGGGTACCGGCTGGTGATGGCGACGGCATCGCACGGCTTTTATGCCGCTGGCATTGCGCGCCGCCTCGGCTTTGACGACGTGATCGCCACCCAGGCGCAGCGCAATGCCAGCGGCCATATTCTCTCCCTGCTTGAAGGGGAGAACTGTTACGGGCCCGTAAAGCTCCGCATGGTTGAAGATTGGCTGGCGGGGCAGGGGATCGACCGTGACGGCTGTCATGTCCGCGCCTATTCCGACCATGTCTCCGACGCGCCCCTGCTCGCCTGGGCCGACGAACCCTTCGCAGTGAACGCGCATGCGCCGCTCCGGACGCTGGCGGCGGCCAAGGGATGGCCGCTGCTCGACTGGCGCTAGAACCAAGCGGCGCGGCGGTGCGTTCTCCTCCACACCCTTGAAGGAGTTGCGCATGCCCAAGACCCTTGGCGAACTGGCCGGCATCATGAAGGATATCGACTTCGCGATGCTCTCCACTCACTCGGACGGCGGCACCATCGCCGGACGCCCGATGAGCAATAATCGCGACGTCGATTATGACGGCGACAGCTGGTATTTCGCCTGCGAGGATACCCGAGTGGTGCGCGAATTGCGCGCCGATCCCAAGGTCGGGCTTGGCTTCCACGGCAAAAGCGGGATGCTCGGCATGAAGCCGGTCTTCATCCATATCGAAGGCGACGTGCACATCATCCAGGACAAGGCGCGGTTCGAGGAACACTGGACCTCGGACCTGGATCGCTGGTTCAAGGACGGCATCGACACGCCGGGGCTGGTGCTCATCAACGTCCGCGGCACGCGCCTGCATTATTGGGACGGAGAGGAGCAGGGCGAACTGGTCCTGACCGGCGCCACCCCGGATACGGTCGCCACCGCGACAAGCTGAATGATTGCAAAGAGATAGGGGTAAGGGGCGGCGGCGTCGCCCCTTGTTTTCCGCGTCGACAAGATAGTGGCCGCCTAGATCAGCACGTCCAGGGCATGGATGCCGACTCCCACCAACCCGCCAACCACCGTGCCGTTGATCCGGATGTACTGAAGGTCGCGTCCCACCACATTCTCCAGCCGCCCGGTAACCGTCTGTGCGTCCCATCCGCGAATGGTGTCCGACACCAGCCGTACGATCCCATCGCCATAGTCCGAAGCCGCCCCCACCGCGGCTCTTCGCGCAAACCGGTTGATCGTGCCGGCCAGCCGCGCATCGTGCTGCAACGTCTCGCCCAATTGCCGCATCGCCCCGGCGAATTCGCCCTTCAGCATCGCATCGGGATTGCGCGCGATCCGCAGCATCGCTGCTCGCCCGGATTCCCAAATGCCCAGCCACCAGTCTGCAAGTGCCGGATTGTCGAGCAACTCGTTCTTGAATGCCTCCACTCGGGCCCGCTTGTCCGCATCATTCTGCAGGGCATAAGCGAACTGCGCCAGCCCTTCCTCGGCCTTGGTCCGCAACGGGTGATCGGGCTCCTCTGCCATGGCCGCGATCAGCTTGCTCAACCCATCGATGATCTTGTTGGCCAGCGTCTCGTCCAGCCCGGTCCAGCGCATCACCGCGCCCGAGCGCTCGTGTACCATCGCTCGGATCAGGTGCTCATTGGCTTCCAGCACCTTGGCTGCCCAACGGATTGCCCCATCGAGCAGCGGACGGTGGCGGTCCCCTGCCATCGCCGCTTCCAGCGCGCGGCCGAGCAGCGGCGCGATCTCCAGCGCGCGCAGCCGGTTAGCAAGCGCCTGTTTGGCCATGCCGCCCAGCCGCTCCTGATCCAGCGACTCCAGCATGTCCGCCGCCAATCGCCCGATCCCTGCACGCAGCCGCCCGCGGCCTTCGCCTGGGTTCGCCAGCCACCGCCCGGCGGCGGCCGCTAGGTCCAGCCGCTGCATCCGCCGTGCCACGACCTTGGGGATCAGGAAATTGTCGCGCAGGAACACGCCCATCGTGTCAGCGATGCGATCCTTGTTGCGCGGGATGATCGCGGTGTGCGGGATGGGGAGGTGGAGCGGGTGGCGGAACAGCGCCGTCACCGCGAACCAATCGGCTAGCCCGCCCACCATCGCCGCCTCGGCAAAGGCGCGGACGAAACCGATCGCCGGATGCACCTCCTCATATTGCCGGCTGGCCAGGAACACGCCGGCCATCAGCACCAGCAGCCCGGTGGCGAGCATCCGCATCCGCCGCAGCGCGGGCGGCACGGCATCAACGGAAAGGGGAGCGGATGATGGTCTCACCCGCTCCCCAATACGCGAACTGCCGGCAAGTTCATTCCGCAGGTTGCGGCGCGTCCCCCGGCTTGTGGTCGATCAAGCCGCCATGGGTGCCGATCAGCTTGCCGTCGTCGCCGGGGCGGTAGGTCAGCAGCCGCTTGCCCAACCGTGGTCCCAGCCACTGCTCCAGGCCCACCGCTAGGCTGAAGATGCCCGGCACGATCACCAGCGTCAGGATGGTTGACACGATCAGCCCGCCGATCACGACGATGCCCATCGGCGCGCGCCAGCTGCTATCGCCGTCAAGTGACAAGGCGGTGGGCACCATGCCCGCGACCATCGCCACAGTCGTCATAACGATTGGCTGGGCGCGCTTGTGACCAGCGTCCAGGATCGCGTCGAACTTGCGCACGCCCTTCTCCATCTCTTCCAGGGCGAAATCGATGAGCAGGATCGAGTTTTTGGCGACGATGCCGAACAGCATCAGGATGCCGATGAACACCGGCAGCGACAGCGGGTTGCCCGTCATCATCAGCGCGATCAGCCCGCCCAGCGGCGCCAGCAGCAGCGATCCCATGTTCACCAGCGGTGACATGAAGCGGCGATACAGCAGCACCAGCACCGCAAAGACCAGGAAGATGCCCGAGGCGAGCGCGACGAAGAAATTGTTGAGCATCTCCGCCTGCCATTTGGCCTGGCCCACCGTCATCTGCCCGACGCCGACCGGCAGGTTCTTCATGGTCGGCAGTTGGTTGATCTTCTGCATCACTTCGTTGTTGACGTACGGCTTGCCCGTTTCCGGGTTCATCGCCAGGTCAGCGCCAACCACCAGCCGGCGTTGCAGGTTCAGCCGCTCGACCTTGGTCGGCCCCGCGCCAAAGCTGATATCTGCAACCACCGACAGTGGCACCGAACCGCCGGTCTGGGTCTGCACCGGCATGTTCTGGATCGTCGACAGCCGGGCTCGAGCATCCTGGTTGAGGGCGACACGGATTGGGATCTGCCGATCGGACAGGGAGAACTTTGCGCTGTTCTGGTCGATGTCGCCCAGAGTCGCGATACGTATCGCGCTCGACAGCGCCGCCGTCGTCACGCCCAGGTTGGCCGCCAGGTCGAGGCGCGGCTTGATCACGATTTCCGGGCGCTGAAGGTCGCCGGCGACGCGCGGCGCCACCACTTCCTTCATGCCGCCCATTTCCTTGACCAGCTTGTTGGCGGTCTCGTTGAGCAGCGCGGGATCCTCGCCGCCCAGCGTCACGGTCAAGTCACGGCCCGACGATCCCCAGCCAAACTGCGAGCGGAAGTTCACCCGCGCGTCGGGAATGGCGACTAGCTTGGGCGCCAGCCGCTTCTCGAACGCGGTGGAGGTCTCTGTGCGGTCTTCCTTAAGGTTCGCGGTCACCCGGCCATTGCCCACAAAGCTGCGGGCATAGACACTGGTGACGCCAGGCTCGGCCTTGAGCAGGTCGGCGACCTGAGTCACCACCCGGTGCGTGTCGGCCAGCGGCGTGCCCGGCACCATCTCGATAGTCGCCGTCACGCTTTCCTGGTCCTGCGCGGGCTGGAACGTCATGGGCAGCATCGCAAAGCAGGCGATGGTCGCGCCGAATGCCACGATGAATGCCACCACCACTGACCAGCGGTGCAGCAACGTCCAGCGCAGCAGCTTGATGTACCCGTTCATCAGCATGCCTTCGCCGTGGGTCGCCTCTCCATGAGCCTTGAGGAAATACGCCGCGATCATCGGCGTCAGTAATCGCGCCACCGCCAAACTCATCAGCACCGAGGCGACGACCGTCAGCCCGAAGTTCTTGAAGAACTGACCCGAAATGCCCGGCATCAGCCCGACCGGCAGGAACACCGCGACGATGGACATCGTGGTGGCCAGCACGGCGACGCCGATCTCGTCCGCCGCGTCTATCGAGGCCTGGTAGGCCGATTTGCCCATGCGCATGTGGCGCACGATGTTCTCGATCTCCACGATGGCGTCGTCGACCAGCACGCCCGCCACCAGGCTTAATGCCAGCAGCGTCATCTGGTTCAGCGTGAAGCCGAGCATGTCCATGAACCAGAAGCTGGGGATCGCCGATAGCGGGATGGCGAGCGCCGAGATCAGCGTCGCGCGCCAGTCGCGCAGGAACAGGAATACGACGATGACCGCCAGCACCGCGCCTTCCACCATTGCCATCATGGCAGTGTGGAACTGCTCCTCGGCATATTTTGAATTGTTGTTGAGCAGCTCGAACTTCACCTTCGGATTGCGCTTCTGCAGCTCCTCCAGCTTCTTCTCAGCGGCGTGAAACACTTCGACGTCCGACGCACCCTTTGCGCGCTTGATGTCGAACGAGATCACCGGCTGACTGTTATACTCGGCGGCGCTGCGTTGCTCGGCATAGGCGTCCTTGACGGTCGCAATGTCAGCCAACCGCACGGTACGGCCGGCGCCCGTCGAAATTTGCGACTGGCTGAGCGCATAGGCGCTGGTCGCATTGCCGATCACGCGTACCGATTGCTCAAAGCCCGAAATCTCGGCACGGCCGCCGGCGGCGTTCATGTTCACTTGGCGCAGCTGCTGGTTGACCTGGCTGGCGGTCAGCCCGACGCCCTGCAGTTTGGCCGGGTCCAGAATCACGCGGATCTCGCGGTTAACGCCGCCATTGCGATCGACCGAGCTCAGCCCGGCGACCGACAGCAGCTCCTTTGCCACTTGATTGTCGATGTACCAGCTGAGCTCCTCCACCGTCATGTCGGTGGCGAGCGCGGTGAAGCTGGCGATGTCGTTGTCGCTGGCGGTGTCGACGCGGCCGACCTGGGGTTCCAGAATGCCGTCGGGCAAATCGCCCCGGATTTGCTGGATGGCTGAGCGCACATCCTCCACTGCCCGGTCGATAGGGGTGCCGATCGCCAGCTGGACGACGGTCTGGGTGCTGCCTTCCTGCACGGTGGAATTGATCTCGTCGATGCCCTGAAGGCTGCGGACCGCCGATTCCACTTTTTGCGTGATCTGGTTCTCCAGCTCGCTTGGCGCTGCGCCTGGCTGGCCGATCTGGATCCACACGATCGGAAAGTCGATGTCGGGGTCGTTGTTCACATCCATCCGCGCGAAGCTGACCAGCCCTGCGATGGTCAGGGCGATGAACAGCACAATGGGCGGCACCGGGTTGCGGATCGCCCAGGCCGAGATGTTCCGGAAGCTCATGGCAGCGTCGCCTTTAGTTCAGCTTCTGAAGGTTCGGGATCACCTTCTGGCCGGGGTTGAGGAAGGCGCCAGCGGTCAGCACCACGCGTTCATTGCCCGAAAGGCCGCCCGTAATCGCCACGCCCTGCTCGGTCACGTCGCCGGTGGTGACCGGAACCCGCACCGCCGCGTTGTCGGCGTTCAGCGTGTACACGTAATTGCCCTGATTGTCGCTCTGCACCGCCGACTGCGGCAGCACGACGGCAGTTACGCCACCGGCGATTATGCGCGCACTGGCGAAGCCGCCCGGACGCAGCGCCGGATCATATTTCAGTGCGATCCGCGCGATGCCTTGGCGCGTCTGCGGATCAATGACGGGCGACACCTGCCATACTTCCCCGGGGAAGGTCTTGGTGGTGCCGGTCGGCGTCACTTCGGCACGTACACCCGCGTGGAGCTTCTGGAGATCGGTCTCGGCGAGTTGCGTGCGCAGTTCCATCTGTCCGCCCATCGCCATGCGGAACAGGACGCCCGAGCCGGAGCTGACGATCTGGCCAGGCTCGACTTGGCGCGTCAGCACCAGCCCGGCGGCCGGCGCACGAATGTCGAGACGGCGGTTGCGCGCCTGGGTTTCAGAGAACTGTGCCTGCGACACGCGAAGCCGGGCCTGGGCCTGGTCGCGCGCGGCGGTCTTTCGGTCGATATCGGCCTTGGAAATAAAACCGTTGGCGACCAGCCGCTGGGCGCGGTCGAGTTCGGCCTGGGCAAGCCGAAGGTCCGCCTGCGCGACGCGTATCGATGCGGCCAGCGAGTCCGCGGTCTGGGTCTGCACCGACCGGTCAACGGTCGCCAGCACTTGGCCTGCGCCGACCCAGCTGCCCGGCTCCACCAGCACGCGCGTGACGATGCCGCCTTCGCCGGCGACGCCCACCGGCATTTCGCGGCGCGCGGCGAGGCTGCCGGTACCGGTCACCACCGTCTGCAGGGTGGTCTTGCCCGGCACAGCTACGGTCACGGTAGGGTTCTGCGATCCGCCCTTGGGCGCGGCGGCTGCCTGGGAGGCGTCCTTCTTCGCGGCGTCGCCGCCTCGAACCATGGCAAAGGCGGCAATCGCTCCGATCACCAGGATCGTGATGCCCAGGATCCAGATCCACCGTCGGCTGCGCCGCGGCGTCTCTTCGCCCGTATACTCCAGCTGATCCTGCTGCCGTCCGAACATCCTACCCTCATAGTTCATGTGCGCACCCACACGGCCACAGGCCGCCCCCGCTTATGCAGAACTGTATTATCTGAATAAGGCACCACCTACAAGTGCCGTTTGTCGCCCCGTGCATGGCTTGCCTCCAACGGTGGTTTTCCGCAAGTGCCCGCGTCGCTGTATGCAATAATGGAGTGACGGAGCGGCCGCAGACGCAAGTTGATGCTGCGCTCTACGCGTCGCTGGATTGGCAGGGCTTTACAAGCTGAAGCCGTTCATCCTCCATTCGGTTCGGCCCCGGCACGAACCATGCAACATCAAATTCTACAGGGAGATTGCCGCATGATTCGCCACTTACTGCTCGCAACCGCACTTGCCGGCGCGTCGGCGCTTCCAGCTGCCGCCCAGGAAATTCGTCCCGTCATCCTGCCCGATGGCACACTGCTCGACATCGCGGCGGAGGGCAGCGCGACGCGCGTGCCCGATCTGGCGGTAATCCAAGCCGGCGTGATCACCCAGGCCGCGACCGCCGCAGCGGCAATGCAGGCGAACGGCGCGCGCATGGCGAATGTGATCGCCGCGCTTCGTAGTTCGGGGATTGCGGAGCGCGACCTTCAGACCGCAGTCGTTTCGCTGAACCCGGTCTACCGCAATGAAGATAACCAGCCCCCGGTGATTACGGGCTATCAAGCATCCAACCAGCTCACCGTCCGCTTCCGCGACGTGGCGAAAAGCGGTACGATTCTCGACACGCTGGTGCTTCAGGGGGCTAACAATGTCTCTGGCCCTAACCTTACGGTGGAAAAGCCCGAGGCAGCGACGGATGAGGCGCGAACGGACGCCGTAAAGAAGGCGCGCGCGCGCGCGGAACTCTATGCCCGTGCCGCCGGGCTGCGGGTCGATCGAATTCTTTCCATCGCGGAGAGCGGTGCAGGCGTAGCGCCGGAAATCGTCGTCAGCGGTGTGCGCCGCATGACCTTTGCGCCCGCAGATACGCAGGTTCTGCCGGGCGAGCGGGAGATCACGGCCAACGTGTCGGTGCGCTTCCTGTTGAAATAGCCGGCGTCACCTGCCGCGTTGCTGTCGCTGGGCCGCGCTGCTGCCCAGCAAACGACTACGGGCACGAAAAAGGGGCCGCCCACCGGGACGGCCCCTTTTTCTTTGGTGTCCGTGCTTAGCGGACTGCGCCGCGACGCACCAGATTGACGATCGCCAGGAGGATGATCGCACCCACCAGCGAGGTCAGGAACGTCATCAGGGTGACGCCCTCGTTGATGCCGGAACCGAACAACAGGCTGGCAATGAACGCGCCAACGATGCCGACAACCACGTTCAGGAAAATGCCCTGCGACGCGTCGGTACGCATGACGATACTCGCGAGCCAACCGACAACACCGCCGATGACGAGCCAAACAATAAGACCCATGACTAGTCCCTCCTTTATGAGCCCGGCGGGCCGGGCAGACGTAAGGGAAAATTCGCGGATACTCATATTGGTTCCGTCACGATATTTCAGCGCACGCGCGGAACTTTCCGCTTGTCAACCTGTGACGCAAAGAAAAGCAGCCCGCCTCTGTGAGAGGCGAGCCGCTTGGGCCCACAAGGTAAGGGACGGCAGCGGCCGCTTCAGAACTTCTGTTGGCGGTCGTACAGCGAGCGGTAGTGCTGAATGCGCGTTACGCGAAGCCCGGGCATGCCCGAACGGTCGATTGCGCGTTGCCATCCGGCGAATTCCTCCACGGTCAGGCTATAGCGTTCGCAGACTTCGTCCACGCTCAGCAATCCGCCATTAACGGCCGCGACGACTTCGGCCTTGCGCCGCACGACCCAACGGGTCGTGGAGGGCGGGGGCAGCGTGTCGAGGGTCAGCGGCTCGCCGAGCGGCCCGATGACCTTTGCCGGACGGATCTTCTGGTTCTCAATCATTTCTGTGCCTCTTCGGGGCTTCTGCCCCAGCTACGCAACTCGCGATGCCTTGCTATCCGCCGGTGCTTGAACATCGGCTAAAACGCCAAGGTTAACGCCGTCTTCATTCTTGCTTTCGGCCCTTAGCGCCCACGCCGCTGCACGGTGAAAGCACCCATGGCGGGGGGCGAGCAGCGTCACGGCCGCCGCTGCCATGCCGATCCGCGCCTGCACCCGTGCCGTGGGGCTTGCCGCCTGCCGCGCCGCCATGCCCACCAGCAGCACCGCCAACTGGGTCGGCATGGCTGTGACCGCCACGTCTCGATCCATTCTGGCAAAGCTTAGGTCCAAGGGGATGGGTTTCCGGTGCGACGTCGTTGGGCAGTCGGCTTTAGCGCCAGGGCATGAAAGTGCCGTAAAGATGATGCACACCGTCGCTTAACCTGAGTTTCGAATTGGTGGAGGACGGCTGCGGCTGGATCATTCCGGCACAAAAGCTTATGGAAGCCGGCAATGACCCCCGCCGATTTCCAGCTTTCGCAGCCGCTTAAGGCGCGGCGCATCGTGGTCGCCATGTCTGGCGGCGTCGATTCCTCGGTTGTTGCCGGGCTCGCCGCGGCGAGCGGTGCGGAGACCATCGGTGTCACCCTTCAGCTATATGATCATGGCGAGGCGGTGGGCCGCGTCGGCTCGTGCTGCGCCGGCCGCGACATCCGCGACGCGCGCGCGGTGTGCGATAAGCTGGGCATCGCGCATTATGTCTTCGACCACGCGTCGAGCTTCCGCGAGACGGTGATCGACGATTTCGCCGACGAATATCTCGCCGGGCGCACCCCGATCCCTTGCGTAAAGTGCAACATGGGGCCCAAATTCACGGACCTGTTCGCGCTCGCTCGCGATCTGGGTGCCGATTGCCTGGCCACTGGCCATTATGTCCGCCGGGTCGAAGGCGCATATGGCCCCGAGCTGCACCGCGCGATCGATCCGGCGCGGGACCAGAGCTATTTCCTTTTCGCCACCACGGCCGCACAGCTCGATTTCCTGCGCTTCCCCTTGGGTGGCATGCCCAAGGCGCAGGTGCGCGAACTCGCCGCCGAGCTCGGCCTGGGCGTCGCCGCGAAGCCCGACAGCCAAGATATCTGCTTCGTTCCCGACCGGGACTATGCCAGCTTGGTCAAGAAGCTGCGCCCTGAGGTGGAAACCAGCGGCGATATCGTAGATGAGGCGGGCCGAGTGCTCGGCCAGCACAAGGGGCTGATCCACTTCACCGTCGGCCAACGCCGCGGCCTGGAGATAGGCGGCGCCGCCGAGCCTTACTACGTCCTCCGCTTAGACTCGGCGTCGCGCCAGGTGATCGTGGGCCCCAAGCGCGCGCTTGCCGTGCGCACCGCGCGCATCGACAACATCAACTGGCTCGCGGGAGACTATCACGGCGAAATGACCGTCAAAGTCCGCAGCCTCGCCAAGCCCGTGCCCGCGCGCCTTGAGCATGACCGCGTGACCTTCGAACTCCCCGAATATGGCGTCGCCCCTGGGCAGGCTGCGGTGCTCTACGCCGGCGATCGCGTGCTCGGCGGTGGCTGGATCCAGCAAACCGAGCGCGCGGAACTGGCGCTGGCCTGAATGCATCCGCCTTCGGCGGAGGATGTATTCACAAGAACAACCGGCCTTCGATCACCGTCACGCACGTCCCGCCCAGCACCACGCGCTCGTCCTCGATACGGCACTCGACACGGCCGCCGCGCGCGCTTGCCTGGAACGCCGAGAACCGTTCCCGCCCTAGCCGCTTCGCCCAATACGGCGCGAGCACCGCATGCGCTGATCCGGTGACCGGATCCTCGTCCAGCCCCACCGCCGGCGCGAACACGCGGCTGACGACGTCCACTCCGCCATCACCGGGCGCAGTGACGATGTTGAGCGTGTCTCCCAGCGCCGCCAGTGCGGCGAAATCGGGCGCCAGCCCGCGCACGATGGTGGCGTTTTCCACCACGGTTAGGTCATATCCGCGCGGGTGGCGCAACGTCTCGCCCTCCACGCCCAGCGCTGCGAGCAGCCCAGGCATCTCGGCAGGGGCGGGTGGATAGGCTGGCAGCGCCATGGAATAGCCCTCGCCATCGCGCGCGACTTCCAGCATCCCTGACTGGCGGGTCCGAAACGTTACCCGCTCACGCGCGCCGTCGGCCGACAGCAGGTAGTGGCCGCTCGCCAGTGTCGCATGCCCGCATAGTTTCACTTCCACCGCCGGCGTGAACCAGCGCAGCTCGAAATCGGTTTGCCCGCTGGAGTCTGGCACGAAGAAGGCGGTCTCCGACAGGTTGTTCTCTGCCGCTATGGCCTGGAGCACGGCATCGTCCAGCCACGTGTCGAGCGGCACCACCGCTGCGGGATTGCCGGCGAAAGGCCGGTCGGCAAATGCATCGATCTGGGCAAAGGGCAGGGTAGGCATCAGCGCTTCCGGAACCAGTGGGGAGTGACGTCCTGTTCGACCAGCGGGTTGTCGGTA
This sequence comes from Sphingomonas xinjiangensis, assembly GCF_014199255.1. Lineage (GTDB taxonomy): Bacteria > Pseudomonadota > Alphaproteobacteria > Sphingomonadales > Sphingomonadaceae > Sphingomonas > Sphingomonas xinjiangensis. The sequence continues at coordinate 21,278 of NZ_JACIJF010000007.1, read as the reverse complement.
TCGACATGGCCTTCGGGATCAAGATGGATCAGCACTTCGGTGCGCGGGAAGGCGGCGTGTAACGCATCCTCCACCTCCTCGACAACGTCGTGCGCCTCGGCGACGCTCATGTCGCGCGCCACCACCATGTGGAACTGCGCAAAGGCGTGATCGCCCGATCGCCGGGTGCGGAAGTCGTGGATGCCCCGCACATCTGGATTGCCGATTGCCACTTCGATGAAACGCGACCGCTCCGCTTCGGGCCATTCCTTGTCCATCAATTGGTCGATCGCCTCGGCCGAAGCCTTGAATGCGCCCCAGCCGAGCCAAAGCGCGATGACAATGCCGAACACTGCGTCCGCCCCGGCAAGCGCCAGATAGCGCTCCAGCACCAGCGCCAGGATGACCGACAGGTTAAGCAGGATATCACCCTGATAATGGAGGCTGTCCGCCTGGATCGCCACCGATCCGGTCTCAGCGATGATGCGCTTCTGGTACGATACCAAAATCAGCGTCGCGACGATCGCCACCACCGACACCGCAATACCTAGCCCCGGATCGGACACCGGCGTGTCGCGCTCCAGCGACTGCACTGCGCGCCAGGCGATCGCCAGGGCAGAGGCAGTTATCAACGCCACCTGGAACAGCGCGGCCAACGCCTCGGCCTTGCCATGGCCAAAGCGGTGGTCATGGTCCGCCGGCGTCGCCGCCAACCGCACGCCATATAGCGTCACCAGCGACGCCAGCACGTCCAGGCTCGAGTCCGCCAGACTGCCCAGCAGCGCGACCGAACTCGTTTGCCACGCGGCAATGGCTTTCATGATCAGCAACAGGATGGCGGTGGTTGCGCTTGCGATCGCGGCGCGCGCGGTCGTCTCGCTCAGCAGGCTCCGCTTGCGGGTGGGCGCGTTGATCTGGACGGGCGCGTTCACGGGAATAGCAGCCCTTCGCGCCACCCTGCGTTGCTGCGCACGAACAGCCGCCGCTCATGCAGACGGTGCGCGCGGTCCTGCCACAGTTCGATCTGCTCCGGGTTCACACGCCAACCGCCCCAATGCGGGGGACGTGGCACGTCGGCGCCGTCGAACCGCGCCTGCGTCTCGGCAAAGCGCGCTTCGAATCTCTCGCGTGCATCCAGCGGCCGGGACTGGTCCGAAGCCCAGGCGCCTAGCTGAGAGTCGCGGCCGCGGCTGGCGAAATAGGCGTCCGACTCGGCGTCGCTGACCTGCGACACGGGCCCCTCGATGCGCACCTGCCGCCGCAGCGACTTCCAGTGGAAAAGCAGCGCCGCACGCGGGCTGGCGGCAAGGTCCGCGGCCTTGCGGCTCTCGCCGTTGGTGTAGAATACGAAGCCGTCCGGGCCATGGCCCTTTAGCAGCACCATCCGCACGGAAGGCTGCCCACGCCCGTCCACCGTCGCCAATGCCATAGCGTTCGGGTCATTGGGTTCGCTCGCCTGCGCCTCGGCAAACCAGGCGTCGAACAGGCTGATGGGGTCGGTCATGGCACGCCCATACACAATCCTCTTTGGAACGGGGAGGGGCGTCGTCAATCCTCCTCCGTCAGGGCGAGGATCAGCAGTGGGAACGACTCCCTTCCTCGCGCTTTGAATCGGCCTCGCAACGATGGAGAGCGATCATGGCCGCGCGCGCCTATTGGCAAGGACAGATACGGCTGGCGCTGGTCTCGATCCCGGTCGAAATCTATTCCGCCACCAAATCCGGCGCGCAGATCAGCTTCCACCAGATCCACGAACCCAGCGGCAAGCGCATCAAATATGAAAAGGTCGCGCCCGGCATCGGCGCAGTCGACGTCGATGAGATCGTCAAGGGCTTCGAGGTCGAGAAGGGCGAATATGTCCTGCTCGAACAGGAAGAGATCGACGCAGTGAAACTCGAGTCCAAGAAGACCCTGGAACTCACGCAGTTCGTCGACGCCGACGAAATCGATGTGCTCTATTACGAAAAGCCCTATTTCGTCGTGCCCGCCGACGACCTCGCCGAAGAAGCCTTCATCGTCCTTCGCGAAGCACTACGCCGCAGCCGCAAGGTCGGGCTCGGCCAGCTTGCCATGCGCGGCCGCGAATATGTGGTCAGCCTGAAGCCGTGCGGGCGTGGGTTGGTGCTCGAAACCCTGCGCTACGCTGATGAGGTCAACAAGGCGCAGGGCTATTTTCGCGACATCCCCGATGCCGAACCCGACCCGGAGCTACTCGATCTCGCAACCACGCTCATCGACAAGAAGGCGTCGAAGTTCGATCCGCAGGAGTTCCACGATCGCTATGTCGACGCCCTCAAGGACCTGATCGAGCGAAAGAAAAAAGCCAAGGGCAAGAAGATCCTTGAGGATGAGAGCGACGCTGCGCCAAGCCGCGGCTCCAACGTGGTCGACCTGATGGCCGCGCTCAAGAAGTCGCTCGAGAAGCCCGGCGCCGCCAAGGACCCGGACGTCAAGAAGACCCCGGCCAAGAAGAGCACGCCCAAAGCTGCCAATGACAAGCCCGCTGCACCACGTGCCGGCAGCCGCAGCAGCGCGGCCAAAAAAGCGCCGGCCCGCAAGCGCGCGTAACTTGGATGGCCAAGCTCGACCCCCTCGCCAAATACAACGCCAAGCGCGACTTCGCGAAGACCGCCGAACCCGCTGGCACGGTCGCACCCACCGGTGGCAACCGCTTCATCGTCCAGAAGCACGACGCTACGCGCCTGCATTGGGACTTCCGCCTCGAAGTCGACGGCGTCCTGAAAAGCTGGGCCGTCACTCGCGGCCCTAGCCTCGATCCCAATGAAAAGCGCCTGGCCGTCCGTACCGAGGATCATCCGCTGTCCTATGCCGATTTCGAGGGCACGATCCCCAAGGGCGAATATGGTGGCGGCACGGTCATGCTATGGGACGATGGCTTCTGGGAGCCGATCGAGGGCAAGTCGGCTAAAGACCTGGAACAGGGCCACCTGCATTTCCGCCTCGATGGAGAGCGGATGAAGGGCGAATGGCTCCTCATCCGCCTCAAGCCTCGCGCGAAGGAAAAGAACGAAAACTGGCTGCTCCGCAAAATAAACGATGGCTTCGCCGGGGCCACCGACCTCCTTGTTGAAACCGGTCTGACCAGCGTCCACACCGGCCGCACCATGCAGGAAATCGCCGAGGCGAAGAAAGTCCTCAAAAAGAACCTCCCTCAGAGGGGGAGGGCACGCGCCGGCGCCGCGGGTGGTGGAGGGGTAATCGCCCCAAGCGAATCACCTATGGCGGATTTCCATCCACGGTCCTCCGGACGGTCTCCCACCCCCTCCGGGGGAGGTTCTAAGAAGGCGAAAGCCCCCCCCTTTAGCGCTCCTCAACTCGCCACCCTGGTCGACACCGTTCCCACCGGCACCGCTTGGCTCCACGAGGTGAAATATGACGGCTACCGCGCCCTGGTGGCCACCGGCACCAACGCTGTTAAAATTTACACCCGCTCCGGGCTAGATTGGACCGAGAAGTTCCCCGGCATTGCCGAAGCCGCCGCCACGCTCCCACCTGGCACGCTGCTCGATGGTGAGATTGTCGCATTCAAGAACGGCAAGCCTGACTTTTCGACGCTTCAGGAAGCGATCTCCGCCGGGGGCCACGACCTGACACTGTTCGCCTTCGATTTGCTCGCCGGGGGCGGCGACGTCACCGCGCTTCCGCAACTCGCACGCAAGGAGCGGCTGCGGGCCGTCGTCGAGGGGGCAGATCCACGCATCCAATTCTCCGAGCACATCATCGGCAACGGCGAGAAGCTCTTCAAGACGATGTGCGACCAAGGATATGAGGGCATCGTTTCCAAGCGTGCCGACGCGCCTTATCGCGGCACCCGCACCAAGTCCTGGCTCAAGGTGAAGTGCATCCAGCGCCAGGAATTCGTGATCATCGGCTGGACGCCCTCGACCGCCAAAGGCCGCGGCTTCCGTTCGCTGCTGCTCGGCCTCAATGGGACCGACGGCCTGCGGTACGCCGGCAAGGTCGGCACGGGCTTCAGCACGCAAACGCTTCACGACTTGCGCGAGCGCTTCGACCGGATCAAGGCGGACGAGCCAGCAACCGCCGTTCCCAAGGCCGAAGCACGCGGCGCGCATTGGCTCAAGCCGCAGCTTGTCGCCGAAGTCGCCTTTACCGAGTTCACCGCCGAAAATGTTGTGCGCCACGGCAGCTTCCTTGGCCTGCGCGAAGACAAACAGGCCAAGGACGTGGTGCCGGAAACGCCCACGGCGCTGCCAGCCGCGCCCGAAACGCACATCAAGATCAGCAGCCGCGAACGCGTGATCTACCCCGAGTCCGGCCTCACCAAGGGCGAGCTCGCGGACTACTACCAGGCCATAGCCCCCGCTGCGCTGCGCTGGCTCGGCAACCGCCCGATCAGCCTCGTCCGCTGTCCCCAGGGCCGGGCGAAACATTGCTTCTTCCAGAAGCATGACGCCGGCAGCTTTGGCGACGACGTCCACCATGTCCAAGTTCGTGAAAAGGACGGCAGCACGCAGCCCTATCTCTATGTCGACGACGTCGACGGTATGATGGCTTGCGTGCAGATGGGCACGATCGAGTTCCACGGCTGGGGGGCGCCGGTAGCCGACATCGAGCGGCCTGATCGCCTCGTGTTCGATCTTGATCCCGACGAGGGGCTCGACTTCACGCAGGTCAAGAAGGCTGCTGAGGAACTGAAGGGCCACCTTGCCGATATCGGCCTCACCAGCTGGCCGCTGCTCTCCGGCGGCAAGGGTGTTCACGTCGTCGTCCCGCTGGTGCCTCAGGCCGATTGGCCCGCAGTCCGCTCCTTTGCCGAACGCTTCGCCCGAGCGCTCGCCCAGGCCGAGCCCGACCGGTACACCGCCAACCTCAAGAAAGTCACCCGCAAGGGTAAAATCTTCATCGACTATCTGCGCAACCAGCGTGGCGCGACTGCAGTGCTCCCTTATGTCGCCCGGGCGCGGGAAGATGCGCCGGTCGCCGCTCCGGTAACCTGGAGCGAGTTGCGCGATTTGGAGAGTGCGAAGCGCTACACCATTCGGGACGCCGCTGAACTGCTCGACCGTGCCGCCTCACGCGCGCTCACCGGCTGGGGCGAGGCCGACCAGTCTCTACCCGATCTGTAGTCGACGTTCCAAAAGCGGCTTGAAGTTAAAGCTTTTTCCACGGTAGCGCGGCATCAAGCATTTGCGCTGTGGGCTGCTGCTCGGCGCCGCAACTGGAAGTCCGCTCGCTCCATGCCGCAATCCGTTGATTTTGAAGCTGTCTTCGCCCGTTCCGCCAATCCTTATGTGCTTATGGACCTTCAGTTCACGCTGATGGCGATGAACGACGCCTATTGTCGCGCCACCGGCCGCACTCGCGAGGAACTGGTCGGCCGCAACATGTTCGAGGCATTCCCAAGTGATCCGAGGTCGGACAGCTACCGCCTGCTTCATGGCTCGCTCAATCGAGTGGCGGCAACGGGCGTGCCTGACCACCTGCCGCTCATCCGCTACGATATCCCCCTCGCCAGCGGTGGCGGATTCGAGGAGCGCTATTGGAGCGCCACGCACACGCCGGTGCCGAACCGCGCCGGCAACACGGCCTTCATCCTCCAGCACACGGTCGATGTGACCGAATTGCAGCGTCTGCGCGCGCTCGCCCGCGATTCGGGCTCGGCCAACAACTTGATCGAAGCGGGCATTGTTCAGCGTGCCGAGGCGGTTCAGCAGGACAATCTCCAGCTCGAACAAGAGCGTTCCTTCCTGCGGAGCCTTTTTGTTCAGACGCCGGGCTTCATTGCGGTCCTGAGCGGTCCGGATCACGTTTTCACTCTGGCCAACGATGCGTATCACCGCGTTGTCGGTCGCGAGAATGTCGTCGGCCAAAGTGTGCGCGAGGCGCTGCCCGAAGTGGTGGGGCAGGGCTTTATCGACTTGCTCGACCGAGTTTATCAAAAGGGGCAGCCGTTTGTCGGCCGCGACGTCCGGCTGCTCGTCGCCGATGCGGCGGACAAGATGGACGAGCGCTTCATCGACCTCATCTACCAGCCGATCCTCGACGCTGGCGGCGCCGTTACCGGTATCTTCGTTCAAGGCAACGACGTTACCGAACAGCACCAGACCTCCGAACAACTGCGCCGTCTCAACGAAACGCTCGAAGCCCGCATCGTCACGGCGATCGAGGAGCGCCGCCAAGCCGAGGTTGCGCTGCAACAGGCGCAAAAGATGGAATCGATCGGCAAGCTGACCGGCGGCGTCGCCCACGATTTCAATAATCTGCTCCAGGTCGTTTCGGGCAATCTGCAATTGCTCGCAAAGGACGTAGCCGGCAACGCGCGTGCTGAGCGTCGCGTAACCAACGCGCTCGCGGGGGTCAGCCGTGGCGCCAAGCTCGCCGCGCAGCTGCTGGCATTCGGCCGGCGCCAGCCGCTAGAGCCAAAGGTCGTGAACATCGGTCGCTTTGTCTACGGCATGGAGGATATGCTTCGGCGCGCGATCGGCGATGCCGTCGAGGTCGAGACGATCGTGTCCGGGGGCCTCTGGAACACCTTCGCCGACCCTAGTCAGGTCGAGAATGCGCTGCTTAACCTGGCGATCAACGCGCGCGACGCGATGAGCGGCGACGGCAAGCTTACTATCGAGGTCGGCAACGCGCATCTCGACGACAACTATGCCCGTACCCATGCCGAAGTGACGCCAGGGCAATATGTCATGCTTGCCGTAACCGACACCGGGTCGGGGATGACGCCCGAAGTTTTGGCGCAAGTCTTCGAGCCGTTCTTCTCGACTAAGCCGGAAGGTAAGGGTACGGGCCTTGGGCTGTCGATGGTGTATGGCTTCGTCAAACAGTCTGGCGGCCATGTGAAGATCTATTCGGAGGTCGGCCAGGGCACTACCGTCAAGCTTTACCTTCCCCGCGCGCTTCAGGCCGAAGAAGCCGGCGAGCCTATCGATACAGGACCGGTGGTCGGCGGCACCGAAACGATCCTGATCGCTGAAGATGACGACGAAGTCCGCGCCACCGCGATCGAATTGCTGAACGAACTCGGCTACCGCGTGCTGAAAGCGCGGGACGCCGCCGGGGCGCTCGCCATCGTCGAAAGCGGTGTGCCGATCGACTTGCTCTTCACCGACGTGGTGATGCCGGGCACGTTGAAAAGCCCCGAACTCGCCCGCATGACGCGTGAGCGCCACCCCGACATCGCCGTTCTCTTCACCTCGGGCTACACCGAGAATTCTATCGTTCATGCCGGACGCCTCGATGAAGGGGTCGACCTGCTGTCCAAGCCTTATACCCGCGAGATGCTCGCGCGGAAGGTGCGCTATGTGCTTGCCAATCAGCGCCAGCGCAGAGCCAATGTGCCGGATCAGAAACAGGCGCTTACCGCAATGCCCACGCCGCAATGTGCCCTGGCTGCGCTCAGCATCCTGCTGGTCGAGGATGATGCGTTGATCCGCGCCAACACGGCCGAACTGCTACAGCATCTTGGCCACACCGTTGTCGTAGCGGGTAGCGCCGAAGAAGCGACCACTGCGCTCCAGACGGTTCCGATCGACATTCTTTTCACCGATGTCGAGTTGCCCGGCGCGTCGGGGGCTAGCCTGGCAGCCCGCGCCCGCGAACTCCGCCCGTCGGTGGGCGTGGTGTTCGCGACCGGTAACGACCATGTCCCCGGCGTGGAAGAAGGCGCAGGCGTCGTCCTGCTTGCCAAGCCCTATGACGGCGCTGCCATTGCCGACGCATTGGCAACGGCGTTCAACCGAGTCATCGCCTGATCGCGTTCGCCGCTCCCGGGGCATCGCTCCGGAAGATATTGTCGTGCGAGGACTGGCTGCCGCGACTAGCCGGCAATCAGATGCGCTGTCTCCGGCACGCTCGTCACCGGTTTGCCATCCCGGAACCACTGCACCAAGTTGTCGGACAGCAACTGCCCCATGGCATTGCGCGTCTGAACCGATCCCGATCCGATATGGGGCAGCAGCACCAAGTTCGGCAGATCGAGTAGCGCCTGCGGCACGCGCGGCTCGTCGGCATAGACATCCAGTCCTGCGCTCAGGATCATGTCCGATTGCAGCGCTTCAATCAGGGCGGCCTCATCGACTACGCTGCCGCGTGCGACGTTGATCAGCACCCCGTCCGACCCCAGCGCCGCCAGCACCTCGCGGTCGATCAAGTGCCGGGTTTCCGCGCCGCCCGGAACGATCACCACCAGCACGTCGGATGCGTCGGCTAAACCCGTCACCGTGGGATGATAGTCGAACGGTACGTCCTGCCTGGTCCGCCCATGATAGGCGATCGCCACATCGAAGCCCTGCAAGCGGCGCGCCACTGCCTTCCCGATATTGCCCAACCCGACGATCCCGACCCGACGCCCGCGCAGGGTTGGCGACAAGGGGAACGCACCCTCCCGCCACTTTCCATCGCGCAGGAAACGCTCGGCCTGGGGAATTTGGCGCAGCGTCGAGAGCAGCAGCGCAACCGTCAGGTCCGCGACTTCCTCGTCCAGCACGCCAGGCGTGTTGGTGACCACCACCTCTCGCGCGGCGGCCGCGGCCACGTCGACATTGTCATAGCCTACGCCGAAACTCGCGATGATCTCCAAGGCTGGCAATCGCGCCAGGAAAGCATCGTCGATCCGCCCGTGATAGGTGCTGGTAGCGACGCCACGAATGCGGGCACCGACAGCCTTCAGGAAGGCGTCCGGATCGGGCTGCTCCCACAACTTGTGCAGCGTGAAGGCGGATTCCAGTTGCGCGACCACGATGGGCAGCAACGGCGCGGTCATCAGGATTTGGATGGGTTGCATGAGAGCGCCTTAGCGAAATGAGGGGTGGCAGAAGCCATTCACGGACAAAGCGGGCGCGGTTTGTCCCTCCACTTCTGATCTTTTCGGCCTGAGCGCCAAGAGCGTGAAAGTAGACCCGGATACGGTCCGGCCGGGCCTACTCCCACAGTTGTGCAGGAAACGATAATCCTGAAAATCTGATCACGCCTTTCCAATGGGTTAGGTCCGGTCTGCGGCTTATAAAGCTAAAAAGAGAAACGATAAATTTGGCAAAATCCTTCGAAAGGAGCTAATAACTTTAGTTCAAACCATGACCCTCACCGGTAGGGCGTTGCGAACACGGCCGTCACGTCTATTAAGATCGAGCCAAATCCTACCGAACCTTGCAGTCGAGCCGCTGGGCGCAGATCGCCTCCCAAAATTGCAGTTACCACCCGATGAAGAGGGCGATTGGTGGCTCGACTCGCTCTAACCAGCGGAAGGGTATTCGGGGGCGGTTCCACGGTAGACGGGGCACCCCGGGAACATTCTATGATCAGTTGGTCGAGAACCTCGACGTCGTAAAGCGGCACGACCAGCCCGGATATAGGAAGTAGGATCTTCTCGCGCCGAAGCTGCTTGAAGGTGTCGAGAGTGAGCCCAAGCCGGGCAGCAGCTGCAGGTGCTTTCACGGCCCGAGAAAGCAGAGCGCGGACTCTCTGCGCCTCTTCGACTGAGACCCGAGGTGGTCCGTGCGCACGTATCACGGTTGCGCCCAGACCAGCAGCGACCTGTTCTATACGTTCGCGCGCAAAGCCGGTTTCAAGTGCGAGCGACCAAACTGTGACCGCCGATTGCTGAACGTCGCTTATGAGCGGGTGCCGGGTCTTTGCTCCTGTAGCTGAGTAGTGGTTCGCGAGTTCAGATGCGAGAGCGGGAAACTGGGAACCGCCACCGTGTTGCAACCACCTGGTCAAACTTCCGTAGACGCGCTCAGGGCCGCCCTTGGACCCCCCGCTATTTCGCTCCCGGAGTTCGTCCAGCAGGTGCCAAAGTTCGTTGGGCCAGTTTGCCAGCGTTTCGAAGCCGGCGCTGCTTGCGGCCACGAGGTCGTCGACGGTGCAGCGTTCGACTGCAGACCACTCTCGGCCAAATAGCCTCGAGCGGCCGACCGCCTGCATAACCCGTCCGGCATCGTTCACAGGCAGATCATCAAGGAAGCGTCCACCTCCACCCGGTTCACCTGAAAGTCGACGGAACAGATAATTCTGGCCCGACAATGATGCGGTGGCAGTTGCACCGGGCTGTATCAGGTGACCGGCGCCACATCTGCGAGGGTCGATCTGCCTTCGGTTGCCACCAACTTTGCATGAGTTACAACAGTTTGTGAGAGCGACACTATGGATCGGACAGATCACAAGGTGGGGCACGTCCCAGAAGCCCCTTCGAAAGGGACGGCATAAGTCCGGTCCCTCCTTCGAATCGAGGTCTTCTTCGAGGCAGCGCGGGCACACCCGTCCAAATAGCGCTCCGGAGATTGAGTCACTCGACAGCTGTATGGAGCCGAGATGGAAGCCTTTGTCCGAGAGCGAGATCGAACTCGCTTCCAGACTTGTCCGATCAGCGCCACTCAATGACGACAGGATGTCGAGGCAACGGCCAAGCGATACTTCCCGTGCAAAGTTCAATCCGCGAACGCCAATCATCTCGGACAACTCGTATGCTTCGGAGCAGCCGTGTCGCAGCGCCATGCGGTTGTAGAGTCCGTATCCCGGCTCCAGCAGATTCGTTCGAACCCTGAGCGGGAGCGCAGAGAGGTATCCGCGGCTGCGCGCGCGCGTCACTGAGCGCCGCTCAACGCACGCGAGGCACCCTCTCTCCAGTAGATCACCTGTCGGCAGGAGGGAGGGCCAAATGCTGGCCGGCATCCCCTCGCTTCAAGATAGCTGGACAAAGCTCGGGTGGACATTTGAGCATCCCGCGCCAGTTCGGTAGCTGTCGCGAAAGTCGCGGCAAACGCGTCTATCGCGCCAGGTGTGATCCCCACGACCTCGTGGCGCCTCAAATGATGGTGCCGGACAAGCCACCGAACCGCTTCGTGATGTATGCCAAGACGGCGCGCCGCGCGCTCGATACTAACCGGCCGCGTAGATAGCGCCCGGAGGTCTGAAGTCTGCACCGCTATCCCGCCTAGCCCGGCGCGATCCGGATCCACACTGCAAGCTTTGATCTCGCCCTTTATGAGCGCTGCACACGCGAGCTCGAGAGGCACTCCGACCGCCTGGCACGCATTTGGCAAAGGTCGGGCTCCCGAGACAAGGACGCTTGTAGAGCATCCCGCAGCGCAGCTTTCGATCAGTCGCAGCACCCAGCCGGGTCCTGTCGAGCCAAAGGTTGCTCTGAGGCGACGCGCCTGCTGCCGGCCCACCCCTAAGTCGGCTTGCTCATGCTTCAGTGAAAAGCAAATCGTGCGCTTCTCCTGCGAAGCGATCTCTTCAATTTGAACCGGGTCCAAAGGAAATGCGACACCTCGTCTCGTTCCACTCGGCAGCGCACCAGCGTCCGCAACCAGCTGCCGCGCGCGCTTGTACCCGATCGCCAGCCTACCGGCTGCCGTTGTCATGTGGATCGTTCCACCACCGCGGAAATCGTACAGAGGCTCGCCGGCCGCTACGAACCCGCTTTGAATAGCGTGCTCACGAACCTCGCGCCGCACCTGCCGGTCAAGTTCGGTTCTCGGCGGGAATGTCGCCCATTCGGAATGGATCCACCCATATGCCCCGATGAGACCTCGTGGTCGAAGGTCTGTCCCCGTTCCTGCGGCCACCTCGTCCAATCGTCGCCTGAAACTGGCGGGCCAATTTGAGATGGCAGTCATGGCAGCTTCGCGTGCAGTCGCCCGCGTCACATCATCCGCTCGCGGGCGCGACAGACTCCACGGTTGAAGCAACGAGGTTCCAAGCCGTTCAACGGCCGGGAGAAGCTCTCGAAGCGGATCGCAGCCAAGGAGCGCTCGCGATTCGTCGCCGGCAAGCCGATCGCTGACGAACGTCTCCCAACTTGCCACCGAGGCCGGGATAGTCTCATCCGTCGCGAGGATGGCGCCGCAATGACAGCGATCGACTGCGGGACCGTGCCATCGCTGAGGCGCGCTGCAGCCATAGCAACGCTCGATTAATGCGCACGCGTGGTGCGAGCAGTTAAGATAGGAGCGAACCGCCCACTCCGGCCTCCACCACGCTGCTGACTCAATCGGCTCTCCGTTCTGTAGCGCGCGTGTGCGATCATCGAGCAGGCACGCTGGGCACCAACGTCGAAATGTCGGGCACCAGTCATCTAGCAGGAGCGCATGGCCCCTGACCCAAACCGTGCGCGTCTTGACGTCTGGGGCAAGCTCGCCTCCTGGCCACTTGTCTTCGCTAAACCCTGCAGCATTGCAAAGACGCTTTGACCCTCGGCCATTTAGCATGTCCGTGGCCGTCAAACCGAGGTTAGCGGCCAGTCTCAAAGAGCTTTGTAGCTTCAGTCGACATGCAAGCCGGAGGCCTAAGCCGAATGGCGGTTCCGTTGGCTTTAGTCGCACTCGAAGGGGCAGTTGCGCGAGGGCTTGTAGCCGCGGATCGCCTAAGGGGGCTCCCGATTTGTGTCCCGACACTTGCGACCTCCGGACGAGGAAGATGGCACGATCGATGCTAAGAGTAATCAGGTCGTAGCCTTGTGCGGCGCGATCTCGGCTGCAACAGTTTCTCCAATTCCTTACGTTCTCGCTCGACGCGGCCCATTAACTCCTGCCAAATCCTTGGAAGCTCCGTCGCGGCGCAATCCAGGGGATTTGAGGACGCGCCTGCCGAGGCCGCGTCCTCGAGCATCGACTGCTCATCCAGGAAGTTGGGAGTCCCTTCGACATCGTCGTCGGACGAGCGAAGACTCAGCAATTGATACGCCTCCGCAAGGCGCTCCTTCGAGATGCACTCCTCGCCTGCGTCAATCGCCCTTTGGCCCGCCTCGCTTAGCAGTCGTCGGATCAAGCCGATGCGGCCACCGTAAGAAGCAATGTATATTCTTCTCGCAATATCGTGCGTTTCGAAGCCCGAGGATCGGGGCAGGCCGATCAATCTCTCGAACTGCTTCAGCAGTTTGATGAAGAGAATGGTTTCGTTCTTCGTACCCCATAGATAGGGTCTTATTGTGATGGAACCGGAGGTTCTTCCAAGTATCTGTGCGTCTATTGTGAACAGCTTCTCCAATATCGGCAGGCCAGCGATCACAAAGTGACAACCCACCCGATTGATTAACTCCTTGAGGAAGCCAAGAAGGTCCATTGCGTCGTTAACATCGCAACTGTTTAGGAGATTGTGACCCTCATCGATAAAGACGATGTCGGTTTTGAACTCTCTTGCGTAGTAATCGATCATCTGGATTATTTTTGCACTGTCCCAGTAATCACGGGTGACATACCCGAACGCCATCAAAATGGCTGAAACGAAGGAACGTAGATCGACATTCGAAGGCACGCTCGCCGTAACGACGGGCCGGTAATCTGCGTCCTGGAGGGAATGGTCCACACCAGGCGGAAGGGCGCCGGTAGGGACGCCGTCCCTCCAGCTTAGCGAGGGGTAGTCTCCCATATAGTCTTCAAGTGCCCAAGACTTACCCACACGTGCATTCCCCAGCACGAGAGTAGCGCTGGACGGAATCTCGCGATGGATGCCGAGAGCTCGCGATCGTGCCCGCCTATGCAGTCCGCCGATCATCGCCTTCGCCGCCAGGTGAGAGGGGTGTTGAAGTACGGTCGTCTCCAGCCGGACGATGCCTTCCGGCAGTTCGCGGCACAGATTGTTCGGGCCTGTTGTGGCGGGTGCAAGTGGTTCACCAATCGTCATCCATCGACTCCGCTAAATCGACCATGTCATGCCAGCTTGTTCCTCGAGCGCTCTCGCCAGATGAGTTTGTTGGCGCGGGCATGGGTTGATCGTCCTGAGTCACTACGCGTCCGCTCGTCTCTGAGGAGGACGCGCTCAATGCATGATCTTGCGGTGCTGGAGTGTACTCCTCGACTGGCGCGATGGTGCCCGGCGGTGGAAGCACGGAAAAGAGCGTGTCTCCGTATAGCGGAACACAGATTGCCCCGCTGCAGGAGTAGCGTGCCGCAAGGCTGCCCGCGCGAACCGACTGATTGCTGTCGAACGTCGCCTTCAACTCGGCTTCGGCCTCCAGCTTCGCGTTGAGAATGTCCTCCACCGTGACCGTGGAGCTGCCCCTCGCAGCCGCGGCACGCCTTGCGCGGGCGACATGAACTTTGTGCTGATAGAGGCTGACCCCGACGGATATTTCTGGTTCGACGTTCGGCAGTACGATCCAGTCTCCGTTCATGTCGTCGTAGGCGCCACAAGTCTGAGACCATCAATGCTGTTCAGAAGCATCGGTCTGCCAGAGAGGCCGCCGGCTCGCTCTGGCGAGAAAAGCGGCTCGTCGGCTGTCGCCCAATGTCAGACGTTCGTCTATGCGCTTGAGGCAACTGGAAGCGGACGATCGTTCATCTGGCACATGAGCAGCACGAAACGGCCAATTGCACTGGGCGGCGACATCACTGATAATTCAGCCATGACAAGGCGACGCTCGGGATCATCGCTGCGGCAGCGGTGGAAGGCGGTCTGGGCAATTCACGTCCTCTTGCTCCTTCCTCCGTCGATGTTGGCCTATGCCGGCCTGCTGTGGGTCGGCGCCTCCGAACGAGGTTGGCGGACTCAAGTTGCCGCCGCTGCACTGATAGGCGCGTGGCTCCTCTTGGCTCTAGGCGTTTGGCGCACATGGACTAACCCTTACGCCGGCTGGTTGGCGACCAGGCTGCCACGAGCGGCACTCGTGGCAGGCGCTTTGGCTCTGTATGCAATCGCCATTGCATGGGGCGGGCGTATGTTGATTTAGTCCGCTTGCGCCCCATTCCCGGACGTCAATTCACACCTTGCTAGCGCCTCAGGTATAGATCATCTCAGGGAGGCAAAGATGAGGCAAGTGACAGTCAAATCTCTGAAATGGCATTATGCCATCATGGCTACTCTCACGGCAGTGCCGCTACTGCTACCCAGCATCTTGATGGTGATTGCGCCTGGAGTGCCTGACCTCAGGCCCAACGATTTCTGGCTGCTGATCGTAATTCCAACGCCACTGTTTATGATGTGGTTCTGCTTAACTATTGTTCCGATCTTCCGTCCACGCCGCCTAATCCTCACCGGAAATGGTGTAACTTTGGATACTCTTTGGAGGCGGCAGCATTGGACTTGGGATTGTGTCTCAGGCGTATGGCCATTGGGCGGGTACAAGCCTCAACTTGATGTTCATGTCGACGGGAGTAGCCCCAGACGCATCTTTTTAGGTTCTTACTGGCCCGGGGACACGGAGGGACTGGCAAAGGTGATCTCGGACTATCGGGCTTGCCGGGCTACTTTTCAGGCGTCGTGATTGCTTCGACAACGGCGACCGCTTCCGCCCCAATTTGCGACATTCAGACGAGCGAACAAGCTCATCAAAATGCGCCGTTCGTTCCGCTCGTTGCGCCCAACTCGCCGTCTTAGCCGGCCGTCCAGCACGGCACCGTCGCCTGCAGCAAGCCTCGCGTCCAAGCGGCAACCTCACCATCGTTGCTCGACAACGAGAGCGACGCCGGAGCACCGCTGGGCTGCGTCACCCACCCATAGCCGCGCACGGTATATTCAGTGCCGTCCAACACCGGTACACGAACTGATTTTCGGGACTTCGGAGCCTGGCGAATAGGGCCAATGCCGAAGCGGATCGGCAAGCGTTCGAGCCGCTCAAGCCAATCAATGATCGCTGGGCAAGCTGTCGAGTAGGCCCAATGTTCGTCCGGAGCTATGGTAAGATCGTGGCCAACTGACGTCCTGCGTAGCGCCCAATGGAAGTCTTGATCTCGGAACACAGTTACGACAGTCCACCCCATGCAGAACGGCTGTGTGGCCGTAACAATCACAATGCCAGAGTACAGGTGCGACATTTCAGTCTGAGGTGGAGGCTTTGCCGTCGCCGTGTCTAGGCGAGCTTGCATCGTTGCACACCGATCTTCCACAACCTTCTGCGGCGGGCTGGACAACGAGAATATAAGCAGAGCCAGTGATAGCGGCATGACAAACCTCCGGCAAACGCCGCTACACGCCGGCAGTATCAGCGACTAGCGAGATGCATTCACTTTCCGGAGATACCATTGTTTTCGGAGCGGCAGCTATCCTCCAATGCCACACAAAAGCGGACTGTCCGCAAGCGCCCACTAGCAGACGTCGCTACTCCGCTATAGCTAGTGAATGCCTTACGAAGACCGTAGTGCGGCCAAATGGGGATTGGCGACCACTATCCTGGTGTGGTTGCTGATGATCCTTGCCTTCATCGGCTGGGTCGCATGGGTTTTCCGCGACTGGGATTGACCGCCCTTCAACTCAGCGGGTCAGCCTTTTACCAACCCCAGACATTCCGGCCGGCTTACCGACCAACGTCCGCTTCCGGGGGCGATAGCGGACGGGCCGCTTTCCGCGCCGAGTGGCGGCACGCGACGGGGCCCGGCCAAACCCTCCCTGTTGCGACGAACTCTTGAAGCTCTACTGTTCATGATGTTGAACTTCTCCGGAGACATCACATGGCGACGTTAAATCGCATTGCTGCCTACGCGGCCATATGCACGGCGGTCGTGGCGTCAGTCCCCCTGGTTGCTCAGGATACCCTACCGTCTCGCGAAGCCGAGAAGGACCTCGCGGAGTACGCCGACTGCGTCGTCGGGCGGAAGGCTTATCGAAAGTCGGTTGCCGCCTTCCTGCGCGTCGTCCCGAACAGTGGCCCGTTCTTTCCGGCCAGCATGAAGGCGGCAGATATGACATGCTTGAACGATGCGGCTGTTCGTCGGAGAGCCTCCAAGTTGGAGATGCGCCTGCAGCCGTCCACCTTCCGGGGAGCCCTGTACCCGGCTCTATACCGCCGTGACTTCGGCAAGATTGGTCCGCCCGCAGACCTTACATCAGCGGCACCGATAGATGTGACCACTGAATTTGACGGTGACGTGATGACGCTATCGGAGGAGTACGGTTCTGGCCGTGCGTTTGGCGACTGCGTTGCCCGAAAAGCGCCGCAAGACTCTCATCTGATGCTCACCTCCCGACCTTGGTCTGCCAGCGAGGAGGCTGCGATCGAGAAGCTGAAGCCGGCACTTGCGAGCTGCCTCTTCGCCGATCAGACTGCACGTTTTAACCGCGAAGCGCTTCGTGCCTATTTAGGGGAAGCCACGTATAAGCTAGCTCTCGCAGCAGCTGGGCGCACGGCAAAAGAAGCTCGCTGAAGGATTCGAACGCGAGCTTCTCATGAACGACCTGTGAGGAGAGCCAGAACGTGCGGAAACGCGCCGTTCGCACTTATCGGTCGCGAGGTGAACATGGGGTAATCGCGGGAGCGAACGACCGCTTACAGGTTTCACTGCGTCAGTCTTAAACGGTCAGATTTGGGGCGGTAGCGGATGGACTGCTTCCAGCGTCCGCTTCGCTGGCTCGGAACGTCGCAACCTGGTGAATAGCGGGCTGGCTGGCTCAAGGTTCTAGATTGTTGTTTCCTGCCTCTCGCTCAGTTGCAGCTACCGTGCGCACACTACCGCGTCGCATCATCAAGACACGGGTTAGGACCTCAACAGGTCAGAGAGTCTGCCCACCGTTCCAGCCCATTTCAGGCGGTCGAGTCGGAGAGCATCAGGTAGCGACTAAACCTGGAGCAGAGGGATCTTGAGATCTCCGGTATCAGGCTCAGCCCAAGCCCGGATTATTTCAATCGCACGCGCCAGTGCGCCGGTGTTACGCGCTGGCATCCAGGCGGCACCCACTCGCCAGACTGCGTCGCTACCAGGTAGCAGGAACAACTTGAGCCTTCCCGGAAGCAGAGCTCTGGAGCTCGCCGGTACGATCGCGCACCCCAAGCCAGCCGCGACGAGTGCAAGCACCGTCTGAATATCATCTGCTTGCTGGCCTATCCGTGGATGGAAGGAATTAGCGTGGCACCAGGTCCGGATCTGACCTGCAAGACCAGGCCCTCGTGCATCACGTAGCGCGATGAACTCTCGACTCTGCAGCTGGTGCGGACGATCGTCATCCTCAAGCTGGAGGTCCGCCGGAACAGCAATGGCCAACTGATCGGTCGCAAGCGGGAAGGAGGCGAGGTCGTCCGAAACGGGAAACCTGACGAAGCCTAAATCCAGTTCATCCCGACGGATAAGGTCGATCATCTCCCGTGACGAAAAGTCGTCCATCGTCACCGCGACGTTGGGAGCAACAGAGCGGCACCTGTTGATGATGCGCGGAGCGAGGGTGATTGTTGAAAGCCCGAACCCGACTGCGAGCGTTCCGGTCTCTCCTGCGGCTGTGCGTCGAGCCTCGAGGAGGAATCCTTCTGCTTCGCGCAGCAGTCGTTGTGCGCTTGGGAGTAGCTGCCGCCCAAGTTGCGTCAGGACAACGGGCTGCCGGCCCCGATCAAAGAGCAGGCCCCCGAGCGTGTGTTCCAACCCGCGGATCCGTTTGGTCAATCCTGGCTGTGTGATGTGCAGATGCTCCGCCGCACGGCCGAAGTTGCCATGATCCGCGAGGGTGCAGAAGGCTCGGAGACGCTCAATGTCCATTCCCGGCAGTTATCACATCCCTTCCAACCTTTCATTGGAGTTACTGCGCAAGATTCGTGATCATCGGGCTCAAAGGAGTACGTCAATGAGCAGAAGCTTCCGCGTGGCCACCGTCCAGTTTCAGCACCGGGCTGGAGACAAGGACCACAATCTAGGTCGGATTGAGCACTTTGCCGAAGCTGCCGCCGCCGCAGGAGCGCAGATTGCG
Organism: Sphingomonas xinjiangensis; assembly: GCF_014199255.1. GTDB lineage: Bacteria > Pseudomonadota > Alphaproteobacteria > Sphingomonadales > Sphingomonadaceae > Sphingomonas > Sphingomonas xinjiangensis. Next base: position 2,702 of record NZ_JACIJF010000007.1, on the reverse strand, counting down.
TGCCTGCCGGAGATGTGCATCAGTGGCTACTGGCACTTGCCCCGGCTGGATCGGGGCGGACTCTACGAGCTCGCCGAACCGGTGGATGGGCCAAGCGTCTCGAGAGTGGCGACGCTCGCAGAAAATTTGGGGATCGGCATTGGCGTCGGCTGGCTGGAGCGCGACGCGCACGACAGGCTCTACAACGCCTACCGCCTTTGCCTGCCAAATGGCGGGGGGCATACCCATCGCAAGCTCCATGCCTTCGAGCATCCGCTTATCTCCTCCGGTCAGGACTACACCGTGTTCGACACTCCATGGGGTGTGCGCATGAGTATCCTCATCTGCTGGGACAACAACCTTGTCGAGAACCCCCGCGTAGCCGCGCTTCGCGGTGCCGAGGTGCTATTAGCCCCGCATCAGACCGGCGGCACCAAGTCGCTCAGTCCCAAGGGCATGAAGCACATCCCCCTGAGATACTGGGAAGAACGCGGGCAGAATCCCGAACGTCTAAGGCGTGAGTTCCAAGGCCCGAACGGTCGGGGCTGGTTGATGCGGTGGCTCCCCGCGCGAGCTCATGACAACGGGCTCTTCATCGTCTTCAGCAATGGTGTCGGGCGCGACGAGGACGAATTGAGAACTGGCAATGCCATGATTCTCGATCCGTACGGAGACGTACTCTCCGAGTCGAACTCTATAGGGGACGATATAGTGACGGCCGATCTCGACATAGAGGAGGTGGCAACTAGCAGCGGTCGCAGATGGATGTGCGGGCGCCGACCCAACCTCTACGGATCGCTCGCGCAGCGCCTGGGAACGGAGCTCTCGCCTCACGCCACGCGTTTTGGACTTTCGAGGGTCGGAGACGTCGAGTTTCCAATTTGATCATGCATCGTCTGCTAGCCCTTGATGAGCCAGCCGCTTTAGAAGCAGTTACCGCATGATGTTACCGAGGCCGCCGCTTGGCTTTCGCCGATGCGAACCGGAATCAGAAGCGGAATAAGCGGCGGGTTTGGAGAAGCGGGGCTGAAAGCTCGAATGTCGCATCTTGGGCGGTTGCGAACTGGTGGCTTGCTGCGCCCGGTGTGCCGCAACTTCGAATCGCCTAGCGGAGCCAGCTCCCGCACCGCTGCCAGAGAATCTCGTAATAGATCGGCCGTTCGGCTCAGACACCATGATGGCGCGTGATCACTGGCGGATCGCTGCGAGCACTGGATCATGCGCCCCGTCACCCTCGGCTTGTCTGATGAAGATCTGAGGGTGGTATGCTTCCCGTGGGAGGCCCGTGACTGTGAATAGCTGTTCGGTGCCTATGTCGACCTTGGCGGCCGAGCCTACGATCGTCTCGTTGCTCAGGGCTCCTAACAGATGGGCAAGGTCGCTCCCGAGCGTCGTGGCCCCGATCGCGTCGAACCCGATCATCATTCCCTCGCCCATGCTACCGGTCCAGCGCCCCCCCGCCACATACACCTTGCCAGAGTAGCGCAGGCCAAAGGGTGCCACGAACTCCATAAACTTGCGCGTTGGTCCAAGCACCCGCGTCTCGTATGGCACAACGTGCACCTGGTAGGGCCGATCGTGGTCAACGAAATGCCCCAAGATGCCCCGGGCTACGCTGGTATTGCCGCCGCTTGGCGTATTGCGCAGATCAATCAGTAGGTTGGGTGCGTCCTGAACGGAGGCTAAAGCCTCAGAAAACTTCGTAACTAGTGCCTGCTCACCGAGCGAATTGTTGATGCGGATGATGCCGAGCGCTCCTTGGCGCTCGACGCTCAGAAGTGGACCATCTTGGACGCGTTTGGCCTGATCTGCAGTTGGCGCTAATGTAAAGGATCTTCGCCGACTGCCGTCGATCACCTCCACCGTGCGAGATCGCCGGCGATGCCCTGCCAAAGCTATGTTGAAGGCGAAATTCACCTGAAGGGAAGTCAGTGCCTTAAGCGAACGCCCGGTGATTTCCTCGACGGCGGCGCGAGGCGGCTGCCCATCGATCGTCAACACCGTCATGCCAACTCGCATTCCCCTTATCAAGGCGTCGCTCTCTGCTCGAACCTGTTCAATCCGGAATCGGGAGCCATCGTAAACGCCGAACAGGTCCGACGCCGTAGGAATGATCGCCCAGTCGTCGCTATCGAAAGGACCTACAATGAAGTGCGGGTCGGCGAAGTTGTGCGAGACGAGCTGGAGGATATCGATGAACTCTTTGTCTGAACGCGCAGCCTTCGCACGCGGCTCGAACGCGGAGAGAATGGCCTTTCCGTCAACTCCCGGTCGGTCGAAATAACCGTATTGCTCCTGTAGCAACCTTTCGAAGGAGACCCAGGCAGTCGGCGCATCGAAGATCGGAGCGGACGATCCAGTCACCTGCGCCCTGGTCGGCGTAGCCGACGCCAGCAGGAATGCCCCGATTGGGATGATCAAGTACCTGCCTCTCATCCGCACTCTCATCCATCAGGAGGAGCACGCTTGCAATCGCGGAAGGGGTGACTGCTTTGAGGTGCAGCCAGAAACTCGTTCAACGGCGAGAACTGGGGCGCTTGCCGACAGTCTGCTTCTGGGCGCGGGAGCAGAGAAGCGGACCTTAAGCCGGCGCCGGATGGAATGTCTGTTATCGTGCATGTCGTCCCAAAAGATGGTGTATCGCGGCGGCTGCGTTTCGAAAGCAGATGGAATGGCAGCCCCTTCACGTACGATGCCTGGATCGGGGTCGAACCTGACCTCGT
>NZ_JACIJF010000006.1 GCF_014199255.1 Sphingomonas xinjiangensis | reverse complement strand
AACCAGCCCCGGCCTTGAAAAGGCTGGACAAAATCTCACCCTCTCCGCTGACCTCGACATCCCGCCTCGGCATACTCCTCTTCTGGGCACCATTTTCTGACATGAAGCTGTGTTGGCTGACATGGCCGCCATTGCCGGTTCGCTGCGAAGCGTTTCGGTACGCAACGTGCTACACTAGAGGGCATGTTGAGAGAGCAGTTGACTGGAAAGGCTTCAGTCTAGGAAGATGGCCTCCTTGCACTGGCGATCCGCGTGGCACTGTAGGCCATCATCAGAGTATTAGCGCCGTCAGTGCAGCAGGATGCGCGGCTGGCCAAGGGAAGGCCGCACGCCCTGTTCTATGGGACGCTTCAGAGCTCCGGCAGCGCCCAGTCGATCGGCCTTTGGCCGTGACTTTCCAGGAAGGCGTTGGCCTTGGAGAAATGGCGCGAGCCGAAGAAGCCGGTATGCGCCGATAGCGGCGAGGGATGCGGGGCTTTCAGCACGAGATGGCGACCGCCGCGGTCGATCGAGTCGACGAACGCGGCCTTCTTCTGCGCGTAGCTGCCCCACAACATGAACGCGACGGGCTCCGGGCGGGCGTTGATCAAGCGGATTACCGCGTCGGTGAAGCGCTCCCAGCCGCGGCCCTGATGCGCGGCGGCGCGGGCCATCTCGACCGTTAGCACTGCGTTCAATAGCAGCACGCCCTGCCCCGCCCAATGTTCGAGAAAGCCGTGGCGCGCGCGCGGGATGCCGAGATCAGCCTCCATCTCCTTGTAGATGTTGACCAGGCTGGGCGGCGTGCGAACTCCAGGCTGGACCGAGAAGCACAGCCCGTGCGCCTGACCCTCGCCATGATAGGGATCCTGGCCGAGGATGACGACGCGGACCTGCTCCAGCGGGGTGAGGTCGAGGGCGCGAAACCAGTTCTGGCTGGCCGGAAAGATGCGCTTGCCGGCGGCCTTTTCGACCCGGAGGTACTCGCGCAGCGCGGCCATGTACGGGCTGGCGAACTCGTCGCGCAGCGGTTCGCGCCAGCTTGGGTGCAGCTTTACGTCGGCCATGGCGAGGCTGTCCCGCAACCGGGGGCGGTGTGTCAACGTTGGGCGAGGATGATCGACGCGATCGAACCGATGGAAGCCAAGCTGGTCGAGGCGCTGCCCCAAGATGCCGGCTGGCAGTTCGAGCCCAAATGGGATGGCTTCCGCTGCCTGGTGTTCAAGCAGGGCAGCGACGTCGCGCTGCACTCCAAGTCGGGCAAGCCGCTGGGGCGGTACTTTCCTGAAGTAGTTGCCGGGATTGCGGCGCTGAAGGTCGACCAAGTGGTGCTCGATGGCGAGTTGCTGATCCCGCTGGGCGCGAGCCTGTCGTTCGACGCGTTGCAGATGCGGCTACATCCGGCGGAGAGCCGAATCCGGAGGTTATCTGCGGAGACGCCGGCGCGGCTGATGCTTTTCGATTGCCTGGCGCTAGAGGGCGAAATGCTGACCGGTGCGCCGCTCGCCGATCGGCGGCGGGTGTTGGAGCGGTTTCATGGAACGCACGGCAATGCGATGCTGCGGCTATCGCCGCGCACAGAGGATGGCGGAACCGCGCAGGCGTGGTTGGACGCCGCCGGTGGTGCGCTGGATGGTGTGGTCGCAAAGCGGATCGACGAGCCGTATCGTGCGGGCGAGCGCGCGATGCTCAAGGTCAAGCGGCTGCGTACCGCCGACTGCGTGGTGGGCGGGTTCCGCTATGCGACCAAGAAGCGCGAAGTGGGGTCGCTGCTGCTCGGGCTGTTCGATGAGAGTGGGCTGTTGCACCATGTCGGCTTTACCTCGGGGTTGGCTGCGGCGGACCGGCCAGCGCTGACAACGCAGCTGGAAGGATTGATCGAGGCACCAGGCTTCACCGGCGACGCGCCGGGCGGGCCGAGCCGCTGGTCGACCGATCGTTCGGCAGAGTGGCAGCCGCTGCGGTCCGAATTGGTGGCCGAGGTGCGCTATGATCACGTCACCGGGCGGCGGTTCCGGCACGGCACCGGGTTCCTGCGTTGGCGGCCCGACAAGGCGCCGCGGCAATGCACGATGGAGCAGCTTGGCGAAGAAGCACCACCGGCGGTGGTGGAGGCTGCGCTGGTGGAGGTGGAGACCGAGACTCGGTGATTGCACGATTCCCCGGTTAACGCCGGGGCCCAGCTCCGACGCGGTACGAAGCGCACCCAGCCCTCTCGCATTCGGTGCAAATGGGCCCCGGCCCTCGCCGGGGAACTGGTTAGACTAGGCTTGCAGGGGAGGACTGATTTTTGCGAAAAGCCGCTCATGCATATGTCTCACGACGCCCACGCGCCCGCTGCCGAGACGATCGGCTTTGATCAATTCTTGGCCGTGGACATCCGCGTGGGGACCATTGTCGAGGCGTTGCCCTTTCCCGAGGCGCGGAAGCCCGCGTTCAAGCTGGTGATCGATTTCGGGCCGGCGATCGGGCGTAAGCGGTCTTCGGCGCAGATCACCGAGCATTATCGCCTCGAGGAGCTGGTCGGCACCCAGGTGGCGGCAGTGGTTAATTTCCCGCCGCGGCAGATCGGCAAGGTGATGTCCGAGGTGCTGACGCTCGGCTTTCCCGATGCCGATGGCAAGGTGGTGCTGGTGCGGCCGTCCGAGCCGGTGCCGAATGGCGGGCGGTTGTTTTAGGTCGATCCGCAGACGAAGAAGAAGCGGGATCCCGGCTCAAGGCCGGGACGACCGAAGGGTTGATGGGCCGCCCGGGTTAAGCCGCAACCGCGCTGATCAAATAGTTGAGTGTTTCGTCGCCCCCGGTGACGAAGCCGCGTGCGGGCGAGAAGGTCAGTCCGGTGCGGGCGGTGACGCGCAGGCCGGCACCTTCGAGCAGCGCGGTCAGTTCGTCGGGGGTGAGGAACTGGTCCCAGGCGTGCGTACCCTTGGGGATCATCCCTGCCCCCTCCCCGATCGTGATCATCGCCAGGCGGGACAATGGCGTGCGGTTGGGGGTGGAGAGGATGAGCAGGCCACCCGGGGCGAGTGCATTAGCAAGGCCGGCGACGAACTCAGGGGGGTTGGTCACGTGCTCGATCACTTCCATCGCGGTGACCAGGTCGAAGCGGCGGTCATGCAAATCCTCGATGCCGCAGGCGAAATACTCGATTTCCAGGCCCGTGGCGGCGGCATGGGCCTGGGCGGCACCGATATTCTCAGGCGCGGCGTCGAGGCCGGTGACCTGCGCGCCGAGGCGGGCGAGCGGTTCGGCGAGGAGACCGGCGCCGCAGCCGACATCGATCGCGGTCTTGCCTGCCAGCGGCGTAAAGCTGGCCTGCTCCAGGTCCCAATGCGCGTTGGCGGCTTCGCGGATGAAGGCGAGCCGGGCGGGATTGAGCCGGTGGAGCATCGCCGAGGAACCACGGGGATTCCACCAGTCCGCGGCAAGCTTTCCGAAATGCGCAGCTTCGCGGGGGTCAATCGTTGCTTTAGTTGCGTTGGCCATAAGCCCCCCCTATCAGGACGCCCCATCTTACCCAAGTCCCGGGGGACCCGACACACCCATGGCTCGCATCGTGATGAAGTTCGGCGGCACGTCGATGGCCGGGATCGAGCGCATCCGCAGCGTCGCCGCGCGGGTGAAACGCGAATGGGAAGCAGGCAACGAAATCGCCGTGGTGGTCTCCGCCATGGCGGGCGAGACCGACCGGCTGGTCGGGTTCTGCCGGGAAGCATCGTCGCTGTACGATCCCAAGGAGTATGACGTCGTCGTCTCGGCCGGCGAGCAGATCACCAGCGGCCTGCTGGCGATCGCGCTGCAGGCGATCGGGGTTCCGGCCCGGTCGTGGCTGGGCTGGCAATTGCCGGTGCATACTTCCGACGCGTTCGCCAAAGCGCGGATTGAGGATATCGAAACCGGCACGCTGCTCGCCAGCATGGGCGCGCGCGAAGTGGCGGTGGTGCCGGGCTTTCAGGGCGTGCATGACGGTCGCATCTCGACGCTGGGACGCGGCGGATCGGACACCTCGGCAGTAGCCGTGGCCGCGGCGGTGAAGGCCGACCGGTGCGACATCTACACCGATGTCGATGGGGTCTACACCACCGATCCGCGCATCGTGCCGCGGGCGCGCAAGCTGAAGAAAGTCACCTACGAAGAGATGCTCGAGCTCGCCAGCGTCGGGGCAAAGGTGCTCCAGACACGATCGGTCGGGCTCGCCATGAAGGAAAATGTCCGCATTCAGGTGCTGTCGTCCTTCACCGGCGAGGACGCACCGATGGCGGATACATTGCCCGGCACCATGATCGTCGGCGAAGAGGAGATAGACGTGGAACGCCAGCTCATCACCGGCATCGCGCACGACAAGAACGAAGCCAAGATCACGCTGACCGCCGTGCCCGACAAGCCCGGCGCAGTGGCGGCGATCTTCGGCCCGCTGGCCGAGGCGAACATCAATGTCGACATGATCATCCAGAACATCGCGCACCAGAGCGCGGGTTCGGCGAGCGCGACCGACGTGACCTTTACCGTGCCGTCCTCCGACCTGGCGCGCTCAATCGAGACGCTGAACCAGGCCAAGGCGGCGATCGGCTTCAGCGAGCTGACCCACGACACGCGCGTCGCCAAGATCTCGGTGGTGGGCGTGGGGATGCGCAGCCATGCAGGCGTCGCGGCGACGATGTTCAAGACACTGGGCGAGCGGGGGATCAACATCCTTGCCATCACCACGTCCGAGATCAAGGTGTCGGTGCTGATCGAAGAGGATTATACCGAGCTGGCGGTGCGCGTGCTGCACACCGCCTATGGCCTCGACGCCGAGATCGAGGCCGCCTGACCTTTCCCGCTGGCGCAATCACGCGGTCGATGGGCTAAGCAGGATCATGCCATCGACTGCCTATCTCGCCTCCACGCGCGTCCGCGAGACGCTGGGCCGGCGCGGCAGCGCGATGGTGCTGGCGCTGCTGGTGGAAGCGCTGATCGCGCTGTTGCTGCTGTTCATGGCACCCGATCTGCCGGGGGTGGAGGACGGACCGCGCACCACAACCTTCGACGTCAGCACCGGCGACAGCGAAGAGGCCGCCGAGCAGAGCCCGGCCAAGGCCGCGCCCGAGCGGGCGTCGCGCAGCCAGCCCCAGCCCCAGCCGGTGCGGCCGCCCGAGGTGCAACCCAGTACGCCGCCCACGCCGGAACCGCCGATCGTTCTGCCCGACGGCATCATCCCAATGACGCGGCAGGAGTATCGATCGGCCGACATCGCCAAGGTGCCCTCGCGTGCGCAGGCGCCCGGCAGCGCCGCGGGTGCAGAGACTGGTGAAGCGGCGAGCAGCGGCGGCGGGCGGATGCCGGGGGATAGCGAAGTGGCGGGCAAGGCCCCCAATGGCGAGCCGCTTTATGCTGCCGAATGGTATCGCCGGCCGACCAAGGCGGAGCTGTCGACCTATATGTCGAGCCGGGCGCGCAGCTCGGGCTGGGGGCTGATCGCCTGCCGCACGGTGGCGCGCTACCGTGTTGAGGACTGCCAGGAACTGGGCGAATCGCCGCGCGGGTCGGGACTGGCGGGATCAGTGCGGCAGGCCGCGTTCCAGTTCCTCGTGCGCGCGCCGCGGGTCGGCGGCAAGGAGATGATCGGCACTTGGGTCGCAATCCGCATAGATTACGAGATCACCCGCGAATGACGGCACGCTGCGGCTTGCCCGTACGGGCGTCGGGCGGCTAGGCGTCGGTCCATGACCATTGGCAACACTGTTGGCGCCGAGCGCCTTAGCCGCCGCATGGCGCGCGGATGCGAATTCCTCGGCTCGGAGGTCGCGATTCTGGGCGGCGCGATGTCGTGGGTGTCCGAGCGCAACCTGGTGGCGGCGATCTCCAACGCCGGCGGGTTCGGGGTGATTGCGTGCGGCGCAATGACGCCCGAGCTGCTCGACGCCGAGATCGCAGGCACCAAGGCGCTGACGGATAAGCCGTTCGGCGTGAACCTCATCACCATGCACCCGCAGCTGTTCGACCTGATCGCAGTGTGCGCGAAGCATGAAGTGACGCATATCGTGCTCGCGGGCGGACTGCCGCCCACAGGGTCGCTCGACGCGATCAAGGGCCCAGGCACTGGCAAGCCCGCGAAGCTGATCTGCTTCGCGCCGGCGCTGAGCCTGGCCAAGAAGCTGATCCGATCGGGCGTCGACGCACTGGTGGTAGAGGGCATGGAGGCCGGGGGGCATATCGGCCCGGTGTCGACCAGCGTGCTGGCGCAGGAGATCCTGCCCGAGGTCGCCCAAGACGTGCCGGTGTTCGTCGCCGGCGGGATTGGTCGGGGCGAGGCGATCGCAGGCTATCTCGACATGGGTGCTGCAGGCGTGCAGCTTGGCACGCGCTTCGTCTGCGCGACTGAAAGCATCGCGCATGCGAACTTCAAGAAGGCGTTCATCCGCGCCTCGGCGCGGGACGCGATCGCCAGCGTGCAGATCGACCCGCGCCTGCCAGTGATCCCTGTGCGCGCGCTCAAGAACGCCGGCGGCGAGCTGTTCACCGCCAAGCAGCGCGAAGTGGCGCAGCTGCTCGATACCGGCAGCGTCGAAATGGCCGAGGCCCAGTTGCAGATCGAGCATTATTGGGCCGGCGCGCTGCGCCGCGCGGTGATCGACGGCGATGTCGAGCACGGGTCGGTGATGGCCGGCCAGTCGGTAGGCATGGTGCGCAAGGAAGAGCCGGTCGCCGACATCATTGCCGCGCTGATGGGCGAGGCCGTTCAGGCGCTGGAAAAGCGCGCCGCCTGAAAAGAACGCCGGCTGATCGAAGCCGGTCTTGCGGCGGGACAGAAGGTCCCAAGGGAGTGTGTCTGATGTCGCGTATCGTTGCCCGCCTTTGCCTGCTCACGCTGCCACTGGTCGCCGCCGCCTGTGCTGAGCGCGTGAAGCCGCCTGTGGCACCCCCCTTCATGGCGCTGCCGCCGATGCCGGGGCCCAAGCCGACGCCGCCGGCGAGCTCGGCGCCGAACCTGGTGCTGCCGCCCAAGCTGGCCGATGGGAGCTATGCGACGCCGAACCGCAGCCTGAGCGGGGCGGGCACCGTGTGGCATTTCCGTGTGGCGCTGAACGTGGCCGCTCTGGGTTGCGACGATGCCGCCCACAGCGTTGCGAACGCGTACAACAGCCTGATCCGCACCCGCAGCGCGCGGTTCGACGAATCGTACAAGGCGCTGACCACGCAATATGGCTCGCTCAACACGCTCGATGTGGCGATGACGCGCTTGTACAATTACTTCGCCCAACCGCCGGCGCAGCCGGGCTTCTGCGCGGCGGCACGCCAAGTCTTGGCTGAGGTACCTGCAGTGCCGGATGCCGAGTTCCCGGTCTTTGCCGCAAAGGCGATGCAGCGGCTGGAGCAGCCGTTCCTCGACTTCTATGGCGCCTATGAGAAGTACCTAGCGGACCTGGCGCGCTGGGCCAACGCGTTTGGCAAGGTGCAGGTGACCACCGGCTATGTGCGCGTGGAAGAGCTGACCCCACCGCCGGAGCCGGTCGCGCCCGCGGCACCCACCGCACCCGTGCAAGCACCTGAAATAAGACCGTAAACCGTTGGCAACCCGCTCGGGGCGCTCCCCGAGCCTTCTATAATGATCCTGCCGGATGCGCGTGCTCCTTCGCGCAGCTCGGGGGGTCATCATGCAGGGTTTTGTAAGAAGCATAGTCATTGCCGTGGCATTGCTGAGCGCCCTGCCGGCGGTTGCCCAGAGCTGGTCCGAGGCGCCCAAGCCGCCCGAAGGCGCAGCGCCCAACCAGGCGGTGCCGGCGCTCGACGCACAAGGCGGGTATCTGACGCCGAACCGCGATTTGAGCCCGTCACAGTCCAGCTGGCATGTTCGTGCGGCGCTGAACGTCGCCGCGCTCGGCTGCCGCGATGCCTTCGAGGCGGAGACGATCGCCGGGTACAACCAGTTGCTGGCACTGCACCGCACGGCGCTGGCGCAGGCGGATACTGGCGTAAAGGCGCTATACCGCGCCCGCCATGCCGCGGAATGGGAGGGCGAGCACGACCGCGCTATGACGAGGGTGTACAACTTTTTCGCACAGCCGCCGGCGCATGACGCGTTCTGCGCGGTGGAGCATGAAGTGCTGCGCGAGGCATTGACGGTGCAGCCCGCAGCGTTCGAGACCTTCGCCTTGGCCGCCCTGCCCCGGCTGGAGGCGCCGTTCACCGGCTTTTACCGTGCGTACGACGCTTACCGCACTGCGCTGGCGGGGTGGCGTGGCGGCACGGCGGCGGTGACGATGGCTGCGGTTGCAGGACCCGCGGCGCGGATGCCCGTCTTCCCCTGAGCCGTGGCGTGGGCTGATGCAATCTGGTAGCGGTCGAGGAATGGCCTTGACCGCAGCCGCATCCGCCCGTGAGATCCTCACCCGCCTCCACGACGTGATGGCCAGAAGGCTGCCGGCGCAGGCCAAGCTGAACGCAGTTGTCGACGTGATCGGCACCGCGCTGGATAGCGAGGTGTGTTCGATCTACCTGCTGCGCGAAGGCGTGCTGGAGCTGTTTGCCACGCGCGGGCTGGCGCAGGAAGCGGTGCACGTCACTACGCTGGCGCTCGGCGAAGGGCTGGTCGGCACGATCGCCGCCAATGTCGAAACTCTGAACCTGGACGAAGCGGCGACGCACCCTGATTTCGCCTATCGTCCAGAAACGGGCGAGGAACGCTTCCACAGCTTCGCCGGGGTGCCGATCATCCGCCGCGAGCGATCGGTCGGCGTGCTGGCGGTGCAGCATGAAGAACAGCGCCGCTACGCTGATGTCGAGATCGAGGCGCTGCAGACGGTCGCCATGGTGCTGTCCGAGCTGATCGCCAATGCCGACCTGATCGACGCGGCCGGCGCGCCATCCACCCGCCTGCTGCCCACCGCAGCGAGCCATGCGCCGGGCTTTAAGCTGGTCGACGGCATGGCGGCGGGCGTGGCGGTGTTCCACCAGCCGCGCATCGTCATCGAGCATACCGTCGCCGAGGATACCGAGGCCGAGCGCCACCGCGTCTATGCCGCATTCGACAAGATGCGCGACCAGATCGAGCGCATGGCGAGCCAGGCCGAGTTCGGCGGCGGCGGCGAGCATGACGAAGTGCTCCAGACCTACAAGATGTTCGCCTATGACGAAGGCTGGAGCCGGCGCATCAACGAGGCGATTGACTCGGGGCTGACCGCCGAGGCGGCGATCGAGCGGGTGCAGCAGCGCACACGGCAGCGCATGCGCGAGATCGACGATCCGCTGCTGCGCGACCGCATGCACGACCTGGAGGACCTGTCCAACCGGCTGCTGCGCATCGTCTCGGGCCAGCTGGGAACCGCCGCGCAGATGGGGCTGCGGCAGGATTCGATCCTGGTCGCGCGCAATCTGGGCCCGGCCGAGCTGCTGGAGTATGACCGGCGGCGGCTAAAGGGCGTCGTGCTCGAGGAAGGATCGCTGACCGCGCATGTCACCATCGTCGCGCGGGCGATGGGCGTGCCGGTGCTGGGCCGGGTGCGCGACGTCCGCAAGCTGATCGCCGAGGGCGACTTGCTGCTGCTCGATACCACAGAGGAGAGCCTGTTCATCCGCCCGAGCCAGGCGATGCAGGAAGCGTTCGAAGCCAAGCTGGCGTTGAGCCAGAAGCGCCGCGCCGCCTTTGCCCAGCTGAAGAACGAAGTGCCGGTAACGCGCGACGGGCAGCGGGTGACGGTGATGGTCAATGCCGGGCTGCGCGACGACCTCGCCGCGCTCGACCTGACCGGCGCCGACGGCATCGGCCTGTTCCGCACCGAGTTCCAGTTCCTCGTGTCGGCGACCCTGCCCCAGCGCGAGGCGCAGCGGCGGCTGTACAAGGACGTGCTCGACGCCGCGGGGGATCGTCCGGTGGTGTTCCGCACCGTCGACATCGGCGGCGACAAGGCGCTGCCCTATCTCAACCATGACGAAGAAGGCGACGAGGAGAATCCGGCGATGGGCTGGCGCGCGCTGCGCCTGGCGCTGGACCGCGATGGCCTGATGAAGGCACAGGCGCGCGCGCTGATCGAAGCGGCGGCGGGGCGGACGCTCAACGTCATGTTCCCGATGGTCTCCGAACCCTGGGAGTTCGATGAGGCCCGCGCGCTGTTCGAGGCGCAGCGCAGTTGGCTGTCGGCGCGCGGCAAGAAGCTGCCGATCGAGATCCGCTATGGCGCAATGCTGGAGGTGCCGGCGCTGGCCGAGGTGCTCGACGTGCTGCTGCCCGAGATCGATTTCCTTTCGATCGGCACCAACGACCTGACGCAGTTCCTGTTCGCCGCCGACCGCGCGCACCCCAAACTCGCGCTGCGCTACGACTGGCTGAGCCCGTCGATCCTGCGCTTCATCCGCCGGGTAGTGGAACAGGCCGATGCCGCGGGCGTGCCGGTGACGGTGTGCGGCGAGATGGGTGGAAGGCCGCTGGAGGCGATGGCGCTGATCGGGCTGGGCATTCGCCGGCTGTCAATCACGCCGGCGGCGGTCGGACCGATCAAGGCGATGGTGCGATCGCTCGACCATCAGGGTGTGAGGGCGCTGGTGACGACACTGTTGGCCGAACCGCGCACGCCTATGCGAGACGCCCTTACGGCATGGGCGGCGGAACGATCGATCGAACTCGCTTGATTATCCGCCGATTTGCGGCGGCGCGGCGTTGACAGCGGCACCGGTGTGAGGGACATCCCCGCAACGAAGGCGCGGCAGCGGTGCCGACGCCTTGGCCGGAGACCAGGATGGAAGGCGATACTGCCCCAAACGCCAATGCTACGCCCCTAGGCGCGGGCGGCAGATTGCGCGCCGCCCGCGAGGTCCAGGGGCTGGACTTGGCCGAGATCGCCGTTCGCACGCGCATCCCGCAGCGCCATCTGGAGGCCATCGAAAGCGGCGACTATTCCGGGCTCCCTTCCTCGACTTATGCGCTCGGCTTTGCCAAGGCCTATGCCCGCGCGGTCGGGGAGGATGAAGTGGCGATTGCGCGCGATGTGCGCAACGCCATGGGATCCCTGCCCGAGCGTTCGCCGGCGCCGCAATATTATCCGCTGGAAGACCCCGCCCGGGTGCCCTCGCGCGGCTTCGCCTGGAGCGCGCTGGTGGTGGCGCTGCTGGTGCTTGCCGGCGTGGGGCTGTGGTACGGCACCAACCTGTTCCGCGCCAGTACACCGCCCGAAGACGTATTGGCACCGACCGATACCGCGTCGGCGGGTGGTCCCGCCAATGCCAGCGTTGCAGTGGCGCCTTCCCCCACGCCGATTGCCGGGGGTCAAGTGACGCTGGTCGCAACCGAGGCGGTATGGCTTCGGGTGCGCGACGGCGCGGGCAAGCGGCTGTTCGAGAAGGAAATGGCGGCGGGCGAGCGGTTCGACGTGCCGCAGGACGCGAAGGATCCGGTCGCTCGGACCGGCCGCCCCGATCACATCCAGGTGCTGATCAACGGGTCGCAGGTGCCGCCGCTTGGCCAAGGCGTGGAGACGGTGAACGTGCCGGTGAGCGCTGCCGCGCTTCAGGCGCGTGGCAGCGCAGCAGCCGAGACCGGCAATGCCAGCGCGGCGCCCGAGTGAAGGACGCGACAAAAGCGCCGGGTTCGTCTATGCGGCGCAACATCCAGTCCTTTCAGCCAATCCACCGGGGGGTGTGATCTGATGCGTATGATGATGGCCGTGACGGTTGCCGCAACGGCGCTTGGGACCAGCGGCACCGTGCAGGCGCAGAGCGTCGACGTCCGCGTAGACAAGCTGGAGCGCGAAATGCGCGCGGTGCAGCGCAAGGTGTTCCCAGGCGGCGCCGGTCAGACGGTCGAGCCGCAGATCCGGCCCGAGATCAACGACGTAGTTCCCGGCGTGCCCGCAAGCAGCCCGGTCGCCGACCTGACGCAGCGTGTCGCGGCGATTGAAGGCCAGCTGACCACGCTGACCGGCCAGGTGGAGCAGAGCCAGTATCGGCTACGCCAGCTGGAAGACGCGTTCAACGCCTACAAGACAGCGACCGATGCGCGGCTGAAGGGCGTTGAGGCACCACGACCCGCGCCGGCACCCGGCGCGGCAGTGGCCGGCGATACTGCCGCGCTGGACGAGCCTGCCCCCGCGCCCCGGCCGGCTGCGGGCACGCCCAAGCCGGCGCTCACGGAGAAGCCGAACGGCGCGCGTGCGCAGCTGGTGGCGGCCGTCGCGAAGCCGAGCAGCGGCGACGCCGCCGAGGACGCGTACACCTATGGCTATCGCCTGTGGCAGGCCAAGCTCTACCCGGAAGCGCGGGCGCAGTTCGAGACGGTGGTGAATAAGTATCCGCAGCACCGCCGCGCCAGCTATTCGCAGAATCTGCTCGGACGCTCGTACCTGGACGCCGGTGCGCCGAGCCTGGCGGCAGTGGCGTTCTATGAAAACTACAAGAAGAACCCCAATGGCGAGCGGGCGCCCGACAGTCTGTATTATCTGGCCGATGCGCTGACCAAGCTGAAGAAGCCGTCAACCGAGGTCTGCAAGGTCTATAACGAGCTGACCCAGCTGTATGGCGACCGGCTGTCCGCCGAGATGAAGGCCGGGGTCGCAGAGGGCCGTGCCACCAACAAGTGCAAGTGAGCTGACGCCGCTGAGCGATCTGGTTGAGCGGTTTCGGCATGATCTGGAGGCGCTGACCGGAGTCCCGCCCTCCCTCGATCGACGGCTGGCCTTGGCAGTGTCGGGCGGCGGCGACAGCCTGGGGCTGCTGCTGTTGGCGGCGGCGGCGTATCCGGGGGCGGTGATCGCCGCGACGGTGGATCACGGGCTGCGCGCCGGGGCTGCCGAGGAGGCGGCGTTTGTCGGGTCGGTGTGTGGCCGGCTGAACGTGCCGCACGCGGTGCTGCGGGGCCCTAACGCGGAATTGACCGGCAATCTTCAGCAAGCGGCGCGGCGGTTGCGCTATCGCTTGCTTGCACAGTGGGCAGGCGATGCGCCGTGGCTGGCAGTCGCGCACCAGCAGGACGACGTCGCCGAAACGTTCCTGATGCGGGCGCGGCGCGGGGCCGGCGTTGGCGGGCTGGCGGCGATGGCCGAACGCCGCACGCTGCGGCCGGGGCTCGCGCTGGTGCGGCCGCTGCTGGGGTGGAGCCGCGCTGAACTTGCAGGCGTGGTGCGGGCCGCCGGTATTGAGCCTGTCGAGGATCCGTCGAACCGCCATGCTCGATTCGACCGGGCGCGGATCCGGCAGTTGCTGGCTGATACGGGCGAGTTGCGGTCCGACCGCCTGGCCCTTGCGGCGAGCAACCTGCGGCATGCCGAGGACGCGTTGGCCTGTTTTGCGGAGCAGGAATGGGCGCTTCGGGCCGATAGCCACTATCTGGTCGACGCGTACAACGTGTCGGTTTCAATAAAATCAATGCCTTACGAGATCCGCCGACGGCTCGCAAAGCGCGCGATCTGCCAAGTCATTGAACATGCAAAGCTTTCCGCGTCGCCCAAATTGGAGCGGTTGGATGCTTTGGTGCAAATGCTCGACAGGGGCGGCACCGGTACGATTGCGGGGGTGCAAGCGCGCGCGCGCGATGCCACATGGACCTTCAGCGTGGCACCGCCGCGCCGATCACACTGATCAACGTTGTTCCATTGCGATTAACCTGCGCGCTCCTATGTTGAGCGTTGGAAAGGTACCGAGCACCACATGAACGACAACGACAAGCAGCAGGGTCCGGAAAACGGCGGTAATCCGTGGATGAAGAGCCTGCTGATCTGGCTGGGCATCCTTGCCGCGCTTGCCCTGTTCGTCACGATGTTCGACGGCCGGAGCACCGCCGCGGCGGGCGATTCGATCGCTTATTCGAGCTTCCTGGACAAGGTGCAGGCCGGCGAAGTGAAGTCGGTGAACGTCACCGGCGGCACCGGCGGCACCAGCACGGTGACCGGCACGCTGTCGAGCGACGCGAAGTTCCGCACCAACGCGCCTTATGATCCCCAGCTGATCCAGACGCTGCGCGAAAAGAACGTCACGATCAACGCGCGCCCGGAAGAGCAGCCGTCGGTGTGGTTCTACATCCTCTATCAGTCGCTCCCCTTCCTGCTGTTCCTGGGCATCGCGTTCTTCGTGGTGCGCCAGATGCAGAAGAATTCGGGCGCGGGCGGCGCAATGGGTTTCGGCAAAAGCCGCGCCAAGCTGCTGACGCAGAAAGAAGGCAAGGTCACCTTTGACGACGTCGCGGGCATCGACGAGGCGCGCGAGGAGCTGGAGGAGATCGTCGAGTTCCTGAAGGACCCGACCAAGTTCGCGCGGCTGGGGGGCAAGATCCCCAAGGGCGCGCTGCTGGTCGGTTCGCCCGGTACCGGCAAGACACTGCTCGCCCGCGCAATCGCGGGTGAAGCGGGCGTGCCGTTCTTCTCGATCTCGGGCTCCGACTTTGTCGAG
Organism: Sphingomonas xinjiangensis; assembly: GCF_014199255.1. Lineage (GTDB taxonomy): Bacteria > Pseudomonadota > Alphaproteobacteria > Sphingomonadales > Sphingomonadaceae > Sphingomonas > Sphingomonas xinjiangensis. The sequence goes on along the minus strand of NZ_JACIJF010000006.1, from coordinate 221,741 downwards.
ATGTTCGTCGGCGTGGGCGCGAGCCGCGTGCGCGACATGTTCGAGCAGGCCAAGAAGTCGGCGCCGTGCATCATCTTCATCGACGAAATCGACGCGGTCGGCCGTTCGCGCGGCGGCGGCGTGGGCAATCAGAATGACGAGCGCGAGCAGACGCTGAACCAGCTGCTGGTCGAGATGGACGGTTTCGACGCCAACGAAGGCATCATCATCGTCGCGGCGACCAACCGCCCCGACGTGCTGGATCCCGCGCTGCTGCGTCCGGGCCGCTTCGACCGCCAGGTGGTGGTGCCGCGTCCCGACATCGAAGGCCGCGTGAAGATTCTGGAAGTCCATATGAAGAAGGTGCCGCTGGCACCCGACGTGGACAGCCGCACCATCGCGCGCGGTACCCCGGGCTTTTCGGGCGCCGACCTGGCCAATCTGGTCAACGAAGCGGCATTGCTGGCGGCACGCCGCGGCAAGCGGCTGGTCGCGATGAGCGAGTTCGAGGATGCCAAGGACAAGGTGATGATGGGCGCCGAGCGCCGGTCGATGCTGATGACCGAGGACGAGAAGCGGATGACCGCTTATCACGAGGCAGGCCATGCCGTGGTCGCGCTGCACGAGCCGGCGTCCGATCCGATCCACAAGGCGACGATCATCCCGCGCGGCCGCGCGCTGGGCATGGTGATGCGCCTGCCCGAGCGTGACCAGAATTCGATGCACCGCGACCAGATGTACGCGCATCTGTCGATCGCGATGGGCGGTCGCGTCGCCGAGGAACTGATCTTCGGCTATGACCGGGTGTCATCGGGTGCGTCTTCGGACATCCAGTCGGCGACGCGTCTTGCCCGCTCGATGGTGACGAAGTGGGGCATGTCCGAAGCGGTCGGTCCGCTGGAATATGCCGAAGAGGAGCAGGGCTATCTCGGCTATGGCGGCAGCCGTGCGGCGAGCATGTCGAACGAGACCGCGCTGCTGATCGACGCGGAGATCAAGAAGCTCGTCGAGGGCGGCCTGAATCGTGCCAAGCAAGTGCTGACCGACCATATCGACCAGCTGCACGGGCTTGCCCAGGCGCTGCTGGAATATGAGACGCTGACCGGCGACGAGATCAAGCGGGTGCTGGCCGGCGACCAGATCGACCGCGAGGATCCCGGCGCCAAGGCGACGGTGGTGGCGACGGCGGGGACCTCCATTCCCAAGATCCGCAAGCCCAAGGGTCCGTTCGGCAATCCGGCGCCGCAGGGCGCCTGAGGTTCGGGCTTAGGCTTACCACTGACGCGAAAGCCCTTCTCCGGGATGCTGGAGGAGGGCTTTTTCTTTGGCGATATACGTTGCAAACACGTGGTCTTGGGAGCGAGCTTCTCCGGCTCCAGGGTTGCCACCTTCGCCAGCCGCTCATCCCAGCGCGCTTCATTGTTGGGAGCTAGCCGACGGTCTGCACCTTCTCCTGAAGCTCTCGCCAACGGACAGTGGCGCCATGCCGAATTTCTTGCGAAAGTGACGGTGCTGGCAAATTGTATCGCTCCATGGGCGGCGACGCCTAGCGCGACGTGGAGCGGAGGCGGTTGCGCTGCAAACCGCGAGGCGCTGGAGCGCCGCCCCCCCTTCCGCTGCAACTGGGCAGTGAGGTGCCGAGCCTCGCGACCTCCCCCCTTAGGGGGAGGTGGATGCAGCATGTTGCGGATGGAGCCCGCCCGACGTGAAGGAGAAGCTGCCGCCGGAGCGAGCCCCGGCGGCGACATCGTTACATCGAGAAGCGCACGCCCAGTGCGAAGGTGCGGTCGAGCAGGAGCGTGCTGGAGTTGAACTGATCGGCGCCGCCGACGTCGCCGAACTGATAATAGTTCTGCTGCTTCGACTTGGTGAGGTTCACGGCGTCGAAGGTGACGCCGATATTCTTGGCGACGTTCCAGGTCAGCTGGAGATCCAGGCTGCTCTCGGGCTTGCGCCACATGCCGATCGGGTTGGCAAAGGCGCGCGCTTCGTTGTTGTTGAGGAAGCCCTTGCGCCAGATGTAGGACAGCCGCGCGCCGATCGGGCCGTTATCGTACGCCAAAGTGGCGTTGTACGAGAATTTCGACACCGCGAAGAAGGACGATTCGCTTTCGCCGGTGATCGCGCCGTTGGCGTCGGTGACGGGGATCGTCTGAGTCGAATCGAGGATCGTCGCACTGCCCGTGAAGCCAAGGCCGTCCAGCGGACCAGGCAGATAGTTCGGGAAGTAGGTGACGCCGATCTCCACACCCTTCAGCACGCCGTCGGAGGCGTTGATCGGACGCGTGATGTTGAAGATTTCGGTGTAGTTGTTGGTGAGGTAGTTGTTCGGCAGGACCTCGCGGATGGTCAGCGGCACGACCAGACCATCGATCTCGCGGCGGAACGCCGTCACATAGATCGCGCTGTTGCGTTCGAAATACCATTCCAGCGCCAGATCGTAATTCTTCGAATGCGTCGGCGCCAAGGTGGCGGTGCCGGCGGAGCCGGTGCCGAAGCCGACGTTCGAAAGGTCGCCGGTGAGCGTGTAGTTCGGATTGAGATCGCCAAAGGCCGGGCGGCGCAGCGTTTCGCCATAGTTGAAGCGCAGGCGCAGATTGTCGGTCAGTTCATAACGCGCGGTGACGCTCGGCAGGAACTTGGATGATCCGGTCGACACGCGAGTCGCGGCGCCACTGGTGCGATCGAAATAGGTGTAGTCGGTGTCGATCGCGACAAACCGCACGCCTGCCTGAAGCTGGAGCGGACGACCGAACAGCGAGAGCTCGCCATCGGCCAGCGCATAGGCCGCGGTGTTGATCTCGTTGATGTCGAACACGCGCGTGAACGAAAGCTGGTCCGACAGCAGCAGGTTGGGACTGACGGCACGGTAGCGGGTGCGCAGGGCGTCCGCGTCCTGATAGAGCGCCGCTGCATCGGGAAGGACCCAGCTGCTCGGCACGTCGGCGCGGCCATCGAAGAAGTTCGCGTTGGTGAAGATCGCGTCCTCGCCCAGCGCGGTGAGGTTCGTGCCCAGCGGCGCGCCGCCCTGATCGCGCACGAACGTGGATGCGTCGCGATTGTCGTACCGGAAACCCAGCTTGATGCGGCGAAGGAAGCCGTCATCCCATTTCTGCTCGCCGTCGAGCATCGCAGTGATCGCGTTGCCTGTACCGCGGGTGCCGCTGTCGTACAGCTCACCCAGGGTCCAGGCGGAGGGATCGGTCAGGACGCCGGGGTTCCCGAAGCTGTAGGCGGGAATGCCGCCGCCAGCGTTGAAGTCCACATCGAGATCGAGCGGGCCGCGACTGGTGCGGATCGCGAAAAACGCGGTTTCGTTGGTGCTGTCCTGATAGGTGACGTCCGCGGTGATCTTTCCGCCGGTGCCCACGTCCCAGGTGCCGTTGAGCGCATAGACGTAGCTGTCGGTGCGGTTGGTAGCGTAATCGGCGCTGTTGAAGCCTGCCACCGCGCCGGCGCGGCGCGACTTGATGATGTTGGTGCCGTCATACAGCTCGAAGGTCGAGCCGGGATTGGAGCCGAGATTGCCCCACCAATCGGCAAAGGTGAACAGCAGGTTGTTCGACGTATTGCCGCGGAAGCCGCTGTAGAAGAACTCGGCGGTATAGACCGAGCTGCTGTTGGGCGCCCATTGCAGCGCCGCGTTCACCGAAGGCCGTTCGCGCTTGCCGTACAGGTCCGAGCTGATCACGGCGTCGCGCGAAAGATAATAGGGAATCTCGGCGCCGTTGATGTTGAGCGTCGAGCCGGCCGCGGTGGATAGGCCGCGATCGAGACCCGGCGTCCAGGTCGTGCCGAAGCGATTGGCAGCGGTTACGACCCGGCAATCGGTCGGGAACAGGCGCTCCAGGCCGACAAAGCTCGCAGGCGGATTGTCACCGCCGCAGGTTTCGGTCGGGGTGACTGCGGGGCGCGGACCATCAGCCGTCAGGAACGGCACCAGCGCACCCGATTGGACATTCTGGTTGCGGTATTCGTAGCGCGAATAGCTGCCGTTCACGAGCAGGCCGATATCGCCAATACCGGTGCTCCACCGGTTGCTGACCAGCAGTGCGACGTTGGGATTAATCTTGTCGGCCTGTTCGCTGTAGATGCCGCGCGCCAGGCCCGAAATGGCGAAGCCGTCGAAATCGAGCGGGCGGCGCGTCTTGATGTCGATCTGACCGGCAAGGCCTGTTTCGATCTGATCCGCGGCGCGCGTCTTGTACACGTCGACCTGCTTGACCAGGTTGGCCGACACGTCCTGCAACGCGAACGACGTGCCCGCCGCAGTGAAGATGTTGCGGCCGTTGAGCGTGGTCAGCGGATCGGAAAGGCCGCGGATGGTGACGGCCGCGGCTTCGCCGCCAGCGCGGTCGGTCACCTGGATGCCGGTGACGCGCTGGAGCGCTTCCACCACATTATTGTCGGGCAATTTGCCGACATCCTCGGCCACGACCGAGTCGACGATCTGGACGGATTCGCGCCGCACGTTGAGCGCGCCGACGATCGAACCGCGCACACCGGTGACGACGATCTCCTCGTCCGCAGGCGCCTGATCCTGCGCCGAGGCGGCGTCACCTGCCGGCGTTGCCGTCTGATCCGCGGCCGTTTGCGCCGCAACCGGCATGGCCGCGAACATCAACGAACCGACAGAAGCAGTGCACAGAAAAGCGGGCTTGAAAGCCATTGGTCCTCTCCTCGGGGCGGCATCGGCCGCTCTTTTAGTAGGACAAAACTACGACTCGGCAGCGGGGGAAAGCAAGCGCAATTTCACACAGCCGTCATGATGCGCCGGCGATGGCGGCGGAGCAGGCAGCGAACCGGGTGCGGCCAACGGTGTTTGATTTGTCTGATAAATACGCGTCTTAACCGCAGCGAAGGCGCGGATTGGCGTCCTTCATCATGGGCGCGCCGATGCGCATTGCGGGCGTGGTTTGCCTGTCAGCGCTTTACGCGAAGCGCCGGCGTGCAGATCAGGCAGCGCGCGCGGCGCTGCGCTCTCGCCTTATGCAGCCGAACATGGGAGCAGCGCGGGCGCGCTGCATGCCGCACGCGGCAAAGGCAGGTGCCTGCTTAGAAGATCCCGACGGCGGCGTCCGCCCAGACGACCATCGCGGCCGCTACGGCCAATCCGATCACGCCGGCCCTGATTGCAGAGGGCGGAAGCAAGCGGAAGGCGAGCTCGGCGGTTGCGGCGACGCCGGCAAGGAGAAGGGCAGCCGCCGCGAAATCGGGCGCGTCCCATCTGACGGCATCGGTGAACTGCATGGCGATCGCGGGGAGCACCAGAAGCACGAGGGCGGCGCCCGCCATCGCCGTGCGCCAACGCCGGTGCGTGCTCATGTCCTGTTGCAGCGTCAAGCTCATCGGTGCGCTCCCTTCGGGGATAACCGTTTACGCCGGTGGCTGGCGGTTCGAAAGCGATTTTTGCGGGTTCCTGGGGCAAGGGCAGTGGCCGAAGCCGCCGCGCTGGCCGAGCATGACCTCCTGGCGCAGACATTCCTGCCGTTGCCGCGGCGCACGTCGTGGCGCGGATCGCCCTTGAGCGGCGACGGTCGGCAGGTACGCACAATTCCTGCGTAAAACACCGGAGCCCGGGCGCGGGAAGCGGGCGGCTTTCGGTTCTACAATGGAAAGGAAGGGCCCTGGGCTCAACACGTCACGGGATCTGACGGCATGATACGGATGTTCAACAAGGCACGCAGATCGACCAGGATGCTGGTGATCCTTGCGTGGCTTACCCTGCTATTGTGCGGCATTGCCGGCGCCGTCATCCGCGCCATGTTCGATGCAGGAACCGTCGCGCCGGTGATGTGACTCGGGCGCGCACTGCTGCACTTCGGGCGCCGGCATAACACCAGCGTGGACCGCCCTACCCTGTCGCGCCCATCGTCAGCAGGATCAGCACGAAGAGCGACAGGACAATGCCGATAAAGGCGGTGAGGATCACCGCGCGGACGATCGCGGAGGGCCAGCCGAGATGGTAGGCCTGTTGCAGCTGGCGCGTGATGTGGACGAAGGGCACGATCATCGCCAGCACCTGCACCAAGTCCGAAGCGACGCCGACCGCCGACGCGACGCTCAGCACGATGAACAACAGCGACATGAACGCGATCGAATAGATGATGAAGATCGCATGGTCGTACAGCTTGTACTCACGGCGCCAGAAGAACAGCAGCCAGAGGAACGGCAGCGACAGCGGAATAAGCAGCCAGGAAAATTTATAGCCCGAGGACTGAAGCTTGTAGAGCATCAGCGACGGGTTCTTCTGCCATTTCTCGATCCCGTGATCGAGGAAAGGATTGCCGGTGTAGCTGACTTCGTCCGACACGGGGACTTCGCCGGCCTTGCGCAGCGGGGCCGCGGCGATCTCCAGCGCCTTTAGCCGGGCGGTGGCGTCGTCGATGCGCGCTTGTTCATCGGCACGGTCGGGGTCGGCGGGCGAAAGTTTGTCGCGGTCCTTGATCGCCTCGTCCCGGCGCTCGGCCACGGCCTTGCGCTCTTCCTCGATCGCGGCGAGCGGCTTGGCGGTGTTGCCCTTGAGCTCGGTGGTCGGCGTCACGCCGGCCCAGGAGAACACCGCGAACATGGCGAAGAGCGAAAAGAGAAAGATCGCCATGGGCGAGACGAAGCGCGCGCGCTCACCCGCAATGTAGCGGCGCGTGAGATCACCGGGGCGCCAGGCGAGCAGCGGCAGCGTGCGCCAGAACTTGCCTTCGAAATGGAAGACGCCGTGGACGATCTCATGCCCGACGGCGTGGAGCGAGCGGTGGACATGGCCAGGCTGGCCGCATTCGTGGCAATGCTCGCCAATCAGCGCGGTGCCGCAATTAAGGCACATGCCCCCGCCACGGCCGGCATGGACGCCGCCGGACGGGTGATCCATCGCTCGCCCCAGCAAGCCGCCGGTGACCAGCTCGCCCGCCGCTTCGATTCCCCCCATGGTGCCCCCTGTTCCGTTTCCCCGCGGGCATGCTAGCAAGCGGCATGGCCGAAGCCGATAGTCGAAATCTGATCGCCGACATGAGTGCGCGGGCGCGAACCGCCGCACGGCTGCTTGCCGCGATGCCCAGCGAGGCCAAAAGCGCCGCGCTGCGGGCCGGGGCGCAGGCGCTGCGCGATGCCGCGGACACGATCCAGGCGGCCAACGCGCAGGATGTCGCCGCGGCACAGGCGGCGGGGCTGTCGGGCGCGATGCTCGACCGGCTGAAGCTCGACGCCGGCCGGATCGCGGCGATGGCCGACGGCGTCGCGGCGGTGGCCGCGCTGACGGATCCAGTGGGCGCAGTGATTGAGCGCGTGGAACGGCCCAACGGGCTGGCGCTGAGCCGGGTGCGCGTGCCGATCGGCGTGATCGGCATCATCTATGAAAGCCGGCCCAACGTGACCGCCGACGCCGGCGCGCTGTGTGCAATGGCGGGCAATGCCGCGATCCTGCGCGGCGGATCCGAGGCGATCCGCAGCAACCGGGCGGTACATGCCGCCCTGGTCGAAGGGTTGGCGGCGGGCGGCATGCCGACGGATGCCGTGCAGCTGGTGCCGGTGACCGACCGCGCGGCAGTGGGCGCGATGCTTGGGGCCGCGGGCTTGATCGACATGGTGGTGCCACGCGGAGGCAAGGGACTGGTGGCGCGGGTGCAGGCCGAGGCGCGGGTGCCGGTGCTGGCGCATCTCGACGGTTTGAACCACACCTACCTCCACGCCGCCGCCGATCCGGCGATGGCGCGCGAGCTGGCGCTGAATGCGAAGATGCGTCGGACGGGGATTTGCGGGGCGACCGAGACACTGTTGGTCGATCGCGGCTTTGGCGGCACGGCGGCGGTGCTGGCCGCGCTTGCCGAGGCCGGGTGCGAACTGCGCGGCGATGGCGAAGTGCAGGCGGTCGAGCCGCGCACGGTGGCCGTGGCGGACGCGGATTGGGACACCGAATATCTCGACGCAGTGCTGGCGGTGAAGCTGGTTGATGGGCCCGACGAAGCGATGGCCCATATCGGTCGGCATGGATCGGGACATACCGACGCGATCGTGACGCGGGACGCGGCGGTGGCCGAACGGTTCCTGGCGCAGGTGGATAGCGCGATCGTGATGTGGAACGCCTCCACCCAGTTCGCCGATGGTGGCGAGTTCGGGCTGGGCGCCGAGATCGGCATTTCCACCGGGCGGCTGCACGCGCGCGGGCCCGTGGCGTTGGAAGGGCTTACGACCTATAAATGGATCGTGCGCGGCACCGGCCAGGCGCGGCCTTGAAGCGACGCCGCGCGCGGCGTAGCTTACGGCCATGAACAAGCCCGCTGCCATTACGGCCTATGTCGATGCGGATACCCTGGCGGTGGTGGAGCAATTGGCGGCGGCGCAAGGGCGCAGCGTTGCGGATCTTGCCGCCGAGGCGATCCGGCTAGTCGCCGGGCATCAAGCGGAGAGCGTCACGCTGACCGAGACGGCGCTGCTCGCCTCGCTTGCAGAAGCCGAACGGCAGATCGACGACGGCGCATTCGCGAAGCAGGAGGATGTGGAGGATTGGATCGCCGGCTTGCGTCGCGACCCGGCGGCTTAGTGCTGGACATTCGTTGGGCGTTACTTGCCCAAGCCGACCTCAAGCGCATCGCCAGCTACTACCAAAGGGTCGATCCGTCGATCGCCGTTGATCTTGCGGAACGGATCGTCAGAGCAGCGCGCCTGCTGTCCGAACTCCCGCGCGCCGGGCAAGCGACCCAAAGTGCCGGGCGGCGGCGCTGGCGCGTTCCGGGCACGCAATATCTGATCTTCTATCCAATAGCGGCCGGCCATGTCCCGATCCTGCGCGTGCTGCACGGTGCACAATTGCTCGCGGGGCGCTTGTGAAACGCATCGGGCTTCTGGGTGGCTCGTTCAATCCGGCACATGGGGGGCATCGGCGGGTCTCGCTGAACGCGATGCGGGCATTGGGGCTGGACGAAGTGTGGTGGCTGGTATCGCCCGGCAATCCGTTGAAGCCTGAAGCGGGCATGGCGCCGCTGGCGGCGCGGCTCGCTTCCGCGCGGCACGTCGCCCGGCATACTCCCATCCGGCCCACCGCGATCGAAGCCGAGTTGGGCACCCGCTACACCGCCGACACGCTTGCCAAGCTGGTGCGGCGATATCCGCAGCACCGCTTCGTCTGGCTGATGGGCGAGGACAATCTGGCGCAATTCCATCGCTGGCGCGCATGGCGCACGATCGCACGCACGGTTCCGATTGCGGTTGTTGCGCGCCCGGGCTATACTGCACGGGCTCACGCAAGTCCTGCGATGAGTTGGCTGCGGCGCGCTGTGCGGCCCGCAGGCCAGGCAAAGAATTGGACGTGTTGGAGATTGCCGGCCCTCGTGTTGCTGCGCTTTCGCCCCGATCCGACTTCAGCGACAAGCCTTCGGGCTGTCGATCCCGCCTGGCACCGGCACTTTCCGGGCGGCAATCGAGACACCATATCGATTTCGCCCGTGCCGACACCAAGCGTCAGCACAGGCGTGTTGCAACCTTAAGGAGCTATCTTGGCAACTACCCCCCATGTGCAGGCGATCGCCGACGACGCCGATGCGCTGCACAAGCTGATCCTAGACTCGCTGGAGGACGATCAGGCGGTTGAGACCGTTTCGATCCCGCTCGCCGGCAAGTCGAGCATCGCCGATTACATGGTCGTTGCAAGCGGCCGATCCACGCGTCAGGTCGCGTCGATGGCCGCCAAGCTGGGCGAGAAGATCAAGGCCGAGTTCGGCCGCAGCCCCCGCATCGAGGGCCTGGCCACCGCCGATTGGGTGCTGATCGATGCCGGCGACGTGATCGTCCACCTGTTCCGCCCCGAAGTCCGCACCTTCTACAATCTGGAGCGGATGTGGGCGTTCGGAGACACTGCGCCCGCCGCCCAGGCCTGAGCGTCAGCGACCGATGCTGCTCCACATCGTGGCGCGGGGGCGCATCGGCCGGTCGCCCGAGGCCGAACTGGTCGAGCGCTATCTGAAGCGCGTCGGCTGGCCTACCCGCGTCACCGAGCTTCCCGATACCGGCGGCAAGCTGCCGCCGGTCGAGCCCGCCACCCGCATCGTGATGCTGGATGAAAAGGGCGAGAACCTGCCTTCCAAAACGCTGGCCGAGCGGCTGGGCCGCTGGCGCGACGATGGTATCCGCGAGACGCGTTTCCTGATCGGCGCCGCCGACGGGTTCGACGATGCGCAGCGGAGCGAGGCGCACATGCTGTTATCGTTCGGCAAGGCGACCTGGCCGCACATGATGGCGCGTGCGATGCTGGCCGAACAATTGTGGCGGGCGAGTTCGATCCTGGCGGGCCATCCGTATCACCGGGAAGGGTGATGGGGGTGTCGGACCCACAGAGCGTCGACGCTTCTTCCCTTTCCTGGAAGGGAGCGGATCAAGAGGTGGGGTTATCGCCGGCCGAGGCTCGATGCCCCGGGTGGCGCTTTGCTGTCCCCGCTTCAGGCGCTCTTTTGAGCGCGCAGACGCGCGCACCGACCCCTAGCCCCTCCCTGAAAGGGAGGGGAGTCGAAGGGCGGCGCATGATCCTCGTGCCGGTGGCACTCGCCGCGATTTTGGCGACCGGCAGCCTGGCGGGCGCGCAGGCGCCAAGCCTGGGGGATCAGCAGGTGCGGCTCAGGTCCGCTTCCGCCGAGGCTTCCGCCGCGCGGGGGCGCGCGCAGGCACTGGAGCGCGCCGCCGCTGCCGAAGGCGACCGCGCCGCGCAGGCCAGGGCAGAAGAAGCGGCAGCCAATGAGCGAATTCGCGCGGCAGAGGCCGACATCGCCGCTGCCGATGCGCGGATCGCGATCGTCGACCGGCTGCTTGCCGCGCAGCGCGCCGGCCTTCGCGCGCAGCAGAGCCCGATCCTGAAGCTGCTCGCCGCGCTGCAATCCATGGCGCGGCGGCCGCCGATCCTGGCACTGATCCAGCCGGGCTCGACCACCGACATGGTGCATGTCCGTGCCGCCCTGGGCGCCGCGTTGCCGCTGGTGGAGGCGCGTACCGCCGGGGTGCGCGCGGAGTTGCAGCGGGTGAGCCAGTTGCGCGCGACCGCCGGCAGCGCCGCCACCCGCTTGCAGCAGAGCCGGGCACGGCTGGAGGACGAGCGGCTGGCGCTGGTACAGCTGGGGGCCGAGCATCGCCTGCGCTCACAGGCGCTGGGCCGCACGGCGCTGGTGGAAAGCGACCGGGCGATCGCAATGGGCGAGCGCGCCCGCGAGATCGCCGACCAGATGGACAGCGCGGGCAGCGCCGCCGAAGTGCGCGCATCGCTCGCCGGACTGGAAGGGCCCCTGCCCCGCCCCTCGGCGCGGGATACGCTTGCCGCGCGAGCGCCGGGGGGACGGCCCTATCTGCTGCCGGTGTGGGGACGGCTGGCGACCGGCTTTGGCGAATTGTCGGCCACCGGCGTGCGCGCGCGCGGGCTGACGCTCGCCTGCGCAGCACATGCCGGCGTGCGGGCGCCCGCGGCGGGGCGCGTGGCCTATGCCGGGCCGTTTCGCGGCTATGGCGGCGTGATCATCCTGGACCACGGCAATGGCTGGACCTCGCTGCTCGCGGGATTGGGCGCAGTGGCGGTACGAGTCGGGCAGCATGTGGCGCAGGGCGCGCCGGTCGGCCGCGCGGGCGGGGGCGAGGAACCGCGCGTAACGGTGGAGCTGCGGCGGCGGGGAACGCCAGTGGACCTGGTACAATTGCTCGACTGACAGGCCGTGAAAAGGCCGCTATCCTTCCCCATATCCGGGAAAATCCCCAGAACTGAAAGTTCGTGTCGATGCTGCGTTCGTTTCTTCAGGTGACTGCCGCCGTGGGCGCGCTGGCGCTGGTCCCCATAGCTTCGGGCGCAATGGCCGGTGTGGATACCGGCAGCTATCGCGAGCTCGACACCTTCATGGCCGTGCTGACTCAGGTGAAGGCGAACTATGTCGACAAGGTCGACGACAAGAAGCTGATGGAGGGCGCGATCCAGGGGATGCTCGCCTCGCTGGATCCGCACAGCAGCTATGCCGACGGGCTGGAATATGACAATCTCCAGATCCAGACCCAGGGCAATTATGGCGGGCTGGGGCTGACGGTGACCGAGGAAGACGGCGCGGTCAAGGTGATCGCCCCGACCGAAGACACGCCGGCCGCGCGCGCGGGGATCAAGCCGGGCGACTACATCACCCATATCGACGGCAAGTTCATCGTCGGCGGCAGCCTGGACGAAGCGGTGCAGCAGATGCGTGGGCAGCCCGGCAGCAAGATCGCGATGACGATCATCCGCCCGGGCGCGGACAAGCCGCTGCAATTCACCCTGACGCGCGAAGTGATCGTGCAGAAGCCGGTGAAGTGGGAAGTGAAGAACGGTGTCGGCATCATCAACATCAACACCTTCACCGCGCAGACCGGCGCGGACACGGTGAAGGCGATCCAGGCCATCGACAAGCAGCTGGGGCATAAGCCGTCGGGCTATGTCATCGACCTTCGCGCCAATGGCGGCGGGTTGTTGAGCGAGGCGATCGCGGTTTCAGACGTATTCCTGAGCCACGGCGAGATCGTGTCGCAGCGCGGGCGTGCGGCGAGCGATATCGAGCGTTATTATGCCGAGAGCATGGTGCCGGGCGACTTGACCGCCGGGCTGCCGCTGGTGGTGCTGGTGGATGCGGGCACGGCTTCGGCATCGGAGATCGTCGCGGGCGCGTTGCAGGACCATCACCGCGCACTGGTGATGGGCACACGCAGCTTCGGTAAGGGATCGGTGCAGACCATTCTGCCCATGGGCGAGCACGCCGCGCTGCGGCTTACGACGGCCCGCTATTATACGCCCTCGGGCCATTCGGTGCAGGAAGGCGGGATCAAGCCCGACCTGCTGGTGCCGCAGATCTCCGACCCCGATTACAAGACGCGGCCGGTGCTGCGCGAAGCCGATCTGCGCCGCCACCTGATCAACCAGGACAAAGTCGACGATTCCGTGCTGGAGGACGACGCCCGCATCGACCCGCGCTTTTCGGCAACGCCCGAGGCGCTGAAGAAGCAGGGCATCGAGGACTTCCAGCTGCATTATGCGATCCAGACCGTGTCGCGCACCGGCAGCAAGGCCGGCCAGGTCGCGTCCAAGGGCCGCTGAGGCATGCGCAGGGACGGATTGCACACCGCGCGCTGGATCGCATTGCTCCTGCCCGCGGCGCTGCTCGCCGGGGCATGGGGATCTCAGCTGTTCGGGCTGGTGCCGTGCGAGATGTGCCATTGGCAGCGCTGGCCGCATTATGCCGCGATGATCGTCGCGGCGTTGAGCTTCGTCGTGCGGCCGCGCCCGGTACAGATGCTGTTCGTGCTGTTCGCGGCCGTGCTGGTGGCGGTGAGCGGCGGCATCGGGGTGTTCCATGCCGGTGTGGAATATCATTGGTGGCAGGGCATCACTGCCTGCACCACCAGTCTGGCACATGGCAGCGATCCGATGGCGATGCTGCAAGAAGCGCTCGGCAAGCCGATGATCCGTTGCGACGTGCCGCAATGGTCGTTGTTCGGGATCAGCCTGGCAGGGTATAATGCGATCCTGTCGCTGGGCGGGGCGGTGCTGATCTTCATCCTGGCGGCAAGGAGGCCGCGCGCATGAGCTGGAAGCCCGGAGACAAGCGCGAAACGCGCGACATGATGGTGCGGGTCGACCAGGCCGGCGAATATGGCGCGACGCGCATCTATGCCGGGCAGCTGGCGATCATGGGCGACCGCACGCCGATGGCGCGAATGATCAACGGCATGGCGTTGCAGGAGGAAGAACACCGCGCGTTCTTTGACGCGATGCTGGCGCGGCGCGGCATCCGGCCGACGGCGTTGCAGCCTTTCTGGAATGTGGCGGGGTTCGCGCTGGGCGCAGTGACGGCGGCGATGGGGCCTTCGGCGGCGATGGCATGCACCGCCGCGGTGGAGACCGAAATCGACAAGCACTACCAGCAGCAGGTCGACGAGCTGACGCGCGACGACGACGATCCCGAGCTGCGCACGGCCGTGCTGAAGTTCCAGGCCGAGGAGCTGGAACATCGCGACACCGCGTTGGATCACGGCGCGGAGACTGCGTTGGGCTATCCGGTGCTGTCCGGCCTGATCCGGATGGGGTGCCGCGTCGCCATTGCAGTGTCGAAACGGATATGACAGGCGCGGTTAAGCGTTAACCGGGCAAGACCGGTTCGAAGGAGTAGATCATGCTGAAGCGCATTGCCCTTTTCGCGGCGGTTGCCGCCGCGCCGATGGCGGCTCCCACGGCCGTGCAGGCGCAAAATGCCGCGCAGAACGGCGTCCTGGTGATCTATGGCGAGGACAAGTGCCCGACCAATTCCAACGGCGAGGAAGTGGTGATCTGCCGTCGCCTGGATGAATCCGAACGCTTCCGCATTCCCAAGACGCTGCGCGAACAGCCCGGCCCGCCGCAGCAGACCGAAAGCTGGGCCGTGCGCTCGCAAGGCGCGCTGGAAGAAGGCGCATTCGGCACCGGCAGTTGCTCCCCCGTGGGCGCGGGCGGCGGCACCGGCTGCTTCGTACGCCAGGCGCGCCAGGCCAAGGCCGAGTCAAAGGCGCGCCGCGAAGCGCAGACTGACCTGCCGCTACCCTGACCGGCCAGGCCGGCTTTGGCCGGTCACAGATACTCGTCCCAGTGGCGGTAGGCGGGCTCCTGCGTCAGCTGGGGCCGGTCGGCCCGATCGAGCGTCATGTACGGCGCGTCCTCGACATCCTCACGCTTGAGGTCGAGGCAGTATCCGCGTTCCTTGCTGTCATAGGTCAGCATCGGCCAGGGGATCGGATAGGCGCGCGTTCCTAGCCCGAGAAACCCGCCAAAGGTGAGAACCGCGTGCGTCGCCTGGCCGCTCACCTTTTCGATCATCACCGAATGGATGGCGCCAATTTTCTTGCCGTAGCGGTCGAACACCGGCGTGCCTTCGATCCGTTTGGATGAGATGAGCCGCTGCACGGGGTCGATGCCCTCTGGTGCGTCGGCAAGCGGTGCGACATGCGTGTCCATCATGGTAAGCCTCCACTGCCCCCCACGACTTTGCCCGCCCGTCGCCCCAGCGACTCCCCGCACGGTGCGAGTATGCGCCGATTTGAGTTTGCGCGCTATGGCTGTGCGCGCAGGGAAGGCTCCGAACCGGTCCAGTGCGGGGCGCGGCGGAGCACGCAATCGGCGATGATCCACAGCATCGCCGCCCCCCGGAAGCCTGCGGCATAGGCGATGTGCATGGGGGTGGTGGCGGGCCAGGCACCCTCCATGCCGGCGAAGAACCAGAATTCGGCGAAATAGGCGGCGACGTCGCCAAGCGCGAACAACGCCACCGGCAGGAGGCGCGGCGCAGTCAGCAACAGCATCGGGTACAGCCACAGGTCGAATTGCGGCGAATACACCTTGTTGGTGAGCATGAACCAGGCGAGCACCGGCGTGAACAGCACCCAGAGATGGTCGCGGTGGCGGCGCCAGCCGATCGCGACGATCAGCGCGAAGCCGGCGAAGAACAGCGCAGTGGCGTAGAAATTGCGCTGATCGAGCCAGGTGACCCACAGGCCAGTGTTGGCAAGCAGGTCCCAGGTGGCGCCGGCAGTCCCGGTGCGCTCCTGCGAGAAGCGGTAGAACTCGCTCCAATTGCCGGGGGCGAGCAGCGCGACGGGCAGGTTCACCGCACCCCAGGCGGCGATCGCGGCGGCGGTGACGATGGCGGCGCGGACCAGGCGCGCGCGCCATCCGCCGCGCCCGAACAGCGCCTGCAATCCGATCAGCGGCAGGGCGAGCGCGGGGAACAGCTTGGCGGCGGCTCCAAGCGCCGCGGCGCTGGCGGCAGGAACGAGGCGACCGGCCCGGGCGAACATCATCGCGACAACCGCCAGCGCGGCGGCGGCCAGGTCCCAATTATGGCCGAGATACAGGATCAGCGGCGGTGCCGCCGCCCACGCCCATAGCCGGCGACGCTCCACACCGGCCGCCAGAAACATGCGCAGGATCAGCGCGGCGAGCAGCGCGTTGGCGAGCGTGACGATCGCAAGGAACTGGCCGTCATGCGCCTTGCGGCCGAACAGGGTGCGGGTGAGCGCCCCTTCGGCCCAGATCTGCGCGCCGGTAAGCACCGGATATTCCATGCGCGTCTGGACATAGGGGATCTTGCCCTGCGCCACTTCGCGCCCGAACCAGAAGGGAACCACGTCGCTATAGCAGCCGGTGGTATATTGCTCGGCGTCGCGCCAGCCACCGGGCATGCAGTGGCTCTTGAACGACCAGCCGGCGAAACAGGTGAGCACGAAGGCGATCCACAGCGACGCGGCGCGCCAATCCAGCCGTGCGTCGTCCTGGTTCATGGCAGGCCGCTTACCGGCTGCGGCCAAGCGCGTCCACTTGCTCTGGACTTCGCGGTCTCAAGAACATAAATGGAACGCATGGCCCAGTTGGACGTCCGCTCCAAGCTCGCGATTCTGGCGGATGCCGCCAAGTACGACGCGTCGTGCGCGTCGTCCGGCACGTCCAAGCGCAAGTCCGACAAAGGCGGAAAGGGGCTGGGATCGACCGAGGGCATGGGCATCTGCCACGCTTATGCGCCCGACGGCCGCTGCATCAGCCTGCTCAAGATCCTGTTGACCAACAGCTGCATCTTCGACTGCCATTATTGCATCAACCGCAAGAGTTCGAACGTGCGCCGCGCACGGTTCACGCCCGAGGAAGTGGTCGACCTGACGCTGAGCTTCTATCGGCGCAACTATATCGAGGGGCTGTTCCTCTCCTCTGGCATCATCGCTTCGTCCAACTACACGATGGAGCAGATCGTGCGGGTGGCCAAGCTGCTGCGCGAGGAACATGATTTTCGCGGCTATATCCACCTGAAGACAATCCCGGACGCCGATCCCGAGCTGGTGCATCAGGCGGGCCTGTATGCCGACCGCGTGTCGATCAATGTTGAGCTGCCCACCGTCGCCGGGCTGACGCGGCTGGCGCCGGAAAAGTCGGCGCCACAAATCGAAGGCGCGATGCAGGACGTGCGCACGGCGATCGACGACGGCACCGATGCGAAGAAACGCTACAAATCGGCACCGCGCTATGCGCCGGCAGGCCAGTCGACGCAGATGATCGTTGGCGCGGACGCCGCGACCGATGGTGACATCATCGGCCGCGCGGCGGGGCTGTATGGCCGCTTCAACCTGCGCCGCGTCTATTATTCGGCGTTCAGCCCGATCCCTGACGCCAGCGCGGTGCTGCCGCTTCAGCGCCCGCCGCTGATGCGCGAGCACCGGCTGTACCAGTCGGACTGGTTGATGCGCTTCTATGATTATCAACCCGGCGAGGTCGCGGCGGCGGCGGATGCGACCACTGGCATGCTGCCGCTCGATATCGATCCAAAGCTTGCCTGGGCGCTCAAGTTCCGCGACCGCTTCCCCGTCGACGTCAACCGTGCCCCGCGCGAGGCGCTGCTGCGCGTGCCGGGACTGGGCGTAAAGGCAGTCGACGCGATCCTGGCGACGCGGCGCTGGCGGCGGCTGCGGTTGGCGGATGTGACGCGGCTGACCGCATCGGTGGCCAAGGTGCGGCCGTTCCTGATCGCCGAGGATTGGCGGCCGGTGACGCTGGCCGACAAGGCCGAGCTGCGCCCGTTGGTGGCGCCCAAGCGCGAACAGTTGGAGCTGTTTGCCGCCTGATTCCTGAGCGAACGATTCGCAGGAGAAACATGCGTTCGCGCGCGCCGTTGGGTGCGCGAAGGAGTTTCGACATGGCCAATATCTACGAAGTGCTGAAAGCGGACCATGATCGCCAGCGCGCATTGCTGAAGCGCGTGGGCGATCATCCCGGCACCGACGGACCCCGCCGCGAGGCATTCGAGACGCTGCGGCTGGACTTGCAGGCGCATGCCGCGGCCGAAGAGGAGTCGCTGTACGCGACGATGCTCGGCGACCCCGATCTGCGCGAGGACGCGAGACATTCGGTGTCCGAGCATAAGGAAGTCGATGATTATCTCGGCGAGTTGCTCGACCTCGAGTTCGGCAGCTCGGATTGGGACGACAAGTTTGCCGAGATGCGCCACCGCTACGAGCATCATATCGACGAGGAAGAGGAAGAGATGTTCCCCACCGCCGACGAGCATCTGTCGGCCGAGGTCGAGGAAGCGCTTGGCGAGAAGTTCGAGGAGCGCAAGCCCGCCGAGCTCGAGCGGGCGGAGGAGCACAAGCCGGGCGACGAGCGCGAGTGATTGGCGGCCGTCTGCTAGGGTCGTCCCCCTCCCTGCAAGGGAGGGGCTAGGGGTGAGTCCGCGGCGCAGGCGCGTTCCAGCGCGTCCCACGCGAGCCGCCTTTGGCGGCCCCCACCGGCCTCTTCCTTTTAGGGAGGGGAGGTAAGGTGCGCGTCGTAAGCCTCGCCGACGAGGACGATTTCGAGGGCTGGCGCGATGCCGCGCGGGCGCTGGTGCAGGCGCGGGTGCCGGCGTCCGAACTCGTGTGGCAGGTGGGCGACGCACCGGTCGACCTGTTCGGCGACGAGGCGGTGCTGGCGCCTGCCGCCCCCGCCCCGTTCCGAGTCTCACGCGCGTTTGTCGACTTGGCCCAGACCGCGATCCTGCACGCCGATCCGCAGCGGTTCGCGCTGCTCTACACGCTGCTGACCGGGCTGATCGATCAGCCCAAGCGGATCGAAGATCGCGCGGACCCGCTGGTGCGGCGACTCGAAGAAATGGCTAAGGCCGTGCGGCGCGACGTTCACAAGATGCGCGCATTCGTCCGCTTCCGCGAGACCGAAGCGGATGGCGGCACGCGCTTCGTCGCGTGGTTCGAGCCCGAGCATCATATCGTGCGCGCCAACGCCCGCTTCTTTGTCGATCGCTTCACCAACATGCGCTGGTCGATCCTGACGCCCGAGCTCTCGCTGCACTGGGACGGCGACACGCTCCAGGAGGGGCCGCCCGCGACTAAGGCGGATGCGCCCGAGGGCGATCCGATCGAGGAGGTCTGGAAGACCTATTACGCGTCGATCTTCAATCCCGCCCGCCTGAAGACGGGGGCGATGTTGAAGGAGATGCCGCGCAAATACTGGAAGAACATGCCTGAAACGGCGCTGGTCAAAGACCTGATCGCAGGCGCGCGGGCACGGGAGACGGCGATGGTGGAAACGGCGCAAGCGACCCCAGCGGGGAGCAACAGTCAGGCGGCCTGGGCCGCGTTGCGCGATGAGGCGATGCACTGCACCCGCTGCCATCTGTATCAGCACGCTACGCAGACGGTGTTCGGCGAAGGCCCAGTGGATGCGCGGCTGATGTTCGTCGGGGAGCAACCCGGCGACCAAGAGGATCTGGCGGGCAAGCCGTTCGTCGGCCCGGCCGGCCAGATGTTCGATCGTGCGGTGACGCAGGCGGGGATCGACCGCCGCACCGTGTACGTCACCAACGCGGTCAAGCACTTCAAGTTCGAGCCGCGGGGCAAGCGGCGCATCCATTCCAAGCCCGACGCCGGCGAGATCAGCGCATGCCGATGGTGGTACGAGCAGGAACGCCTGATCGTGCGACCCGAGATGACGGTCGCGCTGGGAGCGACTGCGGCGCGGCAGATGCTGGGCAAGACCGTAACGATCAGCCGCGAGCGCGGCCGCGCGATCGACCTGCCCGATGGTGGCCGCGGCTGGATCACCATCCATCCCAGCTTCCTGCTGCGCATGCCGGACAAGTCCCGCGTGGAGGATGAATTCGCGGCCTTCGTCGAGGATCTGAAGGGCGCCGCGGCATCGTTGCGGTGAGCCGTGTGGAACTTAGGTTAGTTTCCGGCGCTTGGTACCGCTGGTGCAACGACCTGAAAGGGTGACGATGACGTTCGTGATGAAGGCGGCAGCTGCCGCGGGCCTGCTGGCATTGGGTGCATGCGGCGGCAATGCCGATGACAAGGCCGCCGACAACATCGAAGCCGCCGCCGAAAATCAGGCGGATACGCTGGAGGCGCAGGCCGACAACTCGCAGAACGAGCAGGCCGAAGACGCGCTGGAAGATCATGCCGACGCGGTTCGCGAGAACGGCCATGACCTGGCCGAGAAGGCCGACGACAATGACGACGCCCGCGTCGAGCAGCAGGCGGCCAACCAGATGTAAGCGCGTCCGCCGGGGTTCCGGCGGACTGGCTTTTGAGACCCCGCGCGGCCGCCGGCCCGCGGGGTTTTTCGTGTGCGGTCCTCCTGGCATGCTTCGCATGACCCCCTCCCCGTGCCGGGAAGGATTTTACTTTCTTGGGCCGAAGTTCAGGCGACGAGTGACGTTATAGTCGAGCACGGCCATGACGAAATAGGCGCCGAACTGCTTCACGCGGGTCCAGGGGCCAGTACGCGCCTTGTAGAGTTCGGGCGTGATCCGCTCCGATCGCGCGACCTCGCCATCGACATAGCTGCGGACATGGGCGGCAAACGTCGGATCGGCGATGCGGAACATCAGTTCCAGGTTCAGAAACATCGAACGGATGTCGAAATTGGCCGAGCCGATATGGACGACCTCGTCGATCACGAACAATTTCGTGTGCAGCTTAGTCGGCTGATATTCGTAGATTTCGACCTTTTTGCGCAACAGCCCGGCATAAGTGAAGCGCGCCGCCCAGATCGCGGCGCCGTGATCGAGTTTCGAGGGCAGCACCAGCCGAACGCGCCCGCGCCGCCCGGCCTTGTCGACCCGGCGCAGCATCGCGGGGCTCGGCGCGAAATAGGCGGCGATCAAGTCGATGGTGCGGGCGCGCTGCATGTCGCGTTTGACCACCCGCGCCCAGGGCGACAATCGCTGCATTGGCCCGCCCAGCAGCCAGCGCGTCGTGCCGAGCGGCTCACTCCAACGATTAAGCGTGCGGGCCAGCGAGCGCATCGACGCGCGCGGGCGGCGGGTCCAATCCGCCAGCGCGTCGAAATAACCAACCAGCCGCGCGGCGGCGGGTCCTTCGACCATCAAGCCGAGATCGCGCCAGCCCGCCTGCTCTGCCGTCTCGAAATAATCGTCCTCGATGTTGAAGCCACCGATGAGCACCCGTTCCTCGTCGGCAAGCGCGAGCTTCTGGTGATTGCGCATCAAATAGCGTCGGCCCAGGCGGGGCACAAAGCGACATGTCTCCACGCCCGCGGCGCGCAGCGGTTCGAAAAAGTCATTGCTGGCGGCCGGCTCGCTGCCCAGACCGTCGACGATGAGTTGGACTTGCACGCCGCGTCCCGCCGCGCTGATCAGCGCATGGCGCACCGCCGCCCCGGCTTCATCGTCGACATAGATATAGTACAGAACACGCAGCGTGCGCCGTGCCGAATGGATCAGGTCGAGCAAGACCGCGAGGCGCTCGGGCCCTTCGGTGATCAGCCTCAGCCGATTGCCGTCGACGGTGAAGCTGGGTTGGCTGGTCACGGACATGGCCGCGTCATGCGCGGCTTGTTTGACGGGAGCAAGGCAGGGACCTGCGTGTCGCGACGGGCATGGCGCAAGCATGCCGCCAAGGCGCGGAAGGGTTCACCGGCCCTGGGGAATGGCCGATTTCCTTGACAATCCGGCACATGCTGGCTATGTCCCCGACCTTTCCGGACAACTAGACCAAGGAAGCGTTCAATGGCGCGCGTCACCGTCGAGGATTGCGTCGACAAGATCCCCAACCGTTTCGACCTGGTGTTGTTCGCCGCGCAGCGTGCGCGTCAGATCTCCGGCGGCGCCGAGCTGACGCTCGACCGCGACCGTGACAAGAACCCCGTGGTTGCGCTGCGCGAGATCGCAGAAGAGACCGTGCGTCCGGACCATCTGGAAGAAGCCGTGGTGTCGAGCCTGCAGCGCGTGCAGATCGACGACGAGGAAGCACCCGACGAAGTCGGCTCGCTGTCGGCCCAGGCCGAGGCGCTCCGTCTCACCGCCGCCGCCCCGCCGCGCAACCAGAATCTGGGTGCCGATTACGAAGGCTGAGACTTTCGCGGTTTACACGATTTCAAAGGGGCTCCGGAGCGATCCGGAGCCCTTTTCATTTCTATCCATGCCCGGGGGAGCATTTTCAGCTTTCCGGCTCGACCTCGGGCGGCCGTACGCCCTTGAAGCCCTGCGCGACGACGAACCACTCCACCGAGCCCTTGCGGCTGGCAGGGGGCTTGGCGTGCTTCACCGTGGTGAAGTTGCGCTTCATCTCGGCAACCAGGCTCGAATCCGCGCCGCCGGCAAACACCTTGCCGACAAAGGTGCCGCCGGGTTCGAGCACCCGCAGCGCGAAGTCGAGCGCGGCCTCGACCAGCCCCATGGTGCGCAGCGCGTCGGTCTGCGGGTGACCGACGGTGTTCGCGGCCATGTCGGACAGGATCAGGTCGGGTGCGCCGCCCAGCTCCTCGATCAGGCGTGCGGGCGCGGCATCGTCCATGAAGTCCATCTGGAGAATGGTGGCGCCTTCGATCGGATCCACCGGAAGCAAGTCGATGCCGACCACGCTGGCGCCTGGCAAGCGCTTGCGCACGACCTGCGTCCAGCCGCCCGGGGCGAGCCCCAAGTCGATGATGCGCTTGGACCCGCGCAGGAAGCCGAACTTTTCGTCCAACTCGGTAAGCTTGTAGGCGGCGCGGCTGCGATAGCCTTCGGCCTTGGCGCGCTTCACATAGGGATCGTTCAACTGGCGCTCGAGCCAGCGCGTCGATTGCGCGGTGCGGCTGCGCGCCGTCTTTACGCGGGTATGGCCCCGTGCTCCGCCGCGGCTCACAACGTGTCTCCGTTCATCAATCGACGCAAAATACCCTCGCGAATGCCGCGGTCGGCGATGCCGAGCCGTTCGGCCGGCCATAGATCCAGGATCGTCTCGAGGATAGCGCAGCCGGCGACCACCAGATCGGCGCGCTCGTTGCCGATGCAGGGGACCTGGCCGCGTTCGGCGATGCTCATGGCGCCGATGCGGCGGCTGACGTCACGCATCGCTGCGGATGGAACGATCAGGCCGTCGATCACCGACCGGTCATAGCTGGGCAGCCCGAGATGGACGCTGGCGAGCGTCGTCACGGTGCCGCTGGTGCCAAGCAGGCGCGGGGTGCCGCGCGGACGCTTCAGCCGCGCGACAAAGGGCGCGAAGCTTTCGGCGACACGGGCGCGCATGTCGGCATAAGCGCGGGCGCGCCCCTCGGCCGTGTCCTCGGCGCGCGCCGATTCGGTCAGCGAGACAACGCCCCAGGGCGCACTGTGCCAGTCCAGGATGCGGGGCACGGGCGACCGCGAATCGACCAGCACCAGCTCGGTCGAGCCGCCGCCAATGTCGAACACCAGAGCCGGGCCATCCCCCGCTTCGAGCAACGCGTGACAGCCGAGCACGGCCAAGCGCGCTTCTTCCTCGGCGGTGATGATGTCCAGGGCGATCCCCGTTTCCGCATAGACGCGTTCGATGAAGGCGGGCCCGTTCGAAGCTTGGCGGCAGGCCTCGGTCGCGACCGAGCGGGCGAGCGCAACGTTGCGGCGCTTGAGCTTTTCCGCGCAAATCCGCAGCGCCGCCAGCGTCCGATCGATCGCGGCATCCGACAGCTTGCCGCTCGCGGCCAATCCCTCGCCCAGCCGGACGATTCGCGAGAACGCATCGATGACCACGAACGCCGATCCGGCGGGGCGCGCGATCAGCAGGCGGCAATTGTTGGTGCCCAGATCGAGCGCGGCATAATGCCGCCCTTCCGGCATCCGCGCACGGATTTGCCGCTCTTCGAGCGGCTTGGGCGCAGGCCGGGGAGCAACGTTCCTCCGGCCGCGGGGCAGTCTGGCGGAGCCATCCCCCATGGTTTCACTCACTTATCTTCTTCCGTCACGGCTCCAAAACGGAACCGCCGGTGCTTGGGATGCAGGCTAGCGCAGCGAAGGAATGAGGGCAAGCAAGGTCGCACGACGGCGTTGACAGGGCAGAATCCGCCGACTATTGCGCACCCCTCTTGGTGCCCTGTCGTCTAAAGGTAAGACTACGGACTCTGACTCCGTTAATTGAGGTTCGAATCCTCACGGGGCATCCAACTTGCTAAAATCATTGCGCTTCGGCCAGCAACGCCGCCATTCCGGCGCCTGCCCAGTCGCGCTCGCCCAGCGCACGCCAGACTTCCTTGCCCGCCGAATCATAGAGGATCGTCGTGGGCAGATTTGCGCCCAGCCCCAGGCTGAACGCCGCGTCGGCATCGAGATAGGGTTGGAGATGCTTGAACCCGTTCTTTTGGAAGAACGGGGTGACGGCTTCGCTGCCCTTGAAATCCTGGCTGACAGCGAGAACCTGGAGCGCACCGGCCTTCTGCCCGGCAAGGGCGTCGAGCGTCGGCATCTCCTTGATGCAGGGGATGCACCAGGTCGCCCACAGGTTGAGCAGCACCGGCTTGCCCTTGAAACTGGCGAGCGTCACTGTCTTGCCGGCGGGATCCTCGAACGGGATCGAGGGCGCCGCCGCGCCCTTGTGGCTGCGGTCCACACTGCCCGGCGTGGGCGCCGGCGCGGCGGAGTTGTTTTGCGTCGCTTGCTGCGGCGGCTGTGAGGCCCTATCGCAGCCGCCGATTGCCACCAAGCCTGTGAGGAGAAGCGCGATAGCTGGGCGCAAGGACAGCTCCAATGCGATGTGGGGTGGGCGGTTCGCCGAAGGGCCGTCCGCAGTGATGCGTGAGATAAACGCGTCTATCCCCTTCGACAAGCGCATGTGGCGACAGGACATTCGCGGCAGCCAGGCGCATGTTGCCATGCTGGGCAAGCAGGGCATCGTTGCGGCCAAGGATGCCGAATGGATCGCGGACGGGCTGGCACAGGTCGCCGACGCATTCGAGGCCGAGGGTGTGCCCGACGACTTGGCGCTCGAAGACATCCACATGCTGACCGAAGCGCGATTGTCCGAGAAGATCGGGCCGGTTGCTGGACGGCTGCACACCGCGCGATCGCGCAACGACCAGGTCGCGACCGACTTCCGGCTGTGGGTGCGCGACGCCATCGACCAGGTCGAGGCGGCGCTGGACGCTTTCCAGGAAGCCTTGCTGATGCGCGCCGAAGAGCATGCCGCGACGGTGATGCCGGGCTTCACGCATTTGCAGAGCGCGCAGCCGGTGACCTTGGGCCACCATCTGATGGCTTATTACGAAATGATCGGCCGCGACCGCTCGCGCTTCGCCGATGCGCGGGCGCGGATGAACCTGTGCCCGCTGGGATCGGCAGCACTGGCCGGCACTGGCTTCCCGCTCGACCGTGAGGCCACCGCCGGGGCGCTTGGCTTTGACGGGCCGACTCGCAATTCCCTCGACTCGGTGTCCGACCGCGACTTCGCGCTCGAATATCTCACCTGCGCGTCGCAATGCGCGCTGCATCTGTCGCGGCTGGCCGAGGAATTCGTGATCTGGGCGAGCCAGCCCTTCGGCTTCGTATCCTTGAGCGACCAATGGTCGACCGGCAGCTCGATCATGCCGCAAAAGCGCAACCCCGATGCGGCCGAGCTGGTGCGCGGTCATTCGGGGCGGATCACCGGCGCGCTGATGAGCCTGATGATGACGATGAAGGGCTTGCCGCTCGCTTATTCCAAGGACATGCAGGACGACAAGCCGCCGGTGTTCGAGGCGCACGACCTGCTGGGGCTGTCGATCGCGGCGATGACCGGCATGGTCGAAAGCGCGACCTTTCGCGAGGCGCGGATGCGCGCGGCGGCGGAAGCCGGCTTTTCCACCGCGACGGACCTGGCCGACTGGCTGGTGCGCGAAGCCGGCGTGCCGTTCCGCGAGGCGCATCACATCACCGGGCGCGCAGTGGCGAAGGCCGAGGCCGAAAACCTGCGGCTCGACCAGCTGCCCCTGGACGCGCTGCAAGCAATCGACGCGCGGATCGACGGACGCGTGTATGACGTACTGAGCGTCGATGCATCGGTGTCGAGCCGCACCAGCTTTGGCGGCACGTCGCCAATGCGGGTGCGCGAGGCGATCGCGGCGGCACGTGCGGCGCGTGAGGAGAACGAGCGATGAAACAGTTGTTGCTGGTGGCAATGTCGGCTGCTCTGGCGGGCTGCGGTGCGCGCGGCGACCTGAAGCCTGCTGAGGGGCAGGCGCTGCCGCCTCCGCCCTATGGCGCGACTGCCACACCGACCCCGGCCGACCTGTTGCAGCCCGCGCCGCTGACGCGACCGGCGCGCAGCGACGAACTGATCCAGAGCTCGGAGCGTCGCCGCAGCGACGAGTTCGACCTGCCTCCCCCGAACTGACGGAATACGATGGACCATTTCACGCTGATCGACGGCGAACTCCACGCCGAGAATGTGCCGCTTGCGCGCATCGCCGCCGATGTCGGCACGCCGGTCTATGTCTATTCCACTGCCACGTTCCAACGCCACGCCCGCGCGTTCCGCGAGGGTTTGGCTGGCGTCCCGCGCGCGCGCATCGCCTTTGCGATCAAAGCGAATCCGAACCTGGCGGTGCTGCGATTGCTCGCCAATGAAGGCTTTGGCGCCGATGTCGTGTCGGGCGGCGAGCTGGCACGTGCGCTGGCGGCAGGCATGCCGCCCGAAGGCATCGTGTTTTCCGGCGTGGGTAAGACCCGCGCCGAGCTCGACCAGGGACTGAACGCCGGGATCGGCCAGTTCAATCTGGAACTGGAAGAAGAGGGCGTGGTCCTTTCCGAACTCGCGGTCGCTCGGAATATTCGGGCGCCGGCGACGCTGCGGGTCAACCCGGACGTTGACGCGGGAACCCACGAGAAGATTTCCACCGGACGCGCCGAGAACAAGTTCGGGCTGCCGATCAGCGAAGCGCGCGCGATCTTCGACCGGCTCGCGCCGCTGCAGGGTCTGAACCTGCGCGGCGTTGCGGTGCATATCGGCAGCCAGCTCCAGAGCCTGGAGCCGCTGGAGCGGGCCTATACCCGCGTCGGCGAGCTCGTCGCCGAATTGCGCGCCGCCGGGCACAGCATCACCCATGTCGATCTGGGCGGCGGGCTGGGCGTGCCGTACCGTACCACCGACACTCCCCCATCCCCGGCCGAGTTCGGCGAGATGGTCGCGCGGGTCACGCGCGGCTGGGACGTCGAGCTGATGTTCGAGCCTGGCCGGGTCATCGCCGCCAATGCCGGCGTGCTGCTGACGCAGGTGCTGTGGGTAAAGCCCGGCGTCACGCATCCTTATGTCATCGTCGACTCGGCGATGAACGACCTGGCGCGCGTGGCGCTGTACGATGCCTATCACGACTTTGTCGCGGTGAAGCCGAGCGGCGAGACGATGACCGCCAACGTTGCCGGCCCGGTATGCGAATCGAGCGACGTGTTCGCCAAAGGGCGCGAGATCGACGTGGTGAAGTCCGGCGACCTGGCGGTGCTGCGCAGCGCCGGCGCCTATGGCGCGACGATGGCGAGCACGTACAACAGCCGCCCGTTGGTGCCCGAAGTGCTGGTGTCGGGCGACACCTATGCCGTGGTCGCTGGGCGGATCGCCGCCGAGACGATCATGGCCGAGGAGCATGTCCCGGACTGGCTGAAATGAGCCTGCCCGCCCTGCCCTTGTTCGTGAAGCTGGCGGGGCGGCCGGTGATCCTGATCGGCGAAGGCGAAGCGGCGGAGGCCAAGCGGCGGCTGCTGGAGCGCGCCGGTGCGAAGATCGTGGGGATCGAGGATCGGGCAAGCCTGGCGGTGGTCGCCGTGGACGATCCCGAACGGATCGTGACGGCGCTGCGCGAGCGTGGCGTGCTGGTGAACACCGTCGACCGGCCCGAGCTTTGTGACTTCACGGTCCCCGCGATCGTCGATCGCTCACCCGTATTGGTGGCGATCGGCACCGCTGGCGTGTCGGCGGGGCTGGCCGCGGCGCTGCGACAGAAGCTGGAGGTGCTGCTGCCGGCGCGGCTTGGGCGATTGGCCGAGGCATTGCACGCCGCGCGAGGCGCGATGCGGGCGCGGTGGCCCGATGGCGCGGAGCGGCGGCGGGCGTTGGGAGCGGCCTTCGCGGGGCAGCTCGACCCTCTGCTGGAGGGTTCCGAAGATGCAGTCGGCCCATGGCTGGCGCGCGCGGCGGCACCCTCTCGCGCGCTCATCCGTATTCGGCTCAGGTCAGGCGATCCGGATGATCTTACCCTGCGCGAGGCGCGGTTCTTGGCGGGCGCGGACCGCCTGTTCCACCGGCCCGACGTGCCCGACGCGATATTGGACCGCGCCAGAGCCGATGCGGTACGGATTCCCTGCGACGCGCCGCCGACGGAGTCAGGCGAGGGCATGTCGGTGGACCTGGAGATGGCGGGTTGAGCGGTTTTGCCTATGTCGTGCACGAGGGAAAGGCACGGAAGACCACGCTGCGTGAGGCGCTGCACGAGCAGGCCAATCTCAGTTGGACGCACCTGACGACCAATGACGGACGCGCCAAGGCGTGGCTGGGTGGCGAGGCGCGGCTTGGACCTTTCGTTCTCGAGTCGCTGACCGCCGTCGAAACGCGCCCGCGCTGCGACGCGGTGGGCGATGGCGCGGTGATCAACTTGCGCGGCCTGTCTTCCGAAGCGATGGGCAGTTCGGACCCGCTCGCCTCGATCCGCATCTATGCGCAGGGCGGGCATGTCTTCTCGGTCACGCGCAAACCGCTCAACGCCATCGATCCGGTGCGCAAACAAGTGGAGGCCGGAGAGATCCTGGACCCGGGCGACCTGATCGCCGCGATATCGCAGGCGATCACCGAGGAACTGGATCCCGTGGTCGCCGATCTGGGCGATACGCTGGACGATTGCGAGGAACAGATCGCCGGCAAGCAAGTGTTCCAGCTGCGCCGAAGCGTCAACCAGACGCGCACGCAAGCGATCGGCTATCGCCGTTTCCTGAATCCGCAGCGTGCGGCGCTGGAGCGGCTCGCAGCGCTGCCGGGCGAATGGCTGCGCGACGACGACCGGCTGCATCTGAACGCCGCCGCGGATCGTGCGGCGCGCATGGCCGAGGAGCTGGAAAGCATCCGGGAGCGCGCGGCGGTGATGCACGAGACGCTGACCGACCTTCGCGCCGAGCAGATCGACCAGCGCTCGTTGATGATCGCGATCGTCGCCATGGTGTTTCTGCCGCTGACCTTTCTCACTGGGCTCTTGGGAATGAATGTCGAGGGGATACCCTTTGCACATGCATCTTGGGCGTTCTGGGGCGTCGTGGGGGTGTGCGTGGCGATGGCAGTGGCGATCGCCGGGTATTTCGTACGGCGGCACTGGTTCGAGCCGTGAGTGGCTGGGCGCACCGCGTCAAAGCCTAGCCATCCCCGGCAAGGCGGTGGCCCAGTTTCGGCGAACTTGCGATGGCATATCGCCGCTTCGACGGCAGCGCAGCTGGGCCAGACCCTCGCCGGGGAACTGCGGTGCGCGAAACCCGATGCGTCAGCGGTTCAGGAAGGTGAAAATCTGGCCAACCATGGTGTCGATGCCGCCGCGCGCGCGGACGATCGCGTCGCCGGGTTCGGCAGTGTTTATCGCCAGGCCAAGCGGCGTCGGCCAGCCGCGCAGGGCGTGGGTGATGGTGCGCAGCGCGTGCAGGGTCGAGACCGCCGCCTGCCAGCCCGCGGCGGTGGCGAGCAGGCCCACCGGGATTCCGTCGAAATAGACCCGGTCATCGGTCCGCAGTTCCTCGACATAGTCGAGCGCGGTCTTCACCAACCCTGACAGCGTGCCATGATAGCCCGGTGAACCGACGATCACCGCATCTGCGGTGCGCAGCGCTTCCAGATAGCGGGTGATGGCGGCATCTCCCTTGCCCAGACCGGGTTCGTAGTGCCGGAACGCGATGGCGTCGCCGGTGAGCAGCGTCGTGCGCGCGCCGCGCGCCTCCGCCGCCGACAGCGCTGCGGCGAGCAGCCGTCCCGTAGTCGATTCGGCGCGGAGCGTGCCGCCGAGGGCGACGATATGGGGCTGGCTCATGCCCGTTCCGCTAGCCGAAACCCCCGCGCCGCGCCAGCACCGCGGGGCTGCGGCATTGGCTCAGAAGAACAGCTTACGGAAGCTCAAGCGCACCGTGCGGCCCTGGCGATCGACCAGATCGCGCTGGAAGTTCAGCGGCACGATCCCAGTGGCATCGGTGACGCGCTGGCGCGCGTCGAAGATGTTCTGGATGCTGAGGCTTACGCGGCTGCCGCGCGCCCAGCGCTTGCGCGGGCCGGCGAGCTGGCCGAGATCGGCGAACACACGCAGGTTCAGCGTCGTCAGGCTGTTGAAGTTCAGCTGGTCGCCGCTGCCCGCCTCACCGGTCAGCACCTGCCGGCCGCTGCGCCAATTGCCGGTCAGGTTCACGCCCAAACCGTCCTTGTTGTAGCCGGCATTGCCCTCCAGCGCGTGCGCACTGACGCCGTTGCCGCTGGTATCGTCCAGCGTGGCGCCGTCGAGAAGGTCGAGCACGGGCAGGCCGTCGCGAATCTCGATCTCGTTTTTGAACTGCCAGGTGTGGAACAGGCTGAAGCGCAGCCGCCCGCCGCGTGCGCCCGGACCCCGGCCGCCAAAGCCGCCGCGCGGACCGACGCCGCGTCCGCCCCCCGGCCCACCAGGTCCCCTGCCGAAGAAGCCGCCCGGGCGCTGCCCCTCGCCTGCGCCTTGCCGACGATCACCCGGTGGCGTCACTTCGGCGGGCGGAGCGCTGCCTTCGGAGCGCGCGGCTTCTCGAGCGGCCTGCATCTGGGCGCGGCGGGCCTGGAACTCCCGCTCCCGCGCCGAAGTCAGCGCCTTGGAAAAGTTGAACCCCCACCGCAGTTCCTGCCGCTCCGCACGGTTGAAATTCACCGACCGGTTGTCGAGCGCGATCAGGCGGCCGCTGGCATCGCGGGTGAAGCGGCCGGGGAACGCTGCTTCCACCTGCGCCGTGATCGAGGGGAAGCTGGAAATCTGGTTGCGCGTCTTGCTGGTCACATAATTGGCGCTGAGGTTGAAATCCTCTTTCTCGAAGGGGCGCAGGTTCAAGCCCAGCTTCATCACATGGCGGCTGTCAGCGGTCAGGAAGGGATTGCCCCCGGTGGTGGTGGTCACGTCCACTGTCTCGCCGCGCACGAAATCGAACACGCGGACGTTGGGCGTGACCAGGATCGGGCCGCCAAGCTGGCTCGCGCTCGGCGCACCTTCTTCGTCGGTGAACGAGGCGATCAGCCGCAGCGCCGGGATGGGCGACCAGTTGACGCCATAGCCGGTGGTGATCAGCGTGCCGAAATCCGAAAGCTGTTCGACTTCGATATTGCCGTTGAGCGACACGTCGCCGATCGCGCTCAACACCTCGCGGCGGCGGCTGGTGAGCGGCAGATCGATATTCGCCCGGAAGCTGCCGCTTTGGCGCGAAATATCACCGGTGCGGGCGACACCATTCGATAGCGAATAGCTGTCGAGGTCCGAGGTGCGGCCGCTGACGCGGATGCTGGTGGCGACATCCCCGGCGGGAAGCTTGAACAATGGACCGTTCAGCAGCGCGTCCACCGACCCGACATTGGTGGTCGACTGGGCGAAGTTCGCCGGCAGGCTGTTTAAGGCGAACAGCGGCAGCGGACCGAAAGGATTGAAGCCGGGATCGTTGGCGTCGGCCAGCGCCTGTGCGGGTGACAGGTCGATCCCGCGCTGCGTGATCGTGCGGCTGTTCGTCCGGTCGTAATTGCCGGTCAGCGACCAGCGCCATTCCTTGTCCCAGGGCAGGCCATCACCGTTGAAGCTGAACCCGGCATGCGCGGTGGTGCTGCGCGTCGACCGGGAGAGTGGCAGGAGTTCGTCATAGAAACGGTCGAGCTGCACATCCTGCGCGAAGGGCGAGAAGGGACTGTCCGCGCCGATCGTCAGCGTGCCGTCGGGCAGGCCGAGCAGCGTACGGCTTTGAGTGGCGTCGAGACTTAGGTTGAAGGTCCCGGTGACCTTCTCCGACAGGTTGCGGGTCAGCACGCCGTTCAGGTTCAGCTGCTTGGACGGAGCAATCAGCGAGCGATAGGGGGAAAGATCGGTGACGTTGAGCGTACCCGCGGTGCCGGCGAAATCGGCTAGCGTGGGCATGCCGCCCGCTGCCGCAACCGGTACGCCCGCTTGCGTCACGGGGGATCCGACAAGCGCACTGAGTGCGGGGTCGATCTGCCCGCCGTCGATGCCGGTGATGTTGCCGCGCACGTCGGCCAGCTGTCCGGCGGCATTGCGGGACAAAAGATCCCGCTCGCTTTCGAGCAGGCCGGAGGTCGCGTTGTACTTCACGTCGAACTGCAGCCGCCCGTCGCGGCTGATCCGGTTGAGGCCGAAGTTGCCGCGCGAGGTGACCGTGCCGCCGGCGGTGGGCATCGATCCGGTGAGTTCGGTCGTGACGGCACGGAAGCGCTCGCGCAGGACGATGTTCACGACGCGCTGATCGGCGCGATAGCCATATTTGAGCGCGACTTCCTCGGGCAGGATGTCGACGCGCTCGATCGCTTCGGTGGGAATGTCCTGAAGCTCGCGGAAGCCCGAGATCCGGCGGCCGCTCAGCAGCACCACGGGCGCATCGCCGCCCCGCCCCCGACCGCTGCCGGTCTGCGGCGCGAGTTCGGTCAGCAGTTCGGAAATGCTGTTGACGCCATAGGAGCGGATATCGGCCGGCGAGAGCTGCACCTCGGCCGGAATATCGCTCTGCACCGCGCCGCGCAGCGTGCCGGTGACGACGATCTCCTCGGGCTGCTCCTCGGCCCCTTCCTCAGCGATGCCGGCTTCGGCATCGGGCGACGGCGCGGGTTCGGCGACGGGGGGTGTCTGGCTCTGGTCCTGGGCCATCGCCGTCACCGGCCAGGCGCCGACGATCAGCCCCGCGATCGCGCATCCCCATTTCCGCATACGATAGAACTCCCTCAGCGCCCGCACGTTTGGCACCGGCGTGCGTAGCGCCTCGCTACAAGCGACTTGTCGCAAGAATGTGCCAGAGCTCGGAAAAAAGAACGGCGCCCCGAAGGGCGCCGCTTTTGGTTTCTGGTGCGGTCGAGAAGACTCGAACTTCCACGGCCTTTCGGCCACAACGACCTCAACGTTGCGCGTCTACCAGTTCCGCCACGACCGCACGTGAAACTCCGTCGGAGAGCCCCGACGGCTGGTAAGGCAGCGGCCCCTAGCAGCCAGTCCAGAGCATGGCAAGCGGGGTTTGCGCACTTTCCTGAATCATCGCGGACCCCTAAGCCCGCGGCCATGCAGCTGACTCCCGCCCTTTACGCTGAAATGCGCCGCATCCTGGCGCTGGCATGGCCGGTGATGCTGACCAGCCTCAACTGGACGATCCTCCACGTCACCGACGTAGCGGTGGTGGGCCTGACCGGCGCGCATGAAGCCGCGGCGTTGGGCGCCAGCCGGGCGATCACCTTCCCCGGCATTGTCATGGGGCTGGGCGCGCTGACCGGCATCCTGGTGCATGTGTCGCGTGCCGACGGCGCGGGCGAACTCCGCGAGACCGGACGGGTGCTGCACCAGGGGCTCGCGCTGGCGGTGCTGCTGGGGCTGATCAGCGGCGCGATCCTGTTCGCCTTTCCCGAACCGATGCTGCGCGGCATCGGCGTCGCGCCCGCCACGGTGCCCGGCGCGGCGGCGGTGGTGCGGGTGATGGCGCTCGCTTACCCCTTCCAGCTGGTGATCATCGCCGCGAGTTTCTTTCTGGAAGGGGTGAGCCGGCCGCAGCGCGTGACCGTGGTCAATCTGGCCATCCTGCCGGCCAACGCGCTGCTCGCCTGGGCGCTTTCGGGCGGGCATCTGGGGCTGCCGGCGCTGGGCGCGGTGGGTGCTGCGGGCGCGACGGCGATTGCTTCGGCGCTCGGCGCGATCGGCATGGTCGCGGTCGCCTGGACCTTGCCCCGCGCCGAGCCGCGCGGGGTGCGCGACCTGTCCGACTTCGCCAGCGCCGCCACCTTTGCCGGAGCAGTGCGGCTGCTGGGCTTCGGGGTGGTGCCGGCGGTAGCGTCGGGGCTCGAGTTGGTCGGCTTCGCGATCCTGATCGCGCTGTCGACACAGCTGGGCGACGTCCAGGCGCATGCCTTTCAGATCGTGTTCTCGATCCACAACGTCACCTTCGCCGTGGCGCTGGGGCTGGGATCGGCGGCGGGCGTGCGCGTCGGCAACGCGGTGGGCGAAGGCGTGCCGCAGGCGGCGGAGGGGCGGACGATGATCGCCGCGGTGCTGGCGGCGCTCGCCACCGGTCTGCTCGCCCTGGTGCTGGTGTTCGCGCCTTCCCCCTTCATCCAACTATTCCCGGCGGGCGAGGGCGTGCACGCGCTCGCCATGGCGATGCTGGCGATCTGGGCGCCGTTCATCCTGTTCGACGGCGTGCAGGTGGTGTTCGTCTATGCGCTGCGGTCGCTCGGCGATCAGGTGGCGGCGGGGATCAACGGCATCCTCGCCTTCTTCGTCGTCACCGGTGGAGCCGGGTTGTGGCTGGTGAAGATCGGCATGGACACGACCGGATTGGTGCTGGCGTCGGGCATGGGCATGGTCGCCGCCGCGTTATTGAACGGCGGCCGCTTCGCCTGGATCAGCCGCCGATCTCGCTCGCGAAGCTGAGCTGCACCACCGTGGCATTGGCCGGGACATCGACCTTGGCGCCGGTGAAATCGAGCAAGCCGTTCGGCGCCAGCTGGCGGTTCTCCGGCGTGATCCGCCAGCTATAGACCAAGTCATCCGAAGCATTGCGCAGCTCGACGCGGATGTCGGGCACCTGCTGACGGTCGCCGGTGGGATTGCGGACCTTGCCGGAGACGACCAGCGCCTCGCTGCCGTTCGGCATGACCTTGCGCTCCACGCTCTTGTCGCTGAACAGCAGCGGGGTCTCCACGGGGCCACCAATGCCGAGGCCTAGCTGCGCGGCGATGCCGGGCGCGCCGGAATAAAGGATGGCTGCGAGCCCTAGCAGCATCGACACCCCCGCGACGATCGCGGCGGCGGTCCACTTACGCGCCGGGTTCTTGCGGGGGCGAAAGGGCGGGCGCGGCGCGAAGGGATCATAGTCAGGACCGGCATCGGCAAGCGCGTCTTCGTATAGCCGCGGCGCGGGCTGGGCGCGGGGGGCCTCCATCGCGGTGCGCGGCACGACAGGTTCGGGCACGCGCGGTGCGGGTGCCGGCTCGGGCGGCGGCGCGGAGGGCTCAGGCACGGCCATGGGGGCAGCGAGGGCCTCGCCGACCGGCGGCGCCTGAAACCAGCTATGCTTGCAATTGGCGCAGCGCACCGTGCGCCCCTGCGCGCCGACGGCGGTGTCGGGGACGAGGTACCGGGTCCGGCACTGGCTGCATTCGAGGATCATGAACCGTCTCAAGCACCGGCTTGCCCACTGGCCGGTCGCGCCGAACCTACCCCGTTCGAATCGGGCGAACAAGAGTCCGGCGCGCTGGCGCTCGGCTTGAGCGACCCGAACGGACGTGCAATGGCTGGCGTTACGCAGACAAGGAGCCGGTGGCCGCGCTTATGGCCAATATCGTTCAATTCGAAAATGTCGGGCTGCGCTATGGCAGCGGGCCGGAGACGCTTTCTGACGTCAATTTCGGATTGAAGAGCGGCGCGTTCTATTTCCTCACCGGCGCGTCGGGCGCGGGCAAGACCTCGTTGCTCAAGCTGCTCTACCTCGCCCAGCGGCCTTCGCGCGGCGTGGTCCGGCTGTTCGGCGAGGATGCGGGCGTCTTGCCCCGCGCCCGTCTGCCCGGCTTCCGCCGCCGCATCGGGGTGGTGTTCCAGGACTTCCGCCTGGTTCCGCACCTGTCGGCCTATGACAACATCGCGCTGCCCCTGCGCGTGGCGGGCGTGCCGGAGAGCGACGTGGAAGCGCCGGTGCGCGAGATGCTGGCCTGGGTCGGGTTGATCGAGCGGAGCCGTGCCAAGCCGCCGACGCTGTCGGGCGGCGAGCAGCAGCGCATCGCCATCGCCCGCGCGGTGATCGGGCGGCCCGAGATCCTGGTCGCCGACGAGCCGACCGGCAATGTCGATCCCGCCATGGCCGAGCGGCTGCTGCACTTGTTCGAATCGTTGAACCGGCTCGGCACCACCGTGGTGGTGGCAACGCACGATTTCCATCTGATCAATCGCATCCCCACCGCGCACATGATGCGGATCGAACAGGGGCGGCTGAGCGACGCCACCGGCGCGCTGCGCAATCCGCCAAAGTCGGCCTGATGGTCGAATACGGACCTGCCGCTCGCAACCGCAGCCTGCTCGACACCGGGCGGCGTGCGCGGGTGATGACCTGGATCATGGCGATCATGGTCTTCCTGACTGTGCTGGCCGGCGCGCTGGGGCTCGGCATGTTTGCCGCCACCGCGCAGATGGACCGCCAGCTGACCGGGCGGCTGACCGTGCAGATCGTCGATCCCGACGCCCAGGCGCGCGACCGCCACGCCGCGGCGCTGCTCGCCACGCTGCGAACGCTTCCCGGCGTTTCCGGCGCCCAGGAAGTGGACCGTACCCGGCTTGCCGAGTTGCTGCGTCCGTGGCTGGGAGACTCCGGGCTCGATCCCGACCTGCCGATGCCGGCGATGATCGATGTCGAATTGCGCGGCAACGACGCGTCCGGAGTCGAACAGGCGGCGCGCAGGGTCGCGCCGGGCGCGCGGGTGGACCGGCACGCCCAGTGGCTCTCCCCCGTGCGCAGCTTCCTGGTGACGATGAGCTGGCTTGCCGTCGGCCTCATGCTGCTGATCGCCGCCGCAACCGCCGCGGTGGTGCTGCTCGCCACGCGCGCGGGGCTGGACACGCACCGGGACACGATCGATGTGCTGCACATGCTCGGCTCCACCGATGTCCAGATCGCCCGCTTGTTCCAGCGCCGCATTGCCTTTGACACGCTCAGCGGCGGGCTCGCGGGTGCGGTGGTGGCGTTCGCAGTGGTGTGGTTCCTTCAGGCGCGCATGGCGGCGGTGGGCTCCGAAGTGCTCACCGGCGTGACGCTGGCCCTGCGCGATTGGCTGGTCCTGCTGTTGCTGCCGGTACTGTTCGCGCTGCTGGCGACAGTCGCCGCGCGCGTGGCGGTACTGCGCACCCTGGGCAAGACGCTGTGATCTGGCGGACGATCCTGGTGCTGATCGTCGCCTGGGCGCTGGGCTTTGGCGTGTTCATGCTCTCGCTCGGCAGGCCGCTCGATGGCCGCAAGACCGACGGCATCGTCGTGGTGACCGGCGGATCCGGGCGGATCGATCGCGGGCTGAGGGTATTGCGCGATGGTGAGGCCGAACGGATGCTGGTCAGCGGCGTCGATGTCGACGTTCGGCCAGTCGAATTCGCCGTGGAGTACAAGATCGACCGCAAGCTGTTCTCCTGCTGCATCGATCTGGGCTGGCAGGCGGTCGACACTCGGTCCAACGCCGAGGAGACCGCCGCCTGGGTGAAGCGGCATCGCTTCAAATCGGTGCGGCTGGTGACCACCGACTGGCACATGCCGCGCGCGCGGATGGAACTGGTGCACAGCCTGGGCAGCGATGTCGAGGTGGTAGGCGACGGCGTGCGCAGCATCACCGGATGGCGCGTGCTGCTGCGTGAGTACAACAAATATCTGGTGCGCCGGATCGCGCTGTGGCTGAGGGCCGATTGATGGAGCGGCTGCGGGCGCTGATCTTCAAGACAGCCTTCTATGGCGGGTCGGTGCCGATCGTGCTGCTCGCGCCGGTGGCTGCATTGTTCGGGAAGAGCTTCTTCCGCAGCTGGGTGGTGGGGTGGACGCGCTATCACGGCTGGTGCGCGCGCAACCTGATGGGCATCCACACGCGCTTCGACGGCGCGCCGATGCGCGGGCCGGCGCTCTATGCCGCCAAGCACCAGAGCTTTTACGAAACCTTCGAACTCGTCCGCCTGCTGGATGCGCCGGCGGTGGTGATGCGCCAGGAATATGCCCGGATCCCGGTATGGGGATGGGCGGCCAAACGCTATGGCATCATCGTGATCGACCGTAGCGGATCGGCCTCGGCGCTGCGGCAGATGATGCGGGAGGCCAAGGCGGCGGGCGCCGCCGGACGCCCCGTGGTGATCTTCCCCGAAGGCACCCGCAGCGCGATAGGCGAGGCGCCGCCCCTCCAGGCCGGCCTCGCCGGACTATACCGCGCGGTGGGCCTCCCGCTGATCCCGATCGCGCTGGATTCGGCGCGGGTGTGGCCCAAGGTCGGGCCGCTGCATTCGGGCACCGTCACGTTCCGCTTCGGCGATCCGATACCCGCCGGCCTGCCTCGTGCAGAGATCGAGGCACGAGTGCATGCCGAGATGAACCACCTCAACCATCCTCCTCTGTAAGGAGAGATTTGCGTTTAATCGTGCGCGCGGCCAAAGTCCGGCCGGGCGTCGTCCTGCCCCTGGTCGATGATCGAGCGGCGGACAGCCCGGGTGCGGGTGAACAGGTCGAACAGCTCGTCGCCCTTACCCCAGCGGATCGCACGCTGAAGGCTGGTGAGATCTTCGGTGAAGCGCTGGAGCATGTCGAGCACCGCCTCGCGGTTCGACAGGAAGACGTCGCGCCACATGGTCGGATCCGACGCGGCGATGCGCGTGAAGTCGCGGAAGCCGCCCGCGGAATATTTGATCACCTCCGACGCGGTCACTTCCTCCAGGTCCGATGCGGTGCCGACGATCGTATAGGCGATCAGGTGCGGCAAGTGGCTGGTGACCGCGAGCACGCGGTCGTGATGCGCCGGCTCCATGGTCTCGACCATCGCGCCTAGCCGCCGCCAGAATTCGCAGACGCGCTCGGCGGCGAGCGGATCGGTGCCCTCGGGCGCGGTGACGATGCACCAGCGGTGCTGGAACAGCGTCGCGAAGCCTGCCTCCGGGCCGCTATTCTCGGTGCCCGCAACGGGATGCGCCGGTACGAACAGCGCGTGCGGCGCGGCTTCGCGGACGGCGGCGAGAACGGTCTCCTTCGACGATCCGACGTCGCTCAGTACGGCATCGGCGGGCAGATCGTCGGCAATCTCGCCGGCCACCTGCCCCATAGCGCCGACGGGCACGCAGAGGATGACAAGGTCGGCATCGATCACCGCCGCGCCCGGCGTGTCCGCGACATCGTCGCACAGCTGGAGACGGACGGCAGTCTCGCGAACCTGCGGATCGGCGTCATGTCCGGTGATCCGCACGCTCGGCATATATTGCCGCACCGCGCGCGTGATCGACGAGCCGATCAGGCCCAGCCCGATCACCGTGACCCGCGCGAAAGGCAGCATCAGGCGCCGACCAGCCGGCGCAGCGCCTCGACCACGCCGCGCATTTCCTCCTCGCTGCCGATGGTGATGCGCAGGCCATGAGCAAGCCCCTGCCCCGGCAGCCAGCGGACGATATACCCCGCGTCCATCAACGCCTTGTACGCCTGTTCGCCGGTCACATCGCCTTCGAACAGGACCAGCTGAAAGTTCGCCTTGGACGGCACCGCGCGCAGGCCCTTGTTGCCCATCGCGTCGATCTGCTGCGCGAACCAGGCGCGGCATGCCTTGTTGTGGCTGCGGCTGCGCTCGATGAAAGCGGCGTCGCCCAGCGCGGCGACAGCGGCGCGGCCTGCGCCGATCCCGAACGAGAACGGCGCGCGGATGCGATGCATCGCGCCGATCAGGTCGGGATGGCCATAGCCCCAGCCCACCCGCTCCGAGGCTAGGCCGAAGATCTTGGAAAAGGTGCGCGTGACCAGCACGTTGGTCTGGGTGCGGGCGAGTTCGAGGCCGCCGTCATCATCCTCGGGGTCGAGATATTCGGTATAGGCTTGGTCGAGCACCAGCAGCACATGCGCAGGCAGTCCCGCATGCAGGCGGGCGATCTCGGCCCTGACGGTGTAGGTGCCCGTCGGATTGTTCGGGTTGGCGACGAAGACGACCTTGGTCTTCTCGGTCACCGCCGCGAGGATCGCGTCGACGTCGGTAGCATAGTCCTTGTCGGGCGCGACCACCGGCGTGGCGCCGACGCGGCGCGTGGCGATATCGTACACCGCGAAGCCGTAGCGGACATAGATGATCTCGTCGCCGACACCCGCGAACGAGCCGGCGGCCAAATGGAGCACTTCGTCCGAGCCGGTGCCATAGACGATGCGGTCGGCCTCGATCCCGTAATGCGCGGCCAATGCCGAGCGGAGGTCCGCGGCGCTGGCGTCGGGATAGCGCTCCAGCTCGGCGGCGGCCATGGCATAGGCGCGGCGCGCCGTCTCGGGCGTCCCGAACGGGTTCTCGTTGGAGGAAAGCTTGGCGACCTTGCGGCCGTCATCGGTGGTGGCGCGCCCCGGGATATAGGGGGCGATGTCCATGACCCAGGGCTTGGCGACGGGAGCGTTCATGGCCGCGCGGAGTGGCCCAATGGCAGGGGCTTGGCAAGCGTCGCTTGAACCCGCGCGCTGCCCTGCGTAACGCGAAGGCATGTCTGAGGATGCGCGTTTCGGCCTGAGCCGTACGGTGACGTTGCCGGGGCCGCTGCGGCTCGACGGCGGCGTGCTGCTGTCGCCGGTCGACATCGCCTATGAAACCTATGGCACGCTGGCGCCCGATGGCGGCAACGCGATCCTGGTGTGCCATGCGCTGACCGGCGACCATCATCTGGCGTCGAACCATCCGCGCACCGGCAAGCCGGGCTGGTGGACGCGCATGGTCGGTCCGAGCAAGCCGATCGATACCGACAAGTACCTCGTGATCTGCGCTAATGTGCTCGGCAGTTGCCTGGGCTCGTCCGGCCCCGCGACCATCAACCCGGCGACCGGAAAACCCTGGGCCATGGCGTTTCCGGTGATCACCATCCGCGACATGGTGCGCGCGCAGGCGATGCTGCTCGACCATCTCGGCATCGCGCGGCTGTTCGCGGTGGTCGGCGGATCGATGGGCGGCATGCAGGCGCTCAGCTGGGCTGCGACCTTTCCCGAGCGCGTTGCGGCGGCAGTGGTGATCGCCAGCGCAGCCCGGCATTCGGCGCAGAACATCGCCTTTCACGAAGTCGGACGGCAGGCGATCATGGCCGACCATCGCTGGCGCGGCGGCGACTATTACCATGACAGCGATCCGCCCGCCTCGGGCCTCGCGGTGGCGCGGATGGCGGCGCACATTACCTATCTCTCCGAAGCCGGGCTGACCGCCAAGTTTGGGCGCCGATTGCAGGCACGCGACGCCAAGACCTTCGGCTTCGACGCCGATTTCCAAGTCGAAAGCTACCTGCGCCATCAGGGGCTGAGCTTTGTCGACCGGTTCGACGCCAACTCCTACCTCTACATCACGCGCGCGCTCGACTATTTCGATTTGGCCGAGGAGCATGGGGGGACGCTCGCCAACGCGTTTCGCGGCGACACGCGCTTCTGCCTGGTCAGCTTCGACACCGACTGGTTGTACCCGACCAGCGAGTCGCGCACGATTGTCCACGCGCTCAACGCCGCGGGCGCCCCTGCCAGCTTTGTCGAGCTGTCCTCGCCCTTCGGCCACGACGCCTTCCTGCTGGAAAGCCCCGAACTGGACCGTGTGATCGGCGGGTTTCTCCAGAACGGGACGCCGCGATGACCCTGCGCCCCGATCTTTCGATCATCGCCGCGACCGTCCAGCCGCGCACCCGCGTGCTCGACATCGGCTGCGGCGACGGCGCGCTGATGGCGGCGCTGCGCGACCGGCATGGCTGCGACGCGCGCGGGCTCGAGCTCGACGCGCGCGACGTCGCCGCGGCCATGGGACGCGGGCTGTCGGTGGTGCAGGGCGACGCCGATATCGACTTGGCCGATTATCCCGACAACAGCTTCGATTACGCGATCCTCAGCCAGACGCTGCAAACCACGCGCCGCCCCGACTGGGTGCTCGACCAGCTGCTGCGGATCGGGCGCCGGGCCTTCGTGTCATTCCCCAACTTTGCGCATTGGCGGGTGCGCGCGTCGCTGCTGTTCGGCGGGCGCATGCCGGTCACGCGGCTGCTGCCGGTGGAATGGTACGCCACCCCCAATATCCACCACGTGACCGTGGACGATTTCCGCGCCTTCCTGAAGACGCGCGGGATCGTGGTCGAGGGCTGCTGGTTTCTGTCGGGAGACCAGCGCACCGGATCGGCGATGGCGAACCTGTTCGCCGAGCACGCGGTGTTTCTGCTGCGCCGCGCCGAGTGACGGCCCGCACCCCGCCCGCCTTGCGGCCAAGCCGCTAGCGCACGGGCCCGCCCCAGTTCACCGTCACACGCGTGGCGCCGCCATAGGGTTCGGACACGATCATCAGCTTGCGCCCCTCATGCACGCCGGTGGTGAGCTTGTTGCCCTGCACCGCCGCGTCGGTGAGCCCCGCCACCTTGGCTTGGTCGAGCGACCAGGCGAGCACGTCGCCCGGGCTGGTGTGCGTGGTATAGACGATCGAGCCGCTGACATGGCGCGGCTCGCCATCAGGCCCCGACACACAGGTGGTGACTTGCGCCTCGCGATAGATCGGCACGAACGAGGGCGTGTTGTTGCAGTCGACCGCCGCCGCCACCGCCGCCGGTGTCCCCTGCGCCGCCGCCGCGACGACGTTCTGCGCGATGGGATCATCGGTGGTTGCCACGGTGGCGTTGCCCGTGCCGTCTCCCCGGTCGCCGCACGCGCCCAGCAGCAATGCCAATCCTAGGGGCCAATAGCGCATCGTCGATCCTTCCATTTGGAAGCCCCAACGTGCGCCGGCCCCCGGGGTTGCCCGCCCGCCTTTAGAACCGCACCCGGAACCCGTCGCGGTAGATCCGTCCCAGCGTGTCGTAGAGCGCCGGATTGACGTACAGCGTTGGTCTGGGGCGACGGCGCCGGATCATGGTCCAGGACGTCGGCGACCTTGAAGAACATCGCCGCCTGCTCGCTGACATTGATCAACCCGCCGATGTCCAGGTAGAAGGCGCCCTTCGTCCGATTGCGCTCCATGGTCGGATTGTGGCGAACAACACGCCGACCTTCGCCCGCTTTTGCGACAGCAGCAGAACGGTCCCAGGATCGGGTCGGCGCTACCTGGTGCAAGACTTCTCCTACGGGTTGAAGCTGTTGGCGCCGGGCACGATCGGAGCTTATGCGACCGGCGTATCGATGGCGCTCCGCCGGGCGGCAGCGCGCCTTCCCCCAAGATCCGCGCGCTGCCGCCAGTATGCGACTGGGCAAATGTCCGCGATTTCGGGGTAAAAGGCCACCGGCGACACTGCTGCGCTGCAGCGGGCGATCGACACGCACCGCGTGCTGTATTTCCCGAAGCGCCGCTACCGGATCATCGACACGCTGAAGCTTCGCTCGGACACTGCGCTGATCGCGCTGCATCCAAGCCTCACCCACCTGTATCTGCCCGACGAGACGCCGGCCTATATGGGTCGGCAGCCCCAAGGCTGCTACTCCAGAGCGCCAAGGGCGGCAACGCCATCGTGCATGGGCTCGGCCTGTGGGCCGGGGGCGGGGTGAACCCACGCGCGACTGCGTTGCTGTGGCGCGAGCGAAGCGTCGGAATCTAGCGCCGGCATTGCAGGTCCGCGGCTGAGCGGTCCTGCATGCAAGGGCGGATCAGAACGGAACGTCGTCGTCCAGATCGTCCGAGAACCCGCCGCCATAGTTGCTGCCGCCGCCACTGCCGCCGCTGCGCTGTCCGCCGCTGTTGAAGTTGCCGCCACCCGAACCGCCGCGGCTGGGCGCACCACCGCCGATATCATCGCCGCCACCGAAATCGTCGCTCGGCCCGCTGCTGCGGCCGCCGCCGCCCTGACGGTCGCCTGGACCGTCGAGCATGTTAAGGACGCTGTTGAAGCCCTGGAGCACCACTTCGGTCGAGTAGCGGTCGTTGCCCTGCGGGTCCTGCCACTTACGTGTGGTGAGCGCGCCTTCGATATAGACCTTGGATCCCTTGCGCAGGAAGCGCTCGGCGACATTGGCGAGGCCTTCGTTGAAGACCTTCACCGTGTGCCATTCGGTCTTTTCCTTGCGCTCGCCCGAATTGCGGTCCTTCCACGACTCCGAGGTGGCGATGCGCAGTTCGACCACCTTGCCGCCGTTCTGGAAGCTGCGGCTTTCGGGATCGCGCCCGAGATTGCCGACCAGGATAACCTTGTTGACGCTGCCGGCCATTCAGAACTCCAGTAATCGATTGGGCGCCAGGCGGACCGGCGCTAGGATGCGGTATGGCCGAGATCATTAACCTGAACCGGGCGCGCAAGGCGAGGGCGAAAACGACCGCCAAAATCAACGCAGCGGCGAACCGCGCCAAGTTCGGGCAGAGCAAGACGGAGAAGCAGGCCGAGGCGGCCGAGCGGGCCAGGGCCGAGCGGGAACTGGATGGGGCGAAGCGCGACTAGCCACTATCTTGTCGACGCGGAAAGCGGTTGGCCACTAAAAGAAATCAATGACTT
This sequence comes from Sphingomonas xinjiangensis, assembly GCF_014199255.1. GTDB lineage: Bacteria > Pseudomonadota > Alphaproteobacteria > Sphingomonadales > Sphingomonadaceae > Sphingomonas > Sphingomonas xinjiangensis. The sequence goes on along the minus strand of NZ_JACIJF010000006.1, from coordinate 177,637 downwards.
AGCGGATCAGCCCAACCCCAGCGCGACGGCGGTCCAATAGGTCAGTCCGGCGGAAATATACGCAATCGCAAAGAGATAGCCGAGCATGAAGGCCGGCCATTTCCAGCCATTGGTCTCTCGCCGCGTCACCGCGATCGTCGAAATGCACTGCGGCGCGAAGACGAACCACATCAGGAAAGCAAGCGCACTGGGCAGGCTCCAATGCGCCTGGAGATTGTCGCGGATCGAGGCTTCGCCTGCGGCATCGTCAGGATTGTCGATCGCATACACCGTGCCTATCGCGGCCACCGCGACTTCGCGCGCGGCCATGGCCGGGATCAGCGCCAGCGCCATGTCCCGGTTGAAGCCGATTGGTGCGACCACCGTCTCCAGCGCGTTGCCGATGCGGCCAGCGACCGAATAATCGACCGGCGAGATGTTCGAGCCCTCCGGCGGCTTGGGGAAGCTGAGCAGCGCCCAAAGCACGATAGTGGTCACCAGGATGATGGTGCCTGCGCGCTTGAGGAATATCTCGGCGCGCTGCCACAGCCCCAGACCGATGTCGCGCAGGCGCGGCAGCTGGTACTTTGGCATTTCCATCATGAAGCCCGAGGTCGCGCCCTTGGTCACGGTGCGGCGAAGCACGAGCGCGGCGACGAACGCGCCGGCGATACCCAGGATGTAGAGCGCGAACAGCACCACGCCCTGCAAGCCGACCCCCGGGCCGATCGCCCGGTCCGGAATCAGCGCGCCGATGATGATGGTATAGACCGGCAGCCGCGCCGAGCAGGTCATCATCGGGGCGATCAGGATGGTGGTGAGCCGGTCCTTTTCATCCGAAATGGTCCGCGTCGCCATGATGCCCGGCACCGCGCAGGCGAAGGACGACAGCAGCGGAATGAACGCGCGGCCCGAAAGACCGACGCCAGCCATAAGCCGGTCCATCAGAAAGGCGGCGCGGACCATATAGCCGGTCGCCTCGAGCACCAGGATGAAAGCGAACAGGATCAGGATCTGAGGCAGGAACACGATCACCGCGCCCACACCGCCGATCACGCCGTCGACCAGCATCGAGCGGAGCAATCCTTCGGGCAGCGCGTCGCCCACAGCGCCGCCGAGCCAGGCCATGCCCGCCTCGATCCAGCCGATCGGCGCTTCGGACCAGGCGAACACCGCCTGGAACATGATGAAGAGAAGGCCAAGCAGCAGGATGGGACCGGAAACGGGGTGGAGCGCGATCGCGTCGAGCCGGTGCGTCCAGCGGCGCGCCGCGGTTTCGGACACGGTGACCGCGCTGGCGATCTGCCGTGCGCGGCGCTGAAGCACGATCATGTCATGCTGGATCGCAGGGTTAGGCTGCGCCTTGCCGGCGGTGCGGGCGAGATCGGCGATACGGTCCTTGAGCGCGTCGAGGCCGCGGCGGCGGACGGCGACGGTGGGGACCACCGGCACGCCCAGTTCGCGCTCGAGCCGCTCGGGATCGAGCTTCAGCCCGTCACGCTCGGCCAGGTCGACCATGTTGAGCGCGACCACGATCGGCAGGCCGAGCGCGATCAGCTGGAGCGTGAAGCGTAGATGGTTGTCGAGATTGGACGCGTCGACCACGGTCACGATCGCGTCGGGCAGCCGCTCCCCGGCTTGCTTCCCAAACAGCACGTCGCGGGTGACCTGCTCGTCCGGGCTGGAGGGGTCGAGGCTGTAGGTGCCGGGCAAGTCGATCAGCTCGACTGGGCGGCCATCGGGCAGCACCATGCGCCCCGAATGGCGCTCCACGGTGACGCCGGGATAATTGCCGACCTTCTGCCGCGCACCGGTCAACGCATTGAACAGCGCGCTCTTGCCGGCATTGGGATTGCCGACCAGCGCCACCAGCGGTGCGGGGTTCATGACGTCAGCCGACGCTCGGCGAAACGTGGATCGCGGCGGCGACATGGCGGCGCAACGCCACGGTCATGCGCCCGATCCGGCAAGCGACCGGGCCGCCGAACAGCCCGGCGCGGTGGAGCAGTTCAATCTCCACGCCTTCGTCGAGCCCCAGCTCGCGCAGGCGGCGCGCCTCAGGTTCGGAAAGGTGAGTCCAATCGACATCAGACACGGTGCCGGGCTTCATGCGGGGAAGCTGGGCAAGGCGCACTGGCACGGGAATCGCTGCGGCCATGTTCATGCTGCGAGTGATTATCAATAAGTGCGGAAGATAGCTAGGGTTTTATGCTCTGGAAGAAGCGTGAATCGACGCATGGGCTGCTGCGTACGGACGTGGCCGCGGTGAACCCGCCCTGACGAACAAGCGTCCGCTTGCCGGTGGCTATGGTGGGGTTGGCGTTGCAAGTTCGGCGATGGCGATCGTGCCGCAACGGAGGGCGTCGACGGGCAGTCTCTTGCCCGGCAAGCGCCACGAATACGGGCACGCTGCTCCTCTCACCCTGACCAGCCCGAACGATTCGAGCCAGGTTCAGGCCGCTTCGCTGTGCTGCTCCGCGGTTCGAGGCGCGGCACTGTTGGCGTCGGCGGGGATCCCAACGATCGGCCAGTGGGGCGCGCGGTCGTCGATCGCATTCAGCAGCCGAAGAAATTCCACCTCCTGCGCGTCGTGCGCAACGCCGCCAGCGTCGAAAATGTCGTGGAACCACTTGCCTTCGAGGCCGGCCAGATTGGGGCTTTCCCAGGAGGCCCAAGGGAGATGGGTCTGCGTCTTGCCCCGCACGAGGCCCCAGCAGAACGCACCGACGCGGCGCGTTCTGGCGAGCGGCAGGATGGCCTCAAAGGTGCTGCCCGCCGGGCGCGCCATGAATTCGGTGCACAGCACGGGACGCCCAAACGCGCCGAGCCAGTCGAGACGGCGGCTGAAATCGGCCGCGTCGCCGTAGTTATGAAAGGAGATGATGTCCGACAGGCCGGTCTGGGCCTGCTGGAGTGGGGACAAGCGATCGCGCGACGACCAGTCGCCGAGCCAGATGGCGCTGGTGAGCGGTTGTGCCGGGGCCATGTCCCGAGCCCAGCCAAAGGCATCGGTCAGCAGCGGCAGCACCAGATCGGCCTTGCCCTGAAGCTCGCCGGCGTCGCAAAGCGCCACATCGGGGCCGTTGTCGGGCTCGTTCCAGATGTCCCAGGCAAGCACGCGGGCATCCGTGCGGAAATGCCCGACGATGCCGCGAACATAGGCCTCGAGCCGAGGGCGCTGGGCCGGATCGCGCAAGGCGGGCACGCCGGGCGCCTGGACCCAGCCGGAATTGTGAACTCCGGCCTTGGGCTGAGGTTGGGGGCCGAGCGCCGGCTCAGGATGCCAACAGGAATCGAACAGCACGAGCATGGTGCGAATGCCGTGCCGGTCGGCCGCTGCCAGGAACTGCTCGATCCGCGCGGTGAACCCCGGGGCATCATCGGCCCAAAGGAGGTCGTGGAGGTACACGCGGACCGCGTTCATGCCGATGGACGCAGCGAGCGCGAGTTCGGCATCGATCAGCGCAGGATCAAAGCTTTCGGCCTGCCACATTTCGAGCTGATTGATCGCGCTGGAGGGCGTGAAGTTGCACCCCATGGGCCATGGCTGACCCGACCACCAACGATTTGCCTTCTCGGCTGACCACTGCTCACGCATTGCCCGGTCCCACGCTCCACCAGCGAAAATCCAGCTTTCGCTTCCTGGCGCTAAACTATTCCATAAAGCTGAATTCAGGATGTATCCTGAAGGCCACGGACGCTTGGCCGGGCCGGGCGGCATGATCGAGCGCGGCAAGTACGCCGAGCGGCCTACACCGCCGGGTAGCGGAGCCGACCGATGAAGCGGGACAGGCTGGGGCGGTGCGTGGTGCGGCCGAGCAACTGGGCCTTGGTGCGTTCGAACTGCATGATGTTGTCGATGCGGCGCGACAGGAAGGCGCGGGTTTCGGCATGGGCTTCGCTGTCGTCCTGGAGGAAGACGGCGACCGTCGCGGCATAGATGCCGCCAAGCATCGCGCGCTTGGTGTAGTGGTTGTAATCGGCGGCGGTGTCGCCGGCGAGGCGCCACATGACGTCGGCCGAGCGCCAGCCGAGCCTTGCCGCGCGTGCGGCGTTCTGGGGCATGGCGAGGATGGCGATGGCGCGGCGCAGCGCCTCGCGGTTCGGCGCGGCGATGTCGAGCCGGGCTTCGACCAGCGCGGTGATGCGCTGACGGATCTTCATGGCAGACAGGGTCTCGGGCGGCAGGCGGCGGGCCATTTCGCGATCGATGCTGGCGAACCAGGCGTCGATCATCGCCACCGCGCCGCCGGTGAAGGCGAGGCGCGCGACGTCGCGGTCGACGCCCATGGCATCGGCAGTGGCGTCGAGCGCCGCGTGCGACCAGCCGTCGAACGCGGCGTTGGCGGCGAGCGCGGGGGCGAGCGCTTCGCGCAGCTCGTCCAGGGTTGCGTCTGCGAGATCGTGGGCCATCAGGTTGATTTAGGCTCCTGCGCGGCGGGCGCAAGCTGCTGGGGCTGGCGGGAGCCGCTCTGGCGCACCAGGACGAGCGCCACGGCGACCAGGATCGCGCCGAACGCATCGGCGGCGGCGAGTTGTTCGTCGAAGATCACCCAGCCGAGCGCCGCTGCCACGGCGGGCTGAATGAGGAGCGCGATGCCGACCACCAGCGGGCTGAGATGACCGAGCGCGTAGATCATGCAGCCCTGGCCGATCAGCTGGCTGACGATGGCGAGCGCGAGCAGCGGCCACCAATTGCCGGGCATGACCTGCTCGCCCAAAGTCAGCGAGAGGATGAGCAGCGGCGGGATCGTCGCAAGCGAGGAGAGCGCCAGGGCGGGGACCGGCGCGAGCCGCGCGCGGGCGCGGGCCATGAAGATGAAATACACCGCGTAAAGCACGCCGGCGAGCAGGCAGAACAAGTCGCCTGCCAAATGCGTCGAGGAGAGACTCGCCGAGCGGCCGAGCAGCAGGCCGCCGCCGATCGCTGCCAGAAGCAGGGCGAGGCCCTGCATCCGCGACGGCCAGGCGCGCGCGGCGATGAAGCCGTAGATCGGGAAGATCAACGTCGCCGAATTGCCGAACAGCGTGGAGTTGGCGAGCGTCGTGCGGACGATGCCGATATGCCAGCTGGCGAGATCGGCGGCAAAGGCGACGCCGGCGATGGCGAGGACGCCCCACAGCCCCTTGGATGCCGAGATCGGGCGCTGGCCCATGGCGAAGGCGGCGACGAGCAGCACCGGGGTGGCGAGCGCGAGGCGCCAGAAGCCCGCGGCGACCGGACCGACATCGGCATAGCGCACGAACAGCGGCCCGAAGGCGAGCGCGACATTGGCGATGACGGCGGCGAGCAGCGCGAGGGCGGCGTGGTTTCGGGCGGCAGGCTGCGAGTCCATGCGGGCGGCTCTAGCGTGGGATTTGGTGGGCGTCGTGGGGGTATTGGAGCTGCGTCGCCCCCTCCCCGATCAGGAGGGAGCGAAAAAGGTGCTTCAGCGCGCCTGGTCCAGCGTGTCGACGAAGCGGGTGCTGGCGGCGTGAAGCCTGGTGCGGACCTTGTCGCTCAGCAGGAAGCCGAAGACGCCCAGTGCAAGCGGCCAGAACAGGAAGGCGAAGGCGACCAGCAGGGCGATGATGATCGCGCCGCCGAAGCGCACGCCATCGAGGCGCCTGCGCGTGACATCGTTGATGCGGATCGTGCGGGGCGCTCTGGCGTCGTAGAAGGATTTGGTGACGAAGGTGTCGGCGTCCAGCCCCGCGGTGCCGGCGGCCGGAGGGCTGGGCCGCAGGCGGCGCATGCTGGGGAATAGGCTCTCGCCGCCCGACAGCGGCGGGGGCGCGTGGTGCGAGGTTGCACGCTCGCCGGTGCGCGTGTCGATGACTTCCAGCCGCCGCCCGCGCTCCACCACCTTGTAGCGGGAGGGGGGCGGCTGGATGGTCATCGGCTCAGGCGAACTTCTGCTTGAGCGCGAGCATCGCCAGCGCGGCCTTGGCGGCTTCGCCACCCTTGTCCTTTTGCGCGGAGTCGGCGCGGACCAGGGCCTGCTCCTCATTCTCGACGGTCAGGATCCCGTTGCCGACCGCGAGCCCATCGAGCGCGAGGGCCATGATGCCGCGCGCGCTTTCGCCTGCGACGATCTCGAAATGATAGGTTTCGCCGCGGATCACGATGCCGAGCGCGACGAAGGCGTCATATTGGCCGGTGTCTGCGGCGAGCGAGATGGCGCCGGGGATTTCGAGCGCGCCGGGGACGGTGATCACTTCATAGTCGTGCCCGGCCTCTTGCAGCGCAGTGCGCGCGCCGTCGAGCAGCAAGTCGTTCAAGTGCGCGTAGAAGCGGGCTTCGACGATCAGGACGCGGGCCATCAGTGTTCCCTATCGATTGCACGCTCGCCGACGATCGACAGGCCATAGCCGTCGAGCCCGACAAGGGTGTGGTGGGTATTGGTGAGCAGGACCATGTCGCGCACGCCCAGTTCGATGAGGATGGTGGCGCCGACACCATAGTCGCGCAGCTCCTCCATGTCCTTGGGTTCCAGCGTGCCGGCCTTGGCATCGAGCGCGACCGAGAACTGATCGGGGCGCGGGCGATTGATGACGACGACGACCCCTGCCCCTTCGCGGCCGATGATCTCCATCGAGCGGCGCAGCAGCCCTCCACGGTCGCCGCCTTCGCCGAAAATGTCGGAGAAGGGGGAAAGCGCGTGCATGCGGACCAGGGTAGGCTGGCTGGGATCGATGCGGCCCTTGACCAAAGCGACCTGTTCGGAGCTCGTCGCCTTGTTCCAGAAGGTCATGGCGGTCCAGTCGCCGCCCCAGTCGCTGCTGAACGCGGCTTCGGAGCGCTTCTCGACCAGATGGTCGTGATGGCGGCGATAGGCGATCAAGTCGCGGATCGTGCCGATCTTCAAGTTGTGGAATTGGGCAAAGGAGACGAGGTCGTCGAGCCGCGCCATCGTCCCGTCGTCCTTCATGATCTCACAGATCACGCCGGCCGGATTGAGTCCGGCGAGACGCGCGACGTCGACCGCGGCCTCGGTATGGCCGGCGCGGACCAGCACGCCGCCATCGCGCGCGACCAGCGGGAAGACGTGCCCCGGCGTGACGATATCGGCCTTGTCCTTGGTCGAATCGATCGCGACCGAGATGGTGCGAGCGCGATCGGCAGCGGAGATGCCGGTGGTCACGCCTTGGCGCGCCTCGATCGAAACGGTGAAGGCCGTTTCGTGGCGGGTGCCGTTGGCGCGGCTCATCAGCTCGAGCCCGAGCTGGTCGACGCGGGACTTGGTCATCGCCAGGCAGATCAGCCCGCGGCCGAACTTGGCCATGAAGTTGATCGCGTCGGGCGTCGCCATCTGCGCGGGGATGACAAGGTCGCCTTCATTCTCGCGGTCCTCGTCATCGACCAGGATGAACATGCGGCCGTTACGCGCCTCGTCGATCAGCTCTTCGGGGCTGGAGAGGAAGCCGTGCTTCAAGGTGGCGAGTTCAGGCTTTTGCACGCAGTGCCTCCATGCGCTGGAGGTAGCGGGCGAGCACGTCGATCTCGAGATTGACGGCCTGGCCCTGTTTGAGGTCGGCGAAAGTGGTGACTTCGGCGGTATGGGGGATGATGTTGAGCATTAAGTGAACGCCGTCGGCGGTGTCGGCAACGTCGTTGACGGTCAGCGACACGCCATCGACGGTGATCGATCCCTTGGCTGCCACGTAGGGCGCCAGATCCTTGCCGGCTTCGATGGTCACGCGGTGCGATCCACCCTCCTCACGGACGTCGACCACCGTGCCAATGCCGTCGACATGACCCGTGACGATGTGGCCACCCAGTTCGTCGCCGAGCTTGAGCGCGCGCTCAAGGTTGAGGCGGCGGCCCTGCGTCCACTGATCGGCGGCAGTGCGCGAGATCGTCTCGTTCGAGACGTCGAAGGCGAGCTCGCCTGGGCCCTTGTCGACCACCGTCAGGCAGACGCCCGAGCAGGAGACCGAGGCGCCAAGGTCGATCCCGTCGGTGTCGTAAGAGGTGGAGACGCGGACGCGCAGGTCGCCCTGCTGGTGCGCTTGGGTGATGGTACCGATGTCGGTGACGATGCCAGTAAACATTTCAGCTGTTCGCGTAGACTTCGAGACGGTCGCTGCCAAGCTGCCGTGCATCGAGGAGGGACCAGCGGCCATGTGCCGAAGCGAGATCGGGCAGGCCGATATCGCCGAGCGCAGGCTTGCCGGTGCCGAGAAGGATGGGCGCGCGGTAGAGCAGGAGGCGGTCCACCAGCCCGGCGCGGAGGAAGGCGGCGGCGGCCTCTGCGCCGCCTTCGACGAGGAGGTGGTCGACGCCCTCAAGGCCGGCAATGTCGGAGGGACTGCGCAGGTCGCCGGTCGAGGACAGCACCAACCGCCGCGGCGCGCGGTGTTCAAGGCCTGCAAGCCGCACGTCGAGCCTGGGGCGGTCGATCTCCCACGTGCCCCGCCCCACCAGGATCGCCTCATGGCGAGCGCGTTCGAGGTGCGCGTGCGCGCGCGCTTGCGGGCCGGTGATCCAGCGGCTTTCGCCCGAGGGAAGCGCGATGCGGCCGTCGAGCGAAGTTGCGAGCTTGAGGGTGACGTGGGGGCGGCCCTTGGCCTGGCGGGTGAGGAAGCCGGCCATCGCCAGCCGCGCCTCTGCCTCCAGCACGCCGGTGGTCACATCGATGCCGGCGGCGCGGAGGCGGTCGGCGCCCGCCCCATCAGTGCGCGGGTCGGGATCGCGTAGCGCGATCACGACGCGGGCGACGCCGGCTTCGATCAGCAGGTTCGAGCAGGTCGGGCCGCGATGCGAGCGGTGCGCGCAGGGTTCAAGCGTGGTGTAGCAAGTGGCGCCGCGTGCCCGCGCGCCCGCTTCCGCCAGCGCCATCGCTTCGCCATGCGGGCGGCCGCCCGGCTGGGTCCAGCCGCGCCCGACCACGGCGCCGTCATTAACGAGGACGCAGCCGACATTGGGGTTGGGTGCGGTACGCCCGCGGGAGCGGTGCGACAGCATCAGCGCGGCCGCCATCCAGCGGCCGTCGCTCAGATGCCCCATTTTTCCAGGCGATCGTCCAGCCGCTTGAACTCCTCCTGGCGCTTCCGGCGCTTCTTTTCGAGCTCGGCCTGCTGGGCGTGCTTCTTGGCCTGGTCGATCTTCTGCTGCGCGCGGATCTGTTCGTCGCTGCGGTCCGCCGGCCAGGACTCCACATAGATGATGTTGCGCTTGTACGGGACCGGGATGTTGGAGTCCTTCACGAACGCCCAGATCACCACCAGGGTGAGCACCATGGCAAGCATCAGGAACCAGATTTCGTACGCCGGCCGCGTCGCAAGGTAGCGGCGCAAATCGCGGATCGCGCGCAAGGGCGAGAAGAAGCGGAGAAAGGTCATGCTGCCGCTTAGATAAGGGGACCGGGGCCGGCCCGCAAACCCTCCCGCAGCCGCACGGGAAGAACGATGCGTTTTCACACTCTCGTCAGTGCCGGCCCTGGCCGAAATCCCGCTTCTTAAGCCGGTGCAAGGCAGCGTCACCCCGGCTCGAGGCCGGGGTGACGATTGGGGGTAGGTGTCGATAGGGAGGGCGCCCTCCCCCACCCCTTACGGCTAGAGATTCTCGATCAGAAAGCGGGCGGTGATCTGTTTCCAGCTTTCCTGGGGCACGTCGCCGCGCGTCGCGGGCTTGAAGCGCCATTTGGCGAGCGCCTGACGCCTTGTGGCTTCAAAGAAGGCGGGACTGGTGGCGCTGAGCTGCTGCACTTCCTTTACACGGCCATCGACGCCGATCCGTACGCGGACCACGACCACCCCGTCGCGCTGCGCGCGCAGTTCGTTCGAGGGATATTCGGGCTGGAAGTCGCGGGCGTAGCGCGGATCCTGGGTGGCGCCGACCAGTGGAAGCACCACTGGCTTCGGCGTTTCCACGGCACCGGTGGTGGTGGGGCCAGGCTGCGCGACCGGACCGGGCGGCGGCAAGTCCAGGGGCAAGCGATCGGTGCCGTCGAGCACCGGCGCCTGCGGGACGGGGATCGGGGCGGGGGGAATGTACGGCGCGGGTGCTTGCGCGATGTCGCGCTGCTCGACCTTGGGCTGAGGCTTGGGCGGTTCGGGTGGCGGCACCGGCGGGAGCGGGATGTTCTCGGTCTGGAGGATCGTTTCGGGCGCGCCGGGCAGCACGTGCGGGGCGGAGAACATCAGCCCGGCGATGATGACGCCGTTGATGAGGAACGCCGCACCGAAGCTGACGGTGCGGGACTTGGGAGGCGTGTAGCGGTCGGCTTGCATGCGTTGCACTCCTTCTCCTGGTACCGGACTCGGGCCGGCTTAGGTGATGGTACAACGTTTCATTCACGTGGCAAGCGGAGACGTGACGCGCCATTTCCTCCCGGCACGGGGAAGGGGACCATGCGGACCATGCGGACCATGCGGACCATGGTGGCGGGGGCTTTCCACTAAGGAAAGCCTGTGAAGAGGACCTCCTCCATCGCGCCGCTTTGCGACGCCGTCCCCCGGCACGGAGGGAATTTAGGCTTGGAGCCGTTCCACAGCGCGTTCCTTGCCGATCAGCGGCAAGAGCGCCCCCATGTCGGGGCCGTGTTCGCGGCCGGTGAGTGCCAGGCGGAGCGGCAGGAACAGCGCTTTGCCCTTGCGGCCGGTTTCTTCCTTGAGCGCGCCGGTGAGGGCGCGCCACGGATCCGTGCTCCAATCGAGCGACTCGGCGTGTTCGGCGGCGCGGGTGAGGAAGGCGCGGTCATCGTCCGATGGTGCGGGGGCGTCGACCGGGCCTTGTACGACCCGCCACCAGTCGGCGGCCTGGCCGACGGTCTCTAGATTGGGGCGGATGGCGCTCCACGCCGCGGCATCCACCCCCTCTGGCACGCGGCCGGCAACCGCCGCGAAGGGCAGCTGGTGGACGATGCGGGCGTTGAGCTGGGCGAGCTCGGCTTCATCGAAGCGCGCCGGCGCGCGGCCGAAGCGGGCAAAGTCGAAGCCGGCGATCAGCGGCGACAGATCGGCGAAGGGTTCGACCGGATCGCTGGTACCCAAGCGCCCGAGCAGTGACGCGATCGCCTGCGGCTCGATGCCGAGTTCCCGAAAATGGGCGATGCCGAGCGAACCGAGGCGCTTGGACAGCTTGCCTTCGCTGCCGGTCAGCAAGGCTTCATGCGCGAAGGCTGGCGGCGTGCTGCCAAGCGCCTGAAACATCTGGAGCTGGCTGGCGGTGTTGGAGACATGGTCCTCGCCGCGCACGACATGGGTGACGGCCATGTCAATATCGTCGATCACCGAAGGCAGGAGATAGAGCCAGGACCCGTCGGCGCGGCGGATAACGGGATCGCTCATCGTCGCGGGATCGAAGCGCTGGGGGCCGCGGACAAGGTCGTCCCATATGATCGGCGCGTCGTGATCGAGGCGGAAGCGCCAATGCGGCGTGCGCCCCTCCCCTTCCAGCCTGGCGCGGTCTTCGTCGCTCAGCGCCAGCGCGGCGCGGTCATAGACCGGCGGCAGGCCACGCCCGAGCCGGATCTTGCGTTTGAGATCGAGTTCCTGCGCGGTTTCATAGGCGGGATAGACGCGTCCGGCGGCGGCGAGTTCAGCGAAGCGCGCTTCGTAGTGGTCGAAGCGCGCCGACTGGCGTTCCTCGGCATCCGGCTGAAGCCCCATCCAGGCGAGATCGGCGCGGATCGCCTCAACAAAGCTTTCCTGCGAGCGCTCCTTGTCGGTGTCGTCGATGCGCAGCAGGAAGGTACCGCCATGACGCCGGGCGAACAGCCAATTGTGGAGCGCCGTGCGCAGATTGCCGACATGGAGCGTGCCGGTCGGGCTGGGAGCGAAGCGGGTGGTCACCGTCATGGCGCGCGGCTTAGGACGCGGCGCCGCGCCGGGCAACGGTGTGGATTGCCCGGGCATCACTGTGCCGTTCCCGCCACACCTGCCACCCGGTGTGCAGCGATGTGACAGAAGCGTGGCGATGCCCCTTTGCGCAGAGCCGCTGTGCGCCCTAAGGGAACGCGCAACAGCAGCGGACGGGACCTCGCGCACATGAAACTGATGGCCGGCAATTCGAACATGCCGCTCGCCACGGCGATCGCCGACTATCTGGAGATCCCGCTGACCAAGGCGAATGTGCGCCGCTTCGCCGATGACGAGATCTTCGTCGAAATCCTGGAGAATGTCCGCGGCGAGGACGTGTTCGTGCTCCAGTCGACCAGCTATCCGGCCAACGACAATCTGATGGAACTGCTGATCATGATCGACGCGCTGAAGCGCGCGTCGGCCAAGCGGATCACCGCGGTGCTCCCTTATTTCGGCTATGCCCGCCAGGACCGCAAGCCGGGCCCGCGCACGCCGATCTCGGCCAAGCTGGTCGCCAATCTGATCACCAAGGCGGGTGCCGACCGCGTGCTTTCGGTCGACCTGCATGCCGGGCAGATCCAGGGTTTCTTTGACATCCCGACCGACAATCTGTTCGGCGCGCCGGTGATGAGCGCCGACATCCAGACGCGCTTTCCAGGCAAGCAGTGGATGGTAGTGTCGCCCGACGTGGGCGGCGTGGTGCGCGCGCGGGCGCTGGCCAAGCGGCTCGACAATGCGCCGCTGGCGATCGTCGACAAGCGCCGCGAGCGTCCGGGCGAATCCGAAGTCATGAACATCATCGGCCATGTCGAGGGGCGCTTTTGCATCCTGATCGACGACATCGTCGATTCGGCTGGGACGCTGTGCAACGCGGCTGCCGCGCTGAAGGCGGCGGGCGCCGAGGGCGTCGTGGCCTATTGCACGCACGGCGTGCTGTCGGGCGGCGCGGTGGCGCGCGTCGACGGATCGGCGCTGCACGAGCTGGTGATCACCGATTCGATCGGCAATCACGCGGTAATCGCCGAGAGCGAGAAGATTCGCCACCTGACCATCGCGCCGCTGCTGGCCGAGGCGGTGCGCCGCATCGCCGACGAGGCGTCGGTTTCCAGCCTGTTCGACTGAGCCTTTGGGCGGTGCCGGCCCGCTCCTCTCCCGTCGCCCATAGCATATTCTGGATGGGTCGCCGGAGGGGGAGCGGGCCGGCCCCGTGATTCACGGAAGCGCTTCCCAGAGAAGCCCTGCACCGACTGCGATCATCAGCATGTAGATCGCGGTGAAGAAGCGCTCCGCCGGCACGCGGCGGACGAGCCAGACGCCGGCCACCGTCGAGACGAGCGCGAGCGGGAGCAGCGCAGCGGAGGTGAGCAGGTTGGCCGCAGTGAACTGGCCGAGCGCGAAATAGGCCGGCACCTTGATCCAGTTGATCAGCGCGAAGAACACCGCGGTCGTGCCGACCAGCAGTTCGCGCGGCAGGTTGCGTGGCAGCACCCAGAGTTGGAACGGCGGCTGGCCGGCATGGGCGATCTGGCTGGTGAAGCCCGAAGCGACGCCGAACAGCGAGCCCACCCATTCGGGCCAGCGCGCGGCACTGCGGGGCGTCGCGTGGCGCGCCGCCCAGAGGCGGTAAGCGCCGAACAGCATCGAGATCGCGCCGACCGCGGCCATCACCATGGCGGGCGAAACGCTGGCGGCAAAGGCATAGCCCAGCCAAATGCCGAGCACCGCGCCGGGCACCATCCAGCCAAGCAAGCGCCACTCGACGGTGCGGCGGAACGCCCAGACGCCGACCACGTCCTGCGCGATCAGCAGCGGCAGGGTGATCGCGGCGGCGCGCACCGGATCGACGGCGAAGGTGAGCAATGGCAGCGACAGCGCGCCCATGCCGGCAAACCCGCCCTTGGCAAGACCAAGCAGGATGACGGCGGGGATGGCGAGCGCGTAAAAGTGCCAGTCGGTAATCATGGGCTGCGCGCTAGCGGCTTTGCGGGCCGCGGCAAAACTTCTTACGCTGCCGCCTATGGAACAGGGGCGCACCGGGGAGACCGCCGTGATCTTCATCGCCGAGCGGACGGCGGAGGACGATGCCGGCTATGCCGCGGCAGCCGCGGCGATGGACGCGCTGGCGGCGGCGCAGCCCGGCTATCGCGGGATCGACTCGGTGCGCGGGGGCGATCAGGTCGGAATCACCGTCAGCTATTGGGCGGACGAGGCAAGCGCGGTTGCGTGGCGCAAGCATCCCGAACACGCGGCGATCCGCGAGGCCGGGCGGGAGCGGTGGTATCGCTGGTACCGGCTGCACGTGGCGCAGGTGGGGCGGAGTTATGGGTGGGAGCGGCCCTGAGGCCGCAGCCGGTTACCCGGCTGCGGCGTGGCAGATCAGTCGCTGCCCTTGGGGCCCCTGCCCTCGAGCATACCGGGGGCGATGAACCCCAGCGGCTGGAGGGCGCTGGCCTGTTGCTTGAGGCGGCCCTGCATGGCGCGGTATTCCTCCTCCATCTCGGGCGTGACGGTTGCGCGGCTGTCGCCCAGGGCTTCGTCGAAATGCGCCATGGTCACTTCGCGCGTGTCGAGCGACTGGCGCAGCGCGACGAGGCCGGCGCGGCGGACCACGTCTTCCAGATCGGCGCCGGTGTAGCGCTCGGTCTTGCCCGCGACCTCGCCGAGATCGACGTCGCCCGCGAGCGGCATCTTCTCGGTCTGGATGCGCAGGATGCGCTCGCGCCCGGCCTTGTCGGGCACCCCGACATAGACGAGCTCGTCGAAGCGGCCCGGACGGAGCAGTGCCGGATCGATGAGGTTCGGGCGGTTGGTCGCGCCGATCACCACCACCGATTGCAGCTCTTCCAGCCCATCCATCTCGGCGAGGATGGTGTTCACCACCCGCTCGGTCGCCTGGGGCTCGCCGAGCCCGCCGCCGCGTGCCGGCACAAGGCTGTCGAGCTCATCGATGAAGATGACGCAGGGCGCCACCTGGCGGGCGCGGGCGAACAGCCGCGCGATCTGCTGCTCGGACTCGCCATACCATTTGCTCAGCAGGTCGCTTGACTTGGTGGCGATGAAGTTCGCCTCCGCCTCGCGCGCGACTGCCTTGGCGAGCAGGGTCTTGCCGGTGCCGGGCGGGCCGTAGAGCAGGAAGCCCTTCGCCGGGCGGATGCCCAGGCGGCGGAACGCGTCGGGATCCTTCAAGGGCAGCTCGACACCTTCCTTGAGGCGCATCTGCGCGTCGTCCAGCCCGCCGACATCCTCCCAGCGGACCTGCGGCGCCTGGACCATGACTTCGCGCATCGCGCTTGGCTGGACGCGCTTCAACGCCTCGACGAAATCGTCGCGAGTCACTTCCAGCGTGTCGAGCACCTCCGACGGGATCGTGCCGTCTTCGAGGTTGAGCCGGGGCATGATGCGGCGGACCGCCTCGATCGCGGCTTCGCGGCAAAGCGCCGCCAGGTCGGCACCGACAAAGCCGAAGGTGGTGCGGGCGAGCTCGTTCAAGTCGACGCCCTGCGCCAGCGGCATGCCGCGGGTGTGGATGCCCAGGATCTCTCGGCGGCCGCGGTCGTCGGGAACCCCGACCACGATCTCGCGGTCGAAACGGCCGGGACGGCGCAGCGCTTCGTCGATCGCCTCGGGGCGATTCGTCGCGGCGATGACGACGATGTTGGCGCGGGCTTCCAGCCCGTCCATCAGCGTCAACAGCTGGGCGACAAGGCGCTTTTCCGCCTCGCCCGACACCTGGCCGCGCTTGGGCGCGATCGAGTCGATCTCGTCGATGAAGACGATCGAAGGCGCGTTCTTGGCCGCCTCCTCGAACACCTGGCGCAGCCGCGACTCGGACTCGCCATAGGCCGAGCCCATGATCTCGGGTCCGTTGATCAAGTGGAACTGCGCGTCGCTTTCATTGGCGACTGCACGCGCGAGGCGCGTCTTGCCAGTTCCGGGCGGGCCATGGAGCAGCACGCCCTTGGGCGGATCGACGCCCAGACGCTGGAACAATTCGGGGTAGCGTAGTGGCAGCTCGACCATCTCGCGCAGTTGGTCGATCGTGGCGGCCATGCCGCCGATATCGTCATAGGTGACGTCGGCGCGACGGCTTTCGGTCGGCTCCTCATATTCGGAGCGCAGTTCCACCTCGGTATTCTCGTCGATATGCACGACGCCGCGCGGCGCGGTGGAGATCACGCCGAGGCGGATCTCCTGGAGCGCATAGGCCGGCGCGCGCAGATATTGCGCGACATTGGGCGGCACGTCGGCGCGCTGGTGGCCGACAGTGGCGATGGTGTCGCCGGCAGTGAGCGGGCGGGCGAAGAAGGTGCGCTTGAGCGCGTTGCTCGACCCCTGGAGGCGCAGATT
Source organism: Sphingomonas xinjiangensis (assembly GCF_014199255.1). Lineage (GTDB taxonomy): Bacteria > Pseudomonadota > Alphaproteobacteria > Sphingomonadales > Sphingomonadaceae > Sphingomonas > Sphingomonas xinjiangensis. The sequence continues at coordinate 161,524 of NZ_JACIJF010000006.1, read as the reverse complement.
GGCCTGGGCCGGGGCGAACACCACGCGCGTCGCAGGCTTCGATTCGGCCTTGCGCACTTCGACGAAGTCGCCCGAGCCGACGCCGGCATTGGCGCGCTGAAGCCCGTCGATGCGGAGCAGCTCGAGCCCTTCATCCTCGTTATACGGCAGCACCGCGCGCGCCGGCGTGGCGCGCTTGCCCACGATCTCGATCACGTCGCCTTCGGTGATCCCCAGCGTCGCCATGAGCGAGCGTGGAATATGGGCTAGGCCGCGGCCGCTATCCTCGGGCCGGGCATTGGCAACCTGGAGCTTGCGACCTCTTGTTTCATCGTCCGCCATGGGATCCTTCCAGAAGCATGAAGGGCGGAACATAGGAACGGTGCGAGGGTGCCGCGAGAGGGGCAAAAAAAATGGCGGACCCGGGGGTCCGCCTTTGAAAGGTTTAGGAGAGGATGCCTGAAAGGCCTGCTCGATTTGCGGTCGAGGGAACTTTTGTGCAAGTGCGAAAAATACGGAAGTGACGTGCAGGACTTGCAATCGTAACGTTCCGGATCGATATTCCTCTACAGCGTGAACATGCGGCAAAGCCCGTCCGCGGCTCGCCAGGAGTTCTGACGCAGTGCACAACGAGACGCCATGCGCCGCCTTCCTCCCCTGACCGCGATCGAAGCGTTCGTGCAGGTTGCACGGCTCGGGTCGATCAAGGCCGCAGCCGAAGAGCTGGCGCTATCGTCCCCGGCGCTGAGCCGCCGTGTCCAGTCGCTGGAACGCTTCATCGGCAAGCCGCTGTTCGAGCGGCGTCACCAGGCGCTGCGGCTGAACGCCGAGGGCGAGCGGCTGCTGGGGATGATCGCCCCGGCGCTGGACGGAATGACCGACGCGGTCGAGGCGATGATGAGCGGCAGCGAGTTGCTGCGCCTGCGCCTGAGCGTGTTTCCGCTTTATGCCACCCAGCAGCTGATGCCCAAGATGCCCGAGCTTCGGCGGCGCCACCCCGAGTTGCACCTGGACGTCGACACCGCCGGCCATGCCATTGCCCGGCTGGGCGACAGCCTGGACGCGGCGATCGTGATCGCGCGCGACATCGACCCGGCGCTCTATGCCCGGCGGCTGGACCGCAACCGGGTGCATGTGATCGGCCACCGTTCGCTGCTGGAAGGGCCGAATCCGGTCACCGAGCCCGAGCATCTGGCGCGGCTGACCGCGCTGGTGCACCGCGACATGCCCGAGACGTTCACGGCGTGGAAGGCGGCGGCGGGCATTCCGGACTTGGACCCCCTCGCGATCGATCATTTCGACGCGGGCAACCTGATGCTGGAAGCCGCCGCGCAAGGGCTGGGCGTCGCCTTCATGCTCGAATCGCATTTCGAGGCCGCGCGCGACGAGCGGCTGGTGCGTCTGTTCGACCTGACGGTGGAGAGCCAGTACAGCTATTGGTTCGTGTGCCGTCCCCGGGCGCTGTCGCAGCGGCCGGTGAAGATCTTCCACGACTGGCTGGTGGAAGCGTTCGCGGCGGAGTAGCCCTTTAAAAGGCAAAAGGCGAGGCATCGAGCCTCGCCTTTGCTGAACCCGCCCACCCCTGCCCCCCCTTGCGGGGAGGGGAAGAGGGGAGGTCAGAGCGCGCTTACGCTTCCGAGCGCGCCTTCACGATCTTGCCGGGATTGCGGGGGGGCTCGCCCTTGGGGAGCGCGTCGACATGCTCCATGCCTTCGACCACTTCGCCCCATACGGTGTACTGGCGGTCAAGGAAGCTGGCGTCGGCCAGGCAGATGAAGAATTGCGAGTTGGCGCTGTCCGGATCGTTGGTACGTGCCATCGAGCAGACGCCACGGGCATGACGCTCGGCCGAGAATTCAGCCGGAAGGTTCGGTTCCTTGGAGCCACTCATGCCCGTGCCCGAGGGATCGCCGCCCTGGGCCATGAAGCCGTCAATCACACGGTGGAACACGACGCCGTCATAAAAGCCTTCGTCCGACAGCTTGACGATACGGGCGACATGCTGGGGCGCGAGATCGGGGCGCAGCTTGATGCGGACGTCGCCCGTTTCGAGCGTCATCACCAGCGTGGTTGGATCGGCCATGGAAAAACTCCTGAGAAATACTTCGCCCCGGACTTAAGGGGCGCACCCCCAAACGGCAATGGCCGGGGTGCATTGGCAGGAGAGAGGCGGCGCGTTAGGAGCGGCGCGACCGGGTGCGACGAAGGAGGTCCAAGGTGAGCGAGACCGAACTTCTGGATGCGACGCCCCCCGCCGAAAGCCAGCTTGACGAAGACGACCGGCTGAAGCCCGAATTCGTCGACGCGGTGCTGGAGGCAGTCGAGGCGGGCGACGCCGAGGCCGCGCATCTGAAGGTTGCGCCGCTCCACCCCGCGGACATCGCCGACCTGGTCGAGCTGACACCCGCCGAACAGCGCCCCGCGCTGGTGGCGGCGATAGGCGACCTGATCGACGGCGATGTGCTCGCCGAGATGAACGACTGGGTCCGCGAGACCTTGGTCGACGCGCTGACCGCCACCCAGGTCGCCGACATCGCCTCCGAACTCGATACCGACGACGCCGTTGCGATCATCGAGGACATGGAGCCGGAGGATCAGCGCGAAGTGCTGCGCGCGCTTGACCCGGACGACCGTGCCGCGATCGAGGAAGCGCTGTCCTATCCCGAGGAGTCCGCCGGACGCCTGATGCAGCGCGAGCTGATCGCCGTGCCCGAGCATTGGACGGTGGGCGGCGTGCTGGATTACCTGCGCGGGCACGAGGAACTGGCGACCGATTTCTGGGAAATCTTCGTGGTCGATCCGGCTCACAAGCCGGTCGGCACCTGCGCGCTGTCATGGGTCCTGCGCTCTCCGCGTTCGGTGTCGGTCAGCGACGTCATGGCGCGCGAGCAGACGCTGATCCCGGTCGACATGGATCAGGAGGAAGTCGCTTTGCGCTTCCAGAAATACGCGCTGATCTCTGCCGCGGTGGTCGACGGCAGCGGGCGGCTGGTGGGAATGATCACGGTGGACGACGTGGTCCACATCATCTCGCAAGAAGCCGGCGAAGACATTTTGCGCCTGTCCGGCGCGGGCGAAGGCGACATCAACGAGCCGGTGCTCGACAGCTATAAGGGCCGCGTCCGCTGGCTGATCACCAATCTGGTGACCGCGCTGTCGGCCGCGACGATCATCAGCCTGTTCGGCGGCACGATCGAGAAGCTGGTGGCGCTGGCCGCGCTGGGGCCGCTCGTGTCGGGGGTCGGCGGCAATGCCGGCACGCAGACCATGGCGGTGACGGTGCGCGCATTGGCGACCAACCAGCTGACACAGTCCAACACGCTGCGCGCCATTCGACGCGAGTTGCAGGTGGCGGTTCTCAACGGATTGTCGGTCGCGACTCTGGTGGGGATCGGCGTGGCGCTGTGGTTCGGCCATGTGGCGCTGGGCGGGGTGATCGCGGTCGCGATGCTGGTCAACATCGTCATCGCCGGGCTGGCCGGCGTGGTCGTGCCGCTGACGCTGGAGCGGTTCGGGGCCGATCCGGCGGTGTCTTCGTCGGTGTTCGTAACGATGACCACCGATTCGATGGGGTTCCTGGCGGTACTGGGGCTTGCGACACTGGTGGGGCCGGCACTGCTGGCTTGAACCGCAATGGCCAAGCGCCCAGCTAAGCCGCGTGCCGCTTCATCTGACCAAGGTCGCCTTTGGCTGCGACAGTATCGAATTCCTGCAAGATCGTCTGGCGATGCGCGCCGTGCATGGGCCGAGCTATCTGAGCACGCGCTACTTGCCCAAGCGGCATGAAGAAATCGCCGGCGGATCGCTGTTCTGGATCATCAAGCATCAGCTGATCGGGCGTTCGCCGATCCTGGGCTTCGGCGAGGCCGAGGGCGGGCGCGTGGCGATCCATCTCGAGCCCAGGCTGGTACTGGTGCAGGCGCGGCCCAAGCGCGCGCATCAGGGATGGCGGTATCTGGAGGGCGCGGATGCGCCCGTCGATCTGGGCGAGGCCGCTGGCGGCGTGGACGAGCTGCCGCCGCATCTGGTTGGCGAGTTGGCGGGCTTGGGGTTGCTCTAGGGTCCGTCCCAGCGGCTGCGCTGCGCCGGCCCCTCACCCAACCCTCTCCCGTAAACGGGAAAGGGCTTTTGATCCTTAATTGGTTAGTTGCGGGTAGGCGTTGCGGAAGGCGGTAACCTTGGGCTTGTCCCAGCGCGTGATGTAGGGGTTGTTCGGGTTGCGCCAGAAGAAGTCCTGGTGCTCGGCCTCGGCCGGGTAGAAGCCGCCGGTCTCCAGCCTGGTAACGATCGGGCGTGGATAGGCCTTGGCGCGGCCGAGTTGGGCGATGTACGCCGCCGCTACGCGCTGCTGCTGGCGATTTTGCGGGAAGATGGCCGAGCGGTAGCTGGGGCCGCGGTCCGGACCCTGGCGGTTGAGCAGCGTGGGATCGTGCGCGACCGAGAAGAAAACGCGCAGCAGCGTGCCGTAGCTTACCTTGCGCGGATCATAAACGACGCGCACCGCCTCGGCATGGCCGGTGCGCTCGGTCGAGACCTGGGCATAGCTGGCCGACGCCTTGGTACCGCCGGCATAGCCGTTTGTGACCGATTGCACCCCCTTCACCGACTGGAACACCGCCTCCATCCCCCAGAAGCAGCCGCCGGCGAATATGGCGACCTGCGGCCCCTTGGCCGCCGGCACATCCTGCTGCGCGACGGGGATCGGCACCGCCCGCTCGGCCCCGACCGAGGCCGGGGCGAGGAACAGGGCTGCCGCGACTGCCGCGGCGGGAAGCGTCCATTTGAGCATGGACGATAGATCGTGCGGCGAACCGTTCAGCGCAAGGCGGCGCAGGCGGTTTGAATGCGGGTGCACGCCTCGGTCAGCAAGGCCTCCGACGTGGCGTAGCTGATCCGCATCGCCGGCGAGAGTCCAAAGGCCGCGCCATGCACCGCGGCGACCTTCGCTTCGTCGAGGAAATAGCCGATCATTTGCTCGTCGGTGGTGATCGTCTGGCCCTTGGGCGTGGTCTTGCCGATCAGGCCGGAAAATTCGGGATAGACATAAAAGGCGCCTTCGGGCGTCGGGCAGGTCATGCCCTCGATCTGGTTGAGCATGCCGACCACCAGGTCGCGCCGCTTCTGGAAGGCGGCGGTGCGTTCGGCCAGGAAGCTTTGATCGCCGTTCAGCGCGGCGACCGACGCCGCCTGGCTGATGCTGCAAGGGTTGGACGTCGACTGCGACTGGAGCTTTCCGATCGCCTTGATCAGCCAGTCCGGGCCACCGGCATAGCCGATGCGCCAGCCCGTCATCGCATAGGCCTTGGACACGCCGTTGGCGGTCAGCGTACGATCATGGAGCTGGGGCACGACCTGGGCGATCGTCGCGAATTCGAACCCGTCATAGAGGATATGCTCGTACATATCGTCGGCGTAGATCAGCACATGCGGGTGGCGCAGCAGCACTTCGCCGAGGGCGCGGAGTTCGGCGGCGCTATAGGCAGCACCGGTAGGGTTGGACGGTGAGTTGAGGACCACCCACTTGGTCTTGGCAGTGATCGCGGCGTCGAGCTGCTCGGGCGTGATCTTGTAGTTCTGGCCGGCGCCCGCGGCGATGAACACCGGCTTGCCACCGGCGAACTGGACGACATCGGGATAGCTGACCCAATAAGGCGCGGGCACGATCACTTCGTCGCCGGCGTCGATGGTCGCGCAGAAGGCATTGAACAGCGTGTGCTTGCCCCCGGCATTCACGCTGATCTGGTTCTCGGCATAGGTTAGGCCGTTGTCGCGCGCGAACTTGGCGACGATCGCCTGCTTGAGTTCGGGAATGCCGTCGACATTGGTGTATTTGGTCTTGCCGGCGCGGATTGCCTCGATCGCGGCTTCCTTGACGAAATCGGGTGTGTCGAAATCGGGCTCGCCCGCGCCCAGGCCGATCACGTCGATGCCCTGGCGCTTCAGCTCGAACACACGGCTCGTCATGGCGAGCGTGGCGGAGGGCTGGATGCGCTGGAGCGCGGCGGAGGTCTGCATGTGCGGCGGCCTTTCCGGGATGGGAACGCGCCGGGCTATACGTCCGCGTTCGCGCTTTCCGCAACTGTAACGGCTGCAACCAGTCCGCGCACCGCGTTGCCGACGAAGAAGCCATCGGCCAGGTCGGCGGGGGTGAGGTCTCCCTCCACCGCGCGGCCGGTTTCGAGCAGTTCGGCGCGCAGTATCCCGGGCAGCAGGCCGCGCGCGAGCGGTGGGGTGACGAGCACGCCGTTGCGCGCCACGAAGACCGAGGTGAAGCTGCCCTCGGTCAGATATCCTTCGGGATCGGTGAAGACGACTTCCCAGGCGCCGGTCGCGTCGCGGGCGCGGTCGTAAAAGCCGCGGCGGCTGGTCTTGTGGCGCAGGCGGAAATCGTCGGGCGCAACGGGCAGCGGGCGAATCGCGACCTCCACCGGTCCCGCCGGCGCGGCAGGAAGCGGGCTCGCGCCGATCGCGATCGCGCCGGAGGGGCCGAGCAGCAGCCGGACCCTGGCGGCGTGGCGCAGGCGGAAAGTGGCTGCCTGAAGTTCGTTGCGGACCGCGTGGCGATCGAACGGAAAGCCGAACCCCGCCGCGCTTTCCTTTATTCGTGACAGGTGACGCTCGAGATGGAGAATGCCGTCGAGCGGGTCGAAGCGCATCGTCTCGATAAGGTCGAACCGAGTCTCGCCGGCAGTCACGAACGCTCCCTTGGCAAGGCATTCCTCCCATTCGGCGCGCGGCTGCGAGTCGGCGACGACGCCTGAGCCGAGGCCGAGCACCGCCCGACCCGCGCCATCGCAGGCCAGCGTACGGATTGCCACGTTGAACATTGCATCGCCATTGGGATCCAGCCTGCCTATCGCCCCGGTATATGTGTCGCGCGGCTCCTGCTCGACCTCCCCGATGATCTGCATCGCGCGGATCTTGGGGGCGCCGGTCACCGAGCCGCAGGGGAACAACGCACGCAGCGCGCTTACGGCGTCAAGCTCCGGCTTCAGGTGCGCGGTGACGGTGGAGATCATCTGGTAGACGGTGGGATAACGCTCGACCTGGAAGAGGTGTGGGACGGCGACGGTGCCCGGTTTTGCGATCGTGGCGAGATCGTTGCGCATCAGGTCGACGATCATCAGATTTTCTGCCTGCTGCTTGGCGTCGGCGGCAAGCGCTCGGGCGGCCTCGGCATCCATGACGCCCTCGCCGGTGCGCGCTGCGGTGCCCTTCATCGGCCGCGCGGTGAGCTGGCCGGCTTCCAGCGCGAAGAAGAGCTCGGGCGAGAAGCTGAGCAGCCAGCGGTCGCCAGTGGCGATCAGCGCGCCATAGCCGGCACGGGCACGCTTGCGCAGCAGGGCAAACAGCGCAGCCTCGCCGCCGGCATAGGGCAGCGCGGCGCGGAAGGTCAGGTTCGCCTGGTAGATGTCGCCGGCGCGGATATAGTCGAGCACGCGGTTGCACGCGGCGCGATAGTCGGGCCAGCCTATCCGTGGTTCCGGCGCGCCCGCCCAGGCGCCGGCCGGATCGGGAAGCAGCGCATCGACCTCGTCGGCGTTCAGCGTGGCGAAGTCACCGAACAGGCCAAACCACAGGCTCGACCCTTCGTAGTTCAGATACCCGGCAGCATGGAGGCCCTCTCCGCTCGCCTGCCGCAAGCGGGCAAGCGCCGGCTCGATTTGCTGCATATCGCGGGCTTCGACGATTTCGACCGGGTTGGCGTACAGCCGCGAAGGCGCACCGCCGTTGCGGGCGTCGTCGAGCAAGACAAAAGGAGGTGCCGGCAGCCGCATTGCCGCTCGCATGCCGATAGCGGAGGGCAGGAGCAACCCCGTGTTGCCGCTCCCCTCTGCCCGGCCTATCACCGCTCCATGTCCGCCCCCCCGCTGCGCGCCGTCATCGTCCCCGTCACACCCTTGCAGCAGAACTGCACCTTGCTGTGGTGCACCAAGACCATGCGCGGTGCTTTCGTGGATCCGGGGGGCGACTTGCCCAAGCTGCGCGCCGTCGCCGCCGAACATGGCGTAACGGTCGAAAAGATCCTGCTGACTCACGGCCATATCGATCATTGTGGCGAGGCTGGCGTGCTGTCGCAGGAACTGGGCGTGCCGATCGAGGGGCCGCAAGAAGCCGACCGCTTCTGGATCGAGCGGCTGGAGGCGGACGGCCGCAAATATGGCATTCGCGGGGTGCCGTTCGAGCCCGACCGCTGGTTGAACGAAGGCGACCAGGTGCATGTCGGCGAACTGGCATTCGCCGTTCATCACTGCCCTGGCCACACACCGGGGCATGTGATCTTTCACCAGCGCGACTCCAAACTGGCGCTGGTGGGAGACGTGCTGTTCCGCGGGTCGGTGGGCCGCACCGATTTTCCCCGCAGCAACCCGCAGGCGCTGATCGACTCGGTCGTCGCCAAGCTCTGGCCGCTCGGCGACGATACCGCGTTCATTCCAGGCCATGGTCCTGCCAGCAACTTTGGGTACGAACGGCGGACGAACCCGTTCGTCGGAGACGCGGCACTGCGGCGGAGTTGAGGGCCGATCAGCGGTTCTGCTGGATATGGAACACCGTCGTGCCGGGCTCGGGCGCCCCGCGGCTCTGAAGCCCGGTCCAGGCCGCGAACAGGGCGAGGCCCAGCATGATCAGCATCGTCGTCGCGATGCCGATCTGACGCAGCCGCATAGAGCCGTCCATGCCGAAGCCGTGCAGGATACGGCCGAACACGAAGATCGCCGCCACGACCCAGAGCCACAGCTGCGTCCCAACCGCGAATTCGATCAGCGCGATCAGCAGGAGCACGACCGGGGCATATTCGGCGAAATTTGCGTGCGCGCGCATGCGGGCAAGCACCTGGGGATCGCCGCCATCGCCCACCGAGATACGCCGGGCGATCCGTAGCTGGCCGACGCGCGCGGCGAGCCAGAAGTTGATCAGCGCGGCGGCGCCCGTGGTCGTGAGCGCGACTGGCAACAGCATGTGAAATCCCTTCGAATAATCGCCCGCACCCTACACACACTTGCAACATGGACAAGAATCGCTATAGGCGCTGCCTCGCTTCGTGACCTGTCCGCTGGTCCGGCGAGCGGCCGGCAGCAGCCGTCGCTTGCCTGAACATCGACGCGGGCGTATCGCGACCTATATTCAAGTGCTTGTTTTGTAAGAAGGTGCCTCCATGGCCGTTCCTAAGAGAAAAACCTCGCCGTCGCGGCGTGGCATGCGCCGGGCGCACGATGCGCTCACCGTTGCAGCATTCCAGGAATGCTCGAACTGTGGCGAACTGAAGCGCCCGCACAATCTGTGCACCGGCTGCGGCCATTATAACGGCCGCGAAGTCGTCGCCACCGAGGCCTGAGCCACGCGGACAAGAGGCCTGTCGGCATGACTAGTCCCATGCGAATCGCCGTCGATGCAATGGGCGGCGACGAAGGGATTGCCGTCATGCTGGCCGGCGCCGCACGCGCGCGCCGCCGATTCGAGGGGATGGAATTCATCCTGGTCGGCGACGAGGCCAAGATCCGGGAAGGGCTGAACACCCATCCCAACCTGGCGGCTGCGTCGGAGATCGTCCACGCGGCCGATGTCGTCGCGTCCGACGCCAAGCCGAGCCAGGCGATTCGCCGCGCCAAGACCACGTCGATGGGGATCGCCATCGATATGGTGAAGCAGGGGCGTGCCGGCGCCGCGGTATCGTCGGGCAACACCGGTGCGCTGATGGCGATGTCCAAGCTGGCGCTACGCACCATGCCAGGTATCGACCGGCCGGCATTGGCTGCGCTGATGCCGACGCTGGGCGAAAACGACTCGGTCATGCTGGATCTGGGCGCAAATACCGAGGTGGACGCCCAGAACCTGGTCCAGTTCGCCGTCATGGGCGCAGCCTATGCGCGCATCGCACTGGACCTGGAAAACCCCCGGGTCGCCTTGCTGAACATCGGTACCGAAGAAATGAAGGGCACCGACAGCATCCGCGACGCGGCGGCCGAGCTGCGCGACGCCAAGCATCTGCGACTCGACTTCCAAGGCTTTATCGAAGGCAACAAGCTGTCACGCGGCGAAGTCGACGTGATCGTGTGCGACGGCTTTTCCGGCAACATCGCGCTCAAGACGATCGAGGGCACGGCCCGGTTTGTCGGCGACCTGTTGAAGCGCGCCTTTTCCAGTTCGGTGCGCTCCAAAATTGGTTTCCTGATCTCGAAACCGGCGACCGAGCTGCTGCGCCACCATCTGGACCCCAACAACCACAATGGCGCGATTTTCCTGGGGCTGAACGGGATCGTGGTGAAGAGCCATGGCGGCGCCAACGAAATTGGCATAGATACGGCTATCGGCTTTGCGGCAAAGATGCTGCGCGACGACTTGAATCGCCGCATCGCCGAGGATCTTGGGAATTTCAAGGCTAAGGCTGCGTGACACGGCGTTCGGTTATCCTCGGCACCGGTTCCTTCCTGCCGGCGCGGCGCGTCTCCAATGCCGAATTAGCGGAGACGGTGGACACCACCGACGAGTGGATCGTCGAGCGTACCGGTATCCGGTTCCGCCACATCGCGGCTGAAGACGAGACGACCAGCACGCTGGCCACCGGTGCCGCGCGTGCCGCGTTGGAAGCCGCCGGCGTTGAGCCGACGTCGATCGACTTGATCGTGCTGGCCACCGCCACTCCGGACCAGACCTTCCCCGCCACCGCGACGCGCGTGCAGACGGCACTGGGCATCGGCGACTGTGTCGCCTTCGATGTGGCGGCGGTGTGCTCAGGCTTTCTCTACGCAGTGCAGGTCGCCGATTCCATGATCCGCGCCGGCGCGCACACTCGCGCACTGGTGATTGGCGCCGAGACGTTCAGCCGCATCCTCGATTGGGAGGACCGGGCGACCTGCGTATTGTTCGGGGACGGCGCAGGCGCAATCGTGCTGGAAGCCCAGGAGAGCGATGAAGCGGCGGGCGCCGGCATCCTCGCTACCCGGCTGCATGCCGATGGGCGCCACAACGACTTGCTCTATGTCGATGGCGGGCCGTCCACGACGGGCACTGTCGGCAAGCTGCGCATGAAGGGCCGCGAAGTGTTTCGCCACGCGGTGACGAATCTTGCCGCGGTGATGCAGGAATCGCTCGGCGCTGCGGGACTGGTGTCCGGCGATGTCGACTGGGTGGTGCCGCACCAGGCCAACGCCCGCATCCTGGACGCCACCGCGCGCAAGCTGGGCCTGGCGCCTGAAAAGGTTGTGGTGACTGTCGACCAGCACGCCAACACTTCGGCCGCGTCGGTGCCGCTGGCGCTCGACACGGCGGTGCGTGATGGGCGAATCAAGCGCGGCGACCTGCTGGTGCTCGAGGCAATGGGCGGCGGCTTCACCTGGGGCGCGGCAGTGGTGCGCTTCTGAACCGCCGAGCGGTGCTGTAGTTGCGGTGTTAGGGACGTTGCAGGTTTGCGAAACGCTCGCATTCTGCTAAGTTGAAACAACACAGGTTAAATCTTCGGGGGAAGTTTGGTGGACATGGCCGTTCCGGGCACGCTGACTCGAGCTGACCTGGCAGAATCGCTGCATCGCGAAGTCGGCCTGTCCCGCGCAGACGCAGCACGGCTGGTTGAGCAGATCCTCGCCCATATGTGCGAGTCGCTCGCCAAGGGTGACAATGTGAAGATCTCCGGCTTCGGCAGCTTCATCTTGCGTGACAAGGGGGAGCGGATCGGCCGCAATCCCAAGACCGGCGTCGAAGTGCCGATCGCACCCCGCCGCGTCCTCACTTTCCGCGCCAGCCAGATGATGCGCGACCGCATCGTGGCTGGTGACTGAGTAGCCGATGGCGCCGGCGGAAAAGGCAGCCGGCGCGCTGCGGACCATCGGTGAGCTGGCCGAAGAGATCGGGCGTCCGCAGCATATCCTGCGCTATTGGGAAACGCGTTTTCCTCAGCTGCGCCCGCTGACTCGTGCCGGAAACCGCCGCTATTATCGCACGGAGGACGTCGCGCTCGTGCGACGCATCCACCAGCTGCTGGCCGACCAAGGCTATACAATCCGCGGCGTTCAGAAATTGCTCACCGAGGAGAAGGGCGCCAGCGCCAGGGTCCCGAGCGCGGCGCCGAGACCCGGCCAGGATTTGCGGGCGATACGCGACACGCTGGCGCAGGCGCTGGAAGACGACCGAAGCTAACCTCCCCGCGTTTGCGCTGTGCGTGCCTCTTGAAGCGTGAATCGAACGGAAGCAGCGTGCCGCAAGGATAGGGCTCGCTTCGATCCGGGCCCGCTACGGCGTGTCGGGCCCCAGCGTAGGATCCAGGTCGCGCGGCCGGACGAAGAAGGCCAGCTCCGCCGCTCCGCGCCGAACATCGGTCCATTCGCCGGCGAAGTGCAGTTGCGCGAGGCTGGCGGTGGGAAACTTGATCTCCACTTCGTCGCGCAACGCGCCGCCTTCGGGCACCAGCAGCAGGATCAGCTCCTCCAGCCCGGGGTTGTGCCCCGCGAGCAGCACTTCGCCAGCATCGGCGGGAAGATCGTGGATGACATCGAGCAGCGTCGCGGCGGAGGCGAGGTACACACGCTGGTCCCAATCGGGCGCGAGTACGCTGCCATAACCGCGGCTGACATGGTCGAGCGTCTCGATCACACGCAACGCAGGCGAGGCGACGACATGGCCGAAATGCAGCTTGAGGCTGCGCAGGTGCCGCCCCATCATCGCTGCCGCGCGTTGTCCCTTGGGGTTGAGCGGCCGGTCGAAATCGCGCGAGACCAAGTCGTCCCACCCGGACTTTGCGTGGCGCAGCAGCGTGAGCGTCTTCATGCGTCCCCGGGATCGTTCAGGCGGTTGCCGGCGCCTCATGCCGCAAGCGCGCCGACAAGGAAAGCCGGACGCGCGCGATCGCTTCGTCCAACGTCACCCGCGCGACCGGCGTTCCGGCTGGGAAGGCGGTCAGCAGCCGCGAGGGCATGGCGGCGGACAGCAGCACGAAGCTGCCGCGATCATCGGCACGGCGGATCAGCCGGCCGAACGCCTGGGCAAGCTTGGCGCGGATGATCCGGTCATCATAGGCGCTGCCGCCGCCGGCCAGCCGGCGCGCGGCGTGGAGCACGGTCGGCTTGGGCCAGGGCACCCCCTCCATCACCACCAGCCGCAGCGAATCGCCGGGCACGTCGACGCCGTCGCGCAGCGCGTCGGTGCCCAGCAGCGAAGCACGCGGATCGTCGCGGAAGATGTCGACCAATGTGCCCGTATCGATCGGGTCCACATGCTGGGCGAGCAGCGGCAGCCCTTCGCGGGCGAGCCGGTCGGCGATGCGGGCATGGACGGCACGCAGGCGCCGGATGGCCGTGAACAGCCCCAGCGTTCCGCCCTCTGCCGCGACGATCAGCCGGGCATAAGCATTGGCAAGCGCGGGCAGATCGCCGCGCTTGACGTCTGTGACGATCAGCACCTCGGCCTGGGCGGCATAGTCGAAGGGACTGTTCGCCTCGAAGCGTGCGGCGGGACGGATCATGTGGACGGCGCCCGAGCGCGCCTCGGCAACGTCCCAGTCGCCGCCGGCGCGCAGCGTGGCCGACGTCACCAGCGCGCCATGCGCGGACTTGAGCACGGTTTCGGCGAACGGCTTGGACGGGTCGACCCAGTGGCGGTGCAGGCCAATATCGTATTCGCGGCCCTCGACACGGTCGATGGCCAGCCAGTCGACATAATCGGGGTCGGCCGGGCCACCGATGCGGGCAATCAAGGCCAGCCAGGCCCCCACCGTCTCGGTACGCCAGGCAAGCGAGGCGATCGCCCCTTCGATGCGGACACGGGCCGGGCCATCCATCCAATCGGGCGAATCGGCGAGCACCGCTTCCAATCGCCGCCCGAGCGCCACCATCGGCCGAATCAGCGCGTCGAGCGCCGCAGCGGCGGGCCCAGCGGCCTCCACCAGTGCGGCGTCGGGTTCGGCGAGTTCGGTCTCCAGTCCGTAGCCTGCTTCCGCGGAGCCGTTGACGTCGCGGGCATAGACCAGGCCGCGTACGGCGCCGAGCAGCGCTTCGACGGGGCCGAACGGCTCGCCTTCTGCGACGCGCTGGAGCCAGCCGTCGCTGGGCAGCGCGCGGGCGGCATCGACGGCTTCGGCAATGGCAACGCCGCCCGCCTCATCATAGCTCGCGACGTCGGACAGGCGGGCGGCGAGGCCACGGCGCCGGCCCCGCGAGCCCGATTCAGGCCCGGTGACCCAGCGGCGGATCTCAATCGCTTCCTGGCCGGTGAGCGCGGCGGAGAACATCGCGTCGGCGGCGTCGAACAGGTGATGCCCTTCGTCGAACACGTAGCGCGACGGGCGCGTCGTCGATTCCCGCCCCCGCGCCGCGTTGACCATCACCAGCGCGTGGTTGGCGATGACGATGTCAGCCTCGGCGCTGGCGCGGGCGGCGCGCTCGATGAAGCATTTCCGGTAATGCGGGCAGCCGGCATAGATGCACTCGCCGCGCCGATCGGTCAGTGCGGTCGATCCGTTGCGGCGGAACAGCGTCGGCAGCCAGCCGGGCAAGTCGCCGCCGATCATGTCACCGTCAGCCGTGAACGCCGCCCAGCGCGCGACCAGCTGCGCCAGGATCGCGGCGCGCCCGGCGAAGCCGCCTTGGAGCGCATCCTCGAGATTCAACAGGCAGACATAATTCTCGCGTCCCTTGCGGGTGACGATGCGCTGGTGGCGCTGCTCGGCGTCGGGGAACAGGCGCTCGCCTTCTGCGGCGAGCTGGCGCTGCAAAGCCTTGGTGAAGGTCGACACCCACACCGCGCCGCCGGCCTGCTCGGCCCATAATGAGGCAGGGGCGAGATAGCCGAGCGTCTTGCCGATCCCCGTGCCGGCTTCGGCTAGGACCAGATTGGGGGAGTCACGGACCGCGCGGGGTGAAAAGGCGCTGCCCGCGGCGGCGGCATAGTCGCGCTGGCCCTGGCGCCGCTCGGCAGTGCTGCCGGTGAGCGCGGCGAGCCGTTCGGCGATCTGATCGGGTTCGAGCGTAATCGTGCGGGGGGCGGCACGCGGGGGCTGCTCTTCCCATTCGGGCAGTTTGGAGAACAGCCAGCGTTCGGCGCGCTCGGGCTTGGCGATCTGTTGGCTGAGCGCTGGCGCCCAGGGCCAGCGCAGGCGGTACAAGGATTGCAGCGCGTGCCAGCCCCCTTCCCGCTCCGCCCAGGTGCCGTTCGGCACCGCCAGCAGCGCGGCGGCGGCTTCACGGAGGAAGGCGGCGACGTCGGCGTCTTCGGTGGGTGCCGACAGGTCGGTGACACGCGCCAGCCCCTTGGGAGTCGGCACCATGAAGCGCGCCGGATGGAGGAAGGCGAAGAGTTCGAGGACGTCGAGACCCGACAGCTCGGGGTGGCCGAGGCGCTGGCCGATCAAGGGTGCGTTGAGCAGGATCGTGGGTGTGTCGGCTGCAATGCGGATCGCCTCGCCTCGGCTGACGGCGCGGGTCTCTTGCGCAGTCGCGATCCAGATGCCGCCATGGCTGGCGTGGAGCGCGGGATAGGGAACGGAGGCGGTCATCGCTGGCGATGCTGTACGCGCTTCGTTCCCGTGCGAACAGGCGTGAAATCGCGTGGTCTACTATCTGGTCGACGCGGAAAGCGCATGTTGAAGGGCCTGGACCTGGCGGTTGAGGGCGGCGAGCTGATCGACGCCCATACCTGCACGTTCCAGCAGGCTTTCAGCGAGGCAGCCGCATTCCTCGCGCATTGCCGCGCCCCGCCCTGTGAGACGGACGCGGACCTGCCGCTCGTCGTCCGGGTTGCGCTCGCGGGTGACGAAGCCGGCAACCTCGAGCCGCTTCACCAGTGGCGTGATCGTGCTCGACTCGAGCGCGAGGCGTTGCGCAATCGCGCCGACGGTGCGGCCGTCCTGCTCCCAGAGGGCATGGAGCACCAGATATTGCGGATAGGTGATGCCGAGCCGGTCGAGCATCGGCTTGTAGGCGCGGGTGATCGCCATGCTGGTGGCGTAGAGCGAGAAGCAAAGCTGATCATCGAGCGGCAAGGCGGCGGGCACGTACATTCTCCTCAAGCGCATGATACATATCGCGATAAATAAACTGCTGGACAAGAGGTACATGGGCCCTTAGCTAAATCGTTATCGCGATACATAGTTTTCAGCACAGGAGTTCAGCCATGTCCGTTGATGTGAAATACACCACCCGCGCCACCTCCACTGGTGGCCGCGACGGCGAAGCCCGGTCCGAGGACGGCCGCTTCACCGCCAAGCTTTCGACGCCCAAGGAACTGGGCGGCGCCGGCGGTGACGGCACCAATCCCGAGCAGCTGTTCGCCGCGGGCTATTCGGCCTGCTTCATCGGCGCGCTCAAGGCAGCCGGTGCGCAGCTGAAGTTGAAGGTTCCGGCCGAGACGACCGTAACGGCGACGGTGGGTATCGGTCCGCGCAGCGAAGGTGGGTTCGGCATCACCGCCGATCTGGAAGTCAGCCTACCCGGGCTGGAGCGTGCCGACGCCGAGAAGCTGGTGGAGACGGCGCACCAGATCTGCCCGTATTCGAACGCGACCCGCAACAATGTCGATGTGGGACTGAGCGTGGCTTGACCTTCACGGTGACGGGCGAGGTGCGAGCCTCGCCCGGCGCAAATCCTCCCCGGGGTAGGGAGGATCTGGTTGTTGCTGGAACCCGCGCGCGTGCTTCGCTAGAGCCGCGGGATGACTGACACGAACCTCTTCCGCGACGCCGCACTCACTTCAAAGGCCTGGCCCTATGAAGAGGCCCGGAAGCTGCTGAAACGCTATTCCGCGGGCGCGCCGGCCAAGGGGCATGTGCTGTTCGAGACCGGATACGGTCCATCGGGCCTGCCGCATATCGGCACGTTCAACGAAGTGCTGCGCACCACCATGGTGCGCCATGCGTTCGAGACGCTGTCGGACGTGCCCACCCGCCTGATCGCGTTCAGCGACGACATGGACGGGCTGCGCAAGGTGCCCGACAATGTGCCCAACCAGGATATGCTGCGCGAGCATCTGGGCAAGCCGCTGACGCGGATCCCCGATCCGTTCGGGACGCATGAGAGCTTCGCCGCGCACAACAATGCCCGGCTGCGGGAATTCCTCGACCGGTTCGGGTTCGACTATGAGTTCGCGTCGTCCACCGACTATTATGCCAGCGGCCGTTTCGACGAGGCGCTGAAGCTGGTGCTGCGCCATTATCAGAGCATCATGGGCGTGATGCTGCCGACGCTGCGCGCCGAGCGGCAAGCGACCTATTCGCCCGTGCTGCCGGTCAGCCCCAAATCGGGCGTCGTCCTTCAGGTGCCGATCCAAGTGATCGACCCTGAAACGGGGATGATCGCTTTCGAGGATGAGGGCGAGCGCATCGAGCAATCGGTGTTCGCCGGCCAGGCCAAGCTGCAATGGAAAGTCGATTGGGCGATGCGCTGGGTCGCGCTCGACGTCGATTACGAGATGGCGGGCAAGGACCTGATCGATTCGGTGATCCAGTCGGGCAAGATCGCGCGTGTCATGGGCGGGAAGCCGCCCGAAGGCTTCAATTACGAGATGTTCCTCGATGAAAAGGGCGAGAAGATCTCCAAGTCCAAGGGCAATGGGCTGAGCCTGGAGCAGTGGCTCAGCTATGGCCCCGACGAGAGCCTGGCCTTCTATGCCTATCGCGAGCCCAAAAAGGCCAAGGCGCTGCACTTCGGCGTGATCCCGCGCGCAGTGGACGAATATTGGCAGTTCCGCGGCAATTACGCCGCCCAGCCGCCCGAGCAGAAGCTGGGCAACCCGGTGCATCATGTCCATAACGGCGACGTGCCGGGCGACGCGCTGCCAGTCACCTACAGCCTGCTGCTCAATTTGATCGGCGTGCTCGGCGCGCAGGCGAATGAGGACGCGGTGTGGAAGCTGCTCGAGCGCTATGGCGAAGGTCTGACGCGCGAGAGCAATCCGGATCTCGCCAGACTGGTGCCGCTGGTGCTGGCTTATTATCGCGATGTGGTGGCGAGCACGCTTAAGCGGCGTGCGCCTACGCCCGTGGAGGCAGAGGCGCTGCGGCGGCTGGATGCGGTGCTTGCCGAACTGCCCGAGGGCGCCTCGGCCGAGGACATCCAGAACCATGTCTACGAGATCGGCAAAACCGGCGGCTTCGAGAATCTGCGCGATTGGTTCAAGGCGCTGTACGAGACGCTGCTCGGCTCCGAACAGGGACCGCGCATGGGCAGCTTCATCGCGCTCTATGGTGTCGAGAATAGTCGCAAGCTGATCGCGGAAGCGTTGTCGGGTCAGGTGGCGAACTAGTAACCTCTTCTTCGTCATCCCGGCTCAAGGCCGGGGTGACGACGGGGTTTTGGACTTTCGGTGAAACGCTGGAAGTTTCCCGGCAAAGGCCGGAACCCGTCGCAGCGCGGCTGTGGTACGCGTCCCGCGCCTCCGAAAGGACATTGCGGCCCGGCCGCGCCTGCGCCGGGGAACTACAGCGGTGTGCCCGAGCGCTTTGACCCGCCACCGCGACCCGGTAAAGGTATGGCGATGCAGGCCACTCTACAGCCCCTTCGCCGCGCCCGCTCGGCGACGCGCGACTTCCTCCACAGCCAAGCGGCGGGCGGTATCGTTCTGATTGCCGCCGCGGCGCTGGCGATGCTGGTGGCGAACTGGCCCGGAGTGGCCGAGCGCTACTTCCACTTGCTGCACCTCGAAACCGGGCCGGTGATCAGCCCGCATCATGGGCCGATGACGGTGCATCTGTGGATCAACGACGCGCTGATGGCGCTGTTCTTCCTGCTCGTCGGGCTGGAGATCAAGCGCGAGTTCATCGACGGACGGCTGGCGACCTGGGAACGGCGGCGGCTGCCGGTGGTGGCCGCGGCGGCAGGCATGGCCTGCCCTGCTTTGTTTTACCTGCTCGTGGCCGGAGGCGATCCGGCGCTGGTACATGGCTGGGCGATCCCGGCGGCGACCGACATCGCCTTTGCGATCGGGTTGCTGGCGATTTTGGGCAAGCGCGCGCCGACGTCGCTCAAGCTGTTCCTGACCACCGTGGCGATCGTCGACGATCTGGGCGCGGTGGTGATCATCGCCTTGTTCTACACTGCCGAACTCGACCTGCTGTCACTGGGGATTGCCGCAGGGATCGTGCTGGCGATGGTTGGCCTGAACCGCGCGGGCGTGAAGCGGTTGCCGGTGTACCTGCTGCTGGCGGCGGTGCTGTGGGTGTTCGTGTTCCGATCGGGCGTGCATGCGACCATCGCCGGGGTGCTGGCGGCGCTGACGATTCCGATCACCAAGTCACCCGCCGCGCCCGACGACGCGCAGTCGCCGCTGCACCGGCTGGAGCATGCGCTGCACCCCTGGTCGGCTTTTCTGATCGTGCCGCTGTTCGGCTTCGCCAATGCCGGGGTGTCGCTGGCCGGAAGCAGCGCTTCGGTGCTGCTCGAACCGCTACCACTGGCGGTGATGCTGGGGCTGTTTCTGGGCAAGCAGTTGGGCATCTTCGGAAGTGTTCTGCTGGCGGACAAGACCGGCTTCGCCAAGCGGCCTGGATGGGCGAGCTGGCCGCAACTCTATGGCGTGTCGCTGCTGGCGGGGATCGGCTTTACGATGAGCCTGTTCATCGGCGGGCTGGCCTTTGCCGGCGAGGACGTGCTGATCGATGATGTGAAGATCGGGGTGCTTGCGGGGTCGGTTCTGTCTGCGGTGGCCGGATATGCGGTGCTGCGGTTCGCGCCCCCCCGGCGGGTGTTGGCGGCGAAGGCGTTGGCGCGGCGGCGGTGAGGAAATCTATTGTTCCCTCGGCTCAGCGGGGAGGTGGCGCGTAGCGTGACGGAGGGCGTGACCGAGGGGGCGCCGAAGGCGTACCCTCTTACTTGCGGTTGGTGCTCAATGGCGCGGCTTCACCACGCCGCCCCTCCACCACTCGCTTGCGAGCGGTCCCCCTCCCCCGCTGAAGCGGGAGAGGTATAGAGAGGGCAGTTCAGGCCGCGGTGCCGCCTACCGTCAGGCCGTCGACCAGCAGGGTCGGCTGGCCGACACCGGCAGGGATGCTCTGCCCGCCCTTGCCGCACATGCCGATGCCCTCGTCGAGCGCGAAATCGTTGCCGATGCCGGTGACCTTGTTGAGCACGGTGGGCCCGTCGCCGATCAGCGTCGCGCCCTTGATCGGTGCGCCCAGCTTGCCGTTCTCGATCAGATACGCCTCGGTGCAGGAGAAGACGAACTTGCCCGAGACGATATCGACCTGGCCACCGCCGAAGCTCTTGGCGAAGATACCCTTCTTCACGCGGCTGAGCAGTTCGGCGGGATCGTCCTGGCCGCCCTTCATGAAGGTGTTGGTCATGCGCGGCATCGGCGCGTGCTGGAAGCTTTCGCGGCGGCCATTGCCGGTGGGTTCGACGCCCATCAGCCGGGCGTTCAAGCGGTCCTGCATATAGCCTTTGAGAATGCCGTCTTCGATCAGGATGGTCTCACGCGTCGGCGTGCCTTCGTCGTCGATCGATAGCGAGCCGCGGCGGTCATGAATCGAGCCGTCGTCGACCACGGTGACGCCGGGCGCGGCGACGCGCTCGCCGATGCGGCCGGAAAAGGCGCTGGTGCCCTTGCGGTTGAAGTCGCCCTCCAGGCCGTGACCGATCGCTTCGTGGAGCAGCACGCCGGGCCAGCCGGGGCCGCACAGCACGACCATGTCGCCGGCCGGCGCGTCGACGGCATCCAGGTTCACCAGCGCCTGCGCCAGCGCCTCGTCGATCGCACGATTCCAGGATTCGGGCTGGAACAGGCGGTCATAGAGCGTGCGGCCCCCGGTGCCGAAGCTGCCGGTCTCACGCCGGCCATTCGCCTCGACCACGACCGAGACGTTGAGGCGGACCAGCGGGCGAATGTCGGTAGCGATGAAGCCGTCGGCGCGGACGATCTCCACCACGCTCCACGATCCGGTGAGCCCGACCGATACCTGCACCACGCGGGGATCGCGGGCGCGCGTGGCGGCGTCGATCGTCTGGCATAGATTCACCTTGTCGGCGAAGGGCACGAGGTCGAGCGGGTCGGCATCGGTGTAGAGGTGGCGATTGTTGCCCTGGGGCGGCAGCGCCTTGGCGGTCATGGCCGGATCGATCAGCGCCATGGTCTCGGCCGCGCGGCGGATTGCCTGCGGACTGATCTCGTTGGCATGAGCAAAGGCCGTGGTCTCGCCAGACACCGCGCGCAGGCCGAATCCCGACTGCGTGTCATAGGACGCGGTCTTCAGCCGGCCGTCGTCGAAGCCGAACGCCTCGGTCTTGCGGTATTGCAGGTAGAGCTCGCCATCCTCGGCGTTCGCCAGCGCTTCAGCGGTGAGCCGGGCAGCGGCGTCGGGATCGAGTTGGTCGCGGTACAGGAACGCGCGCGGATCGGAAGAAAGGCTCATTCCCCCGATATAGGAGCGTCAGACGCTGGCGCCAGACGGGATGTCGGGAAGCTTGTCCTGGTCGGCGCCATCGGCGGGGCCGCCGATCAGCACGAAACGCCGGTCGCAATAGCCGCAATCGATATAGCCATGCTCGTCGATCTGAAGGAACACGCGCGGATGGCCGAGCTGGGCGGGGACGCCAGGGCCGGTGCCGTCGCACGACACGCGGGCATGGGAGGTGCGGATGGTCTCAGGCGGCGCGATCATGGCTTTCGCCTAGCAAAGCGCGGCAGGGCTCGCAATCGGGGCTTGAGAGTCTTATGCGCCGGCGCATGACTCAGGCCGCGATCGAAATCGACCAGCTGTGCAAGACCTATGCGGGAGGCAAGCGCGCCCTGGACGGGGTGAGCTTCGACGTGCCGCGGGGCACCATATTCGGGCTGCTGGGGCCAAACGGCGCGGGCAAGTCGACGCTGATCAACATCCTGGCGGGCCTGGTCAACAAGACCGGCGGGCGCGCGTCGATCTGGGGCTTCGACATCGACCAGCATCCGCGCAACGCCAAGGCGTCCATCGGGATCGTCAACCAGGAGATCGTGTTCGATCCGTTCTTCACGCCCAAGGAGACGCTGGAGATCCAGGCGGGGCTGTACGGCATCGCCAAGCGCGACTTCGACGCGATTGCTCTGCTGCGCGCGGTGCATCTGGAGGACAAGGCCGAGGCCTATTCGCGCACGCTGTCGGGCGGCATGAAGCGCCGGCTGATGGTCGCCAAGGCGATGGTGCATTCGCCGCCGATCATCGTGCTGGACGAGCCGACCGCAGGCGTCGACGTGGAGTTGCGCCAGCAGCTTTGGGCCTATGTGAAGTCGCTGAACGCGCGCGGCGTGACGGTGGTGCTGACCACGCATTATCTGGAAGAAGCCGAGGAGCTGTGCGACCGGATCGCGATCATCAACCACGGCCAGCTGATCGCCAACAAGCCGACGCGCGAGTTGGTGGGGATGGCGCAGGAGAAGGTGGTCGAAGTAACCGTCGACCGCGACGTGGTGACGCCGCCGGAGAATGGCTGCTTCCAGAAGATCGACGTCAAGGCCGGGCGGACGCTGGTCATCACCTATCGCAAGGACCAGGCGAATGCCGGCGAGGTGCTGGGTGCGGTGCAGGGCGCGGGGCTGGGGATCGTCGACGTTTCCACGCGTGAGGCGGACCTGGAGGACGTGTTCCTCAACCTGACGCGGTCGACCGGCTGACGCCTTATCGGCGGTGGCGGGCGAAAAAGGCCCACACCGCTTCATTGTCGGCGACCCAGCTATGGCCTGCTTGCGGATCGATGTGCGCGAGCACGTCGGCGCGCGCGCGGCAATCGGTGTAGCCGCGTGGGTCGGCGCTCTCGGCCAAGCGCTTGCGGCAGCCGTTGAGATCGGCCCAGCGGGCTTCCGCAACGCGCATCGGATAGTGCCAATAGGGCGCGCCGCCGCCCTCGACCGGGTTGGTGGTGTCCTTGCCGCCGGCAAAGGCGATCACCGGCATCGGCCGGCTGGGGACGCAGCTGGCCGAATCGGGAAAGTTGGGATCGCGCGAGGACGGATTGCCTGCGCGCAGGCCCACCACCGGGGCAATCGCGGCGAAACGGTCCGCCGCGACGCAGCCCAGCCACGACGTCATGCGGCCCCCGCCCGACAGGCCGGTGGCATAGACGCGGGCACGGTCGGCGCAGCCGCGCGTGGCGAGATCGTCGATCGCCGCGCGCAGATAGGCCACATCGTCCGGGTCGCTCGGGCCGGGCACCTTGCCGGTTACGGTGGGCACGCCGGGGATGTTCCACACAAAGCCCTGCCCCGCCGCAATGCCGCCATCGGGCGCGGCGAGCAGAAAGCCGTGGCGGTCGGCGGTGTCCGCCAGCTTGGAGTCGGCGAGGATGTCGCTGCCCTTCCCCGTGCTGCCGTGCAGCAGGAACACCAGCGGCGCTTTGCCGCGGAACTCGCGCGGCACATGGATCAGCATCGTCCGTCCGGTGCCCTGGATCGCCACGCGACTGGTCGTTCCGGGCGCGCCGAGGCCGCAGCCGGACGCATGCGCCGGCGCGGGCCAGATGCCGGCTGACGCAAGCAGGGCAATCGCAACCGCCGACAGGTTCATTCCGCTCTCCCGTTGCAACCGACTGTGCCAAGCGCCTAGGCGGAGACGCGAAGCAGCGGAAGAGTGTATGCCCGGAGATCCCCATACCAGCGACGTCCTTGTGATAGGGTCGGGCGCGGCCGGCCTTACCGCCGCGCTGAACCTTGCCGAGCGATTCAAGGTGACGGTGCTCGCCAAGGGGCGGCTGGACGAAGGATCGACCGCCTGGGCGCAAGGCGGAATCGCCGCGGTGCTGGAGCCCGGCGACACGTTCGACAACCATATCGAAGACACGATGGTCGCGGGCGCCGGGCTGAACGACCGCGCGACGGTGGAGGTGGTGGTCGAGAACGCGCCCGCCGCAATCCAGACGCTGGTGAAGCTGGGCGTGCCGTTCAACATGAACGGCGGCGCGCTGCACCTGACCCGCGAGGGCGGACACAGCCATCGCCGCATCGTCCATGTCGATGATGCTACGGGCATGGCGGTGCAGACCGCGCTGCTGCGCGCGGCGCAGGCGCATCCAAACGTCACGCTGGTTCCCGACATGGTGGTGGTCGATCTGGCCACCAGCCGGCACGAGCTTCGCTATTCGGGCGCGGGCAATGTGTGGGGCGTCTATGCCTTCAATCGCGCCACCAACCGCGTCGAGCTGTTCACTGCCCGCGCGACCGTGCTGGCGAGCGGTGGTGCGGGGCGGACCTACCTGTTCTCCACAGCACCCAGCGGCGCGACCGGCGACGGGATCGCCATGGCGTGGCGGGCGGGTGCCCGCGTATCGAACATGGAATTCATGCAGTTCCACCCGACCTGCCTGTACAATCTGGAGGTCAAGAACTTCCTGATTACTGAAGCGGTGCGCGGCGAAGGCGGGCACCTGCGCAATCCCGAGACCGGTAAGCGTTTCATGCCCGAGCTCGACTCGCGCGCCGAGCTGGCGCCGCGTGACGTGGTCGCCCGCGCGATCGACGCCGAGATCAAGCGCCATGGGCTCGACTATGTCCATCTCGACATCAGCCATATGGGCCCCGAGTTCGTGAAGCAGCATTTCCCGACGATCCACGCCCGGCTGCTCGATCTCGACATCGACATGACGCGCGAACCGATCCCGGTGGTGCCGGCGCAGCATTACACCTGTGGCGGCGTGGTGATCGACCGCAACGGGCGCACCGACCTGCCGCATCTCTATGCCGCGGGCGAGGTCAGCCAATCGGGGCTGCATGGCGCCAATCGGCTCGCGTCGAACTCGCTGCTCGAATGCTTCGTGTTCGGCGAAGCGGTGGCGCGCGACATCGCCGCCCATTGGGGGAATCTTGCGCCACCGCCGGTGATCCGCCCCTGGGATGAAAGCCGGGTTACCCACTCGGACGAGGAAGTCGTCATCAAGCAGAACTGGACCGAGATCCGCCGGTTCATGTGGAACTATGTCGGTATCGTCCGCACGACCAAACGGCTGGAACGCGCAGCGCATCGCATCGCGATGCTACGCGAAGAAGTGAACGATTATTATGGGCATTTCCGCGTCACGCCCGACCTGATCGAACTGCGTAACCTGCTGGAAAGCGCCGACCTGATCGTGCGTTCGGCGCTGCACCGCAAGGAGAGCCGCGGGCTGCACTATACACTGGATTACCCCGAAACGCTGGAGGCGGCGGCGGACACGATCCTGGTGCCCTGACACGCCCGAAAGGACAGCGTTGCAGCTTCCTTCACCATTCGTCGCTAGCGATACCGTATTCGTCGCATACGGACATGGCCGGACTTTGCCGCAGGGGCTGCCGACCGCATGTTCGATCTGGAGAGTGTGGGGCGTGCGCGTGAAGAAAACAGTGGGATTCTCGTCAATTGAGCGCGCGCTGACGATCGCCGGGCTGGGCCCAGCGATGCTGGTCGGCTGCGCGGTGCACGAGGACACCATGCTCGCCGCCTATCTGCCCGCACCGAGCTACAGCGTGGCAATGCCCTTTCCGAGTGCCGTGAAGCCGCAGCGCCGCGCTTACGCCCCTGCCCCGCAGCCGCTGATGTCGGCGCTCGATGATATCACCCGTAATTTCAACGGGCTGGTCGGCGTCGCGGTGGAAAGCATCGACGGCAACTGGATGGCCACGGGCGGCCTGCCCAATCGCCCGATGCCGCAGCAGAGCGTCAGCAAGCTGTGGGTCACCATGACGATGCTGGATCAAGTGGATCAGGGGAAGCTTCGCCTGGACGATCCGCTGACCATCACCCGCGCCGACTTCACCTTGTTTCACCAGCCGGTGGCGGCGTTGGTCAAGGGCGATCGGGGATATACCTCGACTGTGGGCGAGATCGCGCGGCGCGCGATGCAGATGAGCGACAATACCTGCAACGACAAGCTGTTGCGGCTGGTCGGCGGTCCGCAGGCGGTTCGCGCGTTCATCGCCAAGAACCAGCTCGGCACGATCGGCTTTGGCCCCGGCGAGCGGCTGCTCCAGGCTGGGACCGCGGGCCTTCAGTGGCGGCCGGAATATGCCTTTGGCAACGCCTTTGCCGTGGCACGCTCGCGCCTGTCACCGGCGGTGCGCCAGGCGGCCTATGAAGCCTATGTGAAGGATCCGCCCGATGGCGCGGCGCCGGCTGCCATCGCTGGTGCTCTGGCCCGGTTGAAGCGTGGCGAGCTGCTGTCGCCGGCCTCGACTCAGTGGTTGCTGGCGACCATGGGCGCCGCCCGTACCGGCCATGCGCGGGTGCGCGCCTCGGTCCCCGCCGGCTGGAGCTATGGGCACAAGACCGGCACCGGCCAGGACCTCGGCCGCCGCACCGCCGGCTTCAACGATGTCGGCATCCTGACTGCGCCCGATGGGCGGTCCTATGCGATCGCGGTGATGATCGGCGACACCCCGCGCCCGCCGCGTGAGCGCCAGCTGCTGATGCAGGCCGTCGGGGCCGCAGTGGTGTCGTTCCACGGCTTCTAACCTGTGGCCGTTCGGCCACAGTTGAGCGCTTGACGGGCTTGGGGTTGTCCGCCGCCGCTGCTATCTGAGCGCGGATGCCACATCTCTATCTCGTCGATGGCTCCGGCTATATCTTCCGAGCCTATCATCGGCTGCCGCCGCTCACCAACAAGCATGGCGAGCCGGTGGGCGCCGTCTATGGCTATACCACCATGTTGTGGAAGCTGGCCGACGAACTGCACAAGGCCGACGGTCCGACCCACATGGCGGTGATCCTCGACAAGTCGAGCAGCACGTTCCGCAATGCCATGTACGACGCGTACAAGGCGAACCGGCCGCCGCCGCCGGAGGATCTGGTTCCGCAATTCCCGATGATTCGCGAAGCCACCCGCGCCTTTTCGCTACCCTGCATCGAAGAGGAAGGCTGGGAGGCGGACGACCTGATCGCCAGCTATGCCAAGGCGGCGCTGGCGCAGGGGTGGGAAGTAACCATCGTCAGTTCCGACAAGGACCTGATGCAGCTGATCGAGCCCGGGCTCGACATGTACGACACGATGAACAACCGCCGCCTGAGCGACGACGCGGTGATCGAGAAGTTCGGGGTGCCGCCCAAGCAGCTGGGCGAAGTGCTGGCGCTGATGGGCGACAGCGTCGACAATGTGCCGGGCGTTCCGGGAATCGGGCCGAAGACGGCCGCCAAGCTGATCCAGGAGCATGGAACGGTGGAGGCGGTGCTCGCCGCGGCGCCGGACATGAAAAAGAGCAAGCTGCGCGACAATCTGATCGAGCATGCCGACAAGGCGCGGCTGTCGCGCGAGCTGGTCACGCTCGCCTGCGATGTGCCGCTGCCCGATCCACTGGATTCGCTGGAACTCCAGGGAATCCCCAACGCGCCGCTGCGCGCGTTCCTTGAGCATCACGGGTTCAAGTCGCTGATCCTGCGGCTTTCGGCGGTCGCCGATGCGCCGGTTGAAAGCCCCGAGCCGGTCGACTTGCCCGACGATCCGCCCTGCGACCATGACGCCTATGAGACGGTGGTCACCGACGAGGCGCTCGACCGCTGGATCGCGGAAGCGACGCACCAGGGCTGGGTGGCGATCGATACCGAAACCAGTGAACTCGACGCGATGCGTGCCGGGCTGTGCGGGGTCAGCCTGGCGCTGGCGCCCAACAAGGCGTGCTACATTCCACTGACCCATGGCGGCAGCGACATGTTTGCCGAGAAGCCCGAACAGCTCGACAAGCCGCTGGCGCTCGCCAAGCTGAAGGGCCTGCTGGAGGATCCGGCAGTGCTCAAGATCGGGCACAATCTGAAATACGACATGATCGTGCTGGCGCGGCGCGGGATCGCGATTGCGCCCTATGACGACACGATCGTGATGAGCTTCGACCTGGACGCCGGGCTGCACGGCCATGGCATGGACGAACTCGCGGCGACGCACCTGTCGCATAGCTGCATCGCCTTCAAGGATGTCGTCGGCACCGGCAAGAAGCAACTAAGCTTCCGCGAAGTCGATCTGAAGAACGCCACACGCTACGCCGCGGAGGATGCGGATGTGACGCTGCGGCTGTGGCAGCGATTGAAGCCGCGGCTCGCCTTCGAGAGCGTGACCCGCGTGTATGAAATGGTCGACCGCCCGCTGGTGAGCGTCATCGCCGGGATGGAGCGCGAGGGCGTCAAGGTCGATGCCGGTGTCCTGTCGCGGCTGTCGGAGGAATTCTCCAAACAGATCGCCGCGCTGGAGACCGAGATCCACGGCATCGCCGGCTTCCCCTTCACCATCGGCAGCCCCAAGCAATTGGGCGACGTGCTGTTCGATAAAATGGGGATCAAGGGCGGGCGCAAGGGCAAGTCGGGCGTGTATTCGACCGACGTCAACGAACTGGAGCGGATCGCCGCCGACAAGGACTCGCCCGGGCGCGAAATGGTGGTGAAGGTGCTCGACTGGCGCCAGCTTACCAAGCTCAAGAACACCTATACCGACGCGCTCCAGGCGCAGATCGATCCGGAAACCGGGCGCGTCCATACCAGC
Organism: Sphingomonas xinjiangensis; assembly: GCF_014199255.1. Taxonomy (GTDB): domain Bacteria; phylum Pseudomonadota; class Alphaproteobacteria; order Sphingomonadales; family Sphingomonadaceae; genus Sphingomonas; species Sphingomonas xinjiangensis. The sequence continues at coordinate 133,166 of NZ_JACIJF010000006.1, read as the reverse complement.
TATTCGCTGACGGGCGCGCAGACAGGGCGACTGTCATCGACCGATCCCAATCTGCAGAACATCCCGATTCGCACCGAGACCGGCCGGCAGATCCGCGACGCGTTCGTTGCCGAACCGGGCAACGTCATCCTGGCTGCCGACTATTCGCAGATCGAACTGCGGCTGGCGGCGCATATCGCCGATGTGCCGGCGCTGCGCCAGGCATTCGAGGACGGCACCGACATCCACAACATGACCGCGATGGAGCTGTTCGGCGAAGTGAACCGCGACACCCGTGGGCGCGCCAAGACGATCAACTTCGCGATCCTCTACGGCATCTCGCGCTGGGGCCTGGCCGGGCGGCTGGACGTCAGCGTCGATGAGGCGCAGGGCATGATCAACCGCTATTTCGAGCGATTCCCCGGCATCAACCGCTACATCGCCGACACGCTGAGCGAGGCCAAGGCGCGGGGCTATACGACCACCTTGTTCGGGCGGAAGACGCACTTTCCGCGCTTGAAGGCGGCGAATCCGAACGAGCGCGCCGGGTCCGAGCGCGCGGCGATCAACGCGCCGATCCAGGGGACCAGCGCGGACATCATCAAGCGGGCGATGGTCCGCATGGGACCGGCGCTGATCGAAGCCGGGCTGCCCAAGGTCCGCATGCTGATGCAGGTGCATGACGAACTCGTGTTCGAGCTGCCTGAAGGCGATGTCGAGCGCGCGCGCGGGGTGATCGAACACGTCATGGCGACGGCAGCGGAGCCGGCGGTGAAGCTGACTGTGCCGCTCGGCGTCGAGATTGGCGTGGGTCCGAGTTGGGGCGCCGCGCATTGACCAAGGCTGCCGCGTCGGAAGATATCAGCGCACTCGCAAAGGGCGGGCGCACCAATGTGTTCGGGTTTCTGCTGCGCCTGCTGGCCCGGCTGCCGTTCCTGTTCATCGCCGGGCGCGTGTACGGGCCCGACATCGTCGGCCGCTTCGCACTTGCCGTGGTGGTGGTGGAGCTGGCGGCGCTGCTTGCCACGCTGGGGCTGAAGCGGGGCCTGGCGCAGGCGCTGACCAACGAGGATCGTCCGCAAAGCTGGGTAGTGTGGGACGCGATGGCGGTGGCGCTGGTGGCGTCGCTGATCGGGACGGCCGTTCTGATGCTCTTCCCGCAAGTGATGTTCCCCAACAGCCAGGTGACCGGGATCGACCGGCTGTTTCCGTGCATCGTGTTCGCGGTCGCCTGGTCGGATGTGAGCCTTGCTGCCTGTGCGTATCGCCTGAACGTCAAGGCCAGCGTGACCGCGCGCGCCGTGGTGGAACCCTGGACAATCAGCCTGGCCGCGTTCGGCTTCTCCTTCGTTTCGCGGCATGACGGGCTCATCCTGGCGTACATGCTGTCGATGGCAGCGGCGCTGATCGCGTCGCTGATTCCCTTTATCCGCAGCTATGGCCTGCCGCGCGACTGGCGCCCACAATTGCCCACCATGTGGCGGCTGGCGCGCTCGAACGCGCCCTTAGCCGGCGCCGATGCGATCGAATGGGCCACGCGCAATGTCGACCGCTTCATCCTGGGGCTGATGTTCGCGCCGGCGATCGTCGGCGTCTATTACATGGCGCAGCAGGTTGCCTCGCTTCCGCAGAAGCTCAAGACCAGCTTCGACCCCGTGCTGGGCCCGGTGATCACCCATAGCCTGCAAGTGAACGACCGCATGGCGATCGCGCGGCAGGTGCGGCAAGTCGCGTTCTGGATCATGGCGGCGCAGGGCATGCTGGCGCTGATGGGGTCGGTGCCGGGCGAAGCGGTGATGGGCGTGGTCGGCCCGCAATTCGTGCAGGGCACTGCGGCGCTCGCCTTCCTGCTCACCGCCGAGGTGTTGGCCTCGCAAGGCGCGGTGTGCGAATCGGCGCTGGTCTATGTCGCGCGGCACCGCAACCTGCTGATTTCGGTCTGTGTCCTCGTCGTGCAGATCGCGCTAAGCTTCGCGCTGATCCTGGCGATGCGGGCAGTGGGATGGCCGATCGCCTATCAGGCGGCAGGCGTCGCCGTGGCGCTGATGCTGTCGGTGACGCTGAGTTCGATCCTCAAGACGCGGCTGCTCGCCAAGCTGCTGGGGGCGCATGTCTCTGGCTGGCGTTGGCCGATCGTCGGCGCGGCGATGGTGGGCGTGCTGGTCGGCAGCATCTTCACGGCATTGCCGAAGCACTTTGAATGGGCAGAGCTGGTGATCGGCGTGCCCGCGATCGCTGGCAGCTATGCGCTGGTGCTATGGAAATGGGCGTTCAAGCAAGAGGACCGGGCACTGTTCCGCAAGGTGCCGCAGGCCGAGACCACCCCCTCGCTGCCGGTGCAGGAGCGGATCTAGGCCGCTCCTGCCCGCCAGCTCAGTGGCGGAAGTGGCGCATGCCGGTGAAGACCATCGCCAGTCCGGCCTGATCGGCGGCGGCGATCACGTCGTCGTCGCGGATCGAACCGCCCGGCTGGATGACGGCGGTGGCGCCGGCTTCCACCGCGGCGAGCAGGCCATCGGCGAAGGGAAAGAAAGCGTCGGAAGCGACGGCCGAGCCGATCGTGCGTGGCTGGGCCCATCCCGCCTTCTCCGCGGCATCCTTCGCCTTCCACGCGGCAATGCGGGCGGATTCGAGGCGGTTCATCTGGCCGGCGCCGACACCGGCAGTGGCGCCATCCTTGGCATAGACGATCGCGTTGGACTTGACGTGCTTGGCGACGGTCCAGGCGAAACGGCAGTCGGCGAGCTCCTGCTGCGTCGGCTGGCGCTTGGTGACGACCTTGAGTTCGCCGAGTTGGCCATTGTCGCGCGACTGGACCAGCATGCCGCCGGCGATCGACTTGAGCATCAGCCCTGGGCGCGCCGGATCGGGCAGTTCGCCGGTCAGCAGCAGGCGCAGGTTCTTCTTGGCGGCGAACACCGCGCGGGCATCGGCATCAGCATCGGGCGCGACCACCACTTCGGTAAAGATGCCGACCATCGCCTCGGCGGTTTCGCGGTCGAGTGGGCGGTTGACTGCGATGATCCCGCCGAACGCCGACACGCTGTCGCAGGCGAGCGCGTCGAGATAGGCCTGCTTGAGGGTGTCCGCCGTGGCTACGCCGCAGGGATTGGCGTGCTTGACGATGACGACGGTGGGCGGCCCGTCCTTGAACTCGCTGACCAGTTCGAGCGCCGCGTCGGCGTCGTTGAAGTTGTTGTAGCTGAGTTCCTTGCCCTGAAGCTGCTCGGCCTGGGCGACCCCCGACGCACCGGTCTGCGGCAGGTACAGCGCCGCCGATTGGTGCGGGTTTTCGCCGTAGCGCAGTTCCTGCCCCTTGGTCAGCGCGACCGGGAGGGTAACGGGCAGGCTCTCGCCCTGGTCGGCAAAGGCGAACCAGCTGGCGATCGCCGCGTCATAGGCCGCGGTCGCGGCATAGGCCTTGGCGGCGAAGCGGCGGCGGTCGGCGAGCGTCGTGGTGCCGCCGGCGACCAGCGGATAGTCGGCCGGATCGGTGAGGATCGCGACGGCGTCGTGATTCTTTGCGGCTGAGCGCACCATCGACGGGCCACCGATGTCGATATCCTCGATGATCTCGTCGCGCTCGGCGCCGCGGGCGACGGTCTGGGCAAAGGGGTAGAGATTCACCACGACCAAATCGATTGCGCCGATTGCATGCTCCTCCATCGAGGCGAGATGCTCGGCATTGTCGCGCACGGCGAGCAGGCCGCCATGCACCTTGGGGTGAAGCGTCTTGACGCGGCCGTCCATCATCTCGGGAAAGCCCGTCAGGTCGGAGATGTCGCGAACCTCGAGCCCCGCTTCGCGCAGTGCCTTGGCAGTGCCGCCGGTGGAGACCAGCTCCACCCCCTGGGCTGCGAGTGCCTGGCCGAGTTCAAGGATCCCGGTCTTGTCAGAGACCGAGAGGAGCGCGCGCTTGATGGTGACCTGATCCATGGCGGCACGCTTTAGAGCGCGGCGCCCGTACCGCAACCCCTACTTGGCGCGATGGAAGACCCAGCTCAGGTTGGTGCCGCCCGCCGGAGTCTCCCCGGCGATCACCAGCTGACTGGCGTTGATCGGGCGGCCTCGCCCATCGATCCAGACGCTGTCTTCGACACCCAGCGTTCCGCCCTTGCAGCGGAACTGCCACAGCGCGCCATCCGCGGTGCGCAGGATCGCGGCCTGGCCGTCCTGCGTGGGCGCCACCTCGACCTGCGGGTGCAGATGGAAACGGATCGCGAAGGGCGTCACGCCCTTGGTACGCCGGCCCCTGGCCGGGATCAGCATATCCTCGCCGCGCACGTCCCTGCCATCGGGCGAGAGCCCGAGCACGCGGCGGTGCAGAAAGCCAAACCGGCGGCAATAGCCGTCATGGCTGGCCTCGATCCGGCTTCCATTATCGGTTTCGTGCCGGGCCAGCTCCACTTCGATAACGCCGCGGCCGAGGGAACCATCGGCATGGATCGCCGTGGAGTTGCTGTCGGACAGCACCAGCGTGGAATGCGCGGCGGTCGTTCGCAGCCCCTCCAGCAGCGCCGGCGCCAATTGGTGAACCGCCGCGCGGGCGCCGCCGCAATTCACCACGATGCGGCTCGGCCCATCGGACAGCTCGAACGCGAGCGTGGAAGCGCAGCCACCCTCGACCAGCCGGGCAAGCGGCGGTGGCGCGGCGTCCATCACGACGATGCTGGTGCCGGCGGAGAGACGCTGATAGCCCCATTCGCGTGCCTGCTTGAGCGGACGCGTGCGGACTCCGGTGGCTTCGATCACTTGCTGGATGCGCTCGCCAGAAACCGGGGCGCTCCCCTGGAAACTTCCCAGCCCCTTGTCGCCGTGGCACACGCCGAGCAGCGCAGTGACCATCTTGGTCAAGCTCTGTTCGATGAACGCCGGCGGCTCCTGGCGCCGGGCAGCATAGCCTTCCATGAGGACGGTGAGCAGTTGGATCGCGTCGAGCTGCCCGGCGGGCGAGCGCGTGACCACGCCACCATCGTCAAATACCGACTGGTCGAGGGCGCGCTTCAAACCCGCTTCGCCAAAACTGCGCCGGGCGTCGCCGCCGGGCATTACCAAGCCGGCGATGAGCACTCCACACCAGGCCGCGATGCGCGGCGGGCCGATCTGAACGCGGTCAGCGGCGCGATCGATATGACGTGCGCCGCGCGCAAGCGTGTGGAGGAGCGTCGAGCGATAGACCAGATCCTTGCTTGACAGGATGAGCGGCGCATGCGCGGTCCAGGCGAGAATGCGCCGTCCCCAACGGTCACTCCGCCACGCGGTATCCGACACCTTTTCGGCATGGACGGCGAGCCAGCGGCGCATGATCTCTTCGGCGATAGGCACGCCGCTGGCGCGCGTAGTCACGCTGGAGAGATCACGCAGCCATCCAAAGCTTTGCAGATATTCCTGCATCGCCGCCGAGCCTTGCGGGCGGGCGAAGTCGAGCGACAGGATGTCGAGCTGTTCGCCGCGCAGCGAAACGCGCCCATCGAGCAGCGCGTTGCCCTGGTCAATGTCGCCGAAAAAGGGATCGTCGGGGACGGCAATCAGCTTGAGCGGGTACCGCCCCTTCAGCCGCATCGCGTGAAGCGGGGTGCCCCAAGTGAGGCGCGACAGGCGTTCGGCAATGCGGTCCGCAAGCGAAAGGCCCCGGTCGCCACCCATACGCACCAGCCGCTTGCCAGCCTCGACCCCGTCGGCACCGGAGCCGGGAACGTCGTCGCTCAACTTCCCCGAAGGGCGGCGATATTCGCCGCGTAGCAGGACGGGCCGCCGGTGAATGTCGCAGTGCCAGCGACCAGCGCGTCAGCACCCGCGGCGATCGCACGCGGCGCAGTGTCGCGGTCGACGCCGCCATCCACTTCCAAATCGATTGACCGGCCGCTGGCATCGATGCGGCGGCGGAGTTCGGTGATCTTGGCAAGTTGGCTATCGATGAACTTCTGCCCGCCAAAGCCGGGGTTCACGCTCATCACCAGGATCAGATCGACCATGTCCATCACATGGTCGACGACGTCGAGCGGAGTCGCCGGGTTCAGCACGACGCCGGCACGCTTGCCCAACTGCTTGATCGTCTGAAGCGTGCGGTGGAGATGCGGACCGGCTTCGGGATGCACTGACAGGGTGTCCGCGCCAGCCTCGGCAAAGGCGGCAAGCAGCGGGTCGGCCGGCGTGATCATCAAGTGGACGTCGAACGGTTTGGCCGTGTGTGGGCGCAGCGCCTTGACCACTGCCGGGCCGATGGTGAGGTTGGGCACGAAATGGCCATCCATCACGTCGATGTGGATCCAGTCGGCACCGGCCTCGTCGATCGCGCGGACCTCTTCTCCCAGACGGGCGAAGTCAGCCGAGAGAATAGAAGGCGCGATGCGGATTGCGGACATGGTGCCAGTCCTTAGCATGGGGCGAGTCACACGCAACTAGAGCATGCGAGCAAAGCCTTGGGCAGGGTTAGCCCGTGCGTTTCAGCCGTGCGATGAAGAAGCCGTCGCAGCCACCGGCGTCGGCCAATGCTCCCGGAAGCAGGCGCAATGTTCCCTCTCCACGTGAAACAATTCCGGCGGGAAGCTCTTCGGCGCGGATCGGATCGACGGCATAATCGTTATGGCGGGCGAGAAATCCCTCCAGCTGCGCCTCGCCCTCCTCGGGCTCGAGCGAGCAGGTCGAGAAGACGAGCATACCGCCGGGGCGCACCCATTCCGCCGCACGCGCCAGGAGGCGCGACTGGAGTTCGGCCATCTCCTTGATGAGCGATGGGCGAACGCGATGGAGCACGTCGGGGTGGCGGCGAAAGATGCCGGTGGCGCTGCACGGCGCGTCGAGCAGGACGGCGTGCGCCTGCGCCTGTGGCTGCCATTGGAGAAGATCGGCGGCGACGACGTGTAGCGGCAGGCCGGTACGCGTGCTGTTTTCGCGAAGTCGCGCGAGACGACTTTCCGAAATATCGACCGAAGTCACGTCCCAGCCAGCAGCGGCGAGTTGGAGCGACTTACCCCCTGGAGCTGCGCAGAGATCGAGGGCCGCCCCCGGCCCCCGCCCGATCAGCCGGGCGGGGATCGAGGCGGCAATATCCTGAACCCACCAATCGCCGGCTTCGAAGCCGGGCAGTTCGGGCACCGATGTGCCAGGGGCGAGGCGAAGGTGGTTGGGCGTGAGAGACGTCGCGCCTTCGATGTCGATCGGCCGCTGGAGCGTCAGGTCGAGCGGCGGCGGGGCAGCGATTGCGTGCGCAGCCGCATCGACGGCCGCTTCGCCCCAGTGGCGCTGCCAGCGCTCGATGATGGAATCGGGAAGCACCGGGGTTTCGGGAAACTGCACGTCACGTCGCATCAGCGTGCCGAACACGCCATGGACGAGCTTGCGCGGGCCGCCATCCACCAGCGGCAGCACCGTGGCGATGGCGGCATGGTGCGGCGTGCCGAGCCCCAGCGCCTGGGCCAGCGCGATGCGCAGCGCGAAGCGCGCCTTTGCGTCATGGGGCAGCGGGCGCTGCGTGGCGGAGTCGATCAGCGCGTCGAGATCCGGCAGGCGGCGCAGCGTTTCGGCGGCGATCGCGTGCGCAAGGCCGCGGTCGCTGGGGGCGAGCCCCTTCGCCGCGCTATCCAGCGCCTGTTCGAGTGCAAGGCCGCGGCGCAGCACGGCATCGAGCAAGCGGAGCGCCGCGCGGCGGGCGGGAAGGCCTGGAGTTTCGGTGCGCGGTGCGGATTTTTGCGGGGGGTGAGCCATTGCCGTGCCCTAGCCCCTCCCTCTGGTGGAGGGGAAGCCTTATAGAAGACGCGAAACAACGGAGATCTGCCATGGGTCAGCGCCCACCCCATTTGAAGCCGCCCGAATATCTGACCGAAAGCCCGCCGGTGCCGCAGCCTGAACCTGGCGCCACGGTGGAAGGCGATCCCCTGGGCCAGGATCCGACCCGCTATGGGGATTGGGAGTTGAAGGGCATTGCCGTCGATTTCTGACGGCTGAACGCGCTTATCGTTCGGGTTTGAGCGGGCGGGCGAGCAGCGCTTCGATCACCTGCGACACGGCTGCCCCCTCCAGCAGCGCGTTCACCGCTGCGGTGACCGGCATGTCGACGCCAGCATCCGCGGCTGCCTCGCGCAGCACCGGGGCAGTGAACGCACCCTCCGCAACCGTGCGGCGATCGGCGAGCAGCTCGGTGGCGCTACGTCCCTGCCCCAGTCCGACGCCGAGCGAAAAGTTGCGCGAGTTGGTGGACGAGCAAGTGAGAACCAAGTCCCCTAGGCCGGACAAGCCGGTGAGCGTCTCGGCCTGTGCGCCCCGCGCAAGGCCGAAGCGCGTCATTTCGGCAAAGCCCCGCGCGATCAGGGCGGCGCGGGCGTTCTGGCCGAGGCCCGCCCCCTCAACCACGCCGCAGGCGATGGCGAGCACGTTCTTGACCGCCCCGCCGATCTCGGCCCCAATCACGTCGGACGAACCATAAATGCGGAAGGCGGGGGCGGCGAGGCGGTCGGCCAGCCGGGTGCGCAGCGCCGCGTCCGTGCAAGCCAGCGTCACGGCAGTGGGCTGACCGGCGGCGACTTCATGCGCGAAGGTGGGCCCGGACAGCACGGCGATCGGCGCATCGGGCGCCGCGCCCTGCGCGACGTCGCTGATCAGGCGGCGCGTGCCCGCCTCGATGCCTTTGGCACAGAGCACCAGGGGCGTGGCGCCGATCGGCGCTTGGGCCAGCACCGCGCCGACATGCTGCGCCGGTGCGACGACCAGGATCGCGGCGGCATCGGCCAAATCGGCCAGGTCACCGGTGGCGCGGATCGAGGGGGACAGCGGCACGCCGGCAAGGAACTGGTTGTTCTGGTGAAGCGTGTTGATACTGTCGACCACGTCGGGCTCGCGCGCCCATAGCAGCACATTCTGATCGGCGCGGGCGGCGACCTGCGCAAGCGCCGTTCCCCACGCACCGCCGCCAATGACTGCGATCTTCATGCCTTCACTCCTGCGCCACGAACCTTTTCGGCACGGGGATCGAGCGGCCAGCGCGGGCGTGCGGGCACGTCGAGCGAGTCGAACAGCCCGGCGGCATGGCGTTCCACCCCGGCCCAGGCGATCATCGCGGCGTTATCGGTACACAGCCACAAAGGCGGGGCGACGAACGCCAGATCATGGTCGGCGGCGAGCGACTCCAGCGCCGCGCGAACGGCGGTGTTGGCGGCGACCCCGCCAGCAACGACCAGCGCGGTCGGGCGAACCTTTGCCAGGGCGATGCGAGTGCGGTCGACCAGGCAATCGACCACCGCCTGCTGGAACGAAGCGGCGATGTCTTCGGGGCTATATTGACCGACCACGCGCGCCACCGCGCTCTTAAGCCCGGCAAAGGAGAAGTGCGGCTCGCCGGAGCCGAGCAACGGGCGGGGAAGCGCCACGGCTTTCGGGTTCCCCTTGGCGGCGGCGGCTTCGACGGCGGGACCACCGGGGAAACCGAGGCCGAGGATTTTGGCGGTCTTGTCGAATGCTTCGCCGGCAGCGTCGTCGATCGTGGTGGCGAGGCGGCGATACTGCCCCACCCCTTCGACCAGCAGCAACTGGCAATGCCCGCCCGAGACGAGGAGCAGCAGATACGGAAAAGCGAGATCACGGTCGGTAAGGCGCGGTGAGAGGCCATGCCCTTCGAGATGATTGACGGCGATCAGCGGCTTGCCGGCGGCCAAGGCGAGCGCCTTGCCCGTGACCAGACCGACCATCACGCCGCCGATCAGGCCGGGACCGGCGGTGGCGGCGATCGCGTCGACCTGATCGAGGGTGACGCCGGCTTCCTCCAGCGCCGCCTCCACGAGCGGGCCAAGCACTTCGACATGCGCGCGGGCGGCGATTTCGGGCACAACGCCGCCATAAGGGCGATGTGCGGCGTCCTGCCGTGCGAGCTTGTGCGCGCGGATCGTGCCGTCGCTTTCCACCAGTGCCGCGGCGGTTTCGTCGCAGCTCGATTCAAGACCCAGGATCAGCGCCATTGCATCCATCTAAGCCCCCGGGGCATTAGCACAAGCCATGGCCAAGTTTCGTATCGGCACCCGCGGTTCGCCGCTGGCACTTACCCAAGCCAACATGGTTGGCCAGCATCTGGTCGACGCGGAAATCGTCGCGGCGCAGGACGTGGAGATCGTCACGATCCGCACCACCGGCGACCGGGTGCAGGACCGGGCGCTGGCGGAGATCGGCGGAAAGGCGTTGTGGACCAAGGAGTTGGACCGCGCGTTGCTGGCGGGCGACATCGATTGCGCGGTGCATTCGATGAAGGACGTCGAGACGTTCCGCCCCGACATGATCGCCATTGCCGCGACCCTGCACCGCGCCGACGTGCGCGACCGGCTGATCGGCGCGGATTCGATCGAATCGCTACGCCAAAACGCCGTGATCGGCACCAGTTCGCCGCGAAGAGCCGCGCAATTGCGCAAGATCCGCCCCGATCTGCAGATCGTGCTGTTCCGCGGCAATGTCGAAACGCGGTTGGCCAAGCTGGCCGCAGGCGAAGTCGACGCGACGCTGCTGGCGGCGGCGGGGCTGGCGCGGCTTGGCCGGGACGATGTCGGCACGGCCATTCCGATCAACGTGATGCTGCCCGCCCCGGCACAAGGGATCATCGGCGTGGAGTGCCGCGCCGACGACGCGCATAGCCTGGCGATGCTCAAGGCGATCGACGACCCGCAGACGCATGCCTGCGCCGACGCCGAGCGCGCCTTCCTGGCGGCGCTGAAAGCCGATTGCCATTCGCCGGTGGCGGCGCTGGCGACGCTGGAGGGCGGCATCCTGACACTGCGCGCCGAGCTGTTGTCGCAGGATGGCGCGCATCACCTGTATTCGCAGATCGAAGGCGCCCCGCTCGACCCGCTGCTGCCCCGTGCAGTGGCGCAGGATCTGCTCGAGCATGCGCCACCCGAGATCCGCCGGCTGTTCGAGGGATGAACCGCCCTTTCGCGGTCTTGCGGCCCGAGCCCGGCAACCGGATCATGGCCGCAGCGGCAGAGGCGCGTGGACGCCGGGTGGTTCGATTGCCGTTGTTCGGGATCGCACCGGTACCCTGGGACCTGCCCGACCCCGCAGCCTTTGACGCGCTGATCCTGACCAGCGCCAACGCCGTGCGCCAGGGCGGCGCCGGCCTGGCGATGCTGCGGAATCTGCCGGTCTTTGCCGTCGGCGCTTCGACCGCCGAATCGGCCGAGCGTGCCGGGTTCCGCATCGCGCAGATCGGCCGGGCCGGCGCGGCGGCGCTGGTGGCGCTGGCGCGCGAAGCAGGCGTTTCGCGGGCTCTGCATCTGGCCGGGCGCGAGCGGACCGTGGAACAGGGCGGGATCGTGGCGGATATCCGCACGGTCTATGCCAGCGAAGCCCTGCCCATCGCGCCTGCCGCCGCCGAGCGGCTGATCGGATCGATCGCGCTGGTGCAATCGGCACGCGCCGGCGAGCGGCTGAGCGACGTGGTGGACGCATGTGGGCTGGATCGCGCGCGAATCGGCGTGGTGGCGATGAGCGACGCCTGCGCCCGAGCGGCCGGCGAAGGATGGAATGTGCTGCGCGTCGCGCCCGACCCGAGCCCGGAGGCGCTGCTCGATACCGCGATCGCGCTGGCCGATTGACCCCGCCCATCGCGGGGCGAATAAGGACGCCATGAACGACGAGCCTTTCGCGCCGGAAGCGGCCCCTATTTCTTCCGGGCGGCGGAGCAACCTGTTGATCGGCGGCATCGCCTTTCTGGGGGGCATCGCCGCGACCGCGGGCGTGCTGCATTTGACCGGCCAGGACGGCGGTGTGGGTCCGCAGCCGGCGCCGACCATCGCCGTGCCGTCGCAACCCGTCGCGGTGAAGGTGCCGGTGCCGCCGGGCACCGATCTGGCGACGCTGAACGCACGCGAGCAGGACCTGGCTTCGCGGCTGGACCAGCTGGAAAACCGGCTGAACGATGTCGGCACCAGCGCGCGTACCGCATCGAGCTATGCGGGTCAGGCCGAGCGGCTGATGATTGCGTTTTCGGTGCGGCGCGCGATCGAGCGCGGAACGCCGCTGGGTGGGCTGGAGCTGCAATTGCGCCGGCGATTCGCCGAGGAGCATGGCAATGCGGTGTCGGCGATCACGCGCGCAGCCGCGCAGCCGGTGACGATCGAGGATCTGCGGCTGGCGCTCGACACGATTGCGCCCAAGCTGCTGACCGGACCGGACGACAGCCTGTGGACCCGGGCGCAGCGCGTGCTGGGCGACATGGTGGTGCTGCGCCAGGCCGGATCGCCAAGCCCACGCGGGCCCGAGCGGCTGCGCCGCGCCAAGCGCGACCTGGACATGGGCAGGATCGAGGCGGCGCTGGCCGAAGTGGCGCACCTGCCCGGCGTCGCCACCGCCGAAAGCTGGGTTTCGGCGGCGCGACGCTATGTCGAGGCGCGGCACGCGCTGGACGAGATCGAGCGGGCCGCCGTGCAGTTGCCGGCCACCCCGCCGCCGGCTGCCGCGCCGGCTGCTGAAACCGTGTCTCCCGACGCGATCTGAGGAAAGTGTGATGGCACAGATGGGCCGGTTCGACTGGCAGGACCCCTTCGCACTCGATGCGCAGCTGACCGACGAGGAACGCATGGTGCAGGCCGCCGCGCGCGATTATGCGCAGGGTGAGCTGTTGCCGCGCGTCACGCGCGCGTTTCTGGACGAGCGCTTCGACCGCGAGATCATGGCCGAGATGGGCCAATTGGGGCTGCTGGGCGCGACGATCCCGGAGAATTATGGCGGCGCCGGACTGGGCTATGTCGCTTATGGCCTGGTGGCCCGCGAAGTGGAGCGCGTCGATTCGGGGTACCGGTCGGCGATGAGCGTGCAGAGCTCGCTCGTGATGTACCCGATCCATGCTTATGGTTCGGAGGAGCAGAAGCGCAAATATCTGCCCAAGCTGGCGAGCGGCGAATGGGTGGGCTGTTTCGGGCTGACCGAGCCCGATGCCGGGTCCGATCCCGCCGGCATGCGCACGCGGGCCGAGAAGATCGACGGCGGATACCGGCTGAGCGGCGCCAAGATGTGGATCACCAATTCGCCGATCGCCGACGTTTTCGTGGTGTGGGCGAAATCCGACGCGCATGACGGCGCGATCCGCGGTTTCGTGCTCGAACGCGGCATGGCGGGGCTTTCGACCCCCAAGATCGAAGGCAAGCTGAGCCTGCGCGCAAGCGTGACCGGCGAGATCGTGATGGACGGCGTCGAAATCCGCGAGGACGCGCTGTTGCCCGAAGTGCAGGGGCTGAAGGGGCCGTTCGGCTGCCTCAACCGCGCGCGCTATGGCATTTCCTGGGGCGTGATGGGTGCGGCCGAGGCGTGCATGCATGCCGCGCGGCAGTACACACTGGACCGCCAGCAGTTCGGCCGGTCGCTGGCGGCGACTCAGCTGGTGCAGCTGAAGCTCGCCAACATGCAGACCGAGATTGCGCTGGGGCTGCAAGCGGCATTGCGCGCCGGACGGATGTTCGACGAAGGCATCCTGGCGCCCGAGACGATCAGCATCATCAAGCGCAACAATTGCGGCAAGGCGCTGGATATCGCCCGCGTCGCGCGCGACATGCATGGCGGCAACGGCATTTCCGCCGAGTTCCATGTGATGCGCCACGCGATCAACCTGGAGACGGTCAACACGTACGAAGGCACGCATGACGTGCACGGGCTGATCCTGGGCCGGGCGATCACGGGGATCGCGGCGTTCTGATGGACCTTCAGCCGACCCTTGTCGGCGAGCGCGTGCTGCTGCGCCCGACGGTGGCGGAGGATTGGGCTGGGCAATATGCCGTCGCATCCGATCCGTTGATCTGGGAGCTGCATCCCGCACGGGACCGCTGGCAGGAAGCCATGTTCCGCCGCTTCTTCGAGGAAGCGCTGGCAAGCGGCGGCGGACTTACGATCATCGACCGCGCGAGCGGCACGATCATCGGTGCCAGCCGCTACTGCTTCCCCGATCCGGTGCGCGAAGAAGTGGAGATCGGATACACTTTCCTGGCGCGCGAACATTGGGGCGGTGCCGTCAATCGCGAGGTCAAGCAACTGATGCTCGGCCATATCCACCGCTTCGTACCCACGGCGATCTTCGTAGTGGGCGAGAACAATCTCCGCTCACGCAGGGCGATGGACAAGATCGGCGGCGTGCTCCAGCCCCGACGCGTGGAGCGCGGCAATGGGCAGATGCTGCACGACCATGTCTTTTACGCGGTTCGGCGGGCAGAGGGATGAAGCCGCTTTCAGGCATCCGCGTCGTCGAACTGGCGCGAATCCTGGCGGGTCCCTGGTGCGGGCAGTTGCTGGCCGATCTGGGCGCCGAGGTGATCAAGGTGGAGCGGCCCGGCGCGGGTGACGACACGCGGCATTGGGGGCCTCCATTCCTGCACGATGCGCAGGGCGCGAACCGCGACGCGGCCTATTTCCATGCCACCAATCGAGGCAAGACCAGCCGTTTCATCGACATCGCCGCGCCCGATGGGCAGGCGGAGGTGCGCGGCCTGATCGCGGATGCCGATGTGGTGATCGAGAATTACAAGGTCGGTGGGCTGGTGAAGTACGGGCTCGACCCAGCCACGCTGCGGGCCGTCGATCCGCGGCTGGTGGTGTGTTCGATCACCGGCTTTGGCCAGACCGGCCCGTACGCGCATCGTGCCGGATACGATTTCATCATCCAGGGCATGGGCGGGTTCATGTCGCTGACCGGGGAGCCGGACGGCGACCCGCAAAAGGCGGGCATCGCCTATGCCGACATCTTCACCGGCGTTTATTCGGCGGTGGCGATCCTGAGCGCGTTGCGGCGGCGTGACGTCACGGGTGCGGGCGCGCATATCGACATGGCGCTGCTCGACACGCAGGTGGGCGTGCTAGCGAACCAGGCGCTCAACTGGATGGCGAGCGGCGCCGTGCCGCATCGCATGGGCAACGGGCATCCCAATCTGGTGCCCTATCAGGCGTTCGAGACGCGCGACGGCGCGCTGATCGTCGCGGTGGGCAATGATGCGCAGTTCGCCCGGCTGTGCGGCGTGCTGGGGCTGGACGTGGCGGCGGATGCGCGGTTCGCGACCAATGCGGCACGCGTGGCGAATCGGCGGGTGCTGCTGCCGCTGCTCGAATCGGCGATCGGCGGCTGGGCCAAGGCCGCGCTGTACGAGGCGCTGGAAGGCGTCGGCGTGCCCGCCGGCCCGATCAACCGGATGGACGAAGTGTTCGCCGACGCGCAGGTTGCCGCGCGGGGCATGCGGATCGAACGCGACGGCCTGCCCGGGGTGGCGAGCCCGATCGTGATCGATGGCGAGCGGATGGTGGCCGAGCGGGGCAGCCCGGCGCGGGATTGAGGAAACGGCAATGGGGGGCGCAAATCTGAAATGCAGCGCGGCGGCATGGGTGGCGGGCTGGGCCGTGGCGGTGTTCCTGCCCAGCCTGTTGATCGCCCTTGCACACATGCCCGAAGGCAGTTTCACGCTGAAGC
The DNA here is from genome assembly GCF_014199255.1 of Sphingomonas xinjiangensis. Taxonomy (GTDB): domain Bacteria; phylum Pseudomonadota; class Alphaproteobacteria; order Sphingomonadales; family Sphingomonadaceae; genus Sphingomonas; species Sphingomonas xinjiangensis. The sequence goes on along the minus strand of NZ_JACIJF010000006.1, from coordinate 117,763 downwards.
GGTGGGGCGCGGACACCTGGCAAGTCGCCGACACCATGGCACCCGCCGCCAAGCTGATGCTGGGGGGCGTGCTGGCGATCCTGTTCTGGAGTGCGCGGCGGCTGACCCGCGACGATTATGAGGCGTTCATGGCGATGAGCGCGGTGGCGGGCGTAGTGGGAATGGCGCTCACCTTGCTGCTGATCCCGGCAGATTGGGCGCACGGGTTCGGCATCGGGCTTACCGGCGAGCGGATGGCGGGGAGACTGCTCCCCTTATACCTGATGGGCTCGGGGATTGGGGGAATGGTGCAGGCGTCGAGTTTGCGGGCGTGCCGGGCGCGGCTGGGCTGAAACAAGCGGTGCGGCCCTGCTCGATCGCGATTGCCGGATGCGGGCCGGCCGGGCTCGCCGCGGCGCTGCTGCTCCATGGCGACGGGCATGCCGTCACTTTGTTCGACCGTTTCGACGCACCCCGGCCCGTGGGATCGGGATTGCTGCTGCAGCCCACCGGCCTGGCGGTGCTCGATCGGCTGGGGCTCGCCGGGGCGGCAGCGGCGCGCGGGGCGCGAGTCGACCGCCTGGTGGGCGAGGCGAACGGGCGCGTGGTGCTCGACGTCTGGTACAAAGCCCTGAAGGGCGAACACTTTGGCGTGGGCATCCATCGCGCCGGGCTGTTCACGGTGCTGCACGACGCGGTGTTGGCGCGCGGGATCGAGATCCGCACCGGCTGCCCGGTCGAGGGCAGCGAGCGCGACGGAACGCGGCGGCGGCTGCGTTGCGCCGGAGGAACGACCCAAGCGTTCGATCTGGTGGTCGATGCGCTGGGGGCACGCAGCCCGCTGGTGCCGGCGGGACGGGGGCTTGCCTATGGCGCGCTGTGGGCCAGCGTGGGCTGGCAGCCGGGGTTCGACCCCCATGCGCTTCAGCAGCGCTATCGCCGCGCGAGCGTGATGGCGGGCGTGCTGCCGGTGGGCTCGATCCCCGGCAGCGACGGCGCGCAGGCGGCGCTGTTCTGGTCGATGCGTGCCGACCGGCTGGACGCGTGGCGCGACGCGGGGATCGAAGCGTGGAAGCGGGAGGTCGCCGCGCTGTGGCCCGCCACCGCGCCGCTGCTCGACCAGATCACCAGCCCCGATCAGCTAAGCTTTGCCCGCTATGCCCATCGCACGTTGCGCCGCCCGGTCGAGCCGGCGCTGATCCACCTTGGCGATGCATGGCATTCGACCAGCCCGCAGCTTGGCCAGGGCGCGAACATGGCGCTGCTCGACGCCTGGGCACTGGCCAAGGCGCTGCGCGCGGCGAACACGGTGGAGGCGGGGCTGGCGCGGACCGTGGCGCTGCGGCGCGGGCATATCCGCCTGTATCAGGCGATGAGCGCGCTGCTGACGCCCGTCTATCAGTCCGACGGGCGCGTGGTGCCGTTCGTCCGCGACCGCGTGATGGGGCCGATGTCGAGGCTGTGGCCCGTGCCACGCCTCCAGGCGGCGACGGTCAGCGGGCTGATCGGGCGCCCGTTAGAACGGCTGGGGCTCGGCTAAACGGCGGATCAGTTCCTGCGCGGCGGCAGGCGCGCGGACCTTGCCGCCATGGATGAAGAACAGGAAGGTTTCGCGCGGCCGTGCGGGCGGTGTGTCCGCCGTGACATAGGGCAGGCCCTCCGGGCGTTCGCCCTGCGCCCAGCTATGTGCGGTGGCGCGCCAGCGGGGAAAGTCGGCCTCGGGATAGCAGAGCGGGTTGGCGTCCTCACCCGCTTCGAGCCGGGCGTAGACGAAGTCGGCGGTGATGTCGGCGAGCGCGGGATATTGCGGCGAATCGGCATACACGATGGCGACGCCGGCTTCGCGGCACATCGCCACGAATTCGGGAACGTGAAAGCTGTCGTGCCGGACCTGCACCGCGTGGCGCAGCGGCACGCCGTCCTGCGTGCGCGGAAGCAAAGCGAGGAAGGCGGCGAAATCCTGGGCGTCGAACTTCTTGGTGGCCATGAACTGCCAGAGGATCGGCCCGAGCTTGTCGCCGAGTTCGGTGATCCCCTGTCCCACGAAGCGGACGACCGATTCGCCGGCCTCTGCCAGCACCTTGCGGTTGGTGCAGAAGCGCGAGCCCTTGACCGTGTACACGAAGCCTTCGGGCGCAGTGGCGGCCCAGCCGGCGAAGGTCGCGGGCTTGAACGTCGAATAATAGGTGCCGTTGATCTCGATCGCAGTGAGCTGACGGCTGGCAAATTCCAGCTCGCGCTTTTGCGTCAGCCCTTGTGGATAGAAGGTGCCGCGCCATGGCTCGAAGGTCCAGCCACCGATGCCGATTCTGATGCTGCCGCTTGTCATGGGCGCAACATAGCGCGCGATCAGCGCACGCGCGACCAGGTCTGTGACTTGCAGCCCAGCCCTGCGATCAGACAGCCGCGGCCGATCAGGCGGTCACCCTCGACCGTGATGCGGCCGCTGAAGGTCGTGGCAAGGTCGGGCACATAGACGCGACCGCGCCACACGCCGGCCTGGGCAGGGCGGAAGTCGCGGAAGATGCGGGTGCCGACCAGCGGCTGGCTGGAGCCGCGCGCGGCATCGGCAATGGCCTTGTCGCTGGCCCAGATCACGGTGCCGCACAGCTGCGCGCCGCAGGGCTCGAACCGGACATGGACGCTGTTGCGCGGGTTCTGCCAGACGGTTTGCGAAAGCTCCGGCGGGGCGGCCTGGAGCGGCGCGGGGGCGAGGAGGGCGAGAAGCAGTGCGATCATGGCAGCGCGCTTTTCCGAAAGCGGGCATAAGGACTTAAGAAAACGCACCATCTTCGAACCTCCCGTGGCGCAGACTAGCGCATCGCCCGGATCCGGACCAGCCGCGGGTGCGTTCGAGGGATGTTCCACGTGCCAAATGGGCCTAGGCAATCGGCAGCGCGCTGTTGGCGAATCGGGCCGCCCGGTGGATACAGGCTTGGAAAAGGGACATTCTAGCGACATGAGCCAGTTGAACGACAGCGCGACGCAGCGGCTTGCTGCATTGGCGCGCTACGACGTGCTGGACACACCGCGCGAAGCCGCTTTCGACGAGATCACCGCACTTGCGGCAAAGCTGTGCGAAGCGCCGATCGCCGCCGTCAACCTGATCGGCGATGGCCGCCAGTTCTTCAAGGCCGCGGTCGGCCTGGGGGTGCGCGGGACGCCGCTCGACGGCCTGTTCTGTGCCGAGGCGCTGCTGGAGGACGACTTCCTTCTGGTTCCCGACGCGGCCCAGGACCCGCGGTTCGAGCGGAACCCGCTTGTCGCCGGCGAACCGCACCTTCGCTTCTATGCCGGCGCACTGCTGAAGACCCAGGAGGGAGTGCCGATCGGCACGTTGTGCGTGCTGGACCATCATCCGCGCCAGCTGACCGCATTGCAGCAGGAAACGTTGCGGGTGCTGGCCCGGCAAGTCATGGCGCACTTGGAAATGCGGCGCGCGGTGGCGAACCGCGAGGCGCGCTTCGAAGCCGCGTCCGCCAGCGAACAGCGCCTCCGCCTCGTTCTGGACAGCGCGCGGGACTACGCGATCATCACCACCGACGAGCAGCGCCGCATCACCAGCTGGTCGGCCGGCGCGCAGGCGACGTTCGAATGGTCGGAGCAGGAGGCGCTCGGACGGCTGATCGACGACATCTTCACGCCCGAGGACCGGGCCGCCGGTGTGCCCGCCGAAGAGATCGCAAAAGCCCGGGCCGCCGGGTGCGCGCCCGATGTCCGGTGGCATGTCCGCGCCGACGGATCGTGCGTGTTCATGAACGGATCGACGCACCCGATCGTCATGGCCGACGACCGGCTGATCGGATTCCTGAAGATCGCGCGCAACGAGACGGGCGCGCGCGAGCAGACCGACGAGCTTGCCCGCACCCGCGCCGAACTCGTCGCCAGTGAAGCGCGCTTCCGCAACATGGCCGATAATGCGCCCGTGATGATGTGGATGACCGAACCGGACGGGTCGTGCACCTATCTGAACCGCAGCTGGTATGCGTTCACCGGGCAGCGCGAAGCCGAAGCGCTGGGCTTTGGCTGGCTCGATGCGACGCACCCGGAGGACAAGCCGGCAGCCGAGCGCATGTTCGTGGAAGCCAACGCGGCACATGCGCCATTCCGCGCCGAGTACCGGCTGCGCCGGGCCGACGGAACCTATCGCTGGGCGATCGACGCAGCCAGTCCGCGGTTCGGCGCGGACGGCGCGTTCCTGGGCTATATCGGGTCGGTCATCGACATCGACGAGCGGCGGGCCGCTGAAGACGCGCTCCGCCGCGCCAATGTGCTGCTGGAAGCAGTCATGGAGGCCGTGCCCGGTGTGGTCTATGCCAAGGATCAAGCAGGGCGGATGCTCGCCGCCAATCGCGGAACGGTGGACCTGGTCGGCAAGCCGCTGGCGGCAATCATCGGACGAACCGACGCCGAATTCCTAGCCGACGCGGCACAGGCGGAAGCGGTCATGGCCAATGATGCGCGCGTCATGGCGGAAAACCGCCCGGAGGTGCTGGAGGAATCCGTCAGCCGTCCGGACGGCAGCCGCGCCACCTGGCTTTCGACCAAGGCGCCGTTTCGCGACGCGCAGGGCGCCGTTGTGGGTCTGGTCGGATCCTCGATCGACATCACGCAGCGCAAGGACGCCGAAGAGCGCCTGCGCGAAAGTCAGATACGGCTTTCGGAGGAGCGCACGCGCCTAGCGACGCTGATCGAGAGTCTTCCGGTCGGCGTGTGTTTCCTCACACCCGCCGGCGACGTGCTGCTGTCCAACCCGGCCTATCGCCGCTTCCTGCCCGACGGCGTCCTGCCCTCGCGCCTTGCCGACCCGGACCCCCGCTGGACGGGCTGGGACGAGCGTGGCGCGCCTTTGTCCCGCGACGCCTATCCTGGCGCGCGCGCCCTGCGGGGTGAAGCGACGGGCGGCACGGAATTCCTGTACCGCACGGCCGATGGCGACAAATGGGTGCGCGTCAGCGGCGTGCCGCTTGGCGCCGACGACGGCAAACTGGCCGGGGCGATCATCGTCCTGATCGACACCACCGAGCAGAAGCACGCGCAGGAAGCACTGCGCCGGTTGAACGAAAGCCTTGAAACACAGGTCGCCGAGCGCACCGCGGAGCGCGACCGGATGTGGCGTCTGTCGACGGATCTGATGCTGGTCGCCCGGTTCGACGCGACGATCACCGCGATCAATCCCGCCTGGACGACGCTGCTCGGGTGGAGCGAGGACGATCTGATCGGGCGCCGCTTTATCGACCTGGTGCATCCCGAGGACCGGGAAAGCACGCTTGCCCAAACGGCAAGGCTGAGCGAGGGATTGCCAACCCTTCGCTTCGAGAACCGCTACCAGCACAAGGACGGTTCCTACCGGTCGCTGTCCTGGACCGCGGTTCCGGACCAAAGCTTCATTCACGCGGTCGCGCGCGACATGGAAGCCGAGCGAAAGGCGCGGGGCGAGCTTGAACAAGCCCAAGAGCAGCTCCGCCAGGCGCAGAAGATGGAGGCAGTGGGGCAGCTGACCGGTGGGATCGCTCATGATTTCAACAACCTGTTGACCGGCATCATCGGCTCCTTGGACATGATGCAGCGGCGGATCGCACGCGGCGAGACCGAGGCGCTGGAGCGGTACGCGACGGCCGCGATCACATCGGCCAACCGCGCCGCGGCGCTCACGCACCGCTTGCTTGCGTTTTCGCGCCGTCAGCCGCTCGATCCCAAGCCAGTCAATGCCAATCGGCTCGTCACCGGGATGGAGGAGCTGCTGCGGCGAACGATCGGCGAGGCCATCCGGTTGGAAATGGTGACCGCCGGTGGGCTGTGGCAGACGCTGTGCGATCCGCACCAGCTGGAAAGCGCGATCCTCAATCTGGCGATCAACGCGCGTGACGCCATGCCCGAGGGAGGCACGCTGACGATAGAAACGTGCAATGCGCATCTCGACGACGCCTATTCGGCCCAGGAACGGGACGTGAGGCCCGGGCAGTATATCTGCATCTGCGTAACCGACACCGGCTTCGGCATGACGCAAGACACGATCCAGAAGGTGTTCGAGCCGTTCTTCACCACCAAGCCGATCGGTCAGGGCACCGGGCTTGGCCTGTCGATGATCTATGGCTTTGCGCGCCAATCGGAAGGGTTCGCGAAGATCTATTCGGAGGTGGGCAAGGGCACGACTTTCAAGCTGTATCTGCCGCGCTATTATGGCGAGGGCGAGGAGGCGGAAGATCAGGCCACCGCGCTTGCCGACGAGCACCGCGCCGGACATGGCGAAGTGGTGCTGGTCGTCGAGGACGAGACCGCCGTCCGCGCGCTGGTCGTCGATGTGCTCGAAGAACTGGGCTACCGCGCGATCGAAGCGGTCGACGGTCCGTCCGGGCTGAAGCTGCTGCATTCCAGTTTGCGCATCGACCTTCTCGTCACCGACATCGGCCTGCCCGGGCTGAACGGCCGTCAGCTCGCCGACGCCGCGCGTGAACGGCGCCCCGACCTCAAAATCCTATTCATGACGGGCTATGCCGAGAATGCGACCATCGCGAACGGCTTTCTGGAGCCCGGAATGGAGATGATCACCAAGCCGTTCGCGATCGATGCGCTCGCCGGCCGTATCCGCACGATCATCGAGGCACAGCGCGCCTGATCCCAAGGGTGCCGGTGTGGCTTGCGCGCCATGCTGGAGGCGCTGTCGCGAACGTGCTGCCATCATTGCATGGGAGCTGCGGCTCCTGCCGCACGGACGCTTGCGGCGTGCGTTGCGGACGATGGCAGCTTGTTCGTTGAAAAAGCCCGGCAGCCGGCGCAATCACAATCCCGAGCCACGACGTGCAAGCGTGCACATGCCGCTCAACGACTTCGGTTTTCAAGGCTTGGTGTGCGGCCCTGCGAACCCGATACGGTTCGCGGTACGCTGGAGCGGGCGAAGGGATTCGAACCCTCGACCCCGACCTTGGCAAGGTCGTGCTCTACCCCTGAGCTACGCCCGCTCTGGCGTTCTGCCCGCTGCGCCGAAGCGCTTGGGCTGGGTGAGGCGCGTCCACTAGCGGCGGCCTTTAGGACGCGCAACCCCTTTTTCGACTTTTCCCGAAAAAGCTTGGCGCATGCGGGCGAAACGCCCACATAGCGGCCCAACCTGTTTTGCCGCTTAGGAGTGCCCCTTGGCCACGCTTGGAATGAGCCCCGCCGAAAAGGAAGCCGTCGACGCTTTCCGCCGCGACATCGTCGAACCGTCGATGACCAGCCTGGTGATCATCGATTTCTGGGCGGAATGGTGCGGGCCGTGCAAGGCGCTGGGCCCGGTGCTGGAAAAGGTCGCCGACGAATATGCGGCCAAGGGCGTCAAGCTGGCCAAGGTCGATGTCGACAAGAACCAGTTCATCGCCGCGCAATTCCAAGTACGCTCGATCCCGACCGTGTATGCGATGTTCCAGGGGCAGCTGGTCGCGGATCTAACCAGCGCACGCACCGAATCGCAGCTGCGCACGATGCTGGACCAGATCCTGCGCCAGCTGCCCGTGGCCAGCGAGGAAGCAGAGGCCCAAGCCGAGCTGGAGCCGCTGATCGCGATGGGCGAGCAAGTGCTGGCAGAGGGCGATGCCGAGCGCGCGCTGTCGGTTTTCGAGCAGATCGAGGACATGGCGCCCGGGCACCCGGTGGTCGCTGCCGGGCGGGTGCGCGCGCTGATCGCGCTGGGGCGCATCGAGGAAGCGCAGGCCGCGCTGGACGCACTGTCCGACGACGCCGCGAAGGCGCCCGAACTGGCCGGTGCGCGGGCGGCGCTGAGCCTGGCGCAGGAAGCCACGCCGGTCGACGATCTGGGCGAGCTTCGCGCGCGGGCGGCGGGCGGTGACATGGAAGCGCGCTATGACCTGGCCGGCGCGCTGATGGCGAGCGACCGCGACGAGGCCGCGAGCACCCTGCTGGAGATGATCCGCGAAGACAAAGCGTGGAACGAAGGTGCGGCGCGGCAGCGGCTGCTCAAGCTGTTCGAAGCGGTCGGGCTGGAGGATCCGTGGGTCTCGGCGCAGCGCCGGAAACTGTCGGCGATCCTGTTCGGATGACGGCCACGCGCCTTTCGGTGTTTCCGCTGGCAGGCGCGCTGCTGTTGCCGCGAATGCACTTGCCGCTTCACATCTTCGAGCCGCGCTACCGTGCGATGGTGTCCGACGCGCTCGCCCGGGACCGCCGCATCGGCATGATCCAGCCGCGCGGCGGGGGCGACAAGCCGCCCTTGTTCGCGATGGGTTGTGTCGGGCGCATCGCCGAAGTGGAGGCGCTGGAGGACGGCCGGTTCGACATCGTGCTGGAAGGGCTGGCGCGCTTCACCGTGCTGCGCGAGCTTGAGGTGACCACCCCGTTCCGCCAGGTCGAGGCCGAGCTGGAGAAAGTCGGCGAGAGCGAGACGCTGTCGCTGGGCGAGCGGGCGTCGCTGGAGATCGAGGCACGGCGCTTTGCCGATGTGCTGGGCTATGCCGTGGATTGGGAAGCGGTGACGCGGCTGGACGACGAATCGCTGGTGAATGGCATCGCCCAGATCGCGCCGTTCGACGCTGCGTCGAAACAAGCGTTGCTACAGAGCGATTCGCTGGGCGAGCGGGCGGAGCTGGCGGTGCAGCTGATGCAGTTCTTTGGCCGGCACGGCGAGGACCGGGCGACACTGCAATGAGCATCGATCCGTGGCTGCTCGAGCGGCTGGTGTGCCCCGCAACGCGAACGAAGCTGCGCTATGATGAAGCGCGCCAGGAACTGGTGTCGGATGAAGCCGGGATTGCGTATCCGGTGCGCGACGGGGTGCCGGTGTTGCTGATCGAAGCGGGGCGGAAAGTCGACTGAGCGCGCAGCGCGCGATTTACAACGATCCGCTTGTGGCGCTCCCCCTCTACCACGCCCGACGGGCGCGGTCCCCCGCCCCGCGGCGGGGAGGTCCTTAGACCGTCAAACCCTGCAGCAGCTTGGGCACGTCGCCGCTTTCGCCGCGGGCTTCGGCCATGAACCAGTTTTTCAGCATCGGCAGCTTGTCGACCGCCGACAGGCCGAAGCGGCGGACGTTTGCCGCGGTCTTGCCCGGGATGCCGAACAGTCGCGTGAGGCCGTCGGTGGCAGCGGCGACCATGAAAGTGTCGAGCCCGCGCCAGCGCTGATAGCGGGCGAGGAGCTGGGGGTCGCCCAAGTCGAGCCCCAGGCGCTTGCCGTCGACCAGCACCTCGACCAACGTCGCGACGTCGCGGAAGCCGACATTGACGCCTTGGCCGGCAATGGGGTGGATGCCGTGCGCAGCGTCGCCCACCAGCGCGAGGCGCTCGGCGGTGATCCAGGCTGCGTGGTGGAAGCCGAGCGGGTAGCTCGAGCGCGCCGAGAGGTTCGTGAGGTGGCCGAGGAAGCCACCCATGCGCTTCTCGACTTCGGCGAGGTAGCCGCGCTGGCTGATCTTCATCCAGCCCGCGGCCTCGCCTGCCTGCACCGTCCACACCACCGCCGAACGATGCCCTTCGTCATTGTCGGGCAGCGGCAGGATCGCGAAGGGGCCGTCAGGATAGAAGATTTCGAACGCGATATTCTCATGGGAGCGCGCATGGTTCATCGTCGCGATCATCGCGGCATGGTCATAGGTCCAGCGCGCGGTCTTGAGGCCTGCAGCCTCGCGCATGGGCGAATTGCGGCCTTCGGCGGCGATCAGCAGCTGGGCGCGTACGGTGGCACCCGAATCGAGAGTGGCGGTGACGCCAAATTCGCCGCGTTCGACCGACACCGTGCGGGTCTTCATGCGCATGTCGGCGCGCCGCGCGGCCTGGGCGGCCTCCAGCAAGGAAGTGCGCAGCACGCGGTTCTCGAACATGGTGCCGACCGCGCCCTCGCCCTCGCCAGGCGCGAAGTCGAGCTTGCCGGGTTCCAGCCCGTCGCTGACGCGGATGCCCTGGATCGGGCAACCCTTGCCCGCAAGCCGCTCGGCCACGCCGATCGCTTCGAACATGCGCATCGGCGCGCTGGCGATCGCCGAAGCGCGGCCGTCAAAGCCAGCCTGGAGGATGAGATCGGGATCGGCCGGATCCACCACGATCGAGGAAATTCCATGGGCGTCGAGCGCGACCGCGAGCGCGCTCCCCACCAAGCCGCCGCCGAGGATGAGAATGTCCGCGCTGTCCATATGCCCGCCCTACCCCCGTTCGCGACGCGGAGCCAGCGGTACAAAACAGGTCCATAGTTGACGCGCGAGTCCCTTTGCGCGATCATCCGGGCAAACCCTGACAATTTGGAGGCTGGGCGATGGCGTCCCGGGCACAAGCGCCGTTGTTGCGCGACACGATGAAGGCTGGCGTGCTGCGCAGCACCGCGCTGATCGGCGGCACGGTGCTGTTCGTGGCGACGGTGGCGCTGATGATCGCGATGCTGAGCTATCATGCGCAGGACCCGTCGCTGAACACCGCGTCGGGCGGGCCGGCGCGCAACCTGCTGGGCAGCACCGGGGCGTGGGCCTCCGACCTGCTCTATTCGCTGCTGGGACTGCCGGTGCTGCTGGTGATGCCAGTGGGCTTCATCGTCACCAACCGGCTGTGGCTGGACCGGCCGGTGGGGGCGTGGGCGCACATGCTGCGGGGCGCCGCACTGAGCGCGTGCCTGATCGCGGCGGGGCTGACGCTGATCCATATCGACTGGTGGCTGGGCATCGACTGGCGGCTGCCGGCGGGCATGGGCGGAGTCATCGGGCTGGCAGTGGCTGGATTCGTCGACTGGCTGATCGGGTTGGGCGGCAATCCCAGCGTCTCTTTCTGGGCCGGGAGCGTGCTCGGCGCGGCGGCGACGCTCGGCGGGCTGTTCTGCTGGTGGCGTTCGCTCGACTTCACGCTGCCCGAGCGGGCGATCCGCTTCCCCAGCTTGACCGGCCCGGCCAAGCAGCGGCTGCTGAAGGGACCCGAGCAGCGGGCGGCGATGCAGGATGTGGCCGAACTGCCGGAAGCCAGCGCGCTGTTTGACGCCGCGGAGCCGAGCGCGCCGCGCAAGGTCGTGGTGCCCGACAACCGTCCCGCGCCGGTGATCGCCGAGCGCGGCACCTCCCCCGCGCCGGCCAAGGCGCGGCTGGCGCCCGAGCAGACCAGCCTGGACTTCAAGGACAGCTATACGCTGCCGCCGCTCGACCTGTTGAAGCCGGGGCCGGCCAACCAGCACGCGACCATCGACAAGGCATCGCTGGAGCGCAATGCACGGCTGCTGGAAAGCGTGCTCGACGACTTCAATGTACGGGGTCAGGTGGTCGAGGTCCGCCCGGGCCCGGTGGTGACCATGTACGAGTTCGAGCCGGTCAGCGGGATCAAGGCGAGCCGCGTCATCCAGCTGGCCGACGACATCGCCCGCAACATGAGCGCGATTTCCGCGCGCGTCGCCACGATCCCGGGACGCACCGTGATCGGCATCGAGCTGCCAAACGTGAAGCGCGAAGGGGTGAACCTCCACGAGCTGATCGGCAGCCAGAGCTTCGAAGATCAGGGCGCGAACCTGCCGCTGGTGCTGGGCAAGAACATCGCCGGCGAGCCGGTGATCGCCGACCTGGCGCCGATGCCGCATCTCCTGGTCGCGGGTACCACCGGTTCGGGCAAGTCGGTGGGCCTGAACTGCATGATCCTGTCGCTGCTGTACCGGCTGACCCCGGACCAGTGCCGGATGATCATGATCGATCCCAAGATGCTCGAACTCAGCATGTACAAGGATATCCCCCACCTGCTGGCCGACGTCGTCACCGATCCGCCCAAGGCGGTGCGCGCGCTCAAATGGGCAGTGGAGCAGATGGAGGACCGCTATCGCATGATGGCGAGCGTCAATGTCCGCAGTCTCGCCAGCTTCAACGACAAGGTGCGCGCGGCCAAGGCCAAGGGCCAGCAGCTCGGCCGCAAGGTGCAGACCGGATATGATCCCGACACCGGGCGCCCGATCTATGAGGAGGAAACGCTCGACCTTCAGCCGCTGCCGCTGATCGTGGTGATCGTCGACGAGCTGGCCGACCTGATGATGACGGCGGGCAAGGAAGTCGAATTCCTGATCCAGCGGCTGGCGCAGAAGGCGCGCGCCGCCGGCATCCACCTGATCATGGCGACGCAGCGCCCTTCGGTCGACGTCATCACCGGCGTGATCAAGGCCAATTTGCCGACCCGTATCAGCTTCCATGTCACCTCGAAGATCGATTCGCGCACCATCCTGGGCGAACAGGGTGCCGAGCAGCTGCTGGGCCGCGGCGACATGCTGTACATGGCCGGCGGCAAGCAGATCCTGCGCGTGCACGGGCCGTTTGTCAGCGACGACGAAGTGCAGGCGGTGTCGGACTTCTGGCGCTCGCAGGGGACGCCGGATTACATCAGCGCGGTCACCGAAGAGCCCGAGGATGGCGGCTTTGCGCTGGAAGGCGGACCGCAGGGCGACGACACGCCTGAGGAACAGCTGTACCGCCGCGCCTGCCAGCTGGTGGCGGAGAGCCAGAAGGCTTCGACCTCGTGGCTCCAGCGCCAGCTGCGCGTGGGCTACAATTCGGCCGCCCGCCTGATCGAGCGGATGGAGAAGGACGGACTCGTGTCGCGCCCCGACCATGTCGGTCGCCGCGAAGTGCTGATGGACACCGATGGGCGCCCGCTGAACTGAGTCGGATCGTTTGGGGCAGGCGCGGGTTCAGGGGACATTCAAGCCGCGCCGCCTAGGTGGTGTCATCCAGTTTGTCGGAGATCGAATCGTGTTTGCACGGCCCCTCGCCTTTACCCTGCTCGCAGCGCCCGCGCTGATCGCCGCCGCGCCTGCGGGAGAGCTGGCCCAGGTGCAGCAGCATCTTCAGGGGGTGCGCAGCATGACGGCGACGTTTGCGCAGACCGACCGCACCGGGCGGACGCTGGGCGGAACGCTCACCCTGAAGCAGCCGGGCAAGATCCGCTTCCAGTATGAAAAGGGCGTGCCGCAGCTGATCGTCGCCGATGGGCGTAGCCTGTACTTCATTGATTACCAGGTGCGGCAGGTGGAACGCTGGCCAATCGGGAGTTCGCCGCTGGGCGTGCTGCTCAATCCAAAAAAGGATATCGCGAAGTTCGCCAAGGTGCTGCCGACCGGGGATCCGCGCGTGGTGTCAGTGGAGGTGCAGGACCGCGCGCATCCGGAATATGGTCGGATCACGCTGATCTTCCAGAAGAACGCATCGGGTCCTTCGGGGCTGATGCTGCAGGGGTGGGTGGCGCTCGATTCGCAGAACAACCGCACGACGATCCGGCTGTCCAACCAGCGTTTCAACGCCCCCGTTTCTGACGGAACGTTCCGCTGGAACGACCCACGGCAGCGTAATCGCTGATTCGTGAATATTGTTCATGCTGGCGACAGGTTCGCAGGCATAGAAGCATATTTGCGGATGTGGGGCGGTACTCGGGATTTTCCCCCTGTTGCTCGAGATCGACTCATTTCCCGCCTGCGTGACGAACGCTAGGTCGGCCCTCGCTCCATTGCCCCCGGAGCGAGGGCCTTTCCTTTTTTAAGCGCCACGCTTGGCCTGGGCGCCAGCCCGCTCGCCCCCGGCCACCCACAAGATCCTGCCGCTAGGTAGCCGCTTGGGGAGCGGGCTGGCACCGCCCGATAAAAACGCTACATCGCGGCCGTGAAGATCGCTTCGTGGAACATCAACTCGGTCCGCTTCCGGATCGGCATCGTCGAACAATTCCTGCGCGAAGAGACGCCCGATATCCTGTGCCTGCAGGAGACGAAGGTGATCGACGGCGACTTCCCCGAGGACGCTTTCCGCGCGCTGGGCTACGATCACATCATCAAACATGGCCAGCGCATGCACCACGGCGTGGCGATCATCGCCCGCGTGCCGGTAATCGAGGACGATCGGCTCGACTGGCAAGCGAACCAGGAAGCGCGGCATGTCGGCGTAAAGCTGCCGAACGGCGTGCGGCTGGAGAATGTCTATGTGCCCGCCGGCGGCGACGTGCCGGACCGTGCGGTAAACCCGAAGTTCGGGCAGAAGCTCGACTTCGTCCAGCGGATGACTGACTGGTCGGCCAGCCTCGACACGCCCACTATCCTGACCGGCGACTTCAACATCGCGCCGCTGGAATGCGACGTGTGGAGCCACAAGCAGCTGCTCGGCGTGGTCAGCCATACCCCAATCGAAGTCGAGGCGCTGGGGCGGTTGCAAGCGGCGCATGACTGGGTCGATCTGGGCCGGCGCTTCATTCCCGCGCCCGAGCGCTGCTTCACCTGGTGGAGCTATCGCTCGAAGGATCGCAATGCGAACGACCGCGGGCGGCGGCTCGACCATATGTGGGCGAGCCGCGAAGTCGCCGACAAGGCCGTGGCACACAAGGTGTGCGAACCGTGCCGCGACTGGCTAAAGCCATCGGACCATGTGCCGCTCATCACCGAGTTCGCCTTTTGAGCGCGCGGGCGGCAGCACAGGCGGTCGACGCGCTACGGCGCGGCTGGCCGGTGGCGATCCGTGGGCGTGACGGCACCCTCAAGCTGCTGGCGATCGAAACCGCCGACGCCGAGCGGCTGAACGCGTTCGATCCCGAGGGACGGGCGCCGGTGCTGTTGTCGGCCGGACGTGCGGCGACGCTGAAGCTGGCCAACCAGCGCGACGCGGCGACGCCCGACGGGGCGGTGCTGGTCGAGCGCGTGCCATGGCTGGATTTCGATACCGGTACTGCGCTGGCCGACCCGCAGCTCGACCTCGCGACACCGCTGAAGGGTCCGTTCCGGGCGATGCCGAACGTGGCGAGCGAAGCGTCCGCCGCCGCGCTGCGCCTCGCGCGCGTGGCGGGACTGTTGCCGGCGTTCTTCGTGCTGGCGCAGGAGGATGCCGAAGCGATCACGCCGAGCGACATCGACGCGCATGAGGATGCGGACCGCCTGCGCATCGTCGGACGCGCGCGGCTGCCGGTGGAAGGCGCCGAGGATACCGAGATTGTCGCGTTCCGCACCGACGAGATGCCCGGCGAGCATGTCGCGCTGGTGATCGGCCAGCCTGACGGTACGCCGCCGCTGGTGCGGCTGCACAGCGAGTGCCTGACCGGTGATGTGCTCGGCAGCCTGAAATGCGATTGCGGGCCGCAACTGCGCGCCGCCATTGCCGCGATTCAAGCGAGCGGATGGGGCGTTCTGCTCTATCTGCGCCAGGAAGGGCGCGGAATCGGGCTGATCAACAAACTGCGCGCTTATGCGCTGCAGGATCAGGGTTTCGACACGGTCGATGCCAACACCCGGCTGGGGTTCGCGGTGGACGCGCGCAACTTCGCAATCGCGGGGCGAATGCTGACGCTGCTGGGGCAGCCGGTGGTGCGATTGTTGACGAACAATCCGGACAAGGTGGCGGCGCTCGAAGCCTCAGGCGTCACGGTGCGCGAGCGGGTGGAACACAAGCTGCCGCCCAACCCGCATAACGAACGGTATTTGGCGACGAAGCGGGATCGGACCGGACACCAGTTGTAGGTGGTTTCGGAGTTCCCCGGCGAAGGCCGGGGCCCAGCTGCAACGAAGCTTGAAGCGGCAGGCCGCCTTGCCACGACTAGGCGGCTGGGCCCCGGCTTTCGCCGAGGAACTGGCTGGTATCTTGTCGGAGTTAGAAGATCAGGCGGCGCACATCGTCGAAGCTGGTGGCGATGTCCTGGACACCCAGCGCGCGAAGGCGGCCCGCGTGGCCGGGGGCACAGTGCGTGGCGGCGCACATGCCAATGACGTGTGCGCCCGAGGCGACGGCGCCGGTTGCGCCGACGGGGGAATCCTCCAGGATCACGCAGCGGGCGATGTCGACGCCCAGTGCCTGTGCGGCATGAAGGTAGATGTCCGGCGCGGGCTTGCCGCGCTCGACATGCTCGTGACCGCTGAAAATCTGGTTGCCGAACAGGTCGCGCACGCCGAGATGCTCTAGGTGGCGGCTGATCCACACGGTGCTGCTCGACGAAGCAATGGCGCGGGGCAGATCGGCCGGCAAATCGTGCAGGAAGCGGATCGCGCCGGCGACCTCGGGCAGGCCTTCTTCCAGCACGCGGTGGTCTTCGGCGCGCCGTGCCTCATGGAAGCTGTCGGGGATCGGACGGCCGATCCACTGCTCGACGGCGCCAAGGAACGCGCTGCCCGACAGGCCCATGAAATTGGCCATCGATTCTTCAGGGGTGGTGGGGTGGCCGATGCTGCTGAGATAGGCTGCGATCTGGCGGTTGCCGGCGGCTTCGCTTTCCAGCAGCACGCCGTCGAAGTCGAAGATGATGGCGTCGAACTTCATGCGCGGGCTCCAAACAGGGCAGAGCCAACCCGGACATGGGTGGCGCCGATGGTCACGGCCGTGGGAAAGTCGCTCGACATGCCCATGCTGAGCCCGCCCGGGCCATGGTCGCGCGCCAGCTTGGCGAGCAGCGCGAAATAAGGGGCGGGTTCCACCTCGAGCGGCGGCACGCACATCAGCCCGGCCAGAGGCAGGTCGGCAGCGCGCGCCTGTTCGATCAGCTTGGGCAGCTCCGCCACCGGGCACCCGCCCTTTTGCGGTTCGTCGCCAATATTCACCTGAAGGAAACAGGCCGGCCGCCGACCTTGCTTGTCCATCGCCTTGGCAAGCGCGGTGACCAGCGATTCGCGGTCGACCGAGTGGATCGCGTCGAACAGCGTGACGGCCTCCTCTGCCTTATTGGATTGAAGCTGGCCGACCAGATGCAGCTCGATGCCCGGCGTTTCCTCGCGCAGCGCGGGCCATTTTGCCTCAGCCTCCTGCACGCGATTCTCGCCGAACACGCGCTGGCCCGCTGCGATGAGCGGGCGGATGGCGTCGGCGTCGTGGGTCTTCGAGACCGCGATCAGCGTCACCGCCTCTGGCTTACGGTCGGCGATGCGTGCGGCGTGCGCGATGTCGTCGCGCACCTGAGTGAGGCGCTGGCTGGCGTCGTCTGTGAGCATGGGGTGCGCTATAGGCAGGCGAATGCGTGCCCGCCACCCCTCCCCGCCCCGGCTCTGGCTGATGACCGACGAGCGCATGGGCGCGCGCTTGTGGGTGGCGCTGGAGCGGCTGCCGCACGGCAGCGGCGTGGTGTTCCGGCACTATCGCCTGCCGCTGGCCGAGCGGCGGGCGCTGTTCGCGCGCGTGGCGAAGGTGGCCCGGCGGCGCGGACTGGTGCTGCTGCGTGCGGGCGAGCAGCGGCTGGGACGTTGGGAGGATGGCACGCATGGGACCCGACGGCGAGTGCGGGGCTGGTACAGCCGGGCGGCGCATTCGCCGGACGAGGTGGTGGCCGGGCTGCGCACCGGCGCCGACCTGTTATTCGTGTCGCCGGTGTTTGCCACGCGGTCGCATCCCGGGGCGACAACGTTGAGGCCAGTGCGGCTGGGAATGCTGATGCGCGGGGTGGCCGTGCCGGTGATCGCCCTGGGCGGAATGGACGAGGGGCGCGCGCGGCGGCTGCGTGGTTTGGGGGTATATGGTTGGGCTGGGATTGATGCCTGGGCTGGATAGGCGGGTTGATTTTACCCCGTTCCCGGGCTGAGGCAGGGCCGCGCTGCAACGAAGCTTGAGAGGACAACCGCAGTCGCCACCGCGTGGCAATCGCGGTTCGGCCTTCGCCGGAGCGAGTGGGCTTAGGCTAGCATCGGCTTGAAGCGGCTCCGCGCCTTAGAAGCGGAAGGCGGTGCCCACATAGACCGCCTGGCTGTCGCGGCGATCGTCGCTGAGCTTGGGCAGGCGGTCACGCTCGCTCTTGTACCGCACGCCGGCGGTCACATCGAGGTTGCGAGTCAGCGAGTAGGAACCGCCCAGGTCCATCGAATAGCTCGGCTTGTCGCCGATCAGCACCGGCGTTCCATCGAGCGGACGGTCGGCAGTGGCCTGTACCCGGCCCGAAGCGCGCTTGCCGCTGTAGCTCAGACCGAGATTTGCGCGCTCGCGGCTGCCGGGCTGGTGGACCAGTTCGACCTTGGTGACGTCGCCCGACACGGCGAAGCGCTTCCAGCCGACCGAGACGCCAAGGTTGTACCCGATCGGTGCCAGGCTGACCGCGGCCGGCGCGGCGGCGGCGAATTCCTCACGCTCCAGGCGGACCGTACCCGTCCTGCGCGCGCGCACCGCCACGGTCACGCCGCGGCGAGTGCCGGTGCGAGCCTCAGATGGCGTGAAGCGGAAGCCCGCTTCGGGCATGCCGCTGCGTGCGAGGATGGCGGCGAGCTTGGGATCGGCGGCTGCCGGCGTGAAAGTGCCGAGGCCACCGCGCGGCGTGAACGCCTGTCGCGGCGCAACGCGGCGGTCATCGCCGGCACGGTCCTGCGCATGCAGGGCGGGCGACAATGCGGCGCCAAGAGCGCACAGCACTCCCAGTCCCACTGCCGATTTCCACCCTGGCCGTCGCATGATCTACCCCTCTTATGCACTCGCCCTACCATGAAGTGGGATCGAGGTTCCACTGGGTCGAGGGCAGTCTTGCATGTGTCTGACAATTTTCGTGCCAGTGTTGCCCGATCCCCACAGATTCGCGGTCGTTCGGCACAGGGTTGCGCTGCGGCCGGCGCGGCTCAGCCGCCTTGCTACCGCCACATGCGCCACTATAGATGCAGCTTGCCTATCTATCTGCCTGTAGGAATGTGTCGATGAACCGCCTGTTGCGCACTGCGATCCTAGGGTCGCTCGCTTTTTCGATCACTGCGTGCGGCGGCGGGAACGACCGTCCGAGCGCCGACCTGGCCGCGTCGCGAGTCACCACCATCGGCGTGAACTCCTATCTATGGCGTGCGAGCCTCGACACGCTGAGCTTCATGCCGCTGCTCCAGACCGACTCCAATGGGGGCGTGATCGTCACCGACTGGTACATCAATCCCAACGTGCAGACCGAGCGGATGAAGGTCACCGTGACCGTGCTCGACCAGGATCTGCGCGCCGATGCGGTGCGGGTCGCAGCGCTGCGCGAAGTGAACCGCAACGGCCAGTGGGTCGCCGCGCCAGTTCAGGCCGCCACCGTGCAGAAGCTGGAAGACGTAATTCTCACCCGCGCCCGCGACCTGCGCCGCGCCGCCGTCGCCAACTGATCCAACGGCAATAGCATGGCGTCGCGTTTCAATCCGCTGAAGGCAGACGCCGCGTGGCAGAAGGCGTGGGACGACAACCGCACCTTCGCCGCGCGCGACGATTCGCCCAAGCCCAAGTCCTTCGTGCTCGAGATGTTCCCCTATCCTTCGGGGCGCATCCATATGGGGCATGTCCGCAACTACACGATGGGCGACGTGCTGGCGCGCTACCGGCGGATGACTGGGCATGAAGTGCTCCACCCGATGGGGTGGGACGCGTTCGGGATGCCCGCCGAGAATGCGGCAATGGAGCGCAAGGTCCATCCCGGCAGCTGGACGCGCGCCAACATCGCGACGATGAAGGCGCAGTTGAAGCGCCTGGGCTTCGCGCTCGATTGGACGCGCGAGATCGCGACCTGCGAGCCCGATTATTATGGCCACGAGCAGGCGCTGTTCCTCGATCTGCTCGAAGCCGGGCTGGTCTATCGCAAGGAAAGCGCGGTCAATTGGGATCCGGTCGACATGACCGTGCTGGCCAACGAGCAGGTGATCGACGGCCGCGGCTGGCGTTCGGGCGCATTGGTGGAGCGCAAGAAGCTCAGCCAGTGGTTCCTCAAGATCACACAGTTCGCCGACGAACTGCTCGACGGCGTGCGCGGGCTCGAGCATTGGCCCGACAAGGTCAAGCTGATGCAGGAGAACTGGATCGGCAAGTCCGAGGGGCTGCAGTTCCGCTTCAAGCTGTCAGATGGCGGCGAAGTCGAGGTGTTCACTACAAGGCCCGATACGATGTTCGGGTCGAGCTTCGTCGCGGTCGCGGCGGATCACCCGATCGCGCAGTCGCTTGCGACCGACAATCCCGAAGTGCAGGCGTTCATTGAGCGCTGCAAGCAGGGCGGCACCACCGCGGCCGAGCTGGAGACGCAGGAAAAGCTGGGCTTCGATACCGGCATCCGGGCTACGCATCCGCTGGATGCCAGCTGGGAGCTTCCGGTCTATATCGCGAACTTCGTGCTGATGGATTACGGCACCGGCGCGGTGTTCGGCGTGCCGGCGCATGATCAGCGCGACTTCGAGTTCGCAACCAAATACCAGCTGCCGATCCGGCGCGTGGTCTCCGAGGGCTCCCAAACCGCGCCCGAGTTCCACGGCACCGAGGCCTATACCGGCCCGGGCACTATCGTGAACTCGCACTTCCTCGACGGGCTCGACATCGCCGACGCGAAACGCGAGGTCATTCGCCGCGCCGAAGCGGGCGGCTGGGGTACCGGCACGACGGTGTGGCGCCTGCGTGACTGGGGCGTCAGCCGTCAGCGTTATTGGGGCACGCCGATCCCGATCATCCATTGCGAAAGCTGCGGCCCGGTGGGCGTGCCGAAGGACCAGCTGCCGGTGGTGCTGCCCGAGGACGTCAGCTTCGACATTCCCGGTAATCCGCTGGACCGGCATCCGACCTGGAAGCAAGTCGACTGCCCGAAGTGCGGCAGCCCGGCGCGGCGCGAGACCGACACGCTCGATACCTTTGTCGATTCGTCCTGGTACTTCCTCCGCTTTGCCAGCCAGCCGAGCGATCAGCCGTTCGACAAGGCCGTGGCCGAGCAATGGCTGCCGGTCGGCCAGTATATCGGCGGGGTCGAGCATGCGATCCTGCACCTGCTCTACGCGCGCTTCTTCACCCGCGCTCTCCAGCATATCGGCAAAATCGATGTGGCCGAACCGTTCGCCGGGCTGTTCACGCAGGGAATGGTGACGCACGAAACGTACAAGTCGCTCGACGGGCGCTGGCTCTCGCCCGAGGAAATCCGTAAGGATAGCGCCGGCGCAGTCGAGATCGCCAGCGGGGACATCGTGACGTTGGGCCGCATCGAAAAGATGTCCAAGTCCAAGAAGAACACGGTCGATCCGGAGCCGATCGTCGACCAATATGGCGCGGACGCAGTGCGCTGGTTCATGCTGTCGGATTCGCCGCCCGAGCGCGATCTGGAGTGGAGCGAGAACGGCATCGAAGGCGCGTGGCGCTTCGTGCAGCGGCTGTGGCGGCTGTTCGACGGGCTGGAAGATGCGCAGGGCGAGGACAAGGATCTCGACCGAAGGCTGCACCGCACGATCGCGGGCGTCGCCGAGGACATCGACGCGCTGACCTTCAACAAGGCGGTGGCCAAGCTTTATGAGCTTACCAACGCGATCGAGCGGGCGCAGCCGTCCGCATCGCGCAACACCGCCATCCGCACGCTGGTGCGGGTTGTGGCGCCAATGGTGCCGCACATCGCCGAGCAGGCCTGGGCGGAGATGGGCGGCGAAGGGCTGATCGCCGACGCCCCCTGGCCCGAGGTGGACCCTGCCCTGCTGGTCGATGACGAAGTCACCATCGCGGTTCAGGTTAATGGCAAGCTGCGCGACACGCTGGTGATGCCCAAGGGTGCGCCCAAGGATCAGGTCGAGGCGGCGGCACTCGGCGCCGAGAAGATCGTTCGCGCGCTCGAAGGCAACGCTCCGAGAAAGGTGATCGTCGTGCCCGACCGTCTCGTGAATATCGTCGCATGAAGGCGCTGCTGCTCCTCGCAGGTGCGCTGGCGCTCTCCGGTTGCGGGCTGCGGCCGCTATATGGCGGTGGGGCGGCAGGCCCGGTACAGTCGGTGCTCGCATCGATACAGGTTGCTCCGATCGAGGGGCAGTCGGGCTGGCTGATGTCCAACGCCCTGCGCGATCGGCTGAACGCGGGAGAGAACGCCGCGGCACGGTACCGGCTCGAGGTACGGCTGGACGACCGGATTGCCGGGCTTGGCGTTCGCCGCGACGACAGCGTCACGCGTGAGCGGCTGACGCTGCGCGCGCGCTATCAGCTGGTGGATTTGAACAACGGCACGGTGGTGCTGGATGCGACCGCGGGATCGGACGCTGGCATCGACGTCGTCGGGTCCGAATATGCAACGATCGCCGCCGAGCGCACCGCGCTGGAGCGGCTGTCGGGCATCGTCGCAGACCAGATCGTCGGCCGGGTGGCGCGGTACGCCAACGCCACTCCAGCACCGCAATGAAGGCCAATGCGGCGCAGATTCGCGCCGCAGTCGACAAGCCCAAGCCTGACATCCGCCTGTTTCTGTTCCACGGTCCGGACGAAGCCGGTGCAGCCGAGCTCGCCGACCGTCTGGGCAAGGCGCTTGGGCAAGGAGCCGAGCGCATCGACCTGGACATGAAGGCATTGCGCGAGCAGCCCGGGCGGCTGGCTGATGAGGCCGCGTCGCTGTCGCTGTTCGGCGACGCCCGCTATGTCCGCATATCCGGGCTCGAAGAAGCCGGTGGCGAGGCGGTGTCTCTGCTGCTCAAGGCCGAACAGGCCGGCAACCCCGTGGTGGCGATCGGGCCAGGTCTGAAGGCCAGCGGCAAGCTGGTGAAGATGATCGTTGCCGCGCAGAACGCCCTCTCCTTTGCCTGCTATGTGCCCGAAGGCATGGATGCGGTCCGCCTCGCCTCCGATCTGGCGAGAGCGCAGGGGCTGCGGCTGACCGGCGACGTGCCCCAGCGGCTTGCGAGCGCAAGCGGGGGCGACCGCGCGATCCTGGCGCGTGAGATCGAGAAACTGGCGCTGTATCTCGACGCCGAACCCGAACACCCGCGCGAGGCCGATGGCGACGCGCTGGACGCGATCGGCGCCGATCTGGGCGAGGTCGAGTTGTTCCATGCGATCGACGCTGTGCTGGACGGGCGCGTGACCGAGCTGGGCGTGGAGATCGGCCGGCTGGTGCAGGGCGGTGGATCGGTGATCCCGTTGCTGCGTCAGCTCGTGCGGCGATTCATGACGCTCGCCGAACTGCGCGCCGACATGGATCGCGGACTGGCGGTGGATGAAGTGCTTGAAAAGCATCGCGTGTTCTTCAAGGAGAAAGCTTCCACCGCGCGGGCGCTGCGCCGCTGGAGCGCGCCGCAAATCGCTCGCGCGATCGAACGCGTGCGCGAAGCAGAGCGCGGCGTGATGCACGGCGGCAGCGCCGGCGATGTCCTGGCCGAGGCGGAATGCACCGCGATTGCTCGCCAAGCGGCGCGCGCGCGGGGCTGAGCCCCCGCCGCTCAGCAAATATCAGCGTTGCTCGGGATAGTCCGCGCCGAGCGTGACCGCCTCCCACTTGTCGATCTCCGCCGACAAGGTGGCGAGCTTCTCCCGCACTGATCGCAGCCCCGGCGCGCCCAGGATCAGGTTCAGCGGCGGTTCCGCGCTGTCTACCGCCTGTACGATCGCCTCCGCCGCGCGCACCGGGTCGCCTGGCTGTCGGCCGCTATACCCTGCGACTTCGTCGAGGCGCCGATGGACGGTCTCCGCATAGGCATCGATCCGTCCTTCAGACTGCAACGAGCGCCCTGCCCAGTCGGTTCGAAACGGCCCAGGTTCCACGACTGTCACCTTGATCCCAAGCGGACCCACTTCCTTCGACAGCGCTTCCGACAGGCCGACGACGCCGAATTTAGTGGCGGCATAGTAGGAAGAGCCAGGATTACCGACCAGCCCGCCGACCGACGCGACATTGACGATATGCCCGCTCCCGCGTGCGCGCATCGCCGGCAGGACCGCTTTGGTCATGGCGATCAGGCCGAATAGATTCGTTTCGAACTGCGCGCGGTATCCCGCTTCCTCGCCCTCTTCGAACGCGGTCAGATAGCCATAGCCGGCATTGTTCACCAGCACGTCCACCCCGCCGGACGCTTCCACAATAGTCGCCGCAGCGGCGATGTCGGCATTGGACGTCACGTCGAGGCGCAGGGCGCGAGCATTGGGATGACCATCGACCAGGTTCGCAAGCTGCTCCGGGTCGCGGGCGCTCGCGAAGACGCGCTCACCGCGGCGGATCAGCAGTTCGGCCAGGGCCCGGCCGAAACCGGTGGAGCAGCCGGTAATCAGCCAGGTACGATCGGCAGCGGACATCATGCACTCCATGTCGGGACGATGCGCCAAACGCCTGCCGTGCGCTTTGGCTGCACATCCGCCACTCGGCGGGCGGCTAGATCCGCTCGCCGCTCAGCCGCTGGCAGACCATGTCGAGCTGGTCGAGCGTGCCATAGCTGACCGTAAGGGTGCCGCCCTTGGCGCCGTGACTGATCTGGACCTTGAGCCCCAGAACATCGCCCAGCTGCGTCTCCAGCGCGGCTAGATCGGCGTCGCGCATCCCGCTGCCCTGCGCACCATCTTTGTTGCGGCGGCTGCTGGGGGGCTTCGCCTCGCGGGCCAGCTTCTCGGTATCGCGCACCGACAGCCCCTTGTCCGAGACCTGGCGGGCAAGCTTTACGGGATCTGGCGCGCCGATCAGCGCGCGGGCATGGCCCATTTCGATGTCGCCCACGACCACCATCTGCCGGACGGGTTCCGGGAGGTCGAGCAGGCGCATCAGATTGGAGATGTGGCTGCGAGACTTGTGCACCAGCCGCGCCAGCGCCTCCTGGGTATGGCCGAATTCCTGGATCAACCGGGCATAGGCCTCGGCTTCTTCGATCGCGTTGAGGTCCTGTCGCTGGATGTTTTCCACCAGCGCGATTTCCATCGTGTCCGCGTCGCTCAGCTCGCGGACGATGACCGGGACTTCGTGCAGTCGCGCGCGCTGCGCCGCGCGCCAGCGGCGCTCGCCGGCAACGATCTGATAGCTATGCCCGTGTGGACGGACGACGATCGGCTGGATCAGGCCGCGCGCTTTGATCGATTGGGCGAGATCGTCGAGCGCATCTTCGTCGAAGTAGCGGCGTGGCTGGCCGGGATGCGGCGCCAGCGCGCTGACCGGCAATTGCCGCACGCCCGAAGGCTGGGAACCCTCTGCGCCCCCATCCACCGGCGCCTCGGGCAAGCTGTCGCCCAGCAGGGCACTAAGGCCGCGGCCCAGGCCAGGACGCGTCTTGCGGGCGGCGGGATTGGTATCGGTCATGCGGCCTTCTTGAGCTTGGGCAGCCGGTCAATCACTTCGCGGGCAAGCGCGATATACGCTTCCGACCCGGCGCAGCGATAATCATAGATGAGCGCAGGCACGCCGTGGCTGGGCGCTTCCGACAGGCGCACATTGCGGGGGATGACCGTGTCGAACACCACCTTGCCGAGCACCGCACGCACATCGTCGGACACCTGGTCGGTCAGGCGATTGCGGCGATCATACATGGTCAGCGCCACGCCCAGGATCGACAGGCCGGGATTGAAGCGGCTACGGATGCGTTCGACGGTGGTCAGCAACTGACTGAGCCCTTCAAGCGCGAAGAACTCGCATTGTAGCGGTACCAGCAACGCATGTGCGGCGACCATCGCATTGATCGTCAGCAAACCCAGCGATGGCGGGCAATCGATCAGCACCACATCCCATCGACCGGCGACATGCCGCCCGATTGCTGCGTCGAGCCGGTGGGTCCGGGCATCGAATTCGATCAGCTCGATCTCCGCGCCGGAGAGGTCCTGAGTCGCGGGGACGATGTCGAGCCGGGGGACCTTGGTCGCGATCGCAACGTCTTCCAGTTCGGCATCGGTGAGGAGCAGATCATAGGTGGAGCGGTCTCGGTCCGAGCGGCCGATGCCCAAGCCAGTCGACGCGTTCCCCTGCGGATCGAGATCGATCAGCAGCACGCGCTGGCCCGTAGCGGCAAGCGCTGTGCCCACGTTGATCGCCGTCGTCGTCTTTCCTACGCCACCTTTTTGATTAGCGATCGCGATGCAGATCATCTTGGGCGTACCCCTATTGCGACCACGATACCCGATTCAGGTTGTGTCATGCTCGGTTCCACGTGGAACGAACCATGCCACTTCCGGCGTGCCGCTGCCACCTCCGTTTCGGCTTGGCGGCCCTTTGGAAGCACCCAGAGTGTGGATAGACTCGTGCAATGGACGCTGGCGGCGAGCAGCTTACTTAATTCCGCGACCGCACGGGCCGACACGATCGCCGCCGGCTGGGATGGCGTGAATGCCTCTACCTTAGCGTGCTCGACTGATACGTGGGTGAGACCCAGCAAAAGGGCGGCCTCGCGGAGAAACTCGACGCGACGAACCCGTGGCTCAACCAGAACCACCGGGCGATCAGACAATATGGCAGCTACGATGCCGGGGAGGCCCGCGCCGCTACCGATGTCGAGCCAAGCACCTTCGCCAGCATTGCTGGCCAGCGGAACCAGCTGTGCCGAGTCCGTTATATGCCGCGTCCACATCGTATCGAGTGTCGACGCCGAGATGAGATTCTGCTTGGCCGAAGCTTCGGTAAGGATCGCCGCAAAGCGCTCAAGCTGGGTTTCACGTGAAACGCCGAAAGTAGCGCGTACCCATTCCCGCGCCTGCTCTTCGCTCATGCAGCTGCTCGCCGGGTGTGCAGCAGGATCGCCGAAAGCGCTGCGGGGGTGATGCCACGGATGCGCGATGCCGCCCCTAATGTGGTCGGGCGCGCGGCTGCCAGCCGTTCCACCATTTCGTTCGAAAGCCCCGGAATGGCCTCATAGCGCAACCCGCCGTCGAGCCGGATAGCGTCATTCGAACGAAGCTGGGCGACCTCCGCCGCCTGGCGTTCGAGATATGGCGCATAGCGCGCGTCTTCGACGAATTCCTGGAGCATCGCCGTGTCGACCTGCCCGATGTCATCCGGCGCCACATGGCCGAGCGTTACCGACGGAAAGCGCAGCCACTCCTTGGCCGTTCGTTTGGCGCCATCCTGCGCGACATCCGCACCCCTCCCCTTGAGTTGTGCCGCAGTGAACATTTGGGAAAAACTGACCTCCAGCGCTTTACGCGCTTCAACCCTGTTGCGTTGCCGATCCTGGCGATCCTTACCTAGCAATCCCAGCGCATCGGCAATCGACCCGAGCCGCGTCTCCGCATTGTCCGCACGTAGGTACAGCCTGAACTCGGCGCGTGCGGTCAGCATCCGATAAGGCTCGGTAACGCCTTGGAGCACCAGGTCGTCGATCATCACCCCCAAATAGCTGGTTGCACGATCGAGCAGAAGCGGCGCGATGTCACAGGCGTGCGCTGCGGCGTTGCTGCCTGCGACCAAACCCTGCCCCGCCGCCTCTTCATAGCCGGTCGTCCCGTTGATCTGCCCGGCAAAGAACAAGCCCGGGATCGCCGACAATCCGAGCCCCGCCCCTAAGGCACGGGGATCGATATAGTCATACTCGACGGCATAGCCCGGCGTGACGATCTCGGCGCGCTCCAGGCCCGGGACCGACTTGACCATTGCCACCTGAATGTCGACCGGCAGCGACGTGGACATGCCGTTGGGATAGACCAGGTGCGTGCCGAGCCCCTCCGGCTCCAAGAAGATCTGGTGTCCGTCGCGGTCGCCAAAGCGGTGGATCTTGTCTTCAATCGACGGGCAATAGCGCGGGCCCTGCGCATCGATCGCGCCGGTGAACAGCGGCGACCGGTCCAGCCCCGCGCGGATAGCATCATGCGTCGCGGCATTAGTGCGTGTGACTGCACAATGAAGTTGCGGCAGAACCCGGCGGCCCACGGGCGACATCGTCCATGGCTCGCACTCCGAAGGCTGCTCGATCGTTGCTGCCCAGTCGATCGTGCGGCCATCGAGCCGTGGCGGCGTTCCCGTTTTCAGCCGCGCCATCGGCAAGGCAAGTTCGCGCAATTGTTCGGCGAGACGTGTGGCGGCTGCTTCATTAATCCTTCCGCCGCTCAGCCGTTCCTCGCCGCGAAAAATTCGTCCGCCCAGGAACGTCCCTGTAGCGAGCACCACTGCCGACGCATCCAGCGTCGTACCATCGGCGAGCGTCACGCCCGCCACATGCCCGCCGACCAAGTGCAACGCCGCCGCTTCACCCCGGACCAGCGTCAGTCCCTGCTGCGCCACAAGCATGGCCTGAATGGCCGCGGCATAGTGCACTCTGTCAGCCTGGACCCGCGGACCTTGCACGGCGGTACCCTTGCTACGATTGAGCATGCGGTAGTGGATCCCGGCGGCGTCCGCAGCTCGTCCGATGAGGCCGTCAAAGGCATCGACTTCGCGAACTAAATGTCCCTTTCCAAGCCCGCCAACGGCGGGGTTGCAGGACATTGCGCCGAGCGCGTCGAGGTCGAAGCTGAGCAGCGCGGTGCGCGCGCCGCGCCGTGCAGACGCAGCGGCAGCTTCGGTGCCGGCATGGCCCCCGCCGATCACGATGACGTCGAATTGCATGCCGCTCCGGTACTGCATGTTAGCGCAGGCGTCAAAACCGTTCCACGTGAAACAGAGCTACTTGCCGATGCAGAACCGACTGAACAGCGCATCCATCATATCTTCCACGCCTGCCCTGCCAGAAATGGCATCGAACGCACGCTGCGCCGCGCGCAGATCTTCGGCGAAGAGCAACGGGTCGGTTTGCGCTGCCGCGTCGGCGAGCGAAGTTGCGGCGCGCTCGCACAGTTCACGCTGACGCTGATTCAGCGCGATCATATCGACTGGTGGCAGCAGGGCCGTGGCTAACGTGCCCAGCCGATCCCAAAGCGCTTGCATCCCCTCCCCCGTCGTTGCCGAGAGCGTCACGTCTTTTCCCGATGCTGCAGGGCGATCGGACACGTCAGCACGCGGATGCAGCCATAAGCGTGCAGGATGCGGCGGCGGCGCATCATCGCCCATCCACAACAGAATGTCGGCGGCGCCAATTGCATCCTGCGCGCGGGCGATCCCTATTTCCTCGATCACATCGCTCGGTGCTGCCGTCAGACCCGCAGTGTCGGTCAGCAGATAGGCGATGCCGTTCCGCATCACCGGTGCCTCGACCCGGTCGCGCGTGGTCCCAGCGATGGGCGAGGTGATCGCGGCATCGCGTCCCAACATTGCGTTGAGCAGCGTGGACTTGCCTGCATTGGGCGGCCCCGCCAGCACCACTCGCAATCCGTCACGCAGCCGCTCGACGGGGGGCTGAGCGGCGGCAGCGCCGATCTCGCGGCCAAGCATCGCGGCCCCCTTCCGCAGCATCTCGAGCGAGTCTGCCTCACCCACAACATCGTCTTCGTCGCCGTGATCAAGCATCGCCTCGATCTGCGCGGCGAGCCGCAACAAGCGATCCGTCCAGCCATCGACCTGCCGCCGCACCGCGCCCTCGGCCGAGCGCAGCGCCATGCGCCGCTGCGTCTCGGTTTCCGCCATTAGCAGGTCGCCGAGCCCCTCCGCTTCGCTCAGGTCCAGCCGTCCGTTGGCCAGCGCGCGCCGCGTGAATTCACCGGCTTCTGCCAGCCGTAAACCCGGCATGGCGGCGAGAACCGCCTCCACTGCCCGCACGACGGCGCGACCGCCATGCAGATGCAGTTCGGCAAGATCTTCGCCCGTTGCGCTATTCGGCCCAGGGAAGCACAGCACTAAAGCACGATCGAGCAGCGCGCCGTCGACCGGGTCACGCAGCGCACGCAGCGACGCCATACGCGGAGCTGGTACCGTACCCACGATACGCTGCACTGCAACAAAGGCGCCGGGGCCGCTCAGTCGCACCACGGCGATGCCCGCAGGCAATGCGCCGCTCGACAGCGCAAAGATCGTATCCATGTTAGCCGCCGGTCTTGCTGCCGCTCTCGAACATCGTCCGCCAGAAGTTCATCCCCGCCTCGCCCATCGGCGCCCAGTTTCGCACCAGCGCCTCGAACGCCTCAGGCGTTGCCTGCTTCTCGACCGCCTGCACCATCAGTTGAACATAGCGCTCATGCACCGGCGCCAGATCGGGCAGCCCCATAGCGCGGCGCGCCTCCTCGGGTGTGCACTCGATTTCGACGTTGATCTTCATGCCCTGTGTCTCTCCGCTTGAGCACGCCCAGCGGCGGCTGCTAGATCATGGCCATGTATGCGCGCGACCATGCCCTGATCGCAACGCCCATCGGCCCGATCCGTATTGAGGGAGACGATGCGGCAGTGATGGCGGTGTGCATCGGTGCTCCAGGCTCGCTAACTCCCGGAAGCGCGGCGGCAGTGCGGCTCGCGGTCGAACAGATCGCGGCGTGGTTTGCAGGCGATCGGGACAGTTTCGACGTGCCGCTCGCCCCTGCCCGCACGCCGCGCGGCGAAGTGCTGCGCCAGGGCCTGATCGACGTCGGCTATGGCGACACCCTCAGCTATGGCGCACTTGCGCAACGGCTCGGCTCAAGCGCACGGGCGATTGGCCAGCTTTGCGCGCGTAATCCCTTCCCGCTGATCGTCCCCTGCCACCGTGTGCTCGGTAGCGGCGGTGCGCTCGGGCACTACTCCGCGGGCGACGGCACCCCCACAAAATCCTGGCTGCTCGAGCATGAGCGGCGCTTTGCTAAAAGGACCCTGATATGACCGACACCAGCATCCAGGCGACGGATGGTAGCGGTGCCTTCCGCGCCTATGTCGCCAAGCCCGAGGGTACCCCGCGCGCTGCGATCATCGTGATCCAAGAGATTTTCGGCGTGAACCCGGGCATCACCAAGAAGTGCGACGACTGGGCCGTGCAGGGCTATCTTGCGATCGCACCCGACCTGTTCTGGCGCATCCAGCCAGGTGTCGTGCTCGACCCTGACGTCGAACCCGAGTTCCAGCAGGCCCTCGGCCTCATGGGCAAGTTCGACCAGAACAAGGGCATTGAGGATATCGAGGCCACGATCAAAGCCGCCCGTGCGCAGATCGGCGGCGGCAAGGTTGGCGTGGTCGGCTATTGCCTGGGCGGGCGGCTGGCGTTCATGGCCGCCGCACGTACCAACAGCGACGCGAGCGTCGGCTATTACGGCGTCGGCATCGACAATCTGCTAAGTGAGAAGCACGCCATCGCCAATCCGGTGCTGCTCCACGTTGCCGGCGCGGACCATTTCGTCACTCCCGACATCCAGGCCAAGATGCACGAAGGGCTCGACGACCATCCCAAGGTGACGATCTTCGACTATGCAGGCGAAGATCACGGCTTCGCTGCCGAACTGGGCCAGCGCCGTTCCGAAGCCGCCGCACAGCTTGCTGATCAGCGCACGGCGGACTTCTTTGCCCAGCATCTGGGCTGATATCAAAAAGGGGCGGCGGCTCAATGAGCCCCGCCCCTCCTTTTCAGCCCCTATGCAGCTCAGCTGAAGAAGCTGGTGATCCCCACGGTCTCCGGCGTGCCGACCCAGCCTTCGTAGATCATCTTGCCCGCAACGAGCACGATTACCGCCAGCCCGACATAGGCAATCCAGCGGTGTCGATCGATCAGCTTGGCGATGAAGTTCGCCGCCAGGCCCATCAGCGCGACCGACAGCAGCAAGCCGACCACCAGGATGCCCGGATGCTCGCGCGCCGCGCCGGCGACCGCCAGCACATTGTCCAGGCTCATCGACACGTCGGCCACGGCGACCGCCCAGGCGGCGCTTGCCATGGTGCGCGCGGGCTTCAGCCCCGAGCGTTCGTCGCCTTCGATCTCCGCCGAACCGTGGCTCTCGCCACCATGGCGAATCTCGCGCCAGAACTTCCAGCTCACCCAGAGCAGTAGCAGGCCGCCGGCGAAGATCAGCCCCACGATCCCCATCAACCAGCTGACCACCAGCGCGAAGAGAATGCGAAGCGCCAATGCCGCGCCGATGCCGATCAGGATGACCTTCTTGCGCTCTTCGGCCGGCAGTCCCGCGGCAAGCGCACCGACGACAATCGCGTTGTCGCCGGCCAGCACCAAGTCGATCATCAGCACCGATCCGAACGCGGCAAGCGCCGCCGGCTCGGTGATGTTCGAGAAGTCGGCGACGATATGGTCCCAGATCTCCAGCGGAGACCCGATACCCCCTGCGGCGGACGCAGCGGTTGATAGGATGAGATCGATCATAGGTTAGCCCTAGCGTGCGTGACAGCGCAGACAAGGGGTACGCGGAGGATAGGCTCTGGTTCCCGACAGCAATGGTCCAGCAGAACACTTTTCCCGGCGAAGGCGGGGGAGCAACGCCAACGGAACCATCCGAAAGAAGGCCGGGCACAGGCCCGACCTTTTACGCAGCCTCGATACCGGAGTCCCCGGATCAGTTGTTCATGCTGTCGAAGAAATCCTCGTTGGTCTTCGAATCCTTCATCTTGTCCAGCAGGAACTCCATCGCGTCGATGGTGCCCATCTGCATCAGGATGCGGCGGAGCACCCACATCTTGGTGAGCTTGGCCTTGTCGACCAGCAGCTCTTCCTTGCGAGTGCCCGATTTGCCGACGTCCAGCGCCGGGAAGATGCGCTTATCCGCCACCTTGCGGTCAAGGACGATTTCGGAGTTACCGGTGCCCTTGAACTCTTCGAAGATCACTTCGTCCATGCGGCTGCCGGTGTCGATCAGCGCAGTGGCGATGATCGAGAGCGAACCGCCCTCCTCGATGTTGCGCGCGGCGCCGAAGAAGCGCTTCGGGCGCTGGAGTGCGTTCGCGTCGACACCACCGGTCAGCACCTTGCCCGAGCTCGGGACGACGGTGTTGTAAGCGCGGCCCAGACGCGTGATCGAATCGAGCAGGATCACCACGTCCTTCTTGTGCTCGACCAGGCGCTTGGCCTTTTCGATCACCATTTCAGAGACTTGCACGTGGCGCTGCGCCGGCTCGTCAAAGGTCGAGGAGATCACCTCACCCTTCACGCTGCGCTGCATGTCGGTGACTTCTTCCGGGCGCTCGTCGATGAGCAGCACGATCAGGAAGACTTCGGGATGGTTGTCGGTGATCGCCTTGGCGATGTTCTGGAGCAGCACGGTCTTACCCACGCGCGGCGGCGCGACGATCAGCGCACGCTGGCCCTTGCCCTGCGGCGCGACGATGTCGATCACACGCGCCGACTTGTCCTTGACCGTCGGATCCACGGCGTCGAGCGTCAGCTTGCTCTCAGGGTAGAGCGGCGTCAGATTGTCGAAATTGACGCGGTGGCGGACCGCGTCGGGATCGTCGAAATTGACCGA
The DNA here is from genome assembly GCF_014199255.1 of Sphingomonas xinjiangensis. Taxonomy (GTDB): domain Bacteria; phylum Pseudomonadota; class Alphaproteobacteria; order Sphingomonadales; family Sphingomonadaceae; genus Sphingomonas; species Sphingomonas xinjiangensis. The sequence goes on along the minus strand of NZ_JACIJF010000006.1, from coordinate 84,981 downwards.
GACCAGCCGGGTCAGCGCGAAATAACGTTCGCCGTCCTTGGGCCCGCGGATCTCCCCTTCGACCGTGTCGCCGGTACGCAGGCCGAACTTCCGCACCTGGTTGGGGCTGACATAGATGTCGTCGGGGCCGGCGAGGTAATTGGCCTGGGGCGAGCGCAGGAAACCGAAACCATCGGACAGCACTTCGATCGTGCCCTCGCCCATGATCTGCTCGCCATTTTCAGCCTGGGCCTTGAGAATGGCGAAGAGCAGGTCCTGCTTACGCAGTGTCGACGCGCTCTCGACGCCCAGTTCCTCAGCCATCGAGACCAGCTCGGCAGGCGGGGTTTTCTTGAGATCCTTGAGGTGCATGGGGAGTCCGGGTGCTTGGAAGCTTTGGGGAGAGCGTCGGTCGGCGGATTGCGCGCGAGAGTCGATGCTGGAGGGAGGGTGCCCGGTGAACCCGGGCACCTTCGCGAATTAGGTGCGGGTCACCGCCAAGTCAACTATGAACGGCGCAGCAAAGCAAGCTTTTCGATGCCGGCAGGCGCAACTTTGTTAGAATGGCTTCACCACTGCGAGCACCACGATCAGCACCGCGGCGAACGCCGGCACTTCGTTGATCAGCCGCAGGCGGCGCGTGGGCAGGCTCCCCTGCCCTGCCGCCAGCTTGCGGGCATAGCCCACGGCCCAGCCATGATATCCGCTGAGCAACACCACCAGCAGCAGCTTGGCATGCAGCCAGCCGAGCCCAGGCTGCCCATCGAGCAGCCCGACATTCACCGCCAATGTGAGGCCGAGCAGCCATACGATGATCATCGACGGGCTCAGGATCATCCGGCCCAGCATCGTCTCGCGCCTGACCCAGTCGGCTGCCTGCGGCGTACCCAGCGCCTCTTGGTGATGCACCAGATAGCGGGGCAGGAGGAACAGCCCGGCCATCCAGAAGATCACGAAGACGATGTGAAACGCCTTCACCCACAGATAGGCATTGCCGAGGAACCCCGTCATGCTGTGCCTCCACGAACGCGGGTGAGCAACTGCTCTACATGCGCGATCGGCGTGTCGGGCAGGATACCGTGGCCCAGGTTGAACACATGCGGCCGCTCGGTGAAGGCGGCGAGGATGCGGTCCACTGCCCCGTCGAGCGTTTCGCCCCCGGCGATCAGCGCGAGCGGGTCGAGATTACCCTGCACCGGCAACCCTTTGGGCAGCGCCGCATGCGCCCAGACCGGATCGACGGTTTCATCCACGCCGATCGCGTCGGCGCCCACTTCGCGGGCGTAAGCCGGCAGCTTGCCGCCTGCACCTTTGGGAAAGCCGATCACCGGCACGCCGGGCGCGCGTTCGTGCAGCGCTGCGATGATCCGCGCGGTGGGCGCGATCACCCAGCGTTCGAACTGCGCCGGGCTCAGGCTGCCCGACCAGCTGTCGAACAGCTGCACTGCCTCGACTCCCGCTTCGATCTGGCCAAGCAGATAGATGATCGTGCACTCGGCGATGCGGTCGATCAGCGCCTGCATCAGCCCGGGATCGCCATAAGCCAGCCGCCGCGCCTCAGCCTGCTCGCGGCTTCCCTGCCCGTTGATCATATACGTCGCGACGGTCCAGGGGCTACCAGCAAAGCCCAGGAAGGTGGTTTGGGGGGGCAACAGCGCCGCCACGCGCCGGACGGTGCCATAGACCGGGTCCAGCGCCTGAGGGGCGTCCTGCAGGCCGTCGAGCACCGCCCGCGCCTGCACCTTGGGGGCAAGCCGCGGACCTTCGCCGGTTTCGAACCACAGATCCTGGCCGAGCGCCATCGGCACCACGAGGATGTCGGAAAACAGGATTGCCCCGTCCATGCCAAAGCGGCGGATTGGCTGCAGCGTGATTTCGGCCGCCGCTTCGCTATCCATCGCCAATGCCAGGAACCCCCCCTTCTCGGCTCGCATCGCGCGATATTCGGGCAGATAGCGCCCAGCCTGACGCATCAGCCAGATCGGCGGCACATGCTGGCGCTGGCCCTGAAGCGTGGCGAGGAGTGGTTTCGGCGAGAATGACTCGGGCATATCGTCCCTCTGCACGCTCCAAGCGGCTGGTCAAAGCGCAATCCACGCCGCGCCATGGGTGCGCTGAATCGGCCGAACCAGAATCAATAAAGAAGAGAAACTAAGGATTGTTGGAGTCAGTTGGCGCGTGGATGCCGGTAATTGGGATTCCGCCCAAGGCTTTCCCACAGTTTGACTCTGATGCGCGTGCGATTCACCCGGGATTCGGCGCAGCCATCCCCGCTTTCCACAGGCTGTGGATCGGAACGCAGCGCTGGGGACCGGGTTGTGGAAGAATCACCAGCCGAGTCCTCGGTTCTGGTGCGCTTGGCCGCGGCCTGTGGTTGCGCTAGCGCTTGTCAGCCATGTTATCCACGGATCGATCCACCTAGATGAAGCTGCACCTCCATCTGCTGTCGGATTCCACCGGCGAGACGCTGGAAAACATCGCCAAGGCGGCGCTCGCTCAGTTCGACGATGTCGAAACGCTGCGCCATTTCTGGCCGATGGTCCGATCCGAAGCGCATCTTGAGCGCATCCTCCAGGAGATCGCGCAAAATCCTGGGCTGGTGATCTTCACGCTGGTGAACAGCGAGATTCGCCGCACGCTGGAGACGCGCTGCCGGGCGATGGGCCTGCCGGCGATCGCGCCGCTGGATCCGGTCAGCCACGCGCTGTCAGGGCTGCTCGGCCAGGAGGCCAAGGCGCGGCCCGGCCGTCAGCACAGCCTAGACGCCGCCTACTTCGCGCGGGTCGACGCGATCCAGTTCACCATGGCGCATGACGACGGCATCGGCGCGGAAGATTGGGAGGAGTGCGACATCGTGCTGGCGGGTGTATCGCGGTCCTCCAAGACGCCGACATCGATCTACCTCGCCAATCGCGGTTACAAGACCGCCAATATCCCGATCGTTGTCGAATCGCCGCCGCCGCGCGAACTGTTCGGCCTTAAGCGCCCGCTGGTGGTTGGCCTCACCACCAGCGCGGACCGGCTGGTGCAGATTCGCCGCAACCGGCTGCTGTCGCTCAATCAGAGCCCCGACACCGATTATGTCGAACAGGATGCGGTGCAGCGGGAGATCGCCTTTGCCCGGCGGATGTTCGCTGACAATGGCTGGCCGGTAATCGACGTCACCCGCCGCTCGATCGAGGAAACCGCCGCGGCGATCATCCAGCTGTGCAACGAACGTGCGCTTCAGGAGCGCGGCGCATGACGACATTGGTGCTCGCCTCGCAAAGCGCCTCGCGCCGGGCGATGCTTGGCGCCGCCGGGGTGCCGCACGAGGCAATGGCAGCACAGGTTGATGAGGCCACCGCCAAGGAGTCGCTGCTCGCTGCGGGCACGTCCCCGCGCGACCTGGCCGACGCGCTGGCCGAGCTGAAGGCGCTCAAGGTGTCGCGGATGGTGCCCCAGGCGCTGGTGCTGGGCGGTGATTCGGTGGTGGCGCTCGACGATGGCAGCCTCCTCGATAAGCCAGTCAGCCGTGAGGATGCCGCCGAGCATCTCCGTCGCATGTCCGGCCAGCATCACGATCTCTACAGCGCCGCAGTGATCGCCGAGCGGGGTCACGCGGTATGGCGCCATGTCGATCGCGCCCGCATGCATGTCCGCTCGCTCTCTGAAGCGTTTATTCAGGACTATCTTGACGGGGAATGGCCGGCGATCGGCGCCTGTGTCGGCTGCTACCGGATCGAAGGTCCCGGCGTGCAGCTGTTTGCCAAGGTGGAGGGCAGCCACTTCACGATCCTTGGCATGCCGATGCTGCCGCTGCTCGACTATCTTCGTACCCGGAAAGTGCTGACGTCATGACGCCCTATGCCGAAGTGATCGGTGACCCGATCGCGCAGTCCAAATCTCCGCTGATCCACGGCTTCTGGCTGAAGGCGCTCGGCATCGATGCGGAATACCGCGCGACGCATGTGACTCCCGAAGGCCTCGCCGACTATTTCGCGACGCGGGCTGCCGATCCCGCTTGGCGCGGTTGCAACATCACCCTGCCGCACAAGATCGCTGCGCTCGATCATGTCGACGATCGCGGCAGCGTGCGCGACTCGATCGGTGCGATCAACACCGTGATCCGCGGCGAGGATGGCGCGCTTATCGGCACCAACACTGACGCCGGGGGCTTTTACGCGCCGATCGCCGGGTTGGAGCTAGAAGGGCAGCATGCAGTGGTGATCGGCGCCGGCGGCGCGGCGCGGGCAATCCTGTTCGCGCTCTCCCGTGTCGGCATCGGCCGCGTCACCATCCTCAACCGCAACGTGCTCAAGGCTGCGGCGTTGCTCGCGCGCTTCGGGATCAAGGGCGATGCCGTGCCGCTCGGCAGTCCGCTCCCGCCTGCCGAATTGCTGGTCAATGCCAGCGCGCTCGGCATGGTCGGCCAGCCGCCGCTGGACCTGGATCTGTCGCCATTGCCGGGGGACGCGGTGGTTTATGACGCCGTCTACGCGCCACTGGAAACCGATCTGCTCGCCCAGGCGCGCGAGCGCGATCTCGACACAGTCGACGGGCTCGAGATGCTGGTCGGCCAGGCAGCACTCGCCTTCGAAATGTTCTTCGGTGCCGAGCCGCCGCGCGACGGCGACGACGAACTCCGCGCGCTGCTGACCGCATGATCATCCTTGGCCTTACCGGCTCGATCGGCATGGGCAAATCGACCGTAGCCGCCATGTTTGTCGACGAAGGGGTACCGGTGTTCGACGCCGACGCCACCGTCCACCAGCTTCAGGGCTCCGGCGGCACCCTGGTCGCGGCGATCGAAGCCGCGTTTCCCGACACCACCGGTGTCGAGGGGGTGAACCGCACCGCACTTGGCGAAGCGGTGCTCGGCGACTCTCAGGCGCTCGCCCGGCTCGAAGCGATCGTCCACCCCGCCGTCGCCGACGAACGCGAAAGCTTCCTCGCCCTTTACTACGACAGGCCATTGGTGGTTCTGGACGTGCCACTGCTGTTCGAAGCAGGCGGTTGGAAGGAAGTCGACAAGATCGCCGTCGTCTCAGCGCCTGCCCAGGTTCAGCGCGAACGCGTGCTCGCTCGCCCCGGCATGACCCCCGAGCGCCTCGCTGCGATCCTCGCCCGGCAACTGCCCGATGAGGAGAAGCGCGCCCGCGCCGATTTCGTGGTCCCTACCGGCGGCTCTCTCGACGAGACCCGCGCCGCGGTGCGTGCGCTGATCGCTTGCCTCTACGATCCGGCGGGAGGATAAGGCGGCCATGCGCGAGATCGTGTTTGACACTGAAACCACGGGCCTCAGCTTCCCGAGCGGCGACCGCCTGGTCGAGATCGGCTGCGTCGAACTGGTCAACCGCGTGCCGACCGGCAACCATTTCCACCGCTACATCAATCCCGAGCGCGACATGCCAGCGGAGGCTGAGCGCGTCCACGGTCTGAGCGCGCGCTTCCTCTCCGACAAGCCGCTGTTCGTCGATGTCGTCGAGGAGCTGATCGACTTCATCGGCGAGTGTCCGCTTGTCGCGCACAACGCGACCTTCGACTTTGGTTTCCTGAACGGCGAGCTCGACCGCTGCGGCCGGCCCCTGGTCTGCACCACGCGCATGGTGGACACGCTCGGCATCGCCCGCATCCGCCATCCTGGCGCCAAGCACACGCTGGACGCGCTCTGCTCGCGCTACGGCATCGACTTGAGCGCACGCCAGCTGCACGGCGCATTGCTCGACGCCCAGCTGCTCGCGCAGGTCTATGTCGAGTTGACCGGCGGGCGGCAGATCACGCTGGGCCTGGCGGTCGACACGCCAGTGATGCGGGAGACCCCGGCGGAGGCGCCGACTCGCGTGCATGTGCGCCCGGCGCGGCATTTCGCAGTGCCCGCGGCGGAACTTGAACGCCACGCAGCCTTTGTTCAGAGTCTGGAGGAGCCGCTCTGGGCTCAGGCCGCGCACTGAACCGCTGCCCACGCTCAAGGCTCCCCCGTTTCGAAGTAAGCGGAGGTTATCAATGGAAATCCGGGTTTCTGGGCATCAGGTCGATACGGGCGATGCGTTGCAGACGCAGGTCACCGATCGGCTTCAGGCGATCGCCGACAAATATTTCTCGCGCGCGATCTCGTCCCAGGTGACTTTCGGCAAGGGTCCGCACGACAGTTTCACGTGCGACATCATCATGCACGTGACGCAGGGCCTGGTGCTGAAGGCTGCCAATAGTGGCCAGGAAGCGAATGGCGCCTTTGCCGGCGCCGCCGACCGGATCGACAAGCAGCTGCGGCGCTATACCCGCCGCCTCAAGGACCGGCATGCCAGCGAGGCCAATGCGATTGCCGAGGACAATGGCTATGACAATGCCGGCTACACGCTGTTCCAGGAGCATGCCGAGGAAGAAGAAGTCGCCGATGCGCCGCTGATCATCGCCGAAACCCGCGTCGACGTGCCGGAATCGACGGTGTCGGACGCCGTGATGATGCTCGATCTGCGGCACACCAATGCGCTGCTGTTCCGCAACACCGCCACGGGGGTCCACAACATGGTCTATCGCCGCGGCGATGGCACGATCGGCTGGGTTGAGCCCAACCGCACACAGGCCTAACAGTCGCCCCCGAAGACCGGGGGGTCTGACTGGAAGACCGATGACTGAACTCAGCGATCTGCTGGCGCCGGAGGCAGTGCTTGCCGGCGTCGGCGCCGCGAACAAGAAACTGCTGTTCCAGCACCTGGGTGCCGCGGCGACGCGCGCCTATGGGCTGGGCAGCCAGGACGTGACCGAACCGCTGCTTGAACGCGAAAAGCTGGGATCGACCGGCTTTGGCGGCGGAATCGCCATTCCGCATGCCCGGCTCGACGGGCTCGCGCGGGTGTCCGGCGTGTTCGCCCGTCTGGCGACTCCGATCGATTTTGGCGCAGTGGACGATCTGCCCGTCGATCTCGTCTTCATGCTGCTGTCGCCCACCGGCGCGGGTGCCGAGCACCTCAAAGCGCTCGCCTCGGTTTCGCGGCGCCTGCGTGATCGCAATTTCGCCGCCAAGCTGCGCGGCGCGGGCTCGCCCGATGCGCTTTATGCTCTGCTGACCGGAGTCGAGGCGCGTGACGCCGCCTGAGCCCACCGGCGCGCAGGCGCATTTCCGCGCGCTAGAGGCGCTTTATGCCGCTGCGCCGATCAACCAACTGTTCGAATCGGCGCTGGAGATCCCCGAGCCGGGGGTCGCCCGCATCCGCTTCCAAGTCGATCCGTGCTTTTTCCATGCTGCCGGTGCGGCGCATGGCACGACCTATTTCAAAATGCTCGACGACGCGGCCTTCTACGCCGCCAACAGCCTGATCACCGACCGGTTCCTGCTGACCACCCAGTTCAACCTGCTCCTCACCAAGCCTTTGTCCGAGGGCCCAGTGGTGGCGGAAGGACGGTGGGTCAGCGGCCAGCGCCGCGTGTTTGTCGCCGAGGCGCGGCTGGTCGATGCCACCGGCGAGGAAGTCGCACGCGGCACCGGCACCTTTATGCGCTCGCGCATCGCTCTCGCCGCGCTGCCTGGCTATCGGTCCGAGTGAGCGCGCGGCTTGCCAGCGGCACGGCCGTCAGCGCGCTGGTCCGCCGCGTCCATGCCCAGGGCGGCTCGGCGATGATCCTCGCGCGGGGCGACGCGACTGCGGGCGGCATCCTCGTCCTTGCCCTCGAACGGGGCGCCAAGCCGCGCTTCTTTGAACGCGGGGTCGGCCCAGACGGGCTACCCGCGCTGCTGCCCTCCGGGCCTGCCGATCTGCCCGATGATGCCGCTGTTACCAGCTATTGGGGGCGCCGCCGTGCCGGGGACCCAGATTTATGGGTCGTGGAACTGGATATCGCAGACGCCGAACGGTTCGCCGCTGAAACGTTGGCGTAACATTGACTCCCCGGACACAACCGGGAAAGGGATTGCCACGTTCCAATAGCGTTGTGCCGTTCGGGGTCAGAGATCGATCGGTTACGCAGTCGGGGGGATTGTCCGGCGGCCCGTTTTGGGGGGGCCAGGCCGCACGCCAACCGCATAATGCAGATGACGAATGAAGTTCACGCCACTGGCTGCGACGATCGCGGCTGTGACTCTCTGCGCTGGCGCGCTTGCTAACGCTGCCACGCTGGACGCGATCTCGGATGCACCAGCACCGGTTCAGTCCATTCAAAACGACCCGGAGCCGCAGTCGGTTCCCACGCCGCAGCCTGCGGCCCTTGTGATCCAGAACAGCGGTGAGATCGTGCAACCGATCCCGCAGGATGCGGTCCAGGAAGACGAAGACTTCGCCTCGCTCTCGGAAGCAGTCGCCGCGCAGGACGCGCAGCTTGACCCCAGCGACGAACTCGAATGCCTCGCCGTAGGCATCTATTATGAATCCAAAGGCGAACCGCTTGCCGGCCAGTTCGCCGTCGCTCAGGTGCTGATCAATCGCACGCAGTCGGGCCGCTTTCCCAAGTCGGTCTGCTCGGTGCTGACTCAGCGCGGCCAGTTCTCCTTCGTTCGCGGTGGCAAGATCCCCACCCCGCCTGCCAATGCGCAGTGGCGTCAGGCGCTTGCGATCGCCCAGGTCGCGCAAAAGGATCTATGGGACGGCCCGGCCGAGGACGCGCTCTACTTCCATGCGCGTTATTCCAAGGCGAACTGGGCGCGCCCGCGCGTCGCTTCGATCGGCAACCACATCTTCTATCGCTGACGCGTCCAGGGGTTTTCCCTGTTCGCGGAATGTTCTAACAGCCGGGAATGAGCGTCGCTTCATTCCCGGCTGTTTCCGTTTCGCAAGACGCTGCGCCCTTGGTCGCGGCCGATGTGGTCCGCGGCGTCACGCGCATGCTGCTGCGCCATGATTGTGTGGCGATCGGCGAAGTGCCGCTGGACGGCGGCCGCCGCGCCGATCTGATGGCGATCGACGCGCGCGGGAATCTGGTTATCGTCGAGATCAAGGTGTCGCGCAGCGACTTGCTGGGCGACGGCAAGTGGCAGGACTATCTCGCGCACTGTGACCGCTTCTTCTGGGCAGTGCCGCAGGGTTTCGATCTACGCCCGTTCGACAGTGAGGCTTTCCTGCCAGACCGCGCCGGGCTGATCGTCGCCGACCGCTATGACGCGGCGGTACTTCGCGAAGCCGCTACCGTGCCGCTGGCAAGCGCCACCCGGCGCAAATGCACGCTTGCCTTTGCCCGCCGGGCCGCCCGCCGCGTGATCCACATGCTGGATCCCGACGCTGACTCCCTAAGGTGAACGCTGCACTGTTCCCCAGCGAAGGCCGGGGAACAGCCTATGGCTCAGCCCTTCGGCCCCGCAGCTCCAGCCGCAGCGCCGCCCTTGGGCGCATCGGCGATCAGCTTGGCGATCGCGGGATAGCGCGACTCGCGCTTGGCATAATCGCGCGCGCTCATGCCGGTTTGGTAATCGGCGCGGTCGGGATCGGCATTGGCCTTCACCAATTGCCGCACCACCTCTTCATGGTGCGACAGCACCGCACGGATCAACGGTGTCTGCCCGGCGCTGTTCGGCGTGTTCGGGTTAGCGCCGTATTTGAGCAGGATCGATACACCCTCGCTCCATCCCTGATCGGCGGCGATCAGCAGCGCGGTGTCGCCGTCGCGATCCTGCAAATTCTTGTTCACATCGTCCTGCTGCAACAGCACGCGCAGATACAGCTGGTCGCGCCGCTTGGTGACGATGTGGATCGCGCCCTCGCCGGTGCCGCGGTCCTTGGTGTTGATCAGCCGCAGCGACGAATTGCTCAGGAACTGGTTGACCTTGGTGCCGTCGCCCTTGCGCACCGCTTCCAGAAACTCGTGGCTGTCGGACATCTGCTGCGCGGTGGCCGGCGCGGCGGCGAGCAGGAGGGCGGCACTGGCCGCGAGGCGGAAAGCGAACTTCATGTGGCGGAACAACCCTTTGCGTGGACCCCGTTCTTGCAAGCCGGTGCCTAACAGATCATGGCGTGGGGCGCCATGACCCGGTCGCTGATCCCGCTCGCCCTTTTCTGTCTTCCGCTCGCCGGCTGTGGCGGCGGAACGCCCGAACAGCCGCCTCTCGCCGGAGCACGCGTCGGCGGCCCATTCGCGCTTACCGACGGGAACGGCCGGACGGTGCGCGACACCGATTTCACCGGCCGGTACCGCATCGTCTATTTCGGTTACACCTATTGCCCCGATGTCTGCCCCACCGACATGCAGAAGATCGGGCAGGCGATGAAGATCCTCGACAAGGATGCACCGCGCACCGTGCAAAAGGTCGTGCCGATCTTCATCAGCGTCGATCCCGAGCGTGACACCCCCACCGCGGTGAAGCAGTTCGTCGCGAACTTCGATCCCCGCGCCGTCGGTCTCACCGGCACGCCCGACCAGATCGCACAGGTCGCGAAAAACTATGCGGTGTATTACAAGAAACAGCCGCCGAGCCCGAGCGGCGGCTATATGGTGGATCACTTCGCGGCTGCCTATCTAATGGGTCCGAACGGGGAACCCCTGGCATTGCTGCCGCTCGAAAAGGGCGGCGCGGCGATCGCACAAGAAGTGAGGCATTGGGTCCGGTGAGTGGACGCTTTTGGGAAGACACGCCGCTGTCGAAGCTCGACCGCGCGCAGTGGGAGGCGCTGTGCGACGGCTGCGGCAAATGCTGCGTGCACAAGCTTGAGGATGAGGAGACCGGCGAGCTGCTGGCGACCAACGTCGCCTGCCGCATGCTCGATCGCCGCATGGGCATGTGCAGCGACTACAAGCATCGTCATGCTTATGTCAGCGAATGCGTGCGGCTGACCAACAACAATGTCGCGGGCATCGAATGGCTGCCCTCTACTTGCGCCTACCGTCTCCGGGCTGCGGGCGACCCGCTGCCCGGCTGGCATTATCTGGTCTGCGGCGACCGCGAGGCCGTGCATGAAGCCGGCGAATCCACCCGCGGCTGGACCATTTCCGAAGACGATGCCGGCGATTTCGAGCACCATCTGGTGGACCGCACGCTTTGACCCCGCCGATCGAGGTTGTCCGCAACGCTCGAGCAAAGGTGATGCGGCTGGCGGTCGATCCCTGCGACGGCCGCGTTCGACTGACCCTGCCCCGCCGCGCTTCCCTGCAAAAGGCTCTCGCCTGGGCCGAGCGGCAGCGCCCCTGGATCGATGCGCAACAGGCCAGGCTGCCGCAAGGTCGCCCGTTCGTGCCCGGCGCGCGCATCCCCTTTTGCGGCGCCGACGTGGAGATCGCCTGGGCGGCCACGCACCCGCGCACGCCGCGCCTGGAGGGTGACCGGCTGGTCTGCGGCGGCCCGCTCGAAAGCCTTGCCGGCAGGATCGAACGCTGGCTGCGCGCCCAGGCGCTGGCGCTGCTCAGCGACGAAACCGCCGAATATGCCGCTCGGGCGGGCGTCGAAGTCAGCAGCGTCTCGGTGGGCGACGCGAAGGGGCGGTGGGGCAGTTGCACCGCATCGGGCGCCATCCGCTACAGCTGGCGCCTGATCCTCGCCCCGCCCGAGGTCCGCCGCCACACGGTGGCGCATGAAGTGGCGCACCGCATCCACATGAACCACGCCCCGGCGTTCCATCGGCTGGTGGACGAACTCTTTGAAGGCAATCCAGACACAGCGCGCCTGTGGCTCCGCCGCCATGGCCCGTCGTTGCACTGGGTGGGGCGGTAGAAGCCGACCGCAACAGTTCCCCGGCGAAGGCCGGGGCGCAGTAGCGGTGTAGCTTCAAGGGCGCGGTACGGTTAAACAGCCAGCCCGGAGCCAGGTCCCGGCCCTCGTGGGGGAACGATGTTCGGAAACCTCTTCCCGCCCTCGCAAAACAGGGGTTTACGCCCTCAATATTCCTCTTCGACCGGCGCTGCCGGCCGCTCGCGCGGCACCACGCCCGAACGCCCCGCCATATCCGGCGCGGGGGTGCGGATCGGCCCGCGCTGCGGCGCTTGTTGCGGGTTGGCGGGGCTCCCGCCCGTCATCCGGTCGATCCAATCTTCATCGATCCGGTCTTCCTGCTCCTCGCCGGGCGCCTGGCCGGGCTGCGCGCCCTGCCCTTGCTCCTGCGGCTCGATCGGGTTGCCGTCTTGGTCGACGAACACGCCGTTGTCCGGTTCGGCGTAATAGGCGTTGTCCTCGGGCTCGAGCTGCCACTCGGGCAGTGTCACCTTGGTTTCGAACTCCTCGACCGGGCGTGTGGCGACCGCCTTGGTCATGAAGCTGGCAAAGGCGCGCGCCGGCGCGGTGCCGCCTTGCAGCCCGCCCACTGCGCGGGCGTCGTCACGGCCCATCCACACGCCGGTGGTGAGGCCACTGGAAAAGCCCATGAACCAGCCGTCTTTGTTAGAACTGGTCGTGCCCGTCTTGCCCGCCACCGGACGGCCGATCTGCGCGGCGCGGCCGGTTCCGGTGGCCACCGCCGTCTGGAGCAGGTCGGTCATCTGCGCGGCGACATAGGGGGCGACCAGCACATGGCTGGTATCCACTTCGTGCTGGTAGATCACTTGCCCGTTCGCCGTGACGCGCGTGATGCCATAGGGCGTCACCGCCACTCCCTTGCTCGCAATCGAAGCATAAGCCCGAGTCATGTCGAGCAGGCGGACGTTGGACGTGCCCAGCACCATTGCCGGCTGGGTGTTGATCGGCGTGGTGATGCCGAAGCGGCGGGCCATGTCGGCCACGGTGCCGAAGCCCACTTCCTGGCCCAGCTTTGCCGCCACCGTGTTGATCGAATAAGCAAAAGCAGTGCGCAGCGACATCTGGCCGCTGTTATGGCCCGAACTGTTGCGCGGGCTCCACCCGGCGATCGTCACCGGCTCGTCGACCACGACATCGTCGACCTTGTGCCCGGCTTCCAGCGCGGCGAGATAGGTGAACAGCTTGAACGCGGATCCCGGCTGGCGCGTCGCCTGCGTGGCGCGGTTGTAGATCGACGACACATAATCCTTGCCGCCCACCATCGCGCGCACCGCGCCGTCGCGGTCCAGGCTCACCAAGGCGCCTTGCGCACCCGGCGGCGCGTTGCGGCGGATCGCCTCGTCCGCGGCGCGCTGCATGCCCAGGTCCAGCGTGGTCCACACTTCCAGCGGGGCTTCGCTTTCGTCGATCAGCACTTCCAGCTGGGGCAGCGCCCAGTCGGTGAAATAGCGAACGCTGTTCTGCCTGGGCTCCGGCGCCAGCTTCACCGAACGAGGATCGACGCTGGCCGCTTGCGCGGAGCTGATTTTGCCGGTTTCCGCCATGACGTTCAGCACGACGCTTGCGCGCTGCACGGCGGCTTCGGCGTCGGCGGTCGGCGAGTAATGCGACGGCGCCTTAACCAGCCCGGCGACCACGGCGGCTTCGGCCAGGCTCAGATCGTTGGCCGGGTGGCCAAAGAACTTCCGGCTGGCGGCGTCGATGCCATAGGCCCCGCCACCGAAATAGACCTTGTTAAGGTACAGCTCGAGGATCTGGTCCTTGCTGAACTTGCGCTCCATCGCGAGTGCGATCACCGCTTCGCGCATCTTGCGGCCGAAGTCGTACTTGTTCGACAGGAAGATCGTGCGCGCCACCTGCTGGGTGATCGTCGACGCGCCCTGCAAGCGCCGGCCCGATCCACGCTTCAGATAAGCGACGCGCACCGCCCGGGCGAGGCCCAGCGGATCGACGCCCCAATGGCTTTCGAAGCGGCGGTCCTCCACCGCGACGATCGCGTCCTTCATCACGCCCGGAATCTCGTCGTACGGAACCCACTCGCCATAACTCGGCCCGAGTGACACCAGCACGGTGCCGTCGGCGGCGTGAACGCGAATCATCTGCCCGTTGGGCGACGACTTGAGCTCATCATAGCTCGGCAGCGACGCGCGGGTCGTATAAACCGCTACCAGAAGCGCAATGACGGCAACCAGCCCCACCGCGACGCCGCTGATCAGCGTCCAAAGTACGAGCTTCTTCCAGAAGGACGGGCGGCGCCACCAGGAAGGGCGGCGGGTTGCGGGGGATTTGGCAGCCATTGGGTTGGGTGGAGTAAGCCCTATTCCGCCGGCTCACAAGGATCAGGAGCCGTTCGCCTCGCCATTAGCCGCGTTTGCGTTGCCCGCGCGTGAACGGAAGTCGAGCGAGACCGAGTTCATGCAATAGCGCAGGCCCGTCGGCGGCGGCCCGTCGGGGAAGACATGGCCCAGATGCCCGTCGCAGCGCGCGCAGCGTGCCTCGATCCGGCGCATGCCATGCGTGTTGTCGGCATGCTCGACAACATGGTCCTGCGCGATCGGCTGGGTGAAGCTCGGCCAGCCGGATCCGGAGTCATATTTGTCGGCGCTGTCGAACAGGTCGAGCTTGCACGCCGCGCAGGCATAAACGCCATCGGCCTTGTTGTCGTTGTAGCGGCCCGCGAACGGCCGCTCGGTGCCCGCCTCGCGCAGGACATGATATTGCTCGGGAGTCAGGCGCTTGCGCCATTCGGACTCGGACAGATTCAGCTGTTCCATAGGCGCAATCATGTGGGTTGCGCCCGCTAATGCGTCAATCCGCCTTCGTCTTAACCCGGGTTAACTTGAGCTGCTGCTTGAGCCTGTCCGCACGCGGCGCCCACAGGAAGCCGAAGCTTACCGTGCCATGCTTGCCCTGCACCGCGTGGTGCAGCCGATGCGCCTGCACGATCCGCTTCATGTAGCGCGAGCGCGCGACATAGCGGTGGGGCAGGCGCTTATGGACGATGATGTCGTGAAACCCGAAATAGATCGCACCATAAGCGGCGATCCCCGCGCCGATCCAGGCGAAGCCCGGCCACCAGTCCAGTTGCACCCCGCCCAGCAGCAGCACGAACGACGGCACTGCGAAGATGGCCGCATACAGGTCGTTCAACTCCCAATTGCCCGTGCGCGGCTCGTGGTGAGACTTGTGCAGGAACCAGCCAGGCCCGTGCATAATCCAACGGTGCGCGCCATAAGCGAACGCCTCCATCCCCGCGACGGTGGCGATGAACAGCAGGAATCCGGCAAGCAGGCTCATCACACCGATATAGGCGCGCGGCGCCGCTGCGTCATGCCCCTAGAAAGTGGCTTCGCTGCCATTGCAGGGGGATCGCGTCAGGGTATAGGCGGCGAACGGCTTGTCCGGGGTGCCGGGCTTCTGCTCGACAATCGTCCAGCGCCAGCCCTGGCCCTCCGGCGTTAAAACGTTGCGGTAGGTGGACTCGGGATAGCGATAGTCGATCCGGAGCGCACCACTTTCCACCATGCCGTTGCCCGCCGTGCTGTATCCCGCGCCGAAGCTGTCCATCCACCAGCCGCTCAGCTTCGTCTGGTCATGATGGCCCATCACCACCGCGGCATCATAGGGATCGCCGGGATCGAGGCCGTGCATCTCCAGCATCAGGTAGCGCTCGCCGAGTCGCCAGCTGCCGCGCACCCGCGTCCGCACCGGCTTTCCCATCACGGCGCCCGGCGCTTCCCAGCAGCCGGCAAGGCCGGTCAGCGCCGCGTGCGCAGGGTCGGCGGCGATGAGCGCCAGCACGGCGAGAGGGGTCAGCATGAAAGCGCTATAGCGTCGCGGCTAAAGAACGCGAAGCCTCCTGCTACCTCATGATCGCAGGGGAGCCCATTTATTGCAACTAATTCGCATCCGCGCTTGGGGCGAATAGGGGTGGATTCCTCTCAGCTAGTGTGCTTTGGGCAAAGGCAGTTTTTCCCGTTTCGCCAATGATGAAGGGGCGTGCTCCCATGAACATCCACGAATATCAGGCCAAGGAACTGCTCGCAAAGTTCGGTGCGCCGATCGCTGCTGGCCATGCCGCGTTCACGGTCGAAGAGGCCGTCGAGGCCGCCAAGCAGCTCCCCGGGCCGCTTTATGTCGTGAAGTCGCAGATCCATGCCGGCGGCCGCGGCAAGGGCAAGTTCAAGGAGCTGAGCCCCGAAGCGAAGGGTGGCGTCCGCCTCGCCTTCACTCTCGATGAAGTGCGCGCCCACGCCACCGACATGCTCGGCAACACGCTGGTGACGATCCAAACCGGCGACGCCGGCAAGCAGGTGAACCGCCTGTACATCACCGACGGTGCCGACATCGCCAAGGAATTCTACCTCGCCCTCCTGGTCGACCGCGCCACTGGCCGTGTCGCCTTCGTCGTCTCCACCGAAGGCGGCATGGACATCGAGGAAGTCGCGCATTCGACTCCGGAAAAGATCCACACCTTCGCCGTCGATCCCGCGACCGGCTTCCAGCCGCACCATGGCCGCGCCGTCGCCGGCGCGCTCGGCCTGACCGGCGACCTCGCCAAGCAGGCGACCAAGGTCGCGTCGTCGCTGTACAAGGCGTTTCTGGAAACCGACGCCGAACAGATCGAAGTCAACCCGCTCGCGCTGACCGAGCAGGGCAATCTGCTGGTCCTCGACGCCAAGGTCGGCTTCGACGGCAACGCCATGTTCCGCCACAAGGACATTGCCGAGCTGCGCGATGAGACCGAGGAAGATCCCGCCGAGCTGGAAGCGTCGAAGTACGACCTCGCCTATATCAAGCTCGACGGCGACATCGGCTGCATGGTCAACGGCGCCGGCCTCGCGATGGCGACGATGGACATCATCAAGCTCAATGGCATGTTCCCGGCCAACTTCCTTGACGTGGGCGGCGGCGCCACCACCGAAAAGGTGACCGCGGCGTTCAAGATCATCCTGGGTGATCCCAACGTGAAGGGCATCCTGGTCAACATCTTCGGCGGCATCATGCGCTGCGACATCATTGCCGAAGGCATTGTCGCCGCCGCCAAGGAAGTGAACCTGTCGGTGCCGCTGGTCGTCCGCCTCGAGGGCACCAACGTCCAGCAGGGCAAGGACATCCTCGCCAATTCCGGCCTTGCCATCGTTCCCGCGAACGACCTGGGCGACGCGGCCAAGAAGATCGTCGCAGAGGTCCAGAAGGCCGCCTGATCCGATCCTACCGGGGGCGCGGGAACCGAAAGGCTCCGCGCCCCTTTTCTCTTTAACGGTTTTAGCGAGCGGCTCACACGTTGGTCTTGCGTTTTGCCGCTTGACGTTAACGTAAGCGGTAACGACATTGCCGCCGAGGAGATGAGCTGATGAAGGTACTCGTGCCGGTCAAGCGCGTGCTTGACTACAACGTAAAGCCCCGCGTGAAGGCGGACGGGTCGGGGATTGACCTCGCCAATCTGAAGATGAGCCTGAACCCTTTTGACGAAATCGCCATCGAAGAGGCGGTGCGGCTGAAGGAAAAGGGCACCGCGACCGAAGTCGTCGTGGTCACCGTCGGCGTCGCCAAGGCGGAAACCGACATTCTGCTGACCGCCCGCGCCATGGGCGCAGACCGTGCGATCCTCATCCAGAGCGACGACGAAGTCGAACCGCTCGGCGTCGCCAAGCTGCTCGCCAAGGTGGTCGAGGAAGAAGCGCCCGGCTTGGTGATCCTGGGCAAGCAGGCGATCGACGACGACGCCAACCAGACCGGCCAGATGCTCGCCGCCTTGCTCAACTGGCCCCAGGGCACCTTCGCTTCGAAGGTCGAGGCCGATGGCGAGCGCGTGAAAGTCACCCGCGAAGTCGATGGCGGCTTGGAAACGGTCGACCTCAAGCTTCCGGCGATCGTCACCACCGATCTGCGCCTCAACGAGCCGCGCTACGCGACGCTGCCCAACATCATGAAGGCCAAGTCCAAGCCGGTCGCCAAGAAGACCGTCGCCGATTACGGCGTGGACGTGTCGCCGCGTATCAAGACGCTCAAGGTAACCGAGCCCGGCAAGCGCCAGGCCGGCATCAAGGTTGGCTCGGTCGACGAGCTGGTGGAACGCCTCAAGGGTATGGGAGTCGCCAAGTGAAGACGCTCGTCTGGGTCGAACACGATAACAAGGTCGTCAAGGACGCGACGCTCGCCACTGTCACTGCCGCCTCGAAGCTGGGGGACGTCGACCTGCTGGTCGCGGGCAGCGGCGCACAGGCGGTTGCGGACGCAGCCGCGAAGATCGCCGGCGCCGGCAAGGTGCTGCTTGCCGACGACGCCGCGTACGAACATGCGCTGGCGGAGAATGTCGCGCCACTGATCGTCACGCTGATGCAGGCCTATGACGCGGTGCTGTTCCCGTCGACCACCACCGGCAAGAACATCGCCCCGCGCGTTGCCGCCTTGCTCGATGTGATGCAGATCTCCGATATTCTCTCGGTGGAAGGTGCTGATACCTTCACGCGGCCGATCTATGCCGGCAACGCGATCGCGACGGTTCAGTCGTCGGATGCTAAGAAGGTCATCACCGTGCGCACTACCGCCTTTGAGAAGGCAGACCATGAGAAGGGCAATGGCGTTGTCGAACCCGTCTCGGGTCAGGGCGACAAGGGTCTCTCCAGCTTCGTCGGGTCTGAGATCGCGGAGAGTGCCCGCCCTGAACTGACCAGCGCGAAGGTGATCGTCTCTGGCGGCCGCGCGCTCGGCAATTCGGAGAACTTCCACGCGATCATCGAACCACTCGCGGACAAGCTCGGCGCTGCGGTCGGCGCCTCGCGCGCCGCGGTCGATGCGGGCTATGTCCCCAACGACTATCAGGTCGGCCAGACCGGCAAGATCGTTGCCCCCGAAGTCTATGTCGCGGTCGGCATCTCCGGCGCAATCCAGCACCTTTCCGGCATGAAGGACTCCAAGACCATCATCGCCATCAACAAGGACGAGGACGCCCCGATCTTCCAGGTCGCCGATATCGGCCTGGTCGGCGACCTCTTCACCATCGTCCCCGAGCTCACCGAAAAGCTCTGAGTGAAACAGGAAGGGCGTCTCGAAAGAGGCGCCCTTCTAAGATCCTCCCCGGCAGGTGGAGGGGGACCACGCGCAGCATGGTGGAGGGTACCCCGCTCTCCGTAGACGCGACACGCCCACGCCTGCCGCACCCATGGGAGGTTCACCCTTAAACCTCTCTTCGTTCGCTTCGCCTCAGCGACTCAATCGCTGCCCATCGCCCGCGGCGGCGCCGCCTCCGCCAGCGGCAAGGGCGCGACCCGCCCCAGCAACCCCGCCAGGGCAAGCGCTACCACCATCAACCCGCCGCAAAAGCCGACAACGCCATTCCACCCCCAGGCGGTCCACGCCATTCCGCCCGCCGACCCCAGCACGCTCGATCCCAGATAATAAAAGAACAGGTAGAACGCCGCCGCCTGCCCGCGATTGCCGTGCGCGCGCCGCCCAACCCAGCTCGATGCGATCGAATGCGCGCCGAAGAAGCCGATCGTCACCACGCCGATCCCGGCGATCACCAGCGGAAGCCACCTGCCTGCGGTCAGCGCCACGCCGATCAGCAGCAGTCCCGCCGGTATCCAGAACACCAGCCGCCGCCCGCGCCGCTCGGCCAGTCCACCGAACCAAGCCGAACTGACCGACCCCAACAGGTACAGCAGGAAGATCGCCCCGATCGCCGCATGGCTGAGGGAGAAGGGCGGACCCATCAGCCGGAAGCCGGCATAATTGTAGATGGTGACGAACACCCCCATCAGCAGCGACGCCTCGGCGAACAGCAAGGGCAGGGCGCGGTCCCGGAACAGCGCGCCGGCCGACCGCACCAGCCCGCTTAGGCTCGACCGCTGCCGGACGAAGCGGCGCGACGGCGGCGCCAGGCGCCGGAACGCGTCGGCCAGCGCCAGCCCGGCGATGCCAACCACCGCCAGGGCCCAGCGCCAGTCCACCAGCTCGGTCACCAGGCTGACGCCCAGCCGTCCCGCCATCCCGCCGATCCCGCTGCCGGCGATATACAGGCCCATCGCTGGCCCGACCGACTTGGCGTCCACTTCCTCACTGACATAGGCCATCGCCACCGCCGGCACCCCCGCCAGCGCCAATCCGGTGAGCAACCGCGGGCCGAGCAGCGCGTCCCACCCCGGCGCTGCCGCGGTCAGCACCGTCAGCAGCCCGGCGGCATACATAGCCGCCACCATCATCGGCCGCCGCCCGATGCGATCGGACAGCACACCAGCAAACAGGATCGCCACCGCCAGCGGTCCCGTCGCCAGCGACACCGCCAGGCTCGAAGCCTCCGCGCTGACGCCGAAGTCATGCGCGAACAGCGGCAGCAGAGGCTGCACGCAATAGAGCAGCGAAAAGGTCGAAAAGCCGGCGAACAGCATCGCCAGCGTCAACCGCCGATAGCCGACGCTGCCCCGCACCAATCCCTGTTCCATAGCACGCCAACGCCTTGAACTCGCTCAAGCTGCAACGCCTGCCGTGCCGGCCCTTAAGATCTGCCCCGCTGAACGCGGATGGCATACCTCACTCTTGATAAGCGCAAGCGCGCGGCTGGCGCTCCGCACGACAGTAGCGCGGCAATCCACAGGCATTTGCCTGCGTCTTGCGCTGCGAAGATCACGGCAATGCTATGGAAAGGATGGAAAGCGAGCGACGCTGCGGGGTAACTCCCGTCCTCGCCGAGCCCAATCAGCCAGCGAGGCACCGCCGCTCATATTCACAGGCCATGTCCATGTGTGCGCGGAACGCCCTCATGCAGGCGGCACGCATCGCGGCGAGGCGTTCATCGATAGCGCGGGCGCGGAAATATTCGAATTCAGTCACGGCGATTCCAGTAGCTGCAAATCGCATATGATTGCTGGAATATTGCTGTAGAACTCAGGTGTTCTACTATGGGCTCGCAACGCGAACTTCATCGATCCCGACCGGGCTCCGTCAGTATGTCGAAACGGCCGCCAGCGTTCACGCCCGGCCATGCCGGCCTCAGGCAGATGGTCGGCGTGCTGCTGGCTCAACGATGCCGGTGGATGGCACCGTGCTCGTCTACGGCTTCCCAGTCAGGAGCGCGATCAAGAGGGCAAACGCTAAGCCGCCGCTTCCAGCTCGCGTAAGCTGCGGCCGCGCGTCTCTCGCCCGGCGCGCCCGATCAGTATTGCTGACAGGGTCATCGGTATGATCAGCGCAGCCGCCGCGCCTCCCATTGTCGGGATCAGCCCGGCAAACGCTCCTAGCTGGACCGCCACCCCGCCGAACTTGCTGCTGCCCGCGATAAGTCCGGTGGCACGTCCACGGATGCGCAGCGCGTAGTTCTCGGCTGCATAGGGAAGTAACACGGCGATCAAGCCGTTGCTGCCGACGACCAGCAGTGCGATGACGGCAATAAGCAGCGGCGGCCAAGCCAGCGTAGATGCCGGCAGCAAGGCTCCGGCAAGACCGGCCAGGGTGAGGAGCACCGTGCCGATCAGGGTGCGTTTGCTGCTCCACCGGCTGTAAAAGAAGGCCGCAACCATGATCGTGGGCAGAGCAACAAGTGCCGAGCTGGCGATGATGCCGCTCGCAATCTCGGCACTGAAGCCTCGATCCTGGAGATCGGAAGGCAGCCACAGCAGCAACCCGAAGTTGACGAAGCTCCACGACAGGGCAGTGATCACCAGGGCGATGGTCAACTCGCGGTGGTGAGCCGCTGCGCTGCCGGCATCCGCTGGAGGAGCTTGAGGCGCACGCCTGACGATGCCGAACTTGCGGGCCATGCCCGCCAACTCAGCGTCCATGCCCCGTTCCATCAGAAAACGCGGGGATTCGGGTATCCACCTTGCCATCGCGAGGAGCAGCAAACCGGTCGGGAAGCCCTGCAGCCACAAGCTGCGCCAGCCGAACAATGGCTCGAACAGATGAGCCGCGCCACTTGCCGCGAGATAGCCGCCGACAAGCCCGGTACCGCCAACCAGCACAAGAACCCAGCTCCTGTGCCGTGGAGGCATGATTTCAGCCAACAACGTGTAGACGACAGGCAGCATGCCGCCAGCCGAGCACCCCATCAGAAAGCACATGACCAGGTTCCAGCTGTAGGACGGCATGGCTCCGCAGATGGAGGTCGAAACGAACAGGATCGTGGACAACAGGATCGACACACGCCGGCCATAAATGTCCGCCAGCCACCCCCACAGGAACGAGCCGACTGTCGTTCCGGTAAGGGCGACGAACGGCAACAGCGCGACGGTCGATTTCGCAAGCCCATATTCGCCACGCATGCCGGGGAGCACAAAGCCGAGCGTTGCCGGCTTCATCGTGTCGATGATGAGACCAAGGGTAAGCACCAGCAGCACGGCAGCATGCGAGCGCGTTAGTGGAGTATCATCGGGCGCTTCAAACGCAGCGCCAGCGCCTGCACGGTGGTCAGGCCGGTTCTTGGGGAGCGCGCCAAAGATCGCGGCCGGAACGCCGATCCCGATCAACGCCATGCCCAGGTACATCCACCCGTCCATAGGCATGCCCGACAGGTGGTTGCCCATCCTATGCGCCATGGCGAGCATCGGTAAGTGAAGCGCAACCCCAACGCTGATCGCTGCACACCCTGCCCAAAAAAGCGGCCAGCGTTCTCCGACACCCGAATTTCCGCGGCTGCTACTGCGGTGCGCCATTCATTCACCCCCCCACCAATAGCAGCGGCATACGTCGCGGAGCGTAACTGGAGCAAGTCGAGTACCGCCCTGCTCAGGCTACTTGAATAACGCTCAGGCCGCATGCACCGCGGCGTGATGCGCCTCATGGCGCACAGCCTCGCTGCCTCCCGTCAGGCCCTTTCCTGCTATTGTCCGGCCGCGCGTTTTGAAATCAGGGAGTGGCGACGGAGAAGCCGCAAAAAGCGGCCATCGCGAAATACTGACTTATCCAGCATCTCACACGTCACCGCTTTTGCGACAGCTTGGCGATCGGAAGTGACGATTCCTTGAACTGAATGTCTTTGCCTGGCGCGTCCTGTTCAGACGCGCTGGGCCGCGCTTGACGTCAGGTGCGTGCTTCTTCCCTGATCGCGGCTATCAGACGGTCGAGTTCGGCAATCGTAGTGAACAACGCCGGCGTCACGCGCATCGCCGGGCCGCTCTTCAGACCCCGCTTGGCAACCACCATCAGCCGATTGCGCGCCAATATCCGCTTTTGCATCGCTTGCGCGCCTTCCCAGTCGCGCGCTCTCGGGAGGCGAAAAGCGGCAACGGCTCCGTAGCGAGGGGCAGGCGAGGGTTGCAGGATCTCGATCCCGGGGACGTCCTTCACGCCGTCGATCCAGTGATCACGCAGCCGCTGAAGATGCCGCAGCTTTGCCTCCGGGCCGATCGCTCGGTGAAAGTCGATCGCGGTCGGGATGGCAAGATGGGCGGCATAGTTGATGGTGCCGGTGAGAACGCGTGCCCGCACGTCATCGGCATCGCGGATGCGGTTGCCCATATAGGGCGCAATCGCATCCTGCCGGCTCTTGCGAATGTAGATGCCGCCGGTGCCCAGAGGCGCGGCCAGCCATTTGTGGATGGAAAAGCCGACGAAATCCGCGCCGATCTCATCCACGGTGAAGGGCAGGTGTCCTACCGCCTGCGCGCTGTCGAGGATCACGTCGACTCCGCGCGCTTTAGCCAGCGCGATGATCTCCTTGACCGGAGGGACCAGGCCGTTGCGGTTGGACAAGTGAGTCAGGAGCAGCAGCTTCGCACGCGGCGTGTCGCGCAGCACGCGATCATAGGCGGCAAGGATGTTGGCGTCGGTGGAGGGCTCCGGAACCGACATGCGTACCAGGCGAGCCCCACGGCTTTCTTCCAGAAAGGCCATGGCATATTGCATCTCGTCATAGTCGACATCCGCTATGATGACGGCGTCGCCGGCCTTGAGAGGTCGATAATTCGTGATGAGCGCGTAGAGCGCCTCGGTGCCGCCGGTGCACAGCGCCACCTCGTTCATGGAAGCACCGATTAGCTTGGCCACCTCGCTCCGCGAGCGGTTCAGCACATCGTCCCGGCGCAGATTCGGCAAGGCGCTGCGGAGGAACAGGCTGTTGTTCCGGTTCACCCAATCGGTGTGCTCGAGATAGTCCTGATGCACCACCCTGGGCATCGCACCATAATAAGCGGCGTCGAAGTTGGAGATCGAGCGGTCGATATCCCACGCACGCACCAGACGTCGCTCGGCCTCGATAAAGGACAAGTCGCCGATTGCCACCGACGGGGTTGCGGCGGAGGCAGCGGCGGTCCCAACTGGCAGGGCCACAGCCGCGCCGATCACGCCGCGGCGGCTCCAGGATGGTTCTGGCGTTTTCATCTCAGTAGCTGATCCCAAGCCGCATGAAGAAAGCTCGGCCATTGAAGCCGAACGGGGAGACGTAGTTGTAGGGAAAGATGCCGTTGTTATCCGCCCCGTTGGTGCCGGCGGCCACGCTCGAGACCGTTGAGGCGATGTTCCGGTCGGGGTAGGTATCGAACAGGTTGGTCACGCCCGCTGCGAGTGTGACCTGATTGGTCGGGCGCCACTCGCCATGAAGGTCGACGATGGTTTCCGCACCAAAGCGTTGAATCACCTGGCTGTTGCCGCTCGCCGGATCGGTGGGCCGCAATTCCACATCATAGCCAGGTGTCAAAACGTCGATGCGTGCCGGCGTCAGGCTGGCGAACTGTACCGCTCGTACCGCGCCATAGCGCACTGCTGTCAGGTTAAAGCTGAACCGGCCGCGATCCCAGCGCAGGTCTGCGACCACCTTGTCGCGCGGTTGAGCATCAGTGAAGCGCAGTTGCTGCGTCAAATCGAACAATGGCGTCGTGATGCCAAGTGCTGCCAGCGGCGGGGGAGTGGGGGCGATCCGATCGAATTTGGTTTCATTGTAGTTAGCGGCCAGCGTCGCGGTGAAGCGGCCAAGGCTGCTCGCGGGGAAGCGATACCGTATGGTCGCGTCGAACCCGCGGGTCGTCGTGTCCACCGCATTGGTCAGGTAGCTTGCCGCCGCGATCCCCGGAAAGCCGGCCTGCGTCAGGACCGTCGTTACGCGCGGGTCCTGGAACGTCGAGGACAATGCAATACGGTCATCGACGCCAATCTGATAAAAGTCGATTGTCGCGGTCAGGCGCGGACCTTCGAAGGTCGCACCCAATGACAGGTTGCGCGATGTCTCCGGGCGAAGGTCGCTTGCGCCAAGCAGGCGTGCCGCAGGATCATCGACCGGCAGCAGACGGAGCGAGGTAAGCTGGCCGTTGATGATCGAGTTGCTGGTCGTGGAGAAGAAGGACTGCGCAAGGTTGGGAGCGCGAAACCCGGTGCTTGCCGATCCACGCACCGCCACACCTGGCAGCAGTTCATACCGCGCGGCGACTTTCCAGTTGGTGGTGTCGCCGAAGTCAGAGAAATGCTCGTGGCGCAGGGCCCCGGAAACCAGCAGCGCGCCCAGAGTCTGTTCAAGTTCGACATAGGCGGCAACGCCGCTGCGGCTCTCGTCCCGTGCATCGCTGGGCCGCGTGCCCGCCGTAGGCTGGAACCCGATCGGCGCGGGGCGTCCTGCATTGGGTCCGTCGAGGATCGGAATACCGCCATTCACATAGCTGGCCACGTCGCCGGCCACCAGCTTGTACTGTTCTTCGCGATATTCGAACCCGATTGCGAGCTTGAGCGGCTCGGCCAGCCCGGTCGCCAACGCACGGGTCAGATCAAGATTGTTGGTCCATTGATCGAAGCGGATGCCGCCACGATAGCTCTCCGTCGGGCTTCCTAGCCCAAGTGAGGCGTTGTTCGCATTACTCTGCCCAAGGTCGATCCGGCTGCCGCCGAACAGCGTGGAAAGATCCCAACCAAAACCGAGCAGCGCGTCGCCGCGGGCACCCAGGGCGGCCGAATAATTGTCCAATCTGGTCTCGATGCGCGGGGCAAAGCCGTCCGGATGGATGGCTCGAACGGTTTCATCCTGACCGGCGCGTCGGCTGAAGCCGATGGACGTGCCTTGCATGCGGCTGGCACCGCCAAAGCCGTATAGTTCTGCGGCGCCGAGCGGCAGATTCATGTTCACGAAGCCGGAAATCTGCTCTGTCTCAGGCTCGCCCAGCTGGAACAAGCGCCGGTCCACCGTTGCTTCGCGAGGATCCAGCGCGCCAGCGGAAGGCGTGAGACCTGTACCGGACCCGAAGTTGCCCGATGGAAGCCGCGTGCCGTTGCTGCCAAGATACTGCTGGCGCGTATCCGGCTCGGCGCGGTTCGTGCCCTCGGTCGTTCGGTAGGCAAAAGTGGTGCGCAGGAAGCCGTTGTCACCGATCTTCGCTCCATGCCAAACGGCGATGTCGGCTACCTGGCCATCGCCGCGTTCGGTGATGCCCAGCGTTGCGCTGCCGCCGGTGCCAACCCGACTGTCGAGTACGATGTTGAGGACGCCGGCAATCGCATCCGATCCGTATTGCGCGGCAGCGCCGTCGCGCAGGACCTCCAGTCGACCAATCGCCGCGGCCGGGATTGCGTTCAGATCGAATGCAACGTCGCCGCGGCCAATCTGGTTGTGATTGGACACGTCCCCCGTGGGGTGTCTGCGCTTGCCGTTGACGAGAACGAGCAACTGGCCCGGCGAGAGCCCTCGTAAGGACGGGGCACTGTAGAAGTCGACAGCGCCGGCCGTGGATGGTCGCGGGATGTTGAAGGACGGGACTTCAACCTTCAGCTGGTCGTTCAGCTGCGTGTATCCACCGTTGCGGAGCTCATCGCCGGAGATGGTATCGATTGGAACAGGCGAGTCAGTGACGGTGCGCCCGCCGAACCGCGAGCCGGTCACGGTTATTTCGGGGTCGGAGTTCTGATCTGCAGCGACACTGTCGTCGGAAGGCACAGTCTGCGCCCTGCCGGGCAGCGAAATGCCGAGGGTGAGCACCGAAAGTGAGGCAAGCAGCGTGCCGCGATCAATCATCCAAAGCTTCCAGAATCAGTTAGAGACAGCGCTCGCTCGAAGCGCGTCCCGCCACGATTGCGGCATCACCGCTTTACCTAAGTGATACGATATATCAACTCCGACTGCGGAACTTTGCGTCGTTGGTCACGGACGCGAAGCGGTGCCGCGTCGCGGGAGTGCTAAGTTTCGGACGTTGCGCAGGCTATTGGTTTTGCGGCAGCCGAAGTCCGGTCGTGGTGGTTAGGCAGATCGCGTCCAAGAGGAAGTCTGCTCAAAGCCGCCTTCCCAAACAGGTCTGGAAAGAGGAACCGGCAAGGCTAGTTCCGATTTGCGCGTGGGCGGGAAGCAGACCGGCATCTTTGTCCGGGAGGTCATCAGCCCTCGGGAATGTCAAATCTGATGATCTGACGTACTGCATGCCCGGCATGTAGCGCATCGAAGCCGGCATTGATCTGATCAAGCGTCAGATAGCCACTTACCAATTTGTCCACCGGCAGCCGCCCGGCGCGGTAAAGCGCGACGTACCGTGGAATGTCGCGTGTGGGGACGCAGGTTCCGATGTAGCTGCCCTTCAGCGTGCGTTCCTCGGCCACCAGGGCGACGACGTTCACGGCTAATGCCGCATCGGCTGGCGGCAGGCCGGCGGTCACCGTGGTACCGCCGCGCCGCGTCATCGCTACCGCACTCTCCAGCGCTCGCACTGATCCTGCCATCTCGAGTACCACGTCGCAGCCACCAGCGGTCAGTTCACGCACCGCCGCAACGGCGCCCGGCCCGGCCTTCACCACCGACGTTGCGCCTATCCGCGTTGCCAGCGCCAGCTTGTCATCGGCCAGATCCACTGCAATCACTTGCGCCGCTCCGGCTGCGAGCGCGCCGAGCACGGACGCGAGCCCGACGCCGCCAAGCCCGATCACCGCCACGGTCTGCCCAGCCTTCACATTGGCGGTGTTCACCACCGCTCCAACCCCGGTTAGCACCGCGCAGCCGAACAACGCCGCCTCATGCAGCGGCAAGTCGCGGTCGACCTTCACCAACGAGCGGCGCGATACGACAGCATGAGTCGCGAACGCTGAGCAGCCCAGATGATGGTGCACGGTGCCGCCGTCGTCGTGCAGACGTACGGCGTTGCCAAGCAGCGTGCCCGCGCCATTGGCCGCGGCGCCGGGTGCGCACAAGGCTGGTCGTCCTTCTGCACAGGGCAGGCAGTGACCACAGCTTGGCATGAATACCATCACGACATGATCGCCGGGCGCAAGATCGTCGACATCGGACCCCAGCGCCTCGACCACACCTGCGGCCTCATGACCCAACGCCATCGGCAATATGCGGGGGCGGTCGCCATTGATCACTGACAGGTCGGAATGGCACAGACCGGCGGCAACGATGCGCACAAGGACTTCGCCCTTACCAGGAGGATCGAGTTCAAGTGCTTCGATCTGGAGCGGCCGGCTGTCGGCATAGGGCAGGGGCGCCCGGACGCTCCGAAGAACAGCGGCTTTGATTTTCATGTCTTCCCTTTTGCACCTATTCCAACCGGGCAAGCTCAAAGTGCGGCGAAGCATACGTGTTCGCGTTGCTCCGGCGATGATTTTGCGCAGCTTTGCCTGGTAGGTGCAAGGGAGCCTAAGCCGATGAAGAGCAGACACTCATGACGCGATCTCCACCACTTCCTCGCGGTCACTATGTAGCGTGGCGGACGATCACCACGCGCTGGAGCGACAACGACGCATATGGTCACGTCAACAACGCGGTTTATTATCACTGGTTCGATACCGCGGTGAACGCGTGGCTGATCGGTGAAGGCCTGCTCGACATCGTCAACGGTGACCCGATTGGATTGGTCGTGGACACCCGCTGCCGGTATGTGAGCTCGCTCGCTTACCCCGAGCCTGTTGAGATCGGGTTGGCGCTCGGTCGGCTGGGATCCTCGAGCGTCACGTACGAACTGGGCGCATTCCGGCCAGGGGACGACATGCCGGCGGCTGAAGCGTCGTTCACGCACGTCTATGTCGATCGAGCGCATCGAAGACCGACCCCGCTGCCCCAGGCTTGGCGGCGCAAGTTGGAGACGCTTGCCTCTCGAATGTAGCCGTGCGCGCCGCTGTGCACAGGTCGGGCGGTGCCTGTTCTTGTGTCGCGGGAAATGCCGACGACCAGACGTCACCTATGCCGTCACTTTCGCGACAGCGCCGTGTCCGTTGTTGCGTGGAAAAGCGGCCCGGCAGTCTTTTGGCTGAAACCGTCCTGAGCTGCCGCGACGGCTTGCCTGAATGAAACATGCCCACTTGATGTAATGATACAACATAGCATAAGTGCGGCGCACTGAGGTGGGTGGAGCAAAATCAGTGCGTTTCAATCGTAACAATCGGTACACGGGTATCCTCTTGGCGACGGCTGCGGCGATTGGCGCGCCCATGCCTGCATGGGGGCAAGCAGCAGCAGACGAGCAAGAAGAAGCGACGCGCGAGGTGCGTCGATCAGGCGGCAGCTCCAGCGACGTGACCGTCACGGGTCGCTCCCTCGATGCTGTCGAGACTCCTCTCCCGGTGCAAGTGCTTGCCGGCGACGAGCTGGCGCATAGGCGTCAGGGTGGTCTGGGCGAAACCCTCGCCGGACTGCCGGGCGTGCATCTCGACAATTTTGGCGGCGGCGCGTCCCGCCCGGTGATCCGCGGACAAACGGTGCCACGAATCGAAGTGCTGAGCGACGGCGCCAATCTTTTCGATGTTTCGTCGGTTTCGCCCGATCACGCCATCACTACCGATCCACTGTTGCTCGACGCGATCGAGATTCAGCGCGGCCCCGCCGCCATCCGCTATGGCGGAAACGCCACAAACGGGGCGATCAACCTGATCGACAGCAAGGTGCCGAAGAAGGTACCAGTTGGAGGGGTCACCGGCGCGACCGAGGTCCGTTACGGCACCGGTGACGAGGAGAAGACTGTTGTCGGGCGCGTCACTGCCGGCCTGGGGCAGTTCGCAGTGCATGCCGAAGGCGCGCGTCGCACCGCCGAGAATTATGCGGTACCCGACAGCTATGGCTCGGACAGGCTGAAGGACTCTTTTGCCGAAAGCACGAGTTACGCCGTCGGCGCTTCGTGGATCACGTCGAAAGGCTATATCGGCGCGGCCTATTCACGGATGGAAAGTGACTATGGGCTCCCCGGGCATAGCCATCTGAACGGCGTCTGCCATACCCATGATCTGGACCTGCATTGCCAATCGCATGGCGGCTTCGAGGATCCGTTCGGCGGATCTGACAGCCACACCGCCCAGATAAAGCTGCGTACGGAACGCGCCGACGTTCGTGCCGACTATCACGATTTGCTGCCGGGCCTCGCGCACGCCCGCCTGCGCCTGTCCTACACTGACTATGCGCATGACGAGATCGACGGCGATCTGCTGTTTACCCGCTTCACCAACAAGGTTTGGGACGGACGCGTGGAGCTGACCCACAAACCGCTCTTCGGCTTTTCAGGAACGTTTGGCGTCCAATATACCGATGGCACGTTCGGCGGCATCAACGTCAACGACTTGCACAAGCCGTTTCCTGACGGGGCCTATGGCTTTGATGGAAACCCCAATTACCGCACCGAGAATGTCGGCATCTTCCTGACTGAGCGCCGCTCGTTCGGGGCAGTCGATCTGGAGGGGGCCATACGCAAGGACTGGCGCAGGATCGACGTGACCGTGCCGTCGTGGCGCTCGACGGTGGGAGCGGAACTGGAGGCACTGTTCGCCGAATGGTACGGACCTGACTGGCGCCAGCTGCTCGAGAGCGAAGACGTCGAAGCGTTCCGGTCGCGAAATCCCACCGTGCGGCACCACCCCTTCTCGGCCTCGCTTGGCGCGACCTGGAATGTTGGTCAGGGATATGCGCTGGCGCTGTCGTTCGGGCATACCGAACGTGCGCCGGGCGTGCGCGAACTCTACGCGCGCGGAAACAATTTGGCGACCAACAGCTACGAGCTTGGTCTTGCGGTCGGCAATCCGATCCTCGGCGAAGCCGGTCTGTCCGCGGAAGATGTTCTGGAGAGCACCGACGCGATCAACCTGACATTCCGCGCGAACGGCGGCCCGCTCGGGTTCGAAGTTGGCCTGTTCTACCAGAATGTCGATGACTATGTGTTCGCGCGGCTGCAGGAGATGGAAACAGAGACCGGCGTACCACACAATTTCCTGATCTACACGGCGGCCGACGCGCGTTTTGCCGGCATCGATGGCGAAATCAGCTACAAGCTCACGCCGCAATCACGCGTGACGTTGTTCGGCGACTATGTCGACGCAAAGCTGAAGCGCGAGAACGACAACCTGCCCCGGATTCCCCCAGGGCGTGTCGGTGCGCGCTATGATTTGGCCGCCGGGCCGGTCTCGGGCAACCTGGAATATTACCACACGTTCGAGCAGGACAAAGTCGCCTCGTACGAGACGCGCACGCCGGGATACGACATGCTGAACGCGATCCTGAGCTACCGCTTCGATCTCGGCGGGGCCAAGTCGGTGGAGCTGTATGCTCGCGGCAGCAACCTGCTTAATGAGCTGGCATTCGCCCATACGTCGTTCGTGAAGGACCAATCGCCTCTAAGGGGCCGCAACTTCGTGATCGGCATGCGCCACGCGTTCTGATCGGCCGAGGCGGCAGGCCTTAACGGCCCGCCGCCTCACGCGCTTCGGTGGCGGATGAACGAACGCTCTCGGCAGCAGCGGGAAACGTCGTGAAGGACCGGAAGAAGGGCGTGAGCGGACAGGCCGCCTGCAGGGTCCACTTTGCCGATCAGGAAGGGCCGAGATTTGGTGGTTTGCGGACCGGCCGCTTTCAGGCCCTGACTTAGGGTAAGCAGACGCTTGTTCATGCAAAAAAAATGGCAGCTTCGCCCCCCGATCCCTGCCGTTCAGCCTACTTCGAAAGCATCTATTGCGGGCGACGTGCGGAAAGCTCACGAAGAAGGACGGCCCGTTGGTCGGTAATGCATGTCTTCATTTTGCCAATTAGGTCTTGCTTGAGGACATTTCGCGTAGCCTTAGAGATGCCTTTGCCATCGCCAGCATCTGTAAGATTCTGATACTTATCAGCACATTTTAAAAATGCTGCGCAGCCGACGTTATCAACTTCTCGATCCCCGCTGGATGTCTTGGTTGAGCATTTTCGCTTTGCCCCCCTTATCTGGTATTTGCCTGTCCACCTATTTAGCCTTTGGCCCATTACGACAATTTCATCTTCCTCTACGGCCTGCGTGGCCGCTTGGGAAATCGTTGCGCTCGCCAGAAACATGGCCATTAACATGGAGAACCCCTTCTGAGATTTTGGTTCGACGAATGATAGTTCGTGAGAGGTCAACGATGGCCATCCGTGCACGAGGTCCGCGGCCCATATGGAGCCTTCATGGACGCGTTTGCGACCGATTCAGGTAAGCATCGAACCAGGCATTCGTCTCAGCAAAGATGCTGCGGATGTTGGCGGGCGATTGCGCAAGGCTGTGGCTTTCGCCAGCATATTGGAGCAGCTTCGCTGTCTTGCCCTGAGCGTAGAGCGCATAAAAGAACCTCTCAGCTTGTGAAGGAGCTCCCCGCATATCCAGATCGCCGTGGATCAGCAGCAATGGCGTGGTGACGCGGGCGACATAGGACAACGGGGAGACGGCGGCGTAGCCCGCCGGGTCTTGCCAGGGCGGGGCGGTGCGGCCCGTGGTATCAAGCTCGGCCCAATTGTCACTCTTCTCGTGCGCGATGCCGGGGTAGCCGACCGCACCTGGGTCCATCTCGCCATAGAGACTAGCGACATCGCTGATCCCCGCCATCGCCACGCCTGCCTTGAACCAACTTCCTTGAGTAAGCAGCGCGAAGACGCTGTAGCCGCCGAAGCTTTGGCCGAACACGCCCAGCCGCTCCGGATCGGCGATGCCCATCGCGGTCAGCTTATCGATCGCAGGCGTTACGCCATCGGCAATCTTGGTATAGGAGTTGGCGTTCTCACGCCGGTCACTGAGCGGCATTGAGGGCACCAGGACAACATAGCCCCGCGCAGCGTAGAGATAGAGATTATAGATGCCCGGCATGAAGGGGTCGGTCATGTAATCACTATCGAGATCGCGCACCATGTTCCCGCCGTAGACCCACACGAGGGTCGGGTAGCGGCGATCAGCGCGATGCCCGGTGGCAGGATCGCCACGGCCTTAAGTGATTGGCCGTGTCTATCGACATAGTCGACGAGGCGCGTTTCGCCCCAATCGATCGCCGCAAGATGGTTGTTGAGCGTCAGCAGGTCGCGGGTGGTGGTTTTGGTCGAGGCGCGCGATATGCGGAGGGTAAGGCCGGTGCGGCCGCTCTCGCTCCACAGTACGGTACCGAGATCAGGCCGGTCATCGAGCAAGACTCCATCCGCCGGCATTGCAATGTTACGCTTGATCTGGTCAGAGTCAGCCCTTTCGGGCTGCGGGGCTACGCTGCCTTCGTGCGACGGGAGGAATTGCGCGCCTTCGCTTTCGCTCTGGCTGCCGCGAGCGGAATAGGCGAGCCGACCGTCGGCCGCCCAGCCGACCAGGGCTAGGGGATAGCGAGCCTGCGGCGGCGGCATTACCCAGCGGATCGACGCGTTCGGGGCGATGTCGATAAAGCTCAAGCCGCGCTCGACGGTCCAATTCTCGTCGGTGTGGTTGGGCAGGATCTGCCCTGCTTCAGGCTGAAGCGCTCCCAGAGGCGTGAGGGCGGCTACTCGCTTCCCATCGGGCGACACCCACAGGCTCAGGCTGCTGCGAAGGGGATAGGTAGGTATAGCGGCGACCGTCTCGGCGCGGCGCGTGGTGACGTCGACGACGCGCAGAACCGCACGATTGGTCTCGTCGCGAGGTAGACGGGCTTCCCCGCTACCCATAGCGAGCGCGGTGGGCTCGACACCGCTGCGTAAGCGGCTTGCCGTGCGCGCAGCGCTGACGAACGGACGGCTATACTGGTCGAGGATCCCCGAAACCTGACCCTCGGGAAGCGTCAACACCAGCAAGCGACGCGCATCGAGCCAGAGGAAGGGCGCACCATCTTCATCGAGGTTGCATGCATGCGGTCCGCTGCGCCGAACCGCGCCTCCGCGCAGATCGAGCTTGTGAAGCGCGCCGCCATAGCGGGTCTGCGTCATTACGGCGGTGTCGCTCATTCGCGTCATTGCGCCAGTGTACCGGTCCCAGATATAAAGGCGGACGTTGTCGCCGCCGCGCGGCTCGCCGCCGGTAGCTTGGGTAGAGAGCACGGCTAGCCGCCGACCGTCGGGCGACCAGCTAGCGCACCAGTAACCGGCGGCGTCCGCGGCGCCGTCTGTCAACGCGCGGCGCTTGCCGGTCTTCACATCAATCAGCCAGACGTCGCTGCGCGTCGGATCGATCTCATAAGCGATGCGGCCATAGATTTCGCCCGTCCGAGCAGGGCGCTGGACGACGGCGGCGACCCAGTTGCCATCTGGCGAGAGCGTTGCTTGGTCGATCCGCTGGACGTCGAGAACGTCGTTGATCGTGAGCGTGCGACGCTGCTGCGCGGTGGCCGAAAGCGCTGGGAGACAGGCAAGCCCAGCCACTACCTTATGCCACCGTCCGAACCCCAATGCGCTGCTCCTATCTTTCGAGGGGAGAGTAGTCAGCAAGTATAATGGCGAAAGTCAGGCGGAGAGGTTAATTGCGATGCCAATGGTTAGCCAAAGCAGGAGAGCGCAAAATGCTCTCGGGGATGGACGTCACCTCAATCGGAACTGCTCGGCTTGAAGTTCACCCTCGGCCTTAACTAGCGGCAGCTTCCGGACCCCGTGGCGACGCCATGACACTCCGAACCGGAAAAGCGGCCGTCGCTACGATCATTAACGGACGTCCGTTTTCAAGCGACGCGAGCCGCCGACTGGATGACTGACTCTGGGGCGGAAGCTGCCATGCCTTGTCGCGGAAGCGCTGAGCTTCGAGACAGGGAAGGCAACCGACGACTCCGCGAACTGCGCTGTCGCGACATTTACTAAACTTCCCTCATAGGCGAGCATCTGGCAAGCGGGCCCGAACGCAAGCTTGCATATCTCAGCGAACTTTAGGTCGGCTGGGTGGCGGGTAGCCCTGAGGTGCTGTGCCTCCAGATCGTTCATCCACAGGAACGCGATCTGCACGCGGTAATTGGCGCCTTTCGCTTGCCCCAGCAGGGGAACTGGCCAGACCTGCCTAATTTTCAGGCAGCATCTCGCATCTGCACAAAAATTGACGTTTCAAACAGGCTCGCACCCCCAGCCCGCCGGGCGATCACCGGCGGGATGGATCTGGCATGCCCCTTGCAGAGCTCCTCGGCAGGACAATCGCCAGGGGGGCGGCATGAAATTCATCATCGCCATCATCAAACCATTCAAGCTGGATGAGGTGCGCGAGGCGCTCACGGGCGTGGGCGTCACCGGCATGACCGTGACCGAGGTGAAGGGCTTCGGCCGGCAAAAGGGCCAGACCGAGATTTATCGCGGCGCCGAATACAGCACCAACATGGTGCCCAAGATCAAGATCGAGGTCGCCGTGGGAAGCGACCTGGCCGACCGCGCCGTGGAAACGATCCAGGCCGCGGCCAGCACCGGCGCGATCGGCGACGGCAAGATCTTCGTGCTCGATCTCGGCCAGGCCGTGCGGATACGCACCGGCGAAACCAACGAAACCGCATTGTGATGAAGGGGGCCACGATGAAGCTTTCGACCAAATTGGCGGCAGGGGCGGGGCTCGCACTGTTCGCCGCGCTGCCAGCCTGGGCGCAGGACGCCGCGCTCCAGGCGCCGGCCACGGCACCCACCGCCACGGTGAACAAGGGCGACACCGCCTGGATGATGACCTCGACCATCCTGGTCCTGATGATGATCCTGCCGGGCCTGGCGCTATTCTATGGCGGCCTTGCCCGCACCAAGAACATGCTCTCGGTGATGACGCAGATCGGCGCGGTCGCCGCGCTCGCCATGCTGATATGGGTGATGTGGGGCTACACCATGGCCTTTGGCCCGGACTATAGCTCCGGCCTCAGCAACTTCGTCTCCAACTTCGACAAGCTGCTGCTCAAGGGCGTGACGCCGGCGTCGCAGGCCGCGACCTTCACCGCCGGGGTCGAGATCCCGGAATATGTCTTCATTTCGTTCCAGATGACCTTTGCCGCGATCACGATCGCGCTGGTGCTGGGCTCGGTGGTGGAGCGGATCAAATTCTCCGCCGTCATGGTTTTCGCGCTGATCTGGCTGACCATCGTGTATTTCCCGATCGCGCACATGGTCTGGGCGGCGAGCGGGCTGTTCTTCAAGGCCGGCGCACTCGATTTCGCCGGCGGCACGGTGGTGCACGTCAATGCCGGCGTTTCGGCGCTGGTGCTCGCGCTGCTGCTGGGCAAGCGCATCGGCTATCCGACCGAGCGCATGGCGCCGCACAGCCTGACGTTGACCATGGTCGGCACCGGGCTGCTCTGGGTCGGTTGGTTTGGCTTCAACGCCGGTTCGGCGCTCGAAGCCAATGGCTCGGCGGCACTGGCAATGATCAACACCTTCGTGGCGACTGCCTCGGCGGGTCTGTTCTGGATGCTGGCAGAGCGGTTTTCGGGCCACAAGGGGTCGGCGCTCGGCTTCTGCTCGGGCATCATCGCCGGCCTGGTCGCGGTCACCCCGGCGGCGGGCAATTCGGGGCCGTTCGGCGCCATCGTGCTCGGCGCCATCGCCTCGCTGGTCTGCTTCGCCTTCGTCACGGTGGTGAAGCCCAGGCTCGGCTATGACGACTCGCTCGACGCGTTCGGCATTCACGGGGTCGGCGGCATGGTCGGCGCGGTCGGCACCGCGGTCGTCTATGCGCCGTCGCTGGGTGGGCCGGGCGCGGCGGACTACGACATGGGTGCCAAGCTGCTGGTTCAGCTCGGCGCGGTCGGCACCACCATCGTTTGGGCCGCGGCCGGTACCGCCATCGCCTATGCGATCGCCAAGGCGCTCACCGGGGGCCGCGTGAAGCCAGAGGTCGAAGTCGAAGGGCTCGACCTCGGCGAGCATGGCGAGCGCGCCTACAATTACTGACGCATTCGGGGCGCCGCTGTGCGGCGCGCCACACGATGTTCCTCCTGCGGACGCACTGGGCCGGTGGCTAAAACCACCGGCTCTTTTTTATCAATAGCTTAGCAGGATCGACACGCGTTTTCCGCGTCGACTAGATAGTGGCCCGACCCGAAAGCGCATCCAGCAGCGGCCGGATCCCCTCGATGTCATATCCCGCCCCGGCCGCCTTGGCGGTCAGCGCGTCAGGATCGCCACCCCGGCTCGCCTCAGCCAGCGCCCACAGGTTGCACGAGCGCGTACCCGAACGGCAATAGGCCAGCACCGGCCCCCGCGCCTGCTCCAATGCCTCAGCCATCGCCTCGACCTGTACTGCCGAAAAGCCGGCATGCGTCACCGGAATCGCCGTATAGGCCAGCCCCGCCGCTTCCGCGGCTTGGCGTAGCGCGGCGCCGTCGGGTTGCGCCAACTCCTCGCCATCGGGGCGGTTGTTGATGATGGCGGTGAACCCGGCCTCGGCCAGGGCAGGGACCTGCTCGGGCGAAATCTGGGGCGCCACCGAAATCTTGTCGTCAACTCTGCGGATCATGCCGCCTCCCGGATCACTAGCAGAAACTCCGATCCATAGGCGTCGAGCTTGCGCGCGCCAACGCCCGATATCCGCCCAAGCTCGGCCAGGCTCGTAGGCTTGCTCATCGCCATGTCGCGCAGCACCGAGTCATGGAAGATCACATAGGGCGGTAAGCCGGTCTCCTGTGCGATCTCGCGCCGCTTGGCCCGCAGCGCCTCGAACAGCGGGTTGCCGATCGGATTGGCGCCACCCGCGGCACCCCGCTTGCCTCGTCGGTCGCGCTTGGGCGGCAGCACCAGCTTCAGCCCCGTCTCACCTTTCAGGATCGCTTTCGCAGCCGGTCCGAACTCCAGTCCGCCATGGGCATTGGTGCGCAGCGCATCGCGCAACAGAAGCGCGCGCGACACCGGCTTCAGCAGCGCGGCCTCGTCGCCACTCACGATGCCGAATACCGAGAGCTTTTCGTGCCCGTTCATCAGGCTACGCTCGCTCGATTGGCCAAGCAGGACGCTCTCGATATAGCCGGTGCCGAACATCATGCCGGTGCGGAACACCGCCGACAGGAACTTCTGCGCGACCACCCCCGCGTCCACCGCAGCGGGCGGCGACAGGCAGTTGTCGCAATTGCCGCATTGTTCGGGCGTATCCTCTTCGCCGAAATGCCGCAGCAGGATGCGCCGCCGGCACTCGGCGGTTTCCACCAGCGCGCCCAGCGCAGTCAGCCGCGCCCGCTCCCCCGGCTGGCGCCCCGTCTCCACTTCGCCGATCCGCTGGCGCGCCCGCGCGAAATCGTCGGCGCCCCAGAACAGATGTGCGACCGCCGGATCACCGTCCCGGCCGGCACGGCCGGTTTCCTGATAATAGCCCTCGATCGACTTGGGCAGCCCGGCATGCGCGACGAAGCGCACATCCGGCTTGTCGATCCCCATGCCGAACGCGACAGTGGCGACGATCACCATGTCTTCGGACGCCACGAACGCCGCCTGGTTGCGGCGCCGCACCTGTGGGTCGAGCCCGGCATGATAAGCCAGCACCGGGCGCCCCGTCTCCGCCAGCTTCTCGGCGAGCTTTTCCACGCCGGCGCGGGTCTGGACATAGACGATGCCTGGCCCGGGATTATCGGCCATTACGTCCATCACCTGTCGCGTCGTGTTCTCGCGCGGCTGAATCGTGTAGCGGATGTTGGGCCGGTCGAAACCCGCGACGATCATGCCCTCGTGCGGGATGCCCAGCTGCTCGCAAATATCCGCGCGGGTGTGCGCGTCGGCAGTCGCGGTCAGCGCCAGCCGCGGCACATCCTCGAACCGGTCGAGCAGCGGCCGCAGCAAGCGGTAGTCCGGGCGAAAGTCATGCCCCCATTCGGACACGCAATGCGCCTCGTCGATGGCGAACAGCGACAAGCGCGCTTGGCTCAGAAGGTTTCGAAAATGCTCGCTGGAGGCGCGTTCCGGCGCGACATATAGCAGATCGAGCTGGCCAGCCCGGAAGCGCTGGATCGTTTCCTCGCGGTTCTCGTCCACGCTCGTCAACGTCGCCGCGCGAATGCCAACCGCTTCGGCTGCGCGCAGCTGGTCGTGCATCAGCGCAATCAGCGGCGACACCACCACGCACGTGCCCTCCAGCGCCAGCGACGGCACCTGGTAGCACAGCGACTTGCCCGCACCCGTGGGCATCACCGCCAGCGTGTTGGCCCCCCGCATGACGCGCCCGACGACCTGGTCCTGAACGCCCCGGAAGCCCGCAAAGCCGAAAGTAGAACGCAGGATTTCAACGGGATCGGCCATCGCCGAGGACCTAGGCTCGCCGAGCCACCCTGTCGAGGCAGCGGTTCCGTACCCGCAACGAGCACTCACAGCTTTTCGCCGTGGCGCCCTTGCCGCTGCGCGCTGCGCCCGCCAAAGCAGGCGGCAATGACAGTAAGCGTGGACATGGGGTTGGACGCGGGCGGAGCGCCCGTGGGTATGGACCTGGAGGAACTCCTCGCCACGCGGCTTCTCGTCCAGGGCAATTCGGGATCGGGAAAGTCGCATCTGCTCCGCCGCCTGCTCGAACGCAGCGCCGGGCATGTCCAGCAGGTGATTATTGATCCCGAAGGCGACTTCGTCACGCTGAGCGACCGATACGGCCACCTTTCCATCGAAGCTTCGGAGCATAGCGAGCGCGATGTCGCCCGCTTCGCCGCGCGCATCCGCGAGCATCGCGCCTCCGTGGTGTTGAGCCTGGAAGGGCTTGAAGCGGAAGGGCAGATGAAGTGCGCCGCCGCCTTCCTGAACGGCATGTTCGATGCCCCGCGCGAACATTGGTATCCTGCGCTTGTCGTGGTCGACGAGGCGCAGCTGTTCGCGCCGGCCGGCGGCGGCGAGGTCGCCGAGGACGTCCGCCGCGCGTCGCTTTCTGCCATGACCAACCTGATGTGCCGCGGCCGCAAGCGCGGGCTTGCCGGCGTGATCGCCACGCAGCGGCTTGCCAAGCTGGCCAAGAATGTCGCTGCGGAAGCATCGAACTTCCTGATGGGCCGTACCTTTCTCGACATCGACATGGCCCGTGCCGCCGATCTGCTTGGCATGGAGCGCCGTCAGGCCGAAGCCATCCGCGACCTGCAGCGCGGTACCTTTCTGGCGCTCGGCCCAGCCGTAGCCCGTCGCCCGGTGGCAATCCGGATCGGGGCAGTGGAGACCTCTGCGCGCAGTTCGAGCCCCAAGCTCACGCCGCTGCCTGAGGCTCCTGCTGGAGACATGAAGGAACTGCTGCTCGCCCCCGCCGAGCCAAGCTGGGTTCCGCCCGAGCCCACGACGCCCGCGACGGCCACGCCCGCCCGATCGGAAACGCTGCTCCAGGCACTTGCCCGCTCGGTTCCTTCAGTGGCGGACACCGGACCCGAAATGGAGCCGGAGGAAGCCGCCGGGCATGTCACCGACGTGCTGCGCGCGATCGTCGCCGATACGGAGTCCGCCTTCCGCTCGCCATCGGTGCTGTATCAGGACTTCTTGGTTCGCTGCCGAATGGTTGGCCTCGCCCGGCCACCGCTCGATCTGTCAGCCTTCACTCGGCGCCTGTCGGCTGCGCGTGCCGGCATCCATGGCGATCCCGATGCGGAATGGTCGCAGGCGCTTGAGGCTGCACGCGCGCTTCCAGACGACATGCTCGGACCATTCCTGCTCGTTGCGCGCGCCGCCCGCGAAGGATTGCCGTGCCCCAGCGACCAGGAAATCGCCGCCACCTATGGCACCAGCTCGCTCGGCCGCGTGCGCCGTCTGCTGCAATATATCGAAAGCCGCGAGTTGTTCGTGACGCGCATCGATCTTGCGGGAAAGCGCTCGATCACGATTCCCCGCCTCGGCTGGACCACGCAACCCTCTGAATCGGGTTGAACTCGCCGGGCGGTTGATCGTGCAGAAGCAGGCAACCGGCGGCCGTTCGGTGAGGCTTCCCAACGGTGAAAGCTGTCCGTCAGCGACGCGCCGCTGGCCTGATCAAGCCATGATGCCGCGCAGCCAGGCGGCGGTGACATCGGGATGCGTCACCGGCAGCATGTGTCCGCCATCGACCAACGTCAGCGTGGCGCCGGGGATCTCGCGCGCGGTCTGCTCGCCGTTCAGCGTGGGATCGAGCAGCCGGTCTTGCGCTCCGAACAAGATTGCGACGGGCACCCGCATCTCGGCATAGCGCGCCCGAAGCTTTATCATTTCCGACCGCACGTGCAGCAGTTCGAACGATCCGGCCATGTAGCTTTTGGGACGGATCGCCAGTGCGCCGCCTCCTCGCGTAACAAAATCCCCGGGCACCGGATCGGGCGCGAACACCGCCCGCGCCATGCTCGGCCGCGTGAGAGTGCCCATAGGTGCCGCGCCCAACCATGCCGCAGCGAAGCGGAGCGGGGCGGGGGCCAACAATCCCACAAAAGCTCCGGGCGCACGATCAACCGGCTGGCTGAGCGGCGCAATGAGAGAAAGGCCGCGGATCAGCTCGGGCCGGCCCAGCCCCAATGCGAGCGCGACTGCGCCGCCCAGCGAATGGCCGACGACCAATGGCCGATCCAGGTCCAATTGCTCGATCAACGCGGCGACGGACGCAGCCTGACCGGCAATGCCGGGGCGCGATCCCTTGATGGTCGAATAGCCCCAGCCGGGCCGATCGACCAGGATCACGCGGTGATCCGCGATCAGGCGCTCGGCCAGCGAGTGCGAGAAGTTGCGCAGCTGTCCCATCAACCCGTGGATCATCACCAGCGCCGGCGCATCCTTCGGACCCAGATCGACATAATGCAGTCGCCCACCGGGCAGGTGCATGAATAGCCCATCCGCAGGCGCCAATTCCTCGGCTTTGCGCGCCGCAAAGGCCGACCAGCCCGCGAGTCCGGCACCCGCCAGCGCCACCATCCCCAGCATCCTACTTGTTCTCATCCGCCGTCACTCGATAGGAACCAGGCATCAGGAACGCGCCAGCCAGCAAAGGTGCCCGATGAACGACGTAATCGACAATGCCGCCGAACAGCGCTTCGAGTTGGAAGTGGACGGCCACACCGCTTTCGCCGCCTATGAGCGAGAGAACAATGTGTTGGTATTCACGCATACCGTGGTGCCTGCTGCACTGCGCGGGCAGGGGGTGGGCAGCCGGTTGATCGAGGGCGCATTGAGACAAGTGCGCGCCGCCGGCGGCAAAGTCCGTCCGGTCTGCAGCTTTGTTGCTGGTTATCTCGCCCAGCATCCAGAGTGGCAGGACCTACGCGCCTGAAGCGTCCAGATAGCCCGTGAGGCGGACGAACCCGAGCAGCGCGTCGGGATAGCTCCCGCAGCGCCTGCTTCATGCGGGCACAATGCCTCGGGCTTCGCAAGGTCCCACAGGGGTTCCAATACCAGCGGTCCTGACGGTCATAGTGCCGCAGCAGTCGCGGCCAAAACCGTGCCTGCTACTTTGCGCGCTCATTGATTCGTCTCACGCACGAGCGGTTACGAAAGCTAGCACATGTGCGTCGGCGCCAGCGTCCCTGCTACTCTGCCGCTAGGTCCTCGCCTTCTTCCCGCTCCTGGGCCTGACGCATCCACATCTCGGCGTAGAGGCCACCCAGGCGCAGCAACTCGGCATGGCTGCCCTGCTCGACCACCCGCCCGCTTTCGAGCACGACGATGCGGTCGGCATGGACGATGGTGGAGAGCCGATGCGCGATGACGATCGTCGTTCGCCCGCGTTCGATCGCCTCCAGGGTCGCCTGGATGTCAGCCTCTGTACGGCTGTCCAACGCGCTGGTCGCCTCGTCCAGGATCAGGATTGGTGGGTTCTTCACCAGCGTGCGGGCGATGGCAACGCGCTGCTTCTCGCCGCCCGACAGCTTCAGCCCGCGCTCGCCGACGCGGGTGTCGAACCCCTGGGGCAGCGCCTGGATGAAGCCGGCGATCGCCGCACCGCGTGCGGCACTGGCGATGTCCTCGGCCGTGGCATCCTCGCGGCCATAGGCGATGTTATAGCCGATGGTGTCGTTGAACAGCACCGTGTCCTGCGGCACGATGCCGATCGCCGATCGCAGCGAATGTTGCGTCACGTCGCGCAGATCCTGCCCGTCGACCGTGATCCGCCCGCTGGTCACGTCGTAGAAGCGGAACATCAGCCGCGCGAGCGTCGACTTGCCCGCACCCGACGGTCCCACCACCGCCACCGTCGCCCCGGCGGGAATGTCCAGGTCGATGCCCTTCAGGATCTGGCGGTCGGGATCGTAGCCGAACTCGACATTCTCGAAGCGGATGTGCCCCCGTTCCACGTGGAGCGGCATCGAATGCGGTGCGTCCACCACTTCGGCGCGCGTGTCGATCAGGTCGAACATGCTGCCCATGTCGATCACGCCCTGGCGGATGGTGCGGTACACCCATCCCAGCATGTCGAGCGGGCGGAACAGCTGGCTTAGTAGCGTCGACACCAGCACCACGTCGCCGGCGGTGAACCGGCCCGAGCTCCACCCGAACACCACCAGCGCCATGCCAGCGCCCAGCATCAAATTGGTGATTATCGCCTGGCCGATGTTGAGCCAGGCCAGCGAGTTCTCTGAGGTGACCGCCGCCTTCATGTACAACGTCATGGCGGTGTCGTAGCGCTTGGCCTCGCGCGCTTCGGCGTTGAAGTATTTAACCGTCTCGAAGTTGAGCAGCGAGTCCACCGCGTGCGCCACCGCGCCGGTGTCGAGATCGTTCATCCGCTCGCGCAGCTTGGAACGCCAGTCGGTCACCCAGCGGGTAAAGGCGATATACACCACCACCATCACCGACGTGCCGATCACCAGCCACATGCCAAAGCGCGTGCCGAAGATGCCGAGCACCAGCACCAGCTCCAGGATCGTCGGGGCGATGTTGAACAGCAGGAAATACAGCATCGTGTCGATGCTCTTCGTGCCGCGCTCGACCACCTTGGTGATCGCGCCCGTGCGTC
This sequence comes from Sphingomonas xinjiangensis, assembly GCF_014199255.1. Classification (GTDB taxonomy): domain Bacteria; phylum Pseudomonadota; class Alphaproteobacteria; order Sphingomonadales; family Sphingomonadaceae; genus Sphingomonas; species Sphingomonas xinjiangensis. Next base: position 41,457 of record NZ_JACIJF010000006.1, on the reverse strand, counting down.
GCTCCAGGTGAAAGCGCAGGCCCAGCTGGTGGAGATGGGCGAACACGTCGGAGGCGAGCCGGCGCGATGCGTCCTGCCCGACCTTCTCGAACACCGCGTTGCGCAAATTGTCGAACAACACCGTGCCCAGCCGTGCAGCGGCATAGCCCACCACGAGCGCGATCACGAGCCACAGCCCGTCGCGCGACCCATTGGCCATCCCGTCGATCGCGCCTTGCAGGGCAAAGGGCGCGCCATAGACCTGGATGAGCTTGGAGATCAGCACCAGAACCATCGCGAGGACGATCCGCACCCGCAGTTCGCGCGCGTTGCGCGGCCACAGATAGGGCAGGAACCGCTTCATGGTGCCAAGCAGCGGACGCTCGGGCGGGGACACGGGATCTAGGGGAGGCATTAACCGTCAATCTGGGGGTTCGGGCGCTTGCCTGCAACGTTTCGTCGGAACGTCATGGCACCGGCTTCGTTGTAAGCATCGGAAGGAAAAGCGAAATGGATCAGATCTTCTACGTCCTGGCGATCATGGGTTGTGGCGACGACGCCGGCCTCTGCCAGCAGGCGCGGGTCGAGCCGGTGCGCTATACCTCGGTCGCGGCGTGCCAGGACGCGATGCCAGTCGCGCTTCATCGCAATGCCGATCTTTCCTTTCCGGTGATCAGTGCAACCTGTCGCCGCGACGGTCCGCAATGGGCCAAGATCGACCGTAACACCGCGCAAAAGGGCGGCTGACGCTCAGCGCGGCCGCGTCCATAGGTCATTGGGCCGCGGCACGGCACTGTAAAGCTGCTCCCGCCGGCGTGCTTGCCCGTACGCCCGCACGATCCATCCCAGCTTCTCCCGCGACGACGTCGTGACCCGGTGATCCCAGGCATGGTCGCCACGCGCCGCAACCTTGCGTGCGATGTCGCCATAGATCCCCGCCGCCGCCAGCACCGCCCAGGCGGAGCGGAACGACAAGGCAGGGGTGCCGCCCCGCGCACTCGCCTCGAACGCCTCTGCGCGGTGCGCTAGACGCTGGGCCAGTACTGTCAGGCGTGGGCGAAAGGGCGGCTTCATGTGCTGTCCGGGGGGAATTTCCATTTCGACCACCCATTCGACGGGGAGGTAACAGCGCCCGACTTGGTCATCCTCTTCGATGTCGCGGGCGATATTCGCGAGCTGAAACGCCATGCCAAGGTCGCACGCGCGGTCGAGCACCGCCTCATCGTCCGGCGCAACGCCCATCACCACTGCCATCATGCACCCGACCGCCCCGGCGACATGGTAGCAATAGCGGTACAGGTCGCCCTCTCTGCGCGGCCGCCAATCGTCGGCGTCGAGCGCAAAGCCATAGACCAGGTCCCAGACGAAGCGGTGCGGCATGCCAGTCTCTGCAACGACGATGCGGAGGGCATCGAATGCTGGGTCCCCGACCCAGTGCCCGTCCAGCGCCGCTTGGGTGCGCAGCCGGATCGTCTCCAGTCGTGCCTGGGGATCGCTGACCACCGCCATGCCATGGCCATGGTCCTGCCCGTCGGCCAGATCGTCGCATGCGCGGCACCAGGCATAAAGCAGCCATGCCCGCTCGCGAGTTGTGCGGTCGAACAGCCGGCTTGCGGCAGCGAAACTCTTGGAGCCGCGCGCGATCGATTCTCCCGCCGTGGCGACGATCGCGTCGCGGCCGGGTGTCACAGGTCGTCGCGCTTCATGTGGATGATGGGCGTCGTCGGCTCGAAGTCGCGCATCTTGTCCAACAGAGGGGCAAGATCGTCGCCGGCAAGCAGGATCCCCTGGTGCTGCGGCCGCAGGAAGCCGACGCTCCCCATCTTGGCAACGAATTCGAGCAACCCGTCATAGAAGCCGGCAACGTTGAGCAGCGCGACCGGCTTGGCATGATAGCCCAGCTGCGCCCAGCTCATCGCCTCCCACAGCTCGTCCATCGTGCCCGTGCCGCCCGGAATCGTCAGAAAGCCGTCGGACAGTTCGGTGAAGCGTGCCTTGCGCTCGTGCATCGTGTCGACGACGTGGAGCTCGCTCAGCCCGCGATGCGCCACCTCCGCGTTGACCAGCGCGGTGGGAATCACGCCGATCACTTCGCCCCCGGCTTCCAGCGCACTGTCCGCCACCGCGCCCATCAGCCCCAGCTTGCCACCGCCATAGACCACGCCGATTCCCTGTTCGGCCAGGCTGCGGCCCACGGTGCGCGCGGCTTCGATGTACACCGGGTCGCTTGGGGTGGCGGATCCGCAATAAACTGCAACGCGCTTCATCGGTTACCTTCCAGCATCAGTGCCGCAGTGGCTTTTGCGCTGCCGACCACGCCGGGGATGCCGGCACCTGGATGTGTACCGGCACCAACGAAATACAGGTTGGAGATCGCCTCGTCGCGGTTGTGGACGCGGAACCAGGCGCTCTGCGTCAAGATCGGCTCCAAGCTGAAGCCGGAGCCCAGATGCGAGCGCAGGTCAGCCGCGAAATCGGGGGGCATGTAGGAAAACTTGGTGACGATCCGCTCGCGCAAGCCCGGGATCAGCCTTCGCTCGATTTCGGAAAGGATGCGCTCCTCCAGCACCGGCCCGACTTCGTCCCAGTTCGCCGGGAACTTGCCCAGATGCGGCACCGGCGCCAGCGCGTAGAAGGTCGAGTGCCCCTCCGGCGCCATGCTCGGATCGGTCGCGGTCGGGTGGTGCAGGTACAGCGAGAAGTCCTCGCTCAGCACGCCATGCTTGAAGATGTCGTCGAGCAGCCCCTTGTAGCGCGGCCCGAACAGGATCGAATGGTGCGGCACGTCCGGACAGATGCCCCGCACGCCGAAATGCACCACGAACAGCGAGGGCGAAAAGCGCTTGCGCTCCAGCTTGTCGGCGGTGCGCTGGGCACTGCGCGAGTCCTTGAGCAGATGGCGATAGCTGTGCACCACTTCGGCGTTGCTCGCGACGGCATCGACCTCCAGCGCGTATCCGCTTTCGGTGCGCACCCCCGTCACCCGGTCGCCCAGCGTGTCGATCGCGGCGACCGGGTCGTTCAGCCGCACCACGCCCCCCAGCCGCTCGAAATGCCGGACCATGCCTGCCACCAGCTGGTTGGTACCGCCACGCGCGAACCATACCCCGCCGTCGCGCTCCAGCTTGTGGATCAGCGCATAGATCGCACTGGTCGCCATCGGATTCCCGCCCACCAGCAGCGTGTGGAACGACAGCGCCTCGCGCAGCTTCTCGTTCTTCACGAAGCTCGACACCATCGAATAGACCGAACGCCAGGCCTGTGCCTTCATCAATGCCGGCGCCGCCTTCACCATCGTGCTGAAGTCGAGAAACGCGACATGGCCAAGCTTCACATAGCCTTCGCGGTACACTTCCTCCGAATAGCGCAGGAACTTGCGGTATCCCGCGACATCATCGGGGTTGAGCCGGGCGATCTCCGCCCCCAGCTGCGCATCGTCGTTCGAATAGTCGAACTTCGTCCCGTCGGGCCAGGAAAGCTGGTAAAAGGGCGAGATCGGCAGCAGCTCAACGTCCTGCGCGATGTCATGTCCCGACAGGCGCCACAGTTCGGCCAGCGCATCGGGGGCCGTGATCACCGTCGGTCCGCCGTCAAAGGTGAAGCCGTCGCGCTCCCAGTAATAAGCTCGCCCGCCCGGCTTGTCGCGGGCTTCCAGCACGACCGTATCCACGCCCGCCGACTGCAGCCGGATGGCGAGCGCGAGCCCGCCGAACCCAGCGCCGATGATTGCAACCCGCTTCATGTTCTTCCTCGCAAGGCTTGGACTGCGCGGCCGATCGGCACCGGCGGTTTTCCGCTCAGCACCCGCACCCGGTCCCACGCGCTCGACTGGCCGGCATAGAAGCGGGCGATGAGCTCCGCGTCCAGTCGATAGAAACGTTCAAGCACCTTGTACCGCGCTTCGGGCTCGGCAGCCTTGAACAGCATCCGGCTGAGCATGCGGTAGAAACCGCGCGCGCGCCAGGTCCGCCGGGCATGGCCGTGGAGCAGCGTGTGCAGCGCCGCGCCTTCGATCGATCCTGCCTCGGCCACCAGCGCGGCGGTACGCACCGCGTCGGGCAGCGAATAGCTGGTGAGCGGGTGGAACAGCCCGGCGCGTACGCCCGCCTTCGCGACGCCTTCGCCGCCGCTGCGCCAATACGCGTCGAAGTTACCACCCATCACCACCGGCAGCGCGCCGGCTTCTTCGCGCAGCACCTGTTCGACGTGCCAATCCTGCCGCGCGGCGTGGAGGTCGATCCGCTCGCCCAGCGCCGCCGTGTCGATCTCGGGCGTGTCGCTGTAATAGGTATCCTCGACGAACAGCCGCGTGGGGGTGAAGGGCAGGGTGTAGACGAAGCGGTAGCCGTCGATCTGCGGCACGGTGGCGTCCATCACCATGGGCCGGGAGATGCCGTGCGGCTCGCTCAGCGCCAGCTCGCGGCCCAGGAACTTCTGCCAGCCCAGTTCCAGCGCCGACAGGTCGCCGGCACCGCGGCAATCGATCACGCCGCGCGCCTCGACCAGATCGCCGCCGGCCAGCTGCACGCTGGTGGGCGTCGCCGTCACCACCTTGCGGCCGAACAACAGCGCATCGCGCGGCAGTTCGCGGCGCAGCACCCGGTCGAAATGGCTCGACTCGATCGAGTAATAGCGTGCCTTCAGCGTCCGCACATGCTCGGGAAAAGCGACGTCGTAGCGTGCCCAGCCATGCCCGATCAGCGGCGCCACCAGCCAGCGGTGCGCAGGATCGATATCGGTGGCGAAGAACGACCAGAGATGGTTGCCCCCCAGCCGCGCCGATCCCTCGATCACCCGCACGTCCAGGTCGGGCCGCCGGCGTCGCAGCGCCAGGGCGATCAACCCACCCGCAAGGCCGCCGCCCACGATCGCGACGTCACAACTGATCCTTGCCGACATTGCCCGCGCCTAGCCCAAGGCGTTGAAGCGATCCAACAAAAACCCCGGCGCCGGACTCTGCGTGGCAACGGCTCGTCGCGCGCAAGCCTCAGAACGCGCCCGGCACCGCCCGCTGCGCCGCGCTCGGCCGCGCGCCCATCAGCGGCTCGGGCGTGCTCTGCTGCGCGCTTAGCGACCGCAGCCTTGCCGCGCCGGTGATCGGCGTGCAGCTGCGCCCGGCAAGGAAGTCCAGCGCGACGCGAGTCGATTCCTCGCCCGGGTCGCCCATCGGCCGCGTGAGATCGTCGGCGGCGCGGCAGGTCACGTCCATCTTGCTGGCCAGCCCGTCATAATAGGCGCCCTGATGGTCGCGGTTTTCGGTGGCGAAGGCGATCACCCGCATGCGATCGTCGCAGGCCGTCCTGTCGATCGCGACCTGGCCGACCGGCTTGCCATAGGTGTTGCCGCCGATCAGCGCTTCGTTGGTGCGCAGATAGGGCAGCATGCCGTTGATCACCAACTCGCTGGCCGAGGCGGTGCCGCCGGTGCCGATAAAGGCGACACGCATCGGCGCGACCGATTCGGGCTGCGGCGCGAAATAATCGACCTCGTTGTACGACGCCTTTTCCGGCCGGAAGCTGGTATAGCTGAACACGTCGCTCGTCGTGCGGTCGGCGCCCAGCAGATCGGCGAACAGTTCGGCGATCGAGACCAGCCCGCCGCCATTGTAGCGCAGGTCGACGATCAGATTGGTGATGCCCTGCGCCCGGAACTGCGCAAAGGCGCTGCGCAGCGCCGGATCGGCGGTGCCGATAAAGGTGCGCAGATTGACATAGCCGACGCGCTGCCCGCCATTGTCGAGGATCTTCACGCCATAACGGTTCGACACCGGGTCGAGCGTGAACTCGGTCTTGGCGACCGTGACGTCGCGGACGCCCGCGCCATCGCGAACCCGCAGCACGCGCGACGTACCGGTGGTGTCGGGCCCCAGCGCGTCGACCACCGCCTGCGGTCCGCCATTGGCGAGCAGCGTGGTCACCGGCTGCTGGTTGCCCGCCTGGGTGCCGACCGCCAGGATTTCGGTGCCGCGGTCTATCCCGGCGGCGAGCGCCGGCGCGCCCTCGAAACTTTCGGCGACGAACACGCGCCCGCCGGCCGTGTCATAGCCCAGGCGAAAGCCGAACCCGGCGCTGGAGCCGGTGCTGATATAGGCATTCTCTTCGGCGATCGACGTCACATAGGTGAAGTAGCGGTCCTTGTTCTGCCCCCGCGCGGTGGCGGTAAGCGCGTCGACATAGCTTTCCAGGCTGGCATAGCGTGACGGATCCAGGCTGGCGGGCAGCGTGTCGGGGAAGAGGTACCATTCCTTGAGCACCCCGAACGCCCAGTCCTGCCGCTCGCGCAGCGTGCAGCCCGCGGTTGGCGTCGGCGTGGTTCCGCCGCCAATGCCGCCGGTACCGCCCGAACCGCCGCTCCCGCCGCCGATCGCGACGTTGCCGCCGCTTCCCCCGCCGCCACAGCTGGCCAGCAATGCCAATGCCGAAATAAGCGCCCCGAAACGGCTATGCCTGACCACGCGTTCGTCCTTTGACTTCAAGACTTTGTCGGCGCGAAGCTGACGCGGATTGGGAAGCTTCGCAAGCGGAAAGCCGTTTTACCCAGTCGAGCCTTACGCCAGGTGTGAAGTTTAGAAGGTGAAGTTGAGAAAGTTGCGGTCCTCACGCACTGTTCCAGACTTCGTGGCGGGGGCGTTTTACCCGGCGTTGCCGGGAGCATCGAGCGGAAGCGGCGCCGGTTCGACATGCTTTGCGACGTGCGACATCCAACCAAAAGGTTGGTTGTTCGAAACTGCCCGGTTGCGTGCGGTCGACAGCATTGCGGTTCCCTTCCGTTGCCCAACGACGAAATAGAGCAAGCGAAATCCTACTTTGGAAGCATTGTTTGCGTGGGGGAGCACGTTTGCTTCAGAGCTGCGGGCGTGGCGGCGCATTGACGTTGGACAGAGTTCTGTCCACCTTTTCTGCCCTGCAGACCGTCAGCTATTCCGAAGCGCGTGAGAACCTGAAGAAGGTGATGGACAAGGCCGTGGCCGACCGTGCCCCGGTGCTGATCACGCGTCAGCGCGGCGAGAATGTGGTGATGATCTCCGCCGAGGAATGGGCGGGCACGGAAGAGACGCTGCACCTGATGTCGTCGCCCGCGAATGCGAAGCGGCTGATGGAGGGCATTGCACGGTTCGACGCGGGCGAAGGCGAGGAGCACGCGCTCATCCGTCCGTGAAGGTCTCCTTCGACCCTGAAGCCTGGGCCGACTATCTCGCTTGGCAGCACGAGGACGCCATGGTTCTCGAGCGGATCAACAACCTGATCGAGGAATGCCGCTGCAATCCTTTCGCGGCACCGGCAGGCCCGAACCGCTGCGCCAGAACCTGACCGGCTGGTGGTCGCGCCGGATCACCGGTGAGCATCGGCTGGTGTACCGGGTCCCGTGGGGCAGGCGAGGCACAGACAGTGGAGGTGCTAAGCTGCCGGTATTATTATTGAGAGGCCACGATCTACTGATGTTAGTTCAGGGTATGTCATCATAGTCATGGCTGCGCCGCTGACGACATACCGCTGGCTGCGGCGATCGCTGCAGCTTGCTCCATATGGTAGGTCGAAATCTGCGTCACGACTAACGAATCGATTAGAGTTGCCAACTCGGTAATGTCAGTGGTCATATCCGGTCGAGCGCGGGCTTCATGCATTCGCTGTAGAATGTTGCAGTGATGCTCCCTGTGAGACGTCCGAATTTGCTCAAGCACGGTCAATCTACCCGGCAGCCACTGGCCAATCTTCTGGCATAGCACGTAGTAGCATAGTGCCCGTGCCGTGCGACCGTTGCCGTCACAGAATGGATGCACGTGATTGACACCCCACAACGCATAGGCGGCGGCTTCGGGCGGTGTCCATCGAGCCCAGTTGGTGTGCAACACGTCGAGAAACGCCTCCATCTCTTCAGGTACTAGGCTCCAGTCGCTTGGATTGTGCGCTCCGACGGTGACGTTGTAATGCCGCCGGTGCCGGCCCGGCTGCATTGAGATGTATCGAGTCGCATAAGCATTCAGGGTAGAGATGAATTCGCTGTCGATCTCTAAGCCTGCGGTGTGCCGCGACACCACGTACGACATTTCGAGGAAGTCGAACTGCCGCGCTCGGTTTCGAGTCGAAATGAAATTGAAAAGAGCGTGTGCTTCATCGACAAAGAACGACATGGATGCCCCACAAACAAAAAGCCCGGCGAAATCGCCGGGCTTCCCTGGTTCCGTGAAGGCGGATGAAATCAGGCCACTTCGGCCAAGTCAAGGGCGCGAACGACCGCTTCTTTAGTCCCGTTGTCCTTCGACGAAGCATTGCCGTAAACGAAGCTGACGCGCTGAGCGTCGCGCTCCTCAGCGTTCATGTGATGGCCCTTGATAGATTCAAGGGCCCTCTGCAGTTCTTCCGACATAGGCGGCTCCTCGTAACTGTGATCCACTAACGGTCGGCGATGATGCGTCGTTCCCCTTGACAAACCGTAAAGGCCGTAGGTGCGCGATCCTGTCGCCATTCGCGAGCGGTGTCACGCATCTACATATGGACAATCCAACTTCGCAACAGTGCGGCGCGGAGAAATCGCAAAAATATTTTGTCAACCCTTGACATGCGACTATTACGAGATCGACCCGTTTGAGGTGCGATACACAATCACTAGGACAATGACGCCCTCAACCCACAACTAATTGAGTGAGAGGCCAGTCAATCTGCCAACGGAGCGCGCTCGCTAATCGGCGCGCGTTCAATCATGCTCCCGCCCGCCAGCGCCCATGTAGAGTTCGCTGCCGGTTTCCTTGAACACCTTGCTCATCGCGGCCATGCCGGCTTCGGCTTCGACCGGATCGGCGGGCGGGACCGCTATCGGGGTTGCTGCCAGGAAGGCGTTGGCGGGCTGGTTCTGCTTGGCGGCGAAGTCGCGGACTTCCTGCGTGATCTTCATCGAGCAGAATTTGGGGCCGCACATCGAGCAGAAATGCGCGGTCTTGGCGCCTTCGGCGGGCAGGGTCTGGTCGTGATACTGCTCGGCGGTGTCGGGATCGAGCGACAGGTTGAACTGGTCGCGCCAGCGGAAGTCGAAGCGGGCACGGCTCAGCGCGTCGTCGCGGACCTGGGCGGCGGGGTGGCCCTTGGCCAGGTCGGCGGCGTGGGCGGCCAGCTTGTAGGTCACCACGCCCACCTTCACGTCGTCGCGGTCGGGGAGGCCGAGATGCTCCTTGGGCGTGACGTAGCAGAGCATCGCCGTGCCGTACCAACCGATCATCGCCGCGCCGATGCCGCTGGTGATGTGGTCATAGCCCGGTGCGATATCGGTGGTCAGTGGCCCAAGCGTGTAGAACGGCGCCTCGCCGCACGCCTCGAGCTGCTTTTCCATGTTCTGCTTGATCTTGTGCATCGGCACATGGCCGGGACCCTCGATCATCACCTGGACGTCTTCCTTCCAGGCGCGGTGGGTGAGTTCGCCCAGCGTGTAGAGTTCGGCGAACTGGGCTTCGTCGTTAGCGTCGGCGATCGAGCCGGGGCGCAGGCCGTCGCCGAGCGAATAGGCGATGTCATACGCCTTCATGATCTCGGTGATCTCGTCGAAGCGCCCGTAGAGGAAGCTCTCCTTGTGGTGCGCCAGGCACCATTTCGCCATGATCGATCCGCCGCGCGAGACGATGCCGGTGACGCGCTTGGCGGTCATCGGGATATAGGGCAGGCGGACGCCGGCATGGATCGTGAAATAGTCGACGCCCTGTTCGGCCTGTTCGATCAGCGTGTCGCGGAAGACCTCCCAGGTCAGGTCCTCGGCAATGCCGCCGACCTTTTCGAGCGCCTGATAGATCGGCACGGTGCCGATCGGCACGGGGCTGTTGCGCAAAATCCACTCGCGCGTGTCGTGGATGTTGCGGCCGGTCGACAGGTCCATCACCGTGTCCGCCCCCCAGCGGATCGACCAGACCATCTTGTCGACTTCGGACGCGACATTGGAGGCGACGGCGGAGTTGCCGATATTGGCGTTGATCTTGACCAGGAAGTTGCGGCCGATCGCCATCGGCTCGGATTCAGGGTGGTTGATGTTGTTGGGGATGATCGCCCGGCCCCGCGCCACTTCGTCGCGGACGAATTCGGGCGTGACATAGTCGGGGATTTCGGCGCCGAAGCTCTCGCCGTCGCGGACGTATTCGGCCAGGCGCTCGCGACCCAGATTCTCGCGGGTGGCGACATATTCCATCTCGGGCGTGATGATGCCGCGCCGCGCATAGTGCATCTGGCTGACATTCGCGCCGGGCTTGGCGCGCAGCGGGCGCTCCACGACATTGGGGAATTGGGGAACGCCGCCGGAGCGGTCGGGGCCGAGCTGGCCATTGTCCTCGGGCCGGATCTCGCGCGCGTCATACGCCTCGACATCCCCGCGGGCCATGATCCAGTCGCGGCGCAGCTGGGGCAGGCCGCCCATGATGTCGATGCGGGCTTGTGGATCGGTGTAGGGGCCGGAGGTGTCGTAAACGCGGACCGGGGCCTCGCCCGAGCCGGGCTCGAGCTGGATCTCACGCATCGCCACGCCAAGTGGGCCGACATGGATTTTGCGGGAGCCGCGGATCGGGCCGGTAGTGACGCCGATTTCGGTTTTTGCGGGGATGTCGGCCATGCGCGTGCTCTCCAATGTCGCATGGAGAGGGCGGATTTCGTTCTACCGCCTCCCTCCCTACGCCGGTGTCAACCGGATCAGGTTCAGCGGGTCGAAGGCTGCAGCCTTCCTCTCAACCGCGCATGAGCGGTCCCCCGGGGATGGGCGAGTCTTAGCAGGTTGAGCGGGGCGCGTAACCCCCGCCCTTGCTGATGTGGATCAGAAGCTGAAGGCGAGGCCGACCACCCCCATCCACTGGTTGCTGTCGCCCGCGTCGCGCACGATCGGCGAATCGGCGGCATCGCCGGTCAGCTTGCGGTAGGTGGCGCCGCCGACGAGCTGGAGCCCGTGGGTGAGATCGCCGGTCAGCGAGATCGCGGTGCCCAAGCCTAGCGTCCAGCTCTTCCAGCCGCCATCGGGATCGTACGCGGCGAGGCCGCTTGCCAGCGACTGGCCGGGCGTGACGCCGAAATAGGTGTCCATCTGGCCGTTCTCGGCACGCTCGGCCGAGGCGAACAGGGTGACCAGCGCCTTGCGGCTGAGCGGGGTCATGTAGCTGACCGAAGGGGTGAGGATGCCCGCGTCGGACACGCCGCTCACATCGGTGCGGTAGCTCAGGCTGACGGACAGGCGGTCATAATCGCTGGTGATCACCCCGGTCTTGCCGACGCCGACATAGCCACCCAGCTCGATCGAGGTATCGAGTTCGCCCAGCGCCTTGACGCGCGGATCGTCGATGCTGTCGATGCTGGAGCGGTTGAAATTGACGACGCCGATCGGCCCGGCCTGGAAGTCGAGCCCGGTGCCACCGCCGTCGGGGATCAGGTCGACGCTCAGCCGGTTGCCGAGCAGCTGGAAGTTGAAGCCGGAGACGCGGCCGATCGCCGCGGGGACGGGCGACCAGCGATAATCGTCCGACCCTTCATAATCGGGAAGGATGCCGGCGCCTGCGCCCACAATGGCGAAGTCGCCCCCGGTGTCGGCGGGCGGCGGAGTCTGCTGCTCCTGCGCCAGCGCGGGCGTGGCGGCGAGGACGAGCAGCGGCAGCGCCAGCGTGCGGACGAACATTATATCTTCACTCCACGGAATGTTGCACCCGCGAAACGCTACCTGGGTGCGCCGGTTCCTAGAGCAAGTAACGAATGCGGATCTGTTGTATTTCGGCACCAGTGGTGACCGGGAACTGTGCGCTGGAAAACGCTGGCGGACCGAAGCGGATCGCGGGATTGCGCGAAAAGCCAAAGCCTTCCCTGGGGATGCCCAGCATCGTGTCGAGCTTGGCGTTGCCATTGGCGTCGTGGATCACCGCCACGGCATAGTCGCCGGTGGGCAACGCCACAAAGCGCGTGGAGCCGGCGGTGGCGGGCACGTTGCGCTTGATCGCCTGGGGATCGTCGCGGCAGCTGGGGAACGAAGCGGGCCGCCGTGTCACGCAGACGCGAAGCATCCCCTTGTTCGAGCGCAGCCCGACAAAGTCGACATCAAGCTGCCCGACCGGCGTCACGCCCGGCAGCAGCACCAGGCACGCGGCGGCCATGGCTGCGCGCGAAATCGCCCAGCCCTTTGTCGGTGCCGCACAGCCGGTCCCAGAAGCGGAAATAAAGCCCAAAATTACACCCATATTGCTCATGGTGACGTTGATGGTGGCTGGCGGTGATCAGCCATGCCCCCAACGGCCCCCGGGTCATGAAGCGCGGAAACATCTCCCACCCCATGTGGTTCGTTACGCCCATTATAGTCATGATCGCCAGCACCGTGCCGAGCGCGGCGATGTGAATCGGGATCAGGAACACCAAAGCCGGGATGACCAGTGCGCCGGTCAGCGCCTCGATGGGGTGAAAGCTCATCGCCGCCCACGCGGTCGGCGGGCGGCTGGCATGGTGCACTGCATGGGCGATGCGGAACCATTTGGGCACGTGCATCCAGCGGTGCGTCCAATAGAACCAGGTATCGTGCGCGAACAGGTACAGCAGCACCGACACCGGCAGGTACCACAGCGGATAGGCGGCGGCCTCGGTATAGATCCGCGTCCAGCCCAGATTCTGCCAGCCCCAGGCGACCACCCCCGCCGGCACGCCATAGATCGCCGCCGACGCCAGGCTCCAGCGTACTTCCTTGCCCATCTGCCGGTCGAGCCCGGCATAAAGGCCCGGGTGCTTCACGCGCGTCGCCAGGGCGAAGGCGCCGCTGGTCAGCAGATAGCGGACCCCGACGATCGCCGTCATGGCAAGCGCGGACAGGAGGATGGCAAGCGCGATGGTCACGCCCGTGCCTTAGCCGAAAAGCGGCCGGGGATCACTCGCGCAAACACGGTCGGCCTCAACCTTCGGAGCGAAGGGTGATGCGAGTCAGTTCGGAAGGACGGCCCAGCCGCAGGGCGAAGCCGGGCCACAGCGCGGTGCCGTTGTTGACGTACAGCGTCATGCGGCCGATTTGATACCGCCCCGATACGAAGCCGCTATTCGCGGGCGCGACGAGGCGGTCGAGCCCGACGATCATCCCGCCATGCGTGTGGCCGGAGAGCTGGACCGCGACACCCGCCGCCGCGGCCTTGCGTGCCTGGCGCGGCTGATGGTCGAGCAACAGGATCGGTGCGTCCGCCGGTGCGCCTTTCAGAGCGGCGACGAGATCGGGACCCGCTTCACCGACGCTCGGCGCGGACAGGTCGGTGACGCCGGCCACGACCAGCCGGCCACCATTCCGCACAAGCACCGCATGCGCGTTGGGCAGCATCCGCATGCCCAGGCTGGAGAGATGCTGCATCCAGTCGCGATAACTGAAGAAATATTCGTGATTGCCGGGGATGGCATACACGCCGTCGGCTGCGCGCAAGCCGCGTAGCGGCTCGATGTCGGCGCGGCGCATCGCGACCGATCCGTCGATGAAATCCCCGGTCACGACGATCAGGTCGGCACCCGCGGCATTGGTGCGCTCGACCACGCTGCGTGTCCATGCCGCTGGAAACAGCTTGCTGATGTGCAGATCGGTAAGCTGCACGAGCCGGTAGCCATCGAATTCACGCGGCAGGCCGCGCACGGTGATCTCGACATCCTTGAGCGGCGGCACCCGCACGGCGTTCCAGACGCCAAAGCCGGCCAATATGGCGGCAAGCGCGCCGATGGCGTAGCGGATCCGCGCATCGGGCCCCGCCGCCGTGCGCCGCGCCCACGCGCTCGCCAGCCAGCCTAAGTCCAGCAGCAGCTGGAACATCGCCAGCAGCACGATCGCGCCAAACGCCCAGTTGAACAACAGGACCAGCGGGCGCGGGAATTCGGGCGCGAACACCGAGCCCGAGGAGAGCCGGCTCCAAAGATGAAATTGTGAGCCGACGAGCAGGAGAAGCGTGACCGCGACCTTCAGCTCCGTCGAAAGGGTGAGCGGCCAGACCCAGCGTGCGATCACATAAAGGCACGGTATGGCGAAGAAGAGATGGAAAATCGCGCGGGCTCCTTGATGGCGCCGTCGGCCAACGGTGCGGCGCATCATATGATGGCGTGGAGGCTGCGTTTCTACTGGAGCTGCACATTCAGCACCGCTGCCGCAGGTGCCGGCATGGTCATCCTTGTCGGATGATCGCGTCAGGGGCGACCGGGCGTCCCATGCCGCTGTCGAATCGGCCCGCGATATCCCGCACCTCCAAGCCGCATATTTGCGGGTTGAGCCAGCGCCCGATCGCCCGCACTGAGCGGGCTGCTTTGGGAGGAACCATCACATGCGGCCGGGACGGCTAGAGGCATTCACCGACGGCGTCGTCGCCATCATCATCACGATCATGGTGCTGGAATTGAAGGTGCCCCATGGCGGCGACCTGATCGACCTGCGCGGCAGCGTGCCGCTGCTGCTCGCCTATCTGTTCGCCTTCATCAATGTCGGGCTGTATTGGAACAACCACCACCACCTGCTCCACATCACCGAGCGCGTGGATGGGCGGGTGCTGTGGGCAAATCTCTTCCTGCTCTTCTGGCTCAGCCTGGTGCCCTTCGTAATCCGCTGGCTGGACGAAAGCGCCTTTTCGCCGGGCGCGACGGCCTGTTACGGGATCGTGCTCGGCATGTCGGCGATCGGTTATACGCTGACGGAGCGCGCGATCATCGCCTGCAACGGCCGGGATTCGCGCGTCGCCCGCGCGATCGGCCGGGATTGGAAGGGGTGGGGCAGCATCGCGCTCTATCTCGCGGCGATACCGCTGGCATATGTCAGCCGCTGGGCGGCGATCGCCTTGTATTTCGCAGTGATCGCGCTGTGGCTGGTGCCCGACCGCCGCTTCGCGCGCGCTGCGGAGCGCTAGATCGCGGAAATGGCTTGATGCCTTTCCAGCATCTGGGAAGCACGCTTTGTCGCGATCTGGATATCGCTGGAAAGCTTCTTCACCTCGGAAGCGACGACTGCGAAGCCGCGCCCGGCTTCACCGGCGCGCGCCGCTTCGATCGTGGCGTTCAAGGCCAGCATGTTGGTTTGCTTCGCGATCGAGGAGATCGCCATGACGACGCTTCCCAGCTCGTCCATGGTTTTCCGCAGCTCCACGCCATTCTCGCGAATTTCACGCTCGAGCATCACCTGCTTGGTGATGTCGGTGGCGACCTTCAGAACGCGCCGCACCGTGCCGTTCTGATCAAAGAGCGGGTTGTAGCTTGCTTGTAGCCAAAGCTCGCCGCCGTCGGCGCGGCGTCGTGAAAACTCGCCTTGGCTGAACTCGCCTGATCGCAATTGGCGCCAAAAGCCCTGATACTCAGCCGAGGCGGCATAGTCTTTGGTGCAGAGGATCTCGTGATGGGCGCCTTGCAAGTCTCGCAGCCGGTAGCCGACCAGCTGCAGAAAGCGCTCGTTCGCCCAGGTGATGATGCCGGACGGCTCGAACTCGATAACGGCTTGGGAGCGGCAGACCGCATTCCATGCGGAGCGGCAAAACTCGTCTGAGGGAAGATCCAGGGCGCTGTCGGACGGCGTAAGCATCCGTGTTCGAATACCAACAGGCAACTTCAGAATGGTTAAAGGCGCGTATGCCAAGCACGCGTTTGTGGGCGTGGGCGTGGGCGTGCTCCAGACCATTCTCCCGCCGCGCGCTGCACATGAGCGCGCTTCATGTGAACGGAGCGCCACGAGGGGATGGCGCGCCCAAGCGACGGCCCCCCCCGGAAGCTGCCGATGATTTGCGTCTGCTTTGGGAGCAGGTGAGCAGCGATCATCCTAGTACAAACAGAGAAGGAGCGCCCGTTTTGCGGACGCTCCCCTTATCCGCGCTGCCGACGTGCGACAGCGCTCTGATCGTTTCCGGCCTTAGATGCCGTTCGACAGATTGGTGTCTGCGTCGTTGGTGCGCAGGTCTTCAGCCTTGTTCTCGCCGATCGCGCGTGCTGCGTCGGCGCTATTCTCAAGGGCGGTTTCGTTAGCCGTCGTGTTGGCGTTATCGGCGGCCGCTTCGAAATTGTCGGCCACTGCTTCTGCGTTGGCTTCGACGTTGTCCGCAGCCTGCTCGCGCGCGCTGTTGTTGCAAGCGGAGAGCGCCAGCGCGCTGATTACGGCGGCAACAGCGAATGTCTTCTTCACGGTGCATGACCCCTTTATGATGTTGATAGCAGCAGCGTCAGTACGGTCAGGGGTGGTCATAATCAACCTGTTCCAGCGACGTGACTGAGCCAGTGCGTCTCTGGGCGATGAGGTAGTTCCGATCGCGGGGTGCGGACTCCTGCACGATGCGGGGCGACGCGATGCATCATTCACACCTTCCGGCAGAGTCCGCATGCGCTGCGCGGGAACGGGGTTATGGAGCCGGTGGCATGACCGTAGAGGTGGCTTCGTGGAGTGATATGAGGCGGGTTTTGAGAGCGCAGGCGCTTGTGGCATCGCTCATCGCTCGCACGCGATGTACATAGCGCAAAACACGCCACGCTGTCAGCCGATGGAGATCCCGATCCGATGCCGTATCTGCCCCTTGCCCTGATTGTCCTTACCGCGCCGGTTCCTGCCCAGAGCGGCGCAACGATTCCCGCCAAATTCCGTGGCGAATGGGCCCGTACGCTCGCGGATTGCCGCGCCCGGGGCGGCGAGAACAGCGCCGGCTTCACAGTGGCCGCCGACATGGTCGTCTATTATGAAGATAGCGACGTGATGCAGCAGGTCCGCCTGACCGATCCCAACACGCTGACCTACAAGAGCAAGTTCGTTTCCGCCGATGGCGAGGAGCCCTCCGAAGGAACGCTGCGCCTGTCCGCGGACGGCAAGCGCATGCTCGGCAGCACCCGGGAGGAAGACCTGATCCGCTGCCCTGGCTGAGCGCGCAGCAGGCGGCTGCCGGAGCGTTGAAACTCCTCTCCGGCACGGAGACGGGGACCATGCACAGCATGGTGGAGGAGACTTGGTCCAAGCGTTATCGCCCGTGTTAAGCCCCCTCCATCACGCATCAGCGTGCGCGGTTCCCCCTCCCCCTGCCCAGGGGAGGAGTCCCTTCACTCCGCCGCGATCGCGCTGCTCGCCACGGTCTCCGCCGCCGACACCGTCGCCGTCTTCACCGCCGGCTGCTTCGCCGCGAACTGCTTGCGATAGGTTGCCAGCGCCTGCCCGACCACCTGGTCCATATTGTAGTACCGGTAGGTCGCCAGCCGCCCGACAAAGGTAACGTCGGTCTGCGCCATCGCCAGCGCCTCGTAACGCTTGAACAGCGCCTGGTTCTCCGCGCGCGGGATCGGGTAATAAGGGTCACCCTCCGCCGCTGGATATTCATAGGTGATGCTGGTCTTGGGCGACGTCTGCCCCGTCAGGTACTTATACTCGGTGATGCGGGTATAGGGCACCTTCTCGTTGGGGTAGTTCACCACCGCGACGTCCTGGAACCATTCCTGGTCGATGGTCTGGTGCTCGAACTTGAGCGAGCGATACGGCAGCTTGCCATAGCGGAAGCCGAAATACTCATCGATCGGCCCGGTGAAGACCAGGTGATCGTGCGTGTAGGCCTCGCGCACCTCGGTGTAATCGACGCCGAGCAACAGGTCGATATTGGGATGGTCGAGCATCCGCTCGAACATGTGCGTATAGCCTTCCAGCGGCATCGCCTGGAAGCTGTCGTTGAAATAGCGGTCGTCGGTGTTGGTGCGGGTCGGCACACGCGCGGTCACTGCTTTGTCCAGCTCCGACGGATCCATGCCCCATTGCTTGCGGGTATAGCCGCGGAAGAACTTCTCATAGAGTTCCTGGCCCACCGCCGATACGACAACGTCGGCCGAGGTCTTGATCTCCGCCACCGGTTCCGCGCGCGAGGCGAGGTACGCCGCAGCTTCCTCGTCGGTCTTGAGGTCGAGATCGTACAGCTTGTTCAGCGTGGTGCGGTTGATCGGGATCGGCACCAGTTGCCCGTCCACCTGCGCCAGCACGCGGTGCTCATAGGGGCGCCACTCGGTGAACTGCGACAGATAGTCGACGATTTCCTGGGAATTGGTGTGGAAGATGTGCGGGCCATATTGGTGCATCAGCACGCCCGCGGCATCCAGGTGGTCGAATGCGTTGCCCGCGATATGCGGGCGCCGGTCGACCACCAGCACCTTCAGGTTGGATTGCGACGCCAGCCGCTCGGCCATCACCGATCCGGCGAAGCCCGCGCCGACGACCATTACGTCGTAATGCTTGGCATGCTCGGCCGGATACCGCGTCGGCGACACGATGGGCTGAACATGCTCGGCCTTGATCAGCGTGCCGTTGATCAGGTCCCACATGCCCTGCGCGGTGTTGTCCCACGAAATCTGCGCCAGCGCGGTGTCGACCTGGTCGCGCCACGCGCCGTCGCTGCGCGACAATGCCAGCGCCGCGTCGCACGCCGTGATGAATTCCTCCGTCGTGCCGGCGATCTTCACGGCTTCGATTTCGCCATAATGGCGGATCACGTCGGTGATCGGCGTCGACACCACGGTCTTGCCGGCAGCGAGGTATTCGGGCGTCTTGGTCGGGCTGATGAAGCGCGTCGCTTCGTTGATCGCGAACGGCATCAGCGCCACGTCCCAGCCGCGCAGATAGTCGGGCAGTTCGGCATAGCTCTTGCCGCCGGGATAATGGAGGTTCGCCCGCTGCGGCAGGTCCGCAGGCGTGATCTTCACCACCGGACCGACCACCACGATCGAATAGTCCGGCCGCGCATCGGCCAGCGCCGCGAGCAGGTTCAGATCCATTCGCTCGTCGATCACGCCGTAGAATCCGAAGCGCGGCCGCGGCAGCGCGCTCTGGTCGGCCGGATCGACGCCCTCGGCGCGCGCCTTGGCGAAATGCGCCACTTCGACGCTGGAAGGGAAGGGGTGGACGCTTGGATGCCGGTCGCGCTTGGCCTCGTACAGGCTGTAGCCGCCGGTGAAGACCAGGTCGGCCTGTTGCAGCAGCCGCTGCTCGAGCGGAAGCAGCTCGGGCGGCGCGCCCTTGAAGTTGGCCAGCTCGTCCATGCAGTCATAGACGACGCAATCGGCCGCCAGCTGCTCGGAAAAGGGCAGCATCATCGGGGTATAATACCACCGCACCAGCGGGCCTTCCTCGCCGGCCATGAAGCCGTCGAGCAGGTCCTTGAGTGTCTCGGCCTCGTTCGTGCGGTCGAAGCCGACCGGAAATTCGGGGATCGCGACCACCACGCCGCTGTCCGCGCACACGCGCGTCGCCAGCCGCGGCTGGGTCGCGCCCGCGACGTCGGTACGCGGCTCTTCCCAGAACACCACCCGGTTATCGCGCGCGAAGCGCGTCATCAGGTGCTGCGGCCGCTGGAACACGAAATCCCAGCGCAGGTGACTGAAGCAGATCAGCGTCGTGCCGGACGTGCCGGGCCCCTTCGTAGCGCTGAGCGAAGGAGCGGCAGACAGGCTCGATTGCTGCATGGAGGAGAACCTTGCTGTTGAATGAACAACAAGAACGGGGGGTTCGGAGGAAAGTTCCGGCTGCGAAAGACTCAACCCTTTGAGTTGATGTGTGTTTACTTAACCGGAACTTCTTCTCGCCTCCCGGCACGCAAGTGCAACGATTCGCTGGCCCCGCCGTTGTCGCCTGTTGAACCGCAGTGCAGCCAAGGCACCAAGGGGAGCGAACGCGTGGATCTTCTAGAACTCTGGGGTGGTCCGGAGCCCACCGTGAACCGCATCGGCGACCGCTTTCAGGACCAGTCGGTGCTCAGCGGCCACCATGATCGCGACGACGATCTCGACCGGATGGCGCAGCTCGGCCTCCACGCCGTCCGTTATCCCGTCTTGTGGGAACGCATTTCCCCCGAACATCCCGACCAGCACGACTGGGCCTGGACCGACCAGCGGCTGAACCGCCTGCGCGAACTCGGCATGCGTCCGATCGCCGGGCTGTGCCATCACGGCAGCGGCCCGCGCTACACCGACATGCTCGCCGACAGCTTCGCCCCCGGTCTCGCCAAGCACGCCCGCGCCGTCGCGCAGCGCTATCCCTGGATCACCGAATGGACCCCGGTAAACGAACCGGTGACCACCGCGCGCTTCTCCGCGCTATATGGCCATTGGTATCCCCACACCCAGGACGAGGGCGCGTTCTGGCAGACCCTTCTCAACCAGATCGATGCCGTGCGCCTATCGATGCAGGCGATCCGCGAGGTGATCCCGCACGCCAAGCTGATCCAGACCGACGATCTCGGCCGCACCTTCTCCACCACTGCCGTGCGCGAGCAGGCCGCATTCGACAATGCCCGGCGCTGGATGAGCTGGGACTTGCTGTGCGGGCGCGTGACGCCGCAGCACGATCTGTGGCGCCGCATCTGCCGCCATGGCTTCGAGGACCGCCTGCGCGCCATCGCCGACGCCCCATGCCCGCCCGACATCATCGG
Organism: Sphingomonas xinjiangensis; assembly: GCF_014199255.1. Lineage (GTDB taxonomy): Bacteria > Pseudomonadota > Alphaproteobacteria > Sphingomonadales > Sphingomonadaceae > Sphingomonas > Sphingomonas xinjiangensis. The sequence goes on along the minus strand of NZ_JACIJF010000006.1, from coordinate 21,107 downwards.
GGTGAACCATTACCTCACCAGCGATCGCTTCCTCGATCACCGCATGCAGCGCTATCCCGCGCACACCCGTGGCGGCAACGGCAAGCAGCAATTCGCCGATACCGAGGCGATCCGCGTCCTCACGCCGCCGCCGCCCGGCTTCATCGGCGTGCTGCGTGAGACCTGGGAGCGCTACGGCATCCCCATCGCCATCACCGAAGCGCATAATGGCTGCACGCGTGAGGAGCAGATGCGCTGGATGGCCGACGCCTGGGACGCGGCGCACCAGCTGCGGGGCGAGGGCGTCGATCTGCGCGCGGTCACCAGCTGGGCCCTGTTTGGCAGCTGCGGCTGGAACACCCTGCTCACCGCGCCCGGCATCTATGAACCCGGCGTGTGGGATGTCAGCGCGGGCACCCCGCGCGAAACCGCGATGGTCCCGTTGCTCAAGGGGCTCGGCAGCGACGCGCCCAAGCATCCGGTGATGGCCGGCCAGGGCTGGTGGCGCCGCAACATCCGCATCGAACACCCGGTCACTCCCCGCCCTGCGCCGATGCGCGAGTATCTCCTGTCCCCCCGGTGGAGCGATCTGGGCAATTCGCCGCCCGTGCTGATCGCCGGCGCCACCGGCACGCTCGGCCAGGCGCTGGCCCGCTACGCCGCGCACCGCGACATCGTCCATGTCCTCACCAGCCGTGCCGATCTCGACCTGTCTGATCCCGCGAGCATCGACGCCGCGCTCGACCGCTACAAGCCCTGGGCGGTGATCAATGCCGCCGGCTGGGTCCGCGTCGACGATGCCGAGGAGGAGGCCGACGCCTGCATGGCCGCCAACGCCGAGGGCGCCGTCCGCCTTGCCCAAGCCTGCGCCGCGCGCGGCATCCCGACCGTCAGCTTCTCGAGCGACCTGGTGTTCGACGGCACGGCCGGACGGCCCTACACCGAACGCGACGTGCCCGCGCCGCTAAACGTCTATGGCCGCAGCAAGGCCCAGGCTGAGGCGGGCATCGCCGCGCTGCCGGGCAAGCACCTGATGATCCGCACCGCGGCATTCTTCTCGCCGCACGACCGGCACAATTTCCCGGTCCATGTCGTGGAGACGCTCAGCCGCGGCCAGCGCTTCGCCGCGGCATCGGATTCGGTCGTCACCCCCACTTATGTCCCGCATCTGTGCAACACCACGCTCGACCTGCTGATCGACGGCGCCGAGGGCATCTGGCACCTCGCCAACGATGAAGCGCTCAGCTGGGCCGCGTTCGCCGTCCGCGTGGCCGAGGCCGCCGGTCTGGACCCCAGCCTGATCGACGCGGTTCCGGGCGAAACGCTGGGGTGGAAGGCGCAACGCCCCGCCAACGCCGCGCTGGGCAGCGAACGCGGTGTGGTGATGCCTTCCTTCGCCCGCGCCCTCGAAGCGTTCACGCAAAGCGTCGCCCGCGCCCGCGCCACCGAACACCGCACCGCCGCCTGATCGCGACGAAATCCTCCCCGGCACGGGGAGGGCGACCAGCGCAGCTGGTGGATGGGGCTCTCCCCCAAGCGGCTTGGCCCGAGGCGCTCCCCCTCCCGCGCCGGCAGGATTTCCCCGCTCAACCCCCCGAAATATCCCCCACCTCCGCCGGCGGCCGCTTCAGCATCCCCGCCAGCCGCGCCTCCTGCTCGATCGCATCCTGGCGCCCGGCATGCGACGGCGGCACTACCGGCACCACCAGGCACACGCTCTGCGCCGGCAGCACGTCGCGCCAGTCGCGGATCAGTTGCTTGAACGCCTGTCCCACCGGCCGGATCTTGCGGTCCAGGTCGAACAGCCCCAGCGGATTGACGGTGCCGTTCTGCTCGCGCAGCGCGGTGTCCCAATCCACCTGATCGGTCAGCGAATACCAAGTGAAGCCCACCGTCGGGATGCCGACATTGCGCAGCCGCAGGACGTTGGCCCATTCCTTCCACAGCCAGTTCACGGCTTCGTCGCCGTTCGGCCCCTGGTGCAGATTGGTCTCGGTATGCATCACCGGCAGGCCATAGCGGCCGTAATATTGCCGCGTGATCTCCGAATATCCAAACACCTCGCCAGAGGCTCGCGTGCTGCCATCGGCATGCACGCGGTGTTCGTTGGTCCAGTAATAATCGGTGCCCAGGATACAGTGCTGCTTCAACTTCCTCCCTAAGAAGAAGTGATATTCCTCCCGGCTCATCCCGCAATCCATGAGATATTCGTACATCTCGCTGTCGACCCGCCGGCCATAGTTCAGGTCCAGGCTCAGAAAGCGCTTGGCGTTCATCACTTCGGCAGGGCCGATCGCCGCGGGGCTGTCGGCGTGGAAATATTCCGAACTCTCGCTCTGGATGAAGATCGCGTCGGGCCGGCGCTTCAGGATCGCCTCCATCGCCAGCACATTGGCCTTCACGATGTGCTTTAGCGCCGTCACGAAGTGGCAGTCGCCCGACAGCTGCTCGTTCCACCAGCCATATTGCGCCGAAAAGGTCGCGCAGATGAACATCTCGTTGACCGGGGTGTAGAGCTGGATCCAGTGATAGCGCTCGGCGAACGCGGCGGCATAGCGCGCGAACAGTTCGGGAAAATCCGGGTTCTGGAAATTGCCGATCCAGTCGGGCACGCCGAAATGGCACAGGTCGACGATGGGGGTGATGTCGCGCGCCCGCAGGTCGTTCAGTGCCCGGTCGGCGAATTCCCAATCATAGCGGTCCGGACCCAGATAGGCACGGTGGAGCGGAGGTCCGAAGCGGAGATACTGGATCCCCATTTCCTCGACCAGATCGAAGTCCTCGCGCCACCGGTCATAATGGTGGCACAGCTCCATCTGGTCGATGCGCGTGCGGCCCTGGTTGATCGTCGGGATGCTGTTCTCGATGCCCGTCGCGAACATGAAATTGGCCATCGAAACTCCCGAACTTGCTTAGATCATGAAGGGCAACGCGGTGAACGCCGCCAAGTTGCCGCCGCCGCGCAGCGTCAGACTGTTCAAGGTGCTCGGGCTGTGCACCACCAGCAGGTCAAGGCAATCGCTCCATGGCAGGCCAGCGCTCCCCATATCTCCGGCGCACGGGCTGTCAGCAACGCTGTTGGAAGGGGGGAGCGGCCGCGCGCTATGCTTGGGGAAAGCGGTGCACGAACCGATGAACCGGAATGACCGCTTGCGCCCAAAATCGGTCATTCAGCATCGCCTTGGCGTCTCCCGAATGCAGACCTTCCTAGGCTGGCAGCAGTCTGACAAACTCCCCGCATGGTCGACGCTCGCACCTTCCTGATCCGCAGTCTCCGGCGAGTGATTGCCGGCGGTGATATGACGAACGACGAGCTCGATGCGGCGATTGCCGATCCAGCGCAGCTGAGGGGCGCTGAGCGGAAGGCGTGGCATGGCCTTAGCTATTGGGCCGACGACGACGACATCCGCGGGAAAGACCCGGCGTATGCACCATCACGTCGCCGGCAGCTTACTGATCTGCTCACGGATCTAGAGCGCGAGGATGGCAATTAGCGCCCATCAGCGGACATTTGGGACTGGCCGACAGACGAAAAGCGAGAAGCTTACCTGTCCCGAAACTTCTGGATGGCTATCCAGATATAGAGGCCAAAGAACGCACCGCTTCCGATCAGCCACGCCCACGTTCTAAGATCGCGATCCAGCGAGTTGAACGAACCAAGGAAGGCGACGCCGGTGAACAGGAGCGCAAAGATGATGAAGCGCCAATTGAGCAATGCGCGAGCTTGACGCCTTGCCTCTGAAGTCGGCCTAGGAGGCACTATCGCGGACCGGTCTCGAACGAGACGACGCGGAGCAAAGCTGGCCCAGAGTAGCCATGCTGATATGCCGATGACGGATGCAGCAATGATGATCCGGTCGGACCAATCGGGCAGTGATAGTAATTCCGAGATAGCGGTCCAAACGAAGATCGCCAGCACTACGATGCCAACGGCAGTCCAAATGCCGCGTCGTCCGGCTACCTTACGCCAGCTGTCGGTCAGTTGCTCATATTCGTCAGCGGTTACGAGCTTACCGCCGGCCTTCTTAGAAGGGTAGTAAAGGTATCCTCCCTCTATAGGTGTAAATTGTTTCGTGAACGCACCAATCGAATCGAACATCCGAAGCTCCCCCTACCGCTAAGCATGGCGAGTGGAAGATGCCTTGCAAAGGGTACGAGGGGGCGACGAGGATGAAAGCAATCGAACGTGAGGAGCGGCATTCCAAGGTTCCGCCCAAAACCGGCCCTTCCCGTTCCCACAATGTCAGCCGCTCCTGATAGGCAGAGCGGACCCTGGAAGCAGCCTGTCGGCTTTCGCCCATGTGTGGACGGCTCTCCGTTGGCAAGGGTTTGGTGAGCGTGTGCACTCGGTGGTCGGTGCGGCCATGTGTCCGGCCTGTTGTGCGGCTGTCGTTGCCGCTGGCCATAATGCCTTCCGCAGATCGGATCCCTGATCACTTGCTCGCACTTGGGGGTGCTTGGGCGTTGTAGGGTGGTCTGATCCGGCGGTGTCGACCGGCTTTCGTGCAATAGCTCCTTTGCCCTTTCCAACCTCGCAGCGCAGCCTCTTCAGCCGCGCGGTCTCATGCAGCGATGGCCGTCGGCTCGCGATAGCGCTCTCCGCTCATCATCATGGCCCACGCGATGCGGGCGTTCTTGTTCGCCAATGCGATGGCCGCAACCTTCGGCTTGCGTCGCTCGAGCAGGCGGACGATCCAGGTGCGGCGTGTGCTCTGCATTGCGCGCCGGATCACGGCCATCGCGCCTGCGAACAACATCTGCCGCAGATAGCGATTGCCGGCTTTGGTGATGGACCCCAGCCGCTCCTTGCCGCCGGATGAGTTTTGCCGTGGGACCAGGCCCATCCACGCTGCCATGTTGCGACCGCACTGGAAGACCGACGGGTCTGGCACGCATGCTACCAGCGCCGACGCGACCAGTGGGCCGATGCCAGGCACTTCCATGAGACGCCGGCCAAGCTCGCTCGAACGGGTTAGGGCGAGGACTTGGCGATCGTTCTCAAGGATCTGCTGCTTCACGAGCTTCAATTGGGCAACGAGCATCTGCAGACACTGACGCGCTGCGGCAGGAACACGCTCATCAGCCTCATCCCCGATAACCTGGAGCAGCCGATCTACGCCACCGCGACCAACCGGCGCGACGATCCCGAACTCCGCCATGTGCGCGCGAATGGCGTTGGTGAGCATCACCAGCTGACGGTTAAGCATCAGCCGCACCTTGTGCAGCATCATCGCGCTTTGCTCATCAGGGGATTTTGCGGCAACGAAACGCATGGTGGGCCGTGTCACAGCCTCTGCGATCGCCTCCGCATCGGCCATGTCGTTCTTCTGTCGCTTCACATAGGGTTTCACGTATTGGGCGGGCATCAGCCTCACCTCAGGACCAAATTTGGCGATCTCGCGTGCCCAGTAATGGGAGGTCGCGCAGGCCTCGATCCCCACCAAACAAGGCGGGAGTTTCTCGAAGAACGGCAGCAACCGCGCTCGCGTCAATCGCTTCTGCAGAATGACAGCGCCAGCCTTATCCAGCCCGTGAAGCTGGAAGACCGACTTTGCGATATCCAGTCCGACCACATGTACATCAGCCATGGCACTCCTCCTCAATCCAAGCGGAGCAGATTAAACCGACTCCGCCGTGGTGGAGAGCCGTCCACGGCATCATTTGCGGACGTTCGACGTGGGATTAGGCTCGGCCAATGAGCAGGGTCGCAATCTTCGGGCTGGTCGCAGCGACAGTGACCTTCGATGTCTTCATGATCTGGCTGGTCGGGTTTACGCTGGCGTGGGCAGGATCAGTTCCTGCAGGCGAATTAAGGTTCTGGATCTTGGTTGGAGCGCCGGTCCTGGCCACCTGCTACACCGTCGCGAGGGTATTCGCTTTCCTTCGTGGCAATCCGAGGTCCCTTTAGGTCCGCTTCCGCCCCAGTAGCGATCCTTCGCTAACCGGTGCATCATCCCCAACAAAATCTGAGGGCAGCCGGTATGGAATTTGCGATGTTGGCTACTTCGGTCTTTGGATACATCGCTGGAGTTGGTCTTCGTCGCCTAACGAGCGCGCTGGTTCTTTCCGGGATCGTAGGTCTGGCGATGGCAATGGCGTATCACGCGTGGCTCAATGCTGATCCGTCGCGAGGTGATGCACAAGCAGGAGTGGGCTATCTCGGCGCGTTGGCTTACCCCCTAACCGGTTGCACAATAGGTAGGCTGAGAAGCCGCCTTAAGCGAAAGTCTGGGTGATCTTTCGTCTCCTGCTACGTCCGCTTCCACCACTCTCAGCCGTTCCAGGCCGGCAAAGCGGAAACTGAAAGCCGCCTGTCCGCTTCCGCCCCATTATCCGCCATGCCGCCGCTCAACGTGAGGCATTCGGTGTGGACATTGCCCCGGATCGAACGGAGGACCTTCGGCGGAAATCGACGCCCTCCCCCTGCTGGAGCTACGCGCCATCCACAATGATGGGCTTATCGATCCAGCCCGACTTGTCCGATTTGATGCCCCATCATCGCCCGGGTTTCGCGCCGGCTCGCGGGCCCATCTCTGCCAGACACTTGAGTTCACGCCCAAAGGGATGTTGCTTCAAATCGTATTCGGTCACCTCTGGATCATCCGCGTGCGCGAGCGTGCTACACTTTGACCTTCCGACCGCGGGTACCGCGTTTCGCCCGGTGGACGTAGCGTCCAGCCTTCCCTAGGGCCCGGCACGAAGCGTAACCTTTCAGGGAGACCAAGACCGATGGCCAGCGAATTCGACGGACGTTCGACCCAGACGAACATGATCGAGCGGATCAAGTCGATGATCCTCAAGCCCAAGGGCGAATGGGCGCGGATCGACGCGGAGCCCAAGACGCCGCGCGACATCGTGCTCGGCTGGGTAGTGCCGCTGGCGGCGATCGGGCCGGCCGCCGGCGCAATCGGCCAGATCGTGTTCGGCGTTCCGGTGCCGTTCGTCGGAACCGTTCGGCCCGATCCGATGGCGGTCGTCGCCACGGCAATCACCGGCTATGTGCTGTCGATCCTGAGCTTCTTCATCGTCAGCGCGATCATCAACGCGCTCGCACCCAGCTTCGGCGGCGTGAAGAACATGATCCAGGCGATGAAGGTTGCCGCCTATTCGATGACCGCGACCTATATCGGCGGCATCTTCTCGATCGTCCCGGTTCTCGCGCCGCTCGGCATGCTGCTGAGCCTCTACGGCTTCTATCTCCTCTATCTGGGCCTGCCGCTGCTGATGCGCACGCCGCAGGAAAAAGGCGTGCTCTACACGGTGGTCACCGTGGTCTGCGTGATCGTGGTGTCGTTCGTGCTCGGCATGGTGGCGCTCAACGCGGGCGCGGCCTTGCGCTGAGCCCCGGGACCGAACTGGCAGCACGCGGCCTTCGGGAAGGAGGCCGCGTGCCGCCGCGCTCGGTCGAGCGATAACGGCAGCTAGCCCCATTCCAGGACGGTTGCTTGTGAAGTCTTCGATCTATGCCGGCAACCCCGCCAGCAGCTTGTCCAGCGTCACCGGATAGTCGCGCACCCGAATCCCGGTCGCGTTGTAGATTGCGTTCACCACCGCCGCGCCGGCACCCGAAATCCCCAGCTCGCCGATGCCCTTTGCCTGCATCGGGTTCGCATGCACGTCGCGCTCGGGCAGGAAAGTCACCTCGATGTGCGGCACATCGGCATGGGCGGGAACATGATATTCCGCCAGGTCGCGATTGACGATCTTGCCGTTGCGCCAGTCGTGCACCGCTTCCTCGGTCAGCGCCGCTCCGATGCCGAACACGATCCCACCGATGCACTGCGAGCGCGCGGTCTTTTCGTTGAGGATGCGCCCGGCGGCGAAGCTCGATACCCAGCGCTTCACGCGCATCTCGCCGGTGTGGGCGTTGACATGTACTTCGCAGAAATGCGCGCCGTATGAGGCTTGCGTCACGTCCTCATCCATCTTGCCCGGCTCGATCTCACCGATCACCTCCATGCCGCCGGCGATTTCGCCCAGTGGCGTGGTGCGGTTCTCCGCGATGACCAGCCCGTCCTTGAAGGTGACGCCATCGGCCGCCACGCCCAGCTTCGCGGCGATCCGCTCGCGCAAGGATTGGCACGCGACATACACGGACGTGCCGCTGCTCCCGGCGCCGAACGACCCGCCCGAGCCCGCGCCCGGCGGATAGCGGTTGTCGCCCAGCCGCACCTCGACATGGGTAAGCGGCTGCCCCAGCAGCTCGCCGGCGATCTGCGCCAGGATGGTGTAGGTGCCGGTGCCGATATCGGTCATGTCGGTCTCGACCACCACGCGGCCATCGGCTTCCACCGCCACCCGCGCCTTGGACGGCTGCAACTTGTTCGATCGTGCCGACGCGGCCATGCCGTGTCCGACCAGCCACTCGCCCTGGCGCAGCCCGCCGGGCGTGCGGTTGCGCTGCTCCCAGCCGAACTTCGCGGCGGCATCGTCATAGCATTCGACCAGCCGGCGTGAGGAGAAGGGCTGCTCCTTTTGCGGATCGGCCTCGGGCTCGTTCAGCTTGCGGAAGGCGACGGGATCGAGCTTCAGCGCCTCGGCCAGTTCATCCATTGCGCATTCCAGCGCCAGCATGCCCGCCGCTTCCCCCGGCGCGCGCATCGATCCCGACAATAGCCGGTTCATCGGCACATTATCATGGGTGATCCGCCGCGCGTCGCCGGCATACAGGAACTGGGTGGCGATCCCCGCAGGCTCGAAGAAATCCTCTTCGGGCAGGTTGCTGCCGATCGTCTCGTGCCCGATTGCGAGCAGCTTGCCCTGCGCAGTCGCGCCCAGCCGGATGCGCTGGCGGGTATTGGATCGGCGCACGGTCGCGTCGAACACCTGCTGGCGCGCCATCACCGTCTTTACCGGCCGGCCGATGGCCTTGGCCGCCAGCGCCGAAGCGACCGATTCCGGCGCGATGCCCAGCTTGGATCCAAAGCCGCCGCCGACATAGCGCGATACGATGCGCACCTTCTCGGGCGGCAGCGACAGCGCGTCGGCGAGTTGCTGCCGATCCGACGCTGGCATCTGGTACGAGCCGTGGACCGTCAAATTGCCTTCGTCGTCCCAGCTGGCGATCGATGCGTGCATCTCCATCGCCGCGCTGTTCTGGCTCGGCGTGGTCCACACCGCGTCGACGGTGACCGCCGCCTGCGCCATCGCCGCGTCGATATCGCCCTTGCACGCATAGGGTTCGGTCGCCCCCTCGGGCGGCGTCACGGCTTCATCCAGCCGCCCATCAAAGTCGAACAGCCCGGGTTCTTCGATCCATTCGACCTTCACGGCATGCGCGGCGGCGCGCGCCTGCTCAAACGTCTCGGCGACGGCAATCGCGATCGGCTCGCCGAAATACTGCACGTCGCGGACACCCTGCACCGGCTTGGATTTCTGCCCGCCCTGCTGGGGGTTGCGGATGAAATGATCGAAATCCCAGAACACGTCGATCACGCCCGGCATCGTCCGCGCCTGTTCGGCGTCGATCCGCGTCACGCGTCCGCGCCCGAACTTGGCGCCGATCAGGAAGCCGTGGGCGAGATTGTCGAGCTGGTATTCGGCGGCATAGGTTGCCTTGCCGGCAACCTTGAGCGGGCCGTCGATGCGGTTGAGCGGACGGCCGATGACGCCCTGGGCATCCTCGTCGAGCAGGCTGTGCGCGACGGGTTCGTCCATCGTCAGGCTGACGGTCTCGGTCATGCGTGCATCTCCACCGCTTGGCGCAGCACGGCGGCGAGCGTGCGCCGCGCGAGCGGGATCTTGAAGTCGTTATGGCCATAGCCGCGCGCACCTTCGAGCAGCGCGTCGGCGGCGGCGTCGAACAGGGCGGGCGAGGGGGCTTGGCCGATCAGCGCCGCTTCCACCTGCGGATCGCGCCATGGCATGTGCGCCAGCCCGCCAAAGGCGAGGGATGCGCCGGCGATGCGCCCTTCCTGCACGTCGATCACCGCCGCGACCGACACCAACGCGAAGGCATAGGACGCCCGGTCGCGCACCTTGCGGTACAGCTGCACGCCGGGTGGCGGCGGGGGCAGGGTGATCGTGGTGATCAGCTCGCCTTGCTCCAGCACGGTCTCGATATGCGGAGTGTCGCCGGGCAGGCGATAGAAATCGGCGATCGGGATCGCCCGTTCGCTGCCGTCGGGCCGCAGCGTGTGGATGACGGCGTCCAGCGCGCGCATGGCGACGGCCATGTCGGACGGGTGCGTCGCGATACAGTGTTCGGACGTGCCCAGAATGGCCAGGATGCGGTTGAAACCCTGCTGCGCCGAACAGCCGGTGCCGGGCTCACGCTTGTTGCAAGCCATTGAAGGATCATAGAAATAATAGCAGCGCGTCCGCTGTAGCAGGTTCCCACCGGTCGACGCCTTGTTGCGCAGCTGCCCCGACGCCCCGGCGAGCAGCGCCTTGGACAGCACCGTATAATGCTGCCGAATCAATGGGTTGGCTGCCAGGTCGGAATTAGGCACCAACGCGCCGATCCGCGTTTCCGCGTCGACAAGATGTTCGACTTGATCCAGCGGCAACCGGCTGATGTCCACCAGCGTCTCGGGCGTCATCACCTGCAATTTCATCAGGTCGAGCAAATTGGTGCCCCCCGCGATGAACCGCGCACCTGGGGCTGCGGCACCCGCAACCGCGTCCTCAACCGACGCTGCGCGGTTATACTCGAACGCCTTCATGCCTGCGCCACCTCGCGGATCGCATCGACGATGTTGGGGTATGCCGAACAGCGGCAGATATTCCCGCTCATCCGCTCGCGGATCTCGGCATCATCCAGTTGGGGCGCATCGGCGACGTCGTCGGTGACATGGCTTGCCCAGCCACGCCGAACTTCGTCCAGCATCCCCACCGCCGAGCAGATTTGCCCGGGCGTGCAATATCCGCACTGATATCCATCATGCTTCACGAACGCCGCCTGCAGCGGGTGCAGCGCCTCGGGCGTGCCCAGCCCTTCGATCGTGGTGATCTCGTCCCCCTCGTGCATCACCGCCAGCGTCAGGCAGCTGTTGATGCGCCGCCCGTTGACCAGCACCGTGCACGCCCCGCACTGCCCATGATCGCAGCCCTTCTTGCTGCCGGTCAGCCCAAGTCGCTCGCGCAACAGGTCGAGCAGCGACGTGCGTACGTCCAACTCCTCGACTGCGTAGGTCTCACCATTGATCGACAACTGCATGATCGGCCTTTCCCAGGATGATCACGCAACGCACTGCGAGTTCGGCGTATCCTTGCAACCGACTCGCGACAAGCTATCCCCGGTTCTTCCGCAGGATGCCTCCCAGGATCAGCAGGAACGCGGCCAGCCGCACCAGATACACCCAGGCGCGATATTCGTCGGGAATGGGGCCAAGCGCCAGGATGAGCTGGCTGATGCCCAGCAGCAGGAACGCGGTCGCGAAATAAAGGAACAGCGTATCGCGGGTATCGCGCCAGAAGCGCAGGAAGAACAAGGCGGCGGTGGCGAACCCCGCCGTCACGGCGCCAGCCAGGACATCGGCCAGGATCACGCGTCCTCCTCCAGATCCCAGATGAAGCCGAACAACAGCACCGCCACCGCGGACGAGGACAGCAGCAGCCGGACGATCCTGAAGTCGATCCACGCGATCAACAGCATGTCGATGACCAGAAAGAAGTTGTTGAGCGCCAGCAGCGCGAAGCACGCTGTGCTCCACAGCAGCAGACGCACGCCGCTGCGGCGATAGCTGCGGCCCAGCAACACGGCGCACAGCGCACTGGTGGCGAAGCAAAGCAGATACACCACCGCCGGAAAGACCGTTGTCACGCTCAGTCCCTCCGGAGCCTGAAGGCGTCGGCGAACTGGCTGACCGATGAGGATGCCGCGGCGACGATCATGCGGCGGACGGCGTCGGGGCGCTGCGCGTACATTTCCTCCGCCGCGGCGGCGAGAAGGCCGACCTGTTCATTGACCGGGCAGTACCGGATCGTGTCCGACGCTTCCTGGACCAGCAGGCCGGCTGCGATTAGGGCGTCGGTGCTTTGCGAAACCACCAAGTCGCTACTGCGCATGGCGACGACCAACTCGGCACGCCGCCAGGCTCGGTCCTGGTGCTTGCTTAAAAAGCACAACAGCTCCAGCGACCACACGGAGCGGAAGGTGGATCGAATAAAGCTGGAAACTTCTTGCTTGGCCGGCATGCCTTGGGCCGTCTCCCACCACGATCTCCCCCATTCCCGGCGAGGTTCCTAACGCTTTGGCGCGAAGCTGCAACCGCATCCGGCGAAAACGGGGTTCCCTTCCCCTATATTCAAGGGCCTGCTATATCTCCGCGCGGCCGGGGGGCCTTCCAGCTCGCCTTCTTCGGAAGCAGAGCGCCAGGAGTGATTCGTGAACGCCGAACCGTCTCTGGACGCACTTGATCGCCGTCAACTCGTTGCCGCGCTTCGCAGTTTTCGCCGGGGCGATTTCTCCGTCCGCTTGCCCGAGGATTTGCCCGGCTTGGATGGTGAGATCGCCGCGCTGTTCAACGAAGTCGTCAGCCTCGAAGGCGAGATGACCGAAGAGTTCGACCGGCTGTCGCGAGTGGTCGGAAAGGAAGGCAAGATCACGCAGCGCGGCCATGTCCGCGGCGCCACCGGCGGCTGGGAAACCAAGCTGCGTGCGGTCAACGAGCTTATTGACGACATGGTCCAGCCGACTGCCGAGGTCAGCCGCGTCATCGGCGCGGTGGCCAAGGGCGACCTGTCGCAGACGATGACGGTGGAAATCGATGGCCGGCCCCTACGCGGCGAGTTCCTGCGTATCGGCAAGGTGGTGAACACCATGGTCGAGCAGCTCGCCTCGTTCGCATCCGAAGTGACGCGCGTGGCGCGCGAAGTGGGCACTGAAGGCAAGCTGGGCGGACAGGCGACCGTGAAGGGCGTCGCCGGCACCTGGAAGGACTTGACCGACAACGTCAACGCGATGGCGACCAACCTTACTGGTCAGGTGCGCAACATCGCCGAAGTGACCACCGCCGTGGCCTCGGGCGATTTGTCCAAGAAGATCACGGTCGAGGTGAAGGGCGAGATCCTGGAGCTCAAGAACACCATCAACACCATGGTGGACCAGCTCAACTCCTTCGCGTCGGAAGTGACGCGCGTGGCGCGCGAAGTGGGTACCGAAGGCAAGCTGGGCGGCCAGGCGCGCGTCGAAGGCGTCGGCGGCACCTGGAAGGACCTCACCGACAACGTCAACCTGATGGCCGCCAACCTTACCGGACAGGTGCGCAACATCGCCGAGGTGACCACGGCGGTGGCTTCGGGCGACTTGTCCAAGAAGATCACGGTGGACGTGAAGGGCGAGATCCTGGAGCTGAAGAACACCATCAACGTGATGGTGGACCAGCTCAACGGCTTCGCCTCGGAAGTGACGCGCGTGGCGCGCGAAGTGGGTACCGAGGGCAAGCTGGGCGGTCAGGCGCAGGTGCCGGGCGTCGCGGGGACGTGGAAGGATCTCACCGACAACGTCAACTTGATGGCCGACAACCTCACTGGTCAGGTGCGCAACATCGCCGAGGTGACCACCGCCGTGGCCTCGGGCGATTTGTCCAAGAAGATCACCGTCGACGTGAAGGGCGAGATTCTGGAGCTGAAGAACACCATCAATGTGATGGTGGACCAGCTCAACGGCTTCGCGTCGGAAGTGACTCGCGTGGCGCGCGAAGTGGGTACGGAAGGCAAGCTTGGCGGTCAGGCGCAGGTGCCGGGCGTCGCGGGTACCTGGAAGGACCTCACCGACAACGTCAATCTGATGGCGGCCAATCTGACTGGCCAGGTTCGCAACATCGCCGACGTGACCACCGCTGTGGCAAAGGGCGACTTGTCGCGGAAGATCACCGTGGAGGTTCGCGGTGAGATTCTGGAGCTAAAGAACACCATCAACGTCATGGTGGATCAGCTGAATGGTTTTGCCTCTGAGGTGACGCGCGTGGCGCGCGAAGTGGGCTCGGAGGGCAAGCTGGGTGGTCAGGCGCAGGTGGAAGGCGTCGCCGGCACCTGGAAGGATTTGACCGACAATGTGAACCTGATGGCCGGCAACCTGACCGGTCAGGTCCGCAACATCGCCGAAGTGACCACCGCCGTGGCGCGTGGCGACTTGTCGAAAAAGATCACCGTCGACGTGAAGGGCGAGATCCTGGAGCTGAAGAACACCATCAACACGATGGTGGATCAGCTCAATGGCTTCGCGTCGGAAGTGACGCGCGTGGCGCGCGAAGTGGGTTCGGACGGCAAGCTTGGCGGTCAGGCGCAGGTGCCGGGCGTCGGCGGCACGTGGAAGGATCTGACCGACAATGTGAACGCGATGGCGGCCAATCTCACGGGCCAGGTTCGCAACATCGCCGAAGTGACCACAGCGGTGGCGCGTGGCGACTTGTCGAAGAAAATCACGGTGGACGTGAAGGGCGAGATCCTGGAGCTGAAGAACACCATCAACACGATGGTGGATCAGCTCAACGGCTTCGCGTCGGAAGTGACCCGCGTGGCGCGCGAAGTGGGCACCGAGGGCAAGCTGGGCGGGCAGGCGCAGGTGCGCGGCGTCGCCGGCACCTGGGCCGACCTTACTGACAATGTGAACCTGATGGCGGCGAACCTGACTGGTCAGGTTCGCAACATCGCCGAAGTGACCACCGCCGTGGCGAAAGGCGATCTGTCCAAGAAGATCACGGTGGACGTGAAGGGCGAGATCCTGGAGCTGAAGAACACCATCAACACGATGGTGGACCAGCTCAACGGCTTCGCGTCGGAAGTGACCCGTGTGGCGCGCGAAGTGGGTACCGAGGGCAAGCTGGGCGGCCAGGCCCAGGTGCCGGGTGTGGGCGGGACCTGGAAGGATCTGACCGACAACGTCAACCTGATGGCGACGAACCTCACCAATCAGGTGCGCGGCATCGCCGACGTGGTGACCGCGGTGGCGCAGGGCAATCTCAAGCGCAAGCTGACGGTGGACGCCAAGGGCGAGATCGCGGCTTTGGCCGAGACGATCAACTTCATGATCGATACGCTGTCGACCTTCGGTGACCAGGTGACCAACATGGCCCGCGAAGTCGGCATTGAGGGGCGCCTAGGCGGCCAGGCCCGCGTCCCCGGCGCCGCCGGCCTGTGGCGCGATCTTACCGACAACGTGAACCAGCTCGCCGCCAACCTGACCAACCAGGTGCGCTCGATCGCCGACGTCGCGACCGCCGTCACCAAGGGCGACCTTACCCGCTCGATCGCGGTGGAAGCCTCGGGGGAGATGGCGGCGCTCAAGGACAACATCAACGAAATGATCCGCAACTTGAAGGATCAGACGTTGAAGAATGCGGAGCAGGATTGGCTCAAGACCAACCTGGCGCGCTTCAGCCGCATGCTCCAGGGCGAGCGCGACCTGTCCACCGTTTCCAATCTTATCATGTCCGAACTCGCGCCGCTGGTGAACGCGCAATATGGCGTGTTCTACGTCACCGCGCGCGACGGTGACGAAACCGCGCTTCAGCTCGCCGCCAGCTACGGCGCGGAAAGCAAGGACCAGCTCAAGGCGAAGTTCGCGCTTCGCGAAGGGCTGGTAGGCCAAGCCGCGGCAGACAAGCGGCCGATCCTGCTCGAAAACGTACCCAGCGACTTCCTGCGTATCGGCTCGGGGCTGGGCCATGCCACCCCGGCCAACGTCACCATCCTCCCGGCGCTGTTCGAAGACGAAGTGAAGGCGGTGATCGAACTCGCCTCGTTCAGCGAGTTCAACGAAACGCATCAGAGCTTTCTCGACCAGCTGATGGAGTCGGTCGGCATCGTGCTCAACACGATCGCTGCGACCATGCGTACCGAGGGCCTGCTCAAGCAGTCGCAGCTGCTCACCCAGGAGCTTCAGGCGCGGCAGACCGAGCTCACCACCAAGCAGGAAGAGCTGCACAACACCAACGAGGAGCTTCAGGAAAAAGCGCAGCTGCTCGAAAACGAGAAGCGCCAGGTGGAAGCGAAGAATCTCGAGATCGAAATGGCCCGGCGCGCGCTGGAGGAAAAGGCTGAGCAGCTGGCGCTCACCTCCAAGTACAAGTCCGAGTTCCTGGCCAATATGAGCCACGAGCTGCGCACGCCGCTCAATTCGCTGCTGATCCTGTCCAAGCTGTTGTCGGACAATCCACAGGGCAACCTCAACGACAAACAGGTCGAGTTCGCCCGCACGATCAACGGGGCGGGCTCGGACCTGCTCAACCTCATCAACGACATCCTCGATCTGTCGAAGATCGAATCCGGCACCGTGTCGATCGAGCTTGGCGAGATGCCGATGGCAAGCCTCAAACAGCATATGGAGCGGACCTTCCGCCAGCTCGCCGCCGATAAGAACCTCGACTTCGATGTGCGGTTCGATGCAGGCCTGCCCGGTTCCATCCGTACGGACGAAAAGCGCCTTCAGCAGGTCGTGCTCAACCTGCTCTCCAACGCGTTCAAATTCACGTCCGACGGATCAGTCACGCTGTCGGTCCAGACTGTCGCGAGCGGCTGGAGCACCAATCACCCGCTGCTTCGCAACGCCGATCAGGCGATCGCCATCGCCGTCACTGACACCGGCATCGGCATTCCCCAAGACAAGCAGAAGCTGATCTTCGAGGCGTTCCAGCAGGCCGACGGCACCACTAGCCGCAAATATGGCGGCACGGGTCTTGGTTTGTCGATCAGCCGCGAAATCGCGCGGCTGCTCGGCGGCGAGCTCCAGGTGCGCTCCAAGCCCGGTGAGGGGTCGACCTTCACCCTGTTCGTGCCCCTTCAGGCGGTGGCCCCGGCCAGCGTTACTCAGATCGGCACCACCGCGCGTTACGATAACAGCGGGGCGATGGTGCCGACCGCGCTTCCCGCCGCGTTCGAGCTCTCCGACGATCGCGACGCGCTTCAAGGCGATCCGTTCGTGCTGATCGTCGAGGACGATCCCACCTTCGCCTCCATCCTGCTCGATATCGCGCGGGCTGCCGGACTGAAGGGCATTGTGTCGACGGCAGGCGCTGGCACGCTGGCGCTGGTACGCAAGCTCCAGCCGCATGCGATTACCCTCGATCTCGGCTTGTCCGACATTGACGGGTTCGTGCTGCTCGACCTGCTCAAGCATGATCCGCAGACCCGGCACTTGCCAATCCACGTGATCTCCGGCGCGGACAAGGTTGCCAAGGCGCTTGATCTCGGCGCGGATGGCGTGACCGAGAAGCCCGCGGACAAGGATGTGCTTGCCGCCGTCTTCCGCGACCTCGCCGAACAGGCCCGCACGGCGCCCAAGCTCGTGCAACTCGTCCCCGAACAGGCGGAGGCCCTGCACCAGGTCAGCCACGCCGTGCCTGAGCTTGCCGGCGCCAAGATCCTGATCGTCGACGATGACATTCGCAACATCTACTCGCTCACCAGCGTGCTGGAGAGCTATGGGGTGGAAGTGTCGCATGCCGAACGGGGCCGTGACGGTATCCTGATCCTGGAGCAGACGCCCGGAATCGACATCGCGCTGATCGACATCATGATGCCCGAAATGGACGGGTACGAGACGATGCAGCAAATCCGTCAGCGCCCCGCATTGGCTGATTTGCCGCTCGTGGCCGTGACGGCCAAGGCCATGAAGGGCGACCGTCAGAAGTGCCTCGATGCTGGCGCTTCCGATTACATTGCCAAGCCCGTCGATATCGACTTGCTGCTTGCCCTGCTCCGCGTGTGGATCGCCCGGTCGCGCGAGGCTGCGCACACCGTCGACCTGATCATCGCCGAGCGGAACTGAGGTAGGAATGCACGCAACCCTGTCGCCTGCACAGACGCTGGCGCTTTCCTCTGCCGAGGAAGGCCCGATGCCTCGTGCCCGCGTGCTGCTGGTCGACGATGACGAACGCAACCTGCTCGCCGTGTCCACCGTGCTGGAAGATGTGGCCGATGTGGTGGTAGCCAATTCGGGCGAGGAGGCGCTGCGCCAGCTATTGAAGGGCGAGTTCGCCGTCATTCTGCTCGACGTCTACATGCCGAGCATGGACGGCTACGAAACCGCCCAGATCATCCGCTCGCGCGAGCAGACCAAGCGCGTGCCAATAGTGTTCCTGTCGGCGGTGAACAAGGAAGACCAGCACCTGATCCGCGGCTATTCAATGGGCGCGGTCGATTACGTCTTCAAACCGGTCGATCCCACCATCCTACGCTCCAAGGTGGCGGTCTTCGTCGACCTGTTCTCGATGACCAAGGAGATCCAGCGCAAGGCGCGGCAGGAACAGGCGCTGCTCGACGCCAATCTGCGCGCCAATGCCGAACGGCTGCGGGTGGAACAGGAATTGCGGCGGGCGCAACAGCGTCAGGAAGCGATCATCGAATCGCTGCCGATCATTTTGTATCTGGAAGATGTGCACGCCAGCCCCCGCGTGCCCAAGTTCGTCAGCGGCAACTTCGCCGCAGTGACGGGCTACGCGTTCCAGGAGATCGCCCGTGATCCGTCGATCTGGATCGATCGGCTTCATCCCGAGGATCGCGCCCGCGTGATCGACGCCATGGCGGGTCGGCCCTTTGGCCGTTCGCTATCGGTCGAATATCGTTGGCAGTGCGCCGACGGGCAGTACAAGCACTTCCTCGACCAGGCCGTGCTGCTGCGCAATGCCGAGGGGAGTCCAGTCGAATATGCCGGCACGTTGCTCGACGTTACCGAGCGCAAGGAGCTGGAAAGCCAGCTGATTCAGGCGCGCAAGATGGATGCGATCGGCCAGCTGACGGGTGGCATCGCGCACGACTTCAACAATTTGCTGGCGGCGGTGCTGGGCGGTCTGGGCATGATCGAGCGGCGGATTACGCTCACCGAAGATCAACAGAAGATCGTCGGCATGACTCGCCACGCGGCCGAGCAGGGGGCGGGGCTGGTGAAGCACCTGCTGGCGTTCGCCCGCAGGCAAAAGCTCGCACCTGCGGTGATCGGGATCGACAATCTCTCGGCCTCGGTGACCGACCTTCTGGCGCACACGCTCGGCGGGCTGGTCGAGCTGAAATGGTCGCTCGAACCCGGGGTGTCGCCGGTCTTCGCCGACTCCGCCCAGCTCGAGCTCGCGCTTATGAACCTCGTCATCAACGCGCGCGACGCCATGCCCGAAGGTGGCACGATCACGGTGTCCGCGCGCAACGCCACGATCGACATCGCGCCACAGGTGGGCGGCGACCTCGCATCCGGCCGCTATGTCGTCCTGTCGGTTCGCGACACTGGCTGCGGGATCGAGCAGCATCTCCTCGACCAGGTGCTCGAACCCTTTTTCACGACCAAAGCCGTGGGCAAGGGCACCGGACTAGGGCTCAGCATGGTCTATGGGTTTGCGCAGCAATCGGGCGGTGCGGTGCGCGTGGACAGCGAAGTGGGGAAGGGCACCTGTGTCGAGATTTGGCTGCCCGACGGCGCAGCGCAGCAGGCCGACCTCGTACCGCTGCTCGTCGAAACGGTCGGTGTGGCGCCGCTGCTCAACATCCTGCTGGTGGACGATCACGACGCTGTCCGCACGACCACTGCGGCCTTGCTGGAGGATCTCGGGCACCGGGTGACGCACACCGCCGACGCTGTTTCGGCGGTGGAGCTCGCGCGCCAGGATCCGCAGGCGTTCGACGTGCTGATCACCGACTACGCAATGCCGCGCACATCGGGGACCGAGCTGGTCCGCCAGATCCGGAATGTCTGCCCGGAGATCCCTGCGCTGATCGTCACCGGCTATGCCGATGTAGACAGTCTCAACGCCTGCGATGCGGTGGGCATTCTCGAAAAGCCGTTCAGCCCCGAACAGCTGCAAGCCGCGCTTTTCGGCACCGTGCCGGTGTTGCGTCAGGAGCAGGTCGCCTAGAAATCGACGGATGTAGAACTTCTCGCCCAGCCAAGGAGCGTCAGATGGACAAGCAAGCTTTTAGCCGCCGCGACATGGTCCAACTCCTTGGCGTGGGCTCGATCGCCTCTGCCGTTCTCCCTACTGCCGCCTGCGCGGCGGACCAGCCGAAACGAAAGCTTGGCTATGCCATTGTCGGGCTGGGCAGCTACGCTACCCGGCAAATCATGCCGCGCATCAAGGAGTGCGAGTTCGCGCGCCTGACCGCGCTGGTCAGCGGCACGCCCGAGAAGCTGGAGCGTTACGGCAGCGAATACAACATCCCCAGGACTCATCGCTACAGCTATGCGGAATATGACCGCATCCGCGACAATCCCGACATCGACTTGGTCTATGTGATCCTGCCCAATTCGATGCACGCCGAATATTCGATTCGTGCCAGCCAGGCCGGCAAGCACGTCCTGTGCGAAAAGCCGATGGCGGTGTCGGCGGCGGAATGCGAGGCGATGATCGCCGCCGCGCGCAAGGCGAACCGCAAGCTGATGATCGGCTACCGCTCGCGCTTCGAAGCGCACAACCGCCATGCCATTGAACTGGTGCGGAGCGGCTTTGCCGGCACGCCGGCGCTGATTACCGCCGAACATGGCTTCAACGCGCAGCCCAATCAGTGGCGGCTGGACAAGCCGATGTCGGGTGGCGGCTCACTGATGGATATCGGCATCTACAGCCTCAACGCCGCGCGTTATCTCGCCGGGGAGGAACCAGCCGAAATCAGCGCGATGGAGTATACCGACCGCAGCGATCCGCGCTTCCGCACCGTGGAGGACCGCATTGACTGGCAGATGCGCTTCCCCTCGGGACTGATCGCGAACTGCGTCTCGCGCTACACCTCGAACCACAATGCGTACCGCGTCACCGGCGACAAGGGCTGGGTCGGCCTGGAGCCCGCCACCTCCTATGCAGGGCAGCAGATGTGGGTCCGCGCGAACGGTAAAACCGAGCAGCGCTTCGTGCCGGCGCTCCCCAAGAACCAGTTCGTCGGGCAGCTCGATCACTTCGCCGAATGTGCGATGAGCGGCCGCGAGCCGCTCGTGCCCGGCGAGGAAGGGCTGCGAGACCTACGTTTGATCGAAGCGATTTACCGGTCGGCGCGCGAACATCGGGCCGTGAAGCTCGCGTGATTTACGCATGCCAGGCCGGGGCCAGCTTCGGCGGGCGGGCGCGGCGAGCAGGAGCCGAAAACCGGCAGGCGACGCGCATCAGGTATCTGAGTCGTGAGCGATTCGGCGTTGTGGGGCGTTGGGTTGGCGTTGTTTTGCGTCACGGTGTTGTCATGGGTTGGGGCTATTGAGATCGGGTAAA